>NZ_WTFT01000022.1:0-144536 GCF_009861505.1 Pseudomonas izuensis | reverse complement strand
GGGGCAAGAGCCCTTGGTTACTTGGGGCTCTTCCAAGTGACTCGCCGTAAGGGCGAAACCGCCAGTGGCCGTTACCGCAGGAATGGATATGTACTCGGTCAACAACATTCAGGTCGGCTGTCAGGCCGCCATCGCTGGCAAGCCAGCTCCCACAGGGATTGGGTACATCCGCGGAGGCCGCCTTCGCTGCGATGCGGCGACCCGACAAGCCAGCTCCCACAGGGTTCGGGGGAACACCTGTGGGAACGCTCAGCCGATCAAGCCAGGCTTTTGCTGACCACCTCAAACACATCACTCGACAATTGCCCCGAAGCCCGAATCCGCTCCAGCTCCCCTTTCATCAACGCCTGACGCGCAGCGTCATACTTGCGCCACCGAGTCAAAGGCGCCAACTGGCGAGAAGCAATCTGCGGATTGAACCCGTTCAGCTCAATCACCAGATCCGCGAGGAAGCGATACCCGGAACCATCCGCCGCGTGGAAGTTGATCAGGTTCTGCCCGGCGAACGCACCGATCAGCGCGCGCACCTTGTTCGGGTTCTTGATGTTGAACGCCGGATGCTGCATCAACGCCCTGACCCGCTCCAGACCACCTGGCAATACGCTGCCGGCCTGGACGCTGAACCACTGATCCATGACCAGCGGGTTGTCGCTGAAGTGCGCGGCGAAACCGGACAGTGCCTTGGCTTTCTGTTCCTCGAATGGCGAATTGACCAAAACCGCCAGCGCAGTCAAGCGCTCGGTCATGTTGTCGCACGCATCGAACTGCTCCAGCGTTGCCGCCAGCACTTGCGGCTTGCCGCTGAGCATCAGGTACGACAACGCAATGTTCTGCAACGCACGACGAGCGAAATGTTCGGCTTCGGCCACATACGGGGTCTGCTTCGACAGGTCACGGTTGGCCTGATAACGCAGCCACAGCCCTTCGAACAACGCGTCAGCCAGTTGTTTACGGGCAAATTCGCGGGCGATGTGAATGGCCTCGACATCCGCCACTTCGCTGATTTCGGTCAGATAGGCTTCGCTCGGCAACGAAAGCATTTCGGCGACCATCGCCTGATCCAGCGACTCATCGGACAGCACAGTGCGCAAGGCCGACACCAGACGCTGATCGAGCACCAGCGCTTCGCCTTTCTGTTGCTGGGCGATCAGTTCCTGCAACACCTGCACCGACAATTGCTGACCGGCGTCCCAGCGATTGAATCCGTCGCTGTCGTGCTGCATCAGGAACATCAATTGGTCGCGGTTGTACGGGAAGCTGAGCTTCACCGGTGCCGAGAAGCCACGCAGCAACGATGGCAGCGGCTGTTCGGCGATGTCGACGAAGGTGAACGTCTGCTCGGCCTCGGTCACGGAAATGACTCGCGAAGTGCCTTGCGCGGCTGCTTCACCGGCAAGACGCAGAGGCATTTCAACACCCTTGCTGTCCAGCAGACCGAGGGCGACCGGAATCACGAACGGCAGTTTTTCAACTTTGTCTGGGGTTTGCGGGCAGCTCTGGCGGAACGTCAGGCTGTAGGTCTTCGCCGCCGCGTCGTAGGACTCGCTGACGGCGAGACGCGGCGTGCCGGCCTGGCTGTACCAGCGTTTGAATTGGGTCAGGTCGACACCGTTGGCGTCTTCCATGGCCTTGATGAAGTCATCGCAGGTCACGGCCTGGCCGTCATGGCGTTCGAAGTACAGGTCGCTGCCTTTGCGGAAGCCTTCGGCGCCGAGCAAGGTGTGGATCATGCCGACCACTTCCGAGCCCTTTTCGTACACGGTCAGGGTGTAGAAGTTGGAAATTTCGATGAAGCTGTCCGGGCGCACCGCGTGGGCCATGGGGCCGGCATCTTCGGCGAACTGGTGGGTGCGCAGGTAAGCCACGTCCTGGATGCGCTTGACCGTGGCCGAGTTCATGTCGGCGGAGAAATGCGAATCGCGGAATACGGTAAAGCCTTCCTTGAGCGACAACTGGAACCAGTCGCGGCAGGTCACGCGGTTGCCCGACCAGTTGTGGAAGTACTCGTGGGCCACGATCGCCTCGACCCGCTGGTGCGCAGCGTCGGTGGCGGTTTCGGCCTTGGCCAGCACGGCGCTGGAGTTGAAGATGTTGAGACCCTTGTTCTCCATTGCACCCATGTTGAAGTCGTTCACGGCGACGATCATGAAGATGTCCAGGTCGTATTCGCGACCATAGACCTCTTCATCCCAGCGCATGGATTTCTTCAGGCTGTTCATGGCGTGCTGGCACTTGTCGATGTTTTCCGGTTCGACGTAGATGCGCAGCGCCACGACGCGATCGGTCATGGTGGTGAAGGTGTCTTCGACGCACCACAAGTCACCGGCCACCAACGCGAACAGGTACGCAGGCTTCTTGAACGGGTCTTCCCAGGTCGCCCAGTGCCGGCCATCTTCGCCAGGTCCTGAGGCGATCGGGTTGCCGTTGGACAGCAGCACCGGATAGCTGTGCTGCTCGGCGACCACGGTGGTGGTGAAGGTGCTCATCACGTCCGGACGGTCGAGGTAATAGGTGATCTTGCGGAAGCCTTCGGCCTCGCACTGGGTGCAGAACATGGTGCCGGACTTGTACAGGCCTTCCAGCGCGGTGTTGGTTTCCGGGTGGATGCGTACGCTGGTGTCGACCGTAAAGGCGGTGCTGGTCGGGTGCAACGTCAGGTGATTCTCGGTCAGCTGATAGTCGGCAGCCGTCAGTTCGCGGTCGGCCAGGGTCACCGACAACAAGTCGAGTTGCTGACCGTCCAGCACCAGCGGCGGCAAGCCCGGGCCACGCTCGGGGTTGCGGCGCATCACCAGTTGCGCATGGACCAGGCTGTGGTCCTCGTACAACTCGAAGGTCAGGTGAGTTTCGTCGATCAGGTACTCAGGCGCCTGATAGTCCTTGAGGTAGATCATCTTCGGTTGTTCGGTGCGCATGCTGGAGTCCTTACTGATGCACGGCGAGCTGGTAGGCCGTGTATTTACGAATGTTGATCACGCCGGTATCGAAGATCAGGTACTGGCCCTTGACCCCCATCAACGTGCCTTCGGCAATGGGCTGTTTGTCCAGGTTGAAGCTGACGATCTTGGCCGGGTACTGCTCGACCGGGTAGCGGATCTCCAGCGGTTCGACATCGCTGACAGGTTGAATCGCCTGCAGGCCAAATCGATCCTGCAACGCGAGCAGACCTTCGGCGCAACTGTCGAACAGTTGATCGCGAACCCCGGCCAGGTCCACAGAAACCGCATCGCCCTTGAGCAACGCACGCCAGTTGGTCTTGTCGGCCACCTGGCTGCGGAACAGGTCCTCGACGAACCCCGATTGCTGGCGGGTCGCGACGCGCATGATCGGCAACGCCTGGCTGGCGCCCTGATCGATCCAACGGGTCGGCAACTGGGTGGCGCGAGTGATCCCGACCTTGACCCCGGATGAATTCGACAGGTAGACGATGTGATCGGTCATGCAGAACTTCTCGCCCCACTCCGGCTCCCGGCAGGTGCCGGCGTCGAAATGGCAGCGTTCCGGGCTCATGATGCAGACATCGCACTGGGCCAGCTTGGTCATGCACGGGTAGCAGTAACCCTGGCTGAAACTGGTTTTGGTCTTGCGTCCGCAATGGATGCAGTGGATCGCCCCCAGGAATTCCAGGCGCACCGTGGTGCCGATCAACGGATTGACCGGTACCTCGACGTCGCCTAGACGAAATGCGTACTGCACGTTCGGCCCGTCCAGGCGCGCCGACATTTTACTGATTGCACCGCGGCCAATCTCGATCAATGGATGGCATCCGACTTGAACAGGATATTCGGCACTTCGATCGACTTCGACGCACATTCCTGCGGGCCCATGTAGCCAGTACGCTCTTCCTCGGGCAGGTTCTGGATTTCCCAGGCGATCATCGCTTGCAGCGACAGTTCGCGTTGCTCGGCGGTGAGCTTGCCACCGTCGGACCATTTACCGATTTCCACCGCCAGTTTCAGGCTCTGGTAGATGTCCGGGGTGATGTTCTTGATCATTTCGTTAAAAGAGGACATTGGGTCTCCGCGTTCTCTATTTACATAAACTGTTTCAGACGGCCAGTTTACGGCGGTTGTACAAACCACCCAACAAACCGGTCAAGCATCCGACGAGCAGCCCGCTGACATGGGCCGCGTTGGCAATTTCACCGAAGCCGATCATCGAGACCAGCCCGGACAGGCACAGCAGCAGCCAGACCAGCATCATCACCAGCACCCCACGGGGCAGGCGATAAGCGGCGTTCGGCGACAGCAGCTGGAAGATCCAGCAGTGCCCGAGCAGGCCGTACAGCACCCCGGACAAGCCGCCAAACAGGCTCGGGCCACTGAAAAGGTATTGGGTGTAGTTGGACACCAGGCTGAACAGCAAGGTCAGGCCGACCAGGTTGATGCTGCCCTGGCGCGATTCGATGCGCCGTCCCAGCTCCCAGTACCACATGCCGTTCATGGCCAGGTGCAGGATGCCGAAGTGGATCAGCATCGGCGAGACCAGACGCCACCACTGCCCCGCCGCCAGGCTGTCGGCCAATGGCGTGAAATGGATGTACTCGCCGACAACGCGAAAATCGAGGAAGGTGAACCAGCGCATGGTGTTGAAGTTGTCGCCCAACATCGTCAGCGCGCCCACCAGCAGACTCAGCAGCAACACCAGCGCGGTGGCCTTGGCGTAGCGGACCTGCTCGACGAAACCCGGACGGCGAACGGTTTGCGCCACCGGAATGTCCAGCTGCTGATCAGGGTCGCCCGCCGGAAAACGCTCATACAAGGCGCGCACGTCCTCGCTGATGTTGTCCGGCACCCACAACACCTGCTCGCCTGCCTCTTCACTGACCCGATGCGGTACCTGCATGCGTTGCAGCAATTTGACGAAGCCGCTCAGGTCCACCGCCAGCGGCAGCCGTAATACCGCTACAGCACTCATTGCAACATCCCTCTCATTGCAAAACCTCTGGCCGCTCGACATTGACCCAGACGAATTTATGCGGATCGAGCCGCGTTTCCTGATCCAGGCGATAGGCCACCAGTTTGCCGTAGAGCACGGCGCTGTAATCGAGGCAGGCCAGGTTCGGACGAATCGGCGCCGGTTTACCGCTGCGCCAGTAGTGGCCAACGAACAGCAACGGTTCGTCGATGCCATAACGCAGCAAGGTATTTTTCTCGGTAGACGAAAGCGGCGTGCGGGCCACTGGATCGGGCAAGGCGTCGGGCTGGAACACGATGTCTCCGTAGGTTTGCGGGTCGTCTTCCCAGAATTTGGTACGGAAAAACGAACGCGTCAGGCCATCGCCGCTGGTCATGGTCAGCCCATGGGGCAGGCGCATGTCGGTGCCGCGCAACAGGCGGTCGAACACGGTGCACGCGAAACTGCCGGGCACGGCGGAGGCCTGGAGGAAATGCTCATCGACGCAACCGTCGGGGAATAGAGCCCGCAACGGTTCGATCAGGCCCCCATCCCAGCAGGCATGCACCACCCGGAAACGCCCGGCATCGACGAACAAGGGCATCTCATAGAACCATTGCTGGAAGTCATGCCAGTCGGCCGGATGGCCTTCGAACTGAGTCAGGGTTTCACCCAGCAAGCGGGCGTGGCGCGGGGTGTGTTCGCGGACGAACTGCTTGCCGCTGCCCGCCGGGGCCGGCGTGCTCCAGCCCAGCGCATTGAACTCATGATTGCCCATGATGCACAGTGCCTGACCGGCCTCGACCATGTCGTGGACGATGTGCAGTGCCTCGCGAATCCGCGGGCCGCGGTCGATGATGTCGCCAACGAACACCGCCATGCGCGAGGCATGGCGCCAGACGCCGCCTTGTTTGTGATAACCGAGCCGGTCGAGCAAGTGCTCAAGGGTCAGAGCGCAACCGTGCACGTCACCGATCAGGTCGTAGCTACGCGCGGGATCGAGCATCAGTCGCCTCCACCACCCAACTTGCTGCCCCAGCCGAGCTTGGTCCGGCAGACTTCGTAGTAGTTGTGGTCGAGCGGATGGATCAGCCGCAGCTTCTGGGCTTTCTTGCTGACGGTGATGGTGTCGCCGGGCGCGCAGGTAAAATGGTTCTGCCCGTCACACGAGACTTGCGGGTAAATCTGCATATCCTTGGACACGACGATTTTCAGCTCACTGTTGCCGTCGACCACAATCGGTCTACCTGACAAGGTATGGGGGTACATCGGCACAATTACAATGGCGTCGAGCTTGGGGTGCATGATCGGGCCACCCGCCGACAGCGCATAGGCGGTCGATCCGGTGGGCGTGGCGACGATCAGGCCGTCGGCCTTCTGGCTGCAGACGAACTGACCGTCGATGTACAGCTCGAACTCGATCATCCGCGTGGATTTGCCGGGGTGCAGCACTACGTCGTTCAGCGCATCGCCCTGGCCGATGGCCTCGGCATGGCGGCGGACTTCGGCCTGCAGCAGGAAGCGGTTTTCCACCAGATAGTGGCCGTCGAGCACCTCGGCGACCTTGATTTCCAGTTCATCGGGACGGATATCGGTGAGGAAACCCAGGCTGCCACGGTTGATGCCAAGCACCGGGATATTGTGCTTGGCCAACGCCCGGGCGGCGCCGAGCAGGCTGCCATCACCGCCGACCACAATCACCATGTCACACACTTCGCCGAGCATCTTGCGCGACGAGGTTTGCAGGCCGTGGCCCGGCAGGACTTCAGCGATGGTGTCTTCGAGGATCACGTGCAGGTGACGATCGAGCAGAAACCGTTTCAGTCGGCGGACGGTATCCAGCACCTGCGAACTGCCCAGGCGACCGATGATGCCGATATTACGAAATTGCTCCATGGGGCTCCTATTGGGACGCGGGGGGCCTGCAACGGCGAAAAACACGATTATGGGCGAAAGCCGGGAATAGACAAAATCCTTTCAGCGACAAGGATGTACTCCTGTTTGAGGCTATGCTCGCAAGATGATCCTATTTCCAGATTTGCTGCAGTTACCCCACCAGTTGCGCCATCCCGAAGTGCGCGACCTGGCATGGGTCATCCTCGCGCCGCCGATGCTCGCCGACACGCCGTGGCCGCAACGCCATCCGCTGGCAGGCAGCGACTGGGTGCAGGCACCGGATCGTCTGGAGCACTGGCTGCGACGGCTGGATCAGGACAGCTACGGACTGCTGCACTGGCTGTCCCAGGCCCGCACCCGGCGCCTGGGCCTGTATTACGAGCGTTTGTGGCAATTTGCCGTCGAACACGCGCCCGGTATCGAGTTGATCGCCGCCAACATGCCGATTCGCCGTGAAGGCCATACCCTGGGCGAACTGGACTTGCTGCTGCGTGATCGCGACGGCGTTCATCACCTGGAACTGGCCATCAAGCTTTACCTCGGTCCGCAGAACGGTAATGGACAGGAAACGGCGCAATGGCTCGGTCCCGGTTGCCATGATCGGCTGGACCGCAAACTGGCGCACCTGAGCCAGCACCAACTGCCGATTTCCGCGCGCCCCGAAAGCCGCGAAGTCCTGGCGGCGCTGGATATCCACCAATTCAGCGCGCATTTGTGGCTGGGCGGCTATTTGCTCTATCCATGGCCGGGGCAAGCGGCGCCCCCGGGCGGCGCGCATCCCCAGCACTTGCGCGGTCGCTGGTTGCATCAAAAGGATTGGGCTGAATTTGTCGCGCAGAGTCCGCCCGGTCGCTGGCAGCCCCTACCACGCCATGCGTGGCTGGCACCGGCGCACTACCCTGCCGAGCAGACCTGGAGCCGCGGGCAGTTGAATGCCTGGTTGAGTGAATTGTCACCCGTGGCACCGGCGCAATTGCTGGTGCGGTTGACGGAAAATGCCAATGGTGATTGGGAAGAAGCCGAGCGGGTGTTTCTGGTGGCGGATCTTTGGCCGAATGTGCCCGGTCAGGGTTGAGCTTTTGTGGTGACTGGTCTGGCCTCATCGCGGGCAAGCCTTGCTCCCACAGGGATCGGCGTAACCTGTGGGAGCAAGGCTTGCCCGCGATGAGGCCAACTCGGTCTACAGCGATAAACGCACAGCCAAAGCCGCCAACGTCACCAACAACACCGGCACCGTCAACACAATCCCGACTTTGAAGTAATACCCCCAGCCGATCCGGATACTCTTGCGCTCCAGCACATGCAGCCACAGCAGCGTCGCCAGGCTGCCAATCGGGGTAATTTTCGGCCCCAGGTCGCTGCCGATGACGTTGGCGTAGATCATCGCCTCCTTCACCACGCCCGTCGCCTGACTGGCATCGATGGATAACAAACCGATCAACACCGTCGGCAGATTGTTCATGATCGACGACAACAACGCTGTCAGCACCCCGGTGCCCATCGCCGCGCCCCACACGCCGTACCCGGCGAAACCGTCGAGCCATCCCGCCAGATACCCGGTGAGCCCGGCGTTACGCAGGCCATAGACCACCAGGTACATGCCCAGCGAGAAAATCACGATCTGCCACGGGGCTTCTTTCATCACTTTGCGCGTGGAAATCCTGTGCCCACGCGCAGCGACGGCCAACAACAGGGCGGCGCACACCGCCGAGATCGCACTGATCGGAATGCCCAGCGGTTCCAGCGCGAAACAACCGAGCAACAGAATCACCAACACCGCCCAACCGGCATAAAACGTGGCTTTGTCGTGGATGGCGGACGCCGGATGCTCCAGTTGCTCGGGGTCATAGTCTGCGGGGATGTCGCGACGGAAAAACCACATCAGCATCGCCAGGGTCGCGGCAACGCTCACCAGGTTGACCGGGACCATCACCGCCGCATAGCGGTTGAAACCGATGCCGAAGAAGTCCGCGGAAACAATATTCACCAGGTTCGACACCACCAGCGGCAGGCTCGCGGTGTCGGCGATGAAACCCGCCCCCATGACGAACGCCAGGGTTGCCGCTGGAGAGAAACGCAAGGCCAGGAGCATGGAAATCACGATGGGCGTGAGAATCAGCGCTGCGCCGTCGTTGGCGAACAACGCCGAAACCAGTGCCCCGAGCAGCACCATATAAGCGAATAACTTGCGCCCGCTGCCCCGCCCCCAACGGGCCACATGCAACGCTGCCCAGGCGAATAGCCCGGCCTCATCCAGCAACAGGCTGATAATGATCAGCGCGACAAAGGTGCCGGTGGCATTCCAGATGATCTGCCACACCAGCGGAATGTCAGCCAGGTGCACCACACCGCAAATCAGCGCCAGCACCGCGCCGAATACCGCACTCCAACCAACACCGAGGCCTTTGGGCTGCCAGATCACCAACGTGATGGTCAACAGGAAAATCAGTGAAGCTACAAGCATCCAGGGCAGCCTTCAGGCAATTGAATCGAGTGAATGGCTGGCCGCCCCTTGGCCTCGGCATCGACCGGTCATAACCGGATCACATGCCCCTCCAATGGCGCGATCTGGCCGTGAAACAGACGGGAAATAACGGCTTGCGCCGCTTCAAAGCCCCGGCTTTCTATCACTTCGAGCAAGGGTTTTTCAACCGCCGTCACCTTCCGGAAAAAATCCAGCAAACCTTCGCCGATATGTTGGCTGACCCCTTCCGGCCCCCAATCGGCATTGCGTTTGCGAATTTGCACCGGCGCGAAAAAAAACACCGGCTCTGGCCCCTCGATAGCCGTCAGCCGGGCTTCGTGGGTACTTTGTGCAGATCCTGCGAAACAGCTGTAGATCAACTGCCCGGCAAAATGCTGGTGCACCCGGTCACGCAGATCCAAGTCGCCGGAAAAGTCCACGTAGAGTGTCGGACGATCATTGGCCAGACCAGCCAGTTCTTCATAGGGCACCGTACGTTCGTAACAATCGAGGTTTTCGACAAAGGCTTTGTTGCCTGCTGAAGTCAGGGCCACCCTTTCCAGAGCAGGATGATTGTCCAGGCAAATGGCGGTGCCATAGGCGGTTTTACTCGAAGCGCTGGAGAACACCAGGCGCGTCGCACCGAAGAACTGCTTGTCCTGCAGGAAATCGGCGAGCATCGATGAGGTCAGGAACAATGGCTTGAGCAAAATCTGCAGGTTTTCGGTGTCGGGGCTGTAGTAGGTGTCCCAACTGCAACGGGTGTACTGGTTGTAGGCCGACGTCAGGCCGATTCGATGCTCGGCACCGTCATAGAAGCCCCGTTCGGTGACGCGTTCGGGACGCATCCACAGATGGCTGGCAATCGGAAAATACCCGTAGAAACGCTCGCCAACCTTGATACCCGGCACATCCGAGGCCACCACATCGGCAAATCCCCAGGCAGGAATGTGGCCCCAATCCGCCAGCCCGGTAGGAAAGAATCCCCAATAGTTCATCGAATTACCGTAGGCGGCGTAGGTGATATTGTTGGTCGTCAGGGCGCAACGATCAATCTTCACAATCACCTCTCCAGCCGCCGGAACCAGGCTGCGCTGTTGCTGCTCGACGCGACTTTGGTCAAGGGCGTTTTTACGGGTAATCAGCCGTGTTACCGTGCTCGAACTTTGCATTTTTCAGTCTCCTGCTGCGACAGTGTGGCGGGTAGCAACAGAGTAGCGACAGCCGATGAAGAGCGGGTTCGGAAACAGCAAGGGCCAACCTCCCACCCTCAATCCCCGGGCAAAACCGTTGAAACGGCCGAGTCAGGCCCGAGCGATTTTCACCGTCGAAGCGATTTACCAGGCGTTTGTTCGGATTTGGCAACGAGACGGCTGGCCGGGACTGACCACGCGGGAGGTGGCACTGGAAGCAGGCGTTGCAATCGGCACGCTGTACGACTATTTCCCGAGCAAGGAAGCCTTGCTTTCCGGTTATATCCGATATCGTCTGGATACTTTGTTACAGGACATCGATAAGGATGTCGTACAAGCCAACGATCTGGACTGGCCGACCCGTATCAAACGTCTCGTGCGCGTGACCTGCGACCCCGACGATACCCGCCAGCCTCTGTTTAATCATGGGGTTTCGCTCATCGAACACCTGATCGCCGAGCCCAAGCATCATCGAAGAGTGTTCGACGAACTGACGCAGAAATGGCGCGAAGCCTTTGCCGCTTGTAGCGACCTGCCTGTGCAACCCTCCCCCGCCACCATCGATGCCTGGTTGATCATGGCGTGGGGTGGCCGACGTTATTGCGTGACGGCACAGCCGGAGGCGGCGCAAACCACCGCCTGGCTGGCAGAAATGGACAGGATGATCTGTAGCCGCCTTCTGGACCCATAACCCTGTAGGAGCAGCCGGTCGACGCTCGATTGCTCGCGATGGTCGTAAACGATTACGCATATTTTCTGGTTAAACGCGTTGCTCTCAGGTTCTTCGCGAGCGAGCTCGCTCCTACAAGGGGTTGTCAGGTTTTCTTGTGCTGTTCGACCCACTTCGCGTAGGAATCGATGAATTTTTGCAGAAACGGTCTGGCAGTCTCGGATAGATGACCCGCCTCATCAAACGCAGAACCGGCACCGCCCAGGTAAGATTCCGGTTGTTGCATCATCGGTACATCGAGAAACACCATGGACTGGCGCAAGTGATGGTTTGCACCAAATCCGCCAATCGCCCCCGGCGAAGCACTGAATACCGCCCCCGGCTTACCGCTCCAGATACTTTTGCCGTACGGCCGCGAGCCCACATCGATGGCGTTCTTCATCGGGGCCGGCACCGAGCGGTTGTATTCCGGGGTGACGAACAGCACCGCGTCGGATGAACTCACTTGTTGTCGGAAAGTCCTGTAGGCTGCCGGCGGTGAATCAGCATCAATGTCTTCGTTGTAGAGCGGCAGATCGCCGATTTCGACAATGTTCAGCTTGAGGTTCGCCGGCGCCAGTTCCGCCAGCGCGAGGGCAACCTTGCGGTTGATCGAGGCTTTGCGCAGGCTGCCGACCACTACGGCGACGTTATAGACATTGCTCATGGAAGATTCTCGATAGTCCGTGGGAGGAGCCTGTAGTTATAGATGATCAGGCGACGGATCAACCAGTGAACACAGGTATATCCGCGTCCTGATTATTTTTTTTACGTAGGAAAACTTACCGTGCTCGGTGGCGGTCTACAAAGCCGCAAATCAAGCGTTTTATCTCCAGAGGTTCTAAGCAGATGGCAGCAGTACTCGTCGGTCAGTTCCATGCAAGAGACGCGGAAGGCCGCATTTATTCCGTACATGAGTTCCAGGATTCCACCCCGTCGGCTGACGGCACGTGTGTCACCACGTACAAACTGGCGATTGGCGACCGCGTGAACAAGCTCGACGACAATGAATTTCAGTTGGTACAAACCGGCGTAATGCTGACCCGCGAACCGGAATCGATCGTCGCTTCATAACCCGGCGTTATGAGCAGAAGTCATATGCGCGGACTTGGGTTAGGATTCAGTCACTGACTCCTTCACCTGCTGAACATGGACTTCACGCATGCGTTTACGCCATATCGAAGTGATCCAGGCGCTCCTGCAGACCGGTCACCTGGGCACCGCCGCCGAATGGCTGCAGTTGCCGGTGACCGAAGTCGAACGCATTTTGCGCGAAGCCGAGGATCAGTTGGGTTTCATGCTGTTCTCCAGCGTGCGCGGGCGCTTGCAGGCCACCCGCGAAGCGCGGGAGTTGCAGGTGGAAATTGCCCATGTCTACGACGCGCTCGAACCGGTGCAGCGCCTGGCCAACAGTCTTCGACAATACCAGGCTGCGCCTTTACGCATCATTTGCACCCCGCCTCTGGCCCAGCAACTGTTGCCGCAAAGCATCGCGGCCCTGCGCCGGCGTTTGCCCGACGTCCCCTGCACCCTCCTGAGCCAACCCACCCGTGACATCGTCAGAAGCCTGTTGCTGCGCGAAAGCGACCTGGGCCTGAGCCTGCATGATCCGGATCGCGCCGAGATTCATTGCCAGGTGATCGCCCAGGGCAAGCTGCAACTACTGGCCCCCCATGGCTGGTTGCAACCGAAACAGAAGTACATTTCGCTGCAGGATCTGGCCGGCCAGGCGATGGTCGGCCTTGAGGGTCATGATCCACTGAGCCCGGCCCTGGAGCACAAACTGCACGCCCTGCGCCCGGCGCCGGTGATTCAGACCCGGGTCCAGACGCATCAGATGATGCGCAGCATGGTCGAAGCCGGGGAAGGCCTGGCCATCGTCGATCCCTTCACGGCCCTCGGCGCCAAATCCGCCGGACTCGACGCCTGCCCACTGGCACCCGCGGTACCGGTCAACGTCTACGCCCTGACCCTGAAGAACGGCGAGCCCTCGCCCGCCGTCCAGACCCTGTTGGGTATCGTCACGGAACAAGCCGTGGCGATGCTTGGGAGCTGATAGGATTTTCCAGCGGGTTGTCGAACACGCGATACCAGAACAACGCCACCTCGGCAGTATTGGGGTCGATGCCCCGGTAACGCAGGTGATCGATACCACCAATCACGTAGCCGCAACGCTCATACAAGCGACACGCGCCGAGGTTATTGTTCTGGGTTTCCAGCATGATGCCCGGCAGCTTCTTCTTGCGACTCCAGAAATTCGCCACATCCAGCAACGCCTTGGCCACGCCGTGGCGGCGCGCCGGGGCATGCACCGCCAGCTCATCGATATGGGCGAAACCGTTCCAGTTGGTGCTGATCACCAGGTGTCCCACCGGCTCGTCATCCAGGAAGGCCATGAAGATTGCGCTGTCGGCGGCGTCGCGAAAACTGCTGAACTCCTCGGGATCGATGCCATAGCACTTACGGTAGGGCGTGATGGGCGTCAACCGCCACTGTTCCACCGGCCGGCCTATTTCGGGCGCACCGTAGGCAGCCACTTCAAAACTGAAATCACTGCCCCAGATGTAGGCGGCAAAGCCTTCGTCGGCAACGCGCACCGACAACCCCGGGTGATTTGGATTAATGACAGGTTGCATACTCGGATAGGTCCTCATTCCTTGATGCAATCGACGGTGTAGTGCCGTCCATTGCCCTCATCTTCGTGTTGCAAGCCGTGCACATCGGCGACGAACCCCGGAAAACTGCTGTCGAACGTGCGAGCAAACGCGAGGTAGTCGATGATCGAGCGGGTCGCCTCGGTAAAGCGTTCGCCGGGCATGATCAGCGGAATCCCCGGCGGGTACGGCACCAGCATCACGGCAGCGATACGCCCATCCAGGGCGTCGATCGACACCGCCTCGACTTCGCCACGCACCAATTGATCATAGGCGTCTGCCGGTTTCATGGCGATCTCCGGCAGCACGGTGTACATGCGCTTGAGATGTTTGGCCGTGGCATTGCTGCGATAACAAGCGTGCAACTGATCGCACAGATCACGCAGGCCCATGCCCTGATAGCGTGCGAGATTCTCCTGCGCCACGCAGGGGAGGCACGTCGACAGGCTGACGTTGGCATCGTAACTGCGCTTGAACTCCAGCAGTTCGGTGAGCAGCGTGCTCCATTTGCCCTTAGTGATGCCCATGGAGAACAACACCAGGAACGAATACAAGCCCGTTTTTTCCACCACCAGGCCACGTTCCCAGAGGAACTTGCTGACAACCGCCGCGGGAATTCCGCGCTCGCTGAGGGCGCCGCCTGCGGTCAGGCCAGGCATCACCAGAGTGACCTTGATCGGATCGAGCAACACGTAATCGTCGGTCACATCGCCAAAGCCGTGCCAGTCGTCCTTCGGTTGCAGCAGCCAGTCCTCTGTCACCACACGGTCGATACCTTCCACCGACGGCGGCTGCCAGATGGAAAACCACCAGTCATCGGCTGCGATGTGCTGGCGCAGATTGGCCAGCGCCCGACGAAAACTCAGGGCTTCGTCGAACATTTCCTGCAACAGTGAACGCCCGGCCCCGCCTTCCATCATCGCCGAAGCGACGTCCAGCGAGGCGATGATGCCGTACTGCGGCGACGTGGAGATGTGCATCATGAACGCTTCGTTGAAGCGATCACGGTCCAGCTGCCGCATGCCACCGTCCTGTACGTGGATCATCGATGCCTGACTGAATGCAGCCAACAGCTTATGGGTGGAATGGGTGGTGAATACCAGCGGGCTGTCGTCACTGCGTGAGGTGCCCATGCCGTAGCGCCCGGCGAAAAACTCATGGAACGCCGCGTAAGCGTACCAGGCCTCATCGAAGTGCAGCACTTCGACACTGGTGCCCAGTTGCTGCTTGATCAGCTCGGCGTTGTAGCAAAGACCGTCATACGTCGAATTGGTGACCACCGCCAGTTTGACCTTGGGCGTCCGGCCCCTGGTCAGCGGGCTGGCGTCGATCTTGGCGCGAATCGATTCCGGGCTGAACTCGCTCAGCGGAATCGGGCCGATGATTCCCAGCTCATTGCGCTCAGGGCACAGGTACAGCGGGATGGCGCCGGTCATGATGATCGAGTGCAGCACTGACTTGTGGCAGTTGCGGTCCACCAGCACCAGGTCATCGCGGGCGACCATGGAGTGCCAGACAATCTTGTTGGCGGTCGAGGTGCCATTGATCACGAAAAAGGTGTGATCGGCGCCGAAGTTGCGCGCTGCGCGAGCCTCGGCCTCGGCCAGCGGTCCGGTATGATCCAGCAGCGAACCGAGTTCCGGCACCGAGACCGACAAATCCGAACGCAGGGTGTTTTCACCGAAGAACTGGTGAAACGCCTGCCCCACAGGACTTTTGTGATACGCCACGCCCCCGCCATGACCGGGGGTGTGCCACGAATAGTTGGAATCAGCGGTGTGTTGCACCAGCGCCTTGAAGAACGGCGGCAGCAACCCGTCCAGGTACTTGCGCGCAGCCCGCGCCACCTGCCTTGCGAGAAAAGGTACGGTGTCTTCGAACAGGTAGAGAATCCCGCGCAACTGATTGAGTTCGGCCATGGCGTCGGCGGGCGCGTTTTCCAGGGTCACTTGTTCGCCCAGGGCGAAGATCGGCAAGTCTGGCGCACGCACTCGCGCCAACCCGATCAGCTCGGCCATATTCTGTAATAAATGAGAATGGGCGCTGGCGTCTTCCGCCGCGATCAACATGCACGAAAGACCGTGATGCGTCGACGCGACCAGGCGCCCCTCGGTGTAATTCACCGCGCAGACGATGCTGAAACCTTCCTGCTCCAGCTCTTGGGCGATACCCCGCACGCGATCACCGGCGACGGTATCGGCCTTGATGTCGCGATGGACGATCAGGACCGGGAATTTCAGATCTTTATACATGTGGCTCAGTGTCCCGAGGCGGCAGACCAGAGCCTGCCAATCACCTCAGGGTAGAGGGTTGAAGCGGATGTGGCGAGCGCAACGCCCCAAAGCGGGTCAGTTGTCGCACCCATTTGTGGCCACTGACCGCTCTCTGTGGGAGCAAGGCTTGCCCGCGATGGCGATTTCACAGACGCCATCGCGAGCAAGCTATGCTCCCACAAATGCGTGGTACGTCAGGCCTGTGCTTCAGCCTCGGCCAATTGCAACCACAGCGCCGGTCCACCCGCGGATTTGCTGATGATTTCCAGGCGCGCCGCGTGTCGGGCCAGATCGTCTTCACTGGCGCGAATGATGCGGGTTGGCGCGCGGTCAGCCGGCAGCCGACGAATTTCAGTGGCCGAATTGTCCGCGCCTTCACCGGAGCCATTGCCATCGGACGCATTGCCGGCCAGAGACAGGCTGGTCTGGCCGCCGGTCATGGTCAGGTAAACGTCGGCGAGGATCTCCGAGTCGAGCAAGGCGCCGTGCAGTTCACGGCCTGAGTTGTCGACGCCATAGCGCTTGCACAGGGCATCAAGGCTGTTGCGCTGCCCCGGGTGACGTTCCCGGGCCATCATCAGGGTGTCGAGGATCGAACAGTGTTGCGTGATGTCCGCACGATCGTGCTGGCCCATCAGGGCGAATTCGTTGTTGATGAAGCCAACGTCGAACGCCGCGTTGTGGATGATCAGCTGCGCGCCCTTGATGAACTCGAAGAATTCTTCGGCCACCTCGGCGAAACGCGGCTTGCCCACCAGGAATTCGTTGGTGATGCCGTGGACGCCGATGGCGCCTTCGTCACTTTCGCGGTCCGGTTGCAGGTAAACGTGAAAATGCCGGCCCGTCAGGCGCCGACCGATCAACTCGACACAACCGATTTCGATAATCCGGTGGCCGTCGGTCACCGGCATGCCGGTGGTTTCGGTATCGAGTACAACGGATCTGGTGGCCATCAGTGCTCAGCTCTCAACGGGTCATTCTTGCAAAAGCGGCGATGTTAACACGCTCGCCAGGGTCTTTCAGATACACCGTGTCGCCCCAATCGCGAGCAGGCTCGCTCCCACACTGGATTGGAGGCATACACAGGATCCGCGGGCGACGAAGATCAAATGTGGGAGCGAGCCTGCTCGCGATTGGCCGCGCCACGATGCATCGGAGTCAAGCCTGCTTGAACCCGCGCACTTCATCCACGCCACGATTGGCCAGTTGGTCGGCCCGTTCGTTGCCGTGGTGGCCGATGTGCCCGCGTACCCACTTCCAGGTGACGTTGTGACGGTTGACCTGTTCGTCGAGCATCTTCCACAGGTCAGCGTTTTTCACCGGTTCTTTCGCCGCGGTTTTCCAACCGCGTTTTTTCCAGTTGGCCATCCACTCGTTGATGCCTTTCATCACGTACTGGGAGTCGGTCACCAGCAGCACGTCGCAGGGGCGCTTGAGCTCTTCCAGGCCGCGGATCGCGCCCATCAGCTCCATGCGATTGTTGGTGGTGTTGGCTTCGCCGCCCCAGAGTTCCTTTTCAACGCCCTTGCACACCAGCAACGCGCCCCAGCCACCAGGGCCAGGATTGCCTTTGCAGGCGCCATCGGTGAACAGTTCTACGCTATCGTTCATGCCAATCTATCCAGAAAATGCGGTGGCTCGCCGATCGGTGATCGACGACGCCCGAGACCGGGGAAAATCCCGGCCGGAAATATTAAAGTGGGTATTACGGTTCGATGCGGCGGCGGTTGACCTTGGCCATCGGCAAGGGAATCAATTTGCCCATTGGTTCGCGGCGTTCCTGACGGACCGGCCGCAAGCCCACCACGATCTTGCGCGCGACCAATAAATAGAAGCCGCCTCCGGACAATTGCCAGTCACCGGCCTTGCGCTCCCAACCGGCCAGACGCGTCTGCCAGGCGGGCGAAGCAAGCGGCGGACGATAGCACCCGAAGCGGCGTTTCTCCAGCGCGAAACCCAGCAGATTCAGCCAGTCGGCCACCCGCGATGGAGAAATGCAGCGGGCCTTGCGCAACGCATCCTGAGCAAACACATGACGCAAACCCCAACTGCTCCAGGGGTTGATCCCGATGATCACCAGATGCCCGCCGGGCCGCACACTGCTCGCGGCTTCGCGCAGCAAGCCGTGGGGTGACAGGCAGAAATCCAGGCCGTGCTGCAACACCACCACATCGGCGGCGTGCTCGCTCAGCGGCCAGGCCTGCTCCTCGCAGACGATCTCGACTCCCGGCAGCGGTGCCCCCAGGCGCACATTGCGCTGCACCTGCGGCGCCGAGGGCGGTGTCTGGGCCGAAGGACCGTAATGCACCAGATAGCCGCCGAAAAAGCGCCCCAGCTCTTCTTCGAGCATGCGCCGTTCTTCATCCAGCAAGAATTGCCCGAGAGGTCCGGACAACCACTCACGGGCCGCGCTGATCAATGCCAGCCAGTCAGGATCGGCCTGAGCGAACGCTTTATCGGTCATTGCATTCTCCAACGCGCCAGGAAGTTCTAAGATGCGCCATTGTTTTCCGCTTGGCGAATCCGACGATGATACAGATCAGTGCCCTGCCCGCCTTTACCGACAACTACATCTGGTTGTTACAAGACCCCAGTACCCGGCGCTGCGCGGTGGTCGACCCGGGCGATGCCGCGCCCGTACAGGCCTGGCTCACGGCAAATCCAGGCTGGGTACTCAGCGATATTCTGATCACTCACCATCACCATGACCACGTCGGCGGCGTCGAACAGTTGAAGAAAGCGACGGACGCGAACGTCTACGGTCCTGCCAGCGAGAGCATCCCGGGGCGAGACATCGCGCTCAAGGATAACGATCGCATCCATGTGCTGGGCCATGACTTCGAGATCATCGCCGTGCCGGGTCATACCCTGGGACATATTGCCTATTATCGCCCCGGCCTGCTGTTCTGTGGCGATACCCTGTTCGCGGCCGGTTGCGGGCGCCTGTTCGAAGGCACGCCCCAACAAATGTACAGCTCGTTGTCACGCCTTGCCGCGCTTCCCGAAGATACGCAGGTGTACTGCACCCATGAGTACACCCTGAGCAACCTGCGCTTCGCCGCCGCCGTGGAACCGGGCAACCCGGACACCCTCGTACGCTTGGCCACCGTCACCCGGCAACGGGAAGCCGGAATCATCACGCTGCCGTCCACGGTGGGCCTGGAAAAACGCACAAATCCATTTTTGCGTGCGGCTGAAACATCCGTTAAAGAAAAAGCGGACGAACGGACCGGCACCGATAACTCTGCGCCCGATATGGTTTTTGCGACGCTGAGGGCTTGGAAAGACAAGTTCTAAACAGCTTGCACGATGGTACGAAAACCATGAATGGTTGACCGTTAGGGGTGCGCTTTCTAGAATCGCCCGACATTTTTGCCCGGAACTTACTTCCAGCCAATGTCGTCCTCTATTCGTAAAGCCATCAATTCGGATGCTTTGACCCGCCTGGCGCAAGCCATAGCGGTGGCTGTGTCCGCGACATTGGCGGGCTGTTCCAGCCATGTGCCGCAGACCGATGCGGCGCACACTCCGAATATTGCCGCGCGCGCCAAGCAGAAGCCGATCTGGCTCAGCGAAAAGCCGAGCCCGCAGATTCCGCAGGATGTCTGGGAGCGCATGCGCCAGGGCTTCCAGCTGCAGGACGGTCTGGGTGTCAACCCGCGCATCGAGCAACAGCGCCTGTGGTTCGCCAGCAATCCGTCCTTTCTCGAAAACGCCGGCGAACGCGGCAGCCTCTACATTCATTACATCGTCGAACGCCTTGAAGAACGCAACATGCCGCTGGAACTGGCGCTGCTGCCGGTGATTGAAAGCGCCTACAACCCGATGGCCTATTCCCGGGCCGATGCGGTTGGCTTGTGGCAGTTCATCCCGTCCACCGGGCGTTACTTCAACCTGCGTCAGACCCGTTTCTATGATGGCCGTCGCGACATCACCGCTTCGACCACTGCCGCAATGGACTACCTGACCCGCCTGCACGACATGTTCAACGGCGACTGGCTGTTGGCCCTGGCGGCTTACAACGCCGGTGAAGGTACGGTCAGCCGGGCCATTGAGCGTAATGAAAGGCTGGGCTTGCCGACCGATTACTGGAACCTGCCCCTGCCTGCCGAAACCCAGGCCTATGTGCCGAAGTTGCTCGCACTGTCGCAAGTGGTACTGGCGCCGGAAGCCTATGGCGTCAACCTCAACCCGATCGCCAACGAACCGTATTTCAAGGTCGTCGAGATCAACCAGCGCATGGACCTGTCCAAGGTGGCTGCGGTGGCCAACATCGACGAAGACGAACTGTTCCAGCTGAACCCGGCCTTCAAGCAGCGCACCACCATCGACGGTCCCCAGCATTTGTTGGTTCCGACGTCCAAGGCGCAGCTGCTGACCACCAGCCTGCAAACCATGCGTCCGGAAGAGTTGATCAGCAAGAAATCGCTCAAGCCGGTCTTCGACGGCGCCGACGACACCCGGGTGGCGAGTGTCAAACGCAACTACCGGGTCAAGCGTGGCGACAGCCTCGGGTCCATCGCCAAGGCCAACGACGTCGACGTCAAGGACTTGCAACGCTGGAACAAGCTGAGCGGCAAAAATCTCAAGCCTGGCCAGACCCTGGTCATGCAGGACACCAGCAAACGTAGCGCCGGGCGCATCAATACCGTGGTCGCGGCCAACGCCAAAACCAAGGGCGAGTCGAAAAAGCCGCAGTCCCAATACAAGGTTCAGCAAGGTGACTCGTTGTACATCGTAGCCAAGCGCTTCAACGTAGAAATGCAGCACCTCAAGCGCTGGAACCCGCGGGTTGGCCAGGCGCTGAAACCAGGTCAGATGCTCACGGTATCGAATCCGCACTAAAAAGAGCCCCTGATTTTCAGGGGCTTTTTTTGTCCGGGAGACTTGCCTCCCCCTTGTAGGAGCTGGCTTGCCAGCGAAGCACTCACGAGCGACGCGGTTAACCCATCAACACGCGTATTCGTTAACGACCATCGCTGGCAAGCCAGCTCCTACAAATTCCCCGTCTTTTTCCTGTCCATACAAGCTGTTACTGTACGGGCCACAAAGCCCAAGCCGCCTGGATCGGATTCATTACTTGAAGCCTGCCCTCCTCTCGCTCCTGATCAGCCTGGCCTTGAGCTCCACCGCAAGTGCGACGATCAGCGAAAGCCATGGTTATGCGCAGTTCGGCACGCTCAAGTACCCGGCCAGATTTACCCACTTCGACTGGGTCAACCCGCAAGCGCCCAAGGGCGGTACGTTGCGGGTGATGGCGTTTGGCACGTTCGATACGCTCAACCCCTACACTTTCAAGGGCACCAGCCCGGTTACCACGCCGAACTTCCTGCAATACGGTATCAACGAGCTCAATGAACCGCTGATGGTCGGCACCGGTCAGTACGCGCCGTCCGGGGATGAGCCGACCTCCAGTTATGGCTTGATCGCCCAATCGGTGGAATACAGCGAGGACCGTAGCTGGGTGGTGTTCAACCTGCGTCCCGAAGCACGCTTCCACGATGGCGTCCCGATCACCGCCTACGACGTGGCGTTCTCCTATCGCTTGCTGCTCAAGGAAGGCCATCCACAGTACCGCACCAACTTGCAGGAGGTGTTGCGGGTCGACATCCTCAATCCGCAGCGCATTCGTTTCGTGTTCAAGCGTGCCGGCAATCCATTGCTGATCCTGCGCCTGGGCGAGTTGCCGGTGCTGCCGCAGCATTACTGGAAAGGTCGTGATTTCAAGGCGACCACCTTTGAGCCGCCGCTGGGCAGCGGGCCGTACCGCATTACTTCGGTCACGCCAGGGCGGCAGATCGTGTTCGAACGGGTCAAGGATTACTGGGGCAAAGACCTGCCGGTCAATCGCGGCAAGTACAATTTCGACCGCATGGAAGTTGAGTTTTACCGCGACAGCGATGTGGCGTTCGAAGCCTTCAAGGCCGGCGAGTTCGACATCTATATCGAGCATCAGGCGAAGAACTGGGACAACGGCTACAACTTCCCGGCGATACGCCGTGGCGACGTGATCAAGGCGCAGATCCAGCATCAGATCCCGACTCAGACCCAGGGGCTGTTCATGAACAGCCGACGCGCCACGTTTTCCGACACCAAAGTCCGTGAAGCGCTGGGATTGATGTTCGACTTCGAGTGGACCAACCGCACGCTGTTCAGCGGGGCCTACAAGCGCGCGCTGAGTTACTACCCCAACAGTGAATTCTCGGCCACCGGTTTGCCGGTCGGCCATGAATGGCTGTTGCTCAAGCCCTGGCACGAGCAGTTGCCCGCCAGATTATTCACGCAGCCATTCAACCTGCCGCAGACCCAGGGCCGCGGCATTCCCCGGGACACCCTGCGCAAGGCCCTGGGCCTGCTGGCCGAAGCCGGCTGGAAACTCAACGGCCAGCGCTTGCAGAACGGCGCCGGGCAACCGTTGCGCGTGGAAATCCTGCTGGTCAACCCGAATCTGGAACGCATCCTCCAGCCCTACGTCGAGAACCTCGCCAGCATCGGCATCGATGCCAGCCTGCGTACGGTCGACCGCGCCCAATACAAGCAGCGCCTCGACCAGTTCGATTTCGACATGATTTTGATGACGCTGAATCAAACCCTCAGCCCTGGCCTGGAACAATGGCAGTACTTCCATTCCAGCCAGGCCGCGGTCAAAGGCAGCAAGAACTACGCCGGCATCGCCAGTCCGGTAGTCGATCAACTGCTCGACCAATTGCTGGCGGCCAAGACCCGCGATGATCAAGTCGCCGCCGGCAAGGCGCTCGACCGGGTGCTGTTATGGCAGCACTACATCATTCCCAACTGGTACCTCAATTATCACCGCCTGGCCTACCGTAACCGGTTCGCCTTCGTCACCACGCCGCCCTACACCCTGGGCCTGAGTGCATGGTGGTTGAAATCTTCGGAGAAAGATCGATGAAACCCGCAAGCGCCCTGCTCCTGCAGGCCAGCGCCCTGTTATTTGCCGGGCTGGCCTGTGCCGCCCCGCAACATGCCCTGACCCTGTACAACGAGCCGCCGAAGTACCCGGCCGACTTCAAGCACTTCGATTACGTCAACCCGGACGCGCCCAAGGGCGGCACCTTCCGCCAGGCCGGTTTCGGTGGCTTCGACAGCCTCAACCCGTTCATCAGCAAGGGCGTATCGGCCAATGATATCGAGCTGATCTACGACACCCTGGCCAGACAGAGCCTGGATGAGCCCTTCACCGAATATGGCCTGATCGCCGGCAAGATCGAAAAATCCCCGAACAATGATTGGGTACGCTTCTACCTGCGGCCCGAAGCCCGCTTCCATGACGGCCAACCAGTGCGTGCCGAAGACGTGGTGTTCAGCTTCCAGACCCTGATCAAGGATGGCGCGCCGATGTACCGCGGCTACTACAACGACGTCGAAGACGTCGTCGCCGAAGACCCGCTCACGGTGCTGTTCAAGTTCAAGCACAGCAACAATCGCGAACTGCCGCTGATCCTTGGCCAGTTGCCGGTGTTGCCCAAACACTGGTGGGTCACCCGGGATTTCAACAAAGGCAATCTGGAAGTTCCGCTGGGCAGCGGTCCGTACAAGGTCACCCAGGTGAAGGCCGGGCGCTCGGTGCGCTATGAGCGGGTCAAGGACTACTGGGGCAAGGACCTGCCGGTCAACCGTGGTTTCTACAATTTCGATGTGATGACCACCGATTACTACCGCGACAACACCGTGGCACTGGAAGGCCTCAAGGCCGGGCAGTTCGATTACTGGCTGGAGATGACCGCGAAGAACTGGGCCAACGCCTACAACATCCCGGCGGTGACCGAAGGGCGCTTGATCAAGGAACAGATTCCCAACGGCAACCCCACCGGCATGCAAGGCTTCGTGTTCAACCTGCGCCGCCCGCTGTTCCAGGACGTGCGCGTGCGCCAGGCCCTGACCCTGCTGCTGGACTTCGAATGGACCAACAAGCAGCTGTTCAACGGCGCCTACGCGCGCACCCGCAGTTATTTCGAGAATTCGGAAATGGCCGCCACCGGCCTGCCGGACGCGGATCAACTGGCGATCCTCGACCCGTTCCGCGGCAAGATTCCCGAGCAAGTATTCAGCGAAGCGTTCCAGAACCCGGTCACCGATGGCAGCGGCATGATCCGCACCCAGCAACGCAAGGCCTATCAATTACTGCAAGAGGCTGGCTGGCGCATCGTCGATGACAAGATGGTCGACACGACCGGCAAACCGGTGAGCATCGAATTTTTGTTGGCGCAGACCGAATTCGAACGGGTGCTGCTACCGTTCAAGCGTAACCTGAGCGACCTGGGCATCGAGCTGGTGATCCGCCGGGTCGACGTCTCGCAGTACGTCAACCGTGTGCGCTCGCGGGACTTCGACATGGTGGTCGGCAGCTTCCCGCAGTCCAACTCGCCGGGCAACGAACAGCGTGAGTTCTGGATGACCGCGGCCGCCGACAAGCCCGGCAGCCGTAATACCATGGGTCTCAAGGACCCGGTGGTCGACCAGTTGGTCGAGCAGCTGATCAATGCCGACTCGCGCAATAGTCTGGTGGCCCACGCCCGCGCATTGGACCGGGTGCTGCAATGGGGCTATTACGTGATTCCCAACTGGCACATCAAGACCTGGCGCGTGGCCTACTGGAACCACATCGGCCACCCGAAGGTCTCCCCCAAATATGACATCGGCACGGCCACCTGGTGGGTCAAGCCCGATGCCAAGCCGGCCATAGAGGTCGAAACCAAATTGCAAGCCGACCCTGCGGGCACGGAGTAATCAGATGCTGGCGTATATTTTTCGGCGACTGCTGCTGATCGTTCCGACTCTGTTCGGCATTTTGCTGATCAATTTCGTGATCATCCAGGCGGCCCCAGGCGGGCCGGTGGAACAGATGATCGCCAAGCTCGAAGGCTTCGAAGGCGCCACCAGCCGCATCGCCGGCGGCGGCGCGGAAGTGTCGGTGGCCGGCTCGGCCTATCGCGGCGCCCAGGGTCTGGACCCGGCGCTGATCAAGGAAATCGAGCACATGTACGGCTTCGACAAATCGGCGCCGGAACGCTTGTGGATCATGGTCAAGAACTACGCCACCCTGGATTTCGGCGACAGCTTCTTCCGCGATGCCAAGGTCATCGACCTGATCAAGGAAAAGATGCCAGTGTCGATCTCCCTCGGGCTGTGGAGCACCCTGATCATGTACCTGGTGTCGATCCCGCTGGGGATCGCCAAGGCCACGCGCCACGGTAGCCACTTCGACGTCTGGACCAGTTCGGCGATCATCGTCGGCTACGCGATCCCGGCGTTCCTGTTCGCCATCCTGCTGATCGTGGTGTTTGCCGGCGGCAGCTACCTGGACTGGTTTCCATTACGCGGACTGACGTCGAACAACTTCGACGAGCTGAGCATGAGCGGCAAGGTACTCGATTATTTCTGGCACCTGGCACTGCCGGTGACCGCGTTGGTGATAGGTAACTTCGCCACCATGACCCTGCTGACCAAAAACAGCTTCCTCGATGAAATCAACAAGCAGTACGTGGTCACCGCCAAGGCCAAGGGCCTGACCAATCACCGCGTGTTGTACGGCCACGTGTTCCGCAACGCCATGCTGCTGGTGATCGCCGGCTTCCCGTCGGCCTTCATCGGGATCTTCTTCACCGGCTCGTTGCTGGTGGAAGTGATCTTCTCTCTCGACGGCCTGGGCCTGATGAGTTTCGAAGCAGCGATCAACCGCGATTACCCGGTGGTCTTCGGCACGTTGTTCATCTTCACCCTGTTGGGTTTGGTGGTGAAACTGATCGGTGACCTCACCTACACCTTTGTCGATCCGCGCATCGACTTCGAAAGCCGGGAGCATTGAGATGAACCTGTCCCCTCTCAATCGTCGCCGCTTCGAACTGTTCAAGGCCAACAAGCGAGGTTGGTGGTCGTTGTGGCTGTTTCTGGTCCTGTTCGGCGCCAGCCTTGGCGCCGAGTTGATCGCCAACGACAAGCCGCTGGTGGTGCACTACGACAACGGCTGGTATTTCCCGGCACTCAAGCGCTATCCGGAAACCACCTTCGGCGGCGAGTTCCCGCTGGAGGCCAATTACAAGAGCCCTTATATCCGCGAACTGCTCAAGGCCAAGGATGCCTGGGTGCTGTGGGCGCCGATTCCGTTCAGCTACCAGAGCATCAACTACGACCTGAAAGTCCCCGCCCCCGCGCCGCCGTCAGTGGACAATCTGCTGGGCACCGATGACCAGGGCCGCGACGTGCTGGCCCGGGTGATCTACGGCTTCCGCATTTCGGTGCTGTTCGCCCTGACACTGACCCTTCTCAGCTCGATCGTCGGCGTGATCGCCGGCGCGTTGCAGGGGTTCTATGGCGGCTGGGTGGATCTTGCCGGGCAGCGGTTCCTGGAGATCTGGTCCGGTTTGCCGGTGCTGTACCTGCTGATCATCCTCGCCAGTTTCGTCCAGCCGAACTTCTGGTGGCTGCTGGGGATCATGCTGCTGTTTTCCTGGATGAGCCTGGTGGACGTGGTCCGTGCCGAGTTCCTGCGCGGCCGCAACCTGGAATACGTGCGTGCGGCCCGGGCGCTGGGCATGCAGAATGGCGCGATCATGTTCCGCCACATCCTGCCCAACGCCATGGTCTCGACCATGACCTTCATGCCGTTCATCCTGACCGGCGCCATCGGCACCCTGACCGCCCTGGATTTCCTCGGCTTCGGCTTACCGGCAGGCAGCCCGTCGCTCGGTGAACTGGTGGCCCAGGGCAAATCCAACCTGCAGGCGCCGTGGCTGGGCATGAGCGCGTTTGCTGTGCTGGCGCTGATGTTGAGCCTGCTGGTGTTCATCGGCGAGTCCGCTCGCGATGCCTTCGACCCGAGGAAGTGAAATGAATCAGGAAAATCTGATCGAAGTGCGCGACCTCGCCGTCGAATTTGTTGTCGGCGAACATTGCCAGCGTGTCGTGGAGAATGTCAGCTTCGACATCAAGCGCGGCGAAACTCTGGCGTTGGTGGGCGAAAGCGGTTCCGGCAAGTCGGTAACCGCTCACTCGATCCTGCGCCTGCTGCCCTACCCGCTCGCCCGACACCCTTCGGGCACCATCGAATATTCCGGACAAAACCTGCTGAACCTGAAAGAAAAAACCATTCGCCATATCCGCGGCAACCGGATCGCGATGATCTTCCAGGAGCCGATGACCTCGCTCAATCCGCTGCACTCGATCGAGAAGCAGATCAATGAAGTGCTGGGCATCCACAAGGGTCTGGTTGGCAAAGTGGCGACCAAACGCACCCTGGAACTGCTGGAAATGGTCGGCATTCCAGAGCCGGAGAAACGCCTCAAGGCCTTGCCCCACGAGTTGTCCGGTGGTCAGCGCCAGCGGGTGATGATTGCCATGGCGTTGGCCAACGAGCCGGAATTGCTCATCGCGGATGAGCCGACCACCGCGCTGGACGTGACCGTCCAGCTGAAAATCCTCGAATTGCTCAAAGAATTACAGGCCCGCCTGGGTATGGCGCTGCTACTGATCAGTCACGATTTGAACCTGGTACGAAGAATTGCGCATCGTGTATGTGTCATGCAGCGCGGTTGCATCGTCGAACAGGCATCGTGCGAAGAGTTGTTCCGCGCGCCGCAGCATCCGTACACTCGGATCCTGCTGGCAGCGGAGCCCGGCGGGAAGCCTGCGAGCAACGTGATCGGCCCGCCCTTGCTGGCGGTCGAGGACTTGAAAGTCTGGTTTCCGATCAAGAAAGGCCTGCTCAAGCGCACGGTGGATCACGTCAAGGCGGTGGACGGCATCAATTTCAGCCTGCCCCAGGGCCAGACCCTGGGGATTGTTGGCGAAAGCGGTTCCGGCAAGTCGACGCTGGGTCTGGCAATCTTGCGCCTGATCGGCAGCAAAGGTGCGATCCGTTTTGAAGGCAAGCAGCTAGACTGCCTGACGCAGCAGCAAGTCAGGCCACTGCGGCGGGAGATGCAGGTGGTGTTTCAGGACCCGTTCGGCAGCCTGAGCCCACGGATGTGCGTGAGCCAGATCGTCGGCGAAGGCCTGCGGATTCACAAGATCGGCACCGAAGCGGAACAGGAACAAGCGATAATTGCTGCACTCAAGGAGGTAGGTCTGGACCCGGACACCCGGCACCGCTACCCCCACGAATTTTCCGGTGGGCAACGGCAGAGAATCGCCATTGCCCGGGCATTAGTGTTAAAACCGGCGTTGATTCTGCTGGACGAGCCGACTTCGGCCCTCGACCGGACCGTACAACGCCAAGTGGTGGAGCTGCTGCGTTCACTGCAAACCAAGTACAACCTGACGTATCTGTTTATCAGCCATGACCTGGCTGTCGTCAAAGCGCTGAGCCACCAGCTGATGGTGGTCAAGCATGGTCAAGTGGTCGAACAGGGGGACGCGCAAAGCATTTTTGCCGCCCCCCAACATCCGTATACACAGCAGTTGCTGGAAGCCGCTTTCCTGGCTCCGGACACTGCGCAATAACCTGAAAGAGAGGAGCAACACATGGGTTTTCTCGCCGGTAAGCGCGTACTGATCGTCGGTGTCGCCAGCAAGCTGTCCATCGCATCCGGCATCGCTGCCGCCATGCATCGCGAGGGCGCTGAGCTTGCCTTCACTTATCAGAACGACAAACTCAAGGGTCGTGTCGAAGAGTTCGCACAAGGCTGGGGTTCGAGCCCTGAGCTGTGCTTCCCGTGCGACGTGGCCAGCGACGCGGAAATCGCCAAGGTCTTCGAAGAGCTGAGCAAGAAGTGGGACGGCCTGGATTGCATCGTGCACTCCGTCGGCTTCGCCCCGGGCGACCAACTGGACGGCGACTTCACCGAAGCCACCACCCGTGAAGGTTTCCGCATCGCTCACGACATCAGCGCCTACAGCTTCGTGGCCCTGGCCAAGGCCGGTCGCGAAATGATGAAAGGCCGCAACGGCAGCCTGCTGACCCTGTCGTACCTGGGCGCCGAGCGCACCATGCCGAACTACAACGTGATGGGCATGGCCAAGGCTTCCCTGGAAGCGGGCGTACGCTACCTGGCCGGCTCCCTGGGCCCGGACGGCACTCGCGTCAACTGCGTATCGGCTGGCCCGATCCGCACCCTCGCCGCTTCCGGCATCAAGAACTTCCGCAAGATGCTGGCGGCCAACGAAGCGCAAACCCCGCTGCGTCGCAACGTCACCATCGAAGAAGTCGGCAACGCCGGCGCCTTCCTGTGCTCGGACCTGGCGTCGGGCATCAGCGGTGAAATCATGTACGTGGACGGTGGCTTCAACACCACGGCCATGGGCAACCTCGAAGAGTGATCTTCGGTTAGCCACTAAAAAACCCGCCTCTTTGGCGGGTTTTTTTGTGCCTGCGATTCCAGTGCGGGCGCAATCCATTGCAGGAGCCGGTATTTCAGGGTTAAAAGTTCAGTCAGTGGAATGCCGTTTTCGCTGGCAAGCCAGCGCCTACACTCAACTCTCCATGACCGAGGCTCACCTGATGCAACTCTCTCCTTTTCACTTGGCCATTCCGGTGTATGACCTGCCCGCCGCGCGGCACTTTTATGGCAGCGTGTTTGGTCTGGAAGAAGGCCGTTCCAGCGATCATTGGGTCGATTTCAACTTTTTCGGCCATCAACTGGTGATTCACCTGGCGCCGAAAAACGCCTCGCAAGAGGCTGCTCATACCAATGCGGTGGACGGCCATGACGTCCCGGTACCGCACTTCGGCGTGGTGCTGGGGATGGCGGAATGGGAGGCGCTGGCGCAGCGGCTGAAGTCGCTGGAGACGCGGTTCGTGATCGAACCGGGGATTCGCTTTGAGGGACAGGTTGGCGAACAGGCGACGATGTTTCTGTTCGATCCGTGCGGGAATGCACTGGAGTTCAAGGCGTTCAAGGATATCGGGCAATTGTTTGCCAAATAGGCGGCGCCTATGAAGACGCCTTCGCGAGCAGGCTCGCTCCTACAGTGGATTTGCGTTCACAGCAGATCAACTGTAGGAGCGAGCCTGCTCGCGATGAGGCCCGTCAATACAGCCCGCCTCTACCGGCCCAGCGCCTTTTCAGCCTCAACCAACAGTTCTTCAACCGAGCCATGAACCGTAGGGTCATACTCGATCTGCCCAATGCTGAAACCAATGCCATACCCGCGATGGGCCATGGTATTGCGCTCATCCAGCATTTCCTCCAGCCGGGCCTTGATGGCCGTGACATCCACGCCGCAAGAGCCGGTGAGCAAGGCGACGAAGGTAGCGCCTTCCAGGCGGCCAATCACGTCACTTTCCCGAAATCCGATGCTCAGCACATCGGCGAAGGTCTTCAGCGCGTGATCGCCCTCGGTGCGGCCAAACAGATAGTTGATACGCTTGAAGTCATCCAGGTTGAAAAACAGCAGCGTCGCCGGTCGACCCAGTTGCCCGCAGGCCTCCAGTCCCAGTTGGGCCAGCGCCAGGAAACCGTGCCGATTGGGCAGTAGCGTCAGTTCATCCATACTCGCCATCTGCACCCCGATCAGCTCTTGCTCAGCCTTGCGTGCAAGATCGCGCAGCAGCTCACGCTCCTGCTGTGGCGTCCCTGCACATACACCTGTTGTGTGCGGTTTGCCTGAGATCAGCATCACATACTCCCATGGAGGGTATGTTCTTTAGAGTCCTCGATATCGGTTTGACTCCGTGTTCATTGACCGATGGTCAAGTACCCAGCACCGGGCAAGGCCCTCCTGCCTCAGCCCAGAGCTTGAACTGGGTGACAAAAATATCGTGCGCAACCGGCACCGGCGTGCGATTACCGCCCGGATTCCAGCCCCAGAGCACCAGCTTGTCCTCGCTGACGTGTTTGATCAGCGCCGCGAAATCCCGGTCGCCATTGCTCGCGCGGTCCTTGATCATGCTGCACAGCTTGTCGGGCGGCAGGCCGATCCAGGCCATTTTGTGCGCCGCCGGCGGCAGGCTCCAATGGGGGGCACCGGGTGGTGCCTTGGGACCGTAACTGGCCGGTGGATTGGTTTCGGCATGGCAAGTGGCGCAGGGCAAACCCGCCGCGCCTTTGCCGTCCAGGCCACGAACCACATTCATGGCGTGGGGCGTTCCAGCATCGAACTGCAACGGTGAATCGCCGGGAATATGGCAATTCTGGCAGCGGGGGCTCTGGAAGACTTTCTGCACCGTATCGAAGGCCTTCAGTGCCTCCTTGTCATCAGCGAAAAGCTCCGTTGCATAGATGAAAAGGCAAAGCAGGAGCAAGCCGCCAAGTACCCAATGATGTCGTTTCATCTCACACCCCCGACAGTTGCAGCGGCAGCTCCCGCAGACGTTGCCCAGTCAGGGCGAACACCGCGTTGGCCACTGCCGGCGCCGTGGGTGGCACACCGGCCTCACCGATGCCACCGGGTTTTTCGCTGCTGGGCAGGATATGCACTTCAACCACCGGCATCTCGTTGAGCCGCAGCACCTGGTAATCGTGGTAGTTGGATTGCACCACGTGTCCGTCCTTGATCGTCAGCTTGCTGTGCAAGGTGAAGCTCAGGCCGAAGGCGATGCACGACTCCATCTGCGCCGCGATGCTCTGCGGGTTGACCGCAATCCCGCAGTCCACCGCGCACACCACCCGATGCACACGGATCGCCAAATTGTCCTGGGACACTTCGGCGACGTGGGCCACGTAGCTGCCGAACGACTCATGCACCGCCACGCCCAGGGCATGGCCGTCCGCCAACGGCGCCTTCCAGTTGGCCTTCTCCACCGCCAGGTTCAACACGCCAAGGTGCCGCGGATGGTCCTTGAGCAAGGTCCGCCGGTACTCCACCGGGTCCTTGCCCGCGGCTGTGGCCAGCTCATCGATCAGCGATTCCATGACAAAGGCGGTGTGGGTATGCCCCACCGACCGCAGCCACAGCACGCTGATGCCGGTTTTCGGCGAATGCAGGTCAACCTGATGGTTGGCCAGACCTTCGAGATACGGGCTATCGGCCACGCCCTCGACCGACGTCTTGTCGATGCCGTTCTTGACCATGGCCGCTTCGAGCGAGGTGCCGGCCATGATCGATTGCCCGACCAGTACATGCTTCCACGCCATCGGCAGGCCGTCAGCCCCAAGCCCCACTTGCGCCTGATGCAGGAATGCCGAGCGGTAGTAGCCGCCACGGATGTCATCCTCCCGCGCCCACACGGTTTTCACCGGCGCACCCGCCGCCTTGGCGACCTGCACCGCTTCGGCGACAAAGTCCGAGGTCGGGTTGGCCCGCCGGCCGAATCCGCCGCCGAGGAACTCGGTGTGGATTTCGACCTGCTCGGGTTTGAGTCCGGTGATTTTCCCGGCGATCATCTGGTCCAGGGTCTGGAACTGCGTGCCGGTCCAAATCTCGCATTTATCCTGGGTGATTTTCACCGTGCAATTGAGCGGTTCCATCGGCGCGTGGGCCAGATAAGGCACGCTGTACTCGACGTCGAGGGTCTTGGCTGCCTTGGCCAACGCCGCCTTGGCATCGCCTGCCTGACTCGCCGGGAGGCCGGGTGTGGCGGCGAGTTTGCGAAAGTCCTCCAGCAGTTTCTGACTGTCCAGCCCAGTGTTCGGCCCCAGGTCCCATTCAACCTTCAGCGCATCGCGCCCCAGTTTTGCCGCCCAGTAATGATCGGCGATCACTGCCACACCGGTCGGCACCTGCACCACTTTGTGCACGCCTGGAATCGCCAGCGCCTCAGCGCCTTCAAAGGATTTGACGCTGCCGCCGAACACCGGCGAACGGGCGACCATCGCCGTCATCAGGCCATCGAACTGCACATCCATGCCGAATTTGGCGCGACCGGTGATTTTCTCCGGCGTGTCCAGGCGCTTGGTGGGTTTGCCGATGATCGTCCAGTCTTTCGCATCCTTGAGCTTGATCGATGCCGGATCCGGCACCGGCAGCTTGCCGGCGTCATCGGCCAGTTCGCCGTAGGTGGCGCGCTGGTCGCCAGCAATCACTACACCCGATTCGGTGGAAATCGTGGAAGGCGCGACATTGAAGCGCTTGGCCGCGGCCTCGATCAACATCAACCGCGCCGCCGCACCGGCCTGGCGATAGCGATCGAACTCCATCCAGGTCGAGGTCGAGCCGCCAGTGATCTGCATGCCGCCGAATCCGGCCAGACCATAGTCCTTGGCGGAGGCCGGGGAATGTTCGACGCGAATTTTCGACCAGTCGGCGTCCAGTTCTTCGGCAATCAACATGGTCAGGCCGGTCCAGATGCCCTGCCCCATTTCCGAATGGCCGAGCAACACGGTGACGCTGTTGTCATTGCCGATGCGCAGGAAGGCATTGGGGGCGAACACGTTGCCCTGGTTCTCGGCGCCCATGGCAAAGCGATGGGCACCGGGGATGACGAACGCCACCACCAGCCCGCCGCCCAGCACGGCACTGCCCTTGAGAAAACCACGACGCGAGAGCGGAGGGAGGCTGTTCATGACCACCTCAACTCAGCTCGGCGGCGCGCTTGACCGCGGCGCGGATTCTTGAATAGGTGCCACAGCGGCAGATATTGCCCGACAGCGCCTGATCGATATCACTGTCGGTCGGTTGCGGGATCTTCGCCAGCAACGCCGCCGCCGACATGATCTGCCCGGACTGGCAATAACCGCACTGGACCACATCGAGTTCGGCCCAGGCTTGCTGCACCGGGTGCGAACCGTCAATCGACAAGCCTTCGATGGTGAGGATTTTCTGCCCATGGGCCACGGCTGTGGCGGGCGTGATACAGGAGCGCAATGGCGCGCCGTCGATGTGCACGGTGCAGGCACCGCATTGAGCCATGCCGCAACCGAACTTGGTCCCGGTCAGGTGCGCGACGTCACGCAGGACCCAGAGCAAAGGCATGTCCGCGGGGACATCCAGTTCCTGGTCCTTGCCATTGATATTGAGGGTCAACATTTGCGAAGGTCCTCAGACTCAGGCTGTTCTGAAGGGGGCGTCGCTGTAGCCGTCAACGACCTGCGCGCGCCTCGGGTTATCCCTTCAGCTAAGTCCAATTTGCCCCGCAGGCCGAACTCTATCGACCACCGGTCACCCTCCCCACCTTGTAGGAGCGAGCTTGCTCGCGAAAAACCTGCCCCCCCCCCCGCGGGGTGTCAGGCGCCCAGCGTTATCGTTGACGACCATCGCGAGCAAGCTCGCTCCTACACCCTCGGCTTGAGCAAAATATCGGTATAACGCAGCAGAAACAGTCCCAACGCCATGCACCAAAGCAATGCTGACAGCGCCAGCCCGTACCCGGAAAACGGCACCAGCAGCACCCGCGACAGCCCGGCCATCAGCATCAGGGCAAACCCCGCCACGATCGCTTTCGACGGCTGCAACGGGCGCCCGGTATGACCGAGGCTGACCCGGGCAATCATCGCCAGAATCAGACCACCCACACCGCCCACCGCCAATGAATGGGTGACCAGGCTCTGTTGCGTCATCCAGCCTGCGTGCCACAGCGCCATGGCGAAAACCGCCACCGCCAGCCAGGCGTAGGACAGATACAGCGACCACAGCAACGGCACGCGCCACAGGCCTCGATCGTGCCAGCGCCACAGGCGCAGCAAGTGCAAAGCGCCCATCAGCACGAACAACGCCGCCAGCCAAAGCCTGGGAATGTCCTGCAAGCCGAGGGCAAATGTCAGTGCTGCAAGCAAACCGCTCATCAACAGAATCCGGTTCGGCCATGGACTTCCCGCAGGCTGCACCGGCCGATTCAGGCCGCGCTGGATGAAAAACGGAATCACGCGCCCGCCAATCACACTCATCATGGCGCCCACCAACCACAAGGCCGCCAGGACACCACGCCGTTGCAGCCCGGCGTCGTCGGTCGAAAGGCCCGCCACCGTCATGGCCTGGCACCCGGCCAGCAGCATGACCATCAGCAGAATCGGATAGTTGTCGCGCTTGCCGGCGGCGATCAAGTCGCGGCCCAGCACCAAGGCCAGCAGTGGCAGAAAAGGCAGCTGCAAGAGAAGCAAAAACCCCGGGGAAATCGGCAGCAGCCAGGCCAGTCGCGCCAGCAGCCAGACCAGCACCAGCCCGATCAACGGCCAGCCCTTGAGCCCCGGTCGCCCGGTCCAGTTCGGCACCGCCGTCAGCAGGAACCCGGCGATGATTGCCACGGCGAAGCCGAACGGCATTTCGTGCCGGTGCCAGGCGAGCATGCCGCCCACCGGCTGCGCGCCGGGCAAACGGCCATACAGCCACAAGACCCAGATCGCCACCGCCAGCGCAGCGAACGTGGCCCCGGCCAGAAAAAACGGACGAAAACCGAGACTGAAGACAGGCGCCGCGACCAATTTGCGCATCAGGCCAGCGCCCCGGCCAGCGGTTTGCTCAACCGGTGTTGGGCCAGCAAGCGCATGACGTAGCCGATTTTCAGCAAGGTCGGCCCGACAATGGTCATGGCATGCAGCGAAACCAGGGCGAGGATCGACAGGTGACCGTCATAGAGGTAAGCACCGTAGATCCCTGCCAGCAGCATCGCCAAGCCGATACCGAGCACCCGGCTTGAGAGGTGTAAAACGTTCTGAGGGTTGCTGAAGAAATGGAACATTTTTCCGTACTCCTGTAGCCGTTCAGTTGTACGTTTGATGCATCAAGGGTCGTGCCAGGTATTTACCCCATACGAATCAGGCAGTTGAGACAGATCAAGTCATAATGACTCACTACAAAAAGAGTCTTTTCGACTCATATCGCAGTCATATTGACACAACCCTGTAGGAGCTGGCTTGCCAGCGAAGAACCCAGGAGCGACAGGGCTAACCTGTGGATACGCGTAATCGTTGACGACCATCGCTGGCAAGCCAGCTCCTACAGGGGGCGTTTTGGGACATTTGTCGATCTACGGCACGACCAGACGAGCAGAGGCTGACTACGCTGATAATCCAGCATGGAAAAACCTGCGAAGGAGACCCGTCATGCAACGCGTTCAAAAACTTACGCCCTGCCTGTGGTTCGACGATCAGGCCGAAGAAGCGGCAAAGTTCTACTGTTCGATCTTCGACCATTCGAAAATCACTGCCACCACCCACTATGGCCACGCCGGTTTCGAGTTCCACGGACGGCCCGAAGGTTCGGTGATGACGGTCAGCTTCGAACTCGACGGGCAGAGTTTCACCGGCCTGAACGGTGGTCCGATGTTCAAGTTCAGCGAGGCGATTTCCTTTCAGGTCAATTGCCAGACCCAGGACGAAGTCGACCATTTCTGGGGAGCCCTGTCGGCTGGCGGTGTCCCGCAGGCTCAGCAATGCGGCTGGCTCAAAGACAAGTTTGGAATGTCGTGGCAAGTTGTTCCGGTGCAACTGATGGACATGATAAAAGACCCCGACACGCACAAATCCCAACGCGCCATGGAAGCGATGCTGCAAATGAAAAAACTTGATATCGCCGCACTCAAGCGAGCCTTTGACGGCGAGAGCTAATACACTCCGGGGCTGATCTGCCGAGGACCGACCATGACGCTCGCCAAGCCCAAGGACACAGACAAGGCCCCGCGCTTTTGGCGCGACGACGCCCTGCCCTTCATCGAGGCGCGCTCCATCGCCGACGGACGCGAGGTCTGTTACACCCGGCATGCCCATGAGCATTTTTCCATCGGTGCGATCACTGCCGGGCGCAGCACCTATGTGCACGAGCAATCGCGGTTCGAGGTCAGTGCCGGCACCGTGGTGTTGATGAACCCCGGCGATGTCCACGCCTGCAATCCGATTGACAACCAGCCCTGGTCTTACCTGATGATGTATGTCGATACCCTGTGGCTCACCGACTTGCAGCATCAGCTCGGCTTCAGCGAGGACCCGGCGTTTCGCCGCTTCGCCGTCACCCACACCTCGGACGCCGATCTGTTTGACGGCTTGCAGGGCTTGTATGACGTATTGATTGATCCGCAGCAGGACGTCCTGCGCAAGCACAGCGCAGCGGTGGAGTTTTTCACCGAGGTGCAGCTACGGCTGAATCCGGTCGATCAACCACTGCGCGAGCCCAATTTCAAGCTGGAGCGCGCCGCCGATTTTATCCGCGAACACTGCACGCACATGCTCAAACTCGAGGACATTTGCGACGCGGCACAATTGTCGCCGTCCTACCTGATCCGCGCCTTCAAGCAGCATTACGGCATGACGCCCCACGCCTTCCTGGTCAACCGACGCATCCAGTTCGCCCGGGAGCAACTGCGCAACGGCAAGCTGATCGCCGATGTGGCGCTGGAAGCGGGATTTGCCGATCAGGCGCATTTTCAACGGGCGTTCAAACAGCATTTGGCGGCGACGCCAGGCCAGTATCGCGGCTGAAGCGCATCCCTGTAGGAGCCGGCTTGCTGGCGAAAGCGGTGTGTCAGCCGCCATTCATTTTGATTGATACACCGCCATCGCCAGCAAGCCGGCTCCTACATCTACTGGATCAACAGATACAGGGCACTCCCCGCCAGCAACAATGCCATGCCCCGATTGAACCAGCGCATCCCTGCCGGATTGTTCAGATACCCGCGCAAAAACGTCCCGGCATACGCCCAGCAACCGACCGACAGGTAGCAGATCACCAGGTACACCGCCGCGAACTGCCACACCAGCCGCGCCTCGCCATCGGCGACGAACGCGCCCATGCCGGCCACGCAGGCCAGCCAGGCTTTCGGGTTGAGCCATTGCATGACGGCGCCATACAGCATCGACGGCGCACGATCAGCGTCCTTCGCCTCAAGGTGCCCATTGTCGCCCGCCAGTTTGAACGCCATGTACAAAAGGAACGCCACCCCAGCCCACTGCACCATCTGGGTCATGGCCGGCCAACGCTGCAACAACTCATGCAGCCCCAACCCCATCAGCACCAGCAGCAACACAAACCCCAGGGTCGCCCCGGCCACATGCCGCTGACTGGCGCGAAAGCCGAAGCGCGCCCCCGAACTCAACGCCACGATATTCACCGGCCCTGGCGTTATCGAAGCGACCAGCGCAAACGCCGCCATGGACATCATCAGACTCATCGCACACCTTCTTCCTGTCAGTTGAACCAGGCTTCAAGGTAAAGAGCCCTCGGGTGCACGTATTGAAGAAAACTGCCCTGCGCGAACACTATGAGTAAAAGCCGACCACCCGCTTCACTTTCACCAGCGCTTCGCGCAGCGAGTCCATGTCCACCGAGCCCAGCGCCAGGCGAATGGCATGGGGTACATGGGGGGTAATCGAAAAGGGTTCGGCGGGCGACACCGACACCTGCTCGCGCATCAACGCCATGGCGATCTGGTCCGCCCGCGCCTCTTGCGCCAAAGGCAACCAGATGAAGTACGAAGACGGGTGGCTGATCGTCCTGAGCCCTGCCAGTACCTCGCGCGCCAAGGCTTGCCGGGCCTGCGCGTCCGCACGTTTGTGCGCCTCCAGCTTGCTCACGGTACCGTCGTCGAGCCAGGCCGTAGCAATGGCGGTCATCACGCCGGGGGTGTTCCAGGTGGTCGCCATGATCGTACGCTCGAAACCTGCGATCCATTGCGCGGGGGCGGCCACGAAACCGACGCGCAACCCGGTGGCGACATTCTTGGATAAACCGGACACGTACACCGTTCTTTCCGGCGCCATCTCAGCCAGCGGTGGCGGCGGGTTTTCGGCCAGAAACGCGTAGGCCGCGTCCTCGATGATCGTCAGGTCATGCTGTCGTGCAATCGCCACCAATTGCCCGCGTTGATCGGCGTCCATCACCCAACCCAAGGGATTGTGCAGGGTCGGCATCGAATAGACGGCCCGCACGGAACGACGCTGGCAGAGTTGTTCCAGGGCCGGCAAATCCGGCCCTTGGTCGGTGACTGGAATGGGCAAGACTTCAAGATGCAGCGTTTCGGCCAGCGTCTTGAAACCCGGATAGGTCAAGGCATCGGCGGCGATGACATCGCCGGGCTTGAGCAGCGTCATCATCACCACCGCCAGGCCATGCTGGGCGCCACTGACGATCAACACCTGCTCGGCCGGAACATTCAGCCCGCGCTCAACCAGGTGGCGTGCCATCGAAGCCCGCTCATGCAGACGCCCTGCGTGGGGCTGGTAGCGCAGGTGCGATTCCAGGTCGCCGGACAACGCAAGCTGGCGCAGGGCATGGCGCAACAGATCCGCCTGGCCGGGCAACGACGGGTAGTTGAAGTTGAGGTCGATCATCCCCGCCGCCACCACGGACTGGGAAATACCCTGCCCGGGCGGCAGTGATGTTTCCCGGACAAAGGTCCCGCGCCCGGTTTCGCCGCTGATCAGGCCCATGCTTTCAAGCTCGGCGTAAACCCGGCTGGCAGTGACCAGCGCCAGTCCGTGCTCAGTAGCCAATTGCCGATGCGTCGGCAGCCGTGTGCCGGGCGGCAAACGACCCGAGCGGATGTCAGCGGCGAAGGCATCCACCAGTGATTTATAGCGGGAACGAGGCATGTCGAGATGTATCCATGACAATTTTTTGATTGTATCGATAGTCGGTCATAGGATGGATTCACGCAACCCAACAATGAGCGTGAGCGAAATGGAACGGACATCAAATCTGCAAGACCGCGCGCTGGACAGCAGCACGAGCGGCTGGATCAACGGCCTGATCGGTGTGGTGATTTTCAGCGGCTCACTGCCGGCGACACGAATGGCCGTGATGGAATTCGATCCGGTCTTCCTCACGGTGGCCCGCGCGACCATCGCAGCGCTTCTGGCGCTGTGCCTGCTGCTGTTGTTCAAGGAAAAACGTCCTGCGCGCAATCAACTGGTGCCCCTGGCCATCGTCGCCTTGGGTGTCGTGGTGGGTTTTCCACTGCTGACCGCACTGGCGTTGCAGTACGTGACCTCCGCGCACTCCATCGTGTTCGTCGGCCTGCTGCCGCTCGCGACCGCGGTATTCGGTGTTTTGCGTGGAGGTGAACGCCCTCGGCCGGTGTTCTGGATTTTCTCGGTGCTGGGCAGCCTGCTGGTCGTCGGCTTCGCCGTTGCCCAAGGCCTGACCGCTTCACCTCAAGGCGACATCCTGATGCTGCTGGCGATCCTGGCCTGTGGCCTGGGTTATGCCGAAGGGGCAAAGCTGTCGCGCACGCTCGGCGGCTGGCAGGTGATTTCCTGGGCGCTGGTGCTGGCGTTGCCGGTCATGGCTGCACTGACGTGGTGGCGGATGCCGGTGTCTTTCAGCGGCATCAGCACACCCGCCTGGTCCAGCCTGGCTTACGTGTCGCTGTTCAGCATGCTGATCGGTTTTGTGTTCTGGTATCGCGGGCTGGCCCAGGGCGGAATCGCCGCCGTCGGCCAACTGCAACTGCTGCAACCGTTTTTTGGCCTGGCGCTGGCGGCGACCCTGCTGCACGAACAGGTCAGCCTCGGCATGCTCGGGGTGACCGTGGCGGTGATTGTGTGCGTGGCCGGGGCGAAAAAATTCGCCCGCTAGCTACTGCTATGGCGCTTGCCGTCATGACTGTACGGGGCGCTCCACCTGACCGGCGTGTTAAAAATACGGCTCTCGTTACAGGAGCCCGCCCATGGACCTCGCCACCCTCACACTTTTCCTGCCGGCCTGCTTTGCGCTGAACATGGCGCCAGGCCCGAACAACCTGTTGTCAGTCAGCAATTCCACCCGCTACGGCTACCGTACCGCCTGTGTGGCCGGGATCGGCCGGTTGCTGGCGTTCGCCGGGATGATCGCCCTCGCCTCGGCGGGCCTGGCGGTAGTGCTGCAAACCTCGGAGTTATTGTTCTACGGGATCAAGATACTCGGGGCGGCCTACCTGTTCTATCTCGCCTGGCAGCTGTGGCGCGCTGAACCTGGCGTGGAGAACACCGTGATGGGTGAACCGGTGGGGATGCTGGCATTGGCCCGGCAGGAATTTCTGGTGGCGGCGGGCAACCCGAAAGCGATCCTGATCTTCACCGCGTTCCTGCCGCAATTCGTCGACTCGACCCGGGCCATCACGCCGCAATTCGCGGTGTTGGGCGCGCTGTTCCTGGTGTTGGAATGGATCGCTATCGCGGCCTATGCCTACATGGGCCTGCACATGCGCCGCTGGTTCGCCAAGCCGTCGGGCAAGCGGATGTTTAATCGCTGCTGCGCCGGCCTCTTATCGGCAGCAGCGTCCGTATTGCTGATGGCCCGACGGGCCTGACCCACATTGAACCAGGGTGTTTACCGGACAGACCTATACTTCAAGAGTCGGCACACTCGATGTGGCATGCAATCGTGTTTGATGTAACGCGTCGAGCGATCGCTCACGCAGGTTACGGCCTGCCTTCATCGTAGGGAGGAGAACATCATGGCGCGTAAATACATCGACTGCCGCGAGTTCCCGAGTGATACACAATGCTCGGTAGCGCTGTCCGCAGACTCTGAAAACGAACTGCTCGAGGCCGCCGCACAGCATGCAGTCAGTGTTCACAAACACACCGACTCACCGGAACTGCGTGCTCAACTGAAGACCATGTTTCACGACGGCACCCCGCCTGTTGAAGCACCGCGTCGCGCTTAGTGCTCCGGGGTTTCAGAGGCATGATTGTCATTTATGGTCGATCCGTAGCTGACGCACTTACATCTACGGTGGGAGCGAGCCTGCTCGCGATGGCGCAGTGTCAGTCACTTCAATGTTGGATGTGCTGGCGCCTTCGCGAGCAGGCTCGCTCCCACATGGCGTCTTAAAGTGGATGACGGAAATTCCCTGTCGATTTTCCGGTGGAGGCCGTCACTGCCCCGTTCTATGCTGCGTCCATGAACCTACAACACACGCTGCTTCCGCCCCACGCCGAGATGGTTCGCGCCATGCTCGAACGCGACACCGCCTACGAGGGGGTGTTTTTTACGGCGGTGAAAACCACCGGGATCTTCTGTCGCCCCAGCTGCACGGCGCGCAAGCCGAAGCCGGAGAACGTCGAGTTTTTCGCCCATGCCGATCAATGCCTGTCCGCCGGCTACCGTGCCTGCCTGCGCTGCAAGCCGCTGGCTGCCGCGGACAGCGCCCCGGACTGGGTGCAGCGATTGCTCAAGGCGGTGGACAACGATCCCGAACAACGCTGGACCGACGCTCAACTGCTGGCCGAAGGCATCGAGCCGCTGAAATTGCGGCGCTGGTTCAAGCAACATTTCGGCATGACCTTCCACGCCTGGCTGCGCACCCGGCGCCTGGGCATGGCGCTGCGCGGCATCAAACAAGGCGACTCAATTGACAGTGCCGCGTTCGATTCGGGTTACGAATCCCTGAGCGGTTTTCGCGATGCGTTTCAAAAGTCCTTCCACATCACGCCGGGCCGCGCCGCCAACAGCGAGCCCTTGCTGTTCACCCGATTGACCACGCCGCTGGGGCCGATGATCGCCATGGCCGAAAGGCGTGGTCTGGTGTTGCTGGAGTTTCTCGATCAGTCTTCGTTGAACCGGGAAGTCGAAGCACTGCAAAACCGCTTTGGTTATGCCGTGGCGCCGGGGCATAACGCGCATCTGCAACAGATCGAAGAACAACTGAGCGAGTATTTTGCAGGCCTTCGCACTGAATTCAGCATTGCCCTGCACATGCCCGGTAGCGAGTTCTCCCGCCAGGTGTGGGCCGAGCTGGCAAAAATCCCCTACGGCCAGACCACCACCTACGGCGCCATCGCCACCCTGCTGGGCAAGCCCGGCGCCAGCCGCGCAGTGGGCCTGGCCACCGGTCATAACCGCCTATCGATCGTAGTGCCCTGCCACCGTGTGATCGGTGCCGACGGCTCGCTGACCGGCTACGCTGGAGGCCAACCGCGCAAGGCGTTTCTGCTCAGGCTGGAAAACGCCGCAGTACAGCTCACCGAGCAGCTCGCATTCTGATCCCACCCAGGTTTTTCATAAGGAAGGAAATTCGATGGACAGGCTCGACACTCAATTTCACCAACTGCATCAGGACGGCCTGCTGATCCTCACCAACGTCGCCGACGCCACCGGGGCACGGCTGGTGGAGCAGCTTGGCAACAAGGCGGTGGCCACCAGCAGTGCGGCGGTGGCCTGGGTTCATGGTTATCCGGATGGCAACACCCTGCCCCTTGAACGCCTGGTATCGACGGTCGAATCCATCGCCCGGGTGATCTCGGTGCCGTTGACCGTGGACATCGAGGCCGGTTACTCCGATGACCTGGCTCGGGTTGCACAGGTGGTGGACGCTGTGATCGCCGCCGGCGCGGTGGGGATCAATATCGAGGACGGCGCCTCCGCGCCCGAACTGCTCGCCCGCAAGATCGAAACCGTGCGGGAGATTGCCGAGCGTCGCAACGTGAATCTGTTTATCAACGCACGCACCGATGTGTACCTCAAGAGCCTGGTGCCCGCCGAAGACCGCGTGGCGGAAACCCTCCGGCGCGCCGCGCTGTATCAAGCGGCCGGTGCCAACGGGTTGTTCGCGGCGGGCGTCACGTCGGAGTATGAGATCAAGGCGCTGTGCCAAGGCACGACACTGCCGTTGAATGTACTTGGGTTACCCGGCCTGCCGTCGCCAGAAGCGCTGCAAGGGCTTGGCGTGCGTCGCCTGAGCGCCGGCTCGGGCATCGCCGAGTTTCTATACGGTGCCATGGCCTCACTGACCCAAAGCTTTCTGCGCACCGGCAGACTCGACGGCCACGACATCAAGGCGCTGACCTATGGCGAAATCAACGCGCTGTTGAAACCGTTCGGAAAAGCTTGATCCCATGCACGACAAATACCAGGCAGCCACCGAGTTTTTGTCCTCGCGAGACGATGACTGGCGTCGGCATATCGCCGCCGTCGGCCCGTGCCTGCATGAGCCCCATGCCGCTCGCGATCCCTATGAATCGCTAGTGCGGGCGATTGCCTACCAGCAACTGCACGCCAAGGCGGGCGATGCGATCGTCGGGCGCCTGTTGGCGTTGTTCCCGTCGGTCTCGTTTCCGCGACCTGAACAGATTGTTGCCACCGACTTCGATCAAATGCGCGCTTGCGGTTTTTCCGCCAGCAAGATCGCGACCATTCAAGGCATCGCCCAGGCGGCGCTGGACGGCGTGGTGCCGGATTACACCACGGCGCTGGCGATGGATGATGAAGCACTGATCGAGCGCCTGATCACCCTGCGGGGTGTGGGGCGCTGGACCGTGGAGATGTTGTTGATCTACAGCCTGGAGCGGCCGGACATTCTGCCTGCCGATGACTTTGGGGTGCGTGAAGGGTATCGGCGGCTCAAGGGATTGGAGGTACAGCCGACGCGTAAGCAGATGATCGAGATCGGGTTGGCGTGGAGCCCTTACCGGACGGTGGCTTCGTGGTATTTGTGGCGGGTGCCCGGGCGTTAGACCGCGTTATCGTTCTTCGCTGGCAAGCCAGCTCCCACAAGGAACTTTGCGTCGGCAACATTTGTGTTCGACGCAAGACCTGTGGGAGCTGGCTTGCCAGCGATGACGTCAGCACTGTCGCCCCCTATCTTCTAGGCTAAACCAGATCACTTCAGCCACTGGAGGTCCCCATGCATCTCGAAGGCTCCTGCCATTGCGGCGCGGTGTCGTTCAGCCTGAACAGCGCCCACCCCTACCCCTATCAACGCTGCTATTGCTCGATCTGCCGCAAGACCCAGGGCGGTGGCGGTTATGCGATCAACATTGCCGGTGACGCCAACAGCCTGAAAGTACGCGGGCGCAAGAACATTGCGATTTACCATGCGCTGCTCAAGGGCGAAGGCGAGGCACGTGCCCACCGCAGCAGCGCCGAACGGCATTTCTGCTCGGTTTGCGGTTCGGGTTTATGGCTGTTCAGCCCCGAATGGCCGGAGCTGATTCACCCATTCGCCTCGGCCATTGATACGCCATTGCCGGTGCCGCCGGAGCACACGCATTTGTTGCTCGATTCCAAGGCACCCTGGGTCGAGGCCGAAATTCAGCCTGGCGATAGGCAGTTTGATGCTTATCCCGAAGAGTCCATCGCCCAATGGCATGAGCGCTTGGGTTTGAGCCGGTAGGAGCGAGCATGCTCGCTCCTACAGGGTCAGGCGACAGTCGGGATGCCGCTGTGGAAACGGAACTCCACATCCGGCGATTCGATCAATTCCTGCTCGGCGACTCGGACCCTGTCGATTACCTGGGCGATGTCCTTGGCATCCCCGTACTGGTAAGCCAGTTTCAAATATCCCTGAAAATGCCGGGCCTCACTCTTCAGCAAGCCGAAATAGAACTTGCCCAGTTCTTCGTCCAGATGCGGCACCAGCGCCTCGAAACGCTCGCAACTGCGGGCTTCGATGAACGCGCCAACCACCAGGGTATCCACCAGTTTTACCGGTTCGTGACTGCGTACCACCTTGCGCAGCCCCGAGGCGTAGCGCCCGGCGGACAGCTGGCGCAGCGCGATCTTGCGCTTTTTCATCAGGCGCATGACTTGTTCGTGGTGCACCAGTTCCTCCCGGGCCAGCCGCGACATCATGTTGATCAGGTCGACGTGGGAGTGATATTTGGCAATCAGGCTCAACGCCGTGCTGGCGGCCTTGAATTCGCAATTCTTGTGGTCGATCAGCAGGGTTTCCTGATCGGCCAGCGCGGCCTGGACCCAGCCGTCGGGGGTGCGACAGCCGAGAAACTCGTGAATTTCGGGAAGGATCATGGGGCCCACGGGATAAAAGGTTCAAAACGAAGGGCGACGATTATACCGGCCTGCCGGCAGACCACCAGTCAACGACCGTTGATATGCATCAACACCGCTTGCGACGGGCAGCAACTATAGTTGTGCAACGCCACGCTGTTTCATTTTCAGGAGATCCCGCTCATGCAAGCCATACGCAGCATTCTGGTGGTCATCGAACCCGAACACTCGGAAAGCCTGGCGCTCAAACGGGCCAAATTGATTGCCGGCGTCACCCAGGCGCACCTGCACCTGCTGGTGTGCGACCCCAAACATGATCACAGCGCCATGCTGAGCGTGCTCAAGGCGGCTTTGCTGGAAGACGGTTACAGCGTCACCACCGAACAGGCGTGGAACCAGAGCCTGCAGGAAACCATCGTCGATGTGCAGCAGGCCGAAGGCTGTGGCCTGGTGATCAAGCAGCATTTCCCCGACAGTGCGCTGAAAAAAGCCCTGTTGACCCCGGCAGACTGGAAATTGCTGCGTCACTGCCCGACGCCGGTGCTGCTGGTGAAAACCGCGGGTTCGTGGAAGGACAAGGTGATTCTGGCGGCCATTGATGTGGGCAACCAGGACCTTGAACACCGTCATTTGCATAACACCATCATCGATCACGGCTATGACATCGCCAGCCTGGCCAAGGCCCAGTTACACGTGATCAGCGCCCATCCGTCGCCGATGTTGTCATCGCCCGACCCGACCTACCAGCTCAGCGAAACCATCGAGGCGCGTTATCGCGAGCAGTGCAAGGCGTTCCAGGCCGAGTTCGACATCGATGACGAACACCTGCACATCGCGGAAGGTCCGGCGGATGTGTTGATTCCCTACATGGTGCACAAGCTGCAGGCGGCGGTGACGGTGATCGGCACCGTAGCGCGCAGTGGTCTCTCGGGAACGTTGATCGGCAATACAGCGGAAGTGGTGCTCGATGCGGTGGAGAGCGATGTGCTGGTGCTCAAGCCGCAGGAAGTTGAGGATCATCTGGAGGAGATGGCCGGCAAGCATTGAGGTGGATGGCGCCAAATGTATCGCCTTCGCTGGCAAGCCAGCTCCTACAGGAGCTGGCTTGCCAGCGAAGCTTTTCACCCGCCAAACGCATCCTTGAGGAAACCCGGCGCAATGTAGCGCTGGTAATGCGCCTCGGAGAGCAGGAAAAACTCCCGATCGATGGCATCGCGCAATTCCGGCAGGTTCCAGTCGCGGAACTCCGGCAGCAGCACCATCCCGTAGGCCTCCAGATTATTGATGACCCGCGCCCCACGAGCGATCAGCTGGTACGCCCAGCAATAAGCCGACTGGTGCGGCACGAAACGGATCTTGCGCTGCTCCAGCTGGGTTCTGAGCAGCGACGCATCGAAAATTTCCACCTTGGCCGCCATCACCTGGGACAACAGCTGCTCAAGGCGCAGCCAAACCGCGCGCTTTTCTTCCTCGTTGTAACCGTTCCAGTGAATCACTTCATGGTGGAAACGCTTGCAGCCACGGCACACCAGGTCACCGTAAACAGTGGAGCAAAGGCCGACACAGGGAGTCTTGATGGTTTGATTGGGCATAGGCAGGCAGAACACGAAAAAGCAAAACAGGCCGGCATGTTAGCCCTTTGTCCGCCATTGATCACCCCTCAAAGTTCAGGGCCTTGGGTGAATCAGGGGTTGGCGACCGCCACCACCAAAGTCCAATAAAACCTGACTTACCTTTAATTTTTTTTTGCCGTAGAATCAGCCTGCCTTTTTAGGCGCCAATGTCCGTTAGAAGCTGTTTTCAAAGCGTCACGAGCACAGTCGTTCCTTCAGAGCGGTGTTGGCGAGGGGTTTTTCCAGCGGGGAAAAGTCCAACGCCAACCCTCATCAGCTCCCGTTCTGCAGGCGTAAAACTTTGAAAGCAGCTTCTGTAAGGAATTGTCGGTAATTCTGGCTAAGTGGCTCACAACGCCATGCAGCGCATGAGTACGGCAATTTCGGGATGAGCGTCCCGGACACCCATTTGGGACCACTGATGAGGGTAATAACTGTGCTTGAAGCCTACCGCAAACATATCGAAGAGCGCGCAGCACTGGGTATCGTTCCCCAGCCGCTAAACGCCGAACAAACTGCAGGCCTGGTCGAGCTGCTGAAAAATCCCCCGGCTGGCGAAGAAGCATTCCTCGTTGACCTGATCACCAATCGCGTTCCGCCAGGAGTGGACGAAGCAGCCTACGTCAAGGCCGGCTTCCTGTCCGCCATCGCCAAGGGCGAAGCCAAATCCCCCCTGATCGACAAGAAGCGCGCTGTTGAACTGCTCGGCACCATGCAGGGCGGCTACAACATCGTGACCCTGGTAAACCTGCTGGACGACGCCGAACTGGCACCAGTAGCTGCCAAAGAACTCAAGCACACCCTGCTGATGTTCGATGCCTTCCACGACGTTGCTGAACGCGCCAAGAAAGGCAACGCTCACGCCCAAGGCGTGCTGCAATCCTGGGCTGATGGCGAGTGGTTCAAGAACCGCCCGACCCTGGCCGACAAGATCAGCCTGCGCGTATTCAAGGTGACTGGCGAGACCAACACCGACGACCTGTCCCCTGCTCCCGATGCCTGGTCCCGCCCGGACATCCCGCTGCACGCCCTGGCCATGCTGAAAATGGCTCGCGACGGCATCGTGCCTGACGCACAAGGCGTCACCGGTCCGATGAAGCAGATCGAAGAAATGCGCAACGCCGGCTTCCCGATCGCCTACGTTGGCGACGTGGTCGGTACCGGTTCTTCGCGTAAATCGGCGACCAACTCGGTGCTGTGGTTCTTCGGCGACGACGTTCCTTACGTGCCGAACAAGCGTGCAGGCGGCTTCTGCTTCGGCAGCAAGATCGCTCCGATCTTCTACAACACCATGGAAGATGCCGGCGCACTGCCAATCGAATTCGACGTGTCCAACATGCACATGGGCGACGTGATCGACCTGTACCCGCATGCTGGCAAAGTCTGCAAGCACGGCACCGACGAAGTCCTGACCACCTTCGAAATGAAGACCCCGGTCCTGTTGGATGAAGTACGTGCTGGCGGCCGTATCCCGCTGATCATTGGCCGTGGCCTGACCGAGAAGGCCCGCGCCGAGCTGGGTCTGCCTCCGTTCGACCTGTTCAAGAAGCCTGAAGCTCCCGCTGAAAGCACCAAGGGTTTCACCCTGGCGCAGAAAATGGTTGGTAAAGCTTGCGGCGTAGCCGGTGTGCGTCCTGGCACCTACTGCGAACCGAAAATGACCACCGTGGGCTCTCAGGACACCACCGGTCCAATGACCCGTGACGAACTGAAAGACCTGGCGTGCCTGGGCTTCTCCGCTGATCTGGTGATGCAGTCGTTCTGCCACACCGCGGCTTATCCAAAGCCGATCGACGTGACCACCCACCACACCCTGCCTGACTTCATCATGACCCGTGGCGGCGTTTCCCTGCGTCCGGGCGACGGCATCATCCACTCGTGGCTGAACCGCATGCTGCTGCCAGACACCGTCGGTACCGGTGGTGACTCCCACACCCGTTTCCCGATGGGCATTTCGTTCCCGGCCGGTTCCGGCCTGGTAGCGTTCGCCGCTGCCACCGGCGTGATGCCGCTGGACATGCCGGAATCGATCCTGGTGCGCTTCAAAGGCAAAATGCAACCTGGCGTCACCCTGCGTGACCTGGTTCATGCCATTCCTTACTTCGCGATCCAGAAAGGTCTGTTGACCGTCGAGAAGAAAGGCAAGAAAAACGCCTTCTCCGGCCGCATCCTGGAAATCGAAGGCCTGGACAACCTGAGCATCGAACAGGCTTTCGAACTGTCCGACGCCTCGGCCGAACGTTCGGCTGCCGGTTGCACCATCAAGCTGTCGAAAGACTCGATCACCGAGTACCTGCAGTCCAACATCACCCTGCTGCGCTGGATGATCGGCGAAGGCTACGGCGATGTACGTACTCTGGAACGTCGCGCCCAAGCGATGGAAGCCTGGATCGCCAACCCTGAGCTGATGGAAGCCGATGCCGACGCGGAATACGCCGAAGTCATCGAGATCGACCTGGCCGACGTCAAGGAGCCTGTGCTCTGCGCGCCGAACGACCCGGACGACGCTCGCCTGCTCTCCAGCGTTGCTGGCGAGAAGATCGACGAAGTGTTCATCGGTTCCTGCATGACCAACATCGGTCACTTCCGCGCTGCCGGCAAGTTGCTGGATCAGGTCAAGGGTCAGCTGCCTACCCGTCTGTGGCTGTCGCCACCGACCAAGATGGACGCTCACCAGCTGACCGAAGAAGGCTACTACGGCATCTACGGCAAGGCTGGCGCGCGCATGGAAATGCCGGGCTGCTCGCTGTGCATGGGTAACCAGGCACGTGTAGAGCCGAACTCGACCGTGGTGTCGACTTCGACCCGTAACTTCCCGAACCGTCTGGGTGACGGCGCGAACGTCTATCTGGCTTCGGCCGAGCTGGCGTCCGTGGCTTCCATCCTGGGTCGCCTGCCGACCGTCGAGGAGTACATGGAATACGCTGGCAAGATCGACAGCATGGCGGCCGATGTCTACCGCTACCTGTCCTTCGACCAGATCGCCGAGTTCCGTGAAGCTGCTGCGAACGCCAACATCCCGGTCGTTCAAGCCTAACGTTGCAACGCAATGAAAAACGCCGCCCATCGTGAGATGAGCGGCGTTTTTTTATGCCCTGTAGGAGCAAAGCTTTTGTGGGAGCAAAGCTTGCTCGCGATGAACGATGACGCGGTTCGTCAGGAAAGACGCCATCGCGAGCAAGCTTTGCTCCCACAGGTTCTGCTCACAGGTTATGCGGTAGGCTGAAGGGCCTGTTGAACAGCACCATCCACACTCAACCCGCTCAACATCACATTGCAGGCCTTCACCTCAGGCAACGCAGCCAACACGGATTCGGCACTGTCCTTGAGACGCGCCAGAATCAACCGCTTGCCCTCCCCATGCACCCGAACAAAAAACTCCTGCATCGCCTCAATACTGGTGCCATCCAGATCCGGCGACTCTTCCAAACTGAGAATCACCGTATGAATCGGCGCTTGCGAATGCCGGATCAAGCGCAAGGCGCCGCCAAGAATCCGCTCGACGTTGGCAAAGAACAACGCTTCACCCGGACGGACAATCAACACCCCTGGTACCGTTTGCGCCGTTGGATGGCGTTGCAGGTCGACAAAGTCGTGACCGCCATCGATGCGCCCCAGTATCTGGATATCCGCCGCCGACATCTGCTTGAGCATCAGCAACACACTGATCGCCACGGCCACCAGCAAGCCGTCCAGCACCCCCAGCACCAACACCGCACCCACGGCGCAGATCACCAGCAGACGGTCACGGCGCCAGATGAAATACCGCCCCAGCGGCTGCAGGCTCAAGCCGCGTCCCAGGGCATGGACGACGATGGCGGCGAGGATAGGCTCCGGGGTCAGGGCGATGTACGGCAGTACCGTCAGGACAATGACCAGCACTACCAGCGCCGCCACGATGCCGGCCAAGCGCGAAGTGGCGCCCGCCGCCTCATTGGCCGACGTGGCCGAATACCCCGCGCCGGCCGGCATGCCGTGGAACAGTCCGGACAACAGGTTGCTGGCCCCCAGCGCCAGCAGGTCGCGATTCGAGGTGACGCGATCTCCGTGCTTGAGCGCATAGGCACTGATCGAGCCATAAGACTCCGCATACAGAATCATTACCATGGCGAACGCCAGTTCACCCAGACGCAACCAGTCGGCAAACGGCAGTACCGGCAGCGCCGGCACCTCCAGGCTCAGGTCGATCACGCCGATCAGCTTCACGCCATAAGCCGGCAGGTCCATCCCCTGCCCCGCCGCAATGCCGATGACCACCACCAACAAACCACCTGGCAGGCGTGGAAACCGCGCGAACAGCCATAACAAAACCAATGCCACGGCACCGACGCCAGCCGCCGCCCAGTTCCATTTCGGCAATTGCTCCAGCAGTTGCGGCAAAAAGCGCACCAGGTTGGCATCGGTCAAATGCACACCAACCACGCTGGCGACCTGCTTGAGAATGATGGTCAGCGCCAGGCCAAAGGCAAAACCGCGCAGCACCGGTTTGGCGATGAACGACGTCACGCTGCCGAGCTTGAACAGCCCGGCCAGCAAGAAAAACGCCCCGGTCACCAGCACCAGACTGAAGGCCAGGGTCGAGCGCAATTGCGGGTCGCCATTGGCCAGGGTGGCGGTCGCGGCGGCCAGTACGGCGGCGGAGGATGAGGTGGCCGAGACAATGGCGAAGCGGCTGGTGCCGAACAGGCCATAACACAGCAACCCAGCGAACAGGGCGATCACCCCGGCCTGGGGCGCCAGTGCGGCGATGCCTGAATAAGCGACTGCCTCGGGCAGCAGCAGGCCGGCAATCGACAAACCTGCCAGCAGGTCCTGCCAGCGATTGGGTGGTTCAACAGGGTTGGGCGGTAAGGCGCTCGACAATCCGGTGTCTCCAGGCGAAAAAAAACCGCTGCACGTAACACGTGCAGCGGCCACTGTAGCTGTCAATCCGGCACTGCGCGAGCAGGCCGGTCGATCACGCGGTCAAGGAGTAGATCAACGCGCTGATCGCCACCAGACCTACCGCCACCACAAACACGTTCGACGCCTGACCGCGATAACGCGCCATGGCTGGCACCTTGCGGATGGCATACATCGGCATCAGGAACAGGATCGCTGCGATCACCGGGCCGCCGAGGGTTTCGATCATGCCGAGGATGCTCGGGTTCAGCGTGGCGACGATCCAGCACACCACCAGCATGAAAGCGGCGGTCATGCGGTCCAGGGTCTTGGCGGACGGACGCTTGCCGCTTTTGACGATCAGGCCCTTGAGACCTTCGCTGGCGCCGATGTAGTGCCCCAGGAACGACTTGGAAATGGCCACGAACGCAATCAACGGTGCCGCGAAGGCGATGGTCGGGTTGCTGAAGTGGTTGGCCAGGTACGACAGGATCGACAGATTCTGCGCTTTCGCTTCGGCCAGTTGCGCCGGCGACAGGGTCAGCACGCAACTGAAGACGAAGAACAGCACCATCACCACCATCAAGGCGTGGGCGCGGGACAGGATTTGCGAGCTGCGCTGTTCGGCGTGGTCACCGTAACGACGCTTCTGGTCCACCGCGAACGCCGAGATGATCGGCGAATGGTTGAACGAGAACACCATCACCGGGATTGCCAGCCAAAGGGTGTGTAACAGCGCCGACGGCTCAGGCAACGTGCTGGCCGTGGTCAGGATGCCGCCGTTCCAGTGCGGAATCAGGAACACCGCCAGGAACAGCAGTGCGACGATGAACGGGTACACCATCAGGCTCATGGCCTTGACGATCATTTGCTCACCGCAGCGCACGACCGCCAGCAGGCCGAGGATCAGCACCAGCGACAGCACCGCGCGCGGTGGCGGCATGATGTGCAGTTGGTGTTCGAGGAAGCTGCCCACGGTGTTGGTCAGGGCCACGCTGTAGATCAACAGGATCGGGAAGATCGCGAAGAAATACAGCAACGTGATCAATGCGCCGGCCTTTAGGCCAAAATGCTCTTCCACCACTTCGGTGATGTCGGCACCTTCGCGGCCCGACAGCACGAAGCGGGTCAGGCCGCGGTGTGCGTAGAAGGTCATCGGGAACGCCAGCAGCGCCAGGACCAGCAGCGGCCAGAATCCGCCCAGGCCCGCGTTGATCGGCAAAAACAGGGTTCCTGCACCAATCGCCGTGCCAAACAGGCCCAGCATCCAGGTGGTGTCTTGGCGATTCCAGCTCGAAAGGGTTGCTGGTGTTGCTGCTACATAGCGTTCGTTAACGCTATTGGCCTGATCATTCATCCGGTGGGATCTCCACATTCCGGTCACTTGCCACCCGGCCAGAACGCGTCGGAATACCCGACAGGCAGCGCCCGGCCGAAACAGGGGCGCGATTCTGGAGGATTAGTGAGCAGAAGCAAAGACTTAGGTGAGGGACGGTGGTGCCAAGTGGTAATTTTTGAACGACAAATAACCCTGTGTGCGTAGGCGTTCAGCAGAAAGTAAAACGGTGTCACCAACATTTAGAATGGACGGGCCAGTACCAGGAGACTGGAGTATCGCGCCCGGTTCATCAAGGCCAGCACTGGTCTGAACATCACTGTTCCTACGTATGGAGTTCGTTGGTTTCAGAAATTGCACATCAAGAGGCCAACTTTCCATGTCAGCCCCTTCCCCCGATTAACCGATGGTCATCAGACTTGCATTACCACCCGCTGCAGCCGTGTTGATACTGACAGCCCGTTCGATAACCAGTCTCTCCAGTGGAATGTCGCACTCACCTGGAGACAGGCCATGAACGCTGATAATTGCCCCTGACCGGGAAGCGATCAGTTGGCAAAAGTGCCGCAACTGGTCCGAATGCCCATGATGCAGAACCGCGTCGAACTCCACCGTTCCATTGTTCCAGTCAGTCACTCTGCAGATAGCGCGCTGCACAACTTCAGGAAGTTTGCTGAACAAAGCCTTTGTTCGTGGACTTTCTCCCCACAGGACTTTGCTGCCGACTGAAAGCACGGCCGCCAGTTGCACCAGCAAATCCTCTTCCGTATCGCCGATACACAGGACACGAGCCCGAGGAAGTATGGTGTAGGTGTTTCGTTCTCCCGTAGGCCCGGTCAGCACACGTGTCAGTCCGCTTTGAGATTCGACTTCGAATTTCTTGCACTGCATATGCAGTACATCTTTTTTCTCGGCATGAGCCCAATCGGCCAGGAATTTCAACGGCAAAAGTAAATCTGCCCGACCGCTCTTCTCTGGAACGTTTTGCCCATCAGACTCAACAAACGCCTTGGATACGGCATGTTCCGGTCTTGTCGAAAGAAGGCGGTACATATAGAGCGGCCCACCAGCCTTCGGGCCGGTACCAGACAATCCTTCCCCACCGAATGGCTGAACACCGACCACTGCCCCCACAATGTTGCGGTTCACATAGACATTGCCTGCGTGAACATTGCCAACGATCTTGGTTATGGTTTCGTCGATGCGTGTGTGTACGCCCAGTGTCAGCCCATACCCTGAACCATTGATGTGCTGGATCAATTGATCCAGATTCTTGCGGCTGTAACGGACGACGTGGAGTACAGGCCCGAAGATTTCTCGCTCCAGTTCGTCGATACTTTCCAACTCGATCAGTGTCGGCTGTACGAATGTGCCTCGTCGAAAATCCTCACCGGCCATGATCGAGGTCTGGTAAACCGAGCGACCTTTGGCGCGCATGCTTTCAATGTGCTTGTCGATGCCCGCTTTCGCCTCTGCATCGATCACCGGCCCGATATCCACACATAGCCTGTCCGGGTTGCCTTGCCTGCATTCAGCCATCGCGCCCTTCAACATCTCGATCACTCGATCCGCCGAGTCGGCCTGAAGGCACAGCACCCTCAGAGCAGAGCAGCGCTGACCGGCGCTGTCGAACGCAGAAGCCACAACGTCAATGACGACTTGCTCGGTCAAAGCGGATGAATCGACGATCATTGCGTTCTGCCCACCCGTTTCCGCAATCAACGGAACCGGACGGCCCAGGACGTCGAGGCGCCCGGCGATATTTTTTTGCAGCAGGCGGGCGACCTCCGTCGACCCGGTAAACATGACACCTTTGACCCGGTCATCACTGATCAACGCTGCACCAATGACACTGCCACGACCCGGCAAAAGCTGCAGCACACCACTTGGAATACCAGCCTCGAGCAAGATGCGCACGGCTTGTGCGGCGATCAATGAAGTTTGCTCAGCTGGCTTGGCCAGCACTGGATTGCCGGCCGCCAATGCGGCAGCAACCTGTCCGGTAAAAATCGCCAGCGGGAAGTTCCAGGGGCTGATGCATACGACCGGGCCCAATGGCCGATGGGCATCATTGGTAAAATCCCTGCGCGCTTGCACCGCGTAATATCGAAGAAAGTCGACAGCCTCTCGCACTTCGGCAATGGCATTGGCGAAGGTTTTACCGGCCTCTCGCACCAGTAACCCCATGAGCGGTTGAATGTCAGCCTCCATCAGATCCGCTGCCCGCTCCAGTATTTGAGCGCGCTCGCTAACAGGCGTTGCCTGCCAGATAGGGGCGGCGCTGATCGCATATCCTAGCGCCTGTTCAACATCCTCAAGATCAGCCGGCTGAACGCGACCGACTACGTCACGCAAATCCGAAGGATTGCAGACTGGCTTCAGATCACCGGATCGACCAACTCCGCCTAACATCGGCGCAGCCGTCCACTCAGTGTTTGCCGTGGCGAGCAACGCACAAGAGAGTGAGGCCAGGCGATGTTCATTCGCCAGGTCGATCCCGGCGGAGTTTGCTCGATCCGCACCGTACAAATCCCGTGGCAAAGGAATTTTTGGATGAGGCAGACCATAGGTTCCATCCTCAAAGGCCATCGCATCCACCGTCAGCACTGGATCGGCAATCAACTCCTGAATGGTGATCGAATGGTCGGCGATGCGGTTGACGAATGACGTGTTCGCGCCATTTTCGAGTAGACGGCGAACCAGATACGCCAGGAGCGTTTCATGGGTTCCTACGGGGGCATAGACGCGGCAAGGCCTGTTCAGCTTGCCTTCGGACACCATGCCGACGACCTGTTCATAGAGCGGTTCGCCCATGCCGTGCAGGCATTGGAACTCATATTGCCCGGGGTAATAGTTCTGGCCCGCGATGTGGTAAATCGCTGACAGCGTATGGGCATTGTGCGTCGCAAATTGCGGATAAATGGCTTCAGGGACCGCCAGCAGTTTACGTGCACATGCGATGTAGGAAACGTCGGTATACACCTTGCGGGTATAGACCGGATAACCTTCAAGCCCCTCGACTTGAGCACGCTTGATTTCACTGTCCCAGTACGCGCCCTTCACCAGCCGGATCATCAGGCGATGACGGCTTCGGCGGGCCAGATCGATCACACAGTCGATCACATAGGGGCAGCGTTTCTGATAAGCCTGAATGACAAAACCGATGCCGTTCCAGCCTGCCAGTTCCGGTTCGAAGCAAAGCCGCTCGAGCAGGTCCAGCGACAGCTCCAGGCGATCGGCCTCTTCAGCGTCGATGTTCAAACCGATGTCGTAACGCTTGGCCAACAGCGTCAACGAAAGCAGGCGCGGATAAAGCTCGGCCATCACGCGATCATATTGCGCGCGGCTGTAGCGCGGGTGCAGTGCCGAGAGCTTGATGGAGATGCCTGGCCCTTCGTAGATTCCCCGCCCGTGTGAAGCCTTGCCGATGGCATGGATGGCTTGGGTGTAGGACGCCAGGTACTTTTGTGCGTCGTGCTCGGTCAGGGCGGCTTCGCCCAGCATGTCGTAGGAATAGCGAAAGCCCTTGGACTCGAATCGTGTGGCATTGGCCAGCGCCTGGGCGATGGTTTCGCCGGTGACAAACTGCTCGCCCATGACCCGCATCGCCATGTCCACGCCTTTGCGGATCAACGGCTCCCCGCCTTTGCCGATAATGCGCGTGAGCGTCGAAGTCATGCCGGTTTCGCTGTGGGTGGCGACCAGTTTCCCGGTCAACAAAAGCCCCCATGTCGCCGCGTTCACGAAGAGCGAGCCACTTTTACCGATATGCGTCTGCCAGTTGCCATTGCTGACTTTGTCGCGGATCAACGCATCTCGGGTGCCCTTGTCCGGAATGCGCAGGAGCGCTTCAGCAAGGCACATCAAGGCGACGCCCTCCTGCGATGAAAGCGAGAACTCCTGAAGCAAACCTTGCACGAGCCCCGCCCGCCCGCTGGCGTTCTTCTGATTGCGCAGCTTTTCGGCAATGCCGGCGGCCAGTCTGGTTGTCGATGAGGCCATCTGCGGAGGCAACCGTGCTTGCTCCAACAGCATCGGCACCATCTCTTCTTCCGGCCGTCGATAGGCTGACGTAATCGCCGCTCTGAGCACCGACTGCGGATGGATGTTTTCCGCCAGATCCAGGAAAGGCTGACAGGCCGTCTCCACCAATACTTCACCTTGTACTTCCGGATCGCCGAGGTGCGTGCCGAGCAGCTCATCCAGCGTGACTCCGCCTTCAAGCTTCTCCAGACAATTGAAGAGCGCCTGCTTGATTAACCAATGCGGCGTTCGATCAATCGATGCAGCGGCAGATTTGAGACGTTCACGGGTCAGGTCGTCGAGTTTCACACCGAGGGTAGTCGCCATTATTAGAGCCCAGCCAAGGAAACCGTTAAAAGGAAAATGGAGCGGTCATGGACCGAATTGAAGACGCGTAAATGCGACATTCCTGGCAACTTCGGCGTGCTAAAAGACAATGGTTGCCACCAGGTAAAATGACGCTATGCGCGCCACAACCGCGGTTACTACATCAACCAGTAACCGCGGTATTCGCCGCTCTCATTGCAAGAGCGTGATCTTCAGAGTACCGAGCATAGAAAGTTTGCTGTTTCAGCTTTTTCCGGACAGTCGAAGATCTGTTCGGGACTCCCTAACTCGTGGATCTGCCCTTTATGGAAGAACGCGACACGGTCCGAAACCTCGCGGGCGAAACGCATTTCATGGGTGACCACGATCATGGTCATCCCTTCATGGGACAACATGCGCAAGGTATCCAGCACCTCACCAACGAGTTGCGGGTCCAGCGCAGACGTCACCTCATCGAATAGCATGTAGTCCGGCGACATCGCCAGCGCGCGTGCGATCGCCATCCGCTGCTGTTGCCCGCCCGACAGACGCGATGGAAAAGTCGTCAGCTTCTCACCCAGTCCCACATGTCTGAGTTTTTCGACAGCGATCGCCTCGGCCTCCTGCTTCGATTTGCCCAGGACTTTTCGCGGGGCAAGCATCACGTTCTCGAGAACTGTCATATGGGGAAAGGCATTCCATTGCTGAAATACAATGCCGATCTTTTGCCGAAGTTTATTAAGATCTGTTTTTTTCGAATGGACGTGAATGCCATCGACACTGATACGACCTTGCTGGATATCTTCCAGACCATTGATACACATCAGCATGGTCGACTTGCCGGAACCCGAACCACCGATCATCGATAACACTTCGCCCTTGTTCACGCTCAGGCTGACACCCTTGAGAACATGCAAGGCACCAAAGTGTTTATGTACGTCTTCAATTTTAATCATTGTATTTGCCACCTTTTCTCAAGCCGAGCGCCGAGTCTCGCAATGGGGAAGCTCATCAAGAAGTAGATCACACCGGTAACTGCCAGGATCGTTAATGGCTCCTGAACGCGGGTTGTGACAATCTGGGAACTGCGTAACAGTTCAATGATGCCGATCCACAAAACAAGTGAGGTATCTTTCATTATCCCGAGGGCCAAGCCGATCCAACTCGGGAATACAATCCTGGTAGCGATAGGCAACGTGATCGAAACCACTTCCTGCCGCCAACTCAAACCTAGTGATCGAGCGGCGCGGCGCGTTGTGGTCGGGACTGCCGCCACCCCGCTCCTGACAATCTCGGTACATAGCGCAGCGGCATAAACGCCGAGGCAAATGCACGCAACCACATAGGTTGGCCAGTTCAGGCGAAACATGCTGTTGAATGAATTGAATATGACCAATTGAATCAACAGCGGCACCGAACGGAAGATATCCAGAACCCAGCCAATGGGAGAACTGATCCACCACGCGGCACCGGCTCTAATCAGACCGAACAACGTGCCGAACAAAGTGCCTATGCCGACCGCTGCCAAAGTAATAGCGATTGTGACAACAGCACCCTTCAATAAAAACAGGATGTCGCTCCACGCTAATGTCCCTTCAAAAAACATGGCGCACCTCTCAATAACGAAACAGGCGCCAAGCGAATAGCCGCGCGCAAATCGTGAATATTTTCGATATCAGGTAGTACAGGCAAGCCGCGACGAAGAAGTACTCGAATGTCCGATAAGTCATGACATTAAGTTGCTGAGTAACACCTGTCAGGTCGCTCGTCAGACCAACGATAGTACCGAGGGAAGTCATCAGAATTGACCAGACCATCTGGTTGGTCATGGCATGGAACACCGCCCGCAACATCTGCGGAAGCACGATATGCCATAGCGTCTGGGCCGCCCCCATGCCCAACGAGCGAGCGGCGCGTACCTGAGTTTCCGGAACAGCGGAGAAGCCGCCCCGGAAAGTTTCTGCCAGGTAGCCTGCGTTGTTGAACGTGATACCGAGCAGGAGTGCATAGTAAGAGTCGATACCAACTCCAATGGAGCCCAGCCCGAAATAGACCATGTAAATCTGAAACAGCCCTGGCGTGTTACGCGCCGTTTCAATCCACACGCTGGCCAGACCCGAAAGGGTTTTGTTACCCGATCTTTTAGCAAGCGCCAACAGGACGGCTATCACCGTACCAATTGCCATCGCCAGTGTGGCAATCTCCAAGGTCACTAGCGCTCCCGACAACATCTCCGGAAGCGACTCCAGAACCGGGCGCCACTGGAAGGTATAAGACATACGATTACCTTTTTTTAAACGAAAGGTTTTTGTTTTTCCGGAACGAATGCCCCGCTTTCCTTAACGATAGGTACCTTTGACAGTCAGATCCGGAGCCGGCCCGCCTTCTGTTCCCACCCATTTCGCATAGAGTTCGGCATATCGACCGGAGCGAACCTGGCGGTTGAGGAAAAGATTCACGTAGTTGAGCAGTCCTTGTTCCTGGCGCTGCACGAGAAACGCACAGTAGTCAGGGTCGACAGGAGCATCACCGACGATCTTCAGACCCGGATATTTCCCCGATTTGATGACGTGGGTGGCGATCGTCGCGGTGGTGTACGTTGCATCGATCTTCTTCTGGCTGAGTGCCAGAAAGCTGTCCGACTGGGACTGGAAGGTCAGCATCTTGGTTGCCGGATCATTGATCTTTTGCACCGTCTCTTTCAGAGCGGTCGTTTCGTAGGCCCCTGCCGGGCCGCCCACTGTATGTCCCTTGAAGTCCTCGGCGCCTTTAATGCCGGAATCTTCGCGGGCAAGAATGATCGTGTTGAAGACGAAATAGGGAATCGAGAAGCCGATCGTTCTTGCACGTTCAAGCGTGTCAGAAGCCACGGCGATGCCCACATCCGCACGACCAGACAGAACCGCAGGGATACGATCCGGATCCGGGGTGTCGACGATTTCAGCCTTAACGCCAAGGGCGGCAGCCATATCGTTGCAATAATCCACGTCGAAGCCGATCGGCTTGTTGTCCTTGTCACGGGAACCGTTGGGCGGGAAATCAAGCTCTACCGCACAGCGCAGCTTGCCCGACGAAATGATATCGTCCAACTGGTCTGCATGAACGGCGGTGGTAGCCAAAGCAGCAAAAGCTGCGGCCAGGATAAGTTGGTTGATGCGCATTTTGTTCCCCTCGTTTGTTGGCTGAACTCAGAAACAAGATACGCTTATTTTAGCGTATCCTGGATATCGTATACGTATTATCGGGGCAGTAAAATTACAACTCTTAGATCGTTATTGTTGGTCTCACTGGACTAGAAAACCGTAGGTCAGTGGATCCGTCTCGTCGATGATCCAGTTGGCGAAGCCACAGATATGGGCCTTTCCGCTCACTTCAGGGATGACGGCGTCCAACGGGCCGACCATGGTTTCGCTGAGCACGCGACCTTTGAACACGGTGCCGATGATGGACTCGTTGACCAGCGCATCGGCAGCCGACAGTTCCCCGCGCAGATAAAGTTGTGCCACTCGGCCCGCGGTGCCCGAACCGGTCGGGGATCGGTCAATCGCCCGGTCCGCATACACACAGCAGTTGGCCTGGGTGGAACCCTCGTGACGCGGATCGCCATACACCATGACGCCGTACACGTCGTTGAATTCCGGGATTTCGGGATGGACAAAAGCACCGCGGGCATTGATCGCGGTTTTGATTTCATAGCCGAACTGGGTAATCGTCGACAGGTCTTTCTCGCGAATGGCGATATTGTGCGGCCGGCCATCGACATAGAAATAGGTCGCGCCACCGTAGGCGATATCACCCGTGACCTTGCCGAAAGTCGGAGTGGTCACCGTCACATCCCGCTCGAAAATGAATGACGCCACGTTGACGAAACGTACCGCGCCCGTCCGGGTGCCATCCCATTCGACAAACGCCTCGATGAAGCCACAGGGCGCGTCAATGCCTACGCGGGTCTCTGGAGATTTTCGCTCAATCCAGCCCAACTCCACGGCAGCCGTTGCCAGCGCGATAACACCGTGCCCGCAGTGAGGGCTGTAGCCCATGTTATTGAGGAAAATCACGCCGAAATCGGCTTCTGCACTCACAGGCTCAGTGAGGAAACCACCATACAAATCCTTGTGGCCGCGAGGTTCAAGCATCAGTGCACGCCGGTAGTGATCGGCGTTGTGTTGCAGCCAGGTGCTGCGCTCGACAATGGTGGCGCCTGGCACTTTTGGTAGTCCCTGGGTGACGAGGCGGAATGTTTCCCCGCTCGTGTGCAGCTCCACAGTGGCAAATGATCGTTCGTACTGCATTCGTAGTCTCCATATCTCTGGGTTGCGAAAGCGGGTCAATGGCGTGGATTAGCCGCCATTTCAGATATGGTATACGATAAACGAATTGCGTCAACTGTCTAATTACCCAGCTCTGTCCATCGAGGCAACACCAGGAGGTGAATAAAGCAGGTGCATTTAAAGAAGAAACAGAACGGCGAGATGCGTACGCGATGATGTCGTTGACAGCAGAAAAATGGTATACGATATTCTATAAAACATCAGGTAGCAGGTGTATGGCCCATTCAGATATCGATTTCCCGGCAGTGATTGGCTACGTAACGCCGTTGAGCGCCCAGCCCGGAGAACTGCTCGAATTCAAAATTTCCTCGACAGGTGATCGGGACATCTGCGCCAAAGTCGTGAGGTTGGACTGCTGCGATCCCAATCCACAGGGCCCTGGCCTCAAAAGCGCGGAAGTGGACTTCGGCCTGGAGCAAAGCTATCGCGCGTCCGAGCAAAAGACCTACCTCGGTTCCTGCGCCATCGGCCCCCTGCCCTCCCTCCGCGACGCACACGACCTGACGCTGTCGCTGCTCATCAAACCCACACTGGTCAGTTCCACCGACCAAGTGATTTGCTCACTGCAGGATGAAACTGGAACGAACGGCTTCGCAGTAGCGCTCAACCAAGGAACGCTGCATATAAAAAGGCTGGGAATGCCCGTCCACCAAGTGCTCGACACTCACCTGGAAAGAAACCGATGGAGCCACCTGGAAATCTGCTTCGGTCCGCAGGACGTCGTCATTCGCTCGACGCTCGTGGGTGGTCGAAAAACCGCCGAAGTCAGCACCCGGCTGGAGGGGTTTCAAGTCCCCCTCAAGGACACCAGTCACCTGTGTCTCGCCGCAATCTGGCGCGGCCATCCCGTTGATTGCTTCAACGGCTCTATCGAAGCGCCCTGCTTGACCCGCTCGCGGACGGGCGCGACACCTGACACTGAGGTGCTTGCGCGCTGGTCTTTCGCAAAGGATGTGCCCAAGCAAACGGTTGAAAATGACATTGATCCCTCGCGTCATCTCACCTTGGTCAACATGCCGACGCGTGGCGTGCGGTCTTCGGCCTGGTCCGGGCGCAACATGGACTGGAAAAACGCGCCTGATGAATACGCAGCCATCGCCTTTCACGCCGATGATCTGAGCGACTGCCAGTGGAGTACTACCCTGGCAATCCGCGTGCCGGCGAACATCCCATCGGGGGTCTATGGACTGCTGATCGAGAACCCGTCTGGCAGCGACACCATCCCCTTCTACGTGCTGCCTGGCGGTGACTCGCCCCGCCGCAAAATCCTCTTTCTGGCACCCACATTCACCTACATGGCCTACGCGAACCATGCTCGCGGAACATTCGCTGGCGCGCTGCAAAACCGGGTCAGGGAATGGAGTGCCTATCCGCATAATCCGGATGTGGTGGGCGCCTTTGGGTACTCAAACTACAACCGCCACCCGGATGGCTCGGGGATAACCCTTTCGTCCCGACTGCGGCCGATCTTGACTATGCGTCCGGGCTATCTGGTCTACCCCGACGAGAATGGATCGGGTATGCGTGGCTTCGCATCGGACTCACACCTGACGGACTGGTTGAAAGCCAAGGGCTTCGAATTTGATGTCATCACCGATGAGGACCTCGACCGTAAAGGTGTGGATGCCCTGGCGCACTACGATGTCGTGCTGACCGGCACCCAGCCTGAATATCACACACGCCGCACGCTGGAAGCGCTGATCGCCTATCGAAAAGGCGGCGGAAAACTGATGTACCTCGGCGGTAATGGCTTCTATTGGAAAATCGGCCGCGACCCAAGTCACCCGCACATGATCGAGGTCCGCCGGGCGGAAGGTGGCATGCGGGTTTGGGCCAGCCAACCCGGCGAGTATTACCACCAACTCGATGGCGAGTACGGGGGACTGTGGCGCCGCAACGGCATAGCACCACAACAAGTCGCCGGCGTGGGTTTCACCGCTGAAGGCGCGTTCGAGGGAACGTATTACGTCCGCACCCCGGAATCGTTTCACAGTGAATTGGCCTTCCTGTTCGAGGGTATTCACCCCGAGGAAAAAATCGGCGACTTCGGCCTTTCGGGAGGCGGTGCTGCCGGCTTCGAGATCGACCAGGTCTGTTCGGATCTGGGAACCCCGGATTTCGTGACGGTGATTGCCGCCTCCGAAGGTCATGGCCCGACCTTCGAAACCACCTTCGAAGAGCTGCTGCTTCCGGGCGTCTTTGACGGCGGCCCGCGACCTTATGGAGGCATCCGTTCCAACATCGTCTACGGCATCGATGAAAATGGCGGCGGCCTGTTCTCGGTCGGCTCCATCACGTTTTGCGGCAGCCTGTCGCACAACCATTACGACAACAACGTATCGCGTCTGCTGGAAAACTGTTTGCGCAAATTCCTCGCGACTTCACGCAGTACTGATGACTCGCTGTCGTACCCACCCCGCTCCCATCTTCCTTCAACAGGTGATTGACACCATGACAGACGAACACCGCTTAGTGCGCATGGACTTCGACGAACTCACAGCGCTGCTGAAGGAAATCTTCATATGCCATGGGACGACTGCGTACGTCGCCAATATTCTGGCCGCCAATTGTGCAGGCTGCGAACAAGATGGCGCCCTTAGCCACGGCATCTTCCGCATGCCCGGTTATGCGGCCTCGTTGAAGAGCGGCTGGGTGGATGGGCAAGCTGAAGCCGAGGTGAACGTTGTCAGTCCCTCATTCATCCGCATCGATGCCCGGAACGGATTCGCACAACCAGCACTGGCCGCCTCCGCGAGTGCTATTGATGAAGCGATCGAACGCACTGGCGTGGTCGTCGTTGCCATTCGCAACTCCCATCACTTCAGTGCGCTCTGGCCGGACGTTGAACCGTTTGCCCGCAAAGGGCTTGTCGCTATCAGCTTCGTCAACGGTCTGGCCAATGTCGTCCCGCATGGTGGTCACACTGCGGTTTTCGGCACCAATCCGATTGCCTTTGCCATACCGGTAGCCAACGCCGATCCGCTAGTGGTGGATCAGGCAACCAGCGTCATGGCCAACGGTGAAGTCCGGCTTCATGCGCTCGACAACAAACCGCTCCCGCCCGGTGCCGGCGTCGACAGTTCAGGTGCCGCCACCACCGATCCCCATGCGGTGCTGGCCGGCGGAGCACTGAATACGTTCGGAGGGTACAAGGGCTCCTCGATTGCTCTCATGGTCGAACTGTTGGCAGGTGCATTGACCGGAGGGCAATTGTCGTTCGAAAACGATTTCGGCCATTGCGTTGGCGCGCAGACGCCGAAGGCCGGACAACTGTTGATCGTTATCGATCCGAATCGCGGCGGCTTAACCGACTTCAGCCAGCGTGCGGCGGTGCTCTGCAAGCAATTGATCGAAGCCGGTCAGGATCGCTTACCGGGTGAGCGTCGCTACAAGAACCGGCACGCCGCGCAAACCCTGGGTATTGCGCTTGCAGAAGACACACTGGCGGACCTGTTGCACCTGGTCACCAACGCGTGACCTTCACCACAAACACATTCAACCCACCTCACAAACACTATTCTGGAGCAGACATGAACAACCTATCGCGTGACACCGACAAGCTGAAATTCCATCGATCGCTGACCCCTTCACACATTGAGCAGTTGGTGGCGCTTTTTCAAACCGAATGGTGGACCAAGGGGCGCAACAAGGCAGACGTGGAAAAGATGCTGCAATCGGGTGGCCCGCTCTTCGCTTTTATCGACCCGCACAACGACGAACTCGTCGCATTCGCCCGGGCGATGACCGACGGCGTCTATAAAGCGATGATCTTCGACATCATCGTCAAGGAAACATGGCGCGGGACGGGCCTTGGCGGTGTGTTGATGAACACCGTGCTGAACGATCCAGCGCTGGTCGACATCAAGCACCGCGAACTCTACTGCCTGGATGACATGGTCCCTTTCTATGAGAAATGGGGCTTTGCCACAGCAGCAGCCGGCCTGAACTTCATGCGCAAGTCAGAGGGATAACCCGGGCGCCGGCCGTTTTCATGTCACAAGGAAAAACGCGTGGCGCTGAAGGGGGCCAGGTTTTGCGCAAGCGTGCGGCCGGCGACCATCTGTGCGATGAGTCGTCCGGTCGTGGCGCCCAATGTCAGGCCGAGCTGGCCATGACCGAACGCCAGGAACACATTCGATAACCGGGTACTACGATCGATCACCGGTTTGGTGTCGGGCAGGTACGGACGGTAGCCGACACCGTATTCGAGGTTGTCCAGTTGCAGGCGGGGAAGGATTTTTCGCGCCTTCTCAAGAATGATTTCGGCACGCTTGAAGTTCGGCTCGGCATTGGGCCGCGCAAACTCCATAGTGCCGCCGATTTGCAGGCCGCGGGTCATCGGGCTGACGCAAAACCCGCCATCGGGAAAGATCAGCGAGTGGTGTACAGCCACCTCCGGTGTCGGAAGAAGCACCTGATACCCGGCGATCCCGGCCAGTGGAATCTGTACGCCAAGCTGATCAAAAAACGCTCGCGAACCGACACCTGCCGCAATCACCACATGATCAGCGGCGTAACGCTCACCGTTGGCGAGTGAGACGCCGTTGGCATGATCGACCAACTCATCCAGCCTTTTGACCTGACCTCGCACCCGAACACCGCCCTGATCGATAAAGCTTTGCGTCAGCGCCGTAATGAAACCTTCGGTATCACTGACCGAGCGCCAGTCGGGGAACAGCAAGCCATGGCTGAATGCACCGGCCAACGACGGTTCGAGATCGGCTATCGCGGCGGCATCGAGTACTTCTGCCTTGAAACCCAGGGCCGTGCGAAACGCCAGATGGGGACGCTCCTGCTCAAGGCCGGCAGCGGACTCGAACAGCTTGATTACCGGACTTTCACGCAGCAGAGCCGGCTCGGTACAGGCCTGCAGCAATGGCGCGTAATCAGCGTGGACATGGTGAGTAAGGCTGGCAATGTCCTGGGCAATTTCCTCCGTTTTGGCCTGCCGGGCACACGCCAGAAACCTCAGGAACCACGGCAGCATGCCCGGCAGCGCGCTTGCTCTTAACGCCAGCGGCCCCTTCTGATCGAGCAGCCAACCCGGTATTTTCTGCATCACGCCCGGCCTTGAGAGTGGAATCACTTCGCCGATTGCCATCTGCCCGCAACTCCATTTGGCTGTGCTGTCACCCGCCGCCGCCGGGTCGATCAACATTACCGCATAGCCTTCCCTCTGCAGATACAGGGCGCAACAGATCCCGACGATACCCCCACCCACAACAACGACCCTTTCTGAAAACAGACGAGGGTGCTCAGAAGAATGAACAGGCGCCATGTGTCCCCCCTTAAGGCAGCATTAAATCGAGATATTTTAGGATATCGTATACACATATCACCAAAACCAATTCGCCGCAGCGAAGGCTACGGCGATGCACGGCGTGTAACGGTTGGATTTACTTACGGATATTGGTCAGCAGAGACTCGCAGGCCTTGGTGATGTGCTGACGCAGCAACTCGGCGGCTTCATCGGCATCGCCCTTGCGGCACGCTGCGAGGATTTGCCGATGTTCGCGATCATCAACCCCTGTACCACCGGAAAGCGTCAGCTGAATTCTCAAGTAGCGCTCAATACGGTCATTGACCGAGCGGATGAGGTTCATCAGGAATGGTCGATTGGCATCCTCGTACAGACAGGAATGAAACTGCCAGTTGAGTTCTGCCCAGCGTGCAACATTCGTCTCTTGGGCGAATTCGTCACAATACTGCTCGGCTCTCTTGAAGGTTGCTTCGGTCATCAACGGCACGGACAGTTTCAGTGCGCTGGACTCCAGCATCGCCCGGACTTCGAAGATCTGCGCAATTTCCGGCTCTGAAATGCTTTTGACAACGGCGCCGCGGTTGCGTTGAAACTCGACCAGGCCCTCGGCTTCGAGCCGTTTCAGAGCCTCGCGCACCGGGATTTTGCTGACATCGAAAAGTTTGGCGACGTCGTCCTGGCGAATCGGTTCGCCTTCGTCGAAGTCGCCAGTGATGATCGCCTCGCGAATGTGATTGGCGATGATGTCGGACGCCGTTGGCGCTGAGCCAAGTGAAGGCAGATCTGCAGGACTTAGAGGCAATTTGAACTCCATGTGTGCAATCGGGAAGCTACGATCGAATAACGTATTCTATATCAGATCACAGCTTACCATCGGCCGGTCTGTCAGGTGATTCAGCCTTGCCTGGGTGGCTGACGCTACCCATCAGCCCCTAAAAACTCGTTGACACCATACTTAACGTATACGATATTCAATCTAGAGTTTGACTCATCCGGTGTCAAGCGGCTAACGGCAGCATTTGCGCTGCACCTCTACCTATAAAAACAACAGGAGAAGCCCTGCATGCAAAACCCAAAAAAAAACGTAGGCGACAAATCGCAGACATACAGAGGCACTGACGAAGTCGACGGCCATCAGAAGCGCGCACTGAAAACTGGCAGGCGTGACGACGTCAGATCCGTTGTCCACGACCTGATGTGGGTAGCGACCACCAATGAGTACATGCTGATTCTTTGATACGGGTCTGACACATCCGCGCCTTTGAAGCTCGCGACTCGAATACTCAGGAGAACCCTGGAATGCCAATTGTAAGAATTGAAATGCTCACCGGACGGCAGGATGAAAAAAAACACCAACTGGCGCGTGAGATTACTGCTGCCTTCGCCAGAGTCCTTGGCTCTGCGCCCAAGGACGTGACCATTACCTTCACGGATGTGGCGGCTTCTGACTGGGTGATTGCCGGCGAGCCACTGGGTGCTTCAGCGACGATTTGCCCGCCGCCCCAACGCTGAAAGCAATCATCGAATGGCAGCCACGATTGCTGGCAGCAATCGCGCAAGCACTGCATTTTCCCTCCTCCAATGTCGAGTGTTTCTCATGTATTTGAATGCCCAACAACTGGCCGACGCACTGCCTTGGGACGCGTTGATGGATGCGTTGTCCGATATCTTCACGCGCACCGTGCACTCCCCTGTACGTCACCACCACAAAATCGAAGTTCCAGGCGACCCCACCGCCATGTTGCTGCTGATGCCGGCCTGGATCGAAGGTGAATACCTGGGGGTCAAGCAAGTCACCGTGTTCCCCGGCAACAATGCCAAAGGCCAGCCAGGTCTCAGCAGCCACTACCTCCTGAGCTGCGCAAAAACCGGTTTGCCGCTGGGTCAGTTTGACGGCAACGAACTGACAGCCCGTCGCACCGCCGCCGCTTCAGCCCTGGCCTCACGTTATCTGTCACGTGCCAATTCGAAACGCTTGCTGATGGTTGGGGCTGGGCGCATGGGCCGTTATCTGGTCAGTGCTCACCGCTCGGTTCGCGATCTGGAAGAGGTGCTGGTTTATGACCGCAACATCGAAGCAGCAAGAGCATTCGCCAACGACCTGCGCGCCCAGGGACTCCAGGCGCAGGCGGTGACACTCCAGGAACTGCCCACTGCCGCCGCGGTTGCCGACATCATCAGCTGCGCGACGTTGGCCACCGAACCGGTGATCAAGGGTCAATGGTTGCAGCCGGGGGTGCATCTGGATCTGGTCGGCAGCTTCACACCGACCATGCGCGAAGTGGACGACGACGTCGCGGCAAGCTGCAACATTTTCGTCGACACCCGCGAAGGCGCTCTCGCAGAGACCGGTGACCTGATCCAGCCGATTCGCAACGGCGTCATCACCGAATCCGATGTCATCGCCGAGTTCAGCGAACTGTGTGCTGACAAACATGCCGGCCGTTCTGCCCTGAAGGATCCTGCCCAGGCCATGACGATGTTCAAATCGGTTGGCGCATCGGTTGAAGACCTTGCGGCAGCAATTCTGGCTTATCAGCGGACTTCGTCTTGCGATTAACAACCGCCATGGCAGCCGCTTTCAATTTTTGTGTTTTCAATACTGCCTGGGCGGCATGCGCCCATGAGTTCCCGGAGGAAATATCATGCGATCATCCAAAGTCATCCATGTCGTCAGTTGCCATGCTGCCGGTGAAGTGGGCGACGTCATTGTCGGCGGCGTCGCGCCCCCTCCTGGGGAAACCATTTGGGATCAGCGCCAGTTCATCGAAACCGATCAAACCCTGCGCAACTTTGTCTTGAACGAACCCCGCGGTGGGGTGTTCCGGCATGTCAATTTGCTGGTGCCTCCCAAGCATCCGAAGGCGCACATCGGCTGGATCATCATGGAGCCGTGCGACACGCCGCCCATGTCCGGTTCCAACTCCATGTGTGTGGCGACCGTACTGCTGGAGACCGGCATCATTCCCATGGTCGAACCGCAAACCCGCATGTTCCTTGAACCGCCAGGAGGATTGATCGAGGTGGTTGCGACCTGTCGCAATGGTAAGGCAGAGCGCATCAGCGTGCGTAACGTACCGTCGTTTGCCGATAAGCTCGACGTCACTATCGAAGTACCGGGCATCGGCACTCTACTGGTCGATACGGCCTATGGCGGTGACAGCTTCGTCATCACCGACGCCAAAAAACTGGGTTTCTCCCTCACCCCTGACGAGGCGCGGGAAATCGCCGATTACGGCATGAAAATCACTCAGGCGGCAAACGAGCAATTAGGCTTCGCACATCCTGAAAACCCGGACTGGAACCATATTTCCTTTTGCCAGATCGCTAATCCGGTTGAAATGAAAAACGGAGTGCTGACAGCAGCCAATGCTGTCGCTATCCGTCCCGGGAAGGTCGATCGCTCCCCTTGCGGTACGGGTTGTTCCGCGCGAATGGCGGTGTTGCTTGCCAAGGGCCGGATGAAGGTAGGTGACCGCTTTATTGGTAAGTCGATCCTTGGCACCGAATTCGACTGTCGCATTGATTCTGAATTGCGGGTGGGCGACCGGCCTGGCATAAGCCCAATCATCTCCGGGCAAGCCTGGATTACCGGAACACATCAACATACGCTCGATCCGTCAGACCCCTTCCCCGCAGGCTATCGCCTGTCCGACACCTGGCCTGTGGAAGGTCGGTGACAGGACCTCGTTCGAATACTCCCACGAATTCGCACCTACGGTGAACATGGCGAAAAGGCGGGTGAAGGGGTATTCCCTTCCACAACGCCAAGTACGATTTCAACGGCAATGTAACGACCACCGGTGCGCATTATTTCGCTGAGGTGGCCCGGACTGCCCTGTATGCGGAATAGGCAAGAAGAGGACAGCACTGTGAAGTGCTGTCCTTTCGCAAGGGCGTGAGAGCGGGTACCGCTTTAAAGTATCGACCGTATGGTTCCACCTTCAATGCGCATGGCCATGCCGTTGAGCGCCGGCGAAGCTGCCAGGTGCAGGACGCTGCAGGCCACCTCTTCGGGCTCGATCATGCGTCTGATCAGGGATGTCGGCTCGGTTTCGTCAAAATAATCGTGTACCACCTGTTGTGCCGAGATGCCCTTCTCTTCCGCGATTTCCCGGTGATAACGCTTGACCGCCTCGGTGTAGGTCGGCCCGGGCAGTATCGAGTTGACGCGCACCGCTGTGCCTTTGGTCAACTCAGCCAGGGCCCTGGAAATACCCAGCAGACAGGTTTTCATCGCGCCGTAGTGAACCATCCACGGCTGAGGCTTTACGGCGGATTCACTGCTGATAAAGACGATCGACCCGTGCCCGCGATTGAGCATATCCCTCATGACAAGGCGAGTCATGCGCACACCGCTCATGACATTGACATTGAAGTAATGAAACCACTGGGCATCGTCCGTTTCGAAAAAGTCCCTGACCTCGAATATCCCGACATTATTGATCAGGAAGTCAATCGGGCCGGACGCCTGGGCCATCTTGACCAGGCACTCCGCCGCCCCGTCCTGTGTCAGATCGGCAACCAGGCCCTGACAGGAGTCGCCCAGTTCTTCAACCACCGCATTCACTTCGTCTGCCAATAGCCCGCTAATGACAACCTTTGCACCTTCGAGAATGAAGCGTTGGGCGATGGCCTTGCCAATGCCTGTCGCCCCGCCTGTGATGAGTGCGGTTTTGCCAGTCAGTTGATAATCCATGAAAGCTGCCTTGTTTGTTGTTATGCGCAAAATCTTGCCCCAGGCTCGGGCTGAAGTCTTTCAAGGGTTGCAGAAGACTGCTTTAACAAAACTCTGAAAATGGGTGCTTGACCTGCCGTCATTAAGGTTTGAGATGCGGGCCAATCCTTTCCAACAGAAAATCAATAAAAACCCTGACGCGATGGGGCAATTGCTGTCCAGGGCCGATAAACACCGCATGAATGGCCTCGGTTTCACCGCTGTTGAATTGCTCCAGCAGCGGCATCAAACGCCCGGACTCGATATCGGCATTGATATGGAAGCTCGCGAGTCGAGCGATACCCAATCCAGCCAGCGCAGACTGGCGAATGCTCTCGCCATCACTGAGCAAGGCATTGCCTTTGGGTTCAATCTCGATGCGCTGGCCTTCGGCATCGCGATAAACCCAGGCCTGCGAATGACGATGAAAACCAAAGCTCAGCCGATTATGTCGCTGCAGGTCATCCAGGGTTTTCGGCTGACCGTATCGTGCGATGTACGCCGGTGAAGCCACCGTGATCATTCGGCTTTCACCCAGTCGACGCTGGACCAGGCTCGATTCCTTCATCGGGCCGGTACGTATCGCGACATCCGCGCGTCGTTCCAGTAGATCCACAACGGTATCGGTCAGCTCCACGTTCAGGGTGATGTCCGGGTAAGCCGCCAGAAAATCAGGCAATTGCGGTAGCAGGCAATGCAGGCCAAAAGGAAGGTTGGCATTGACCTGAATCAGCCCGCTAGGTTTGGCTACATTGGCAATATCACGCTCGGCAGAGTCAATCAGCTCGAGAATCCGCAGGCATTCATTGTTGAAACGCTCGCCCTCGGCCGTGAGCTCCAGGCGTCGGGTGGAGCGATGAAGTAAACGCGCACCCAGTCGCGTTTCCAAACGGGCGATCAGCTTGCTCACCGCCGAGGGTGACATGTCCAGACGCCGGGCGGCCTCGGAGAAGGTGCCGGCATTGACGACTCGGGTGAACACTTCCATTTCGCCGGAGCGGTTGATGTCTTTGAGATTTAGCATGAACTGTATTCACAGATACTTGTAGTTAGAGCAGTCTAGCTCACAAACGGACCCCATCGTATCGTGAAGAGATTCCTTAACCAGGAATGACCGCGCCTTTGTTTCAAGTAAAGGCCGGGCAAACTCAAGATGCGAAGGAGACAGAACATTGAAAATTTTCGTTACCGGTGTGACCGGTTACATCGGCGGTTCGGTTGCCAAATACCTGGTAGATGCGGGGCATGAAGTCAGTGGTCTGCTGCGTAACCCGGAACAGCGCAGTGCGCTACTGGCGCTGGGTATCACCCCTGTGCTCGGCACCCTGGATGACGCTTTTATTCTCAGCGAACAGGCACGTGCTGCCGACGCGGTCGTGAATGCGGCCAATTCGGATCACCTGGCTTCGGTACAAACCTTTATCAGCGCTCTGAGCGGCAGCGGAAAAGTACTGCTGCACACCTCAGGCTCAAGTGTTGTGGGTGACGATGCTCGCGGTTCTTATGAACGTGCCGAGATCTTCACCGACGAGACGCCATTCACACCCATGGACATCCGCAAGGATCGGGTCCACATCAACCAGATCGTGCGGCGCGCAGGTGTCGAACACGGTATTCGTAGCATCGTGTTTTGCCCGACCATGATTTACGGTGAATCATTGGGGTTGCCGGCAAAAAGCGATCAACTGCCCAAGCTGTTTGCGCAATCGCGAAAATATGGCGCCGGGGCCTACATGGGGGCCGGGGTGCATCGCTGGTCCAACGTGCACATCGAAGATCTGGCAGAGCTTTATCGCCTTGCAATCGAAAAGGCCCCATCGGCCTCGTTGTTCTTCGCCGAGAACGGCGAAGCATCGTTCCTCGAAATCGCTACGTCCATCAGCAAATCCCTTGGCTTTGGCGGCGAGATTCAAAGCTGGCCGGCTGATGAAGCCATCGCCAAGCTAGGAGATTGGGCGCGCTTTGCCATCGGTTCCAACAGCCGCGTGCGGGCAGTCAATGCGCGCACGCTGCTCGGCTGGAAGCCCAAGCGCGAATCGATTTTGCAGTGGATCGAAAACAGCGGAGTACAATGGTAATACCCACTGACTGTCGAGATTCTGAAAGCTCACTTCGGTGAGCTTTTTCATGCGCTGGCGAATGCTCTCTTCCAGGCAAATCACACCCATAAAAAAACGTGCAACCAGGGTCATCGTCAATGAAGACCCTCGCTGCACGTCAGGCCCATTGAGCCTAAAGGGGAAAACCGTCAGTCAAACGCCTTCGCCCGATATCAAGGCTTAGGCCAACACCTCCCGCGCTACGCTTTCGATACCCGCCGCATCCAGCCGGTAATGCCGATAGAGGTGAGTCGGCGGCGCAATAAGACTGTACTCGTCGTAAATACCATGGCGTCGCACTTTCACCCCAATACCCTCCTCCGCGATCACTTCACACACAGCGCCACCCAGACCGCCAATGATGTTGTGTTCTTCAACGGTAAGAATGGATCGGCTGTTGCGCGCGGCGGTCAGCACCGCTTCACGATCCAATGGCTTGATGGTGGTCATATCGATCACGCCTACCGAACGCCCGGCGGCATTCAAGGCTCGCGCCGCTTCAAGTGCCGGATGAACTGTTGAGCCGGTCGCGATGATGGTCAGTTCATCGCCGGTCAGGTGCACGGTTGCCTTGCCGAAGACAAAGTCCGGAACGGTTTCGTACACCACCGGATCACGCCCGCGCTGGATGCGAAAGTAGATCGGTTGCGGGTAGTTTGCCGAAGCGAGTATCGCAGCCTTGAGTTGATTCCCATCGGCTGGAGCAACCACCGTGATATCGGCAATCGAACGCATGATCGCCAGGTCTTCGGTGGCGTGGTGCGAGGTGCCGTAGAAGCCCAGGGAAATCCCGGCATGATGGCCGATCAGGCGCACCGGCAAGGCTGAGTACGCCACGTCCATCCGGATCTGCTCGCAGCACAGCAATGGCAGAAAGGATGCAAAGGTCGCCACGAACGGCTTCATGCCCACCGCCGCCATCCCGGCCGCGGCAGACACCATGTTCTGTTCGGAAATACCGAACTGCACGAATTTTTCCGGGTGCAATTCGGCGAACTTTGACAGGCCGTTGGAGTATTGCAGGTCAGCGGTACCGGCAACGATCGGTTCGCCCCGTTCGACCAGTTCTATCAGGGCATCCGACAAGGCATTCAAGCTCGGCGTCTGGCTGTTCAGTTCCCGGTATTGCCAGGAGTTGTTCGACAGAGGTGCGGTATTCATGAGTTAGATCACCTTGCTTTTGATTTCGTCGATAGCACGTTGCGCATCTTCGGGATCGAGATACCCCAGGTGCCAACCCGGCTCGGTCTCCATGTAGGAAACCCCTTTGCCCTTCACCGTATTGGCGATGACGCACACCGGCTGCGTGCGCGTCGTGTCGGCCTTGAGGCGACGCAACAGGCTCGTGACCGCGGCCAGATCATGGCCATTCACCACGTGGGTCTCCCAACCGAACGCAATCCACTTATCCGCCAACGGCTCGATACCGATGACGTCATCGACATTACCGTCGAGCTGAAAGCCATTGCGATCGATGATTGCCACCAGGTTTGCGGTTTTATGGTGGGCCGCCGACAGCGCCGCTTCCCACACTTGCCCTTCCTGCATTTCCCCGTCGCCGAGCATCACGTAAGTGGTGAACGTCTTGCCCAGCATCCGCCCGGCCAGGGCCATGCCCAAGCCGCCGGACAGGGCATGACCTATGGAGCCGGAGGAGAAATCCACACCGGGGACTTTGCGCATATCAGGATGGTCGCCCAGGGGATTGCCCAGGCGCGTGTAGTTGTCGAGGATTTCTTTCGCGAAGAAGCCCCACTCCACTAACACTGGAAACAACCCGACGGCCGCATGCCCCTTACCCATCATGAAACGATCGCGGTCGGGCCATTTCGGTTCGGCGAATCGCAAGTCCATTACGTCGTAATACAATGCGGCGAACAACTCGGCCGCGGAGAACACCGACGTGTAGTGGCCGACCTTGGCGATCTCGATCAGCCGGATGGTTTCCAGGCGAATGAACTGGGCTTTTTCCCGCAGACGAGTCAACTCTTTCGCGGTCAGTTCAAAAGCGTGATCCGCGTTGTCGCGGAAATCTGTCAAATCAGTCATATGTAGTGTCCAGGCGCGTTACCAGAGTTTCGGCCGCATCCGTGATGCGGCCGCACATAAGCCCTGCGCAATCGGGCGATTACTGCGCTTTCAAACGTGGCGTCATGTAGTCGTTGAGGCGCGGCATGACCTGTTGCGCAGTCAGTTGCATCGAGCGCCGCCACAGCGCTTCGTCATCCCACTCGTGGAAAGTGGTCATCAACGTGCCGAACGGCCCGGTCTGCTCACTGAACGCCACCAGTTGCTCGGTGACGGAGTTCACGTCGCCGTAAATCACCATTTCCTTGATGCAGTGGTCGACCGTCACTTCCTCGTCGGTCATGTCGGGGCGGGTCTTGAAGATCTTGGTGTAGTGGTTGGTGGCCAGGTTATCGATCATGTAGTCGAAGTAGCGCCGCAGCGTGCAGCTCTCTTGCGCCAGATAGTCCTCGGCCTGGGCCTGGGAGTCGGCAACGAATACCGAACGGGCCACGCGCCAATTATTGGCATCGGCCTTGATCCCGGCACTTTCCGCGCCCTGGCAGTAAGCCTGCCAATGGGAAGCCACTGTTGCCGTCGGGTTGAAGTTGGCGGACATCAGGTCCCAATTCTTGGCACCCGCAAGTTTTGCGGTGCCGGAAAACGGACTCATGGCCGTGGTTGCCACCCGCGGAAACGGTTTCTGGAATGGCGTCGGCATGTAGCCGATTTCCAGTTCGTGGTGCACCGCATCCTTGAGGCTGACCTGGTAGTGCTGCGAGGAAAAATCATAGGGCGCGCCCGAGTTCCAGATCGCACGGATCATCTCGTAGCACTCCACCATCATCTGCCCACGGTCCTTGCCGTTGCTGCCGTACACCTCGAAGTCGGAAGCCAGTCCACCCGGGCCGATACCCATGATGAAACGCCCCTTGGACATGTGGTCGAACATCGCGGCATCGGCGGCGATTCGAGCCGGGAAATGGTGCGGAAGATTCAGCACTCCGGTGCACAGTTTCATGCGTTGGGTCAGCGGAATCAGGGTGGATAGAAATTGCAGCGCATTGGTTATCGGCTCGGTGCGCTGTGACGTATGTTCACCGACCCAAAGCTCATCAAAACCGACGCTGTCGGCATGGACAGCACACGCGATGTCCTGATCGTACATCTCGTGATAGTCCCAGCCCTTGTGATGAAGTGGCTGCATGAACATGGCGAGTTTCATGTCGTTCTCCTGCTGTTTTCAGTGACCGGTGCGCTGCGAAACTGTTTCGCTGCACACCGTTTTCATGACGAGCGCTCGTTTCGCAGGCGTGCCAGTGCCCGCGCTGCAAGTCGCAACGTTCAAGGAATGGGTTAAATATCCGGGGCAAGTGACGCGTTACATCAGCGCGTGCAACTCACCCTCAAATGCTTTGTTTGCGATTCAACTTCCGTGCAGCAACCAGCCGCCGTCCACCAGCAAGTCGATGCCTGTCACATAGGATGAAAGCGGCGAAACCAGGAACAGCACCGCATCGGCGATCTCCCAGGGTTCGGCCGCCCGACTTAGGCCGATGTTGCCCAGCACGTTGTTCTGCCGGTGCTGCTCAAGCAGCTCCGGCTCCAGGTTGCCCGGTGTCGCGGTCAAGCCTGGCGAGATCGAATTGACCCGAATGTTGAAGACACTCAAGTCCTTCGCCAGGCTTCGGGTCATGGCCAGTACCGCGCCCTTGGAGGCGTCATAGGTGCAGTGATTGGCCATGGGACGATGACCGCAGATCGACGACAGATTGACGATCGCCCCGGCGCTTCTTTGCCGGCGCATCTGTCGTTGTGCGGCCTGAGCACCCAGAAACACAGCGCGCGTGTTGATCGCGTGCAGTCCGTCCCAGAAACCCGCATCGACGTCATCAATCGCCTTGAGCGGGTAGACACCGGCGTTATTGATCCAGATATCCAGGCCACCGAAACGCTCGACCGCGATGTCCGCCAGCCGCTGAATGTCACCCGGACGACTGACATCGGTGACCTCGAATGCCACGGCATAACCCGCCTCCATCAATTCCTCGCTACGCTCCAGCGCCAGGCTGCCTATCAGTACATTGGCCCCTGCTTCGGCCAGTCGCCGACTGATGGCGAAACCGATGCCGCTGCTGCCACCAGTGACGACCGCGGTTTTTCCGGACAAATCCAATAGCTCGGCAAAGGGTCGATACGGCATTGCCTGGTATGGGGCCGACATGTTTGAACCTCCTCGATTAGCGCCCGTCATCAAGCGGTCGCCAGGGTCATGATGCTGTCGGGGGCAATCTGCGGCCGATGCAGGATGCCTTGGGAACAGCCGCGCGCCATGACCATCACCCGATGGGACAAACCGACGACCTCCTCCAGGTCGGAACTCACGACAATCACCGACACCCCGGTTTTAGCCAGATTGATGATCAGCTCGTAAATCGCCGCGCGCGCGCCCATGTCGATGCCCCGCGTTGGCTCATCGAGAATGATGACTTTCGGATTACGCGCGATCCATTTGGCGATCACCACTTTCTGTTGGTTGCCGCCGGACAACTTGTCGAGCACCTGCCCCGCTACGCCCTTGATCCCCAGTGTCGCAATGCGTTCGCGAGCAAATGCCGCTACTCGGTGATTGGCAATGACGCCGCAAGAGCTGAGGCTATCCAGATTGCAGTAGGCCAGGTTCTCGGCAATCGTCTGGCTCAACACCACGCCTTCGGATTTACGGTCCTCCGGGATCAGTACGACACCGGCATGGATCGCTGCCAACACGTTATTGGCCGGCAGTGATCGATCCCCCAGCATCACCCTGCCCTGGCTCAATGTACTCAACCCGGCTATCGCCTGAACCAGCTCCGTTCGACCGGCGCCGACGATGCCGGCAATGCCAAAAATCTCCCCGGCCTTCACTGAAAAAGACACATCGTGAAAGCGCCCTGCCTTATCCGACAGCTGCTCGACGCTCAATACCACCGCATCCCCAAGGGCCGGCAACTCTGGAAACAGGCGGTCGATCGGGCGCCCGACCATTTGCGACACCAGGACGCCGACATCGGCCGTGCCACTGTCGTGACGTGCGATCAAATGACCATCACGCATGACCACAACCTTATCGGCGATCCGGGCGATCTCGTCCATGCGATGACTGATGTAGATGAAGGACACCCCCTCCTTCTTCAGTTCTTCGATCTGATTGAACAACAGGTCGGTTTCGTCCTTGCCCAGCGCAGCGGTCGGCTCGTCGAGAATCAACAAGCGCGAATTGAGCGTCAGGGCCCGGGCGATTTCCACCAGCTGCTGGGCGGCGATTTTCAGTTGCCGAACCGGCGTATCCGGCGAGATATCCAGACCCAGGCGCCGCAGTTGCTCCTCTGTTTCACGGAACATTGCCTTACGGTCGATGATGCCGTCGCGGGTCGGCAGATGACCGAGGAAAACGTTCTCCGCCACGCTCAAGTCAGGCAGCAGGTGGACTTCCTGATGGATCATATTAATCCCCAGCGCCATGGCGGCTCCCGGCCCGGTTGGGGCATAGGGTTCACCGGCCAGGAACATCATGCCTTTGGACGGCGTCAGGGCGCCGGCGACGATGGAGGAAAAGGTCGATTTTCCCGCGCCGTTTTCCCCCAGCAACGCCACCACTTCTCCGTAGCCGATATCGAGGCTGATATCTTCCAGCACCCTGACCGAGTTGAATGACTTGCCGATGTTGCTCGCACGGAACAACGGCTCCCCGGCGGTATTGATCTCACTCATGACGGGCCCTCCCTTCACCGATCTCAAGGATGCTGCTCAAGGAAGGTTGCTGCGTTTTCCCGGGTAGTGACGAAGGCTGGCAACAGCTGAGTCTTGGTCACCTGTTTGCCTTGCTGCAGATCGACGGCGGTACGCAATGCGGTACGCCCCATTTCCACGGCTTGTTGCGTGATGGTCATGTCCAGTTTTCCATCGCGAATCGCTTCCAGGGCAGATGGCAAACCGTCATAACCGAACACCCAGACCTTGTGATCGATGTTGGCCACCTTTACCGCCTGAGCCGCACCGAGCGCCGGCGCATCGGAGCGACCGATGAACACGTTGATCTTCGGGTTCTTTTGCAGCATGTCCTGGGCGACCTTGAAGCCATTGTCCTGCAGCCAGTCAGTCGGTTTGCGGTCGATGACCTTCATCCCCGGAGCCTCGGACAACACCGCATCCAGGCCTTTGGCCCGAGCTACTTCAGTGGAGTCGCCAAGCGTCCCTTGCAGCAGGCCGATTTCAGCCTTGCCACCCGTCAACTTGATCATTTGCCGGGCCAGTTCGCCCGCGGCGGCCAGGTTGTCGGTAGAGATGTAGGCATCGCATTCGACGTTTTTCGGAAAGTTGTCAATGCAGATCACCGGCACACCCTGCTGTCGCGCCAGGCGCACAGGCACGGCCGAAGCGGCGCTACCGGTCGCGGTGTAAAGCAGTACGTCGATTCCTTTGCTCAACATGTCCTGAATCTGACTGACCTGTCGCGCGGGATCGGCCTGGGCATCAGCCACCAGTACATTCTTGATGCCGAGGGTCTTGGCCTGTTCCATGACGCCATCCCGGACCATCAGGTAGAACACCCATTGCAGGCTCGGGATCGACATCCCGACCGTGATTTCGTCCGTAGGTTTGCCTTGTGCGTAAGCACCGGCCGACATCAGGCAGCCCAGCAATGGCAGCCACAGAAAGCGAAGCGAAAAAGCAGACAGGTTCATGTTTTTTACCTTTTTATTGTGCGTGGAACGATGCCGGTTTTGATCGATGACCCGAGATCAGTCAGCCTTGCGCTTGAGCAGGTCGAGCATCACCGCGAATGCGATCACCGCGCCGATGACCACTTGCTGAACGAAGGGTGAAATACCGGCCAGGTTCAAGCCGTTGCGCAATACGCCGATGATCAACACACCGATGATCGTGCCGACCACACTCCCCGCGCCGCCCTTGAGGCTGCCACCGCCGATCACCACGGCAGCGATCACATCCAGCTCGTAGCCGACACCCGCGCCGGCGCCCGCGGTGTCCAGGCGGGAGGTCATGATGATTCCGCCCAGGGCCGCACAGATGCCGGAGATGATGTACACCGCGCTGGTGTAACCCTTGACCCGGATTCCGGCGAGCTTGGCCACCTTGCTGCTACCGCCGATGGCATACAGGCTGCGACCGGATACCGTGAACTTGAGAACGAACCAGAACACCAGCGCAAGCACGACGAAACAACTGACGGTCAGCGACAACACACCGCCGTAGCGGATAACCGAGAGGTTGCTGAACCATTCCGGAAATCCACTGACTTGCGCACCGTCGGTGACCATATAGGCCAGGCCGCGGGCGATGGACATCATCGCCAGCGTCGCAATGAATGATGGAAGGCCGGCCCGAACCACCAGCAAGGCCGTGGTCGAGCCACAGGCTGCACCCACGGCAATCGCCCCGAGCATGGCCACCCACATCGGCAAGCCGAGCGCCTGTTCGAGCCAGCTCATGACCATGATCGCCACCGCCAGCACAGCACCCACGGACAAGTCGATACCACCGATGAGAATCACCAGCGTCATGCCCAGCGCCATGATGCCCAGCACCGTCACTTGATCCAGCACATTGAGCAAGTTACTCAAGGTCAGAAAACTATTGGTAGAGAAGGTTAATACCGCGCATAACAATAAAAGCCCGGCCATCGGACCCGCCACACTGTTGTCCAGTCCAATCCACTTTGGAATCGACCCGGGCAGTCTTGTTTTTGCCAACAACTGATTGTTCATACCCACATCCACTTCTTATGTAATTGTTATAAGATCGAGCAGCACGTGATAACTACGAATTAACGACCCAGCTCCCGATAGCGTCCTCCCATATAGAGAAGTGGATCTTCCAGTGGTTGAGTGATGACATAAATGACGTTGCCAATAATCACCGTGTGCGTACCGTGTTCAATCTCCTGCACCACTTCGCAAAAGATCGCTGCCTGGGCGTCGGCCAAGTAACGAATACCGTGAACACCCGTGCGCCAATCACCGTCGACAAAGCGTCGTTCGCGCAGATCTGGCTGGCTGAATATTTTGCAGATCGGTTCGTGCTGACTTTGCAGCATGTTCACGCAGAACAGCCCGGAACGCTTGATTATCGGTGAGGCACTGGCGCTACGATTGACGCAGATCAGAGCCGACGCAGGGTCCATCGATACCGAGGAAAAAGCGGTCGCGGCCAGGCCGTGGGGCTGACCATCATCAACTGTGGTGATCAGGGTTATAGAAGAGGCAAAGCGACCCATTGCCGATTTGAATTGACCGGCCAGGTCTATCGAAGGGGCGGCCTCTTGATATTGAACACGCATAGCATAAACCCTCTTTTTATTGTGACTCACAGGCACTGGCTTGCATTATTAACAATCAACCGAACTTTTCTATTCGATTTTAGGAAATTGACTCTTCACTGAAACTGAAAGATGAACCAAACAACAAACATATTTGAATTCGCTTCACAGGCGCCCTCAAACCCCTATTCCAAAGCGCTTGCGTACTTTTTCACCTTGTCTGCCGGCTTTTTTGATTAGATGGTTTTTACTGAATAATTGGCTGATACTTTATTGACAATAAAGCGTAACTTTCACGAGGCGAAATCCCCATGGTCGATCGATTGCAGGACATGCGGCTGTTTCGCCTTGTCGTTCAGACAGGTTCACTTTCAACGGCGGGTCGGCAAATGGGCCTGTCGCCAGCGGCCATGAGTGGTCGACTCAAGGCAATGGAGGACTTCTACGGATTGCGCTTGCTTAAGCGCAACACCCGAAGCTTGAGCCCTACCGCCGAAGGACAGTTGCTGTTTGAAAACGCCCAGAAAATTCTCGAAGAGGTCGACACCCTCGACAGCATCATCAAAAACGGCCATAGCGATCTGCTGGGAACCATCGGCCTGACGTGCCCTACCGATCTGGGCCGGCAGTGGATCAGCCAACTGGTCGACAGCTTCATCAGCGAAAATCCCCATATCCGCGTTCGCCTTTTTCTCACCGACCGCGTACTGGACTTTGTCGAGTCCGGCTCGGACATTGCAATCAGGTTCGGAGACCTTCCGGACAGCACACTTATCGCCCGCTCCCTTGGAGTGGACCGGCATATAGTTTGCTGTTCTCCGCAGTATCTTGAGCAGCGCGGCGCACCGCTCAGCCCTGAAGACCTGCAGCATCACAACTGCCTGGTACACCTGAGTGCGGATTTCACACTTGATCGGTGGAAATTCATGGACAAAGGGGTGCCAACCACAATTCAGGTCAAGGGCAACCGGCTGGCCAATGACGGATTTACCTTGCGTCAATGGGGAGTTCAAGGCTTGGGGATCATCTGGAAGTCGGTCTGGGAGGTGGCGGACGACATACAGGCCAAACGGTTGATCCCGCTACTTGAAGACTATCAATGCCCCAGCACCGGGTTTCACCTGCTGACCGAGGGCGGTAAAAAGCTGCCATTACGAGTGAAGACCTTCGTCGATTTTGCCGTGCAGTACTTCAAAAAGCTCGATACGCCGTCGCGATACATCCTGCCGACACCTTAGCCTCGATACGATCGTAAGCCGTAAAGCGGGACTGATTGTAGTGGTCAACCAATCCCGGACAATCCAGCATATTTGCCCAATACATCGCTATCGCGGGCAAGCCCGCTCCCGCAGGGATTTCGCAATGTTCCCACTTCGCGTTTCATCGCCAAACGACGACCTGCACTTGATAAAGGTTAATCATCATGTATTTTTTAACCACACCCGTCTTCGATCTGGAGTCATCCCATGCCACTGGTTCGCGTCGAAATCAAAAAGCAACAGGACCCCACCTACGCCAAACGCATCGGCCAACTGATCTACTCCGCCATGCACACCACGATTGGCGTGCCGGAAAACGATAACTTCCAGATCCTCGCCGAACACGATGAGCATCATTTCATCTTCGACCCCCAGTACCTGGGCATCCCGCGCAGCGACGGCCTGGTCATCATTCAGATCACCCTGAGCGAAGGCCGTACCGTCGAGCAGAAAAAACTGCTCTACAAAACCATTGCCGAGAGTCTCAACACAGAACTGGCCGTGCGCCTGGAAGATGTTTTCATTAATCTGGTGGAAGTGAAGAAGGAGAACTGGTCGTTCGGCAATGGTATTGCCCAATACGCCCTCTGACTTTCAATCCAGCTACCTGTGAGCCGCCAATGCCTCGAGTTTCCCGCAAGCAAGCCGACCTCAACCGCGAAATCATCGTCGATGCCGCTACACGATTGTTTCGCGAGCGAGGCCTGCATGGGATCAGCGTCGTCGATGTGATGGCCGCTGCCGGCCTGACCCATGGCGGCTTCTATGGTCACTTCGAGTCCAAGGAAGCGCTGGCCAGGGAGGCCAGCGAGCGGGCATTCAAAGAGGTGGGCACGCGCTGGCGTGAGCGGGTCGCCACGACTGACGACAAGGCCGCCGCGCGCCGCGCCCTGATCGAGCCGTACCTGTCGGTCAATAGTCGCGACAATCCCGGCGAGAGCTGCCCGGTGGTGGCCTTCGCCGGCGACATGTGCCATGAAAGCGCCGGGAGTGGTTTGCGCGAACCGTTCATGGCGGGCCTGAACCGCCTGCTCGACTCGTTCGCCAAGTTGATGGACTCGCAGGATACCGCCGAAAACCGGCAACAGGCGCTGGTGCAGTACTCGCTGATGGTCGGCGCCCTGACGCTGGCCCGGGCTACCCGGGGCGAAGACCTGTCGGATGAAATCCTCGAGGCCGCGCGCAGCTTTCTGACAACCGAAAAGCCAGGCTCCCCTCCGCAACCTGAAGATTCGGTGTAAGAGTAAATGTATCGCAGGCGACGCCAGCTCCTACACTGAGAAGCGTGGCTTCGAAGACAGCATTGCCAAAACGTTCCGGGGCCAGCAATCTCAAGCGACGTTCGAGTCCGATATCCGATGCCCACAGGAGCCAAGCATGCCCGCAACCGTTCTGGTACTGGTTGAAACCATCAATGATTACCTGCCCATCCTCGAACATCAGGGTTTCCACCTGATTCTCGCCCCGACCCCCGCCGAGCGCACCGAAGCCATCAGCCGTCACGGCGGCCAGATCAACGCTGTCCTCACCCGCGGTCCACTGGGCCTGTATACCGATGAAATAGCCGCCCTGCCTAACCTGAAAATCATCTGCGTGATCGGCGCCGGCTATGAAATGGTCGACCTGCAGGCCGCCGCCAACCGGGGCATCACCGTCACCAACGGTGCCGGGGTCAACGCCTCGTCCGTGGCCGACCACGCCATGGCCCTGTTGCTGTCGCTGGTACGTGATGTGCCGCGTTGTGATGCCGCCGTGCGCCGGGGTGAGTGGCCGAAAGTCATGCGCCCCTCGCTCGCCGGCAAACGCCTGGGCATTCTCGGCCTCGGCGCCGTCGGCATGGCCATTGCCAAACGCGCTGCCGCGGGCTTCGACATGAGTGTGAGTTACCACAACCGCCAACATCGCAGCGATGTGCCCTATGACTTCTGCTCGACCCCCACTGAGCTGGCACGCGCCTCGGACTTTCTGATCGTCGCTGCCCCTGGCGGCCTCGGCACCCAACACCTGATCAACCGCCAGGTACTCGACGCCCTTGGCCCCAAGGGTTTCCTTGTCAACATCGCCCGGGCCAGTGTGGTGGTCACTGCCGACCTGATTTCCGCGCTCGAGCAACGGCGCATCGCCGGTGCCGCGCTGGATGTGTTCGATGCCGAGCCGCAGGTCCCGGACGCGTTCAAATCCCTGTCCAACGTCATCCTGACCCCGCATGTCGCCGGGTTATCGCCGGAGGCCACCCAGGGCACCGTCGAATTGGTGGGCCGCAACCTGGTGGCGTTTTTTTCCGGCCAACCCGTATTGACCCCGATAGAGCTGCCAGCCATCAGCAACAACGCTGTTGTGTAGGACCATTCAAACAGGTGTATCAAAAACAATGATTGCCCGGCAACACGCTCACCTATAAGGGCCGTTCGTGGTTGTGGGTACCAGGTGCGCACATTAGATTAGCCAATAGTTGCAGGCCTCCAGAATAAGCAGAAGGGATAAGCATGGCGCTTACTGACCAGTCCACCCGTATCCGCTCCGGCGAAGAACTCGATGCCAGCCTGATCGACCCCTACCTCAAGGCGCACATTCCAGGCCTTGGCGGGTTGCCGCAGATCAGCCAGTTTCCTGGCGGCGCATCGAACCTCACCTATTTGCTCGAATACCCTGAACAGGAGTTCGTCCTGCGTCGGCCGCCCTTTGGCCACAAGGCCAAGTCCGCCCATGACATGGGGCGCGAATTCCGCATCCTCAATCAACTGCGCGACGGCTTTCCGTATTGCCCGAAAGCCTATGTGCATTGCACCGACGAATCGGTGATCGGCGCCGAGTTCTACGTGATGGAACGGGTCAAGGGCATCATCCTGCGCTCCGAGCTGCCACCGGAACTGGGATTCGATCCAGCGAAAACCGAAGCCCTGTGCAAGAGCTTCATCGACAAGTTCGTCGAGCTGCACCGGGTCGACTACAACGCCTATGGCCTGGGCGACCTCGGCAAACCCGAAGGTTACGTGGCGCGACAGATCAAAGGCTGGAGTGATCGCTACGAGAAAGCCCTGACCCCGGACGCGCCGCAGTGGGAAGCGGTGAAAGCCTGGCTCAACGACAAGATGCCGGCCGATCACCCAACCTCCAGCATCGTGCACAACGACTACCGCTTCGACAACGTGATCCTCGACCCGAACAACCCGATGCAGATCATCGGCGTGCTCGACTGGGAGCTGACCACCCTCGGCGACCCGCTGATGGACCTGGGCAACACCCTCGCCTACTGGATCGAAGCCGGGGACCCGCCGCCGGTGCAACTGATGCGCCGCCAACCGAGCCACGCACCGGGCATGCTGACCCGCCGCGAGTTCGTCGATTACTACGCCGAACGCTCGGGCATCCAGATCGACAACTTCGACTTCTACTACACCTACGGCCTGTTCCGCCTGGCCGGCATCGTGCAGCAGATCTACTACCGCTTCTACCATGGCCAGACCCAGGACAAACGCTTCGCGCAGTTCATTCACATGAACAAACTGCTGGAGCAGATGAGCCTGCAAGTCATCCAGAAATCCAGCCTCTGACGCCCCCCCTGTAGGAGCGAGCCTGCTCGCGATGCTCGTCAACGATAACGCGTGCTAGCTGGATGAACGTGTTGTCCGGACGTTTTTCGCGAGCAGGCTCGCCCTACAGTGGACAGAATTAGCCTCTGATCCAGATCTCCAATAAGGAAAATCCCATGTCCAAGACTCAGTTGTTCGACCTCGACGGCAAGATCGCTTTCGTCTCCGGCGCCAGCCGTGGCATCGGTGAAGCCATCGCCAAACTGCTGGCGCAGCAAGGTGCCCATGTCATCGTTTCGAGCCGCAAACTCGAAGGCTGCCAGCACGTGGCCGACGCGATCATCGCCGCTGGCGGCAAGGCGACGGCCATCGCCTGCCATATCGGTGAAATGGAACAGATCAGCCAGGTCTTTGCCGGCATCAAGGAACAGTTCGGGCGCCTGGACATCCTGGTCAACAACGCGGCGACCAACCCGCAGTTCTGCAACGTGCTGGATACCGACCTCAGTGCGTTCCAGAAAACCGTCGACGTCAACATCCGCGGCTACTTCTTCATGTCGGTGGAAGCCGGCAAGCTGATGCGCGAAAACGGTGGCGGCAGCATCATCAACGTGGCGTCGATCAACGGTGTTTCGCCGGGCGTGTTCCAGGGCATCTACTCGGTGACCAAGGCGGCCGTGATCAACATGACCAAAGTGTTCGCCAAGGAATGCGCGCAATTCGGCATCCGTTGCAACGCCCTGCTGCCGGGCCTGACCGACACCAAGTTCGCTTCGGCGCTGGTGAAGAACGAGGCCATCCTGAACACCGCGCTGCAGCAGATTCCACTCAAGCGCGTGGCGGATCCGAGCGAAATGGCCGGTGCGGTGCTCTACCTGGCCAGCGATGCATCGAGCTACACCACGGGCGTTTCGCTGAACGTGGACGGTGGTTTCCTGTCCTGACCCGCAATACCCGGCGCCTGTAGGAGCCGGCTTGCTGGCGAAGGCGTCTGCATGGGCGATGCAAAACTTGAGGCCGCCTTCGCTGGCAAGCCAGCTCCTACAGAGGTCAGGGATGAATGGAATATCTGCGGCTGACGCAGCATGTGTAGGAGCCGGCTTGCCGGCGAAGGCGTCCCGGTAGTCGATGCAAGGCTTGAGGGCGCCTTCGCTGCGGTGCGGCGATCCGACAAGCCAGCTCCTACTGGGTGACACAGCGCGTCGTGGTAGTGAGCCGGGTCATTTCTCCCTCTTCAGCCCTCACATCACCCATGACATCGGTTTTATCCATGGTCTGACAGGTACGCTCAGGCGGTGGCGGCGGTGCAGCCGGTGGAGGTGGCGGCGGGCTGGCACAACCACCGAGAATCACGGCACTGAGTGCAATCGGAGCGAAAATGCATTTCCCGAAGCTGTTCATAAGATGACCCGCGATAAGTGATCGATAAGTTTGTGACAACGAAACACTGCCAAAAAGTTCACGATTGGGTCACAGAAAAGCTGCTTTCGTGGGTCTTGAAGCCCGACCGGGAGTCAAAACCGACAAAAACTATCGTACGGGATCGGGCCGAGGCAGGGTGTTGCTTTCCAGTTCGTAACGCAGCTCCTCGATCAGCGCCACAACCGCTTCGCTGGTGTTGAGTGTTGTCACGTTCAATCCACTGACCACCAGGTCCACCTGCCCCGATACCGGATGGTAGAGCTTCACTGTCAACGAATGATCGCCGGTGATCGTGCAATCGCAGGCCAGGGGAGAAAAGCTGCGCTCCAGTAGCAGCCGCAGTTGCGCCACGTGAATCATTACAATTGACCCTCGTGGCAAGGGGCTGCGAATGGAATGGATTTTGGGTGCATGGCGGGTCCTTGAGCGGCTGGAGAAATCGCGGACGGAAGATCCAGGGATCCCCGTTCACACGCTCTCAGCCTAAGAGCCGTCGCACCTCGCCAAAACATCCATTTGCACTAGAGCGACTAGTGCATTTGCACCTTAACGCTGCCCCCTGGATCGCCCGGCACTGGAGAACAACCCACGCTCTCGCGCCCAGACAATCGCTTCGCCGCGACTGTGCAGATCGAGCTTGGAGTACACCGTCGCCACGTGATTGCGCACCGTGTTCGGCGCAAGCTTGAGGCGCGCGGCAATCTCCTTGTCGGCCAGACCTTCGCAGATCAGCTCAAGTACCTCTCGCTCCCGCGCCGTCAGGTCGGTGTAGGACACACTGGGCAACTGCGGTGAATTGACATGCTTCACGTTGGCCAGTTTTTCGATCAGCGTGCGGCTGAACCACGAGGCGTCTTTCATCACCTCTTCGATGGCCGCCACCAGCTCCAGCTCCGTGCGTTTGCGTTCGGTGATGTCCATCAACACCAGCAAGTAGCAAGGGCTGTCCTGGATGTTCACGGTGTCCGCCGATACGGCGCAGTCGATCAGTTCGGCGTCTTTTTTACGCACGCGAACATCAACGCGATCCAGGCTTGCGCTGTTCTCCAGCGCCATGAACAGTGCTGTCTTCGCCCCTCTGTCATGGATGAAGTCGATCTCGGCGATGGTCTTGCCCAGCACCTCTTCACGGGGATACACGAGGGTATCGAGGAACGCCTCATTCACATCCAGCACCACCTGATCAGTCGCGCTGCACACCAGGATCGGCACCGGTGTCAGGCGGAACGCCTTGGCAAAACGCTCCTCGCTCTGGCGCAGGGCGATTTCGGCCTTGTGCCGGGGCTCCATGTCGACGAAGGAAAACAGCATGCAGGGTTCGTCGTTGAGTTCCAGGGGTTGCCCGGCGACGATCACTTGCTTGTGGCCGCCGCCAGCCATACGCAGCTCGGCCTGCATTTGCGGGATGGTCGCGCCTTCGCGCAAGCGCTGCTTGGCCAGGTCCTTGTTTTCGGCCTGGTCCAGCACGTCCAGCTCATAGGTCGAGTGGCCGATCACTTGATCGCGGGCATAGCCGGTCATTTCGAGAAATCCGGGATTGACCTTGATGTAGCGCAAATCGCTGAGACGGCAGATCACCGCAGGCGCCGGATTGGCGGCGAAGGTTTTTTCGAAGCGCTGCTCGGCGCTGGCCCAGTCAGTGACATCGTCCATGATCAGCACCAATGACGCCGGCTCGCCGTGGCTGTCGGTCACTACCAGGCTGCGCACACGATGGACCCAGGTGCGATCTTCGTCATGGATCGGAGTCAACTCGACCAGCACGTCACTGAACGTCTCGCCGCGAGCGACACGACTGATCGGATAATTCGCGACCGGGACCGGGTGATTATTGCGATAACGCAAGGCGAAGCGCCGCGCGTACTCCTTGGCGTCGGCCCCCAGCTCGCCGATCCGCTCGACGCCATGCATGGCCAGCGCGGCGTCGTTGGCCCAGACGATCGTCTCGTCCAGTTCCAGCAGGATGACGCCGTCGGACAGGCCGGTGATGATCTGCTGCAACTGGCGACGGCTGGTTTCGGTGGTCAGAACGTCTTGGCTCATGGGATCTCCACGGGGGCGTCGGCGCGCGCAGGCGCCGACCTGTGAAGATGTCGACCGCGGGGGGTGGCGATCGTGCGGACGACTTGCCCGGCCACCGTTGCCACCTTGTTATCGCATGTCGAGTGAATCCTGCAGTCCCACTAACTTCTCCGGATTACGCATGATGAAAATCCGGCTCACCCGCCCCGCTTCGTCAAAACCAAAGGTCATCGACGCCGTAATCATGCCGTCGGCCCGGATGATCACGCCCTGGGTGCCGTTGATTTCGGTGGGCAGCCATTCGCATGCCTGCCAATAGGCATGCAAAGACCGGCCGATAAAATCCCGTACAGCATGGATACCCGACAAGGTCTCGCGAATCGCCGCCGCCTTGCCGCCGCTGTCGGCGCACAGTTCGACGTCTTCGCTGAGCATTGCCGTCAGGGAGGCGGTCGATCCGCTGGCGATGGCGCTGTGGAAGGCGTCGAGCAGTTGTTCCTGGCGACCGACTTGCGGTCGATAACGAACCTGCCCGGCACCGAGACTGGCCTTGGCCCGGGACACCAGTTTGCGACAGGCCGCTTCCTGAACACCCACGGCATCGGCAACCTGCGGGTAATCCATCTCGAAGATTTCGTGAAGCAGGTACGCGGCGCGTTCCTTGGGGGTCAGGCGTTCGAGCAACAACAGGAAAGCTGTGGAGAGCGACGAGGCCAGTTCATGCATGTGTTCGGGTGAATCCTGGTGGGTCGTGTGAATCGGCTCCGGCAGCCAGGTGCCGATGTAGTCGACCCTGGACTTGTGCGCCGAGCGCAGCAGGTCGATGCAGTGCCGGGTGCAGGCCGTGGTCAGCCAGGCCGCCGGCGTGGCGATGGCGGCACGATCGGCTTCCAGCCATTTGATGAACAGCTCTTGCACCGCATCCTCGGCTTCGGCGCGCGAACCGAGGATGCGATAGGCCAGTCCCAGCAAAAAGGGTCGGCGCTGCTCGAACACAGCGCCGGCGTTTTCAGTGCAATTCATCGATCAGTGTCTCGATACCTGCAAACGATTCCACAGGTTGATCATGCCGATCTCGGCCGTCAAGGCAGCGATCAGGGCATCGTCGAAATGCTCGCGCAAATCGGCGCGCAGGCTGGCGTAATCGGTCTTCTGGTCGAGCACGGTCAGGGCTTCGGTCCAGGCCAGGGCAGCGCGTTCGGCGGCACTGAAATCATTGACGTGACGCCAGACGACCAAACGGTCCAGACGTTCACTGGATTCATTGGCTTCGCGGGCCTCGCGGCTGTGCATCTTCACGCAGAACCCGCATTGATTGATCTGCGAGGCGCGCAGGTGAACCAAGTGCTTCAGGCTCGACGGCAAGTCGTGGCTGTCGAGGGCGACATGAACCCGGGCCAGGCTTTCGAAGACCTGAGGCATGGCGTGTTGCAGGTTGACCGGTTGAGTGTTGGACGACATCGTGTTGCTCCACTGTTTTGAGGGATTCAACAGGATGACGATTGGGGATACCGGTTTGTGACGTGCGCTGTTTTTTTTCAGCGCACGTCACGTATTTCAGGCAGCCAATTGCCCCCCGGCAATCGCCGCCGACGCCGCCAGCATCGCCCGCAACAGCACCGCACACCCCGCCGCCAGGTCATCCGGCGCGGCGTTTTCGATTTCGTTGTGACTGATGCCGCCTTCGCACGGCACGAAGATCATCCCGGCCGGACCGAGTTCCGCGAGGAATATCGCGTCGTGCCCCGCGCCGCTGACGATGTCCATGTGGGACAGGCCCAGCCCTTGCGCGGCGCCGCGTACCGCTTCGACGCAGCCCTTGTCGAAATACAGCGGCGGGAAGTCGGCGGTGGGTGTCAGCTCGTAGGTCAGGCCATGTTCCTCACAGGTGGTTTCGATGACTTCGCGAACTTCGGCGATCATCGCGTCCAGGCGTGACGGCTCCAGATGCCGGAAGTCGAGGGTCATGCGCACTTCGCCGGGGATGACGTTACGTGAGCCGGGATAGGCTTGCAGGCAACCGACGGTGCCGCAGGCGTGGGGTTGATGACCGAGCGCGGCGCGGTTGACGGCGCCGACGATCACGGCGGCGCCGACCAGTGCATCCTTGCGCAGGTGCATCGGGGTCGGGCCGGCATGGGCTTCGACGCCGCGCAGTTTCAGGTCGAACCACTTCTGCCCGAGGGCGCCCATGACGACGCCGATGGTCTTGCGTTCATCTTCCAGAATCGGCCCTTGCTCGATGTGCGCTTCGAAGTAGGCGCCCACCGCGTGACCGCTGACTGCGCGCGGCCCGGCATAACCGATGGCGTTCAACGCCTCGCCGACGGTCACGCCCTCGGCATCGACCTTGGCCAGGGTTTCTTCCAGGGTGAATTTTTCCGCGAACACACCGGAGCCCATCATGCACGGGGCGAAGCGCGAGCCTTCTTCGTTGGTCCACACCACCACTTCCAGCGGTGCCTCGGTTTCAATGCCCAGGTCATTAAGGGTGCGCAGCACTTCGACCCCGGCCAGCACGCCGAAGCAGCCATCGAACTTGCCACCGGTGGGCTGGGTGTCGATGTGGCTGCCGGTCATCACCGGCGGCAGGTCCGGGTTGCGCCCAGGGCGGCGGGCGAAGATGTTGCCCACGGCGTCGATGCTGACGGTGCAGCCGGCATCGATGCACCACTGCACAAACGTATCGCGGGCCTGGCGGTCGAGGTCGGTCAGGGCCAGGCGGCAGACGCCGCCCTTGACCGTGGCACCGAGCCTGGCCAGCTCCATGAGCGACTGCCACAGGCGATCGCGGTTGATGTGCTGATGGGTGGACTGCAGAACGTCTACGGCTGCGTTCATGGGGATCTCCTCAGGCTGTTCTTATGGTTTTTTCAGGCAGTTTCCGGGTGTTCGTGAGGCCGTCTTCGCTGGCAAGCCAGCTCCTACAGTTGACCGCGATCCTCTGTAGGAGCTGGCTTGCCAGCGAAGAGGCCAGTGCTCACACCGCAGTTTTCGCCACGGATGGACTGGGCCGCGTCGCGCACAACCCGTAATAAATCAACCCGCCAAGGGCCGAGCCGGTGAACCAGCCATAGCTGTAGAACCAGCTGAACGCGTCGCTGCCCAGAGACAACAGCGTCAGCACCACCGGCACACCGAACGCGAGAAAACCGTTCCAGTTCCACGCCGGGTACACGTCATCGCGGTACAGCCCGGCCAGGTCCAGTTGCTGTTTCTTGATCAGGAAATAGTCCACCACCATGATCCCGGCAATCGGCCCCAGCAGGCTGGAATAGCCCAGCAACCAGTTGGAATAGACGGTTTCCAGGCTGACGTCCGAGACGATCAGCCCTAGCTTCTTGAGCAGTTCATGCCCCATCAGCGCCAGGCCAACGAAACCGGTGAGCATCACCGCTTTGGTTCGGTTGATCACCCTGGGTGCGATGTTCTGGAAGTCGTTGGTTGGCGACACGATGTTGGCTGCGGTGTTGGTGGACAGCGTGGCGATAATGATCAGTGCCATGGCCAACGCGACCCAGACCGGGCTCTGGATATGGCCGATCAGCGTCACCGGATCGGAGACCGTCACGCCCACCAGCTTCACCGAGGCGGCGGTCATGACCACGCCCAGCGAAGCGAACAGGAACATCGTCAGCGGCAAGCCCATGATCTGCCCGACGATCTGCGCCTTCTGGCTTTCGGCATAGCGACTGAAGTCTGGAATGTTCAGCGACAACGTGGCCCAGAACCCGACCATGGCGGTGAGCCCGGCGGCGAAGTAACTGACCACACTGGCCCCTTCAGGACGCTTGGCCGGAATCGCCAGCAATTCGGTCATCGAGACATTGGGCATCGCCCACACCAGCAGCCCCACGCCCACGGCCACCAGCAACGGCGCGGACAGGGTTTCCAGCCATTTGATCGACTCGGCGCCGCGAATCACTACCCACAGGTTCAGCGTCCAGAACATCATGAACCCCAGGACTTCACCGGTGCCGCCCAAGGATTTCCAGCCATCGAAAATCGACCCCAGGAACAGGTGAATGGCCAGGCCACCGAACATCGTCTGGATACCGAACCAGCCGCACGCCACCAAGGCGCGGATCAGGCACGGGATGTTGGAGCCAAGGATGCCGAACGACGAACGCAGCAACACCGGGAACGGAATGCCGTACTTGGTGCCGGGAAAGGCGTTCAGGGTCAGGGGAATCAACACGATGATATTGGCGAACAGAATCGCCATCAGCGCTTCACCGACGCTCAGGCCGAAGTACGCGGTGAGCACACCGCCGAGGGTATAGGTCGGCACGCAGATGGACATGCCGACCCATAGGGCGGTGATGTGCCATTTGTTCCAGGTTCGTTCGCGCACCTTGGTCGGTGCCATGTCGTGGTTGTAACGGGGACTGTCGAGGACATCGCTGCCGGCTTCCAGCTCAAACAAGCCGTCGCGCTCGGTCACTTGCGATCTGATCTGTTGCATGGCCGCTCCACTGTTCTTTGAATTATTTTTTTGCTCATCAGGGGCTGGCGACATCAATAAACGTGCCGGGCACCCCGTCTGCGCATCGGGCAGTTCCATAAACACTTTGCAAGTATCTGATTTTATTAATACAACTTTTGAATCCGCGGTTACTTGCAATGCCACTCAGGCCGAAGGTCAGGCAAGTTGTCCGAACTGACAGGACTCAATCTGGTGCGTGGATCTTTTTTTCAATGCCGCGCATCAACCATAGACCACGCTCAATCAGCTGATTTCACATAGGAAATCTTGACCATATTTCGATCCTGTCAAGTGCGTCAAAATGGTGAGCGTCCTCACCATTTTGGTGATTTTCAACTTTAATCTTTAATTATCAATGCGTTAAAACAGATATAAGCTTATAAAAAATATTCTTGCTGATTCCTCTAACAGCAGCTAGCGTTTATTCCTGACAGCGCTGACAGGAACACACCTGTTTTCGCTGTCTTCATATAAGAACGTCAAGAACCGGCATCAGCCGGTCATGCCTGCGAGGAATCCGGAATGTCTCTGTTGATTCGTGGCGCCACCGTTATTACCCATGATGAAAGTTATCGCGCCGACGTGTATTGCGCAGACGGCGTGATCAAGGCCATCGGCGAAAACCTCGAAGCGCCGGCAGGCGCCGAGATACTCGACGGCAGCGGCCAATACCTGATGCCCGGCGGCATCGACCCGCACACCCATATGCAACTGCCCTTCATGGGCACCGTGGCCAGCGAGGACTTTTTCAGCGGCACGGCGGCGGGTCTGGCCGGTGGCACCACCTCGATCATTGACTTCGTGATTCCCAATCCACAGCAGTCCTTGATGGAAGCCTTTCATCAATGGCGCGGCTGGGCCGAGAAATCGGCTTCCGACTACGGCTTCCACGTCGCCATCACCTGGTGGAGCGAGCAGGTCCGCGAGGAAATGGCCGAGCTGGTGAACCATCACGGAGTCAATAGTTTCAAGCACTTCATGGCTTACAAAAACGCGATCATGGCAGCCGACGACACCCTGGTGGCGAGTTTCGAGCGTTGCCTGGAATTGGGCGCGGTGCCGACCGTGCACGCAGAAAACGGCGAGCTGGTCTATCACCTGCAACGCAAGCTGATGGCCCAGGGCATGACCGGGCCGGAAGCCCATCCGCTGTCGCGTCCTTCCCAAGTCGAAGGTGAAGCCGCGAGCCGGGCGATCCGCATTGCCGAAACCCTCGGCACGCCGCTGTACCTGGTGCATGTCTCGACCCGGGAAGCCCTCGACGAAATCACCTACGCCCGGGCCAAGGGCCAACCGGTCTACGGCGAAGTGCTGGCCGGGCATTTGCTGCTGGACGACAGCGTCTATCAACACCCGGACTGGCAGACCGCCGCCGGTTACGTGATGAGCCCGCCCTTCCGCCCTCGCGGTCATCAGGAAGCCCTGTGGCATGGCCTGCAAGCCGGCAACCTGCACACCACCGCCACCGACCACTGCTGCTTCTGCGCCGAACAAAAAGCCGCCGGCAAGGACGATTTCAGCAAAATCCCCAATGGCACTGCCGGCATCGAAGACCGTATGGCCGTGCTCTGGGAGGAAGGGGTGAACACCGGGCGTCTGTCGATGCAGCACTTTGTCGCCCTGACCTCGACCAACACCGCGAAGATCTTCAACCTTTACCCACGCAAAGGCGCGATCCGCGTGGGCGCCGATGCCGACCTGGTGCTATGGGACCCGCAAGGTACACGAACGATTTCGGCCAAGACCCATCACCAGCAGGTCGATTTCAACATCTTCGAAGGCAAGGTCGTGCGCGGCGTACCCAGCCACACCATCAGCCAGGGCCGGGTGGTCTGGGCCGACGGCGATTTGCGCGCCGAGCGCGGGGCCGGGCGGTATGTCGAACGGCCGGCTTATCCGGCGGTGTTTGACTTGTTGAGCAAGCGGGCCGAGTTGAATCAGCCGGTGGCCGTGAAACGCTGAGAGCGGCCTTCGGCCTATCGCTGGCAAGTCGAATCGTCGCACCGCAGCTCCCACAGGGATCTCGGGTGTTCACAAACCCTGTGGGAGCTGGCTTGCCAGCGATGGGGCCGGTACGGACGACACAAAAAATCAATGCCCACCAGAGGCATAACCTCCATCACCGTGAGGCTAACAACCGTGATCAAGACCCTGAGCCATCTCCCGCACCCTTACGAGAATGCGGCCGCCCTCGCCAGCCATTTTACCGATCTGGCGCCGCCGCTCAATGACCGACAGGCCCACCTGGAAGCCTCGCGCTGCCTGTATTGCTACGACGCACCTTGCGTGAATGCCTGTCCGAGCGAAATCGACATCCCCTCGTTCATCCGCAACATCCATCAGGACAACGTCCAGGGTGCGGCACAGAAAATCCTCTCGGCCAACATTCTTGGCGGCAGTTGCGCCCGGGTCTGCCCGACAGAGATCCTTTGCCAGCAAGCCTGTGTGCGCAACAACGCCCATGAATGCGCGCCGGTGTTGATCGGACTCTTGCAACGTTACGCCGTGGACAACGCGCATTTCAGCCAGCACCCCTTCCCTCGCGCCGCCGCCACCGGTAAGCGCATTGCCGTGGTCGGCGCCGGTCCGGCCGGGTTGTCCTGCGCCCATCGCAGCGCCATGCACGGCCATGACGTGGTGATTTTCGAGGCACGGGAAAAGGCCGGCGGCCTCAATGAATACGGGATCGCCAAGTACAAACTGGTGGACGATTACGCGCAGAAGGAGCTGGACTTTCTGCTGGAGATCGGTGGCATCGAAATCCGCCACGGTCAGAAGCTCGGCGACAACCTGAGCCTCAGCGACCTGCATCAACAGTTCGACGCGGTATTCCTCGGCCTCGGCCTCAATGCCAGCAAACAGCTGGGTCTACCGCATGAAGAGGCACCTGGTCTGCTCGCTGCCACCGACTACATCCGCGAGCTGCGCCAGGCCGATGACCTGACCCAATTGCCGCTGGCTGACCATTGCATCGTGCTCGGCGCCGGCAATACCGCCATCGACATGGCCGTGCAAATGGCCCGCCTCGGTGCCCATGACGTCAACCTGGTGTACCGCCGTGGTGTCGAAGACATGGGCGCCACCCACCACGAGCAGGACATCGCCAAGGCCAATCAGGTACGCCTGTTGACCTGGGCGCAACCGGACGAAGTGCTGCTCGATGATCTGGGTCAGGTGCGCGGCATGCGTTTCGCCCGCACCCTCCTGGTCGAGGGCCGCCTGCAGACCACCGGCGAAACCTTCGACCTGGCCGCCAACGCGATCTTCAAAGCCATCGGCCAGAGCTTCGATGAGACCGCCCTCACCGACCCATTGGCCCGTGAACTCAAGCGCCAGGGCGATCGTATACAGGTGGACGAGCAGCTGCGCACGAGCATCCCCGGCGTGTATGCCGGCGGCGACTGCACCAGCCTGGACCAGGACCTCACCGTGCAAGCGGTGCAGCACGGCAAACAGGCCGCCGAGGCCATCAACGCTCAACTGATGCTCAACGTGGAGGCTGCGTAAATGGCCGATCTGTCGATTGTCTTCGCCGGCATCAAAAGCCCCAATCCGTTCTGGCTGGCCTCCGCGCCACCGACCGACAAGGCCTACAACGTGGTCCGCGCCTTCGAGGCCGGCTGGGGCGGCGTGGTCTGGAAAACCCTGGGTGAGGACCCGGCGGCGGTCAACGTGTCGTCGCGTTACTCGGCGCATTTCGGGGCTAATAGAGAGGTTCTCGGCTTTAACAACATCGAACTGATCACCGACCGTTCGCTGGAGATCAACCTGCGGGAAATCACCCAGGTCAAAAAGGACTGGCCGGACCGCGCGCTGATCGTGTCGTTGATGGTGCCCTGCGTCGAGGAATCCTGGAAAAACATCCTGCCGCTGGTGGAAGCCACCGGTGCCGACGGCATCGAATTGAACTTCGGTTGCCCCCACGGCATGCCGGAACGCGGCATGGGTGCGGCGGTCGGCCAGGTGCCGGAGTACGTCGAACAGGTCACGCGCTGGTGCAAGACGTATTGTTCGCTGCCGGTGATCGTCAAGCTCACGCCGAATATCACCGACATCCGCGTCGCCGCCCGCGCGGCGCACAGGGGCGGTGCCGATGCCGTGTCGCTGATCAACACCATCAATTCGATCACCAGCGTCAATCTGGAGCGCATGGTGGCCAATCCGATGGTCGGCAGCCAGAGCACCCATGGCGGCTATTGCGGTTCGGCGGTCAAGCCGATTGCCCTGAACATGGTTGCCGAAATCGCCCGCGACCCGCAGACCCAGGGCCTGCCGATCAGTGGCATTGGCGGTATCGGCAACTGGCGCGACGCGGCGGAATTCATCGCCCTGGGCAGTGGGTCGGTGCAGGTGTGCACAGCGGCCATGCTGCACGGCTTCCGGATCGTCGAGGAAATGAAGGACGGCCTGTCGCGCTGGATGGACAGTCAGGGTTACGCGAGCATTTCGCAGTTCTCAGGTCGGGCGGTGGCCAATACCACGGACTGGAAGTACCTGGACATCAACTATCAGGTGATCGCGAAGATCGACCAGGAGGCGTGCATCGGGTGCGGCCGCTGCCACATCGCCTGCGAAGACACCTCGCACCAAGCGGTGGCCAGCGTGAAAAAGGCCGATGGGACCCACGCCTATGAAGTGATCGATGAGGAATGCGTGGGCTGCAATTTATGCCAGATCACCTGCCCGGTGCAGGACTGCATCGAAATGGTGCCGGTGGACACCGGGAAACCGTTTCTGGATTGGAACCATGATCCGAGGAATCCGTATCACGTTGCCGTCTGAGTTCAGCGGTGCCTGAACTGACGCCATCGCGGGCAAGCCTTGCTCCCACAGGATTAAAGTCGACTCATCAATGTGTGAGCTACCTTTAACCTGTGGGAGCAAGGCTTGCCCGCGATGAGGCCAGCAGCAACACCACACCTCTTCAAGGCTCCAACCCAATCCCCCGCAATATCACACTCGTCACCGTCTGCACCGCGCGCTCGAACTGCATGTCCGACAGCGGCTGATGGTCATTGAGAATATTCACCTGGTGATCGAAATCGGCGTAGTGCTACACCGGGAAACCGTTTCTGGATTGGAACCACGATCCGAGGAATCCCTACCATGTAGCAGTCTGAAATTTACGGTGCCTGAACTGGCGCCATCGCGGGCAAGCCTTGCTCCCACAGGATTAAAGTCGACTCATTAATGTGTGAGCTACCTTTAACCTGTGGGAGCAAGGCTTGCCCGCGATGAGGCCAGCAGCAACACCACACCTCTTCAAGGCTCCAGCCCAATCCCCCGCAAAATCACACTCGTCACCGTCTGCACCGCCCGCTCGAACTGCATGTCCGACAGCGGCTGATGGTCATTGAGAATATTCACTTGGTGATCGAAGTCGGCGTAGTGCTGGGTCGAGGCCCAGATCATGTACAGCAGGCTCGAGGGCTCCACCGGCAGGATGCGTTTGTCGTCCACCCATTGGCGGATTTTCGCTTCTTTCATCTTGGCCCAATCGTACAGGCTGGCGTCCAGTGTCTCGCCCAGGGTCGGTGCGCCGTGGATGATTTCGTTGGCCCAGACTTTCGAACCGTAGGGCCGGCTGCGGGAGTGGTTCATCTTGGCGCGGATGTAGCTGCTGAGCACCACCCGCGGGTCATCGAACATCTCGAAGCACAGCGCGTCCTGCTTCCACACTTCCAGCAGGCCCAACAGCACAGCGCTGTATAGCTCGGTCTTGGTGCTGAAGTAGTAATGCAGATTGGAGCGAGGCAGTTGCACCTCGGCGGCGATGTCGGCCATGGCGGTGCTGCCGAAGCCTTTTTCGGCGAAAACCTTCTCGGCCCCCAGCAGGATTTTCTCGACGTTACTGCGACGAATCTCGATCTTGTGATTGCCCATGAGGGCTCCCTGACAACAGCGTTAAACAAGACTAGCATCCGCTCTACCTCGCGGCGACAGGGTAAAAGCAAACTTCGTATAACTCGCGTCGCGCGACTAAACTTGCGCCCACATCGAACCTGCCGCCGAGGGACTCAACATGCGCTTCAAGAAAACCCTGACCGCCGCCGCCCTGCTCGGCTCGCTGCTCGCCGCTTCGTCGGTGTGGGCCCACGCTCATTTGAAGAGCCAGACGCCCGCCGCCGACAGCACCGTCAGCGCGCCGGCAGAATTGAGCCTGATCTTTTCCGAAGGGGTCGAAGCCGACTTCTGCAAAGTCACGATCACCAAGGACGGTGCCGACGTACTGGTGAAAAGCCTGATCACCCAAGGCGGCGATAAAAAGACCCTGATCGTCACCCCGGCCGTCCCCTTGACCAAAGGCAACTACAAAGTCGAGTGGCACGTCGTGTCGGTCGATACCCACAAAAGCGAAGGCGCTTACGCGTTCACGGTCGGCCAGTAATACATGACGAGCGCGATGGTGCTGTGCCGTTTCCTGCATTTCACCGTGGTGCTGATGCTATTCGGGGCGTGGGTGTTCAGGCCGCTGCTGTTAGCGCGCGGCACAACACTGGATCAGCCGTTGGCCCGTATCAGCCGTTGGCTGGCGGCCGTGGCGCTGATCAGCGGCGTTGGCTGGTTGCTGCTGGTCACCGCCAGCATGGCCGGTGCCTGGGACGCGGCGTTCGAGCCATCGACCTTGCGCCTGGTGCTGGACCGTACTTTTTTTGGTCAGGTCTGGCGCTGGCACCTGGTGCTCAACGGGGTGCTGGTCGTGTTGCTGCTGACACCGCTGCGTGCCAGCCGGCCCTTGCAAATTATTCTCGGCAGCTTGCTGATGGCGACCCTGGCCCCGGTCGGTCATGGCGCCATGCTCGACGGTATCGAGGGCCAACTGCTCATCCTCAATCAACTGGTGCACCTGACCTGCGTCGGCGCCTGGCTCGGTGGCTTGATGCTGCTGGTGATGATCCTGTGGCGACCTGACGGGCATTCCATCAGCGCGCTGTTGCAGCGTTTCAGTGGTGTCGGTTACGGGTTGGTGGCCGGGTTGTTGGTCACCGGCCTGATCAACGTGCGGGTGCTTACGGGGGCCTTCTGGCCGACGCCCCTGCTGTCCGGGTTTGCCTTGATTCTGTTGATCAAGGTCATGTTGATTGCGGCAATGCTTGGGTTGGCGCTGTTCAATCGGTTGCAGATCAACGACTGTGAACCGCGTCTGGCGACGTTGCGCAAGAGCGTGATGCTGGAATGGTTGCTGGGGATGGGCGCGGTGGCAGCGGTCTCTCTACTCGGTACCATGCCGCCGATGATTTCCAGCTGACACCCCCCAATCTCCTGTGGGAGTGAGCCTGCTCGCGAATAGCAATCTCACATTCACCCTCAATGTTGACTGCCTGTCAGTCTTCGCGAGCAGGCTCGCTCCTACAGGGTCGAGGCAGGCTTTCGAGTCATCGTACAACTTCTGATTGACAACACGTAAAGCCCTCGCAAATAATCGCCCTCATGTTGTACGACGACGTATGACAACCATAACAACAAAAAACAAGAGAGCGTCACAGTGAGCAAACTCGCCCGCAATTCATCCCTCCGCAGTCTCCGTCCCACCTTTGCCCGTCGTCACACCCTGAGCCTGATCGGTTGCAGCAGCCTCGCCCTCGCCCTGCCCATGGTCAGCCAGGCCGAAGGTTTCACCGATGACGCCAAAGCCACGCTGAATCTGCGCAACGCCTACTTCAACCGCAACTTCACCAACCCGGCCTACCCCCAGGGCAAGGCTGAAGAGTGGACGCAGAACTTCATCCTCGATGCCAAATCCGGTTACACCCAAGGCCCGGTCGGCTTCGGTGTGGATGTGCTGGGGCTGTACTCGCAAAAGCTCGATGGCGGTAAAGGCACTGGCGGTACTCAGTTGCTGCCGATCCACGATGACGGCCGCCCTGCCGACAACTTCGGCCGCCTGGGCGTGGCGCTCAAGGGCAAGGTGTCGAAAACCGAATTGAAGGTCGGTGAATGGATGCCGGTGCTGCCGATCCTGCGCTCCGACGACGGCCGCTCGCTGCCGCAAACCTTCCAGGGCGCTCAGTTGACCTCCACGGAAATCAGTGGCCTGACGCTCTACGGCGGCCAGTTCCGCCAGAACAGCCCGCGTAACGATGCGAGCATGGAAGACATGTTCATGAACGGCAAAGCGGCGTTCACCTCGGACCGGTTCAACTTCGGGGGCGGCGAATACGCCTTCAACGACAAACGTACCCAGATCGGTGTTTGGTACGCCGAACTCAGCGATATTTATCAGCAGCAGTATTTCAACCTGACTCATAGCCAGCCCCTGGGCGACTGGACACTGGGCGCCAACCTTGGCTATTTCATCGGCAAGGAAGACGGCAGCGCCCTGGCCGGCGACCTCGACAACAAAACCGCCTTCGCCCTGCTCTCGGCCAAGTACGGTGGCAACACCTTCTACGTCGGCCTGCAAAAACTCAACGGCGATGATGTCTGGATGCGGGTCAACGGCACCAGCGGCGGCACCCTGGCCAACGACAGTTACAACTCCAGCTACGACAACGCCCGGGAGAAATCCTGGCAGGTGCGCCACGACTACAACTTCGTTGCCCTCGGCATTCCCGGTCTGACCCTGATGAACCGCTACATCAGCGGCGACAACGTACACACCGGCACTATCACCGACGGCAAGGAGTGGGGACGCGAATCGGAACTGGCCTATACCGTGCAGAGCGGACCGCTGAAAAACCTCAACGTCAAATGGCGCAACGCGAGTATCCGCAAGAACTTCAGCACCAACGAGTTCGATGAAAACCGGATATTCATCAGCTATCCAATCAGCCTGCTGTAATCACTGTGGGAGCGAGCCTGCTCGCGAAAGCGGTTTAACATTCAACATTAATGTTGCCTGACTTGGCGCCTTCGCGAGCAGGCTCGCTCCCACAGGGTGAGTGTCTTGCCCCCGCGTCAATTTCCATCAAAGTTGGTTTGACAAAAACCGGGAAGTCTTACGATACTTCGACATAGTCGTACGACAACCTACAACAATTTCATGACAACCTGTCCAGGGATTCCCATGACGACCACTTCAACAGCCCGCGCCCCTTTCAATCGCCTGCTTCTGACCGGTGCTGCCGGTGGCCTGGGCAAAGTCTTGCGCGAAAGTCTGCGCCCCTATGCCAATGTCATTCGCCTGTCGGACATCGCGGACATCGCCCCAGCCATCGATGATCGCGAAGAAGTCGTACCCTGCGACCTCGCCGACAAGCACGCCGTGCATCAATTGGTCGAAGGCGTGGACGCCATCCTGCACTTCGGCGGCGTGTCCACCGAGCATTCCTTCGAAGACATCCTCGGCGCCAATATTTGCGGCGTGTTCCACATCTATGAAGCCGCGCGCCGTCACGGTGTGAAACGCGTGATCTTCGCCAGCTCCAACCATGTCATCGGCTTCTACAAGCAGGATGAAGTCATCGATGCCCGCTCCCCTCACCGCCCGGACAGTTACTACGGTTTGTCCAAGTCCTATGGCGAAGACATGGCGACCTTCTACTTCGACCGCTATGGCATCGAAACCGTCAGCGTGCGGATCGGCTCTTCGTTCCCGGAACCACAAAACCGCCGGATGATGAGTACCTGGCTGAGCTTCGGCGACCTCACCCAATTGCTCGAGCGCGCGTTGTACACCCCGGACGTCGGTCACACCGTGGTCTACGGCGTGTCCGACAACAAGGACATCTGGTGGGACAACCGCTACGCTGCCGCGCTGGGTTATGCCCCGAACGACACCTCCGAAGTGTTCCGCGAAAAAGTCGAGGCCCAACCCATGCCCGCCGCCAATGATCCGGCACGGGTCTATCAGGGCGGTGCCTTCTGCGCGGCGGGTCCGTTCGGCGACTGAAACCAATCCTGCTGATCACTTGATCCCCACAACAATCCCAAGGGAATGAGTTGCCATGCAAGCCGAATTGATTGTCGATGCCCGCAACGCAGTCGGTGAAAGCCCGGTCTGGGTCCCCGGGGAAAACGCCCTGTACTGGGTCGATATTCCCGCCGGGGGCCTGCAACGCTGGAGCGCTGATACCGGTCATGTCGACGCTTGGAAAACCCCGGAAATGCTCGCGTGCATCGTCCGCCATCCCGACGGTGGCTGGGTCGCAGGCATGGAGAGCGGCTTTTTCCACCTGACGCCGCACACTGACGGCAGTCTCGACAGCGAACCTCTGGCCCATGTCGATCATGCCCGCCCGGACATGCGCCTCAACGATGGTCGCTGTGACCGTCAGGGGCGTTTCTGGGCCGGCAGCATGGTGCTGAACATGGGCGCCAATGCAGCCGACGGCATGCTTTATCGCTACAGCGCCGGGCAACCCGGGCCGCTGGCAGCACGACTGGGCGGCTTCATCGTGCCCAATGGCCTGGGCTTCAGCCCGGACGGACGCACGATGTACCTGTCCGACTCCCATCCATCGGTCCAGCAGATCTGGGCCTTCGACTACGACATCGACAGCGGCACACCGTCCAATCGCCGGGTCTATGTCGACATGAACCGGTTTGCCGGTCGCCCCGACGGCGCGGCCGTGGATGCCGAAGGCTGCTACTGGATCTGCGCCAATGACGCCGGGTTGATTCACCGCTTCACCCCCGACGGTCGTCTCGACCGCTCCCTGGCCGTTCCCGTGAAAAAACCGACCATGTGCGCCTTCGGTGGCAGTCGACTGGACACACTGTACGTGACCTCGATTCGCCCCGGTGACGACCATGATCCACAGTCACTCGCCGGTGGCGTGTTCGCCCTCGATCCCGGCGTCAAGGGCTTGCCCGAGCCGCTATTTCAGGATCGTTGATACCTTCTCCATGACCATGAAACTGCTCGAACTCAAAGACGAACTCACCCACCTCACCCTCGCCCCCGAACTCGGCGCGAGCATCGTCAACTGGATCGTGCGCGGCAGCGGCCAACCCTTGCTGCGCCACGCCGATGCGCAGGCACTGAACACCGGTTTACCTGGCAAACTCGGCTGTTTCCCGCTGGTACCCTGGTCCAACCGCATCGCCGAAGGCGGTTTCGACTGCCCCGATGGCTGGCTGACCCTGGCATCCAACAGCCTCACCGATCCGTTGCCGATTCATGGCAGTGCCTGGCAGCAACCATGGCAAGTGGTTTTCCAGTCAGCGGACGAAGTGGTCCTGCAACTCGACAGCAGCACGCCCTTCGCCTACCGCGCCCGCCAGCGCTTTCACCTGAGCGCGGGAAAGCTGAGTATCGAGTTGCAGGTCATTCATCTGTCTGAACACGCGGCGTGGCATGGGCTGGGTTTGCATCCTTACTTTCCGCGCACGGCGAACACACGCCTACAGGCACGGGCCGAACAGGTCTGGTTGAGCGATGCGTCCAAACTGCCGACCCGTCTCGTTGCACTCCCCGCCGAATGGGATTTCCAGCAGCCCAAGGCATTACCCGAAACACTGGTCGACAACGGCTTTTGCCAATGGAACGGCCACTGCCTGATCCAGCAGCCGGACCTGGGGTATGAACTGCAGTGCCAGGCCACCGGTAGCGACTACTACCTGCTCTATTGCCCGGCGGGGCTGGGTTTTTTCTGCATCGAACCGGTCAGCCACCCAGTCAACGCGCATCACCTGCCGGGGCGACCGGGGTTGCGTTTGCTGGAGCAAGGTCAATCCACGGCGCTGGGGTTCAATCTTCAGTATCGAGCGTGCACCAACATGTAAACGGCGACGATCAGGCAGACGCTGGCAAACCCTACTTGCAACGCCCGCGCCGGCACGCGGGCGCAGAGTTTTCGGCCGATGATCATGCCGACGATGCTGGAGGCAATGAAAGCCACGCCCAGCCCGTCGATGCGCACCCCGGCGTGCAACGCGCCGATCACGCCGATAGCCGAGATCAGGCTGATCACCATCAGGGACGTGGCGATGATCCCGCGCATTTGCACGTCGGTCAGTTGCTTGAAGGCCGGCACAATCAGAAAGCCGCCACCCACGCCCAGCAATCCCGAGACCACGCCGGTCACCGCGCCGAGGGCCGCGAGGGTCGCGGTGCATTTGGCCGTCCAGGAAAAGCGCCCGGTCTGTTGGTCGAGCATGCAGTTTTTCTGGCCCCAGCTGGCGTGACCGTGATCACTGGGCCCCTCGTCCTTGCGCTCCCGACGCAGCATCCGCCCTGCCACCATGACCATCAGCAGACTGAAGAGGATCATCAGGACCTTTTCCGGCAACTGATGGGCGAAGTAGATGCCCACCGGCGAAAAAACCGCGCCGAGCGCCGCAATCAACAACGCCGCACGATAGCGCACCAGACCGTGACGCAACCCATCGATGGCACCGACCGCCGCCGCGCTGCCCACGGCAAATAGTGCAACGGGTGCCGCCGCGGTCATGCTCCATCCCAGGCCCAGCACCAGCGCCGGTACCGCAAGAATGCCGCCGCCGGCCCCGGTCAAACCGAGCACCAGCCCCATGACCACACCAAAAAAACTCGCCAGCAACATAGAACGCTCGTAATCCATGACAAAGGCCGGGAACGCCCGGTATCGATTGAGTGACAGGATAGAGCCCGCACGGTTTTTTTCATTAACAGAATTGACGCGGGACTGGTCAGCACAGTGAGAATGAAACTAACCTCATGGCTTCTCCACGAAGAAAAACACCATGTCAGCCTTGATTGAAGCCTTTTTTGACGACGCCTCGTCCACCTACAGCTACGTGATCTACGAAGCTGAAGGCGGGCAATGCGCAATCGTCGACCCGGTGCTCGACTACAACGCCGCCGCCGGCCGAACCTCTACCGTGCACGCCGACCGGATCATCGCATTCGTGCGCGAGCATCGCTTGCAAGTGCAATGGCTGCTGGAAACCCACGCCCACGCCGATCACCTCTCCGCCGCGCCGTACCTGCGCCGGGAGCTGGGCGGCAAGATCGCCATCGGCCAATCGATCTGCAAGGTGCAGGACGTATTCAAGGCGCTGTTCAATCTTGAGCCGCAATTCCGTATCGACGGTTCGCAGTTCGATCACCTGTTCGCCCCCGACGAGTCATTCCACATCGGCAACCTCAAGGCCACGGCCCTGCATGTGCCCGGCCATACCCCGGCGGACATGGCGTACCTGATCGGCAACGACGTGATTCTGGTGGGCGATACGCTGTTCATGCCGGACGTGGGTACCGCGCGCTGCGACTTTCCTGGCGGCGATGCCCACCAGATGTTCACCTCGATCCACAAGCTGCTGGCCTTCCCCGCCAGCGTGCGCCTCTACGTCTGCCACGACTACCCGCCCGCGGGCCGCGAACCGGGCTGCATGACCACGGTGGGCGAACAGCGTAAAAGCAACATCCACGTGCGCGACGGCATCGACGAAGCGGCCTTTGTCGACATGCGCACCCGCCGCGATGCCGGGTTAGGCATGCCGACGCTGTTGCTGCCGGCGATTCAGGTCAATGTACGGGCGGGGAATCTGCCACCGGCAGAGGACAATGGCGTGACCTACCTCAAGATCCCCCTGAACAAATTCTAAGCCCGACCCCCTGCGCAAACTAAACCTGTGGGAGCAAAGCTTGCTCGCGATGGCGGCGTATCAGGCACCATCGCAGTTGACTGGACGGACGCCATCGCGAGCAAGCTTTGCTCCCACAGGGTTTGCTTACCTCAGGTACCTAGGGTCAAGCCGTTGGCCGGCAACGGCAACGCCGTCTTGTAGCGCACCTGCTTGAGCGCAAAGCTCGAACGAATGTTGGCCACGCCCGGCACCTTGGTCAGAAAGTCCATCATGAAACGCTCCAGCGACTGGATGGTTGGCACCAGGACCCGGATCAGGTAATCCGGGTCGCCGGCCATCAGGTAACACTCCATCACTTCCGGGCGATCCGAGATCGCCTCCTCGAAATGCTGCAACGCCTCCTCCACCTGTTTTTCCAGGCTGACATGGATGAACACGTTCACGTGCAACCCCAGCAGGTCGGCATCGAGCAGGGTCACTTGCTCGCGAATCAGGCCCAGTTCTTCCATCGCCTTGACCCGGTTGAAACACGGCGTTGGCGACAGGTTGACCGAGCGCGCGAGGTCAGCGTTGGTGATGCGTGCGTTCTCTTGAAGGCTGTTGAGAATGCCGATGTCGGTACGGTCCAGTTTGCGCATGAGACAAAAACACCTGTTTTTTATGTTTATGCAGATTTTTTATCTGCAAATGATCTTTAGCGCAACGAAACAGAGAGAAATATTCTTCTTGGCCGGGCCTATGATTGTTGTAGGACAAGATTTCGTTTACCGAACGAAGCCTGTCAGCTCACTACAAGAAATTCACAAGATCGAGCGTAGAAGCCATGAACCAAGCGTACGAACCGCTGCGCCTTCACGTCCCCGAACCTTCGGGCCGTCCCGGCTGTAAAACCGACTTCTCCTACTTGCACCTGACCGATGCCGGCACGGTGCGCAAACCCCCAATCGACGTTGAACCCGCCGAAACGGCCGACCTGGCCCGCGGCCTGATTCGCGTGCTCGACGATCAGGGCAATGCCCTGGGTCCGTGGGCCGAAGGCGTGCCGGTGGAGATCCTGCGCAAAGGCATGCGCGCCATGCTCAAGACGCGGATCTACGACAACCGCATGGTCGTCGCCCAGCGCCAGAAGAAAATGTCCTTCTACATGCAGAGCCTCGGCGAAGAAGCCATCGGCAGTGCCCAGGCCCTGGCGTTGAACATCGACGACATGTGCTTCCCTACCTACCGTCAGCAAAGCATCCTGATGGCCCGCGACGTACCGCTGGTCGACCTGATCTGCCAGCTGCTGTCCAACGAGCGCGATCCGCTCAAGGGACGCCAGTTGCCGATCATGTACTCGGTCAAGGAAGCCGGTTTCTTCACCATTTCCGGCAACCTCGCCACCCAATTCGTACAAGCCGTAGGCTGGGCCATGGCCTCGGCGATCAAGGGCGATACCAAGATCGCCTCGGCGTGGATCGGCGATGGCGCCACCGCCGAATCGGACTTCCACACCGCCCTGACCTTCGCCCACGTGTACCGCGCGCCGGTGATCCTCAACGTGGTCAACAACCAGTGGGCCATCTCCACCTTCCAGGCGATTGCCGGTGGTGAAGCCACCACCTTCGCCGGTCGAGGTGTCGGTTGCGGCATCGCTTCCCTGCGGGTCGACGGCAACGACTTCTATGCGGTCTACGCCGCGTCTGCCTGGGCCGCCGAACGCGCCCGCCGCAACCTCGGCCCGACCATGATCGAATGGGTCACCTACCGCGCCGGCCCGCACTCGACCTCCGATGATCCGTCCAAATACCGTCCTGCCGACGACTGGAGCCACTTCCCGTTGGGCGATCCGATCGCGCGCCTCAAGCAGCACCTGATCAAGGTCGGCCACTGGTCCGAAGAGGAACACACCGCCGTCAGCGCCGAACTGGAAGCCGAAGTGATCGCCGCGCAGAAGCAAGCCGAGCAGTTCGGCACCCTCGCCGGCGGCCAGATTCCAAGCGCCGCGACCATGTTCGAAGACGTCTACAAAGAGATGCCGGAGCATTTGAAGCGCCAGCGTCAAGAGCTGGGGATCTGACATGAACGATCACAACAACAATATCCAGCTGGAAACCGCCATGACCACGACCACCATGACCATGATCCAGGCCCTGCGCTCGGCCATGGATGTGATGCTTGAGCGCGACGAAGACGTCGTGGTGTTCGGCCAGGACGTGGGCTACTTCGGCGGCGTGTTCCGTTGCACCGAAGGCTTGCAAACCAAGTACGGCACCTCACGGGTATTCGACGCACCGATCTCCGAAAGCGGCATCGTCGGCACCGCCGTGGGCATGGGCGCCTACGGCCTGCGCCCGGTAGTGGAGATCCAGTTCGCCGACTACGTGTACCCGGCCTACGACCAGATCATTTCCGAAGCCGCCCGCCTGCGTTATCGCTCGGCCGGTGAATTCACCGCGCCGCTGACCCTGCGCATGCCTTGCGGCGGCGGTATCTATGGCGGCCAGACTCACAGCCAGAGCATCGAGGCGCTGTTCACCCAGGTCTGCGGCCTGCGCACCGTCATGCCGTCCAACCCGTACGACGCCAAAGGTTTGCTGATCGCCTCCATCGAAAACGATGACCCGGTGATCTTCCTTGAGCCAAAGCGCCTTTACAACGGCCCGTTCGATGGCCACCACGAGCGTCCGGTAACCCCGTGGTCGAAACACCCTGCCGCACAGGTTCCGGACGGCTACTACACGGTGCCACTGGACGTTGCCGCTATCGCCCGTCCGGGCAAGGACGTCACCGTGCTGACCTACGGCACCACTGTCTACGTGTCGCAAGTCGCCGCTGAAGAAAGCGGTGTGGATGCCGAAGTCATCGACCTGCGCAGCCTGTGGCCGCTGGACCTGGAAACCATCACCAAGTCGGTGAAGAAAACCGGGCGCTGCGTGATCGTTCACGAAGCGACTCGCACCTGCGGTTTCGGTGCCGAACTGGCCGCACTGGTGCAAGAGCACTGTTTCCATCACCTGGAAGCGCCGATCGAACGCGTCACCGGTTGGGACACCCCCTACCCGCACGCGCAAGAGTGGGCGTATTTCCCAGGGCCGTCCCGTGTGGGCGCGGCGTTGAAACGGGTCATGGAGGTCTGAATGGGCACGCACGTTATCAAGATGCCGGACATTGGCGAAGGCATCGCAGAAGTTGAATTGTCTCAGTGGCACGTGAAAGTCGGCGACATGGTTGTCGAGGATCAGGTGCTGGCCGATGTCATGACTGACAAGGCGATGGTGGATATTCCGTCGCCGGTGCATGGCAAGGTGATCGCATTGGGTGGTGTGCCCGGCGAAGTCATGGCGGTTGGCAGTATCCTGATCAGCATTGAAGTCGAAGGCGCGGGCAACGTGAAGGAATCGGCTGCACCAGCGGCGGCTCCCGTGAAAGAAGCGCCAGCAGTCACCGCGCCGAAAGTCGAACCGGTCGTGGAAAGCAAACCGGTAGCAGCAGCACCGCGTCCGGCAGCCGTATGCCAGGGACCGATGGTCGCCCGCGAAGCCAATGAGCGTCCGCTGGCCTCCCCGGCCGTGCGCAAACATGCGCTGGACCTCGGCATTCAGTTGCGTCTGGTACGTGGCTCCGGCCCGGCCGGTCGTGTTCTGCACGAAGACCTCGATGCCTATCTGGCTCAAGGTCAGTCCAATGCATCGTCCGTCAGCAGCGCCTACATCCAGCGTAACGACGAAGAGCAGATCCCGGTGATCGGCATGCGCCGCAAGATTGCCCAGCGCATGCAGGACGCCACGCAACGCGCCGCACACTTCAGCTATGTCGAAGAAATCGATGTGACCGCCGTGGAAGAGCTGCGCGCGCACCTCAACGAGAAACACGGCGCGACCCGCGGCAAGCTGACCCTGCTGCCATTCCTGGTCCGCGCCATGGTCGTCGCCCTGCGCGACTTCCCGCAGATCAACGCCCGCTACGACGACGAAGCCCAGGTCATCACCCGCCTCGGCGCGGTGCACGTGGGCATCGCCACCCAGGCCGACATCGGCTTGATGGTGCCGGTGGTGCGTCACGCCGAAACTCGCAGCCTGTGGGACAGTGCGGCGGAAATTGCCCGCCTGGCCACCGCCGCACGCAACGGCAAGGCCAGCCGCGATGAGCTGTCCGGCTCCAGCATCACCCTGACCAGCCTTGGCGCGTTGGGCGGCATCGTCAGCACCCCGGTGCTGAACCTGCCGGAAGTGTCGATTGTCGGCGTGAACAAGATCGTCGAACGGCCAATGGTGATCAAAGGCCAGATCGTGGTCCGCAAGATGATGAACCTCTCCAGCTCCTTCGATCACCGCGTGGTCGACGGCATGGACGCGGCGCTCTTCATCCAGGCCATCCGTGGCCTGCTCGAACAACCCGCCACGCTGTTTATGGAGTAAGTCATGCAAACTCTGCACACCACGCTGCTGATCATCGGCGGCGGCCCTGGCGGTTATGTGACGGCAATCCGTGCCGGCCAACTCGGTATCTCGACCATTCTGGTGGAAGGCGAATCATTGGGTGGCACCTGCCTGAACATCGGCTGCATTCCGTCCAAGGCGCTGATTCACGTTGCCGAGCAGTTCCATCAAACGCAGCGCCACAGCCAGCAGTCGACACTGGGCATCAACGTGTCGGCGCCGACTCTGGAAATCAGCAAAAGCGTCGAGTGGAAGGACGGTATCGTCGATCGCCTGACCACCGGCGTCGCGGCGCTGCTGAAAAAGAACAAGGTTCAGGTCATTCAAGGCTGGGCCAAAGTGGTTGACGGTAAAACCGTCGACGTTGGCGACACGCGCATTATTTGCGAACACTTGGTGCTGGCCACGGGTTCCAAAAGCGTGAACCTGCCAATACTGCCGATGGGTGGTCCGATCATTTCCTCCACCGAAGCCCTGGCACCGAAGTCCGTTCCGAAGCGGTTGATCGTGGTCGGTGGCGGTTATATCGGTCTGGAGCTGGGGATTGCCTATCGCAAGCTCGGTGCCGACGTCAGCGTGGTCGAGGCCCAGGAGCGCATCCTGCCGGCCTACGACGCCGAGTTGACCCAGCCGGTACATGAAGAACTGAAGAAACTTGGCGTGAGGCTTTACTTGAATCACAGCGTGCAAGGCTTTGATTCAAATACAAATACCCTGCAAGTCAGTACGCCCGATGATCGCACATTGAATCTGGAAACCGATCAGGTGCTGGTCGCCGTTGGCCGCAAACCGAATACCCAAGGCTGGAACCTCGAAGCGTTGAACCTGGACATGAACGGTTCGTCGATCAAGATCGACAACCGCTGCCAGACCAGCATGCGCAACGTGTATGCCATCGGTGACCTGAGTGGCGAACCGATGCTCGCCCACCGGGCCATGGCCCAGGGCGAGATGGTCGCCGAGTTGATCAGCGGTAAGTCCCGCGAATTCAACCCCACCGCCATCGCCGCCGTGTGTTTCACCGACCCGGAACTGGTGGTAGTCGGCCAGACCCCGGACGAGGCCAACGCCGCCGGCCTGGACTGCATCGTTTCCAGCTTCCCGTTCGCCGCCAATGGCCGGGCGATGACGCTGGAGTCGAAAAGCGGCTTCGTGCGCGTGGTCGCCCGTCGCGACAATCATGTGATTGTCGGCTGGCAGGCGGTGGGCGTTGGGGTCTCCGAATTGTCCACGGCGTTCGCGCAAAGCCTGGAGATGGGCGCGCGACTGGAAGACATCGGCGGCACCATCCATGCCCATCCGACGCTCGGTGAGGCGGTGCAGGAAGCGGCGCTGCGGGCCCTTGGCCACGCACTCCACCTGTAACCAGACCTGTGGGAGCAAAGCTTGCTCGCGATGAAAGCACCGCGGTGCACCTGCGAAACCGTGTCATCGTTCATCGCGGGCAAGTCGGGTCGCCGCATCGCTTGTTCCCACAAGGAACGCATTTCAGGCTGCGAAACATCAGCCGAATGAAGTATTGTTGTGCCCATCCGGAAAAACGTCAGAAGCCTTGAACCGTTTCGGCGGTTGTTAAGTGAAAGAGGGTGTCATGGGTAACGAAAGCATCAACTGGGACAAGCTGGGTTTTGACTACATCAAGACCGACAAACGCTATCTGTCGTACTTTCGCAATGGCGAATGGGACAAAGGCACCCTGACCGAAGACAACGTGCTGCACATCAGCGAAGGCTCTACTGCCCTTCACTATGGCCAGCAATGCTTCGAAGGCCTGAAGGCCTATCGTTGCAAGGACGGCTCGATCAACCTGTTCCGCCCGGACCAGAACGCCGCGCGCATGCAGCGCAGCTGCGCCCGCCTGCTGATGCCGCATGTGTCCACCGAACAGTTCATCGAAGCCTGCAAGGAAGTGGTGCGCGCCAACGAGCGCTTCATCCCGCCTTACGGTACCGGCGGCGCGCTGTACTTGCGCCCGTTCGTGATCGGCGTGGGTGACAACATCGGCGTGCGTACCGCCCCCGAGTTCATCTTCTCGGTGTTTGCGATCCCGGTCGGCGCCTACTTCAAGGGCGGCCTGACCCCGCACAACTTCCTGATTTCCACCTACGACCGTGCCGCGCCACAAGGCACCGGCGCAGCCAAGGTCGGTGGCAACTACGCCGCCAGCCTGATGCCGGGCTCCCAGGCCAAGAAGGCGCACTTCGCCGACTGCATCTACCTGGACCCGCTGACCCACACCAAGATCGAGGAAGTCGGTTCGGCCAACTTCTTCGGGATCACCCACGACAACAAGTTCGTGACCCCGAACTCGCCGTCGGTGCTGCCGGGCATCACCCGCCTGTCGCTGATCGAGCTGGCCAAGACCCGTCTGGGCCTGGAAGTGATCGAAGGCGACGTGTTCATCGACAAGCTCTCGGACTTCAAGGAAGCCGGTGCCTGCGGCACTGCTGCCGTGATCACGCCGATCGGCGGCATCAACTACAACGATCACCTGCACGTGTTCCACAGCGAAACCGAAGTCGGCCCGATCACCCAGAAGCTCTACAAAGAGCTGACCGGCGTGCAAACCGGCGACATCGAAGCGCCAGCAGGCTGGATCGTCAAGGTTTGATCTGACGTCAACCCGCCCTAAAAATCGCCGCCCTCGGTTGTCGAAGGCGGCGATTTTTTTTGTCTGGCGCCAGGGCGGGCCTAAGCCAGGTGGCCCACACGCTCCGGGTCCGGCCAGAACAAGGCCGCCTGACCACAAGGAGCACCCTGCTCGTCTATCAGCGTCCACACGCTGCCGTGGTGAATCATGAAGGCTTGGCCCGAGCGGTCCACCCGGTAACCGCTATAGCCATGGGCAATGCCCTTGGCCGTGACTTGCTCCAGCAGGAATTGGCGCATTTCCCAATCCAAAGGCGATGCGCTGAAACGCGAAGGCATGCCGATGAACTGCTCACGCGGGTATTTGAAACTGGCGAGCGCCTGCTCGTTAGCATAGTAGAACAGTGGATCAGCCTCCGTGCCGTGGGCCAGCAAGGCATACGGCGCCTGAGCATGCAGCCAGGCCAGACGCTCGTGTTCACCCAGGGAATCCGGTGCGGGCAAGGGGACGCCGGTCCAGTGTCGGTAAGCGATATCCAGTTGTTGAACCAACGCTGTGAATTCGTTGAGTGACGACATGGGTTTCCTTGCAGAACGATGGTGAGGGAGACGTCGCGCAATGACGCTACTGAAAATCCACCCTGAAAAACAGCCCCACATACATGAATCGCTCTTTGTAGGAGCGAGCCCGCTCGCGATGGTCGTTAACGATTACGCTTAAGGCCAGGTACCCATCGGCGCATTGCCGTTTTTCGCGAGCAGGGCTCGCTCCTACAGGTGCCTGTCAATAAGACCAAATGCAGTCTTAATGACCAGGTCAAGATCCAGTCATAACGACCACACCTCGTCTGTAACACCCGGTTTTTCGGGCCCGTCCTGTTGGCCTGCTTTTTGGTACGTGAACAGCGAAAGCTTATTTACCCAAAAGGAAACCGTGTATGAACAATGCTTTTCAGGATCGCCTTGCCGTCGTCACTGGCGCCAGTTCCGGCATAGGCCTGGCCGTTACCGAGCGGCTGCTTACCCAAGGCGCTCGCGTACTGGCCATGTCGCGCCAGATCGGTGACCTCGGCGATTTAGCGGAGCGCTTCACGACACAGCTCTCGTGGGTGACCGGTGATGTCACCCGGCAGGCCGACCTGGAGCGGCTGGCAAAACAGGCCTCGACCATGGGCCCGGTCAGTTTCCTGGTGCCCAACGCCGGTATTGCGGAACTGGCCGATGGGCTGGACCTGGCAGCATTCGACCGGCAATGGGCGGTCAACGGCGCCGGGGCACTGAACACCCTGGCCTGCCTGCGTGGGCAACTGGCGGCGACCGCCTCGGTGGTGTTCATCGGTACTTTCCTGGCGCAAGTGACCTTTCCGGGCCTGGCGGCCTACATCGCCTCCAAAGCCGCATTGATCCACCATGCCCGCACCCTGGCGGTAGAACTGGCGCCCCACGGCATTCGCATCAACACCGTGTCCCCCGGCCCCACCGCCACACCTATCTGGTCAACGCTGGGATTGAAAAACGAAGAGCTGAGCCAGGTCGCCAACACGGTCAATCAGCGTTTGCTCGACGGTCAATTCCTGGAGCCTGGCGCCGTTGCCGACGTGATTTTGTTTCAGCTCGGCAACGGTGCACGCAATGTGATCGGCCAGGACTGGGTGGTCGATAGTGGGTATACGTTGCGATAGTTACGGCGTGTAGATCAAAAGATCGCAGCCTGCGGCAGCTCCTACAGAGATCTAATGTTCACTCGATCCATGTAGGAGCTGCCGCAGGCTGCGATCTTTTGATTTTGCGACCCAGGCAGATGCATCCGACCGACGCATGCTCCAGCTCAGGCACGGGCACGGGCACGGGCACGGGCAAGCAAAGCGGCGGCGTGATGCCACTCGCACCATCACGGATAGAAATTCGATATGACTTCACGGCGCTCATTAATTCGCCGCACAGCATTAGCAGTCCCCACGTTGCCCAAAGGAAACCCCTTGTAAGCTTTACTTGGAGTTGACCACAGCATCAGGGTTTCGTGAGCCTCATCCTGATTCATAATAGTCCGAAATAATTTCCCTTGATGATGACCATTCATGTACGTTGGATTACTTGGATTGCGCCAATCATAGCTATGATCAACCCCAATGTTATGCCCCATTTCATGAACAGGAGTAATGCCTGAAAAACATTTTGAATCCACTACAGAAAAAGCTGTATCTACCCTTGAATTAAGCCATGCTCTCCCACACAGAACATCAGGCGGAAACCAAGCCGCATACATAACTAAATCGCTACGACTTGCATCTCGAAGGGGCGCTATGATGGAACCCAAGTTCGGATCATCCTTATCCCTCATCTTGCCCAAGACTTTAGACATCGATAAGCCATGCATCATCGGCGAATAGTTTATAGTCTTAAAATCACTCAATCTAAAAATAACATCAACACCACTATTCCTGTTCGCTGAATTGGCTTTTTGCACCATCAGCATCGCATCAAGAAGATCTATGCTAGGTTCAAAGGCTGATGATGCAACGACAAGAACATCTATTACACTATAAGGGGTCTTCGGTGATGTCACCTCGACATCAGCAGGCAATTGATTGCTTGCCGATAGAGGTTCATCAGGCGGAACTTTCGATTCATCTATTTTTACAAAAATATACGTTTTATCCTTCAGCGTCCTAAGCGAATACTCATCCCCCGCAACCCACAACGAGCCTGCAACCTCATCTCCTTTACGCAGAATGAGTGCAGAATTCAATGGATCAACATCGACCTCCTCCTTCGATGGATATTGAACATGCCTGTCTGAATCAATTTGCCCCTCCCATGACGATATTCCATTCTCAAGTTCTTTAGATGCAATCAACCGATAGGAGACGTTTTTATTATCTGCAACTTTAACAACCAACTCCTTGGTATCCGGTGCGATCAACGCTGTATTCACGCCAACAAACCTGACCTCTTCGTTGGCCGGGGTAGATCGTAGTATCTCTAGCTCTTTAGCCTCTTTTTTTTGCATCTCCACCTGTTCGGCTTCGGGAACAAAAGTTAACAGCTCATTGGGCGAACCGGCATAGCTCGGGGAAGCAAGCATCATGCACGCGCTGCCAAAACTTAACGACCTCGTGATCAACACCTGTATTGACTTGCAATTGCGAGCAACTTCAAGCATGGCACTATCCTCACAAGTAGAGAACTCGTCCATGCATTGAAATTCACTTTCGCTTATTCAACAACTGTCACAGTTGACAGGGTGTATACCTATACACCCTGTCAACTATACTCAAACCTAAACAAATAACTGAAATAAACTACTGTTTATTCTAGAGAACTTTTCGAAAGTATCGGCCAAGCCCTCCTGACAATACAACAAAGCGTACCCGTCACTCGCCTCGTAGTTTTGGCCAGACTTTGCCATTTCAGACCGCGCGTAATGCCCCCGATTGATCAGTCATCCCGCGTCTGTACTTCCAGCAATTCAATCTCGAAAACAAGGTTCGAGTTCGACGGGATCTTGCCCATCGTGCGCTCGCCATAGCCCAGATGCGCCGGCACCAGCAATTTGCGCTTGCCACCGACTTGCATGCCCATGATGCCCTGGTCCCAGCCCTTGATCACACGCCCGGTGCCGATCACGCACTGGAACGGCTTGCCCCGGCTCCAGGAAGAATCGAATTCAGTGCCGTCTTCCAGCCATCCGCGGTACTGCGTGGTGATCAGTGCGCCTTTGACGGCGGCTTTTCCGTCACCTACCTGGAGTTCGATTACCTGAAGGTCGTCATTCATTGTTTTCACTCGTATCCTTGTTGCCCGAAAGGCTTGATGGGCGCCGTTTTCCCAGATTTTCAGCCAATTGGCAACCATCGCCGCCACTTGACGATGGTTTGCCGCTGTTTGCCGAAGTTAGGCTGAACTAAGCTAACCCCCACTTCTCCACACGGTTCACTACGCCATGATGGCAATCTTCGAATGATATTGCTTTGGACCAGCGCCGCCATCGGCTCGATGATGCTCATTTTGATCGTCGTGTTGATCGGTCGCGAGCGCGGGTTACGCAGGCAACTGGCCGAATATCGCTCGATCATCAATGACCTGGCCGAGGGCCATAACATCCGCCAGGACGGTGACGTCGAGCGCTTCAAGCGCAGCCAGTACTTCGCCCGCATCGGCACCTGGGACTGGGATGTCGACACCGACAAGCTCTACTGGTCCGAAGCAATCTACGCCATGTTCGGGTTCAGGATCGGCGAAGTGACCCCCTCCTACAGCCTGTTTTGCGCCTGTGTGCACCCGGACGACCGGGCCAGGGTCCGGGCCGGCGAGCTGCGCTGCCTGGCAACCGGCGAAAACCACGACGAGGAATACCGCGTGGTCTGGCCCGACGGCACCATCCGCTGGCTGCGGGAAACCGGTAATGTGGTCAAGAACAATCACGATGAAACCATCAAGATGATGGGCGTGGTGCGCGATATCACCGAGGAAAAAGCCTCGGCCAGCTACCTGCAACACTTGGCCCATTTCGACCCGTTGACCGGATTGCCCAACCGGCTGGTGCTGGAGGAACGCCTGTCCGATGCACTGGAACAGGCGCGAGTCAGCGCCACCAGGGTGGCACTGGTGTTTGTCGACCTTAACGGTTTCAAGGCCATCAATGACCGCTACGGACATGCGGCCGGCGACCGTGTGTTGATCACCACCGCCACACGGCTGAAAAAAATACTGAACACCGCCGACACCGTCGCCCGGATCGGCGGCGACGAATTCGTGGTCATTCTCCAGGGCCTGCCCCAAGGCATCTGCCTGCAGGATGAAGCCCGCAGCATCTGCCAGAAAATCTTCGTCGAACTCTCCCCGCCCGTGACCATCGGCAATGACCAGCGCCACATCGGCACCAGCCTGGGCGTCGCCGTATTCCCCGACCATGCACCCAGCATGGACCGGCTGATCCACATTGCCGACCTGGCGATGTATGAGGCCAAGCGCAGCGGGAACAATCAGTATCGGTTGGGTGAGCAGGCAGTGTTTCATCCAACATGAATGCTGACTGGCAGGGCCTCATCGCGGGCAAGCCTTGCTCCCACAGATCGCAGTGATGCTTCTGTGGGAGCAAGTCTTGCCCGCGATGGCATCCGCCCATACGACACAGCTACATTGATCCACCCCGCGCATCAATGCATGCCAACTATGCAATTAACATATCGCTCCCCCTGCTCCACTATCCGCCCCAATAAGAACCGTGCGCCGCGTCCAGGCGACGCACGTCATAAAAGCGGTGGAGTACTTATCTATGACAGCCTCAATCCCACGCGGACGCTCCCGCGCCAGTGCGATTTTCCGGGTTACCTCGGGTAACTTCCTTGAACAGTTCGACTTCTTCCTCTTCGGTTTTTACGCCACGCAAATCGCTGCCGTGTTCTTCCCGGCCAGTAGCGAATTCGCCTCGCTGATGATGACCTTTGCCGTATTCGGCGCAGGCTTCCTGATGCGTCCACTGGGTGCCGTGGTGCTGGGTGCGTACATCGATGATGTGGGCCGACGCAAAGGCTTGATCGTGACGTTGTCGATCATGGCCAGCGGCACGATCCTGATCGTACTGGTGCCCGGTTATGAAACCATCGGCCTGTTCGCCCCCGCGCTCGTGCTCATTGGCCGCTTGCTACAGGGCTTCTCGGCCGGCGCGGAACTGGGTGGTGTTTCGGTGTATCTCTCGGAGATCGCGACGCCTGGCAATAAAGGCTTTTTCACCAGTTGGCAGTCGGGCAGCCAGCAAGTGGCGATCGTCGTCGCGGCTGCGTTGGGCTATGGCCTGAACCAATGGATGGCGCCAGCGGTGATTGCCGACTGGGGCTGGCGGATTCCGTTTTTCGTCGGCTGCATGATCGTGCCCTTCATCTTCTTCCTGCGCCGTAACCTGGAAGAGTCTGAAGAATTCGCCGCGCGCAAACACCGGCCAAGCATGGCCGAAGTGTTCCGCACCCTGGCACAGAACTGGGTGATCGTCATCGCCAGCATGTTGATGGTGGCCCTGACCACCACGGCGTTCTACCTGATCACCGTGTACGCGCCGACTTTCGGCAAGACGGTGCTGCACCTGAGCACATCCGATGCATTGCTGGTGACCTTGCTGGTGGGTGTCTCGAACTTCTTCTGGCTGCCGATCGGTGGCGCGTTGTCGGACCGCATCGGGCGGCGTCCGGTGTTGATTGCCATGTCTCTGCTGGCACTCGCTTCGACCTACCCGGCGCTGTCGTATCTGGTGCAGGCGCCGAGCTTCCTCAACATGCTGTTGGTGCTGCTGTGGTTGTCGTTCATTTACGGTTTGTACAACGGCGCGATGATTCCGGCGCTGACTGAAATCATGCCGGTGGAGGTGCGGGTCGCGGGGTTCTCCCTGGCCTACAGCCTGGCTACCGCAGTCTTTGGCGGGTTCACCCCAGCGATGTCGACGTTGCTGATCCAGTACAGCGGCGACAAGGCTGCGCCCGGCTACTGGATGAGTTTCGCGGCACTCTGCGCGTTGTGCGCGACGCTGTTTCTCTATCGCCGTGCCAGTGGTCGCCTGCAACCGGCCCTGTCGTGAACCTGCCCTGTTCGAGAATGCCCATGAAGAAGCTATTTAATGTCGCGGCCCTGGCGGTGCTCATCAGCGTGAGCGCTGTCGCCCATGCGCAAGAGATTCGCGTGATGACCTCCGGTGGCTTCACCGCCGCCTACAAGATCCTCGGCCCGAAGTTCGCCGCCTCCACCGGCAACACCCTCGACACGGCCCTCGGCCCGTCGATGGGCAAAGCCCCGGAAGCGATCCCCAACCGCCTCGCCCGGGGAGAACGAGCCGACGTGGTGATCATGGTCGGCTACGCGCTGGACGATCTGATCAAGCAAGGCAAAGTCGATCCGGCATCCCGGGTCGAACTGGCTGACTCACGGATCGGCCTGGTGGTTCGCGAAGGCGCGCCCAAGCCGGACATCAGTTCCGTCGACAGTCTGAAAAAGACATTGCTCGACGCCAAGTCAGTCGCCTATTCAGACAGCGCCAGCGGCGTGTATATCGAACAGCAATTGTTCAAACGCCTGGGCATCGAGGATCAGCTCAAAGCCAAGTCGACGATGGTGCCGAAAATCCCCGTGGCCTCCGTGGTTGCCACTGGCGACTATCAATTGGGATTCCAGCAGGTCAGCGAGTTGCTGCCGGTGCCAGGAGTGACTTTTGTGGCGAAGATTCCGGAGTCGGTGCAATCGGTCACCCGTTTTGCCGCGGGTGTTCCGGTGGGCGCGCAACACCCGGCCGAGGCCAAGGCGCTGCTGGCGTTCATGGCTTCGGCCCAGGCTCAGGCGGATGTGAAAGCCACTGGGCTGGACTCGGTCAGTCACTGAGGGTCGGCGGCACGACTTTCATTTCCACCACCAGGCGCTCCAGCGCCAGGGCGGCCGGGGTCAGCGTGCGCCCCCGGCGCTTGATCAGTCCGACACTGCGCATCACCTGTGGGTCGGTGAGCGTCACCCGCGTCAGAATCGGGTGGTCCGCAGCCGGCATCGCCATCAACGGCACCGCCGCCACGCCCAGCCCCGCTTCCACCAGGCCGATCATGGTCGTCACGTGCAGGGTTTCACAGATGCTCTGCCGCTGCGGCACCACCCGGGCCAGCGCCTGATCCAGCAGAAAGCGGTTGCCCGACGTCTTGCCCAGCGAGATGTAGTCCTGCTGATAAAACTCGTCCCAGGTCACGCTGGTGCGCCCGGCCAACGGATGATCGCGTCGGCAGGCCACCACATAACTCTCTTGCACCAACGGCTCGAAATCCACTTCGGCCTCAAGGGTACCCATGAAGCTCAGGCCAAAATCCGCCTCGCCGTTGACCACCGCACTCAGCACTTCGTGAGCGCTGGAATCCAGCACCTTGACCTTGATTCGTGGAAATTGCCGGTGATAGTGAGCGATGACCCGCGGCATGAAGTAGTACGCCGCCGACGGCACACAGGCGACGGTGACATGGCCGAGTCGGGTCGAAGCGACTTCACTGATGCCCAGCAACGCCACGTCCAGATCGTCCAGCAGACGCTCGACGTTGGGAATGAAACCGCGCCCGGCCTGGGTCAGGCTGACTTTGCGCGTGGTTCGATCGAACAATCTCACGCCGAGGGCGTCCTCCAGCTTTTCTATCCGTCGGCTCAGGGCTGGCTGAGAGATGCGCACGGCATCGGCAGCCTTGCGAAAGCTGCCCTGCTCGACCACCGCGCGAAAGGCTTGCAGGTCGTTGAGGTCGAAATTGATGGCCATGGTGCGCACCCGGGGTCGAATCCGATTGATCCGATTGGTCTATGAATGTAAGCAATTAATGCAAAATGTAACATCATCTGTGCATGTCAGGCCGCCATCGCGAGCAGGCTCGCTCCCACAGTTGTTGGGTGACGTTTATACATTTTGTGACCGACACCCGCCTCTGTGGGATCGAGCTTGCTCGCGATGACGGCCTGTCAGCCAACAACGATGCACGGCCAAAGCTGACGCACGAAGCCTCAGCCTTTATCCTTGTCGCCCCCGCCTTACCGAGTAAATGGAGTTTTTCCCATGCCCCATGAAGGCAATCTATTGCAAGCCGCCGTCGTGTTTCTGTTCGCGGCAGTCCTCACCGTTCCCCTGGCTAAACGCCTGCAACTGGGGGCGGTGCTGGGTTATCTGTTTGCCGGGGTGATCATCGGCCCCTCGGTGCTGGGCCTGATCGGCAACCCGAGCAGTGTCAGCCACATCTCGGAACTCGGCGTGGTGCTGCTGCTGTTCATCATCGGCCTGGAATTGTCGCCGCGACGCCTGTGGGTGATGCGCAAATCGGTATTCGGCGTAGGTCTGGCGCAAGTGCTGTTGACCGGCTCGGTGATTGGCGTGGTGGCGCTGTTTCTGTTTGGCCAACCCTTGAACAGCTCGATCGTGCTGGGCCTGGGGCTGGCCCTGTCGTCCACCGCGTTTGGCCTGCAAAGCCTGGCCGAGCGCAAGGAACTGACCAGCCCCCATGGGCGACTGGCCTTCGCGATTCTGTTGTTTCAAGACATCGCCGCGATCCCGTTGATCGCCATGGTGCCGTTGCTGGCCGGCGTCGATCACAACGCCAGCGCGGCGCAAGATGTGAACCATGGTTTGCGGGTGCTGGGCAGTATCGCTGTGGTGGTGATCGGCGGCCGTTATCTGTTGCGTCCGGTATTCCGGGTGGTGGCAAAAACCGGTTTGCCGGAGGTGTCTACCGCCACCGCGCTGCTGGTGGTGATCGGCACCGCATGGCTGATGGATCTGGTCGGGGTGTCCATGGCCCTCGGCGCGTTTCTCGCTGGCCTGCTGCTGGCGGACTCCGAGTACCGTCATGAGCTGGAAGCGCAAATCGAACCGTTCAAGGGCCTGTTGCTGGGTCTGTTTTTCATCAGTGTCGGCATGGGCGCGAACCTGAGCCTGCTGCTGAGCGCGCCGATCACGGTATTGGGCCTGACCCTGCTGCTGATCGCGATCAAGCTGCCGTTACTGTTCATTGTGGGCCGATTGGCCGGGGGCTTGAGCAAAGTCAGCGCCATTCGCCTGGGCATCGTCCTGGCGGCCGGAGGTGAGTTTGCCTTTGTGGTGTTCAAGATTGGCCGCGATCAAGGCTTGTTCGAACCGCGCCTGTACGACTTGCTGGTGCTGGCCATCACCCTGTCCATGGCCGTCACACCCTTGCTGCTGCTGGCATGCGCGCGTCTGGTCAGCCCCAAGGTGCAACCGGTGGTGGTGCCGGAGAAATTCCGCGAAATCGATACCGATGCGCCCCGCGTAGTGATCGCCGGCATGGGCCGTATGGGCCAGATCGTGGCGCGGATCCTGCGGGCACAGAACATCAAGTTTGTCGCCCTCGACACCTCGGTGGAAACCATCGAGCTGTCCCGCAGTTTCGGCGGTGTGCCGGTGTTCTACGGCGACCCGATGCGCCCGGAAATCCTCAGCGCGGCCAAGGTCGAGCAAGCCGAGTTCTTCGTGATTGCCACCGATGACCCGGACACCAACATCAAGACCGCCGAGCTGGTGCACAAGCTCTACCCGCACATGAAGATCATCGCCCGTGCCCGTAACCGCCAGCATGTGCATCGTTTGGTGGACGTGGGTGCCCACGCCGTTCGCGAAACCTTTTATTCGAGCCTGGAAATGAGCCGGCAGACGCTGATCGGCCTGGGCTTGACCCAGGCCCAGGCCGATGCGCGGATCAAGCGCTTCAAGCATCACGACGAACAGGTACTCGAAGCCCAGCATGCGATCTACGACGATGCGGCGAAAGTCATGCAGACGGCGCAGGAAGCACGGGCGGAACTGGCGCGGTTGTTTGAGTCGGATCAGCTGGAAGAGCAAGCCGGTAAAAAATGAGGCGGCTGTGATGGCCTCATCGCGGGCAAGCCTTGCTCCCACAGTGAACGCGAAACCTGTGGGAGCAAGGCTTGCCCGCGATGAACGATAACGCGGTTTATCAGACGAACCCAATTTTCAAGGACACTGCTTTGGCCGACCAATCCTCCCCCGCCCTGAAGGAAATCTTCAACGCCGAGCGCCTCGAGCACATCGCCATCGAGATGACCGCGGTCTATCCCGACTTCGACGCCAAGGCGTTCCTGAAACTGGCCAAGGCGGGGCTGGCGGATCTGTCGGTGATGCAGCGCATGGCCCGCGTCAGCGAATGCCTGCATGCGGTATTGCCGCTGGACTATGAAGCGTCGCTGGAGATGTTGCGCGCCCTCGCCCCGCGCCTCAACAGCGGCTTTGTCAGCATGTGCCTGCCGCATTACGTGGCGACTTACGGCGCAGACCGGTTCGAGTTGTCCATGGAGGCTCTCAAGTACTTCACCGCGTTCGGCTCTTCGGAGTTCGCGGTCCGCCCATTCCTGCGCAACAATTTCGAGCGTTCACTGCAGTTGATGCACGACTGGTCGCTGGATGACAACGAGCATGTCCGGCGCCTGGCCAGCGAAGGTTGCCGCCCGCGCCTGCCATGGTCGTTTCGCCTGGAGCGGATTCAGGCCGACCCGAGTCTCGCCGCAAACATTCTCGACAACCTCAAGGCCGATCCCAGTCTGTACGTGCGCAAGTCCGTGGCCAACCACCTCAACGACATCACCAAGGAGCATCCCGAGTGGGTGCTTGATCTGATCGAGGGCTGGTCACTGGACAACAAGCACACCGCCTGGATTGCCCGGCACGCCCTGCGCAGCCTGATCAAGCAAGGCAATCAGCGGGCGCTGGCGATCATGGGAGCCGGTGGCAAGCCTGAAGTCGAGATCATCGATGTGCAGGTCAACCCGCCAGTGATTGGCCTGGGAGAGAAAATCACCCTGTCTTTCGCCGTCAAATCCACGGTCGAGGCCAGCCAGCGCCTGGTGATCGACTACGCCATCGATTACGTGAAAGCCAATGGCAGCACCTCGTCGAAGGTGTTCAAGCTCAAGGCCCTGACCCTGCCGGGCAATGCCACCGAATCCATCGCCCGTAGCCAGCACATCAAGGCACTCACCACCCGCCGGCACTACGCCGGCACGCATGCGGTGCATGTATTGGTGAATGGCGAACGGCTGGCGAGCACGGCGTTCGAAATCCTTCCTTGAAACACGACCCGGCACTCTGTGGGAGCAAAGCTTGCTCGCGATAGCGTCAATTCAGGCACACCGCGTTATCGTTGATCGCGAGCAAGCATTGCTCCTACAAGGGTTGTGCACCCAGCAAGAGATCCTGTTCACGCTCACACAACTGCACCACGTAATCCCACATCACCCGCAATCGCACGGATTTGTGCAGCTCGCGGCGGGTGCTGATCCAATAGCTGCGCAGGATGCTTTCATCCGCAAATAGCGGCACCAGCCCGGGGTCGGCGCTGGCCATGTAGCACGGCAACACGGCGATGCCCAGGCCCGCGCGGGCGGCCTGTTGCTGGGCGATCACGCTGGTGCTATGGAAGACCACCTGCGGGTTGCGGCAGAAGCTGTTGAGGAACATCAGTTCCTGGCTGAACAGCAGGTCGTCGACGTAACCGATCCAGGCATGCCGGCCCAGGTCTTCTCGATTGACCAGCGGTGGCGCCTTGTCGAGATAATCCTGGCTGGCATACAGCGCCAGGCGATAGTCGGTGAGTTTGCGCGTGACCAGCATGTCGGCGGCCGGGCGTTCGAGGTGGATGCTGATTTCCGCCTCTCGGTTGAGGATGCTGACGAAGCGCGGCACCGCCACCAACTCAACCTCCAGGCCCGGATAACGTTCGAACAGGCCGTTCATGCGGCTGGCGAGAAACATGATGCCCAGCCCTTCCGTGACCCCGACGCGGATCTTGCCCAGCGGCGCCGTGGATTGGGTGATTTCCTCCTGGGCCAGCAGCGCGACGTTTTCCATGGCTTCGGCGTGCTTGAGCAGCGCCTCGCCGGCCGGTGTCAGCTCATAGCCCTGGGCATGCTGCACGAACAGCGCGGTGCCGAGGCTCTTTTCGATGGCCTCGATATGCCGTGCCACCGTGGCATGGGTGGTGTTCAGGCGGCGGGCCGCAGTGAGCAACCGCCCGCTGCGCTGCAACTCCAGAAAAAACCGCAGGTCATTCCAGTCGAACATGAATCATCCTTGAACTCGGCCATTGAAGACGCTGTTTAAAAACGCACAGCAGCTGGGTAAAAACTAACATTCTTTAAACGAAAGCTAACAACTAGGATGGAACACAACAAGAACAACAACACGAGGTCAGGGATGCAAACCGCCCTTGATGAATACGACTACATCGTGGTCGGCGCCGGGCCGGCCGGTTGTTTGCTGGCCAATCGGCTATCGTCCGACCCGCAACACCGGGTGCTGCTGCTCGAAGCCGGTGGCCGCGACAACTATGCGTGGATTCACATCCCCGTGGGTTATCTGTTTTGCATCGGCAACCCGCGCACCGACTGGTGCTACAAGACCGAAGCGCAACCCGGCCTGCAAGGCCGTGCCTTGAGTTATCCGCGCGGCAAAGTGCTGGGTGGCTGCTCGTCGATCAACGGCATGATCTACATGCGCGGCCAGGCCGGCGATTACGACCGCTGGGCCGCCGATGGCAACCCCGGCTGGCGCTGGCAGGACGTACTGCCGTTGTTCAAGAAAAGCGAAAATCACTTTGCCGGGGCGTCCGAGTTTCATGGTGCCGACGGCCAATGGCGAGTGGAACGCCAGCGCCTGTCGTGGCCGATTCTCGATGCCTTCCGCAGTGCCGCCGAGCAAAGCGGCATTGCCAGCATCGATGACTTCAACCAGGGCGATAATGAAGGTTGCGGCTATTTCCAGGTCAACCAGAAGGCCGGCATCCGCTGGAACGCGGCCAAGGCGTTTCTCAAGCCGATCCGCCACCGCCCGAATCTGACCGTGCTGACCGGGGTCGAGGTCGACCGCGTGCTACTGGAAAACGCCCGCGCCTCGGCGGTCAGTGTCCGCTGGCAGGGTCAGGCGAAAACCTTCAAGGCGCGCAAGGAAATCATCCTGTGCGCCGGCTCCGTCGGTTCGCCGAGCATCCTGCAACGATCAGGGATCGGCCCTCGCCCGCTGTTGCAACGCCTGGGCATCGGCGTCATTCATGAACTGTCTGGCGTGGGCGGCAATCTGCAAGATCACCTGCAATTGCGGCTGATCTACAAACTGGAAAATGCCCGCACGCTCAATCAGATTGCCGGCAGCCTGTGGGGCAAGATGGGCATGGGCCTGCGTTATCTGTACGACCGCAGTGGCCCGCTGTCCATGGCGCCAAGCCAACTGGGCGCCTTCGCCCGCTCGGGGCCGGAGCAGACTTCGGCCAATCTTGAGTACCACGTGCAACCGTTGTCCCTGGAGCGCTTCGGCGAACCGCTGCATGCCTTCCCGGCGTTCACGGCATCGGTTTGCGACTTGCGTCCGCAAAGTCGAGGCAAGGTGGAAATCCGCTCCGCGAATCCACAAGAAGCACCGTTGATCCAGCCCAACTACCTGAGCCATCCGGAAGACTTGCGCGTTGCCGCCGACGCCATTCGCCTGACCCGGCGCATCGTTGCCGCGCCGGCCCTGCAAGCGTTCAAGCCCGTCGAATACTTGCCCGGCGACAGCCTGCAAAGCGAAGAACAACTGCACGAAGCCGCCGCGCGGATCGGCACCACGATTTTCCATCCGGTCGGTACCTGCCGCATGGGCAACGATGCGGATGCAGTGGTCGATGCCCAACTGCGCGTCCACGGCGTCCCCGGCCTGCGCATCGCCGACGCCTCGATCATGCCGCGCATCACCTCGGGCAATACCTGTTCGCCGACGCTGATGATCGCGGAGAAGGCTGCGCAACTGATCCTCAACCCCGACACAAGGAGCATCACCCAGACAATGGAACTGGTCGCACATCCCTGAATCCTGCACGCCCCCTGTAGGAGCGAGCCTGCTCGCGATGAACCTGAGCACGCACGTGGATGTCAGGTTTATAGCGTTATCGTTGACGACCATCGCGAGCAGGCTCGCTCCTACAAGTAACGAGTACACCCGATACATCGAAGTAGCGGCACCCGCCCACAAGGCAGGCGCCGACAGTGGAACAACAAAAACAATCACTGTGAGGGATACCGATATGTCAGAACATGTTCAGCCCCTGGAAGCCGTGCGCAGCGCGGGCACCAGTCAGGAAACCCAGAAAGTCATCTTCGCCTCGTCACTCGGCACGGTCTTCGAGTGGTATGACTTTTTCCTCTATGGCGCCCTCGCGGCGGTGATCAGCAAGCAGTTTTTCGCCGGGGTCAACGACACCACGGCGTTCATCTTTGCCCTGATGGCCTTCGCCGCCGGTTTCATTGTCAGGCCGTTCGGCGCCCTGGTGTTCGGCCGGTTGGGGGACATGATCGGACGTAAATACACCTTCCTCGCCACCATCATCCTCATGGGCCTGGCGACCTTTTGCGTCGGCCTGTTACCGAACTACGCCAGCATCGGCATCGCCGCGCCGATCATCCTCGTGGCGCTGCGCATGCTCCAGGGCCTGGCCCTGGGCGGCGAGTACGGTGGTGCCGCGACCTATGTTGCGGAACACGCGCCCATCGGCAAACGCGGCTTCCACACCAGCTGGATTCAGTCCACCGCCACCCTCGGCCTGTTGCTGTCGCTGCTGGTGGTGCTGGGCTGCCGCTACTTCACCGGCGATCAGTTCGAAGTCTGGGGCTGGCGCATTCCGTTCCTGTTTTCGATCATCCTGCTGGGCATTTCGACCTGGATTCGCCTGAGCCTGCACGAGTCGCCGGCCTTCGTGAAAATGAAAGAAGAAGGCAAACTCTGCAAGTCGCCGATCCGCGACTCCTTCGGCAAATGGGAAAACCTCAAGGTCGTGTTGATCGCCCTGTTCAGCATCAATGCCGGGCAGGCCGTGACCTTCTACGCGGCACAGTTCTACGTGCTGTTCTTCCTCACCCAGTTCCTGAAAATGGACCCGGCCGTGGCCAATGGCCTGCTGATCGTCAGCGTGACCATCGGCGCGCCGTTCTTCATTTTCTTCGGCTGGCTGTCGGACAAGGTCGGGCGTAAACCGGTGCTGATGCTCGGCCTGTTGCTGGCCACTGCCCTGTACTTCCCGATCTTCAAGACCCTGGCCCACTACGCCAACCCGGCCATCGACCAGGCCAGCCGTCAGGCACCGATCACTGTGCTGGCCGACCCGGCCACTTGCACCTTCCAGTTCGACCCGGTGGGCAAGGCGAAATTTGATAGCCCCTGCGACAAGGTCAAGACCTTCCTGGTCAAGCAGGGTCTGCCGTACAACAGCGCCGCCGCCCCGACTGGCAGCGGCGTGCAGGTGAGTGTCGGCGACGTGAAGATCGACGGCTTCGACGAGGCTGCCCTGCGCGGTGCGGTGACCCTCGCCGGCTACCCGCAACAGGCCGACACGCAGCAGATCAACAAACCGATGATCGTGGCGCTGATCGTCGCGTTGATCATCATCTCCGCCATGTGCTACGGCCCATTGGCGGCGCTGATGGTCGAATTGTTCCCGACCCGCATTCGCTACACCTCGATGTCCCTGCCCTACCACATCGGCAATGGCTGGTTTGGTGGCTTCCTGCCAACCGTGTCGTTTGCGCTGGTGGTGTACACCGGGGATATTTTCTACGGGCTGTGGTACCCGGTGCTGATTACCGGGGTGAGCCTGGTGGTGGGGATGATTTGCCTGCGTGAGACGCGGAACGTGGATCTGGACAAAAACTGATGTGAACTGTGGGAGCGAGCCTGCTCGCGAATAGGCCGTGTCAGTCGACGTTAATGTCGCCTGATACACCGCTTTCGTCGGAACGCCGCCCGGAGCCGGCTCGCTCCCACAGTGGTTTGTGAATCACTCCTCGAGTTCAACGATCTCGAACTTCACCTGATCCGGATAAAACGCCATGTATTCGCGAATCTGCGAGACAGACACCTTGGGATTCTCGTAGCTCCACACCGCATTGGCGCCTTCATGCCCGGGAACCTGCAGACTGAAGTAGCTGGCATCCCCCTTGTAGGGGCAATAACTGGTGTGATCGGTCCGGGCGTAATATTTTTCGTCGATGTCTTCTCGCGGTACGTAATACACCGGCGGGTAATTGGCCTCCAGCAGCACCAGTGCCCGCGAAGACGCGGCCACCTGGATACCGTGAAATTTCACCAACAGGCAGCCGGGCTGCTCGGCAATGGTGATGACAGGACTAGGACCGGTGCTTTTCATGGAATACGTTCCTCATGACGATGATTGACCGCGTTATCGTTCATCGCGAGCAAGCTCGCTCCTACAGCGATGGGCTGCGCAGCAGCCCCAAAACCTGAGACCACGATGTATCAGGTATAACCCAAGTTTCGCATTCACAACGTCTTCGCAGCCGAACGGGACTTTGCGCGGGATTGAACGATGAATCCTGGCCCCGGGGGAATTTCGTCTACGATCTATAAACCGTTTACATCCCTACTGCGCAGGTACGCAGTCGTGGCGTGGGGTTGCGAATCTCAGTCGCTGAGGACCCCCACATGCCTGCCACAACCTTCTCTCTCAACCAGAAAGTCATCACCCTGGACGCCCGGCCGGACCGCCTGGACCTGCGCGATCGCATGTTTACGCCTCGGGTCCAGTCGCTGCCGGCAACCTGGCCTGCGCAAAGCGACATTGTCAGCCAATTTTCGGCTTATCTGGGCCGTGGCCTGGTACTCAATCAAGGCAACGAGGGTGCGTGCACCGGCTTCGGGCTGGCAGCCGTGGTGAACTATCTATTGTGGAGAAACGACCGTGCGTCCCCCAAGACCAGCCCGCGCCAGCTCTATCACCTGGCCAAGCTGTATGACGAATGGCCGGGCGAAGACTACACGGGCTCCAGTTGTCGCGGAGCCTTGAAGGGATGGCACAAGCACGGCGTCTGCGCCGAGGAACTGTGGCCTTATACCGTGAAGGCCGACGGCTCGGTTCCGGCATTTGAAGCGCCGGACCCGAGCTGGGCAGCCGACGCCGTGACCCGCCCGCTAGGGGTTTACTACCGCGTCGAGAAAGATGACATCACTGCCATGATGGCGGCGTTGCATGAAGCCAATGCGATTTACGTTTCGGCCAATGTGCATCAGGGTTGGGCATTGATGCAGCCTCAAAGCAAAAAAAAACCGGTGGTGCAGTTCCAGGACATGTCTCAACTTCCGGTCATTCAATGGCCCTCAAGGGCTGAGGGCGGACACGCCTTTGCATTGATCGGCTACACCCACCAAGGGTTCATCGTGCAGAACTCCTGGTCGACCGATTGGGGATTCGCAGGCTTTGCCATCCTGACCTTCGAAGACTGGCTCGCCAACGGCACCGACGCGTGGACCGTCGCCCTCGGCGTGCCGATCGAACACGGCGCGATATCGCGCAATGCGCGCCCTTCGCGCTCCAGATCCGATGTGCAATCAGCGTTTCGCAGCGCCCTTTCAAGTGCCAGCGCCAAGCGCGAAGGTTTCTCGCTGTTTACCGCCAGCAATCGGGACGCCGACCGCAAAGGACCTGCATTGTTAACCGTCGATCAGGCCTACGGCTTGACCATCGTGATGGAAAACAATGGCAGCATCGGCCCCCGTCTTACCGACGTGGAAAACGTCAGCGCCGGCGTCAGGCGAATCGTCTACGAATCACCTCGCGCCTGGTACGACAAACTGCCTGCGGCGGACAAACCCTCCGTCCTGCGTATCGCAGTTTTCACCCACGGCGGGCTCAACTCCGAGCAGGACTCCATCAACCGGATTTGCGCGATGGCGCCCTACTTCCTCGAAAACGGCATTTATCCCTTGTTCATCACCTGGCGCACCGGTGTGCTCGAGACGCTGGAAGACATCGTCCATGACACGATGCCCGGACTGTTTCCCGAGGCTGGCGGATTCAGCGATGTGTTGAAAGTCATCAAGGACAAAGCCCTGGAAAGCCTGGATCGCACAGTGGAACTGGCCACCAAAAAACTCGGGGGCGATCAGTGGAGTCAGATGAAGCAGAATGCCGATGCGGCCGCCGTGGCAGGCTTTACGCCGCGCGGTCTGGTGGAAATGGCCGACTCGCTGAAAAAACTGATCGGTGACATGGGCCAAAAGAACGTAGAGCTACACCTGATCGGACATTCCGCGGGCTCCTTGATCAATGGACGCCTGATTCAATTGTTGTGGGCCAGAGGTTTGCCCGTTGAAACGTCGACGCTGCTGGCTCCCGCCTGCACCCTCGACTTCGCCAACCAGACCTACCGCAAAGTCATCGAGGCCGGTGGACTCAAGCGCAAGGATTTCCATATCCACATGATGTCCGATAACCGTGAACAAAGTGACAATGTCATCGGCGTGTACCACAAGTCACTGCTGTACCTCGTGTCCCGGGCCTACGAAGAACTGCAACGCATGCCGCTGCTGGGTATGGCCAAGAGCCTGGACAAGGATTTCCAGGATTTCGCCGATCCCGCTCTGGCGGAGTGGAACATTGCCGCCAGGAACATGACCGAACAGTGGAACAGTTTCTACTGGGGCAAGGACGGGAAACCGGCAAAAGACATTCCGTCAGGTTTTGCCGCGACGGGCAACGGGCTTGCCGAAGAGTTTGCCAATACCCTGCATATCTTCAACGATCAGAAAATGAACTATGGTGCGGGCACCAAAGCGGACACCTCCCATGGTGGGTTCGACAATGACGTAAACGTCATTACCACGGCATTGCTGACGATTCTCAGGCAAGTGCCTGGCACGAAGCTGAAGCAGCCGGTGGTCAATCTCAACTACTGACGGATCCAGGAGAATGACATGCCGGACTCCTCCATCGCACCGCCAGGCGCTCGCACGCTGCTTTATCGCGGGGACATCCAGGCGTGCGACCCCTGGTTCAAGACATCTGTGGAGATAACCGCCGCCGAGCGCTATTTTTTCCGCGCATCGGGATCGTGGACCGACTGGACACAGGTCCATGATCCCAACGGATCACCCATGGCAAACCTGCGGCTTTTCGAGCGCTTTATTCGTTGCAAGGAGGCGGACGCCACCTGGTTTACGCTCGTGGGAACGATCGACAAGGATCCCGCCAGCTTTTTTGCCATCGGTGACGGTCGCCGTTGGCCGACGGGCTGGATTGCGCCGGCGTCTGGTCGACTGTTCTGCTTCGCCAACGACGCGAGGTTGATGTACTTCAACAACCGCGGCGCCATCACGCTGGAGGTGTGGACCACCTGAAATGGCAACACATCAACTGTATATTCATACAGATAAAGATTGCCCCCGCGCCCATCTCCGGCCATTCTGTGCACCTCCCGGACACTGATCGACGATGGTGGTTATGCGGCTGTACCTCTGTGAAAAACCTTCCCAGGCCAAAGACATTGCGGCCGTGCTCGGCGCCAAACGTCGCGGCGATGGCTGCTGGCTGGGAATGGACGTCACGGTGACCTGGTGTATCGGCCATCTGCTGGAAACCGCGCCGCCGGATGCCTATGACGCGCGCTACAAACGGTGGGTGCTGGCCGACCTGCCGATCATTCCGGACAAATGGAAGATGACCGTCAAACCGCGCACGGCCAGCCAGTACAAGGCCGTCAAGCGCCTGCTCGGCGAGGCCAGCGAACTGATCATTGCCACCGACGCCGACCGCGAGGGCGAAATGATCGCCCGGGAACTGGTGGAGCATTGCCGTTATCGCGGTCCGATCCGCCGCTTGTGGCTGTCGGCACTGGACGATGCCTCGATCCGCAAGGCCCTGGCCGCGCTCAAGCCGGGGGCCGAGACCTTCAGCCTTTACCATTCGGCATTGGGGCGCAGCCGGGCCGACTGGCTGATCGGGATGAACATGAGCCGGCTGTTCACCCTGCTGGGGCGCCAGTCAGGCTATCAGGGCGTATTACCGGTCGGCCGGGTGCAAACGCCGACCCTGCGCCTGGTAGTAGACCGCGACCGCAGCATTGCCGATTTCGTACCGGTCGCCTACTGGGCTATCGACGTGCAACTGCTGCATGACGGCACCACCTTCACCGCCCAATGGCGGGCGACCTCCGATGCCTGCGACGATCAGGATCGCTGCCTGAATCAGGCACTGGCCCGGCAGGCAGCGGCGGCAATGACGGGCGCTGCGAGCGCCAGGGTCATCAAGCTGCGCACCGAGCGCATGCGTGAGGTGGCTCCGCTGCCGTTCGACCTGGGCACGCTGCAGGAAGTCTGTTCGAAGAAACTCGGACTCGGCGCCCAGGAAACCCTCGATATTGCCCAGGCGCTCTACGAAACCCATAAAGTCATCACCTACCCGCGCAGCGACTGCGGCTACCTGCCGCTGAGCCAGCACAGCGAAGCGCCGGGCATTCTGGCGGCATTGCGCCAGGCCGATCCGACGCTGGACGCCTTGCACGGTCACCTCGAACCACAACGCCGCTCACGGGCCTGGAACGATGCCAAGGTCAGCGCGCACCATGGCATCATTCCCACCGCTGCCGCGAAAAACCTCGATCGTCTGGTGGGCAAGCAGCGCGCGGTCTACACCCTGATCCGCGCGCGGTATCTGGCGCAGTTCCTGCCCAATCATGAATACGATCGCACCCAGGCCGACTTCGACTGCGCCGGTGAAGCCTTGCGCGCGGTCGGCAAGCAGATCGTCGAAGCCGGCTGGAAACGGGCCTTGCCCGAAGCCCTTGCACCGGCCAAAGGACGTGAGGCACCGGCACCGCAGACCTTGCCGAACCTCAGGGAGGGAATTGAGTGTGCGGTAGCCAGCGTGCAGCTCAAGGACCTTTGGACTCAGCCACCCAAGCCGTTCACCGAGGGTGATTTGATCAAGGCCATGAAAAACGTGGCCAAGCTGGTGGAAGATCCGCTGCTCAAGCAAAAGCTCAAGGACACCACCGGTATCGGCACCGAAGCGACCCGCGCCTCGATCATCCAGGGCCTGCTCGATCGCGGTTATCTGGTCAAGAACGGCAAGGCACTGTCTGCAACCCCGGCCGCGTTCAGCCTGATCGATGCCGTGCCGCGGGCGATTGCCGATCCGGGCACCACCGCTATCTGGGAGCAGGCTCTGGACATGGTGCAAAGCGGAGAAATGAGCCTCGAGGAATTCGTGACCAAGCAGGCCGCCTGGATGAGCAAGCAGGTCAGCCGTTGCGCCGGCCTGAGCCTGACCATCAGCGGCCCGGCCAGCCCTGCGGGGCGTGGCGCCACACCGTGGAAAAACAAGCGCAAACCGGCTAAACGCAAAACATCAACCGGTAGCAAACGAACGGCGAAACCGACAAGCAAGGTCTGAAGCGAATCAGGCCACAGGGTTATTGTCGCCCGAGCTATCCTTGGCTGAGGGGTATCGCGTCTCAGGAGCCACCTCCCATGTCGTCAATAGAACTGCACGCCGCCCAGCGCGACGAACTGGAAACCCTCGAAAACCTGATGCAGTTCTACACCTATGACTTCAGCGAGTGGCTGCCACTGAAGCTGGGGGAACATGGCTTTTTCAATATTCAGCCCCTGCCAGACTATTGGCGAAACCCCGCGACCCGACCATTCCTGATCCGTGTCGACGGTGAATTGGCTGGTTTCGTAACGGTAGACAACGAGACCCACCTGCCCGGCGCCCGGTACAACATCGGCTATCTGTTTATTGCGCGGCGCTTTCGTGGCCAGGGTGTCGCGAGGTTTGTCGTTTCCACCCTCTTGAGTCGCTTCCCCGGTCAATGGCAGATTTTGCATCTTGATGCGAACCTTGGCGCTCGGGCGTTCTGGACCAGGGTAATGCCAGACTTTTGCCCAAAGGGTTTTGACCAGCATCAACAGTCAATCAAGGGTCTACCCTGCACCCTTTACCGATTTTCGATGTAGTCGTCACCCCCCTCGATGGGTGCTTTTCTACCCCCCTCCCCTAATTCCACACAGCTTTGTCCGACAATATGTAGTGACCAAAAATAATCACTACAAAACCGTTGACGCCTGCGATTTGCCCTTGCATGATGCAGACGTCTCCCCGATCGGGAGTACAGGCAACACGTTTGAGCAAGCTCGTCTGACCGCCGAGCTGTTTTTTCCGGATACACGCTGCCCACAAGGCAGATTGAAGAAGCTGACCTGGCCTGAACGTCCAGTACAAGGGCGAGAAGCGCTGGCGATCCATCCTCATGAAGCTTGTGGCCGACCTTGAAAACGTCGGCAGGGCCAGAAGGTTTTCGCCGCTTCTCTTCGTTGTGACGCTATTGCGTAGCAGTTATTCAACACGACTACATGCAACAGACGCAGGACCTCGCCTCTATAGGCGGACGACTGCTGACGTCCTGGTTTCGGTGCCAGGGATCAACTAACCGATGGGCTACTTGTATTAGCGAATCAACTTTGAAAGATCACCAATTGGTCAAGGGAGCTTTATGATGAATCTGAACAATCAACCGACTATCGAAGAACTGGCTCGTCTGTTCGCGGCGAAAAAAGATACGCTCGACAACCATATTCTTTGGATCAGCAAATCGGGCAGCGTTCATATCGACTGCCTGTCGCCCCACACCCATGAAGCGGAGTTCGACCAGAACAACCAGAACCTGCTGGCCCGACTGAAGATGTACCGTCGCGGCCAGGGCTATGTCGGCAAGAAAGCCGCGGCCGACAAGGACTTCATCGGTAATGTTCTACAAACGCTGAAACAGGCTTGGGCCTCGTTGCAGAATCAGAATGAAGTTCGGGTGATTGATCGGTTGTACTAATTGAAATGAGTCATTACTGACTTATTAAATAAAAAAGGCCTGCTCCCAAAGAGCAGGCCTTTTTTATTGAATCCGATACACAAATGATCAGATCACTCCAGTCCCTGTGGGAGCGGGCTTGCCCGCGATGACGGTGTGTCAGCCAACATCAATGTTGAACTTGCTGGCCTCTTCGCTGGCAAGCCAGCTCCTACAGGGGTATTAGGTGGTTATGAGAGATCCTTACCCAACACCAACTCCAAAAACGCCAATGATGCAGCGCTGTGATAGTTGTTTTTACGCCGCAGCAACGCCGCCCCACGCTTGGGCGCCTCTCCCACCAATGGAATCTTGCGTAATGCCCGCTCCACCGTGGCGATGGGTTCCGGAAGGATCGTCGCAATGGCTGTGTGGCGAATGACTTCCAGCAATGTATTGACCGAATTAACCTCGATGGCCACCTTCGGCGTGATCTGGGCCTCAGCGAAGTACTCATCAATGCAAGTGCGGGTGACGAAACCCGGGGTCAACAACGCGAACTGCAGTTGCGCCACCTCTTCGCTGGTCAATGCCTCCTGGCGTTCATACAACGGGTGCGCCCGACCGACCATCAGCGCCAGGGTCTCGGTAAACGCCGGAATCGACTCGATCTCGGCGTTTCTCACCTGATCGAACGCAATCGCGATATCCAGTGAATCACCCGCCAGCCCGGCCTCGATGTCGTCCATCGACAGTTCGAAAATCTCCAGGTGGATGTTCGGGTACCGCGCCACGTAATCGCGCACCAGCGGCCCCACCAGATACGCCATGAACGTCGGAGTCATGGCCAGGCGCAAGGTGCCACGGGACAAGTCCTTCACGTCATGCAACGCACGCTTGCCCGCCTCCAGTTCCACCAGCACCCGACGGGCGCATTCAATGTAGGCCTGGCCCGCGTCGGTCGGCTTGACCGTGCGCGAGTTGCGGTCGAACAGGCTGACACCGAGGGTTTCTTCCAGCTGCCGAATCTGTTGCGACAGGGTGGGCTGGGACACGTGCAAGGCTTCGGCGGCGCGGGTGAAACCGCCGTTATCGGCGACGGCCAGCAAGTAACGCAAATGACGCAGCAGCATAGGATCTCCATCTATAGGCAACACTTATACGTTGCATTGTATATCGGTCTTGGACGCTATGAGTTGATCAGCAGAAGATGAGCCCACACCCAAGCGCTACCCACTGCAACAGGAGATCCACCATGCAACAGTCCCACGCTTACAACGACACCAGCCTCGAACTGACCGCTAAAATCCTGGACGCCAAGGCTCGCAAAAACCTGTCCTTCGAAGACGTGGCACAAGGCACTGGCCTGGGCCTGGCTTACGTCACCGCTGCCCTGCTCGGCCAGCACCCTCTGCCGCAAAGCGCGGCGAAAGTAATCGGCGAAAAACTCGAGCTGGACGCCGACACCGTGGCCCGCCTGCAGATCATCCCGCTGCGCGGCAGCCTCTCGGGTGTTCCGACCGACCCGACCATCTACCGTTTCTACGAAATGATCCAGATCTACGGCACCACCTTGAAAGCCTTGGTCCATGAGCAGTTCGGCGACGGCATCATCAGTGCAATCAACTTCAAGCTCGACATGAAGAAAGTCGAAGATCCGGAAGGCGGCTCCCGCGCGGTGATCACCCTCGACGGCAAATTCCTGCCCCTGCGTCCTTTCTGAGTTGATAGCGGCCCGCACCGCCGTGCGGGCCAAACCCGGCATATCCATGAGGACGCAACCATGAAAGCGCTCATCGAAGGTTTCCTGAAGTTCCAGAAAGAAGCCTTTCCACAACGTACCGATCTGTTCAAGCACCTGGCCACCACCCAACACCCAGGCACCCTGTTCATCACCTGTTCCGACAGCCGAGTCGTGCCGGAACTGCTGACCCAGCAAGAGCCCGGTGAGCTGTTCGTGATCCGGAACGCCGGCAACATCGTGCCCTCCTACAGCCCCCATCCTGGCGGTGTGTCCGCCACGGTCGAGTACGCTGTCGCCGTGCTGGGAGTGACCGATATCGTGATCTGCGGCCATTCGGACTGCGGCGCGATGACCGCTGTCGCCAAGTGCACCTGCATGGATCACCTGCCTGCCGTGAGCGGCTGGCTGCAACACGCCGAGTCGGCAAAAGTCATCAACGAATCCCGCCCTCACGCGAGTGACGCGGCGAAGGTGAGTTCAATGGTCCGGGAGAATGTCATCGCGCAACTGGCCAATATCCAGACGCACCCGAGCGTACGCCTGGCTCAGGAGAAAGGCCTGTTGAATTTGCATGGTTGGGTTTACGACATCGAGACCGGTTCGGTCGACGCCCTGGATGCCAACAGCCACCGCTTCGTGGCACTCGCCGAGTATCCGGACACCTGTGCCATTCAAGCACGACCCGCAGCAGCAGCCTGACGTTTTAACCCACTGACAGCGAGACAATCGACCCAGCGCTCCCGGCTCACGGGAGCGCTGCACCGACACGATCGACAGGGTTATTTATCGTCCATCCTCGTTGACGATTGTGACCGTTTTTCAGGGGCCTCTTCAGCGTTGGGTGGTTCTGGAATGCTGCCCGGTGTGAACACGTGAGTCAGCAAGTCCCGGGCATCGACTTCGACGACGCCCTGAACCGAACGAGCCAGACTGACAGCCTGCTCACACTGTTTATGGGTGTTGACGCGACCGCTCAACGCCACCGTGCCCCCATGGGTCTTGACATGGATTTGCAGGCCAAGGCTGGGTTCAACCATTGCCAGGGCTGACTTCACCCTGGTGGTAATCCACGTGTCGTGAACGCCCCTTTCCAGATCCTGAGAGTAATGTTGAAACGAATGAAGTTTCATGCTGCAACCCTCTTCACGTTATCAGATGCGCTGTCCGTCCCATTTGCTGTACAGCCCTCTGCCTTTCAGGCGAGCGTCATGGGACATCTGATTCGTTTTGGAGTGCTCGCCACGGCAATACAGACACTCATTAAGTATAGTGCGGCCGTCGCCCCGGGGTCGGGGAGCCGACTCAACGTTTGACCGACAGATCCGTCTGGGTCATGCGGCTGCGAATGGTGAACACACCGTCGCCCGACAGGATCGCGCTGCGCGCAAACAGACGCCCGCTCTCCCAGTTCGACAGGCCCAGTTCCGGCTTGTTGAGCGCGTACTGGCCATCGACCCAACGGGTAATGCCGTTGCCGACAAAAGGTGCATTGACCGCGTTGTAGAAACGCTCCTGAGCCGCCGCGTCTTCACTGATCAGCGACACGGTGAACTGCGGGCTGTAGCGATTGAACAAGGCGATGGCACTGTCCAGGTCGTCGATGATGTTCAGGCTGACTTCCGGGGTTTCCTCCCATTCCCACTCGCGGCCCAATTGATCTTCCGGCAGCGGTTCGGCCAGGGCTTCGGTGCGGTAGCCTTCGGCGCGGTACACCTCGACGGTTGCACTTTGCCAATCGGCGGGCAGGTACGTTTCGCTGCCTTCGACGATGTGCAGTTTGCAGCCCTGGCCCCGGGCCTTGCCGGCCTGTTGCAGTGCATCGAGAAACAGCGGCACCAGCTCTGCGGCGCGGTCGCGGTGGATCAGGCAGACGTTCAGGGTATTGCAGACCTTGCGGTCAAGGGAGTTGCGCACCACGCGGGTGAAGCGTGTGGCATCGGCATCGGTATCGGCGATCAGCCAGGCACCACCGGTGCCGTGCAGGCTGACGGCGGTGCCGGCCTGTTGCGCGATGCTGCCCAACTGGCTGACGGCACGCCCCGAACCACGGGCCACGGCCAGCGACAGGCGCCGGTCGGCGAACATCGCCCAGCCTGCGGCGTGATTGACGCTTTCCACCAGCGACACCGCACCGCTCGGCAACCCGGCGTCGGCAAGCGCCGGATTCAACGCATGGGTGACGATCGCCTGAGCCGTGCCCAACGCATCGCTGCCAATGCGCAGCACGGCCGTATTACCGGTGCGCAAGACGCCGGCGGCATCGGCGAAAACATTCGGCCGGCCTTCGAAGACAAACGCAACGATGCCCAGCGGCGATACCACTTGCTCGACTTTCCAGCCATCGTGCTCGACGCAACTGATCACTTTGCCGCGAGTGGCCGACGCATCGCGCCAGGCGCGCAGCCCCGCGATCATGTCCCGGCGCATGCGCTCATCGGCCAGCAAGCGCGTGGTCGAACGGCCACGGGTCTTGGCCCGCTCGATGTCGGCCTGGTTGGCCGCTTCGATCAAGGCCCAGCAATCCTGGGTTTCCAGGCGTTGGGCGAACAGGTCGAAGAAGTGGCTGATCGCCTGATCCGACACCGCCGACATCGCGCTAAACGCCGCTTCGGCGCGTTCGATCGCGACCGCCGCCGCCTGCTGGTCGACCACTGGAATCAACAGCAACTCGCCGCTGACCTGCTCCACCAGCAGATGGTCTCCGGGCTGGAAGCGTGCCGCCAGTTCGGGGCTGACCACAGTGACACGATTACCGGCGAAAGGGATCGGCGTGCCAGCGACTAGACGTTCGAGCGCAAGAGACATGAAGCGGTATCACCATGCAATGGGCGGGCGGAAAATGTATAGCAAAAGACCCTGAGCGTCACCCGCCACCGGCCTGCGCCGATGATCGCAAAAGCGCGTGCACGGCCCCGGCGCACCTACGCTTAAGCGTGCACCCGCGTTTCCATTTTCGAAGGAGGCCGTCATGAGCGATGAATTCAGAAGCCATGGCGCGGCCCTTGACGACGAAGGTCTGGAAAATGCATTGGACCTGGCCAAAGTCAGCGCTGCGCAATTGTGGGCTGTTCTGGCAGTAGAAACCTCCGGCAACGGATACTTTTCCGATCGCCGTCCGAAAATCCTCTTCGAGCGACATGTATTCAGCCGCTTGACCCACCAGATGTTTGACGCGCAACACCCTGATATCAGTAGTAAAACCCCCGGTAATTATGGCGCTACGGGGGATCATCAGTACGATCGTCTGAACCAGGCCATCCGCCTGAACCGCAATGCGGCGCTGCAAAGTGCTTCATGGGGCTTGGGGCAGACCATGGGATTCAACTACACCACCACCGGCTCGGCGGACGTCGAGGCAATGGTCAAGCGCATGGTGATGTCCGAAAACGAACAACTGCTGTGCACCGTCGGCGAACTGATCGGCGGTGGATCGGTGGCGGCATTGCGGGCCAAGGACTGGGCGAATTTCGCCCGACGCTACAACGGCCCCAATTACGCCATCAACAACTACGACTTGCGGCTCAGTGCCGCCTACCAGAAGTTTTCCTATGGCGGCACGCCGGACCTGAGGATCCGCATGGCCCAGACCTATCTGACGTACCTGGGCTGGCACCCTGGCCCCATTGACGGCATCGTCGGCAAACAGACCCGGGACGCGATGAACCTATTCCAGGCCAAAGAGGGCCTGGACCTGACCACGGTGCTGGATGACCAGACGCTGGAACGCTTGCGCAGCAACATCCTGGCGTTGCCGCTCTGACCCGCAATACCTGCACAAATCCCCTGTAGGAGCGAGCTTGCTCGCGAAGGGGCCGGCACATCCCACATCACCGCTACCCGACACACCGCTTTCGCTGGCAAGCCAGCTCCCACAGGGCCTGGGTTGGTCAGGAAACCAGGCGAACACCCCAAAATCACTGTGGGAGCTGGCTTGCCAGCGATGGGGCCGGTACATCCAACATCGCCGATGCCTGATACACCGCTTTCGCTGGCAAGCCAGCGCCCACAGGGCCTGGGTTGGTC
>NZ_WTFT01000021.1:25473-26172 GCF_009861505.1 Pseudomonas izuensis | reverse complement strand
CAGGGGGATTGGGGGTGGGCTTGGGCATGGTGAAGCTCCTTGATCATCAGTGGAGCCGCCACACATCGCTGCTAAACAAAGGGGTGGCGACTGTACGCGGGTTAGCAGACCAGGGATCAAGGAACCCGGCGCACCGAAGTGCCCCACGCACAGTCACCATAACGGGGTGACACTGGCGCGCCTTGATGTTTACCGAGCTGCTAAACCCGATCGCTGAATTGGCAGCGAAACGGGAACGATAGAGACCAGGGCCAAGGCGCACAAGCCGGCGGATTCTGGCGTAGTTGTAGGCTGCGACGCAAGGCGATGTAGCCTCGCTCCGGTCCTACAACCTTTTCTGACAGCTACAGAATCTTGTGGCGAGGGGATTTATCCCCGCTGGGTTGCGAAGCGACCCCGAAACCAGCAATTACGTTCGATCAGGCACACCGTATTTAACGTTTTTACGACTGCTGCGCAGCCGAACGGGGATAAATCCCCTCGCCACAAAAGTTGGTTCAAACCCTGAGACTCTTGTCGGCAGTCAGGCCGCTTTCGCGAGCAGGCTCGCTCCCACATGGGGATCGAGTACATCCGCAAAAATCAGGTCGGCTGTCAGGCCGTCTTCGCTGGCAAGCCAGCTCCTACAGGGTCGAGGTACACCGGCCAAAGCCAGGTCGGCTGTCAGGCCGCCTCGCGTTGCTTTGGCTTTTGATCTTC
>NZ_WTFT01000021.1:25006-25423 GCF_009861505.1 Pseudomonas izuensis | reverse complement strand
CCCACGGAGCAGGACCGGAGCGAGGGCATGCCGAGCCTGGGCGAGGCACCGAACGAAAGGGGCAAGAGCCCTTGGTTACTTGGGGCTTTTCCAAGTGACCCGCCGTAAGGGCGGAACCCTAGGTGGCCGTTACCGCAGGAATGGATATGTACTCGGTCAACAACATTCAGGTCGACCGTGATGCCGCCTTCGCTGGCAAGCCAGCTCCCACAGGTATCGGGTACATCCGCGAAAATCAGGTCGGCTCATAGGCCGCCTTCGCTGCGATGCGGCGACCCGACAAGCCAGCTCCTACAGTTTGGTCCGGTGTACATCCACAAAAGTCAGATCGGCTGTCAGGCCGTCTTCGCTGGCAAGCCAGCTCCTACAGTTTGGTCCGGTGTACATCCACAAAAGCCAGGTCGGCTGTCAGGCCGC
>NZ_WTFT01000021.1:8877-24888 GCF_009861505.1 Pseudomonas izuensis | reverse complement strand
CGCCGTAAGGGCGAAACCATTGGAGGCCGTTGCCGCAGGAATGGATATGTACTCGGTCAACAAAAGATAGGTCGGCTATCAGGCCGTCTTCGCTGGCAAGCCAGCTCCCACAGGGATCGAGTACATCCGTGAAAGCCAGGTCGGCTCATAGGCCGTCTTCGCTGGCAAGCCAGCTCCTACAGCTTGGTCCGGAGTACATCCACGAAATCAGGTCGGCCCGAAGGCCGCCTCGTTCACTCATCCTCACCCTCAGGCGTCACCTTGTTCTGAGTCAGGTAACGATCCAGCGTCGCATCAGCCACGGGCGTGTTATCCCCGGCCACCTGCCACAAATGCCGCTCGATCCCTTGCGCCAGCATATGCCCCACCGCCGCCTCGATCGCCGACAGCACACACAGCTGCGCCGGTTCGTTGGTGGTGTAGCCAGCCTCGGCTTCCAGCAACTTCTTGAACTCGATGAATTTGAACACCCCGGCACTGCGGGCCACGGAGTAGATGGTCTTACTGGTCATCACGTTGGCCAGTACCTGCCCGCTGCGCACATCCACCGCCCGCAGGTTGACCGTGACCTGGTCCACCCGATATTCCCGGGCGATGTCGATGCCCAGGTAGCGAGCCCCTTCCCCGCCGCTCTTGACGTTGGTGTCGTAGGCGATGATCCCGCCCTCGAGCATCATGTTCGCCGCTTGCAGCGGTGGCAGTTCAGCCTGGATGTTCACCGGGGTATTCGGTTTCTTTTGCGAGGCGCGGATGATCTTGCGTTCGGTCAGCAGGTTTTGCAGCCCCTCACGCTCCAGCACCACGAACCAGCCGCTGGCCTGCAAGGCGTCCATCAACATGCTCGCCGCGCCCTGGGTGACGCTGGTGGAAAACGAACTGGCCGGGGTCGGCTTGTACTGTCCGGTCTGGTCACGGAAGCCGTACACCACGGCCATCAACCGGCCCTTGGGCCGTGGCATGTTGATCAGGTCGTAGTAGGTCGAGGCCCTGGGGGTCAGGGTCGGGATTTTCGGGTCTTGCTCGGCCGGCAATGGCTCGCGCAGTGCACACCCTTGTAATGCCGCCAACATCAGCCCTAGCGCTATTATTTTTTTCATGTCCTTAACTCCCCATCCCTAATCCCTATTAATTCAGCCCATTGACCTTGATTTCCGAAAGTTCACCCGTCGCCCGGTCAGTCACTTCAATCGTCAACTGCCCTGAGTCGTCGACGACGTTGACGATAAAAGCGTCCGTGGACAGGCTCCCGGTGTTGCCGGTAGAAATGTTGTCCATCAATTGCCCCAGCAACCGCGATTGCAACTGCGCGGTGAAGCGGTCCAGGGCCGAAGTCCCGGCCGCCGAGGTGCGGTTTTTCAAGTCCGGGTCGTCGAAGTCGTTTTGCGCCTGGGCGTTGTTGAGCAGCCAGGTGCCGTTCAACGGGTTGCCGCCGAACGAGGGGTTGATGGGCGTGTAGACCAGTTCCGTGGCCTGGACCAGTGCACAGCTTCCAAGCCCCAGCAAGCACCAGCTCGCGTGCTGCAAAAACGTTTTCGTTTTCATAGTTCGTCCCTCTCAAGGTCCGTGGTGTCCTGTAACAAGGTCTCCAGCTTGCGCTGGGTAATCTGCCCGCGTACCCAGTCGGCGGCGTTATAGGCGTCGTCCTTGAGGTCCACGGTGTTCGGCGGCAGGAAGCGCCGATAAACCAAGTGTTGTTGATATTCCACGGTCACCAGGCTGCCCCAGCGAGCCGAAGGTCGTTCGCGTACCACCAGGTTGAAATCCATCGGGCTGGTGGCGCGCAGGCGTTCACTGAATGAGTAATAAAAGTCATGGCCGATATGCGAGATCGTGTCGTCGATGATGAAACCCAGCATCTCGTCCTCCTCGCCCGCAGAGGCCACGCCGGTGCTCAACACCAGGATCAGCGCCACACAGAAGCGGTTCATGGCTGCAACGCCTGAGGTGCCGTGGACTGAGCTTTCACCGGTCCCGACGCGCCGTCGGTAAAGGCCTTCTCGGCGACGAACTGCCAGTCCTTGTAGCTGGCCATGCCGTTGAAGTCGGACCACTGGGTAGGAAAGTCCGTCTGTTTCAGCGGCTTGTCCGTGGACGTGCTGCTGATGCCGGTGATGCGTCCGTCGAAGCCGCGCATCAGGAACCATTCGCCATTGCCTATCGGGTCTGGATAGAGCTGGCGCAGATGGTGCCTGGCGCTGGGAAAACGCTCGTCCTGCAACAGGTCGGCGAGGTCTTTCGGGTACTGGGCCAGGCCTGGCGAACTGCGGTAGTAGCTGCGCAGTGCCTGGGCGTACTGGGTGCCGACCCACAGTAGCTGGCGTTCGCGGTCACGCCGTGCGGCGGTGGCCCACAATTCGCCGGCACTGGCCAGGGCCATGCCCATCACCATGATCAGCAACAGCACACCCAGGTAGGTGAAGCCGTCCTCTGCAGCAGGCCTACCACTCGGAATAAAGACTGCCATCACGCGCCCTCCCTGTGGCACCACTCTTGATATCCGCCACCCCACCGGCCACGCCGTCAGGCGGCGCCACCATGACCCAGGTGTCCTTGCGCTCGGCGATCGGGTCCGTCGGCGAGTTGCGCAGGTAACGCAACTCGACCAGTTGGTCGAGGGAGTCGGGGTAGCGCCCGGTGTCGCCGTAGTAGTGGTCCAGCGCTTCGCGCATTGCCGACAGGCTCTGGCGCAAAGTGGTCTCTTTCGAGGCCTCCAGGCTGTTGAAATAACGTGGCAAGGCGATGGTCATCAGGGTCGCGATGATTGCCATGACCACCATCAGTTCCAGCAGGGTAAAACCCTTTTCCCGACGCATATGCTCACCACTCCCGGTAGGCGATGCCGTTGAGGCCCTTGCCACGGGCCTTGGAGTAGACGTCGAAGACGTCCTGGCCATCCCGTGGGTTCTCAGCCGAACTGTCATAAGCGCGCAAGCCCCAGCCACCTTCGTCGTCACGCTTGACCGCCGCCAGCGGGTCGTGGGGAATGCGCCGCAGGAAGTAGAACTTCGCGCCCTTGGCACTGCGTACATCACGCACGCCATCGACCAGCACTTTCAGGTTGGGCGGGTAGCCGTTGCTGTCGAGCGTCTTCTCGATGTAGCCCGCATCGAAGGCCCGCTTGTAGGCGTCGATGGCATCGCGGATCTGGTACAGCGCGGTGCGCAGATCCTGCTCTTTGCCCCGGCGCACCACGGTCTCGGTCAGCGGCGCGGCCATGCCGGCCAGCAGGCCGATCAGGGCCAGCGTTACCACGACTTCGATCAAGGTAAAACCGCGTTGCGAGGCGTTCATGATCAAGGCTTCCCGACGCTGACTTGCACGTTGGTTGCGGTGACTGGCCGACCGATAGGCTCAGCCTGTACCGAAGGCTTAGCCTGTACCGAAGGCTTAGCCTGTACCAAAGACTTAGCCTGTACCGAAGACAGAGGTTGTTCCGGAGACTCAGGTTGGGTCGGCGTTTCCAGCCGGCGGTCCGGCGCCTGGATGTGCATGCTGGTTTCGGTACCGGTGGGGAATTCCATGTCCGACGGGCTCTGGTACGGCAGGTTGCGCACGATCCGTGGCGTGATCGACAGCACCAGCTCGGATTTGCTGACGTCATCCTTGTTGCTGCCGAACAGACGACCCAGGCCGGGAATGTCGCCCAGACCCGGAATCTTGTTGCCGGTGGCGCCATGGTCGTTACGCATCAGCCCGGCCAGGATCTGGGTTTCGCCATCATGCAAACGCAGGGTGGTCTGGGCGTTGCGGGTGTCGACCTGAACCGGAATCGTGCCTTGGCGCGTCGGTTCCAGCGGCGTGGCGTTACTGACCTCCAGGGCGACCTTGATCGCCACTTCATTGTTCAGGTGAACGGTTGGCTGCACCTCCAGTTTCAGACCGACATCGAGGTATGTCACGCTTTCGGTGATCACCGGTCCCTGGGTCGACGGCACCGAGGTGGCACTGATGATCGGCACGCGCTGACCGATGTGGATGCGCGCCTGTTCGCGGTTGCTCACCCGGATCACCGGGCTGGCCAGGGTGTTGATGTCCTTGTCCTGGGCGTTGATCTTGGCCTGTGGCGAAGGCGAGATGGTGATCCGGCTGGAGTTGATGCCCTTGAGCTGGTCGAGAATGCTCACCGCCGAACCGTCGCTGTTGACCACACCGAAGGTGTTCGGCCATTGCAGGCCCAGGTCGAGAATGCGCTGGGTGGCGACCTCCATCACTTCCACTTCCAGCACCACTTCCGGGTTGGACTGGTCTTGCGATTGCAGGAGTTTTTCGGCCATGCGCACCGCGTCGCCGGTGTCGCGCATGGTCAGGGTGTTAAGGCGTTCATCGACGAACACATCGCGGGTCTTGAGCATGGTCTTGACCATGTTCAGCGCGGTGTTGGCATCGATGCTGGTCAGGTAGAAGGTGCGCATCACCAGCTCCTGATAATCCTTGAGCTTCTGAGGCGTGTCCGGGTAGATCAGCAGGGTGTTTTCGTTCACCACTTTCTGATGCAGCTGGTTCTGTTGCAGCAGCAGTTCCACGGCGTCTTCGATGCGCACGTCACGCACGAAGATGGTGGCTTTCATGTCCGGGCGCAGGTCCTTGTCGAAGATGAAGTTCAACCCGGCGACCTGGGACAGCACTTCGAAGATGGTCTTGAGGTTGGCGTCGCGAAACTCCAGGGTGACCGGTTTGTCCAGGCGGGTGCGCAGTTGTGGATAAGGCACCACGTTGCGGCTCTGCACCAGGCGGATGTCACCTTGCAACGCCAGGGCGCCTTCATTGTTCGGGTCCAGTTCGAGGATCTGTTTGACCTGACGGTCGGCGCCGTAGATGTCGCCACGACGCAGGTCGCCACGGGCCAGTTCGAGTTTTTCATCCAGGTTGCGCATGTGCTCGAGCTGGCGCAGTGCGTCCTGGGCCCGGCGGTTGTTCGGTTCGATGGTCAACACCCGGCCGTACGCCATACGGGCCGAAGCGAAATCGCGCTGGGCACGGTCCATGTCGCCCTGGGTCAACAGCGTGGTCACCGCACGGGCACGGTTGCTGTTGAGTGCCAGGTGCAATTCGGTATCTCTAGGGTTTTGCCGCAACCCCTCCTCGATCCGTGCCAGACCGGCTTCGTACTGACCCGACTCCATCAGTTCCGACGCTTCATCCCTGGCAACCTGCGAAGAACTGCACGCGACCAGCCCGGCACACAGACCAATGCTCAACAGCAAACGGGATTTGTTCATTGCTCGCTCCCCACAGACAGGGTCTGGGACAAATGCAGAGGCAAATAGACGAGGCTCAGTTCCAGATCGGAAATCCCCTCGATCTTCCATGTTTCGTCGATCACATCCCCTTTGCGCACGACGTAGATTTTCTCGCCGTTCTGCAAAAACACTTGCAGGTCGGTGCGGTCATCCATCTTGCCAATGAACTGGAAAGGCATTGGCGGTGCAGTGGGGACCTGCACCACGGGAGCTACGTTGACAGCTTGTTCGGTGACGCTGGCCAGGGTCGGTGCGGCCTTCCAGCTGCGGGCGGCGAACAGGTCGCCGGCCGGGCTCAGGTCCTTGATTTGCGCTGCCGCCTCGGCGGCCTTGGCGGCCGGCAATGCACCACGGACCTTGTCTTTGGCGGGCGTGGCCACCGCGGCCACGTCGACCCCGGTGTCATCGGCCTGTTTGAAATATTCGGGCAACCAGGTCAGCGCCGCGGCCACACCGAGGAACGCCACCCATCCCACTGCGCGTTTGTTGTTCATCATGACCTCGACAGGTAAAGGGTCATGCGGATCCGCCCGTTCAGGTCGGTGTCGGCGATCTTCTTGCGCTGAAACTCCACGTCCTCCACCACCACTGCCGGCAACTGGCGGAGCAAGGCGTGCAGGAAGCGCCGCAGTTGCGGGTAGCTGCCCCGCACTGGCAGCAGAATCTGATAACGGGCCAGGTGCGTCTTGGGATCGACGCCCAGCGAGTACTCGCCACGCGCCAGGGTGATGTGCTCCAGGGCAGCCAATGCGTAGATCTTGTCGATGGCCACTGTCGCCTGGGGCTGCGACGGCAACTTGCTGCGGAAATCATCGAGCTGACGTTGTGGCACCACCGGGGCGGCCACCGTGCCGTCCTCGACCTTGGCCAGGTACTCGCTGGCTTCACGGGTCTGCTGGCTCAGGCTCTGCAACGATTGCCAGTCCGGCAACAGCCCGGCCAGGCCCCAGGTCAAGGCCAGCATCAGCAGGGCCAGCCCCGCCAGGCCAGGCACGCCCAGGCGTTGCAGGTACTCGTGGACGATCAATCTAGGGATTTGCATCGCCAATCTCCCAGGTAGCCGACAAGTTGAACCGGACAGGTTGCTCCGGCACGTTGGCAACGATTTCGTGGCTCAGCAGCGACACGTCGGACAACTCGTCGGTGGCTTCGAGGCGCTGGTGGAAATCGAGCATGGCCTCCAGGTCCCGCGCCTCGGCGCTGATCCGTACCTGGCCCTTGCGGGCGTCCGGGGTCAGGGTCAGCAAGGCAATGTTCTCGCGGGGCATGGCTTCGAGGGTGGCGAACAGCCGTTCCCAGGGCCGGCGCAATTGCTGCGACACCTTGCGCATTTCGGCCAGGTTCTGCGCCTGCTCGCGGGTTTCCGCCGGGGTCAGGCTGACCTTGGTGCCGGTGTCACCGGTGAGGACGCGCTGGGTGGTTTGCAGATGACCTTGCTGTTGCTCGGCCTCCACACTGAGGTGTTGCTGGATCACCACGCAGGTCAGCGCCAGCACCACGCCACCGGCCAACAGGCTCCAGCCCAGCGGGGTCGAGCGGCGATGGGGTTGAAAGTCGAGCATCAAGGCGCGCATGTCAGGCCACCGCCCGGGACATGACGTACAGGCAATCGCGTACGTCTGTCCGGTCCTCTTCCAGGGTTCGCAGGTGCACACCGGGTACATCAGGGTGCGAGTCGATGCGCGCCGGAGCGTGCAGGTAAACATTCAGCGGCCGTTCGCTGGTGGAGGCCTGCAATTGGCTTTCGCGACCGATCAGCGCGGTCAGCGCGGCATCGCTGTCGCTGCTGCCCACCGAGCGCACCGCCGTCCAGCGCCCTTCACGGGCCAGCAGCAACACGCTGCGCACCGGCTCGGCAACCACGAACAGGAAGTCCCCGGCGTCGAAGCTCCTGTCGAAATGATTGAACGCCGCCATCAGGTACGGCTGCACCGAACGCAGGCGCAGGCCCCGACCGCTGACCAGGGTGCGCAGGCGCTCCAGCAGGTCTTGTGGCAGCGCCGTGGCAATCCGGTCGTAGCCGGCGGGTTCGGCCGAGAGCACCAGGCGCCAGGGTTGGCTCGGGGCGCCGTAGAGGTCTTCGAAGCACAGCTGGGCAAAACCGAGCAGTTCGTCAGGGCTGCCGATCTGGTCGCTCCAGGGCACCAGGCAGAAGCGGCTGAAGTGGCCGGAGATCACCACGGTCAGTTCCGCTCCGGCGCGGGCATGTTCGCCCAGCAGGCGGTCGAGGGTTTCCAGGGCGACGGTCCAGGCAAGGAAACCTTCATCGATGAAGCCGACGCTGCCCAGCCACAGGGTTTGACTGCCCTGGCGCTGGCCGAGGCCGACACCACTGGCGCCGAGGACGGCGACATAACGCTCACGAGATAAAAGTGACACGATTGATCTCCTCGAGAGTGGTCCGGCCTTGTTGCACCAGTTCCAGCGCGGATTCGCGCAGCAGGCGCAAGCCACGCTTGCAGGCGTGGGCCTTGATTTTCGAAATGGGTTGGCGCTCGACGATCATTTGCCGCAGTTCGTCGTCCAGGTGCAGCAACTCGGCAATCGCGCTGCGTCCCCGGTAGCCGGTACCCCGGCAATGGCCGCAACCCTTGCCATGGACGAAGTGGTAATGCGCGACCTGTTGCGGATCGAGCCCCGAGGCTTCCAGCTCTTCTTCGCCAGGGGTGTAGGGGGCGCTGCAACTGGCGCAGACCAGGCGAATCAGACGCTGGGCCAGCACGGCATTGAGCGCGGAGACCAGGCTGTAGGGGTCGATTTCCATCTGGGTGAAACGGCCGATCACATCGAACACGTTGTTGGCGTGGATGGTGGTGAACACCAGGTGGCCGGTGAGTGCCGATTGCACGGCGATTTGCGCGGTATCGGGGTCACGGATTTCACCGACCATGATCTTGTCCGGGTCGTGACGCAGGATCGAACGCAGGCCGCGGGCGAAGGTCAGGCCTTTCTTCTCGTTGACGGGAATTTGCAGCACCCCCGGCAGCTGATATTCCACCGGGTCTTCAATGGTGATGATCTTGTCCACGCCGTGGTTGATCTCGGTGATCATCGCGTACAGCGTGGTGGTCTTGCCGCTGCCGGTGGGGCCGGTGACCAGCACCATGCCGTAGGGTTCGGCGGCCAGGCGGCGCAGTTGGCGCAGGGTTTCCTCTTCAAAGCCCAGGGCCTGTAACTGCACGCCGCAAACCTTGTCGGCCAGGTCCTGTTTGTCGAGCACCCGCAGCACCGCATCCTCGCCAAAAATGCTCGGCATGATCGACACCCGGAAGTCGATCTGCCGACCGCTGATGCCGATCTTGAAGCGGCCGTCCTGGGGCACGCGTTTTTCGCCGATGTCCAGTTCGGCCATGACCTTGACCCGGGAAATCACCTGCTCGGCGAACTCGCTGCCCTGGATCTTGCTGATGTTGTTCAGCACGCCATCGATGCGGTACTTGATCACCAGGCCGCTGCCGGTGGTGCCCAGGTGAATATCGCTGGCGTGCATTTTCAGGGCGTCGTAGAGGGTCGAGTTGACCAGCTTGACCACCACGCTGGAGTCTTCGCTGATGCTGGTCAGGGACAGGCTTTGCAGGGTATCGATTTCAGTATTGCCGTCGGCCTGGGCGTTGAGCGACTCCACGGCGTGGAAGCTCTCTTCGTGGCGCGCCAGGTAGGCTTTCAGGTCATCGGCGTGCACCAGGTAAAGCGGTGCGCCGTGCAGGCAATCGTCGATCCAGGCCAGGCGCGCGGTATCGAAGGGGTCGGCGAATACGCCAATGACCTCATCGTTGTGACGCAGCAGGGTGAATTCGCGCTTGAGGCACTGGGCCAGGGTGACCCGGTCGAACACCGGGGTGGCTTGAAACAGGCTGTCGGTGTCGAGCACCGGATAATGCAGGGTAGCGCCGAGGCACTGGATGAAAGGCATGGGGGCCAGATCGCACAGCTCCCCGAGGGCTTGCAAGACTCGCTCGCCGGAACTGACGGCCAGGGAACGCGCCTGGGCCAATTGCTCACTGGAAAACCGGGTCGGTACACATTCGAGCGGCACTGCATCGACGACAAGGGATAGACGGTCCATGGCTTGCTCTCCAACGCCCGGGGCTTTGAGCCCTGTCGGCGCGGCGAGCAATTGCGGCGGGTGCCGGAACGTCTTGTCGCGCCACTACTCCCCGGTGAGCAATTGTTCGTCGTCTGGCGCCCTGGCGGCCGAATTTTTTCGGCGATCGGCAAGCACCCAACTACCGTCGTACAACTGCAGCGGGAAACTTTCGGTCCTGCTCTGGCGTCGTTCGACGAATCCTTCGGATGTGTTCATGCCTGTCTTGGGTTCGCGCTGCATCCCCAGAAGATCAAGAATTGCACGGGCCAATTCCGCCAATGGAAACGGTTTGAACAGGATATGGCTGACTCCCAGTTGCCGGGCCCGCTCGCAAACCTCTGCGGTTGGGTGCCCTGTGATCAGCACAAAATGACAGTTCCTGTTCTGGCGGACGGCATCGAGCACCTCAAAGCCTTCTATATCCGGCAAGCGGTAATCGAACACCATCACATCGGGGGCAAATCTTTCGGCTTCATCGATGCCTTCTGCCCCGTTATGAGCAATCCGGACTTCCAGCCCTTGCACCTGCAGATAATCCTGGAGGTTTTTGGCAAGTAGCTGTTCGTCTTCGACAACCAGTATTTTGTTTAACAAGGTGGACTCCTTGAAACCGCAGGGCCGAATACCGAACCTGGCGGAGTGCGCGCCTTACAAGGTCTAACGCACACTTCATGCCAGGCTGAGCGCCGGTCGTTTTATCGCTTCATGTCCTTGAATTTAAAAACAATGCCTTTTCGTCCACGTACCCCACCCCCCAAAAGCGGGGAAAACCGAACGGGTGTGCATTGAACCTTTTCCCCACTGTTGGGGAACCGCTCAATCGTCGTCGATCCGTTCGATCCGATTGCTGGAACGCAGCTGTGCCAGAACCTGCAGACGGGCTTTGACCTGTTTCTGTCGGGCAAGGTAAGCCCGAACCATGTCAAGTCCTTGCTCCTCTGTGACATCCGCTGCCTCCATTCGGTTCTGTAAATAGATCAAGTGCCAGCCAACCGCCGTACGTACCGGTTCGCTGACCGCTCCCGGTGCCAGGGCAAAGGCTGCCGCCTCGAACTCGGGCTGCATGCGCCCGCGGGGAAAGTAGCCCAAATCGCCACCCTGGCTGGCCGATGCGTCTTCGGATTCGCTGCGGGCGACACTGGCGAAGTCTGCCCCTTCTGCAATCCTCTTGCGCATTGTCTCCAATCGTAGTCTCGCTGATGTAACAGTGGAAGCATCCGCACCCTGAGGCACCTTGATCAGGATATGCCTGACCTGTATTTCCTCGGGCCGGATCATCTGGGCGCGGTACTCTTCGAAAAAAGCATGGACCTGTTGCTCGTCCGGTTCACTGACCCTGGTCAGTTCGCTGAACATCTTCTGCGCCGCCAGGTCCCGGCGGGTGTACTCGATATAAGCCGCTTCATCGAAACCGGCATCCTCAAGGCGCCGGGCGAACACCTGCGCGCCGCCCATGGCCTGACGCGTCTGGTCCACCTGGCTCTGCACCATGGCATCGCTGACCACCACCCCGCGCCTGACCGCTTCCTGCCAGAGCAATTCCTTGTCGATCAAGGCGTCCAGCGCAGCCTTGCGCAACTGTTTGTAGGCGCTGGGACTGCGGATGCTGGCGACCGCCCGGCCCTGATCCTCCAGGTACTCGGCAAAATAGCGCTCCAGGCGCAACTGCGAAATTTCCTCGCCATTGACCCGGGCCGCGACCTGGCCATTGCTGCAAAACGCCGCAGGCACCCACAACGTCAACAGGATCAGCACAGTGTTGAGTTTCATGTTCGGCCTCCGGTCAGGGCATGGCGGCAATGGGTTTGTAAGGGGCAACCAGATAGAAACGCTGGTCGGACAGGTCCACCGTGACCACATGGGCGCCGTTGAGGCCCAGGCGGCGACCCGGTCCGAAACTGATCAGCGGGGTCAGTCCGGTATCGAAGTCATGCAGGCCCTCCAGGGCGCTGACCAGCTTTTCGCGGCTGGCGTCGCGCCCGGCCCTTTTCATGCCTTCGCTGAACAACATCATCGAACTGAACGCGCCGACCTGCATTACCGCATGCTCGCCACCGAGCTTCTGCTGTTCACGCAATTGGGTCAGGGCCAGCCGCCCGCCCGGCGTCCAGTCGCCGGGCACGAACGGATAGGCCAGGAACACCCGTCGGGAAAAGGCGCCGGGCATCTGCAACAGGTCGCCTGCCACCTGATTCGACGCGGCGAACAGGTAGGGCACCTGGCCCGCCGTCTGCAAGCGTTCGGCCAGGCGACTGAAACCGCTGCTGTTGCCCAGATAGAACACCGAGCGCGAGCCCAGCGGCAATTCATCCGGCGCCGACGGCCAGAGTTGCAGGCGCACTTTCTGCCAGGCGTTGTCTTGCAGGTACTGGGCGAGGTTCTCCGCGGCCAGCCGTTGGCCGGGCTCGTCCGAGTAGGTGATCAGCGTGGGCCCTTGCAACACCCGCAGACTGGTGGCGGCGTAATCGGCCAGGGCAATCATTTGCTCACGCAACCCCGGCAGCGGTTCGAAAATCTGCCGGCTGACCTGGGCCGGGCCTTGCAATGACAGTGGCCCGATCAGCGGCACACCGGCCTGTTCCAGGCGCGGTGCCAGTTCCGCCTCGAGGGCCGGTGCCAGCGGAGCGATCAGGGCGAACACCTGCTCCTGTTCGATCAGTTGATTCAATGCTTGCACGGCACTGGCACGATCGGGCCCCGGGTCGAGGATGGTCAGGTGCAACTGCCGGCCATGAATCCCGCCCGCCTTATTGATGCGTGCGATACAGCCTTTGAGCACCGCCGCCACTGTGGCGCCCTCCTCGCTCAACGCGCCCGTGGCCGGCAGCAAGGTGCCCAGGTGCAGGCTGTCGGGGCTCAGGCCCGGATCGCGGTCATCGGCCAGGCGCTTGAGGTAAGCCGTGAGGTTGCGCTGATCGTTCATCGACAGCACGAACCGCGGCATCGCCGGGTCGAGACGATTGTTGCCGGGGTCGCGCCCCTCCTGCACCGCCCTGGCCAATGTGCTTTCGGTATACGCCGGGTACTTGCGCCCATTGATCTGCTGCTGGCCATAGGTGCTGGTGAGCCGCGACCAGGTCAATTCCGGCGGCCGCACCCCGCCCTCGGGACGCCCCAAGCCATCGGTGCCATGGCAATTGGCACACGGCAGGCTGGTCGCCGGCAGCACCATGTCCGCCGCCCCGACCCGGGCCATGATCGGCTCACCGCTGGCCGACACACCCTCGCGGTACAGCCGCTTGCCGGCGCTTTCGCCGGGAGACAGCGGCAGCGCCCGGACGGTCAGGCTCACGCTTGCGAGGAGGAGCAGGCCGAGGATGAGGGCGTTTTTCATGACGCGCACTCAGCGACCGGCCACGGGCATTGTCAGCAACTGCAAGCGCTGGGCAATGGCGGCGGCCGGGGCATCGGGGCGGATTTTGCTCCAGCGCTTGTTGGCCACGTCGCCAACGATCAACTGCGTGGAATGCTGCTCGGGGGTCGGCACGATCTGGCCGATACGGCCCAGGACCAGATCCATTTGCGCCTTGTCGCCGGTAAGAAAAAGCCAGTGGGGGCCATCGACGCCCTGCTTCAAGGTGTAAGCCTTGAGTACCGCTGGAGTATCCCGCAGCGGATCACTGGTAAGGGAGATAAAGGTGACGCCGTCCGCCTTGTCGCCCAGCACTTCACGCACTTGCTTGAGTTTCTGGGTGATCAGTGGGCAGGCATCGTTGCAGCTGGTGTAAATCACATTGAGCAGCACCACGCGGTTCTGTAGTGCGTCGCTGTAGAAGCGCAGGGTATTGCCGTTCTGGTCCTGCAACGGGGTGTCGGTGAACCAGGTTTTGGCATCGTGGGTACCGCTGGCCGGTTGTTGCGCAGACGCCGCAGGCATCCCGGACGTCGCCGGTGCTTCAGCGGCAGCCAGCACCGTTTGCCCATGCCCTTCATGGGAAAACGCCAGGAAGCTGATCACGCAGAAGCACATGGTCAGGAGGATCAAGGCGAGCGCTTTCATGGCTGATGCTCCATGGCAATGGCAGTGTGTTTGGCGTGGGCATTGCGCTCGCCGCTGAGTTTTTCCACTTCTCGGCTGAGCACGGCCGGGTCGGTGAAACCGTAATAACGGGTCCAGTGACGGCTGTTGCCGTCACCCACCAGGATCAGGGGTTGATGGTTTTTGAAGTCGCCACTGAAGCTGCCCAGGCCCTTGAGGGTTTCGTTGACCGACTGCGGGGAACCGGTGAGCCAGCTCCAGCCCGGACCGTTCTGGAAGGTACGTGCGTAATCGTTCAGGCGTTTGGCGTCGTCGCGCTGCGGGTCGATGCTGATCGACACCAGCTGCACTTCAGTGCCGACCCGTGCCCCCAGCTGCTTTTGCACCTTGCCCATGATCGACGACACCACCGGGCAGACCGTGGTGCAACTGGTGTAGATGAAGCTCATGACCACGATCTTGTTTTGCACCAGGTCCTTTTCCAGGCGCACGGTCTTGCCGTTCTGGTCCACCAGTGCCACGTCGGCGAACTTGACCTGGGCAGTCTCCGAACTGGCGCTTTTCACCGCTCGGGTGTGGCCGGCATGTTCATCTGCCGAGTGAGCCAGGGCCTGGCCGACACCAACGGCCAACAGGCAGAGCGTCAGCAGTCCACGATGTGCAAATCGGTTCATGTCGATGTCCTCTCAATGAGTTTCGCCGGGCAACACCCGAACGCTGGCAAACGTCTGGTCGTCGAAGGTCGCGCCCAGGGATGCCGCACGCACGTGCAGATACCAGGCGCCTGTCTGGTCGAGGGTGACCGGGGCTTCATAAACCCCGTTGCCGACATCCCGTGCCGCCACCAGCTGAGACCGTGAACTCGGCGCCAGGAAGTAGCGCACCTGCACGTCTTTGACGCCGCTGAGCCGGGCCTTTTGTTTGCCCTGGACGATGCGCAAGCGCACCACGTATGGGCTGCCCAGCGCGACGGTGGAGTGGTCGAGCATGAACTCCACTTTCGGCACACCGGCGTGTTGCACGGTGTTCTTGCTCGCTTCGACCACGGTGCTGAAGCAATGGATGATGTTCGGTTGATTGAGCAGGAACGCCACGTCGAAACGCCCTGCCGGTGGCAGTTTGATCCGTGCGCTGTACAGGCCCGGCTCGACTTCGCGCAGGCTGCGGTCGATGACCAGCGCCGCCCGCGCCACTTGCCCGCGATTGGGATAGCCGGACATCGGCGCGTTCATGCCTTCGGCATAGAAGTAGGTGGTGTTGTCCACCGGGTTGACCACGAACACCGCATTGTCATCCCGTGACACCGCCAGGCTCGACGCCAGCGGCAAGTCGCCGGCCAGGCGTGGTGGCTGGGTACCCGCCTCGAATCCCTGGCTGATCGGCTGGCGGCCTTCCCCCAGCGACGACAGGTTGATCATGGTCACTTTGGACGACGCCAGGCCACGAACGTAGGCATAGGCCTTGGTGAACACCACTTGATAGGGTTCGGCGGACACGTCCAGTTCATGGATCAGCGAATCGGTGGCGGCGTCTATCACCGAGGCCCGGTTTTCCAGGGTGTTGAGCGCGATGCCAAAACGGCCGTCGGCGCTGAAGCCCATCGGGCCGAGCCCCTGTTTCATCCTGATCACCCGCCGCACCGACTGGCTCGCGGCATCGACCACGGTGACGGTGCCGTCCTTGCCGTCGGCCACGTACACAGCGCCAGACAGCGGCGAGTACACCACCGACAACGGGTGCGAGCCGGTCTTGAGCTGTTTGATCAGGGTCAGGCTGGCGATATCGATGATGCTCAGGGTGCCGTCGTCGCGGTTGCTGACAAAGGCAAAACGGCTGTCCTTGCTGAAGGCGATTTCGTGGTGCCCGCTGCCGGTGGCCAGGTGCTTGAGGGTTTTCAGGCTGGCGGTGTCGATCACAGTGACCCCGGACTGCTCCGCGGACTTGGCATTGTTGCCCACCCACAGCAGGCGTTCGTCCGGTTGCAAGGCCACCCGCACCGGGTTGCTGCCAGCCGCCACCGAGTCCAGCTGTTTGAATTGTTCGCTGTCGATCACCGCGACTTCGCCTGCTGCCGGCATCGACACAAAGACCCGCTTGTTGTCCCGTGGCGTCACCCAGTCCATCGGCGGTTGCTTGAGATCGATGCGGGTCAGGGTGCTGGTGATCCCGCCCACCGACACCGAGGGATCGACCACCGAGACGCTGGCATCGCGGTTCATCACCAGCAGGAAGTAGCTGTTGAGGTCGAGCAGCGGTCGCGCGCCGATACTCGATTTAAGGAACACGCCGACCCGGGATTTGCAGCTCTGTTCGCGCCCTTGGGCCTGGTCGGCGGCCACGGTTTCCGGGTCGAGCCAGGCACCCGGGGCGACGCCTGCCAGCGGTTGGCCTGAAGCCTTGTCCGTGACGCGGAATCGCACATCGGCGAATTCGCCTTCACGCAGCACGCCATCTTCGGCCAGTGCTCGCATGTCGAGCACCACGGACACGCCATCACGTTCCAGGGTCTGGCCGGTCCAGGTATCGGGCAGTGTCACCTCGCTGAGCATGACCGGGGGCGACGTGCGCGATACCCCCAGCCAGATCAGCGCCACCCCGATAACCAGGGCACAACTGGCGAATGTGATGGTCCTGTTCATGCCACTTCTCCCCTTAACAGATCGGTGCCTGCCTCAAAACCGTGGTGCTCCCATCGCGGGCAAGCC
>NZ_WTFT01000021.1:0-8854 GCF_009861505.1 Pseudomonas izuensis | reverse complement strand
GCCTTGCTCCCACAGGTTTGGTGGTGTTGCCCACCACCCCTTCCCGACCGTTACGGCACCGGTGCCGGTTCCGGCTCATTGGTCACCCGCAGCAAGCCCCACAACCCGGCGGTATTACCGAAGGACGCGTTGTCGCGGTACAGGTAGTCCCCCGGTATCGCGTTGCTGCCGCCGGCGCTCGGGTGCATGAAGCTGAAGTGCGCCGCCGGCAGCACGCTTTCCCGGGCGCCGATGTACATCGACATCGGGTTGAGCCCGAACTTCACCGAACCGACGCCCGGCGTACCCATCGGGTAGCCACCCACATCGCTTTTCTCCGACTGGAACGGGTTGACCGACCAGACGTGACCATCGAGCTGGAAGGTCGAGCCGCGGCTGCCACCGGACGGCATCAGGATGTGCGTGCGGAACGGTTGCCCCGGTTTGGCGTAGAACACCGGCGTCTGCGGGTCGCTGCCCACCAGCGCGTTGCTGTAAGCCATGTGCGCGTTCGGCACATCACCGTAGCCATGGCCGTCGGCGTGACCGAACGGCGCGTCCGGGGCCAGGCCGAAGCGGAACCACATCGGTTCGATCTTGTAGTTGATGGCCATGCTGGCGTTGTCCTTCGGATCGTTCGGTACACCGTTGCCTTCCGAAGCAATGCCTTCCACCGGCCGCCCATTGGCCCAGCGCGTGTTCAGGGCGCGTTGCCAGACCATCGCGAAGTCACGGTAGGTGGCCTGGCCCGGCGCGGTCACCGTGGCCGAAGCACGCTTGGCATCCTCGACCCAGGTGGCGCCGGCCGGCAGGATGCTCATCGCTCCGCCCAGACCTTTTTGCGGCTGCTTGATGACGTCCGCCGGAGTGATGTTCAACCCGCCGAACTCCACTGCCGTGGCGTTGATGTTGTCGACGTTGCGCCCCAGTTGGGTGATCGGCTTGCCTTCACGCTCCAGGTGCCCGGCGTAGTACTGGTAGGTACGGGTCGGGTACGCGCCCGTGTTGCCAACGCGTGGCGGTACGGTCTGGATCGGGTTGGCGCCGACGTTGGCGCCGTCGGACTTGGTGATGTCATACGCCAGCAGTTGCGTATGCAGGCCGACATGACTGGAGGGCCGCAACAGGTTGTTGTTGAAGGTGGTCGAGCCCATGCCGTCGTTGCGGTCGCGCTTGGCCAGGCCCTGCATGATCGCGGTCTGGGCCAGGTCCGGCATCACGCTCGGCAGACGGTTTTCCAGGGTGATGTTGATGCAATCACCGGCCGCCGCACGCAGGATCAGCGGTTCTACCGGCACACCGGGTTTGAGCTTGCCGGTGATCGGGTCGAGGTCGGCCTTGCGCACATACAGGATCGCGGTCGGGTCATGCAGCGGCCCGCTTTGCCCGCCGATGGTGAAGGTTTCGCCATCCTCGGGATCGGTCACCGTGACCTGTGGAATGCTCACCGTCCGCGAGTTGAGCACCAGGGTGCCCCCCGCCGGTTTCAACGGCCCGCCGACATGTTGGCCGATACCCGACGGGTCACCGATAGACAGGCCCAGTGGATTGGCCAGGATGTCGTTGGCCAGCGCCGCGACCACTTCATAATTGCGTTGCACGGTCGGCCGGGTGCCGATGCCGTTGGGGTTGGCGCCAATCCGTGGGCAGATGCCATCGAACGCCACGGTGTTGCGCATGCCGGTCGGTTTCGGGTTGTTCGGCAGCGCGAACAGATCGTTGCGTTGCGCGGTGTAGTTGCGCATCACACCCCAGATACCGTTCCAGTAACCCTCGATAGACGCGTCCATGGTGTACAGATAGTCACCGGTAGTCGCCGCCGCGCTGGACATCATCGACACCGGCGCATTGAAGCCCATTTGCTCGGAGATCCCGACCATCTGCGAGGCGCGCCAGCCGGAGTTGGAGCTGTTGCCGAAACCGGAACCGCTTTGCAGCCATTTCACACCGTGCAGGGTGACGTTGTGCTCCTCTTCGTGGCCGCCGGCATGCACCCGCAGCCGTACGTTGTCACCGGTGTAGGTCCGCAGCATCGGGGTGAACGGATCACCCGGTTCCGCACCACCCTTGTTGATGTGCGGCGGGAACAGCGTGGTGCCGCCGGTCGGGCCGGTGGCCGAGGTGATCAGGTTCGGCGCCAGGTTCATCGCCGGGATCGCACGGTCGGTACGGCTTTGCATGGCGTACGCCAGATCGCCGCCCAGGCCATCGGCCTGCATGCCGCGCTTGCCGTCCGGGCCGACCTTGTTCGGGTCGAACACCCGCAGGGCCAGCGGTTCGTTGCGGTAGTTGACGACGAACATGCCCGGGTCATCCACCGAGATCGCTTGCGGGCAAGGCCGGCTCGGGCAGCCCGGTTTCACGCCGCCTCGCAGTTCCACCACCGCTTCGAGCAACTCGCTGGTGTTGTCGCGCACCGGCGGGTTGATCGCGTAGCGGAAGCTATCGGCCGTGGCCGGGAACGCTTGTGGGTTCGGTACGCCATTGGGACCTGCGCCCACGTACACACCGGCTTCATAGGCGTGCTGGAAGTCGCTGTATTCGAGGAAGAACTCACGGAAGCTGTCGTTCTTGCCGTCATTGTCCAGGTCACCGGTGGAAATCACCGCCTGCCACGAAGTCGGCCCGCCATCCTGCCGCGCGCCGCTGTACAACGGCTCGCCGGTTTCGGCGTGGAACCAGGTGGAACCGGCTGGCTCGGCCAGCACGGTGGCGTACAGGCCAATCTGTTGGTGAGTCGACGGGCCTAGGTGGTCGTGGGTGAAAATGGTGCCCAGGCCACGGTCGACGCCCTGGGTGTTCACCACCGGGTCGACGAACCAGCGCTGCATCGCCGTGCGCGCCCCGACCCAATCGGCCCGGCCGAACTGGCCGAAGTACGGGTGATTCTTGGCTTTCGGGCAGGCTGGCGTACCGTCGCGCGGGTCAGTGCCTTCGCACTGGTTGTATTCGCGGATGGCGTGGATACGTTCCTGCACGGCACCCGGGGAGAGCACGCCGTCTTCGTAGTTCCAGCCGTTAGACGAACCGTCCGCGGCGGTCAGGTCCCATTTCGGCAGGTGGATGTGCTGGCCGATCACGTCGGTCGGCGTGCGCACCTGATAGTCGTCCATCTCGTAGGTGGCCGGCACCAGGTTGGTTTGCTGGTATTGCACGCAGTCGAAGGTGTTCATGCGCATCACCAGCGGCTCTGGCGGACGCTGCTTGGTGATCACCGGCCAGGCGTCTTCCCACAGCGCCAGGATGCGCGCTTGCGGGAAGTGATAGCCGACCTTGTTGTACACCGCGTCGAACTGGATGTTCGCCGCTTTGTAGACCCGTGGACGGTCGGCGGTGAAGGTCGACGAACCGATGAAAGACATGCCATCCAGGCGCTCGCCGCTGTTGAACTCGCCGGTGCCGGCGCTGCTGGTCAGGCGTTTCTGCCGGTCATCCATGCAGGGTTCGTAGTACGGGGCGCCGGCAATCGGCAAGGCACCGTTGGTGCGGAAGTTGCGCGCCACGATTTGGCTGCCCGGCAGTACGGCGTAACTGGGGTGATCTTTTTTCGCGTGGAAGGCCATGGCCGACTGTTCGACTTCGGTGCCTTCTTCCGGCAGGTAGATCGGTTTGGCCCGGGTCACCGACTTGGAGAAGTCCAGCGACGTGGTAACGGTCTGCGCCTCGCCCCCCTCGGACACGCCGCCCAGGGCATGGCGCGGCAAGCCGCCGTTCCAGCCACCGGACTGATTCGGATCAAGGTTGGCCCACAGGGCTTTGCCACTGGCTTTCAGGCTCTGTGCCGTGGCGGCGTCGAGCATGTCCAGCGGTGGGGTCGGTGGACGCTGGCCGACCGAACTTTCCATGCCACCGATCCAGAAGGGATAGCCAGGGTTTTTCAGGGTGCCGTCGGTATTACGGTTGGCATCGCTGCGATCGATCAGCGCCAGGGAACCGATGGCCCGGACGCCACCGCCATGGTGCTCGCCGTCATCATCGCCTTCTTCATCATCGTCATCATCGTTGGCGGCCACCAGGGTTTCGCCGATCTTCGGTACGACCGCGACTTTGCCTGGCATCGGTGCCATGGCTTTGCCGGGCAGCGGCACCACGGCTGGAATCGGCGTGCCGGCAACGATTTCACCGTCGGGCAAGGCCCGTGCGCCTGCCGCCGGTTTACCGCTGCGCAGGGCATAAGGTTCGCTGTGGAAACCATCGGCGCCCTGTTGCGAGACTTCGAGCCGGGTGCCTTCTTCGAAGACGTCATGCACCCGCCACATGGCCCACATGCCTTGGGCGAAGTGCGGGTAGAAATGGCAGTGATAGATCGCATCGCCCGCGACCCGGTTGCGGTTGCCCGAGCCGCCGTTGGCGATTTCATAGGTGTAGCCGGCGCCCGGACCGATGCCTTGGGCGTCCACATAGTCGGAGTTGTCGTCGTTGGGGTTGAACAGCCACTGATGGCCGTGCAAGTGGAAGATGTGATGCTCGTAGCCGTTGTGGGTGTTGCGGAATTTGACGAAGTCGCCGATGTAGCTGTGAGCGACGTTCGACGGCTCCGACGGATACAGCGCCGTGGTCGCCTTGACCCCGACCTGATCGGCACGCGGGGTCTGGCCAGGGGTGATGCCTTCCAGCCCGGCGTTGGCCGGTACGTCCACCAGCATCGCCACGTCGCCGACGGTGTGGGCACTGAGGAAGAACTCTTCATAGGCGCAGGACAGGCAATCGTGCATCGGCCCCACACCCAGGCGGTTGGCGACCACTTCGGCGCCCATGCCGCCGGAGCCGTAGTTGATCATGAACGAATCGCGGGTCGGCTCCAGTACGTGGGCCATGACCGGGTCGGCCCAGTAAGCCGGGAACGCCTGGGTCACGGCGGTTTCATCCTGGAACTGCGCGGAGAAATCGCGGAACGGCTCCAGCCGGTTGGGGATTGCCGGGTTGCGTTTGCCGATACTTTCCAGCGGATAGGTCGAGGCCGGGAAACTGCCATCGGCGTTGCTGCCCATGACAATCGCATCGGCTTCGCTGGAGACGATTTCATTGCCGTCGACCATGTTGATGATCGGCTTGCCAGCCTTGCCTTCGCGAATCCACGGCTGGCGCTGTGGATAGCGTGCCTGGTAGTCGACGATCGGATGACCGGCCGGGGTGCGGCCGGTGCTGGCCAGGCGCATCTCTTCTTCGGTGATGGTGTTGCGGTAACTGCGACCGCCCTTGGGCATGACCGCCACCTGGCCGAACAAGCCGTTGGCGTTGTTGCCGGCCGCACCCTCGCCACCAAAGGTCGCGCCGCGGCTGCTCACCGTGAACGCGCCTTCGCGTTCGGCGTACAGGGTGTAGGAACGACTGGCGCCGGGTGCGACCAGGGTGTTGGCGTTGCGCCCGGTATAAGAAGAGATGTCATCGATGCTGTTGACCGCTTGCATGCCGTTGACCTGGAAGCCGACATGCCGGTCGGCGACCTGTTCGTCAGCCTTGAAGGCTTCACCGCCAGCGCCAATTTCGATGCCGCCTTCACCCTCCTCTTCGCCACCCCCATCATGGGCACCCGGGTTGGCCTGGTAGGCCAGCAGGTTTTGCAGGTTGACCGTCAGGCAGTCACCGGCGGCGACCCGCAGCACCAATGGACGCGGGCGCTTGTCCGGCCGCAACGACACCTTGCCCGGCACCGCGGCGCCCCCCTGGTCCAGGGAAACCTGACGGTCATCGACCACGTCGCGACGCAAGGCGAACATCATGCCATTGACGTTCTGCGCCCCGAGACGGTTGAACATCAGCGGCTGGTCCAGCGCCACGACGTTCGCCGTCAGGTTGCGCTCGCAACGCACGGCGGCTTCGGCGAACTCGATGCCCAGCATGGACGCGGCCAACAACAGCCAGGGGAGGATGGTGGGAACATGGTGTATGCCGGTCATGATCACGGGCCTCGCTGTGGACGCTCACAGGGAATAATTCTCGATAACTCCCTTGAGCAATCTGCATGCCATAAAAAATTCATCTATTTTTCAGCCATTTACAGTCATCACTTAATTCGCAAGGGGAAAATTCCCCACTTTTTCCCCACTTTTTCGCCGGGGCCACTATTCCCCACTGTTGGGGAAAACCACCCCGGGGCTTTCACTCACAACGGGGCATCCGCCGACAGCCCCTGCAAACGCCGGTATTGGTTCAACACGCTGGGCACATAACGCTGGGTTTCGGCGAAGGGCGGGATCACGCCGCCACGGCTGAGCACGGCCTGGGGACCTGCGTTGTAGGCGGCCACGGCCAGGGCGATGTCGTTGTCGAACATCGTCATCAGGCGTTTGAGGTAGCGGGCGCCGCCCTGGATGTTGGCCTTGGGGTCGTAGACATTGGCCACGCCCATCTCACGGGCGGTGTCGGGCATTAACTGCATCAACCCCCCCGCGCCCTTGGGCGACACGGCGCGGGCGTCGTAGTGGGATTCGGTCTGGATCACCGCGTGCAGCAGCGCTGCGGGCAATTGATTGTCCGTGGCCGCCTTTGAAACCAGCTCGGCATAGGGTCGTGCGGCAATCATCTGCGGCTGCCGGTCGATGCTGACTACGGCCGCCTGGGGCTCATGAATGACCCGCTGATAGTGGCGACCGGGGCGATGCACGTTGGAGAGGACGAAGTTGCCTCTGGCGTCCACCGAGACGAACACATCGGCCTGGGCGGTGCCTGCCAGCAGCGTCAGGCCGAGTAGTCCTGCGGTGAGAGTTTTCATTGTTCTACCTCCCCTGCCCGGCCCCGAAAAATGGGGGTATTGCCCCAATGGCCGCTCGTTTATCAGCCATACGCAAGCACTGTGCCGAAACCGCAAAGGGCCTTGGCACGGGGGGTTCGGGGGGAGGACGAAGTCTTTGGCAATCCCTTGCATGGCAATTGCATACGCCTCAATTGCATCAACCCGCTGCGATCCTTTCTGCCGAGTGTGAGGTCATCATGAAACAGCGACTGTTTTGCGCCCCGCGTGATTCTTTTCCGAAAGCCCAGCGCGGGTTCACCTTGCTTGAACTGTTGGTCGTGCTGGTGGTGCTGGGGCTGTTGGCCGGCATCGTCGCGCCGAAGTATTTCGCGCAGCTGGGCCGCTCCGAAGTGAAAGTGGCCAAGGCGCAAATAGAAGGCCTGGGCAAGGCCCTGGATTTGTACCGGTTGGAGGTCGGCCATTACCCGTCGACCGAACAGGGCCTGCAGGCGCTGGTCACCGCGCCCAGTGACGAACCCCACTGGACCGGCCCGTACTTGCAGAAAAAACTGCCACAGGACCCATGGGGCCGTAACTACACCTACCGCTGCCCTGGCGAAAACGGTGAATACGACCTGCTGTCCCTGGGCAAGGACGGCCAACCCGGTGGCGAAGGCGAAAACGCCGAAATCACCAGTTGGCAGTGACGGGGATGGCGACCATGCGTTTTCACCTCAAAGCAGTCGGCAAGGCCGGTGTGGTATCGATGACCGTCGAAGCGCCGGGCCACAGTGAAGCCCGGCGCATCGCCGAAGACCAGGGCCTGCGGGTGGTCAGCCTGCACGCCGAGCGACATTGGCGGGCGTTGCGCCTCAAGCAGCGGGAGACGTTCAACCTGGTGCTGTTCAGCCAGGAACTGACGACGTTGCTCAACGCCGGCCTGCCGTTGATCGATGCGCTGGAAAGCCTGGCGGAAAAAGAAACCGCGCCACAGGCTCGCAAAACCTTGAACGAACTGGTGCGCCTGCTCTATGAAGGCAAATCATTCTCCCAGGCATTGGGCCAGCTGTCGGCGGTATTCCCTCCTCTGTACGTGGCGTTGGTGCAGTCCAGTGAAAAGACCGGTGCCGTGGGCGATGCCCTGGGCCGATATGTCAGCTATCGCCAGCGCATGGACGAGGTTCGCCAGAAGATCGTCAGCGCTTCGATCTACCCCATGCTGCTGCTGGTGGTGGGCGGTGGCGTGGTTTTGTTTTTGATGGGTTACGTGGTGCCGCGCTTCAGCCTGGTGTTCGAAGGGCTGGGGTCGAACCTGCCGTGGCTGTCTCAGGTGCTGATGAGCAGCGGCATGTTCCTGCACGCCCACCAGGGCGAATTCTTCGGTGCCTTCCTGGCCATCATCGTCTCCCTCACCCTGCTCCAGCGACAACCGTCCTTTCGCCGGGGCGTGGACCGCCTGATCGAAAAACTCCCGGCGGTGCACCAGCGCATCTTCATGTACGAACTGGCACGTTTCTACCGTTCCCTGGGGATTCTGCTGCAAGGCGGCATTCCCCTCGTCACCGCCATGGGCATGGTCCGTGGCCTGCTCACCGTGGCTTCCCGCACGCGCTTGGACCAGGCATGCGAACGGGTGCGCGAGGGGCAATCGTTGTCGACCGCGCTGGAACTCAATCGCCTGGTGACCCCGGTATCCCTGCGCCTGCTGCGTGCCGGCGAACAGTCCGGTAACCTGGGACAGATGATGGAGCGCAGCGCCGACTTCTACGACGAAGAAATCAGCCGCTGGATCGAGTGGTTCGTACGGCTGTTCGAACCCTTGCTCATGACCTTCATCGGCCTGCTGATCGGGGTGATCGTGATCCTGATGTACATCCCGATTTTCGAGCTGGCTTCCAGCATTCACTGACCTTCTGGAACGGGCCATGGCAGCGGGTTGCAGGGGGGCTTCAACGTCGCGACTGAATAAATCAGTACGTTGAGGTGTTTTTCAACATTCCTACTGAATAAAGGAACCAAGCAGCACGTTGCATTGTTCATCAACGTTCCAACTTGAAAAAAGAAAACGGAGAACGACATGCACATCAACAAGCTTTTACTTGCAGTAGCTATTGGCGCGGTTTTGTCGGCGTCTACCGTATTGATTCCGGACAGTCTGTCCGATGTGTCGAGTGCCCACGCGAAGGACGGTGGTGGTGG
>NZ_WTFT01000020.1 GCF_009861505.1 Pseudomonas izuensis | reverse complement strand
CTGTTGTACACGTCGATGGTGATAGTCGTGGTGCTCTCGTCGCCATCGGCATCGCGCACGGTGTAGGTGAAGACGTCGGTCGCCCCGGGGCCGCTCACGCTGTTCGGGTTGCTGTGGTAGACCGCGTTGCCATGGGCATCGAGGGTCAGGTAGCCGTAGGTGCCGTTGATCTGGCTGTTCAAGCCGCCGATGGCCGAGGTCGAGGTGTCCGAGCCGGCGCGCACGCCGACCACCGCGCCGCTGGCCGCCGGGCCGTCGGCGCCGCCGATGTCGTTGTCCAGCACGTTGCCGCTGACGGTGCCGCCCTCCTGCACGGAGTCGGCGTCAGGTTTGGCGGTCGGCAAATCGTCGACGATGTTGACGTTGATTTGCCCGGTGGCGGTGCTGCCATCGGTGTCGGTGGCAACGACGTTGAAGTGCTCGGTGAGGCTGTTGGCGCCATTGGCGTTCGGATGCGCTTCGTTATCCACCAGGGTGTAGCTGTAGCTGACCACGCCGGTCGCCGGGTTATAGCCGGTGATGGTAAAGGTGCTGCCCAAGGGGGTGGTGATGGTTTGCGGAAAACCTGCGGCCACGCCACCGCTGACCACGGTGATGCCACCCACGGTCAGGGCTTGCAGGCCATCCAGCGCGCTGACGGTGAAGGTACCGCTCTGGGTCAGGGCCGGGGCATTGGGGCTGGTGCCGTCGCTGAGGTTCTTTTCATAGACCGTCAGTTCGCCACCCTGCGCATCGAGGCCATTGAGGGTCACGCCATCGTCGTTGTTGTGAATGTTCAGTATCAGGTGGGCGGTGCTGGTGTCGCCGTCGGCATCGGTGAGGGTGTAGGTGAAATTTTCGGTGCCGGTGCCGCCGCCATGCAGCGCTTTGAAATCGGCATCACTGGTGTTCAGGGTGTAGGTGTAAGTGCCGTTGGCATTGAGCACCAGGGTGCCGTAGGTACCGACGAACGTGCCGGGGGTGATCGGGCCGCTGCTCGGGCCGACCGGCACGCGGTCTGCGCCTTGCACGTCGTTGGTCAGCACGTTGCCATTGAGGACAAGATGGGTTTCCGATGCCGTGCCATTGTGGTCGTCGTACGCTTTGGGTACATCATCGGTGATGTTGACGTCCAGGGAACCGGTGGCGGTGTCGCCATTGCTGTCGCCAGCCACCACGGTGAAGTGTTCGCTGAGGGTGGTGCCGTCACCGGATGTATGGGTTTCGTTGCCGTTGAGGGTGTAGCTGTAACTCACCACGCCCGTGGCCGGGTTGTAACCGGTGATGGTCAGGGTACTGCCCAGCGGCGTGGTGATTGACTGCGGGAAGCCTGCGGCGACGCCGCCGCTGATGACGCTGATACCGCCAATGCTCAGGTTGTTCAACCCGTCGAGCGCCGTGACGGTGAACGTGCCGTTCTGGGTCAATGCCGCGGGATTGCTCGCCGAGCCACCGGCGAGATTGGCTTCGTTAACGGTCAGTTCGCCCCCCGCCACCGACAGCCCGTTGAGGGTGACCGGGTTGTTCACGGCAGGTGTGATCACTGGCGCCGGAGTGTCATCGCCAGTGTTGATCGCGGCATCGTGCCGCTCTTCGGGAAATTCGGGAATGCCATTGAAACCGGCTGTAGGGAAGCCAATGATCGGATCGACCCGCCCGCCCACTTCCTCAAGCAATACAAAACTGTGGCCGCCGCCCAGTGCGCCACCGCCAGGCCCGGTCGAACCCGGCCCGGCCGCCGTGGCTTCGGCGGTCTGCGTCGGGTCATCACCGGCAGCAATGGCTTTTTGCAGTTGCTCGACGTCGCTCAGTTGCGCCTGGCTCGGCGTCACCGCCTCGGCCGCGTTCACATGAGGTGATTCATGGACCAGCAATTGAGCGTTCATTTGCAGGCTGCTGCCCCGTCCGAGGGTCAGTTCCTGGCCATTTTCCAAATGCACCGCCACGGCACCTTCGGCCCCGGTATTGAGTTGTTCACCGGCGAACAATCGGTCGCCCTCGATCAGAACGCGACGAGTGCCGTCGCCCGCCAGTGCGAATACCTGACCGATGACCTTACTGACGATACCGATGAGCGTAGCCATGTGCATCTCCTCCGCTGCCAACATGCTGTCGGCACTTTTTTGTTGCGAAGAACATGCTCATGGATGGCTCAAACGGGTTGCCCGGCGGATCGTCTACCGGTCAGCGGGGTTACCTGAGTAAGCCGCTGCCCTGGCGACGATCTCGCCCGGCGTGTTGCCCGCAGGTCACGTGCGGTTTGAAGTAATCCCTTTGCAATCAATGGCATTGGAATCCAAATCACAAACAGGTGTCCTGCAAGCGAAGCGTAACGGTCCTGAACCACCCATGTGACAAAAAACCGTCACTCAATTCCGCTACACATCCCTCCCCTCCAGCACTTCTCCGCCCTATGTCGATAAGTGGATCGAAGCCTTTCACGAACCCTGATGAGCGCCCTAAAGCTCATAAATCAAGGGCTTCGCCAGTGAACAATGTGCTGGATTTTGCAGACCGCATAAGTTTTTTTCGGCATAACCGCTATGAAAAATTCTTCTTAGCTTCGCCCCAGAATGTTCTTAGCTCTTTTGTTAAAAGCATGAAACGGTTTACCTATAAAAGTCGTCAAATAATTGGCGACTGATAAAGCACCATCAGGAATCAGGGAGATGCATCCATGCGCCGATTAAGCCCCCTCTGCACCGCCGTTTTACTGGCCATGGCCTGCACCTCTCAGGCTCAAGCCATGTCGTTGACCGAAGCGATCCAGAGCACTATTGCAACCCACCCTGAACTGGCGTCGCGAGTGGACAGCCGTCTGTCGGCTGATGAAGACGTGAAGGTCGCCAAGGGGGGCTTTTATCCATCGGTTGACCTGAATGCCGCCTACGGGCGCGGGTACAGCGATAACACCAATACCCGGGCGTTCGGCGATCACCACACATCGATCCTCAACTACACCCAGTCGGAACTGCGCCTGCGCCAGATGCTTTTTGATGGCTTCAATACTGCCAATGAGGTCGAGCGCACCAAAGGCGTGGTCAACTCGCGGGCCTATTACGCCCAGGGCACCGCCCAGGATCTGGCCCTGCGCACCATCGAGGTCTACCTCGAAGTGCTCAAGCGCCGGGAACTGGTGACGCTGGCCAAGAACAACCTGCAAGCGCACTTGCGGGTCAACGACCAGATCGGCCTGCGCACCCAGCGCGGTATCGGCAGTAATGCCGACGCCGACCAGTCCACCGCTCGCCGGGCACTGGCGGAGAACAACCTCGACACCGCCGAAGTGGACCTGGCCGACGCGGAAGCCAATTTTGCCGCTGTGGTAGGTCGCCTGCCCGATGAACTGGAAGCCCCGCCTTCGACGCGAGGCGAACTGCCGGGCACCTTGCTGGAAGCCCAGCAAAGCATGGTGGAAAACAACCCCTACCTGAAGTCCGCCCAGGCCGACGTGCAATCGGCCGAGAGCCAGTACGAGGTCGCCAAGTCGCCGTTTTACCCACGCTTCGACGCCGAAGCCGCCGTAGGCGCCAACAACAACATTCAAGGCGACAAGGGTCATGACAACGAATGGCGAGTCGGCGTGGTCATGAACTACAACCTGTTCCGTGGCGGCAGCGACAAGGCTCGCCTGCAATCCGACGCGCACAAGATCAATCAGGCGATGGACATCCGCAACAATGCCCTGCGCCAGCTCAACGAAAACATTCACCTGGCCTGGAACGCCATGGTCAACGCCAAGAAGCAGACCCCGACCGCCCGTGAATACGCCGACACCAGTAAACGCGTGCGCATGGCCTATCAGGATCAATTCGGCCTCGGCCAACGCACCCTGCTCGACCTGCTGGACAGTGAAAACGAACTCTACAACGCCAACCGCCGCTACACCGAAGTGCGCTACACCGAGGAGTTTTCGATGTACCGGGTCCTGGCGAACATGGGCCAGTTGTTGAGCAAACAGCGGGTTGTATTGCCTGCCGATGCGATTGCCCAGGCCGAAGTCAAAAGTGAAGCTCGTCTGCCTGAACTCAAATAGGGCCCTCTGTAGGAGCGAGCCTGCTCGCGATGATCGTTAATGATGACGCGGGAGTCCTGACACCCCGCGGCGCTCTCAGGTTCATCGTCGGAACGCCGCCCGGAGCAAGCTCGCCCCTACAGTAAGTTGTGCAAATACGGGAGCGATCAATGTGACCAGCATGGAACCCGGCAACATCGGTGTCGATCCGCGCCTGAGCTTCGATGACCCACTGCTGGACGGTCTGTTGATCCTCTGCAAACTCCATGGCGCGACGGTCAGTCGCGCCAGCCTCAGTGCCGGGCTGCCAATGGCACACCAACGCCTGAGCCTGGATCTGCTGCCGCGCGCAGCGGCCCGGGCCGGTTTACAGGCGCGCCTGTTGCGCCGCGACCTCAAGGACATCTCCCCGCTCAACCTGCCGGTGCTGCTGCTGCTGAACAACGGCCGTACAGCAGTGCTACGCCGCATCGGCGATGACGGCAAGGTACTGATCCTGCCCAGCGAAGCCGACGGCGGCGAACAGTGGATCAGCCCTGAAGAGCTTGCAGAGCATTACTCTGGCCAGACCCTGTTCGCCCGGCCACGGCATGAACTCGAAGACCTGCGCTCACCCTTGGTGCCGCGGGTGCAGGCCTGGTTTCGCGACACCCTGAAGCTGTCGAAATGGCTGTACAGCGACGCGATCCTCGCCAGTTTCCTGATCAACCTGCTGGGCCTGATGGTGCCGCTGTTCGTGATGCAGACCTACGACCGCGTGGTGCCGAACCAGGCCACATCGACCTTGTGGGTGTTGTCCATCGGCTTGCTGATCGGCACCGTTTTCGAATTGGTTCTGCGCGTGGTGCGCGCGCATTTGCTGGACACCGCCGGGAAGAAAACCGACGTGATCCTGTCGGCGACCTTGTTCGAACGCATCACCGGCATGGCGATGAAAGCGCGTCCGGCGACCATCGGCGGTTTTGCCCAGAGCATTCATGACTTCCAGGGCCTGCGCGAATTTCTTACCGCCGTGACCCTCACCAGCCTGATCGACTTGCCCTTCGCCTTGCTGATGCTGCTGGTGATCGGCCTGCTCGGCGGCTGGCTGGTGGTGATACCGGTCCTGGCGTTCCCGATCACGATCATTTTCGCCATGGTGATCCAGGCACGCCTGCGCGACACCGTGCAAAAAAGCCTGACCCTGGGGGCTGAACGCCAGGCCCTGCTGATCGAAACCCTCGGCGGCCTGGAAACCCTCAAGGCCTGCAGCGCCGAAAGCGAGCGCCAGCACAAATGGGAAAGCACCCACGGCGCCCTCACCCGCCTCGACAGCCACGCGCGCAACCTGGCGGCGCTGGCCACCAACGGCACGCTGTTCATCCAGCAGTTTTCCGGCATGGCGACCATCGTCGCCGGGGTCTACAGCATCATCGCCGGCAACCTGAGCGTCGGCGCACTGGTCGCGACCTACATGCTCGGCAGCCGGGTACTGGCGCCGCTGGGGCAAATCGCCGGGTTGATCACCCGCTACCAGCAAGCGCAACTGACCATGAAAAGCACCGACGCGCTGATGTCCCTGCCCCAGGAAAGAGACGCCCGCCAACGGCCACTGGAACGCACGCAACTGCAAGGCGCGCTGGATGTGGTCGGCGTGACGTTCCACTACAACGGCCAGAGCGCACCGGCGCTGGCCAATGTCGGCTTCAGTGTGAAACCCGGGGAACGGATCGGCATCATCGGCCGTAGCGGCTCGGGCAAAAGTACCCTCGCACGACTGATGATGGGCTTCTACGAACCTGCCGAAGGCCAGTTGCTGCTCGATGGCCTGGATCTGCGACAACTGGACGTCGCCGACCTGCGCCATCAGATCGGTTATGTCGCCCACGACCTGCCACTGCTGGCCGGCAGCCTGCGCGACAACCTGACCCTCGGTGCGCGCTACATCAGCGATGCGCGCATGCTCGAAGTGGCGGAACTGACCGGCGTCACCGAGCTGGCCCGACAACACCCGCAAGGCTTCGACCGGCCCGTCGGCGAGCGCGGTCAATTGCTGTCCGGCGGTCAACGCCAGGCCGTGCTGCTGGCCCGGGCGCTGTTGCTGGATCCGCCGATCATGCTGCTCGACGAGCCCACCAGCGCCATGGACAACAGCAGCGAAGACGTTCTGCGGCAAAAACTCCACGGCTGGGTCCAGGGCAAAACCGTGCTGCTGGTGACCCACCGTACCTCGATGCTCAGCCTGGTGGATCGATTGGTGGTGCTGGACAACGGGCGGATCGTCGCCGACGGGCCGAAAGAAGCGGTCATCGATGCACTGCGCAAGGGCCGTGTCGGCTCGGCGGCGGTCTAGGAGTTGCCCATGTCTGCGGATCTGCCTGTAACGTCGAAAGAGCGTGGCTACTTCAACAGCTTCTCAAAAAGCGCTGAAGTCGAATTCATGCCGGAAACCGCCGGCGCTTCATTGCAGGACTCACCGCGCTGGTCGCGGATCACGGTGTGGCTGGCGGCGGCGCTGCTGATCAGCGCGCTGGTCTGGGCCAGGTTCGCCGTGTTGCAGGAAGTCACCATGGGCGAAGGCAAGGCCATTCCATCAAGCAAGGTGCAGGTGATCCAGAACCTCGAGGGCGGCATCGTCACCGAGATCTTCGTGCGTGAAGGGCAAATGGTGAACAAGGGTGACACCCTGTTGCGCCTGGATGACACGCGCTACCTGTCGAACAAGGGCGAAAGCGAGGCCGACCGTTATGCACTGACCGCGCAGGTTGAACGGCTGTCGGCGGAAGCGGAAGGCCGCCCCTTCAAGCTGTCGGAAGAAGTGATCGCCAAGGCCCCGCAAGTGGCCGAAGACGAACGCTCGCTGTACGAACAACGGCAACGCCGACTGGCCAGCGAACAACGCACACTGACCGAACAACTGCGGCAAAAAACCCAGGAACTGGCGGAGTTCCGCTCCAAGGCGGGGCAATACGGTTCAAGCCTGGCCCTGGTCAACCAGGAGATGGCCATGTCCGAGCCACTGGTCAAGACCGGTGCCGTGTCCCCGGTGGAGATCCTGCGCCTCAGACGCAGCGCCGTGGAAATCCGCGGCTCGCTGAACGCCACCACCCTGGCGATTCCCCGGGCGGAATCGGCGATGGCCGAGATCAAGAGCAAGATCGACGAGTCGGAACAGACCTTCCGCTCGGAAGCGGCCAAGGAGCTGAATGAGAAACGCACCGACCTGTCGAAAATCACCGCATCGAGCATTGCTATCGACGACCGCGTGACCCGTACCACGGTGATGTCGCCGGTCAAGGGCATCATCAAGGTGCTGAAGGTCAACACCATTGGCGGCGTGGTCCAACCGGGCAGCGACATGGTGGAAATCGTGCCCCTGGAAGACAACCTGTTGATCGAGGCCAAAGTGCGGCCGCAGGACGTCGCATTCCTGCATCCGGGCCAGAAAGCCATGGTCAAGTTCAGTGCCTACGACTACACGATCTATGGCGGCTTGAGTGCCAAGCTTGAACTGATCGGTGCCGACACCATCACCGATGAAAAGGGCAACAGCTTCTACCTGATCCAGGTGCGCACTGATAAGAATCATTTGGGTGGGGATGTGAAACCGTTGCTGATCATTCCGGGGATGGTGGCGACGGTGGACATCATTACCGGGGAGAAGACGGTGCTGGATTACTTGCTCAAACCGGTGCTCAAGGCGCGGACTGAGGCGATGCGGGAAAGGTAGTATCGATCAGAGATTTTTTGGGTGATTGTTCTACCGCCATCGCGAGCAGGCTCGCTCCCACAGGGGATCGCATTTCTACCGGAAGAACCCAGTCAAATGTGGGAGCGAGCCTGCTCGCGATGAGGCCAGCACAAACAACCACTATTTTGGCCCATGATTACGCAGGAAGGTCTCCTCACCCATCGCCGCAATCTGCCCTTCGATCAACGCCTCGAACGGCTTCAACAACGGCTCGAATGAAGCCGGCGCTTCAAGCACCTGCAACGCCTGCACAATCGCCTCCACTGTCGACAGCGCTCCCGGCCCCGGTGCCTTGCGCAGCCGATAACGGGACACGCCGCCCCCGGCCAGGGCCACTCGGGGTAACGCCGCCAGCAGCGGATTCAAGTGCAGCATTTTACGCGCCTTGCGCCAGGTGCCGTCCGGGACCACCAGCAGCAGTGGATCATCGGAGGCGGTGTACGCCTGCATCGGTTGCGCATTGTCGGCGGGAAACAGCAACCGTGCCTGATAACCCGGTTGATTCAATAGCTTCGGTAAATCCTCGAACACCTCGCCGACAATCAGCTCGGCATTGTTCAAGCCCAGCGCCGCCAGCCGCGCGGTGTTCAGCGCGTGATTCACCTCGCTCGGATGTTGCAGCAGCAGCACCCGGGTGCGGCTTTCGAGGCTGGGGATCAGTGGGCACAGGCAATGGCTTTGCGGACGCAGGCAGCGCGGGCATTGAATTCTGGACATCGATTTTATTCCCTCAGGCAGCCTGATTCAGTTGCGCCTTGAGCAGATCGCGGAACGTCTGGATCAACGGCTCGCGGCTGCGGCCCCGGCGCACGATCATCGAGAACGGTGCCTGATACCCGAAGGTCGCCGGCAACAGCACACGCAAGTCGCCCTTGTCGGCCCAGGCCTGGGCGTAGTGCTCCGGCAAGTAACCGATGTAGGCGCCGGACAGCACCAGGATCAGCTGCGCCTCCATACTCTCCACCGTCGCGGCGCTGTGCTTGAAGCCATGGCGAGCCAGTTCGGCCTGGCTCCAGTAGCCGCGACCGACCATGCGCTGCTGGGTGATGACCTGCTCGGGAATACGCCGCTCGTTGAACAGCGGATGCCGCGTGCTGCAATACAACCAGTGCTGTTCACGGTAAAGCGGCATGTACACCAGACCGCTCATGCGCGTGGAAAACGCGCCGATGGCCAAGTCGAGGCGGTTGTCCTGCACGCCCAGTTGCAGTTCATAGGGGCTCATCACCGACAGATGCAAGTGCACCGCCGGGTGTTCCTGGCTGTAGGCGCCGATGGCTTCGGCGAACGGCAAGGCCTTGTCGCTGACGGTGGAGTCGATCACCCCCAGGTTCAACGTGCCGCGCAATTCGCCCTTGAGCGCGGCGGCGTACTGTTCGAACCCTTCCAGCTCGCCCAGCAGGCGCAGGGTTTCCTGATGGAACAACTCGCCCTTGCTGGTCAGGCTGAAACCACCACGGCCGCGATGGCACAGCACCAGGCCCAGTGCCGACTCGAGCTGGCTCATGTAGGTGCTGATGGCCGACGTCGAGAGGTTGAGCTCTTGTTGGGCGTTGGCGAATCCCTGATGCCGCACCACGCTGACGAAGATGCGCAATAGTTTCAGGTCGGGTAAAGCGTTGGCCATGGGATCTGCGAACTCCGCTCGATGCAAGGTCAGATTGGTGGCAACCATTCGGCCGCCTTCGCTGGCAAGCCAGCTCCTACAGATGATGCTGTGCACGACCCAAAACCTGTAGGAGCTGGCTTGCCAGCGAAAAGGCCATTCGACACACCACATCAGCTGCGGAGTGAAGTCTAATCCTCCCCGGACCATTAGTTTAGAAAAATCTGAACTAAGTATTTGCCCGTAGCGATTCTTCCCGGCCACTACATTTCGCAGAATCGGCTCAAAGCGGCGCCCGTACCTTCCGTGAACGGCGTGCCTGCATAAATAAAACAACGACGATGAGGCCTTACCCGTGGAAAAGATTCTTCACCAACCACTGGGCGGCAACGAAATGCCGCGTTTCGGCGGCATCGCCACCATGCTCCGACTCCCCCATGTTCCTACCGCTGCCGGCCTGGACGCTGCCTTCGTTGGCGTGCCCCTGGATATCGGTACTTCGCTGCGCCCCGGCACCCGTTTCGGGCCGCGTGACATCCGCGCCGAATCGGTGATGATCCGCCCGTACAACATGGCCACCGGCGCTGCTCCGTTCGACTCGCTGTCGGTTGCCGACATCGGCGACGTGGCAATCAACACCTTCAACCTGCTGGATGCCGTACGGATCATCGAAGAGTCCTACGACAACATCCTCGAACACGATGTGATCCCGCTGACTCTGGGCGGCGACCACACCATCACCCTGCCGATCCTGCGTGCCATTCACAAGAAGCACGGCAAGGTCGGTCTGGTGCACATCGATGCCCACGCCGATGTGAACGATCACATGTTCGGCGAGAAAATCGCCCACGGCACCACCTTCCGTCGCGCCGTCGAAGAAGGCCTGATCGACCCGGACCGCGTTGTTCAGATCGGTCTGCGTGCCCAGGGCTACACCGCTGACGACTTCAACTGGAGCCGCAACCAGGGCTTCCGTGTGGTGCAGGCCGAAGAGTGCTGGCACAAATCCCTGGAACCACTGATGGCTGAAGTTCGCGAGAAAGTCGGCGGCGGTCCGGTGTACCTGAGCTTCGACATCGACGGTATCGACCCGGCCTGGGCGCCTGGCACCGGCACCCCGGAAATCGGCGGTTTGACCACCATTCAGGCCATCGAGATCGTTCGTGGCTGCCAAGGCCTCGACCTGATCGGTTGCGATCTGGTAGAAGTCTCGCCCGCTTACGACACCACCGGCAACACCTCGCTGCTGGCCGCCAACCTGCTGTACGAAATGCTCTGCGTACTGCCTGGCGTAGTCCACCGCTGAGGATTGGTCATGACCGAACGCGATCAGGTCTTGAAAGCGGCCGCCGATCTGGTATCCGCCTTCGCCCGTAACGATCGCGAAGCCTACTTCGGCGCGTTCAGCGCCGATGCCAGCTTCGTTTTCTACACCCTTGAACAACCGCTGCTGTCGCGCGATGCCTATCAGGCATTGTGGGACAGCTGGCGTGCCGAGGACGGCTTCGAAGTGCTGTCATGCACCTCGAGCAACGCTTTCGTCAGCCTGCAGGGTGACGTGGCGATTTTTATCCATGACGTGGCCACCGAGCTGCGCATGCAAGGGGAGCAGCACTTTAGCCAGGAGCGCGAGACGATTGTTTTCAAAAAACAAGCGTCTGGCCAAGAACAACAAGGCCTATGGCTGGCCTGCCACGAACATTTGTCCGCGATGCCGGAAGGGCTGCCAACCCCTTAGCCAACACGGGTGACGCTCACGCACGATGAGCGCGCCTTTATGATCGGAGCTGATCATGAATAACAACAACAAAGACCAAAGCCTTACGCAAATTGAAACCCACGGGGTCGAGCAGATCCCGGACAACGAACGCACCGCCGGCCCGAAGGACCTGTTCCGAATGATCTTCGGTGGTTCGAACACTTTTGCCACCGCCGTGCTCGGCAGTTTCCCGGTGCTGTTCGGCCTGTCTTTCCAGGCTGGTGCCTGGGCGATTGTGCTGGGCGTGTTGCTCGGTTCGCTGATCCTCGCGCCGATGGGCCTGTTCGGCCCGATCAACGGCACCAACAACGCCGTGTCTTCCGGTGCGCACTTCGGCGTGCATGGGCGGATCGTCGGCTCGTTCCTGTCGCTGTTGACCGCCATCGCCTTCTTCTCGCTCTCGGTGTGGAGTTCGGGTGATGCGCTGATCGGTGGCGCCAAGCGCCTGATCGGCCTGCCGGAAACCGACCTGACCCTGGGCCTGGCCTACGGTCTGTTCGCGATTCTGGTGCTGACCGTGTGCATCTATGGCTTCCGTTTCCTGCTGTGGGTCAACAAGATCGCGGTATGGAGCGCCAGCCTGTTGTTCCTGCTGGGGGCTTTCGCTTTCGCCGGTCCATTCGATGTGAACTACGCCGGCACCGTGAACATGGGGCAACCGGGGTTCTGGGCGGCGTTCATCGGCGCTGCGCTGGTGGCCATGAGCAACCCGATTTCCTTCGGGGCGTTCCTGGGCGACTGGTCGCGCTACATTCCGCGTGACACCTCCAAGCGTCGCATCATGGCCGCTGTGGTGATTTCGCAGATCGCAACCTTCATCCCGTTCCTGTTCGGCCTGGTCACCGCCACCATCGTAGCGGTCAAGGCGCCGGACTACATTGCGGCCAACAACTATGTCGGTGGCCTGCTGGCGGTTTCGCCAAGCTGGTTCTTCCTGCCGGTGTGCCTGATTGCGGTGATCGGCGGCATGTCCACCGGCACCACCTCGCTGTATGGCACCGGGCTGGACATGTCCAGCGTGTTCCCACGCGTGCTGTCGCGGGTCAAGGCCACGCTGCTGATCGGTGTGATGTCGATTGCCTTCATCTTCATCGGTCGCTTCGCGGCGAACCTGGTGCAGAGCGTGTCGACCTTCGCCGTACTGATCATCACCTGCACCACTCCGTGGATGGTGATCATGATCATCGGCCTGTTGGTACGTCGCGGGTTCTACTGCCCGGATGACCTGCAAGTGTTCACCCGCGGCGAGAAAGGTGGCCGTTACTGGTTCACCCACGGCTGGAACTGGCGTGGCCTGGGTGCCTGGATCCCGAGCGCGGCCGTCGGCCTGTGCTTCGTGAACCTGCCGGGGCAATTTGTCGGACCACTGGGCGAAATGGCCGGCGGTATCGATATCAGCCTGCCGGTGACCCTGGGCCTGGCCTCGGTGGTTTACCTGGTCTTGCTGAGTCTGTTCCCGGAACCGACTGCAGTGTTCGGCCCGAACGATCCACGCAGCATGAGCAAGGATTCGCTCGTTAAACCGGCGATGCGACAAGTCGCCTGATAAACGCATTACCTGTGGTCAACGCATGACCTGTAGGAGCGAGGCTTGCCCGCGATGAACGATGACGCGGTCTGCCTGACAGACCGCGGCGTACTTATCGCGGGCAAGCCACGCTCCCACAGGGAACGATGTTTGCCCAGGAATTGATTTTTAGTTCCACATAAAAAAGACAATCGGAGACACGCCATAATGGCTTTGGATTTATTCGTCGTACTCATCTACGCCGCCGCGATGCTGATACTCGGCTACTACGGCATGCGCAAGGCCAAGACCAACGAAGACTTTTTGGTCGCCGGTCGTAACCTCGGCCCGACCCTGTACATGGGCACCATGGCTGCCACCGTCCTCGGCGGCGCGTCCACCGTGGGCACCGTGCGTCTGGGCTACGTGCATGGCATCTCCGGTTTCTGGCTCTGCGCCGCACTGGGTTGCGGGATCGTGGCGCTGAACCTGTTCCTCGCCAAACCGCTGTTGAAACTGAAGATCTACACCGTTACCCAGGTGCTGGAAAAACGCTACAACCCGATGGCCCGCTCCGCGAGCGCGGTCATCATGCTGGCCTACGCATTGATGATCGGCGTCGTTTCGATCCTGGCGATCGGCACCGTGCTGCAAGTACTGTTCGGCCTGCCGTTCTGGATTTCGGTACTGCTCGGTGGTGGCGTCGTGGTGATTTACTCGGCCATCGGCGGCATGTGGTCGCTGACCCTGACCGACATCGTCCAGTTCGTGATCAAGACTGTTGGCCTGATGTTCATCCTGTTGCCAATCTGCATGTACCGCGTTGGCGGCTGGGATCAATTGGTGGCCAAACTGCCGGCGGCGAGCTTCAGCTTCACCACCATCGGCTGGGACACCATCATCACCTACTTCGTGATCTACTTCTTCGGCATCCTGATCGGTCAGGACATCTGGCAACGGGTGTTCACCGTCAAGACCGCCAAAGTGGCTCAGGTTGCCGGTACCGCTGCCGGTATCTACTGCATCATCTACGGTCTGGCCTGCGCCCTGATCGGCATGGCCGCTCACGTACTGATCCCGGATCTGGACAACGTCAACAACGCGTTCGCCGCCATCGTGAAACTGTCCCTGCCGGACGGTATCCGAGGCCTGGTCATCGCCGCGGCACTGGCCGCCATGATGTCCACCGCCAGCGCCGGCCTGTTGGCTGCCGCCACCACCCTGAGCGAAGACCTGCTGCCGAAACTGCGCGGCGGTAAAGCATCGAGCCTGGGCCTGAACCGCCTGGTGACCCTGTTGACCGGTCTTGTCGTACTGGGTATCGCTCTGGTAGTGAACGACGTGATCAGCGCCCTGACCCTGGCCTACAACCTGTTGGTTGGCGGCATGCTGATCCCGCTGATGGGGGCGATTTTCTGGAAACGCGCCACCACCGCCGGCGCCATCGCCAGCATGAGCCTGGGCTTCGCCACTGCCCTGCTGTTCATGTTCAAGGACGGTCTGGACGCCAACACCCCGATCTACTACAGCCTGGTTGCAGGTCTGGTGAGCTTCGTGGTGGTCAGCCTGATGTCCCGTCGCCCGGCACTGGTGACCAGCGCCGCCTAAGCTGAACATAACGACTTGATGCTTTTCTTCGACGGGTGTGGCGTCGGTTGCCACACCCGTTTTTTTTCGTCTGGAGAAAACCCTTGATGAAAATTGTTTCTCGCGATCAGTGGTTCGAGGTCAAACAACTCAGCGACGGCATTCGTTTGATTCACGAGCCTTACATTCGCCCTTTCTACCGCTGCAATCTCTGGCATGTGCAGGGGCGCGACAAGGACCTGCTGCTGGACAGCGGTTCCGGGCTGGTCAGCCTGCGCGAGCAATTGCCGTGGATCACCGAGCGCCCCCTGGTGGCGGTGGCCAGCCACTGCCATTTCGACCACATTGCCGGGCACCACGAGTTTTCCGAACGCCTGGTACACCCGGCCGAAGCGCAGATCCTGGCCGCACCGGACGGCGAAAACGATTTGAGCCGGATGTTTGTCGGTGACGACATGTTCGAGGCGCACCCCGATTGCCCGTTGTGCTATGCCGAATATCGGGTCAAGGCCGCGCCGGCCACGGGTATGATCGAAGAAGGCGATGTGCTGGACCTGGGCAACCGGGTGCTGCAAGTACTGCACACGCCAGGACACTCGCCGGGCGGCATCAGCCTGTATGAAGCGGCCACCGAGACCCTGTTCAGCGGCGACATCATTTACGACGGGCCGCTGATCGAAGACGCTTATCACTCCAACCTCGACGACTATGCACGTAGCCTGCAACGCTTGCGCACCCTGCCGATCCGTACGGTGCATGGCGGGCATTTCGGCAGCTTTTCCGGGGAACATCTGCGCCACATGATTGACGAGTGGCAGCGCTCACACGGCTGAAGCCTGCTGTACTCAAGCCCGGGGCCACCAAAACAATAACGCCCTCGAAGATCACCATGAAAAAAGCTGCCGTTCGTGCCGCCGTGCATCGCTACATCAGCCGCCTGCTGGAAGGTCGGGATGACTTCGACGACAACACCAGTCTGGTGCAGTTGGGATTGGATAAATCGGATATTGAAGAGCTGATCTTCCATCTGGAAGACGAACTCGGCTTGACGGCGTTTACCGCCGAAGAAGACCGGATGCTCAAGACAGCCAGTACGGCGAACGACTTGAGTCGGTTTTTGATGGAGATCGGGCGGCATTGAGACTTGATGTCAAATGCGCCCTGATTAGCAATTAGAATTGATATGGCGAACACACAGCCCTGTGGCGAGGGGATTTATCCCCGTTGGGCTGCGAAGCAGCCCCAAGACCATACAATCGGGCTGTATCTGGCGGACCGCATAAAGCGATTTACGACTGCTTCGCAGCCGAACGGGGATAAATCCCCTCGCCACAGCAACCCCTTCGCTAAGCCCTTCGTGCTTATCGACGACGCTGCTGGCGTCGGCGTTGTTCATCGTCGGTGCGAATGGGCACAGGTTGCAGAGGCGGTTCGATCAAACCGAGCGCGACACCCAGGTCATGCAGCCAGTTTTGGATTTTCTCTTTCATGATGCCCCCTTCAGGGTAGTGCCGAGCGACCGGAATTCTGTAGCCGCTTGAAACTGATAATAGTCCGAAGTCCTGAGCAATGCTCGCCCAAAGTGGCAATGATCTGTTACTGAATCGATCACAATCCGATGGCATTAAATCACGCAATCGCGCGGACCAGGCTTTGCGCCGACGGAAAGAGCGCCTGTTGCTCCTCGATCCACGCATTCAGGTTGGCCCCGACCATGCCCTTGCGCCACATCAGCCAGGTGGTTGCGCTGGCAAACGGTTCAGGCAACGGATGGACCGCCACGCTCTCACGCCCCGGCAGGCTGGCAAGCATCGACTCCGACATCAGCGCCACGCCCGAGCCGGCAATCACACAGGCGAGCATTCCCGGATAGGATTCGATTTCAATCGCCCGGCCCATCGCCGCATGATCATGAGAAAACCAGGACTCCAGGCGCATGCGATAGGAACAGCCCTGACGAAAGGTGAACACCGAACGCCCTTCCACATCCCTTGCACTGAGCACGGGAGGATGATCGGACTCGCTGATCAGCACCAACCGTTCCTCACACAACAACACGCCATCGAGCACGGCCAGTTCCGGTGGTCCGTCCACCAGCGCCGCATCGAGCCGGCCGGTGAGCAAGCCTTCCAGCAACTCACCACTGGGCCCGGACTGCACTTGCAGGTTCACCGCCGGGTAACGCTTGTGATAGCGCGCCAGCAACGCCGGGAGGTGAATGGCGGCGGTGCTGTACATGGTGCCCAGTACGAAGTCCCCGGCCGGTTGTCCACCCTGTACCGCGGCATGGGCTTCGTCGTGCAAGGCAAACAGCCTGGCGGTGTAGTCCAGCAGGACTTTTCCCGCGGGCGACAATTGCAAACGCTGACGCTCGCGAACGAACAGTTCAACGCCCAATTGTTCTTCAAGCTGCTTGAGCCGGGTCGACAGATTGGACGGCACCCGGTGCAGCCGCTCGGCGGCACGGGTGATGGACTCTTCCTGCGCCACCGCCTGGAAAATCCGCAATTGGCTGAATTCCATGGCATTCTCCAAAAAAGAACAAGTCACCCACTATTATTCTTTTCTAGAGAATGTCAATCGACCCAGGCTGGACGGTGCTCAGGACTGCCCAAGCGCTCTGCGCAAACGACGACGCACCCACTGCTCGGCGCTGACAAACGTGATGCCCAAAAGCACCAGAATCGCGCCCATGACGAAGTTCAGGCTCAGTTTTTCGCCCAACAACACCACCCCGAACGTGACGCCGAACAACGGCGTCATGAACGAAAACACCGCCAGGTTCGCCGCCAGATAGCGGCGCAACAACCAGAACCAGATCAGATAGCTGAAGAACGACACCACCACGCCTTGAAACAGCACACTGGCCAGCGCCACGCGGGTCAGGCTGACGTGGGTGATCTGACCACTGAGCAGCGCGATCAACAGCAAACCGAAGAAGCCGACGATCAGTTGGTAAAACAAGGTCAACGTCACCGGTGCCTCCGACAACCGCGAAGCCCGCACCACGACTGTGGTCGCGCCCCACGCCGCCCCGGCCAGCACGCCCAGCGCATCGCCCATCAACATGCGGTAATCGAGATTGTCCCAGGACACACCACCGGCAAATGCGATGGCGATCCCGACGAATGCGAGGAAAATCCCCAGCCATTGCACAGGCCGCAAACGCTCGCTCGGCAACAGCCAGTGCACACCCAGTGCGGTGAAAATCGGCGCAGTGTAGAGGAACACCGACATATGCGCGGCCGTGGTCAATTGCAGGCCTTCGGAAATGAAGAAGAACTCCAGACCGAACAACGCACCGGCCAACAACCCGCCGCGCCAGGTGCTGCCAACCTGATTCCAACCGCCCTTCCAGCAGATCAACAATCCCACCAGCAATGCAGACATGCCCGAGCGCCCGGCCGCCTGCATGACCGGCGCGATGTCGGGCGCCGCCCACTTGATCATGACCTGCTGAACGCCCCAGACCAGGCACAACCCCAACATCACCTGCAGGGCGAATCCATCGGCGCTACGCCGGGTGGCGCTCACCGGAAAACCTCGACAACAACACGATCCATGGCAGTGACTCGGCAGTAAAAGCAAAACCCCGACACGAGGTCGGGGTGCAAATATCGATTATTAACCAGAAGTACAGAAATTACCCCTTGTAGGAGCGAGCTTGTCTCCGGGCGGCGCTCCGACGATGGAGGCCAACGATAACGCGGGTTGTCAGATGCCCAGCGGTGCCCTGAAGTCCATCGTCGGAGCGCCGCCCGGAGACAAGCTCGCTCCTACAAGTGTCGGTGTCAGCTCAGTTCAATGCGATCGGCATGAATGACAATCTGGCCATTCTTGTACAACGCACCAATGGCCTTTTTGAAGTTGCCTTTGCTGACACCGAACATACTGCTGATCACCGTCGGGTCGCTCTTGTCGCTGACTGCCAGGGTGCCATTGTTCTCACGTAACTTGGCGAGGATCTTCGAGTTCAGGCTGGTGGCCGCTTCCTGGCCAACCGGCTGCAGGCTCAGGCTGATCTTGCCGTCGGCACGAACTTCCTTGATGAAGCCCTTCTCTTCTTTGCCCGCGCGCATGAACTTGAAGATTTCGTTCTTGTGGATCAGGCCCCAGTGCTTGTTGTTGATGATCGCCTTGAACCCCATTTCGGTGGCTTCGGCAACCAGCAGGTCGACTTCCTGGCCCGGGGTGTAGTTGGCCGGGGTCTTGTCCAGATAGCGGTCCAGGCGAGCCGTTGCGGTGATGCGGCGGGTGTGCTTGTCGAGATAGACATGCACCACGGCGTATTCGCCGGCCGACATCTGGCGCTTTTCTTCCGAAAACGGCAGCAACAGATCCTTCGGCAGGCCCCAATCGAGGAACACACCGATGCTGTTGACCTCAACAACTTTCAAGCTGGCGAATTCACCGACTTGAACTTTCGGTTTTTCTGTCGTCGCGATAAGTTTGTCATCGCTGTCCAGATAAACAAAAACATTGAGCCAGTCTTCATCTTCGCTGGGAATATCTTTTGGAATATAACGATTAGGCAAAAGTATTTCGCCATCCGCGCCACCGTCCAGATATAAACCGAAGTTAGTGTGTTTAACCACTTGCAAACTGTTGTAACGCCCGACTAAAGCCATGTCCAATACCCTCATTGCGTGGGCGGCATTCTACCCGGTTTTGCCGGCCGCGTTCGGCGGCCGGCCCGGTGGCGCGAGAAAATCCTCCGAAGGCCTTAATTTTCCTGGATTTCGCCGTACCCGAGTGGCCGCTCGTCTGACCACCCCGACAATTTTCGACGCTCTCAACCCAGCCAAAATCGTTATTCTGTCGATCCATGTTTTTATTTAAAACAGCGACTTAGGGGATATTTTCCAATAATAATCCGCCTTTTATCCTGCACCCGTCGTGAATGCTCCACGGGATATTTGCCAAGCAAATTGCAGGTAATTCCTGTACGATGCCTGGCCAAGTTAATTTTCTACAGGTTAATGGCCGCCATGCGCGTAAAAGCATCCACCAGCAAAGCAAAGCCAGCTCCAGCCGTCGAAACCAGCGAATCGATCAATAACCAGATCGCTGCGTTCCTCAAATCCGGCGGTGAAATCCAGCAAATTGCCAAGGGCGTCAGCGGCCAGACGTTCGGCCCGTCCAAGCAGATCACCCTGGGTAAGAAATAAGAGCCAAGAAATAAGAGCCAAAACGTAATACCTCAGGCATCACCTGGTCCACAAGCGCTTTGAGCTTCGAAGCGCTTGGACTGGAACCCTCCCCGCAATCCCCCTCCCAATTCCGCCAGCGCTCATAAAAACCTGCTCAGCCACCAGGCCACGTACTCTTCTCGCTCGCCCTCCCTTGATCGGCTGAACTGCCGGGCTCATCCTGCGTTCACATGAGAATCAGACCCCGAAGCCAGGCTTTCGCAAGGATTCGCCCATGTCTCGCTGGTTAAGGCACATTGCCTTCGTGCTCACACTCATCCTCGCCCTCGGCGCATGCAGTCGAATGGGCCTGGCTTACCGCAACCTCGACGTCATCATTCCCTGGACGCTCAGCGACTACCTGGACATGAACGGCGAACAAAAAAACTGGCTGAATGAACGTCTCAAGGAACACCTGACCTGGCACTGCACCACGCAATTGCCGGGCTATCTGGATTGGCTGGACCGCTTGCAGACCATGGTCGCGACCAACCAGGTCACCGATGCCGCGCTGCAAGCGCGCACCGAAGAGGCCGAACAGGCCATCGCCGAGACCGCCCGGGAAATCACCCCATCGGCCATCGAGTTGCTGCAAGGACTGGATGACAGGCAGGTCGCTGAAATGAACGAGGCTTTCGCCAAGGACCAGCGCAAACGCCAGGCGCAATACCTCAAGCCGCCCCTCGAGCAGCAGATCAAGGACCGTGGCGAGCGCATGGAGAAACGCCTGGGTGATTGGCTCGGGCCACTCAGCCCCACGCAACAACAGCGTGTCGTCGCGTGGTCCAATGCCCTGGGTGACCAGAATACGCAATGGATCGCCAACCGTGTCCACTGGCAGAAACAGTTCAGTGCGGCGGTGGCGCAACGTCACGGCCCTGAATTCCCACAGCGAATCGAGACACTTCTGGTGAATCGTGAGCGCTTGTGGACACCGGAATACCGCCAGGCTTTCGCCAAGACCGAAGCCCTGGCGCGTTCGCTGTTTGTGGATTTGATGGCCGAAAGCACGCCAGAGCAGCGTCAGCGATTGCTGACAAAAATCGAGGGTGTGAGGAAGGATTTCAGCGATTTGAAATGCCTGAAGGCGGCAAAAAAAGGTTGATGGCAATACACATGACCTGTAGGAGCTGGCTTGCCAGCGAATCCAGACACCTCGGTGTGTCAGTGACACTGTCTTCGCTGGCAAGCCAGAGCTCCTACATTGGATTTTGCGTAGAATCAGGCAATCTGCGCCTTCGAAGCCACCTCATCAAACGTCACTTCATCCAGCGCATCCAGCTGCTCATCAAGCACCTGACGAGGGTGATCATTACCGGGAATGCTGCTGTCGATCAGGCTCAACAGCCTCGAACCACGCAAGGTCAGAATGTAGTTGGAGCCAGTGCCGCCCTGCTCCTGGGGCCTGGGTTCGATATAGCCTCGTGCCAACAGTAATTTTTCGTACTCACCGGCCACTGCTTTCAGGTGATCGAGGTTTTCAGGCTCCTCGCCCTGCGCAGCTTTTTCGGCCGCGTATCGCTCGGCATAGGCCCGTGGCGTGAAGCTGGCTTCGCTGTTCTGCACTTCGTGCAGCAAGCGTTCAATCAAATCCCAGTTATAAGTCGTCATCCTGATTCAACCTCCGCTGCCCGTGAGTGATAGGGCCTTCATAGTTTGTGACCGGCTCGCCCGGCAGCCGTTCAGCTCAGGTTTTTACTGCTACCGACCGGCGGTATGTCGAATTACGCCATGGCGAAACGACTAGGCTGTGTAAATCCCCTCCCAGCCCCACGCAGGAGAAATCATCATGAACATTCAGAATCATCCCGTCGTGTCCCGGGAAGAATGGCTCGCCGCCCGCAAGCAGCACCTGGCCCACGAAAAGGCGTTCACCAAGGAGCGAGACCGACTCAGCGCCGAACGCCGCGCCTTGCCCTGGGTGAAAATCGACAAGGACTACCGCTTCCAGGGCCCGCAGGGCGAACTGAAATTCGCTGACCTGTTCGGCGGCCGCAGCCAACTGGTCATTTACCACTTTATGTTCGCAAAGGGCTGGGATGAGGGTTGCCCTGGTTGCTCGTTCCTCAGCGATCACATCGACGGCGCCAACCAGCATCTGGCCCACCACGACGTAGCCGTGGTGGCGGTATCCCATGCACCATTCGACGAATTCCAGGCCTTCAAACGACGCATGGGCTGGACATTCGACTGGGTGTCATCGGCGGGCAGCGATTTCAACTACGACTTTGGCGTCACCGCCCGCGCCGAAGACGTCGCCGCCGACAAGGCTACCTACAACTACGAAAAAACCGACGGCTCCGAAGAAGAACTCCCAGGTCTCAGCGTGTTTTATCGCAACGAGGCCGGCGAGATTTTCCATACCTATTCAACTTACGCTCGGGGACTGGATTTGCTGGTCGGCGCCTACAACTACCTCGACCTGACGCCCAAGGGCAGGAATGAAGAGGAAATCATGGAGTGGGTGAGACATCACGATAAATATGAGAATGCAGAGAAATCCAGTTGCTGCCATAGCGGATAAACCGAGCACACCGCAGTACCCCTTGTAGGAGCGAGCCTGCTCGCGATAACGGACCGTCAGCCACATTGTTTGCGACTGATGCACCGCTATCGCGAGCAGGCTCACTCCTACAAGGATCGCTGAACTTTTTCAGTCCTTGAACCCTCAACCGGTTAACCCGCCTTAACCGGAACTGAGGCCTGACGAATGAAAATCCTGCTGAAACTCACCCTCGCCGCCACCCTCGCCTGCGCCCTGCCCGTCTGGGCCTGCACGCCGGAGGAAGCCACCGCCAAGCGCGAACAACTAGCGAAGGAAGTCACCCGGCTCACCGAGCAGAACCCGGCCAAAGCCAAGGAAATCAACGATGAGTTACAGAAGATGGACCTGAAGACTGCCGCCAAGGATCTGCCGGACAAGTGCCAGCTGATCGATCAGCGTCTGAAAGAGTTGGGAGCGGCAGAGAAGAAAACCGAAAGCTGACCGGGATTACACCTTCAAGCCAAGCTCCGCCGACAGCCGGGCCGTGACCCCTTTGATCAAGGGAATCAGCTCGGCCATTTTTTCCAGCGGCATATACGGCACGGTGCTGGCGATGCTGATGCCGGCGACAATGCGTTTGCTGGCATCGCGAATCGGCGCCGCCACACAGCGGATCGACGGTTCGTTATCTTCCAGATCGAAAGCGTAGCCACCGGCCACGTACTCGAGCATGCGCTGCTGAAACTGCTCCCAGGATTGCTCCGGGTGCTGTGGCCAGAACTGATTTTTCCCACCGGCAGGTAGACTGACTTCGTACAAACGCTGCCACTCTTGCGGCGTGTCGTCGAGCATCAGTGCCTTGCCTATCCCGGTGCGCGCCAACGGCATGCGATGGCCGACCCGTGAACGCATTTCCGGGCCGTTGCGCCCTGGATTCTTATGCAGGTACAACACCTCATCGCCTTCGCGGATCGCCAGGTGAATGGTGTCGCCGGTCAACGCCGACAGCTCATCCAGGTACGGCCCGGCCAGGGTCACCAGCGGCAACTCTTCCCGCGCCTGAAACCCCAGCTCGATCAGCTTCGGTCCCAACAAATAGCCGACTTGCGGCACCACCCGCAGGTAACGCTCATCCACCAGGCAACTGGCCAGGCGATGGGTGGTGCTGCGCGTGGTGCCGATCAGCCGGGCGATTTCCTTGAGATCGCGGGCGCCGCTGGCCACGGCCTGAACCACACCCAGGCCGCGAAGCAGGGTCTGGGTACCGGTCGGCGCGGTCTCCTTGGCGATTTTTGGGGCGTCTTCCTGCATATCCAGCCTTTACCGTTGAGCGAGTGAACGGGCGGCATTATGGTCGGCCTACCGCTGCCACTACAACTTGATACGCTCGACCTTGCCCACCAACAAGATGTAGGAAAGCGCACCGATCAATGCCAGAACCGAGACATAGGTAATCGCCGGAAAAGCCTTAGCGAAGGGCTTTCCAGGCAGCCACGTAGGCCTTGGCATTGGCCGCCACTTGCTCCGGTGTCATGCCCGGTTTGAACAGACCGGAACCGAGGCCGAAACCTTTGACGCCAGCGTCGATAAACGCCCGCATGTTGTCCGGGGTGATGCCGCCGACCGGCGCCAGGATTGTTCCCGTCGGCAGCACCGCCAGCCAGGCCTTGACGACCGCCGGCCCCATTTGCTCGGCCGGGAACATCTTCAGCACGTCCGCGCCCTCAGCCAGAGCCGCGAAGGCTTCGGTCGGCGTGGCGACACCCGGCGACAGGTACAGACCGGCCGCTTTCGCCGCGCGCAGCACCTTGGGATCGCTGTGGGGCATGACGATCACCTGGCCACCTGCCGCCTTCACCTGCTCGACCTGCTCCGGCGTCAGCACCGTGCCCGCGCCGATCAGGCAATCGGCGGGCAAGGAACTGCGCAGGATGCGGATACTTTCGTACGGCTCGGGGGAATTGAGCGGTACTTCAATGACGCGAAATCCGGCCGCGTACAGGACTTCTCCGACGGCGACGGCTTCTTGCGGATGCAGGCCGCGCAGGATCGCGATCAGACCGTTTTGCGCCAGTGCTTGTTTGAGCATGTCAGGACTCCAGTCAGGGTTAACGGGATGGGGTTGCGGCGACCAGCCCGGCGGCGACCGCCAATTGCCATAGCCCGCGTTCGGTGGCCTGCTCGGCCAAAGTTACCCGGGCAAAACCGCAGGCGCCGAGGGCACGGCTGTAGCGGCTGCACAGTTGGGCATTGCCGATCAGGATGATCGAAGGCAGGTGCACGCTGTTGCGTCGGCGGTGCTGAACGCTGGCCAGGGCCGAGAGCTCATGGCCGAGCAGCAGACCGGACAAATAATCCGCTTGCGCCGTAGCGCTCAGTTCACCGGTCAAGCCCAGGCTGCGGGCGCTGAACAGGGTCGATAGCACGCCGATTTCGCCGTCCGCCGACAAGGCGACCTGCACGCCACGATCGAAAGCTTCGCCATCGAACGACCCGCCGCGCTGCTGGGTGCGCCCCAGGATGCTGTGTTCACTGAGGACGGCGAAGACTTCGCCGGTCATGAAGGTGTCGAAGTGCACGATGCAGCCGTCGCTCACTTCCACCCATTTCGAATGACTGCCCGGCAGGCCGATCAACAGATTGGTACTCGCGTCTCTCGACAGGGTTTGCAGCACACCGAGCACCTGGGTTTCTTCGCCGCGCATCACATTGGGCAGGTGCGAACGCTGTATCACCCCCGGCACGATGTGCACATCGACACCGCGAAGGCTACGAACAATTTGTAGGGAGGTTCCGAGATTGGCAACGTTCGCCGGTGTATCGCGGTAGGCCGCTTCGCGCCAGCCCTGGGCGCTGCCGACCATGCCGCAGGCGATCACCGGCAAATCGGGTTGGGCGTCGAGCCAGTCACCGCAGGCCTCATCGAAGGCCAGTTCAAAACCGTCGGTGCATTCACGACCGGCGATGAATCGCGGCGCCTTGGGCAACTGCATGATCCCCGACGACAGCGAACGCTGTTCGAGCACCTGGCCATCTGCGGCAAGTTTGTAAGCACGTAATGAGGTTGTCCCCCAATCGAGTGCGATCAATTGCGCCAGCATCGCTTCACCTGTTCTGTTTTTTGGCAGTGAGTGAAGGGGACTATAAATCTGGAGGAAGAAAAATCTCAATATATAAATACCAATCCCATATATTGATACACAAACAAAAAAGATCGCAGCCTTCGGCAGCTCCTACATTTGGAATGCGTTCCCCTGTAGGAGCTGCCGAAGGCTGCGATCTTTTAAGGCCGATCAGTTTCCTTCAGCGAACTCGCGCAACACCTTCCCGTCCATGCGATAGCGAACCCACTCTTCCTGCGGCTGCGCGCCCAGGGATTTGTAGAATTCGATGGCCGGGGTGTTCCACTCCAGCACGCTCCATTCGAAACGGCCGCAGTCATTGGCACAGGCGATCTTGGCCAGATGTCGCAACAAGGTTTTACCCGCACCGCCACCGCGCTGGTCAGGGGTGATGTAGAGGTCTTCGAGGTACAGGCAGTTGCTGCCAAGCCAGGTGGAATAACTGAAGAAGAACACCGCGAAACCGATCGCCACGCCTTCACGCAGGCAAATCAAGCCATGGGCGGTGGCACCTTCGCTGAACAGGCTGCGTTCGATGTCGGCCACGCTGGCGATGACTTCATGCCGGGCACGTTCGTAGTCGGCCAGTTCTGTGATGAACGCGAGAATTTGCGGGGCATCACTGGGGGTCGCCGGGCGGATTTCGATCGTCATGGACGTGCCTTGTCAGAAATGGAAAACGCCATACTAAGTCGGCGCGGGATCTGTGGCGAGATGGCTCCGCATTTGTAGGAGCGAGCTCGCTCGCGATGGTCGTTAACGATTACGTTTGCGGCCTGATTAAACGCGGTGCCCTTGCGATTTTCGCGAGCGAGTTCGCTCCTACAGGGGCGTTTACTCCGGCCTGCGCTAATCCTGAAATCGTGAACCTCGGACCTAACATAAGCGCCTTGCATGATAGATAGATGACCTGTGCATTTATCAGGTCAAGGAACCGCGTCATGTCTACCGCAACACCCCCCGTCTCCGGCAAGTTGTTCGGCTTGTTTTGCCTGGCCAGTTACCTGCTCTCGCTGTCCTACGGATCGACCTTTTTGCTGTCGCTGCTGATCGGTTCGCGCGGGGGTAACGAGCACGATGCCGGCAGCGTGATATCGGCGGCGATGCTCAGCACTTTTGTTGCGGTGATTGCCTCCGGACACCTGTCCGACCTGCTTGGCGCGGCACGTTCGGTGGCACTGTTCGGCGTCCTGCTGGTAGCCGCCAGCCTGGGTTTCGCACTGACGCCGGGCTTCGGCAATCTGTTGCTGTTTTTCGGGCTGCTGCTGGGTTTGGGCTGGGGCGTGTTCTACACCCTCGGGCCGATCATCGTTGCAAGCCTGGTCACCCCCTCGCAGCGCGCCAAATACTTTGCCTTGTTGTCGGGCAGCATGATGACCGGGATCGGCAGCGGTCCATTGCTGGGACGCGCCGCGAGCGCCCTGGGCTATCCGGTGACGGCGGCGTTCTATCTCGCCGCGCTGGCGAGCCTGATTGGCGTGCTGCTGTTTTGGCAGTTGGATCGACACCTGAAAAACGCCTCGTTGCAATCGACCACGGTGTCACGGATTTCCTGGCTCGCCGCGGGGCAAGTGCTGTCGTCCCGGGCGCTGTTCCCGATCATCATGGTTGGCCTGGGCGGTTGTGTTTTCGGTGGGTTGTCGAGTTTCCAGACCAGCTACGCCGCGGCACGCTCGCTCGACTATTCGCTGTTCTTCCTCGGCTTCATGAGTGCCGCGATCAGCAGCCGCATGCTGATCGCCGGCATCGTGGTCAAGCGCGATCCGTTGCGTGCGTCGTGCGTGCTGTCGGGGCTGATGATGGGCTCGATCCTGCTGTTTGGCTTCGTGGTCGACAATGGCTTGAGCTACTTGCTTGCGGCGGTGATGCTCGGGGTCGGTTACGGGCTGACTTATTCGGTCATCAACGGCTTGGCCGCCAATGAAGCACCGAATGGCACCACCGCACAATCCTTGCTGCTGTTCAGTTTGTCCTACTTCATCGGTGTGTTCGGCTTCCCGCTGCTCGCCGGGAAAATCATCGTTGAGCACGGGATGGCAACGTTGTTGCTCACCGTGCTGGCGATCGCCTCGGTCAACTGGCTGATCACCGTGGGGCGCCTGATCTGGCGCAGGGTCGTCACCGCCAGGGCATTGCAACAGGCCTGAACCATTCGTCGTTCATCAGGCACCAATTCGAAACGGGGGCGGACCAACATCAGGTAAGGACTCTAAATCAAGGGAGACACCTCCATGATCTTGTCGCGGCTGACCGCCCTCACCCTCGCCGTCCTGCTGTCCCCGCTCGCCACCGCCGCGACCTACACGTCCGGTACCGGCCCGACCAACCCGGTCGAAAGCCCCAAGGCCCCCGCCATCCAGAGCGCCCCCGGCATGAACACCAATGGCACAGGCGTCGATAGTAGCCTGCCACCGTCCACGGGCACCGACCCGCGGACTCAAGGCAATGACGCGGGCCGTCAGGGCGGTTTGAACCTGCCGGATACTCGAACACCCGAAAACGCCGGCTCTGGCATCGGCTCGAAAATCACTACTGGTGGTTCGGACTCCGAAGGCGGCGTGAGCCAGTAATCGGGTTTGCCAACATAAGCCAGGAGAAATCCCATGCCTCGTGGAAGCAAAGACAAATACACCGCCGAGCAGAAACGCAAGGCCGAACACATCGAAGACAGTTATGAGCGCAAAGGCGTGTCCAGGGACGAAGCCGAGGCGCGCGCTTGGGCCACGGTCAACAAGCAGTCTGGAGGCGGCGAACGGGCCGGTGGTTCGGGCCGCAAGAAGCCGGCCAGTGCGAAGTCGGAAGATCGCAAGGAGTCGGCACGACGCGCGGTGGCGAGCCGTAAAGGGCATTCGCGCAATAGCCAGGCTTCGCGTGATACCCAGACCGTGGACAGTTTGAGAAAGGAGGCGCGGGCGAAGGATATTCCGGGGCGGTCCAGCATGCGTAAACAGGAGTTGATCGAGGCGTTACGCAAGGCTGGATAAAGCCAGATTCATGTGTTGAATTTTTGGGCCCCTTCGCGAGCAGGCTCGCTCCCACAAGGGATTTGTGTCGTTCACAGATCCCCTGTGGGAGCGAGCCTGCTCGCGAAAGCGATGGATCAGGCGCCGAAGGTATTCCTGATTAATTCGTCCACCTCAGCAGCCCCCGGCGAAGTCGCAGGCCCCCACCGGGTCACTGCCAACGCGGCCGCCGCATTCGCCCGACGCGCCGCATCGAACGCCGACAACCCTTGCGCCAACCCCGCCACAAACACCCCGGCATGGGCATCGCCAGCGCCATTGCTGTCTACCGCTTCCACCTTGAAGCCCGGCACATGTCGACGCTCGGTACCCTGACTGATCCAGCAACCTTGGGGTCCGTCGCGCACCACCATCAACACCTTGGCCGGCAGATGCCCGGCCAGGCGAGCCAGCGCTTCACCGATGTCCGACGCCCCGGTAAACCGCAGCGCCTCGACGCTGTTGCTGGTCCACAGATCAATGCGCGGCAACAAGGCGGTCATCAATGGCGCATCCGGCGAATCCACCAACGGCCCCGGATCGAACACCACGTTAATGTCGCTCGGCAGATCCAGCACCCAGTCCACCAGCGCCTGTGCCTTGCCGACATGCAGCAGGCTATAACCGCTGACGCAGACATAATCCCCCGCCTCGGCCGGCACGCTGGCCAGGTCTTCGGCCGTCACTTCGCCTTCGGCACCGATGTAGGACACAAAACTGCGCTCGGCTGAAGCGTCGGTGATCGCCACGCATATCCCGGTATCGCGCTCGGCGGGATGAGCGATACCGATGTGGATACCTTCGGCGAGCATCGCTGCGCGGGCCAGGTCGCCGAAACGCCCTGTGCCGTGACGACCGAGGTAGACCACCGGCAAGCCATTACGCTGCGCGGCGGCCATCACGTTGAAGCCGCCGCCCGCCTCGAAACTGGCGGACTGCGCCAGCGCGTCACCGCCTGCTTGCGGCAACTGATCCACAGCCATGACCAGATCGATGATGACCTGGCCGGTATACAACATCTTAGGCATGAGCATTCTCGACCCGCGCAGCGCGACGATCCTTCGCCCCGCCAAGTACACAGTAAATCCCGCCGGCAACCACAAAGGTCACGATCCAGCCGAGGCCGTTATGGCCCAACCAGGAGTCGGACAGGAAGCCTTTGAACCAGACATTTTCCGCCGTGGTGCCGATGGTGGTGAAGCTGAAACCGAGCACGATCGCCACCGCCCAGGCACCGAACGCGCGCCACTCGACGCCACCGCGATACCAGTAGGCGCTGCTCGGGCTGACGTCTAGCAAATCTACGGGGCTGTAATAATGGCGATGAATCAGGTCGACGACGAAGATCCCGACCCACGCCGTGATTGGCACCGCCAGCAGCGAAATGAAGGTAATGAAAGGACCGTAGAAACTGTCGGCGATCAGCATGAAGTAGATGGAGCCAGCGAAGATCGCGACGATATCCACCACCACCGCGTAGACACGCTTGACCTTCAGGCCGAGGGTCAGCGTGGTCAGGCCGGCGGAGTACACCGACAGGTTATTCGACAACAGCAGGCCGCCGAATGCGGTGATCAGGTACGGCACGGCCATCCAGGTCGGCAACATGTCGCGGATGGCGATGATCGGGTCGGTAGCCTGGGCCAGGTCGTTGTTGCCCACCGACAGCAGGCCGCCGAGGGTGATCAACAGGACCAGCGGAATCCCCGCGCCGAATGCCGCCGACGCCACCAGGCGCACGGCTTTGACGCTGCGGTGCTGATAACGCGACATGTCCGCGCCGGCGTTGGCCCAACCAATCCCGGTGCCAGCCGCCATGGTGCCGATACCGATGATCATCGCGCTCATTGGCGCAGGCGTGGCGTTGAACACCGCGCTCCAGTCGATGGTGGCGCAGAGGAAGCCGCCGACCAGGATGTTCAGCGCGCCGAACACGTAAGTCGCCCACTTCTGAATCACCAGCAAGGTGGCGTGGCCGAGGCCGGACACCGATAAGGTCAGGAGCACGAAAATCGCGATGAACACCAGCGTCAGCAGTGGCGCACTTTTCGCTTCCACCGGCGAGCCGAACAGGATCGAGCACAGCGACAGCAGCACGAACGCGGCCGTGGTGGTGTTGACGGTTTCCCAGCCCAGGCGTGACATCAGTGACACCAGGGTCGGGCCGATGTTTCCGCGCACGCCGAAGATGGCACGTGACAGCGTCAGGCTTGGAGCGCGGCCACGACGACCGGCAATGGAGATGATCCCGACCACCGCGAAAGAACCCGCAGCGCCAAGGATCGCGACGATGATCGCCTGCCAGATCGCCAACCCGCGAAACGCCACGAGGGTCGCGCCCAACGGTAGGCCAAGGATGGAAATGTTGGCCGCGAACCAGACCCAGAACAGCTGCAACGGATGACCCTTGCACTCGGCTTCCGGCACCGGTTCGATGCCACGGGTTTCCAGTTGCCCGGCGTTCTGCCCGGCGTTCGATGAACTCATGAAAAATGCTCCTGTTGCCATTTGTTGTGGTTGTGGGCAATGAGGGAAATCGACACAACGTCCCGGCGGTCCTGGCCGTGTTGGTGCGTTCCGTTGCGGGTTATCAAATTGGATCGGCGGTGCTGCCATCGCGGGCAAGCCCGCTCCCACAAGGATTGTGCAAACCTTAAGGTACACACCGTACCTGTGGGAGCGGGCTTGCCCGCGATGGCGCCAGTCCTGTTAACGCAATGCCAATAGTCCCTGCACCAGCGGCCCAAGCTCCAGATGATTGACGGCCTTGACCTTCTCGATCATCGCCACCGGCCAACACTCGAGCCCCAGGCAAGCCCCCAGCATCGCCCCCAGAATCGCCGCGATGGTATCGGTGTCGCCACCCAGGCTCGCCGCCATGCATAACGCTTCGAAGGCATTCATTTCGCCGATGGCCACTTGCTGGGCCAAGGCAAACGACACGACCACCGACTCCTGGGAAGCCACCGAGGTGCCGATCACGTCGTACAGCAAATCGGCGAGCATCCGCTTGTCACTGTCGACGCTGATGGTCCGCGCCCAGCTGATGCGCGAAGCAATGCGTCCACCGGCAACCCAGTGGCCACGGCTTTGCGCTTGCTGGGCGATGTGCTGGCCGAGGTTTAACGCCTCGCCCAGGTCCAGGCCGTTGATTCCGGCCGAGACCACCGCCGCCACCGCCGCCGCGCTGGAAATGCCCAGTGTGGTGTTGTGGGTGACCTGGCAAGCCTGCACCACGGCGTCGATGAAACGTTCGGGATCGGCCACGTCCGCGGCAATCCCGACCGGTGTGATACGCATTGCCGCGCCATTGGTGGTGCCGTAGCGCCCCGCCTCTTCCGGCGAATGGCCGGCGAGGATCATCTCGATCGCGCGTTTGGTCGAAGGGCCGAGCAGATCCTGCGAGCCCTTGGCCTGCATCTCGGCTTCCCACTCGATGAGCCGCTGGGCGAGCAGCGCCGGTTCGATCCGGCCCTTGCCGTCGAGCAACAGCTGACCGACCAGGACTGCCTGCTCGGTATCGTCCGTGATCGAGCCCTTGGGCATGTTGGCGGCAATTGGCTGATGGGGACCGGCATCCTGCAGGTCAATGATTTCGCCGAAACGCGCCTTGATCTCGTCGCGGCTCAGGGATTGCGTCGGCATACCCAAGGCATCGCCCAGGGCCAGGCCGTAGAACGCGCCCAGGGCACGATTGAACCCAGTCATTTCATCGTTCCAAATTGCAGGTGCAGACGAAAATGCACAGGGTCGAGCAAGCTTTCCACCTGCTCCATGAAGCGGTTTTGCCGGTCGTAGGTGGTGCGCAAGGCCTTGAGGAACACCGTGCCGACCGGACGTCCCAACAGTTCGGCGTCTTCGGCGTTCAATGGTTCGGCGCCGATCCATTGATCGCCGCGTTCACCGATATAGCCGTAGGCGGCCAGGGTGATGGTCAGGGAGTTGTCGATCAAACCGACCCGCGGCAGGCCTTCCAGGCCTCCGGTGGCGGGCATCAATGAGCGTTCGAGGGAGACCAGCGTGCCGTCGTTGGAACGGCGGCGGCGGTCGAGGGTGATGAATTGGTCGGTGCCGAAACGTGGCAGCAGGTCAGGACGGGTCACCGCCTCCAGCCGCAGCACTTCGGTATTGACCAGCGCGCCGCTGTCGGCCAGGGCCTGGGCCCAACCGCTGCGCTGGTCGAGCGCCACACCGTCGAACGTGACGATGGAGCCCACCCCGCTTTGCGTCGCGATGTAGTTGCGCCGTTTCAATTCGGCCAGGGCTTCACGCAAAGTACCTCGGCTGACTTTGAATTCTTGAGCCAACTGATGCTCACCCGGCAAATGAAAACCGTCTTCCAGTAGACCGCTTTCAATGCGCCGGATGAGTTCGTCGACCACCCGTTGTTTCTTGTCGAATCGTACCTGTCTAATCATGTACAAATTGATACCCGAATCGGGTTGGGGCGGGCAAGGGATATTTGGGGGGAGATGACGGAAGGAGTGTTGTTCGGGGAGTGCCCCCTGTGGGAGCGAGCCTGCTCGCGAAGGCGTCGGCACATTCAGCATCTATGTGTCTGACACTCCGCTTTCGCGAGCAGGCTCGCTCCTACAGGGGTTGTGGACTAAGGCTCAAGACCGATGCGGAAGAACTCGCCGCCGCTCCACACACCTAGCCAACGCTGCCCGTCGATCTCACGACTCACGGCCAGTTCCACCATCTGATAGAACACGTTGCGATGTATCAACGCTTCAAGGTTGCTGCGCACATGCACATAAGGCGCCGGTTCTTGAGTGTCGGGATCGATCATCACGCGAATCGGGTGCTCGGCACCGGCCTCGGCGGTCTCATCGACGTTGGTGGTGAAACGCAGGACTTGCGCCTCGCCCTCGCCTGCCACCTCCAGTGCAATCGCCACAAAGGGCGCGTCGTCGACCTTGATGCCGACTTTCTCGACCGGGGTAATGAGAAAGTAATCATCGCCGTCGCGGCGAATGATGGTGGAGAACAATTTGACCATCGGCTTGCGCCCGATCGGCGTGCCCAGGTAATACCAGGTGCCGTCGCGGGCGATGCGCATGTCGATGTCGCCACAAAAGTCGGGGTTCCACAGGTGGACCGGTGGCAAGCCTTGGGTTTTGGGGATTTGCCCCAACAGATCGTTGGCTTTTTGCGGGCCACTCATGGCGATCTCCTTGGATTACTGGTCACTGAGCCCTAACAGGCCACGAGCATATTGCTCAAGCGGCGGGCCCATCAGGTCTTCTGGTTTTTCATCGTGGAACGTCAGCAAACCGCCACGACTCTTGATACGTGCAGTATCAATCAAATACTGGGTGCTGGTCTCGATCAACATGATCTGAATCACACCGGTGTCGATGCCGAGGCGATCCAGGGCTTCCTGATCCAGCCACTCATCCGAGTTGCCGATACGGTCATCGGACTTGGCAAAACGGGTATAGAGCAAGTAATGGGCTCCGACCGCACGGGCTTCGCTCATGGCCTGGTCAAGACCTTCCGGCGTGTGCGCGCGGCGGACCATCGGGAAGTATTCGACAAAACCGTCGAAGGCGACTTCGGCGATCACGTTAGGTCGAGGGTAAATCGCGCTGCCCGGCGGCACAAAGGCGCCTTGGGCAATGTAGACAAACGAGTCCGGCTGAATGCGCAGATTATTCACGCGACGGCTATCGCTGTGATCCAGCAGACCTGCGTCGCTCATATGGTAGCGAGTCCCTTCGGCCATATCGCTGACATTCATGCAGCCACCGAGCGCCAAAACGGCCAGCAGCAAAACCAGGCTACGCATCCTATCCTCCAGAGGCCGGTGACGGAAAACCGGCGAATGGCCATTGGATGCAGCTTCCGCGCCAGCTCATGTTCATCACTGCCTGATAAAACGCCATCGCGGGCAAGCCTTGCTCCCACAGGATTCGAGCAGCCACAATTTTTGTGATCAACTCAAATCCTGTGGGAGCAAAGCTTGCTCGCGATGAGGCCCGATCAGCCGCCAATAATCTTCATGATCGTCGCACCACCGGAAAACGCTACTTCCTGCTTGTCACCCAGGGCTTTCACCAAGAGTCTCTGCAGGGCAGGCAATGCCTGATGACGCGGTTTGTCCAGTAAATCGCCGATATAGTGGCGGTTGCTCGACGACAGGCAGCCATGCAGCCATCCCGTGGAAGAAAGACGTAAACGTGAACAGGTGCGACAGAACGGCACGCTTTCGTTGGCGATCACGCCGAAATGCCCCAGTCCCGGAATTTCATAGCGCACCGCCGTCGCATCCACCGGCGCATCAGCCTGCAGATACTCATAGCGTTCGCCGATCAGGCTCAGCAACTGTTGAAGGCTGACGAACTGTTGCAGGAAAGCGTTGGAGTCGCTGGCCAGGTGGCCCATGCGCATCAGTTCGATGAAGCGCAGCTCGTAGCCACGCTCCAGGCAGTAATCGAGCAGCGGCATCACCTGATCGAGGTTCTGACCGCGTAACGGCACCATGTTGACCTTGATCTTGATGCCAGCCGCACGGGCCTGAACCATACCGTCGAGCACAGTGGCCAGATCGCCGCCACGGGCAATGCCGCGGAATGCACTGGCGTCCAGGGTATCGAGGGAAACGTTGATACGCCGAATGCCGGCATCCACCAGCAACGGCAGCTTTTTCGCCAGCAATTGACCGTTGGTAGTCAGGCTGATGTCTTGCAGCCCCATCTGCCCGACGGCGATCATGAAAGTTTCGAGTTTCGGGCTGACCAGTGGCTCACCCCCGGTGATGCGCAAGCGCTCGATGCCCGCGGCCTCGATCAGATAGGCCACACCGCGCGCCATGGCTTCGGCCGACAGCTCATCCTGCGCAGCCACCAGCCGCTTCCCGTTGGGCACGCAGTAGGTACAGGCGTAATTGCAGGCTGAGGTCAGGCTGACTCGCAAATTGCGAAAACGCCTGCCTTGACGATCAACGATCATGATCACTCCGGCGGAAGGATATTCGGACCGCTAAAACTTGACTTACAAATCAAGTTTTAGCAAGTCCCATGCCTGAGTATATTCCTGCGGTACGGCGCCAAGTAGCGAAATAATGGCGCCATCAGGCTGCTGAATGGCTCAGCTGCTCGGGGTGTCGGTGTCGCGCTTGCGCTTGTTGCCCATGCGCACGCCGATGTCCATCAGGAACTGGAAGAAGCCTTCCTGATCTTCCAGCACATTGCTCCAGAACGGCGAGTGGTACAGCGCCACGGCACCATGCACCAACGCCCAGGATGCGCAGTAATGGAAGTAAGGCGGCACGTCTTCGAGCTTGCCTTCGCTGATCCGGCCCTTGATCAGCAAGGTCAGGCGTTCGAAGTTCGAGGCACGGATCTTGTGCAGCTCCTCGATCATCTCCGGCACCTGGTTGCCCTTCACCACCTTTTCTTCCAGGCGATCGAACAAGCGATAACGTTGCGGATCGCGCATGCGGAATTCGAAATAGGCGCGGGACAGGGCTTCTTTGTCCTTGTCGACGTCGGCGGAGTGCAGCAGCTCGTTCAAATCGCGCTCGTAATCGAGCATCAGGCGCAAGTAGATCTCGGCCTTGGATTTGAAGTGCTTGTAGATCGTGCCTTTGCCGATACCGACGGCATCAGCGATCATCTCGACGGTGACGCTATCTTCACCTTGTTCGAGGAACAGCTTGAGCGCGGTATCGAGAATTTCTTGCTCGCGGCGACGAAACTCACGGACCTTACGAGGTTCTTTATGCATAAGAAAAGGTCTGTAGGGGTCAAAATTCGAAGCCGCGTATTATGCCTAAATTGCGCAAAAATGCACGGATCATCCGACCATATCTGTGTTTCTTGATGATTTCCCGCAGGGTCGCCACTGGATGAGAACTCTTCTGAAGCGCCCGTATTCCAAATTTGTTTAAAAACCGGGGCCGACAAACTGGACTCGGTGAAATACTGATCAATACTTGAACTGTCGGCGGGGCATCTCCCCCAAGTGTCGCGCCGATATTGGTACCAACGGACCGCGTACCATTGTTTTACTCCTAATGGTCTTAACCCGGATTCACCCCCCAGAACCCGGGTTTTTTTTGCCTGCGATTTAACCTTTCAGATGTGCCAGCGGGAACAGCCGCTTGAAATTCTCCGTCGTCTGCTCGGCAAATCGCTCATAGGTCTCACCCCGCAACATTGCCAGAAATTCCGCTACTTCGCGTACGTACTGCGGCAGGTTCGGCTTGCCTCGGTGCGGGATGGGTGCCAGGTACGGTGAGTCGGTTTCCACCAGCAACCGGTCGGCCGGCACCTTGCTCGCCACATCACGCAACGCGTCCGCATTGCGGAATGTGACAATCCCGGAGAGGGAAATGTAATAACCCATGTCCAGAGCGGCTTTCGCCATGTCCCAGTCCTCGGTGAAGCAATGCAGTACGCCCGCCTGGGGCAGCGCCGCTTCACGCAACAGGTTCAAGGTATCGGCGCGGGCGCCACGGGTATGGATGATGACCGGTTTACCAGTCTGCTGTGCGGCTTGCAGGTGCAATCTGAAGGACGCTTGCTGCAGCGCTGCCGCTTCCGGCTCGTAGTGGTAGTCCAGGCCGGTTTCACCGATGGCGACCACGCGCGGATGATTGAGCTCCTGCAACAGCCAATCCAGCGCAGGCGCCGCACCGGGTTGCACATCCAGAGGATGCACGCCAACCGAACAATCGACATCGTCATAGCGCTCGGCCAGGGCTTTGACGTCGGCGGCGTTGTCGGCACTGACGCCGATACACAGGAAGTGCCCTACCCCGCGCTGGCGGGCCGCATCGAGGGCAGCATCCAGGGAACCGTCATGGGCGGCGAGGTCGAGGCGATCAAGGTGACAATGGGAATCTACGAGCATAAAAGGGCTGCAACTTACATCGTATGAGTGGGACGGTCGGACTTCAGGGCTCCGGCCAGGTGGGTTTCGATTCGACTGCGCGCGGTGTCGTCGCCTTCATTGAACTGCACGCCGACGCCAGCGGCGCGGTTACCCTGGGCGCCTTTCGGGGTAACCCAGGCGACCTTGCCGGCCACGGGGATCTTCTCCGGCTCATCAAACAAGTGCAGCAGCATAAATACCTCATCACCCAACCTGTAACTCTTGTTGGTCGGGATAAACAGGCCACCGTTCTTGATGAATGGCATGTAGGCCGCGTACAGCACTGACTTGTCCTGGATGGTCAGGGACAAAATGCCATTGCGCGGCCCGGAGCTGACGGGTTCATTCATGCTGACCTCCACGGCTGATGCTCAGAGTCTAGGCGTGAACGGTTATCTCTGGGTAGGCAAAGACGCCCATTGCACCAGCAGCGCCTCCAGCAACAACACCCGATTGAGGTTGGCCTTGCTCAGCACTTTCTGGCGCTGGGCGAGGATCCAGTCCTGGATGTTCAGGACCTTATCCTGCCCGGTTTTCTGCGCCAGGTATTGAATCACCTTGCGCATGTCCGTCAACCCGAGCCCTTCTTCATCCTGGGTCAATTGATAGCGAAGGATCAGGCTCGACCAATCGCAGAACCAGTCGAACAGCAGCAACAACGGAATTGCGTTCCAACCTTCGGCCAGTTGCGTCGGTGATTGCTGCTGCTTGAGCAGCTTCTTCACCCCATCGACCACCTGCGCGCGCTGCTCGCGCACGCCCTGGGCGTGCAGGTTGACGGCGGCCAATGGCGAACCGGCGGCCAGGGTCAGCAATTCGATACGCTCTTCTTCCGAGCAGTCCGGCAGTGCCTTGGCCAGCCAGGCCAGACTCATGGTCTCACTCGGCAGCGGGCAAGCCTGTTGCACACAGCGGCTCTTGATGGTCGGCAGCAGACGACTGGGCTGATGGCTGACCAGTAGCAATACCGTATCGCCGGACGGCTCTTCCAGGCTTTTGAGCAAGGCGTTGGCGGCGTTGATGTTCATCGACTCTACGGGCTCGATCAACACCACCTTGCGCCCGCCCAGTTGCGCGGTCTGCACGACGAAGCTGACCAGATCGCGAACCTGATCGACCTTGATCGCCTTGTCGGCCTCTTCAGGTTCCAGAATGTAGTTATCGGGGTGGCTGCCGGCCTTGAGCAACAGGCAGGATTTACATTCGCCACACGCACCCTGAGCCGTTGGGCGCTGGCACAGCAATCTGGCCATCAAGCGCTCGGCCAGCGCCCGTTTGCCGATCCCGGCCGGGCCATGCAACAGATAGGCGTGAGCGTGCTGCGCACGACCGGCCAACTGCTGCCACAAACCGTCCTGCCAGGGATAGGCTTCAGCCACGGGTCAACTCCAGCAGACGCGGCAACAAACCATCCAGGGATTGTTGAACCTGTGCCAGCGGTTGCGCGGCGTCGATCAGCACGTAACGTGCCGGCTCTGCCGCCGCACGCTTGAGGAAGGCACTGCGCACGGCATCGAAGAATGCCCGACCTTCCAATTCGAAGCGATCCAGGCGTCCACGGGCACTGGCTCGGGCCAGACCCACCTCAACCGGCAGGTCGAAGATCAGGGTCAGGTCGGGACGCAGGTCGCCCTGAACGAAGGTTTCCAGCGTGGCAATACGTTCCAGTGACAAGCCGCGGCCGCCGCCCTGGTAAGCGTAGGTCGAATCAGTAAACCGATCACACAGGACCACGGCACCGCGGGCCAGTGCCGGGCGAATCACCTCGGCCAGGTGCTGGGCACGTGCAGCGAACACCAACAGCAATTCAGTGTCCGGATTCATCACTTCGTCGACCGGCGCCAACAGCACTTCGCGGATGCGCTCGGCCAGAGGCGTACCACCTGGTTCGCGGGTCAGCACGACCTCGATCCCGGCGGCGCGCAGGCGCTCGGCGAGGTATTCGCGATTGGTGCTCTTGCCAGCGCCTTCGGGGCCTTCAAGAGTAATAAACAAGCCAGTCACAGGCAGTCCTTAGTCAGAGTCATTGCGGGCTTTTCGGGGTGTTTGCTTCCGGCTCGGGGGCGGACGCAGGTGCAGGTTCAGGCGCGGGTTCTTGCGGCGGTACCGACGGCAGAGCCTCGGGCGCGGTATCGGGCGAAGCGGCCGGGATCGGTGTCTGATCCTGTTCAGCCTGAGTTTGCGGCGCCTGGGATTCGGCCCCCCCAACCCGGGATTCCTCAGCCGGGGTTTGCGGTGTTTCAGGTGCGGTGACCGGCGCCGGGCTGGAGCGATAATCGGCGCGGCGCTTGAGCTGGAACTCTCGCACAGCGTTGTTATGGGCGTCCAGGTCATCGGAGAACACATGGCTGCCATCGCCACGCGCCACGAAATAAAGGCTGTTGCCCGCCACCGGATTCAGCGCCGCATGAATCGCCTCGCGACCGACCATCGCAATCGGGGTTGGCGGCAGACCGGCAATCACATAAGTGTTGTACGGCGTCGGCTCCTTGAGATGCGCGCGAGTCAACTTTCCGCTGTATCGATCACCGAGGCCGTAGATCACCGTCGGATCGGTCTGCAACAGCATGCCGATAGCCATGCGCCGCACGAACACGCCGGCAATCTGCCCACGCTCCTGCGGCACGCCGGTTTCCTTCTCCACCAGCGAGGCCATGATCAGCGCTTGATAGGGTTCCGTGTACGGCACATCGGCCGAGCGCTGATCCCATTCCTTGGCAAGCACTTCGTCGAGGCGGTCGTAGGCTGTTTTCAGCAACTCGGCGTCGGTCATGCCACGCACGAAGCGGTAAGTGTCGGGGAAGAATCGCCCCTCGGGGAAAATCCCGGTGTGGCCGAGCTTGTCCATGACCTGGCTGTCGCTCAAGCCGGCAAGGGTATGCTCGAGCTTTTCCTCTTTGGCCAGGGCTGCACGGACCTGATGGAAATTCCAGCCCTCGACCAGGGTCACGCTGTACTGCACCATTTCCCCACGCTTCCACAGTTCGATCAGACCTTCGACGGTCATGCCGGGAACCATGCGGTATTCGCCGCTGTGGAGTGGTTGTTTAGGCAGGTTGAAACGCCAGTACACCCGCAACCAGAAAGCGTCCTTGATGACGCCATCGGCTTCGAGTCGCAGAAAAGTGCGATTCGGCGTGGTGCCTTTGGGCACCTCCAGCAGCTTTTCCTGAGTAATGTTCAGCGGCTGGACCAGCGCCGAATGAATTTTCCAGGCGGAAGCGCCCAACATCAGCCCCGCCAGAACCAGTCCGGTTTCCAGCAGCAGCAAGAATTTACGTCTCACGTATCAAGCATCCAGTAGCGCGCGGGCAATGGTTTGGAGTTTACGGGTGAGCGGCCCAACCGGCCAGCTCAGTGCGGCATAGGCATGCACCGGCCAAACGCCATACACACTGTTGCAGACAAAGACTTCGTCAGCGCCTTGCAGCTGCTCAAGCGTGATATCGGTGACTTGTATGGGGATGCCCAAAGATTCGGCCTGAGACAATAACTCGGCACGCATCACACCTTCTACACCGCAGCAGCTCAAATCCGCTGTGATCAACACGCCGTCACGCACCATGAACAGGTTACTGAACACGCCCTCGATCACGCGACCGGCCTGATCGAGCATCAAGCCTTCGGCATGTTCGGTGTCCTGCCATTCGGCGCGCGCCATCACCTGTTCAAGACGGTTCAAGTGCTTGAGCCCGGCGAGCAGGGGTTGAATGGAAAGTCGTGTGATGCACGGGAACAGGCGAATGCCCTGCTCTGCATGGGCAGCCGGGTAAACCGCAGGAGGATTGCCCGACAGGATACGACGGGCCGGGGCCGAAGGATCGAAAGCGTAGCCGCGCAGGCTGTCGCTGCGGGTAACGATCAATTTGAGCACACCTTCGTTCAGTTGCTCGGCATAGGTCAACACTTCCGCGACCACAGCAGCATGATCCAGATTGATTGCCAACCGCCGGCAGCCCCTGGCCAGCCGAACCATATGACGATCCAGCAGGACTGGAAAGCCTTCATGCACGGCAATAGTCTCGAACAGACCATCACCGTAAGCCAGGCCGCGATCCTTCAGCGACAAAGCGTCAGCCGGCTGACCGTCGACCCAGCTGTCCATCAGCCTGCGAACCGACGGAACACCAGCGAGCCGTTGGTGCCGCCAAATCCGAAGGAGTTGGACAGGACCACGTCGATGTCCATGTTGCGCGCAGTGTGCGGCACGAAATCGAGATCACAGCCTTCGTCCGGCTCATCAAGGTTGATGGTCGGTGGCGCTACCTGGCTGTTGATCGCCAGCACGCTGAAGATCGCTTCGACGGCGCCCGCCGCACCCAACAGGTGACCGGTCATGGACTTGGTCGAACTGACGGCCAGCTTGTAGGCGTGTTCGCCGAACACGGTCTTGATCGCCTGGGCTTCGGCGAGGTCGCCGGCAGGGGTCGAAGTGCCGTGGGCATTAACGTATTGCACTTGATCGCCATTGATCTTCGCATCGCGCAAGGCATTGGTGATGCAACGTGCAGCACCCGCGCCATCGGCTGGCGGCGAAGTCATGTGGTAGGCGTCACCACTGGTGCCAAAGCCAATCAGCTCGGCATAGATGGTCGCGCCGCGGGCCTTGGCGTGTTCCAGCTCTTCCAGAACCAGCGCACCGGCGCCATCGGACAGCACGAAGCCATCACGGCCCTTGTCCCATGGACGGCTGGCACGGGTTGGCTCGTCGTTACGGGTCGACAGTGCACGGGAGGCACCGAAGCCGCCCATGCCCAGACCGCAAGCCGCCATCTCGGCACCGCCGGCAATCATCACGTCGGCTTCGTCGTACATGATGTTGCGGGCTGCCATGCCAATGCAGTGTGTACCGGTGGTACAAGCCGTGGCGATGGCGTAGTTGGGCCCCTGTGCCCCCAGATGGATCGACAGGAAGCCGGAAATCATATTGATGATCGAGCCAGGCACGAAGAAAGGAGAAATCCGTCGTGGACCGGTCTCGTGCAGCGTGCGGCTGGTTTCTTCGATATTGGTCAGGCCGCCGATACCCGAACCCATGGCAACGCCGATGCGCTCACGGTTGGCGTCGGTGACCTCCAGACCGGCATTGCGTACTGCCTGAAAGCCTGCGGCCAGACCGTATTGAATGAACAGGTCGAGTTTGCGAGCTTCCTTGACCGACAGGTATTCCTCGACATTGAAGCCCTTTACCGAGCCGCCAAAACGGGTGGAATAGGCAGAAAGGTCGGTGTGTTCGATCAGACCAATGCCACTGCGGCCAGCCAGAATGCCCTGCCAACTGCTCGGCACATCCGTGCCCAGTGGCGACAACATACCCATACCGGTGACTACGACGCGTCTACGCGACACAGCACTCTCCTTTTTTCAAATGACGACTTTGCATCAGGCCTAAAGAAAAAACCGCACGCCATGTGGCAGTGCGGTTTTTCCATGACAGCGAGCAACGATTACAAACTATTACGCCTGGTGGGCAGTAACGTAATCGATAGCAGCTTGTACAGTAGTGATCTTCTCGGCTTCTTCGTCAGGGATTTCGGTCTCGAATTCCTCTTCCAGAGCCATCACCAGCTCAACGGTGTCAAGGGAGTCAGCACCCAGGTCTTCAACGAAGGAAGCGGTGTTGACCACTTCTTCTTCTTTAACGCCCAGTTGCTCGGCAACGATTTTCTTGACGCGCTCTTCGATGGTGCTCATACCTTGTTTTCACTCCTAATGGACAAATTCAGGCAGCTGGCCAGTGGGTAAGTGTATAGAAAGACTTTTCAGCTTTTCAACTGAAAGCTTCACTCCTCAAACCCGGTGACCCTCTGCCTATAAATAGATTGCAGCTTTATAACGGATTTTAGACAGCTCGTATGACATTTTTTTGAAGCAATCCGTCACATTTAACTTACATGTACATCCCGCCGTTCACCGGGATTGTAGCCCCGGTCACGTAGGCTGCACCGTCGGATGCAAGAAAAGCGACCACAGAGGCGATTTCTTGAGCTTGCCCCAGACGACCCAGCGGAATCTGCGTCTGCAAGGCTTCACGCTGCGCTTCCGGCAGTTCGCGAGTCATATCGGTGTCGATGAACCCTGGGGTCACCGAGTTGACCGTAATCGAACGCGAACCGACTTCACGTGCCAGCGCACGGCTGAAACCTTCCAGACCGGCCTTGGCGGCGGCATAGTTTACTTGGCCTGCGTTGCCCATGGCACCCACAACCGAACCAATACTGATAATTCGTCCCCAACGGGCCTTGGTCATACCGCGCAAAACACCCTTGGACAGGCGATACAGACTGTTCAGGTTGGTATCGACGACGTCATACCATTCGTCGTCTTTCATGCGCATCATCAGGTTATCGCGGGTGATACCGGCGTTATTCACCAGGATCGCCGGTGCACCGAACTGCTCCTGGATGCTCGCCAGCACAGCCGACACGGATTCGTCGCTGGTGACATTGAGCTCCAGGCCAGTGCCCTGAATGCCGTTTTCCTTGAGGGTGGCGGCAATGCGCTCGGCACCCGAGGCAGAGGTCGCGGTGCCGACAACGATGGCACCCTGACGACCCAGTTCCAGAGCGATAGCCTGGCCGATACCGCGGCTCGCACCGGTGACCAGTGCAACTTTACCTTGCAGACTCATGCAAGTTTCTCCTGATTCAGGCCAGCGCTGCGCGGGCGGCAGCGAAAGCGTCTGGGGTATTGAGATTGGAAGTCGATACGCCATCGGCGCAGCGTTTGTTCAGGCCTGCCAGCACTTTGCCAGGGCCGCACTCGACCAGATTGGTCGCGCCTTTGGCTGCCAGCGCCTGGACCGATTCGACCCAGCGAACAGGCTTGTAAAGCTGCTCGAGCAGGTCACGCTTGAGGGTTTCCAGATCGGCCGGCACATCGGCGCTGACGTTCTGTACCACAGGAATCTGCGGCGCTTGCCAGTCGATGGCGGCGATGGATTCGGCGAAACGCTCGGCCGCCGGACGCATCAATTCACAATGGGATGGCACGCTGACAGGCAACGGCATGGCGCGCTTTGCACCACGAGCCTTGCAGCCTTCGATGGCGCGCTCGACCGCAGCCTTGGCACCGGCAATAACCACTTGGCCCGGGGAGTTGAAGTTGACGGCACTGACCACGTCACCTTGCGCCGCTTCGGCGCAGGCCGCCAGGACGTCGGCATCCTCCAGCCCCAGGATGGCAGCCATGCCGCCTTGTCCGGCCGGTACGGCTTCCTGCATCAGTTGACCACGGCGTTCGACCAGCTTCACCGCATCGCCCAGGCTCAGACTGCCTGCCGCGACCAGTGCGCTGTATTCACCCAGGCTGTGACCGGCAACGTAAGCCGGGCGCGCGCCACCTTCGGCCAGCCACAAGCGCCACAGGGCGATCGAGGCGGTCAGGATGGCCGGCTGGGTTTTATCGGTTTGATTGAGCTGCTCTTCCGGCCCTTGTTGGGTCAGTGCCCACAGGTCGTAACCCAGAGCATCGGAAGCTTCTTTGAATGTTTCGAGGACAACCGGATGTTGCGCGCCCAACTCGGCCAGCATGCCGAGGGACTGCGAACCCTGTCCTGGAAAGACGAATGCGAGGGAAGCAGACATGTAACAAGCCCCTAATGATCTTGTCGTCGGAGAATTGACGTCCCGCTTGGGGGGACGCAAGAAACTGACAGTTGGATGGCCAAATGAATTGAGCGGTCACATTTAAGCATTGTCCGACGAAAACGCCTAAAGCAACAAATCCTCCAGACGACCGTGAATACGCTGCGGCAGGTTTTCCTGAATCTCGATCAAGGCACGGGAAATTGCACTCTGAAACCCCTGTACCCCGGCAGAACCGTGGCTTTTTACGACGATACCCTGCAAACCGAGGAAGCTGGCACCGTTATGCCGCGCAGGCGCCAGGTCGGCCTGCAGACGCTTCATCAGCGGCAAGGCCAATGCACCAACCATGCGCGATGGCAGGCTCTTCTTGAATAACGCCTCGATGCGCCCGGCAATCATGGTCGCCAGCCCCTCGCTGGATTTGAGCAGGATGTTGCCAACAAAACCGTCGCACACCACCACATCCGCCTCGCCGCGGTACAAACCGTCACCTTCGACGAATCCGATGTAGTTGATACCACGTGCGCGTTGCAGCAAGGTTGCAGCCAGCTTGACCTGCTGGTTGCCTTTGATGTCTTCGGTGCCGATGTTCAGCAATGCCACGCGCGGACGAACGATGCCCAGGGTTTCCGCGGCAACCGAGCCCATCACCGCAAACTGCAGCAGATGCTCGGCACTGCAATCGACGTTGGCACCCAGATCGAGCAACTGGCAATAACCCTTCTGCGTCGGAATCGCTGCGACCATGGCCGGCCGATCGATCCCCGGCAGGGTCTTGAGCACGAATCGCGACAGCGCCATCAATGCCCCGGTATTGCCGGCACTGACAATGGCCTGGACCTTGCCATCGCGCAACAACTCAAGCGCCACGCGCATCGACGAGTCGGGCTTTCCGCGCAGGGCCTGCGCAGGCTTTTCATCCATGGTGATGACTTCGGACGCCGGTGCAATCGACAGGCGCGCGCGATCCACAGCCGATTGGCCAGCGATCAATTCTTCAAGGAGGGAGGGTTGACCGACGAGGGTCAGATGCAACGAGGGCGTAGCAGATAGACAAGCAATGCTGGCCTGAACAATGCTGCGGGGACCGAAGTCCCCGCCCATTGCGTCAATCGCGATGACTTGAGCGGACAAGTGATTACTCGTCAGCGCCCTTGTCGATCACTTTACGGCCACGGTATACGCCTTCTGGCGATACGTGGTGACGCAGGTGAACTTCACCGGTGGTTTTTTCTACAGACAGGGTGCTAGCCTCGAGAGCGTCGTGCGAACGGCGCATGTCACGGGCAGAGCGGGATTTTTTGTTCTGCTGAACAGCCATAATTGATTAACTCCTAAACGTTTGGGTCACGCTTTAACTGCGCCAATACACTGAACGGGTTGGACCGCGTTACCTCGTCCTCGCTCGGTTCGGGCTCATCTGCTCCCGCCGGCTGCTGGCATTCTTCCGGATGATGAGCAGGCACAATGGGCAAGGCGAGCAGAAGCTCCTCCTCGATCAGTGACTGCAGATCCAATGGATCTTCGCCCAGTTCCAGCACGTCATAACCTTTCGGCAACGACTGGGTATTCGCACCCTCCTTCACCACAGCATAACTGCATTCGCTATGGATCGGCAGGGTGACCAGCTCAAGACAACGCTGGCAAACCATTTTGACTTCAGTGTCGATAAAGCTGTGGATGACCACAGATTTACGTTCATCTCGTTCAAAAACGAATTTAGCCTGCACCGTACCGACATTGTCGGAAAGCGGGTCGCAGAGTCTCTCCAAATCGGCCAGCAGCATTTCACCTTGGAGGGTGGTGCCACGGTCAGCCAATTTGCGCGGGTCAACGTGAGGTGGAATCGGGTCATTCAACATAGGCGCAGCATTATAGGGATGCACCCGCCCATGTCAAAGGAAATTCAGCCCTGTCCGTCACTTGCACGGCTCCGCTAGAATCCGCACCTGCCTTCAGGAGATGCCCATGCTGCCTTTATTACTCGCTTCCAGCTCGGTCTATCGCCGGGAATTGCTGGCCCGCTTGCAGTTACCGTTCATCTGCAGCTCGCCGGACATTGACGAAAGCCATCGCCCTGGCGAGTCCGCCGTCGATCTGGTGAAACGCCTCGCCGAGGCAAAGGCACGGGCACTGAGCGACAGCCATGGCGCTCACCTGATCATCGGCTCAGACCAGGTTGCCGTGCTGGGCGACCGGATCATCGGCAAACCCCACACCTTCGAAAAAGCCCGCGAACAACTGCTGGCCTCCAGCGGCGCCAGCGTGACCTTTCTGACCGGCCTGGCCCTGCTCAATAGCCAAACCGGCCATTGCCAGGTCGACTGGGTGCCCTTCACGGTACACATGCGCACTCTCGACACGGCACGCATCGAACGCTATCTGCACGCGGAACAGCCCTACGATTGCGCTGGCAGCTTCAAGGCCGAAGGCCTGGGGGTCAGCCTGTTCAAGAGCACCGAAGGCCCTGATGCCACCAGCCTGATCGGCTTGCCATTGATCCGCCTCGTGGACATGCTGCTGAATGAAGGCGTGCAAATCCCCTGAACAGCAAAAACCGGCCAGAAGCCGGTTTTTTTATGCCGTAATGACGCTTATCGCAGCGATGGCCCCTGAAACCCCATCCACATCGCCAAATGCTCAGCCACACTGGCGCCGAGCTTTTTCGAGAAGCGATCGAACGGCGATTCCTGAACCGTGAAGTCCACCAGCTCTTTCTCGCCAATCACATCACGCGCAACCGAACTGGCATTGCCCAGGCCATCGATCAGCCCCAGCGGCAGTGCCTGCTCGCCTGACCAGACCAGCCCGGAGAACAGCTCCGGATGCTCTTTGTCCTTCAGACGTTCGCCACGGCCCTGCTTGACGCTATTGATGAATTGCTTGTGAGTCGTATCAAGCACGCCCTGCCAGAAGGCAGTTTCTTCAGGCTTCTGTGGCTGGAACGGATCGAGGAACGATTTGTGCTCGCCGGCATTGTAGGTGCGACGTTCGACACCCAGCTTCTCCATGGTACCGACAAAGCCATAGCCCGCCGCGGTCACACCAATGGAGCCCACCAGGCTCGCCTTGTCGGCGTAGATCTGATCGGCAGCACTGGCAATGTAGTAAGCACCGGAAGCACCGAGATCGGAGATAACCGCATACAATTTGGTATCCGGGTGCAGGCCGCGTAGACGGCGGATTTCGTCATAGACATAACCCGACTGCACCGGACTTCCACCCGGGCTGTTGATACGCAGGATGACACCCTTGACCTTGTCATCCTCGAAGGCGGCACGCAGGCTGCCCACGATGTTGTCAGCACTGGCCGGCTCCTTGTCGGCGATCATGCCGGTCACGTCAATCAGCGCCGTATAGTTACCGCTGCGCGTGGCCGCCTTTTCCATGTCCATCAATGGCGAGAACAGCGCCAGCGCAATAAACAGGTACACAAAAGTCAGAAGCTTGAAGAAAATGCCCCAGCGGCGAGACCGGCGCTGCTCCTGCACGCTGGCCAGCAGTGTTTTTTCCAGCAGCTTCCAGCTCTTTTCGTCACCGCTCTCTGCGCTCGCCCTGGCAGGCGCTTTCCATTCGTCGGCCATACTATCCACCCCGGCAAAAACTTATTAGGCCCGCTGACTCAGCCAGGCATGCAATTCTGAAAAGCGATCAATGGCCAGCCGCGGCTCGAACAACTTCAGCGCCTCGATCGATTGGGCACCATAGCTGACGGCCACCGAATCCATGCCGGCATTGCGCGCCATCTGCAAATCGAAAGACGAGTCGCCAACCATCAACGCCTGCTCCGGGCGAACCTCGCAATGGGCAAGAATCTGCTCAAGCATCAACGGATGCGGCTTGCTGGCGGTCTCATCGGCTGCACGAGTGATGTCGAAGTAATTTTCCCAACCGTGAGACTTCAGCACCCGATCCAGCCCGCGACGCGCCTTGCCGGTTGCCACAGCCAGATGATAATCCTCGGCACGAAACGCCTCGATCGACTCGACTACCCCTTCGAACAACGGAGAAGGCACAGCCTCCGAAGCGATGTAGTGGTCCGCATAATGCTGACGAAACGCTACGAGTTCGGCATCGCCGATGTCGGGATACAACGTGCGAATCGCCTCAGGCAACCCCAGACCGATGATGCCCTTGACGGCAAAATCATCGCGCAACTCAAAACCGGATCGCTCGGATGCCACATGCATCGCTTCGACAATCCGACCAATGGAATCGGCCAGCGTGCCATCCCAATCGAAAATCAGCAGCTTGTAATCAGATGGGTGCACTCAGGCGCTCCACGGTCTTGGCCCACATTTCATCGACTGGCGCCTGGAGCTTCAGCTCGCCACCATCGGGCAGCGGCACGGTCAGCATATAGGCGTGCAGGAACAGGCGCTTACCGCCCAGGTCACGGATTTCCTTGCTGAAATCGTCATCGCCGTACTTGGTGTCGCCGGCGATGCAGTGCCCGGCGTGCAAGGTATGGACGCGAATCTGGTGAGTCCGGCCGGTAATCGGCTTGGCTTCGATCATGGTGGCAAAGTCACCGAAGCGGCGCAGGACCTTGAACACGGTCACGGACTCCTTGCCCTCCTCCTCGTCGACCTCGACCATACGCTCACCGGAGCGCAGATTGCTCTTGCCCAGCGGCGCACGGATTTGCTTGATCGAAGACGCCCAATTACCGCGAACCAGTGCCATGTAGCGCTTGTCGACACCATCGCCGCGCAGTGCCGTATGCAAGTGACGCAGCATGCTGCGTTTTTTGGCAATCATCAGCAGGCCGGAGGTGTCACGGTCGAGACGGTGAACCAGCTCAAGCTCCTTGCAATCCGGGCGCAATTGGCGAAAAGCTTCGATCACACCGTAATTCAAGCCACTGCCGCCGTGCACGGCAATTCCGCACGGCTTGTTGACCACGATCAGCGCCTTGTCTTCATAGACAATCGAGGCTTCGAGGCGCTGCAGCAGCCCTTGGGCGAGGGGCACCGGCTCGTCACGTTCAGGCACGCGAACCGGCGGCACGCGCACGATATCGCCCGCCTGCAGCTTGTATTCGGGCTTGATCCGGCCCTTGTTCACCCGCACTTCGCCTTTGCGCAAAATGCGGTAAATCAAGGTCTTGGGCACGCCTTTGAGCCGAGCGAGAAGGAAGTTATCAATACGTTGGCCGGCATATTCCGGCGAGACCTCAAGCAGTTGTACGCCTGGGGTCGGGGGGGCAGTAGTCGTCATGGCGCGGATGATATCAATTTTTTATGGAATTGAAGCACTTAATCATTACTGCTATAGTCGCGAACGTCGCCAAAAGCGGCCTGGACAGCGGACCAACGGTCAAAAACCGGCCCTGACCAACGCAATTCACCAGGACGCGAGGCCGTCCTACGGGGCTTTCGCTACGTAACGGTGGAGTTTTCAGCTGTAACGAGCGCAGGTGACATGAGGCCTGAATCACGCCGCAAAGCAGAGTTTTCACTCGCCACGCGAGCCCATATTCACGGCCAGTTCACAAAGTGCAGTCAGCTGCGAATGACCCCGAGCGAACACTTCGGAAACAACGCCTAAATTAGCCATGATGCGTGACCTCCCCTTTCGGAGCTCACGGTAAATGCCAACCCGCTGCGGATTCTGCGCGCGGCAGCACCCGAATTATCAGGGATACGTGTAGGGTGGAGATGCACAACCGCTGGACTGTGTAGCAATAGGCTTTATCAAGACGCTTCATCTCGTCCACAGCCGCCGGTTGATTCCTCCTCCTGACTGAGTGCTTAAGTAGCCACAGCAAGCAGGACGCGTACGTCGCGATGCAGGCCCACATTGGCCGGACATCGCTGGACACGGGAATGGCCAACCACTCCCGACGCACCTGACACCGACCGTGAGAAGTCGTGTGTGCCGAACGCCGTTTCCGGCAGCCCGGAAACCGACGGTACTACATGAAAAGAATGCTGATTAACGCAACTCAACCCGAAGAGTTGCGTGTTGCACTGGTAGATGGCCAGCGCCTCTACGACCTGGACATCGAATCCGGTGCACGCGAGCAGAAGAAGGCCAACATCTATAAAGGCCGGATCACTCGCATCGAACCAAGCCTTGAAGCTGCCTTTGTCGATTTCGGCTCTGAGCGCCACGGCTTCCTGCCCCTCAAAGAAATCTCCCGCGAATACTTCAAGAAAGCCCCCGAAGGCCGCGTCAACATCAAGGACGTCCTGAGCGAAGGCCAGGAAGTCATCGTTCAGGTCGAAAAAGAAGAACGTGGCAACAAGGGTGCAGCCCTGACCACCTTCATCAGCCTGGCCGGTCGTTACCTGGTACTGATGCCGAACAACCCGCGTGCCGGTGGCATCTCCCGTCGCATCGAAGGCGAAGAGCGCAATGAACTGCGTGAAGCCCTGAACGGCCTGGTTGCCCCGGCTGACATGGGTCTGATCGTGCGCACTGCCGGCCTGGGCCGCAGCAGTGAAGAAATGCAGTGGGACCTCGATTACCTGCTGCAACTCTGGACCGCCATCAAAGAGGCGTCGCTGGATCGTTCCGCGCCATTCCTGATCTACCAGGAAAGCAACGTGATCATCCGCGCCATCCGCGATTACCTGCGCCAGGACATCGGCGAAGTGCTGATCGACAGCGTTGAAGCCCAGGACGAAGCCCTGACCTTCATCCGCCAGGTCATGCCGCAGTACGCCAGCAAGATCAAGCTGTACGAAGACAGCGTTCCACTGTTCAACCGTTTCCAGATCGAAAGCCAGATCGAAACCGCCTTCCAGCGCGTCGTCGAACTGCCTTCGGGCGGCTCCATCGTCATCGATCCGACCGAAGCCCTGGTGTCCATCGACATCAACTCGGCGCGTGCCACCAAAGGCAGCGACATCGAAGAAACTGCCCTGCAGACCAACCTTGAAGCCGCCGAAGAAATCGCCCGTCAGTTGCGCCTGCGTGACATCGGCGGCCTGATCGTCATCGACTTCATCGACATGACCCCTGCCAAGAACCAGCGCGCCGTGGAAGAGAAAGTCCGCGAATGCCTGGAAGCCGACCGCGCTCGCGTGCAAGTCGGCCGTATCTCGCGCTTCGGCCTGCTGGAAATGTCCCGTCAGCGCCTGCGCCCATCCCTGGGTGAAAGCAGCGGCATCGTTTGCCCGCGCTGCAGCGGCACCGGCATCATCCGTGACGTCGAATCGCTGTCGCTGGCGATCCTGCGCCTGATCGAAGAAGAAGCCCTGAAAGACCGCACCGCCGAAGTGCGCGCCCAGGTGCCGATTCCGGTAGCCGCGTTCCTGCTCAACGAAAAACGCAACTCGATCACCAAGATCGAACTGCGCACCCGTGCCCGCATCGTCATTCTGCCGAACGATCACCTCGAAACGCCGCACTTCGAAGTTCAGCGTCTGCGTGATGACAGCCCGGAAGCCGCCACCAACCAGTCCAGCTACGAAATCGCCGCTGCCGCTGCCGAAGTGGAAGAAGTCCAGCCAGCCGCTGCGACCCGCACCCTGGTTCGCCAGGAAGCCGCGGTCAAGACGGCTCCAGCCCGCGCCAATGCTCCGGTTCCGACCGAAGTCGTCGCTCCGGTTGCCGCGCCGGTCGCCGCGCCAGAGCCAAGCCTGTTCAAAGGCCTGGTGAAATCGCTGGTCAGCCTGTTCGCCTCCAAGGAAGAGCCTGCCGCTCCGGTCGTGGTTGAAAAACCGGCTGCCGAGCGTCCTGCCCGCAACGAAGAGCGTCGCACCGGTCGTCAGCAGAGCCGCAACCGTAATGGTCGCCGCGATGAAGAACGCAAGCCTCGCGAAGAACGTGCACCGCGTGAAGAGCGCGCACCACGGGAACCACGCGAAGAGCGCCAGCCTCGCGAAGTCCGCGAAGTCCGCGAAGAAACGCCAGCAGTCGCTCGTGAAGAACGCGCTCCACGTCCACCGCGTGAAGAACGTGCACCGCGTGCTCCACGTGAAGATCGCAAGCCACGCGGCGAGCGTGAAGAGCGTGTACGCGAACTGCGCGAACCTCTGGATGCCGCTCCAGCCGCTGCTGCAGCTGCCGTTGCTGCTACCGAAGAACGCCCAGCCCGCCAGCCACGCGAAGAACGTGCTCCACGCCCACCGCGTGAAGAGCGTCAACCGCGTGCCGAGCAAGCGGCGGCTGCCGTTGCCGAAGAAGAGCTGCCGACCAACGAAGAGCAACTGCAGGAAGAGGGTCAGGACGGCGCCGAAGGCGATCGCCCACGCCGTCGCTCCCGTGGTCAGCGTCGTCGCAGCAACCGTCGCGAGCGTCAGCGTGATGCCAATGGCAACGTGATCGAAGGTTCGGATGAGTCCGAGTCCGGCGAAGGCAGCGAAGCACCAAGCACTGCCGATCTGGCCGCCGGCCTGGCTGTTACCGCAGCCGTTGCCAGCTCCGTGATCAGCGCTCCGGCCGAAGCACAAGCCAACGAGCAAGCCGAACGCGCCACTGCCGCCACCCAGGAAACGGCTCCGGTCGAAACACCGGTCGTCGAAGCGACAACGCCGGTTGAAGCCACTGCATCGCCGGAAATCGAACTGGCACCTGAGGCACAGCCTGTGGTTGAAGCTGCCGCCGAGCCTGCCATCGTCGTCGAAGCACCTGCCGTGGCTGCAGAACCTGTGATCGAAACCGTGACTGAAGCCGTTCGTGAAGTTCGCGAAGAGCAAACGGCATTCAACTGGGTTGCCGAGCCAGCTGTTGCCGAGGCACCAGCACCTGTCGCTGAAGCCGAAGTGGCTGAAGCGATGGTCTCCGAGCCAGTGGTTGCCGCTGCCGAACCTGCTCCGGCAGTCGAAGCGCCGGTTGTTGCCCAAGCGCCTGCTCCAGTGGTCGAAACCGCCCCTGTCAGCGCCCTGACGCCAAGCGGCCGAGCGCCGAACGATCCACGTGAAGTGCGTCGTCGCAAGCGTGAAGCCGAGCGTCTGCAGAAGGAAGCCGAACTGGCTGCCGCTGCTGCTCCGGCGCAAGACGTTGTCGCTGCCGAGCCGGCGCCGGTTGTTGCTGACGTGGTCGAGGCAGCACCTGCCCCGGCTGCCGAAGTCGCTGCCGAGCCCGCTGAAACCGTGATCCACGAAGCCCCGCGCTCCGTTCAGGAAGCGGTAGAGCAACACGAACAGGCCAAGGAAAAAGAGCACGAGCCTAAACCGCTCGCCTGATTCCATCAGCCACTAAAAAGCCCCGCCTGGTAACGCCAGGCGGGGCTTTTTTATGTCTGAAGCACATCAGTCCCTTGTGGGAGCGAGCCTGCTCGCTCCCACACTGGATTTGCGCCTACTTGAAGACCAGCTTTTCAGGCACATCCACATCCCACAACACACCGGGATCATCTACCGCCACCTCAACGACCCGCCCTTGGGCAAACAACGCCTTGGCCCCACGATCACCCGACAACGCCATCAATCCCGGGCCGAAGTCGCGCCCAAAACCCACCGGGTGCCCGTATTCGCCTTCCTGCACCGGCACGCTGATGCAGTCATCCACTACCTGCGCCGTGACCTGCTCAATACTGGATGGCAGGATGAACGGCATATCCCCCAGCACCATCAGCCAGCCATTGAGCTGCGCACACGTTGCTACCCCGGCCGCAATGCTGTCCCCCATTCCGGTCGATTCGACCAGCGCGATCTCGCAACCATAGGCCTTGGCCATGCGGATGACTTGCGGGCGATCCGCGGTCGTCACCAGGACACGCCTGTCCAGTTCAGGCGGCAGATTCACCAGCACGTGTTCGATCACCGAGCGGACAGCGCCATCACGCCCCGTACAGTCCGCCAGCAGCTTGTCCTTTTCATCGCCCGCGACCTGTCGAAACCGACTGCCCTGCCCCGCGGCCAGAACGATGACACCGATAGGTTCACTCATGCCCCCTCCCGCAACGTCTTTTTCTGTTTCAGCTCCACGCCATTCTTGATCGCCACAATTTCGGCCATCAGCGACAAGGCGATTTCCGCCGGGCTATGGCTGCCGATATGCAGGCCGATCGGACCGTGCAGCCGCTCGATGGCCTGTGGCGACAAGCCCAGTTGAGCCAGGTTTTCCCGGCGTTTCTGGCTATTGACCCGCGAGCCCAGCGCGCCGACATAAAAAGCCCTGGAGTCGAGGGCCGTGAGTAGCGCCATGTCATCCAGGCGCGGATCATGAGTCAGGGCGACGATGGCCGTGCGTTCGTCGGTCTGAATGTTCAGCACCGCTTCGTCGGGCATGCCGGAGACAAATCGGCCATGCTGCGCCTCCCAGCCGTAGACGAATTCGCTGCGCGGATCGCAGATCAACACTTCAAAATCCAGCAGCCTGGCCATCTCGGCGACATAACGTGACAGTTGCCCCGCACCAATCAGCAGCAAACGCCATCGCGGACCGTAGATTGCGCGCAAGGTCTGCCCGTCAAACCTCAGCGTGTCCGTTTTGCTGGCCGGCTGCAACACCACTTCACCGGTCGCGATATCCAGCGAACGCGCCACGATCTCATGAGCCTCACAGCGCGCCAGCAGCTCGGCAACCCATGCCGGGTCGCCTACGCGCTCCTCGGTCAACCGCAATGTGCCACCGCAGGGCAAACCGAAGCGCGCCGCTTCCTCACGGCTCACTCCATAGGTGATCAGTTGCACCGGCGGGCCGTCGGCCGGAATACGACCATCGTGCAACCGTGCAATCAGGTCATCCTCGACACAGCCACCGGATACCGAACCAATCACCACGCCATCCTCGCGCAGCGCCAGCATGGCGCCAGGGGCCCGGGGCGCAGTGCCCCAGGTCTGGACCACGCTATACAACACCACCCTCTGACCGGCGCGACGCCACTCCAGCACGCTGCGCAGGACATTCAGATCGACGCTGTCCATCAGGCTCCAGCCTTGTTCCAGCCCTGCAGCTGGTAACGGACCGGCAGGTCGCGAATGCGTTTGCCGGTGGCGGCAAAGATCGCATTACACAGCGCCGGGGCAATTGGCGGCACACCCGGCTCGCCGACACCCCCCAAGGGCACCGTGCCCGGTGGCGTGACCAGATGCACGGCGACTTCCTTCGGCGCCAGAGACATGCGCGCCACCTCGTACATGTGGAAGTTGTCCTGCTGGACCTTGCCGTCCTTGAAGCTGATCTCGCCCAGCACCGCGTTACCCAGGCCCATGACGCAGGCGCCCTCGAACTGTGCGCGGATCCGCTCGGGGTTGATCTGCGGCCCGCAATCCACAGCGATGTCGGCCTTGTGTACGATCAATGTGCCATCATCTTTGACTTCGACCTCGATCACCGCCGCCACGTAGGTCACGAAGCTGTAATGCACCGCCAGGCCAAGGCCTCGCCCCTTCGGCAATTCACGCCCCCAACCGGCGGCTTTGGCGGCGGTTTCCAGCACTGTGCGCAACCGCGCGGTGTCGATTGGATAACGTTCGGGCGATTCGCCGTAGTTCCACTCTTCACTCAAGGTACGCGGATCGATCTGACGGTCCGGACCGAGCAACTTGATCTGGTACTTGAGCGGGTCTTGCTTGGCCTTGTGCGCCAACTCGTCGATGAAGCTTTGAATCGCGAAGCCATGTGGGATGTTCGACACCGAGCGGTACCAGCCCACGCGGGTATGGATGGCCGCTTCAGGGTTTTCCAGGCGGATGTTGGGAATGGCGTAGGCCATGTTGGTGAAGCCCATGCCCAGCTCGAACGCCGCCTCGTGGTTCATGCCCGGCGCAAACAACGCGGTGATGCTCGGTGCCACCGTACGGTGCAACCAGCCGGACGGCAGGCCATCCTTGTTCAGGCTGGCTTTGAGGTATTCGGCGGATACGGTATGGAAATACGAACAATGGATATCGTCTTCACGGGTCCATTGCACGCGAACCGCTTTTCCGGGGAACTCCTTGGCCAGGATGGCCGCTTCAATGATGAAGTCAGGCTTTGACTTGCGACCGAAACCGCCGCCGAGCAAGGTGACATTGAAGGTGACGTTGTCGAATGGCAGGCCCAGGCGCTCGCCGATCCGTTCGCGGGTGACTTGTGGTGCCTGGCTCGGGCCCCAGGCTTCGCACGTGCCATCCTTGAACCGGGCGATGGCGACCATCGGCTCCATCGGCGACTGAGACAAATGCGGCAGGTAGTAAGACGCTTCCAGCGTGCTGTCGGCGCTGCCCATGGCTTCGTCGATGTTGCCGGTATTGCGCACGACTTTGCCCGGTTTGAGGGACGCTGCTTCCAGCTCCTTGCGGTAGGCGATCGAATCGTAACTGGCGTTGGCACCGTCATCCCATTCGATTTTCAGTGCCTCGCGGCCCTTGATCGCCGCCCAGGTATTGTTGGCCACCACGGCGACGCCGCCCAGCGGCTGAAACTCCGACGGCAGCGGACGGCTCTCGATCTGCACGACCTTGACCACGCCGGGGACTTTCATCGCCGCCGAAGCATCGAAACTCTTGACCTTGCCGCCATATACCGCTGGCCGGGCAATGGTGGCGAACAGCATGCCGTCGAAATGCACGTCGGCCCCATACACGGCGCGACCGTTGACGATGTCATCACCGTCGATGGCCTTGTTGCCTTCCTTGCCGATGTAGCGGAATTCCGATGGCTGCTTGAGCCGCAGACTGTCACGCGCCGGCACGGCCAGGGCGCTGGCAGCGGCGGCCAGGGCGCCATACTCCAGTTCACGACCGGAAGGTTTGTGAACGACTTTATGCAGTTGCGCGTGGCATTCGTCGACTGGTACTTGCCACTGGTCGGCAGCGGCCTGTTCCAGCATGGTCCGCGCGGCGGCACCACAACGGCGCATCGGCTCATACCAGTGGCGCATGCTGCGCGAACCGTCGGTGTCCTGGTTGCCGAAGCGGGCTTCGTCGCCCGGCGCCTGCCGCACTTTGACCCGAGCCCAATCGGCTTCCAGCTCATCGGCGACGACCATGGTCAGGCTGGTGCGTACCCCCTGGCCCATTTCCGATCGGTTGCAAACCACAGTCACCGTGCCATCAGTGGCGATGCTGACGTACACCTTGGGGTCATCGACCCAACCGTTGGGCATGCCATCGGCACCGAATTTCTTCTCTTTTTCTTCGGCAAAAACGTCTTGCCAGCCCCAGCTCGCGGCGACTACCAGGGCACCGGTCGCGCCCACACCTTTCAGGAAACCACGACGGCTGAGGTTGCTCAGGGCAAAATCATTCGGTAACCGGCTCATGCCTTGGCCTCCTTCAGGTGGGTGGAGGCCTGGCGGATGGCGATCTTGATGCGGTTGTAGGTACCGCAACGGCAGATGTTGCCGATCATTGCCTCCTCGATCTGTTCGTCGCTTGGGTTCGGATTGGTCTTGAGCAATGCGGTGGCGGACATGATTTGCCCACCCTGGCAGTAACCGCACTGGGCTACGGCGGTATCGAGCCAGGCTTGCTGCACGACTTTGCCGACCGGGTCGGCGTGCAGGTTGTCGATGGTGGTGATGTTCTGCCCGACAACGGAACCGATCGGCGTGATGCAACTACGCGCCGGGGCGCCTTCGATGTGAATAGTGCAGGCACCGCACAGGCCCATGCCGCAGCCGAACTTGGTGCCGTTGTAGCCGGCGACGTCCCGGATCGCCCAAAGTAGCGGCATGTCCTCGGTGACGTCGAGTTGATGGTCTTGACCATTGAGCTTCAGGGTAATCATGGGCACGCCCGCATAGTATTGGGTTATGGGGTCGAGCAATCTGCCGCCGAAAATCGGCGGTTGGCATCACGCAGATCGGCTCAGGCTAAAGGGGCTCTCTTATGCCGACGAAACCGTCTGCACCGGGCCTTTGATGAGGAAATGCCTTGCATCGTTAGCTCGCTAAGTTAACGCAGCATTAACAAAAAAGCCCTGCACTGTTCATCAGTGCAGGGCTTTGGATTGAACCTTAAAAGCTTAGCTTCAATACCGGTTCGGCTCCATTTCCAGGTCGACATGGAAACGCTCGGAAATGTCTTTCTGGATGCGCTGCGCCAGGTTCAGCAGTTGCAGGCCGGTGGCATCGCCGTAGTTAACCAATACCAGCGCCTGCATTTTATGCACGCCGGCATCGGCTTCGCGAAAACCTTTCCACCCTGCCCGTTCGATCAGCCATCCGGCGGCCAGTTTCATCTGTCCGTCGGGTTGCGGGTAGGCCACCAGATCCGGGTATTCGCCTTTGAGCTGTGCAACCAGCGCCGCCGACACCAAGGGATTCTTGAAGAAACTGCCGGCGTTGCCCAGTACCGCCGGGTCCGGAAGTTTTTCGTTGCGAATGCTGCAAATGGCCTGGCTGACATCACTGGCCGTCGGATGCTCGATGCCTTGCTCGGTCAGGCGTTGACGCACCGGGCCGTATTCCAGATGCAGGTGCGCGGTGCGGTCGAGAATGAAACGCACGCGCAGGATCAACCAGCGTCCCGGTTCCTGTTTGAACAGGCTGTCACGGTAAGCGAAGTTGCATTCTTCCAGGGTGAACTCGCGCAACTCGCCACTCTGGCGATCGAGGGCGGTCAGGCCGGCGAACACGTCCTTGATCTCGACCCCGTAGGCACCGATGTTCTGCATCGGCGCCGCACCGACGGTGCCAGGGATCAGGCTGAGATTTTCCAGGCCTGACAACCCCTGCACCAGGGTGTGTTGCACGAACGGGTGCCATGGCTCGCCGGCCTCCGCTTCAATCACCACTTTGTTGCCGTCGTCGCTCACCACGCGAATCCCGCGTGTGGCCATGCGCAGCACCAGTGACTGGATATCGGCCGTCAACAGCAAGTTGCTGCCACCGCCAATCACCAATAGCGGCACGTCATGCGCTTGTGCATAGGCCAAGGCCTCACGCACGTCGGCATCGCTATGGGCCTCGGCAAACAGGCGGGCCTGAACGTCCACGCCGAAACTGTTGTACGGCTTGAGCGAAACCTGTGAGCGCACCTGCAGACTCATAACCGTCCCTTCAATTCGATCACCAGCAAATCGCTCGCACGCTCGATCAGGTCCAGCACCTGCTCGAAACCCTGGTCGCCGTCGTAGTACGGGTCCGGCACCTCATCGACATCTGACTGATAACGGCGCAGGAACAAGTCCAGCTCGGCCTTGCCTTTGTCCGGCTGCAAAGCCTTGAGGTTGCGAAGGTTGCTGTTGTCCATCGCCAAAATCAGGTCATAAGTGGCGAAATCGGCACGAGTCACTTGCTGGGCGCGCTGGGTCGACAGGTCGTAGCCACGCAGCTTCGCTGCAGCCTGGCTGCGCTTGTCCGGCGCCTTGCCGACGTGCCAGTCACCGGTACCGGCGGAGGCGACTTCGACTTGATCGGCCAGGCCCGCCTCACGAAGTTTGTGCCGCAGCACGCCCTCGGCGGTGGGTGACCGGCAGATGTTGCCCAAGCAGACAAACAGAACCCGCATCAGGCCTCCAGCAGGCGACGAACGCGCTCAAGGTCTTCAACGGTATCGACACCGGCCGGCGGCGCGATCAGCGCGTCGGCGACATGAATCCGTACGCCGTGCCAGAGAGCCCGTAGTTGCTCCAGGCATTCAGTGTTTTCCAGCCAGCACGGGCCCCAACTGACGAAGTCATGCAGGAAACCGGCGCGGTAGGCATAAATGCCGATGTGGCGACGATACGGCACGCCTTCCGGCAACTGGTCGCGACTCTGGGCAAAGGCATCCCGTGCCCATGGCAATGTAGCGCGACTGAAAGTCAGTGCCAGGCCATTGAGGTCGCTGACGACCTTGACCACGTTGGGATTGAACAGGGTTTCCACGTCTTCGATCGGCTCGGCCAGGGTGGCCATGCGCGTTTCGGTATGGGTCGCCAGGTTGGCGGCGACCTGATCGATCACGCTCGGCGGGATCAACGGTTCGTCACCCTGGACGTTAACGATGATGGCGTCAGGTGCCAGGCCCAGTTTCGCCGCGACTTCCGCCAGGCGATCGGTGCCGGAGTTGTGATCCTCGCGGGTCATCACGACTTCAGCGCCAAACCCGATGCAGGCCTCGAGGATGCGCGCATCGTCAGTCGCAACTACTACGCGCTGGGCGCTGCTTCTGCTCGCCTGCTCCCAGACGTGCTGAATCATCGGCTTGCCGGCAATCAGCAGCAACGGTTTGCCCGGCAAACGGGTGGAGGCGTAGCGTGCAGGAATGACAACGGTAAAGGCTTTGGTCATTTATCCAGGCGCTCGTCGGTGGTCAGGGTGCGGGCTTCGGTTTCGAGCATTACCGGGATACCGTCGCGAATCGGGTACGCCAGGCCGGCGCCCTTGCTGATCAGCTCGGTCTTGTCGGCGCTGAGCTTGAGCGGGCCTTTGCAGACCGGGCAAGCGAGGATGTCGAGCAATTTGGTGTCCATGAACATTCCCTGGATAAAAACGGATTTAAGGCAACAGACGCGCCGGCAACAGGCGCATCAACTGTGTATCGAACCAGGCCTCGAAAGCCGGTGACGGCACAGCATCCACCGCCAGGTACCACCAATCGGCGGCGGCGAAAGCACGGCACTTCACTGCGTCCTTTTCGGTCATCACCAACGGCAATGACGGGGTGAAATTCAAGGCCTGCACGCTGTATTCGGCGTGGTCGGCGAATGCATGCGCGATTGGCTTCCAGTGTAGCGTTTCGAGGGTCTTGAAGAAACGCCGGGGGTTGCCGATCCCGGCCACGGCGTGCATCGCCTGGCCTGCGGGAAAGTGTTCGAGGGAACGTCGTTCGCCGCTGCGCAGATTGATGAGTGCCGTCGGTTGCAACTGGAAGGCAAAACCGTCGCTACGGTCAGCCGTGGCGCCGTTATAAAGCACCGCATCGACACTTTGCAGGCGCTCGACCGGTTCACGCAACGGTCCGGCCGGCAGGCAGCGCTGGTTACCCAGGCCACGGGCAGCGTCGATCAGCACCAGTTCCAGATCCCGGGCCAGTCGGTAATGCTGCATGCCATCATCGGACAGGATGAGGTCCAGCGGCTCGCTTGCCAGCAAGGCTTGGACGGCGCGGCTGCGGTCCGGGTCGATCATCAACGGTACGCCGGTGCGCTGGACGATCAACAGCGGTTCGTCGCCGGCAACGCCTGCGCTTTGATCCGCCTCGACCCGCCACGGCAATTGCGGCGGTTTTGCACCATAACCGCGGCTGACCACGCCGACCCGCAAGCCGCTACGCTGGCAATGCTGGATCATCCACAGGATCAGCGGTGTCTTGCCGGTACCGCCGACCGTGATGTTTCCGACCACGATCAGCGGCACCGGCGGCTGATAGATTTCACCCTCGCCCGCCAGGAAGCGCTTGCGCTTGTTGTTGACCACGCGTCGATACAGCCATTCCAGTGGCTGCAGCAGCTTCAGGGCCGGATGCCCCCGGTACCACGCGGCGAGCAGGCGTTCGGACATGGCCATCAGGGCGCGGGCGGCGCCGCCTCGACTGTGGTCATGCGCAAGTGGCTGAAACCAAGCTTGCCGGCGGCGTCCATGGCAGTAATCACGGACTGATGCTGGGATTTGCCGTCGGCACTGATGGACAGCGGTCGACTGGTGTCGCCATTGGACTCTTTCTGCAGCGCGTCCATCAGGGTCGCCAAATCACTTTTGGGCAAAATCTGATTATTCACCGAGAACACGCCGTCAGCGCTGATGGCGATATCCAGCTGTTTGGACTGATCCTCGGCAGGTGAGCCGCTGACCGCTTCCGGCAGATCGACACGCAACTGGGTTTCACGGGTGAACGTAGTGGTCACCACGAAAAACAGCAGCAGGACAAACACCACGTCGATCAATGATACGAGGTTGATGTCCACGTTCTCCCGTTGCTTGCGGCGGAATTTCACGCTTTGCCCTCAGCCAGATCAACGTCACGATCGCCCTGCACCACTTCAACCAGCTTGATGGCTTCCTGTTCCATGCCCACGACGAGTTCATCGATGCGTCGTTGCAGAAACCGGTGAAAGAACACCGACGGGATACCCACGATCAGGCCAGAAGCCGTGGTAATCAAGGCCTTGGAAATGCCGCCGGCCAATACGGCGGCGTTGGTCGTCATACCTGTGCCCATGAACGAACTGAAGATATCGATCATGCCCAACACGGTGCCCAGCAGACCCAGCAACGGCGCCATGGCGGCGATGGTGCCCAGCGCGTTGATATAGCGCTCCAGCTCGTGGATCACCCGGGCGGCGGCCTCTTCGATGCATTCCTTCATGATCTCGCGACCATGTCTGGAGTTGGCCAGGCCCGCCGCCAGGATCTCGCCCAGCGGGGAGTTGGCGCGCAGTTCCTTGAGTTTTTCCTTATTGAGTTTTTTGTCCTTGATCCACACCCAGACCTGACCCAGCAAGTGTTCCGGGGTCACGCGGCTGGCCCGCAGGGTCCAGAGACGCTCGGCAACGATCGCCATTGCCGCGATGGAACTCAGGATGATCGGCAGCATCATCCAGCCGCCGGATTTGACCAATTCCCACACAGTGACAGTCCCCTCGAAAAAGTGCGCCACTCTAACATAGGGGTTGGACGCACCGAAGACCGTGATGTCGCATCCGGTCGGGCTTTCATGACCTGCGGTCATTTCGCGGAGCGCCAGAAACGCGGTTCTTGACGCATTGACCACGGCGGTTTGAAGTGCCCCAGTTGCAGACGGATGGCGCCCTGTTCGGCGCTGTCATGGATCGCCATGCCCCGGGCCCGATAGCGTGCAATAACGGTGGGATGGGGATGGCCGAAGGAATTGCCCTGGCCACGGGAGATCAGCACTGCCTTGGGTTGCAACGTGGCGAGCAACGCCGCTGAAGACGAACTGCGGCTGCCGTGGTGCGGCGATTGCAACCAGTCGGTGGCCACGGCCAACGGACTGTCGAGCAGCGCTCGTTCGGCCGCCGTGTCGATGTCGCCGGTCAGCAGCAATCGCTCGCCATTGGCTTCAATCTGCAGCACACAGGATTTTGGATTGCTTTCCCGGGCATCCGCCCATCGCCAGAGTTCAAAGTTCACACCGTCCCACGTCCATTGCCGGCTGGACTCGCAGTCCCCGGCTTGCAGTTCCGTCGGCAGCTCCCCGGGTTCGCCACTGATGACACGCTTCACCGGCAGTCCCTTGGCGACCGCCCGCGCGCCGCCAGCATGATCGGCGTGGGCGTGACTGATCAGCATCAGGTCAAGACCATCCACGCCCAGTTTGCGCAACGTCGGCAGTACCACACGCTCACCGAGATCGTTATCACCAACACGCGGCCCGGCGTCATAGAGCAGCGCGTGATGGCGAGTGCGCACCAGGATGGCCAGCCCCTGCCCCACATCCAGCTGCCAGATTTCGGCCATGCCTTCAGGCAGGGTGGGTCGGGGCGAAAAAACCAGCACCAGCAGCAAAGGCCAACCCAAGGGCCGTAGCGGCACGCCTTGGGGCAGCAAAAGCAGGAACGCGCCAAGTGCCCCCATGCTCCATGCCCACCAGGGAACCGCCACGGGCACCCACGCGGGAATTTGCCCGGCCATCACTGTCAGCATCTTGAAAAGCCAGTCGAGCATTCCGCCGGCGAGCCACAGCAGCCCTTCCCCCACATAAGGCACGGGCAGCAGCAGGGTCCCGAGCAAGGCAGGTGGCAGCACCAGCAGGCTGATCCAGGGCACCGCCAGCAGATTGACCAGCGGCCCGCTGAGACTGATCGGCAACCCCAGCACCAGCAACAACGGACCCAGGCCCACAGCGATCAGCCATTGGGCACGGGTCCAGGTTTGCCACCATCGCCAGGGCCCCAGGCGACCGCCGAAGGTAAAGATCAGCACCGCCACCGCTCCGAAGGACAACCAGAATCCTGGTTGCAGACTGGCCAGCGGGTCCAGTAGCAAAACGCCGTTGAGCGCCAGCAACAGCGGCCACCAGGCACCGAGGTGGCGAAATCGCAGACGCCACAACAGCACCAGGCCGATCATCAGGCAGGCACGGCGCACCGGCACCTCGAAACCGGCCAACAGTCCATAACCCAAGGCCGCCATGAATGCCAGACCGCAGGCCCAGGGCAGCCATGGCAGGCGGTTTGGCCACAGGCCATAACGGGCAAGCCCGGCAATCAGCAAATACACCAGCCCCGCCAGCAACCCGATGTGTTGCCCGGAAATCACCAACAGGTGCACGGTTCCGGTGTCCTGCAACACTTGCCAGTCTTCGCGACTGAGCCCGGCACCATCCCCCAGCACCAATGCCGTCAACGCGCCCGTTCGCCCCTGGGCATCCACGGTCTGCAACTTCTGACGGATACCGTCACGCCAGGCCCATCGTGCCTCGGAAAGTCGCTCGCCGTCCTTGACAGTCCCGGTCGCGCCGATACGACGCGCCAGCAGCCAGGCCTCGTGATCGAAGGCATGCGGATTGAGTAACCCTGCGGGACGCTTCAACTTGACCGCCAGTCGCCAGCGTTCACCGCTGTTCACCGGCGGCCCATCGTACCAGGCCAGGCGCATGAGCCGTGGCACTGTCCCGTGTCGTGACCGGGCGTCAGCCAATTCGAATCGCACGACGGCCTCGCCGTGCTGGGGCAATCCCGTTACCCGCCCTTCAATCCAACGCGTTTCTCCATCCAGGCTCGATGGCAGTCGATCATCCAGCGCCCATTGCGCCTGCGCACAGGCCCAGCTCAAACCGAACAGGAAAAACGCCACCGGATACGTCCTGAACGGCAGCAACATCAAACCTGCCACCGGCATCAACAGCCACAAACCGACCGGCGGCAACGCCGGTAAAAAACGCAGGGCCAGCAAACCCAGCGCCAACGCCACCATCCCTGTGCGCATATGCCCGTCCTTGAGAGTCCCGTCCCTAGGAATAGCCAGTCGAGCGCACGACCGTCGTTATCAATTGTCACAAAGTCTGAATGGGCGGTTCATAGAATCCAGACATACTTGCCGCCTGAACCGACCGAGAAGCCTTATGCCCCGGCGCTTATTCAAACGTTACATGCCAGATCCGACCAGCATCAGGGAACACAAGTCCTTACGCTTTCTCGGCACGCTGCTGCATGACCCGAACCTCTGGCACCTCAACCGCCATTCCGTCGCCCGTGCCATGGCGGTCGGTCTGTTCGCGGCGTTCCTGCCGATTCCGTTGCAGATGCTGGTTGCCGCCATCCTCGCGATCGTCGTGCGCGGCAACATGCCGATTGCCGTCAGCCTGGTCTGGCTGACCAACCCGATCACCATGCCTGCCGTGTTCTACTGCACCTACCAGACCGGCGCCTGGCTGATGGACGTTCCCGCCCGACACCTGCCCGACGAATTGACCTGGGAATGGATCAGCGGTGAGCTCTCGACTTTGTGGCAGCCGTTTTTGCTAGGGTCCGTAGTGACGGGATTGGTGCTGGGGGCGTTGGCCTATTGCCTGGTGATGATGTATTGGCGCTGGTGGGTGGCGCGGCAGTGGAAGCGGCGCAAGCAAAGCAGGATGTGAGAATGCAAAACGGCCTCCGATTGGGAGGCCGTTTTCTATGGTGAATGCACACCTGTGGGAGCAAAGCTTGCTCGCGATTGCGGTGTCTCAGGCAACATCATTGCTGACTGGTCTGCCGTCATCGCGAGCAAGCTTTGCTCCCACAGGGGAATGCAGCAATTGACGTTACGTACGCATCCCGCGCCCGCTCACCAGCAACCGCGCACAACCGAAATACAGAATCACGGTCGCCACCAGCATGAACGTAATCGCAATGCTGATGCGGATATCCGACACGCCAAGGATGCCGTAGCGGAACGCGTTGACCATGTGCAGCACCGGGTTGGCCAGGGACACGGTCTGCCAGAACGGCGGCAGCAGCGAGATCGAGTAAAACACCCCGCCCAGGTACGTCAATGGCGTCAGCACGAAGGTCGGGATGATCGAGATGTCGTCGAAATTGCGCGCAAACACCGCGTTGATGAAACCCAACAGCGAGAAGATCGTCGCCGTCAGCACCACCACCAGAATGGTCACGCCCAGGTGATGCACCTGCAAATGGGTAAAGAACAGCGACAGCAGCGTCACGATGATCCCGACCATCAGCCCGCGCAGCACGCCACCCAGGGTGTAGCCGATCAGGATGGTGTGCGGCGAGACCGGCGACACCATCAGTTCTTCGATGGAACGCTGGAACTTGCTGCCGAAGAAACTCGACACCACGTTGCCGTAGGAGTTGGTGATCACCGACATCATGATCAGCCCCGGCACGATGTACTCCATATAGGTGAAACCACCCATATCACCGATCTGCCGACCGATCAGGTTACCGAAGATCACGAAATACAGGACCATGGTGATGGCCGGCGGCAGCAGTGTCTGCGGCCAGATCCGGGTAAAGCGCCGGACCTCTCGGTAAACGATGGTGTTGAGGGCTACAAGGTTGGGTTGCAGCTCGGAACTCATACCGCCACCTTCGACAGATTTTTCTCCACCAGGGACACGAACAACTCCTCAAGGCGATTGGTTTTGTTACGCAGGCTCAGCACTTCGATGTTCTGCTGGGCAAGCTGGGTGAACAGCGCGGTGATGCCCATGCTTTTGTCGACCTGCACTTCCAGGGTGTGACCATCGAGCAACCGTGATGGGTAGCCGATCAGTTGGGGTGGCGCACTCGGGCTGCTCTTCAAGTCCAGCAGGAAGGTCTCGACATGCAATTGGCTCAGGAGCTGCTTCATGCTGGTGTTTTCGACGATGGTGCCGTGGTCGATAATGCCGATGTTGCGGCACAACTGCTCAGCCTCCTCCAGATAATGGGTGGTGAGGATGATGGTGATGCCCTTCTTGTTCAGCTCGGTGAGGAAGGTCCACATCGAGCGACGCAGTTCGATGTCCACCCCGGCAGTCGGTTCGTCGAGGATCAACAGGCGCGGTTCGTGAACCAGCGCACGGGCGATCATCAACCGGCGCTTCATGCCGCCGGACAGCGAGCGCGACGGCACATCGCGCTTGTCCCACAAGCCGAGCTGGGTCAGATACTGCTCGGCGCGTTCCTTGGCGACTTTCGCGGGAATGCCGTAGTAACCGGCCTGGGTCACGACGATGTCGAAGGTCTTTTCGAACTGGTTGAAGTTGAATTCCTGGGGCACCACGCCGATGGAACGCTTGAGCGCCGCCGGGTTCTTGTCCAGGTCGTGACCGAAGATATTCACCGTGCCGCTGGTCTTGTTCACCAGGGTCGAGAGGATGCCGATGGTCGTGGATTTGCCGGCGCCGTTCGGGCCGAGCAAGGCGAAAAAGTCACCTTCGGCGACGTCCAGATCGATACCACTCAAGGCCTGGAAACCGTTGCCGTAGGTTTTGGTTAGCTGCCGGATGGACAGAGCGGAACTCATATCGGATTTACGCACCAAGAAGGAAAGAAAGGGATAAGTAACGGTGGGCGGCAATCAACGCAACCGCAACGCATTAGCACAATGGTGCTTGTCGCCGCCACACAAGTACAGTCAAGTGTGTCGATAGTGAGTATTAAGTCAACGCGGTCATGACCGCTTTGCGATAGGCCGGACGCTGTTTCAACCTTGCGTACCAGGCCTCCAGATGCGGCTGCGGTGCACGCTCGATCGGCATCTCGAACCAGGCATAAATAAAACTGCCCAGGGGAATGTCACCCATGCCGATCTGCTCACCGGACAGGTAGGGCTTGGCGGCCAGCGCCTGATCGGCCATTGCCAGCAGTGTGTCGCATTCCTTGATCGCCGCCTTGATGGCGGGCCAGTCCTGCTGATCTGCGGGGGTACGCAAGACGCCCCAGAACACGGTGCGGAAGGGACCGGCAAAACTGGAGGTGGCCCAGTCCATCCACTTGTCGGCAGTGGCCCGCGTCTGCAAATCCGCCGGGTACCACGGGGTATCCGCTGCATGCCTGGCCAACAGGTAACGAACGATGGCATTGGATTCCCACAACACGAAACCGTCGTCTTCGATCACCGGAACGCGGCCATTGGGGTTCATGGCGCGGTACTCGGGCGTATCGACGACACCAAAAGCGCCGCCCGCATCGATGGCTTCATAGGCCAGGCCAAGTTCTTCGGCGGCCCACAATGGTTTTCTGACATTCGACGAATTTTTCCGACCCCAGATCTTCAGCATGACCGCCTCTCGATTGATGAATTCGCAGGCAGCATACGCCGGATCAGGCGCGACTCAAATCGCTCTGCATGTCCCCCAGCAGTGGTTGCGTTTGCTCGCCGAACAGATGCGGATAGCACTTGCGCAGATGCTCGAAGAAGAACGCTTCCGGCACGTCGGTGAACTGGCCGTGGTCGATCAGGTACTCCATCAGCTTCTCGCCGTCGCGATTGAAGGGGTGGAAGACACTGTCGTTTATTCCGTCGAACTCCAGCGGTGCCACATTGAATAAATCGCATAACCCTTGATTGAACGCCGGCGTGGCCTTGACCCAGCGCCCGTTCAAATACAGCTCGGTATAACCGTGCATGGCGAACACGTCGCTCTTGAGCAACTCGAGCAGGCGCGGTGTCGATAAATGATTGCGCACATCCGCCAGACCAATACGCGCGGGAATCCCGCAATGCCGCGCTGCGCCTGCCAACAGCGTGGCCTTGGGCACGCAATAACTCTCCCCGGTCGCCAGCGCGTAACTGCCGCGCAGGGTCTGTGGATCGAGGCTGAAGGTGTACGGGTTGTAGCGCACCGCCTCGCGCACTGCGTAATAGAGATGGATCGCCTGCTCAATCGGGTCGCGACGGGCACCACGGTGTTTTTCGGCGAACTCCACCACCGAGGGATGGTCACTATCGATGAAACGGCCGGGGCTCAGGTACTCGTGCATGTGGGCAATCTCCTGGGGAAGCCCCGAGTCTAGCGAGAGGTTCAGCACAGAGATAACGACGTTTCGGCCAAATATGGACGCTTTGTCGCCCGTTCTGTGGACGATTTTTCACGGTTTGTCGCTCATCCGGGCCTACAAAATCATCCATGGTTTCCCACGTTTTCAATCGCCTCGCCCCGACCACCCTGTTTCACGGATGCCGTCTAAGCTCTGTGGGTTGGTTCGCCCTGGTTTCACGGAGGATTAAATATGCTGCTGTTGTGGATACTGGTTCTGGTTGTCGGGATAGCTTATTTAGCCCACCGTCGTGTCGCGCCGCTGCCTGCCTTGGGCATCGTGGCTGTCTACTTGCTGGCAATGGGCGCATTCAGTCGCGCACCGGGCTGGCTGCTGCTGATTTTCTGGGTGCTGATCGCCGCCGTGGCCGCACCGCTGTTATTGCCTGATCTGCGCCGCAAATTCTTCAGCGCGCCGATGTTCAACTGGTTCCAGAAAACCCTGCCGCCCATGTCGCAAACCGAACGCGACGCCATTGAAGCCGGCACCGTGTGGTGGGATGGAGAACTGTTCAGCGGGCGTCCGGACTGGAACAAGCTGCTGTCCTACCCGAAGGCGCAATTGAGCGAAGAAGAACAAGCGTTCATTGACGGCCCGACCGAAGCACTCTGCGCCATGGTCAGCGACTGGCAACTCGGTCAAACCATGGACCTGCCGGCCGAGGCCTGGACCTACATCAAGGACAATGGCTTCTTCGCCCTGATCATTCCCAAGGAGTTTGGCGGCAAGGGTTTCTCGGCCTATGCCCACTCGCAAGTGGCGATGAAACTGGCGAGCCACAGTGGTGATCTCGCCTCCACCGTGATGGTCCCCAACTCCCTCGGTCCGGCCGAACTGCTGCTCCACTACGGCACCGACGAACAGCGCAATCATTACCTGCCACGCCTGGCGCGCGGCGACGACATTCCGTGTTTTGCCCTGACCGGGCCACTGGCCGGTTCCGACGCTGGCGGCATGCCCGACACCGGGGTGATCTGCAAGGGTGAATGGGAAGGCCAGGAAACCCTGGGCCTGCGCCTGAACTGGGAAAAGCGCTACATCACCCTTGGCCCGGTGGCCACCCTGCTCGGCCTGGCGTTCAAGGCCTACGACCCCGATCATCTGTTGGGTGAGAAAGAAGACCTGGGCATCAGCCTGGCACTGGTTCCAACCGACACTGCCGGTGTGGAAATCGGTCGTCGGCACTTGCCTCTGGGTGCTGCCTTCATGAATGGCCCGAACTCCGGCAAGGACGTGTTCGTACCGCTGGAGTTCCTGATCGGCGGCCAGGAAATGCTCGGCAAGGGCTGGATGATGCTGATGAATTGCCTTTCGGTGGGGCGCTCGATCTCCCTGCCGGCGGTGGGCACCGGCATGGCCAAATTCACCAGCCTGGTGACGGGGCAGTACGCGCAGATTCGCGAGCAGTTCAATGTGCCGATTGCGGCGTTCGAAGGCATTCAGGAAGCCATGGCCCGCATCGGCGGCAACGCCTGGATGATGGACGCCGCGCGCATGCTGACCGCCAATGCGGTGGACCTGGGTGAGAAACCGTCGGTACTGTCGGCGATTCTCAAGTACCAACTCACCGAACGCGGTCGCGAGTGCATCAGCCATGCGATGGATGTGCATGGTGGCAAGGCGATCATCATGGGGCCGAAAAACTATCTCGGACGCATGTGGCAAGGCGCGCCCATCTGCATCACCGTAGAAGGCGCGAACATTCTCTCGCGTAATCTGATGATCTTCGGCCAAGGTGCCATTCGTTGCCATCCCTTCGTGCTCAAGGAAATGGCGCTGGCCACCCGAGAGGACAAGGATCAGGCACTGACCGAGTTCGACGACCTGCTGCTCAAGCACATCGGTTTTGCCGTGGGCAACGCCGCCAGCACGCTGGTGCTCAACCTCGGTGTCGGTCATCTGGAACACGTGCCGGGTGACAAGCTCAGCCAGGGTTACTTCCGCGCCCTCAACCGCCAGGCTGCCGCCTTCGCACTGCTGGCCGATCTCAGCATGATGTTGCTGGGTGGTGAACTGAAACGTCGCGAACGTCTCTCGGCGCGGCTCGGCGATGTATTGAGCAATCTGTACCTGGCCAGCGCCGCGCTCAAACGCTACAACGACCTCGATGCGCCGGAGCACATGCAGCCGCTGTTTTGCTGGGCCATGGAGGAAAGTCTCGGCCAGGCCGAACGGGCCATGGATGAACTGCTGAACAATTTCCCGAACAAAGTGCTGGCGTGCCTGTTGCGGGTAATCGTGTTCCCGTTCGGTCGCCGCCACAAAGGGCCGTCGGACAAACTCGGTGCCGCGGTCGCAGGGGTGATCGGTCGCGCCAAGGGTGATCCGACCCTCGAAGAAGTGCTTTGGGGTTGCTACCGCCCGCAATCGAACGAAGATCCGGTCGGCGCCCTGCAACACGCCTGCAATCTGTTGAACGCTGCACAACCCTTGCAAAAGAAACTGCACGTGGCGCTCAAGAGCGGTCAGGTCAAACCGGTCGCCGGCGAGCATGTCATCGATGCCGCCCTGGAAGCCGGGGTGCTGCAACCGGTGGAAGCACACACCCTGCGTGAGGCCGAAGCAGCGCGGCGCAAGGTGATCGATGTCGATGATTTCGATAAAGAGGAAATAGCGCTGACCGAGGAGAAGGTCCGCTGATCCAGCCAAACTTGTGTGGCATGTAAAAAAGGGCGCAGGAGCTTTATACTCCCGCGCCCGTTTTGCTCTTGAGGACTTATCTCGTGTCCAACATCGTTGCCGATCATCTCGTTTTGCTCGACCACCTGCGCAGCATCCTGGTCGCCGTGGGTGAGGCCGAGCAGGTTCCCGACGAAAGCCATGCCTTGTTCCTGGAGCGTTTTGACGAACTGCTTGCCCTGCTGCCGGTCGACCCGATCGAAAGCCAATACCTGGGCCAGGACATCCTGTGCCAGGTGATCACCCGCTACCCGCAAATCGCCCACCTGGTCCCGCGCGACCTGCTGTGGTACTTCGCCGGCGACTGCCTGCACTACATGCCCGATGATGAAATCGACCTGTACCAGGCACTGGAAGAACGTCGCTTCGAAGCCGAACAGAACGACGAACCGTTTGACTGGAATCAGGAAAAACAGCTGCTGGCTTTGTCGAATCAGGACAGCAAGCACTGATCCACGGTCAGAAACACAAAAGGCCCGCCTGGTGAACATGCGGGCCTTTTTTGTGGGTTGCCGACTTGCCCGCGAAGAGGCCGGTCAAAACAACCCATCACTTTCAGGCAATTCATACTCCGAAACCGCAATATTCGAAGGGCTCGACTTGCCTGGCCGCCCCAACGTTGGTTCCTTCTCCAGACACTCCACCAGGTAATCGATCAACACCCGTAACTTGGGTGGCAGGTATCGGGTTGGCGAATGCAGCAACCAGGCACCCCCGTGGTAGGACGCCAGAAAGGTCCAGTCCGGCAGCACTTGCACCATCAATCCCTTCTCCAGGGCACGCCGCGCCGTGAAATACGGCAGGCTGCCAATGCCGATGTGCTGCAATACGGCACCGAAACGCACGCCCGTATGATTGGCGGCATATCGCCCACGTACACCAACAGTCACTGATTTGTTGCCCTTCTTGAACTTCCAGCGCGCATCGCTCGGCGTTTCACCCAGGTAGATGCAACTGTGGTTGAGCAAGTCATGGGGATGAGTCGGCGTTCCGTGCTCAGCCAGATACTGTGGTGTCGCGCAAAGCAAATGGTCGATAGTCAGCAATTGCCGTCCCACCAGCCCCGCTGGCGGGCGATCGGTGATACGAATCGCCAGGTCGACGTGATCGTCGATCAGATCCACCTGACGATCCTCGAGCAACATCTCCACATCCACTTTGGGGTAACGGCGCAGAAACTCCGGCATATGCGGGTGAATCACGATTCGGCCAACCGCTTTCGGGACGCTGATACGCACCACGCCCTCGGGTTCCTCGGTGAACTGACCACTGATTTCCATCACCGACCGGGCTGCGCTGACCATGTCCTGACAACGCTTGAACACTTCCTCGCCACCATCGCTCAGGCGCAGTTTGCGTGTGGTTCGTTGCAGCAGACGTATCGCCAGCGCCTTCTCCAGCCGAGAAATGCTGCGACTGACCGCCGAAGGCGAAGAGCCCAGTTGACGGGCCGCTTCGGAAAAACTGCCGGTCTCGACGACTTTGACGAAAATCGCCATTTCACCCAGCAGCGGTAGCGGAAGATTTATGCTCACAACGCAACAGTCCTTTGATGTTTGACCGGATTATCACGCACTAGCACGCTCCATATAATAAAAATTAGAAACATTTATGTGAGCCTGCAATATGACGCTGCGCCTCTTTTTCCACAGCGATGACCTCAAGGCCAATGTGGAAATCCTCGAATGCACGCCCCACGAGCACGAATTCGCCGTGGTGTTGCGTGCAACGCTTTTTCACCCCCAGGGTGGCGGGCAACCCTGTGACACCGGCTGGATCGGCGAAAGCCGGGTACTGCGTGTGGTGCAGGACCCGGACCGGATCGTCCACTTCGTCGACCGCCCGGTAGAACCCGGCATGACGCAGATTCGCGTCGACGAAGAACGGCGCCGGTTCAATACGCGCATGCATTCCGCCGGTCACCTGATCGGTCACTTTGTCCAGGCCATGGGCTGGATGCCGATCAAGGCACAGCATTGGCCGGGCGAAGCAAGAGTGCAGTTCAAACCAGCGGACTGCGCACAGGAAGTTGATGTGCAAACGCTGCAGCACGGCCTCGCACAGTGGATCGCCCATGACCTGCCGCGCCTGACCTCGTCGCGCGAAGGTGCCCGGGAAATCGGTTTCGGTGAGCTGCCCGCCTACGGTTGCGGCGGCACCCATGTACGTAGCCTGAAGGATTTGGGCGCGGTCACGATCGAATCCCTTTCGCACAAGAAAGGGACGCTGTCCGTCCACTACCGCGTGGACTGAGCTTTCCGGCGATGCCGCTGCCGGCATCGCCCGATACAGCAGGAGCCCGCATTCGCAGGCTGCGTTAACGCTTCTCTGGATGGACCCAAGACATGATGCTCGACGCCGAATGTCTCGATGAGACGTGCATAAAAAAGCTGGTCAACGAAGAAATTCTCGCCGTCCGCATCAAGGGCTGGCTGGCCCCGCCGCTGGCGATCGAGATCGGCGACAAGATCCTCGCGCCGGGTTTTGAAGGCTATATCAACGCGCCGAGCATCGGTCGCATCGGCATGGCGTTTTATGAAGCGGAAAACCAGCCACTGCTGATCGAGGATTACTTCGAACGCGCTAGCCGCAACATCGCGGAGCTGCGTAACCGCTGTGCGCCTTACTCATCCCCGGTCGATACCTTGCGCTGCATGCTCGATGAGTCCTGGCCAGCGGGTGCGCATCTGGAAAACCTCTATGGCCGCAAGATGTATGTCGGACTGTCCCGGGTGGTGAAACCCGGCGTGTGTTTTCTCGCCCATCACGACATTTTCGCCAAGGACGCCCCGGACAGCTTTCAAGCCAGGAGCCTGGAAGCGCAAATTGCCTGCAACGTCTACCTGAACATGCCCACCGAAGGCGGTGTTCTGCAGATGTGGGACCACGACATATCCCCGGAACAATTCGACGAAATGCGCGGCGACAGTTACGGCATCGATCCGGCCCTGCTGGGTGCTCCGACCCTGGAGATTCGCCCCGAACCGGGCGATTTCATCATGTTCAATTCGCGCCGTATGCACTCGGTGACGCCGGGTGTGGCCGATCCACGCTTGAGCCTTTCATTCTTTGTCGGCTATCGCGGCAACGCGTCACCCCTTACTTTCTGGAGTTGAAATGCAGTTTTCGAATTACCTGGGCGAGTTTCTGGCGCTGGCGACGATCCATTTCCTGGCCGTCGTCGCCCCCGGTCCGGATTTCGCCGTAACCATCCGCCAGAGTGTGCGTTTTGGCCGCTGGGTGGGTATCTGCACGGCGCTGGGCATTGGTGCCGGCATTTCCGTGCATGTGCTGTACACACTGCTTGGCGTCGGGGCGTTGATGCACGCAACGCCCTGGTTACTGACCGTGGCCAAGGTTATCGGTGGTGCCTATATTCTGTACCTGGGCATCAGCCTGTTGCGCAGCAAGCCCAAATCCGTGCTTGAAGGCGAAAAAGATGCGGATGAGCCGGTCATTGAACAAACACTACTAAAGGCATTCAGTACGGGTTTTCTGACCAACGCCACCAATCCCAAGGCCACCCTGTTTTTCCTGGCGATTTTCACCACCCTCATCAGCACCACTACACCGCTGGAAATTCAGGCGCTGTACGGTATCTGGATGTGCTTTGTGAACGCATCGTGGTTTGTGATCGTTGCCCTGTTCTTTTCAAGCAGCAAGGTGAGGTTGCTGTTCCTGCGCATGGGGCACTGGTTCGAACGCACCATGGGCGTGATTCTTATCCTGTTTGCAGGGCGGTTGATCCTGTCGATGTAACATCGCCGGAAATGCAAAGAGCCCGCTCAGTCTGACTGGCGGGCTCTTTTTGTGCTGGATACAAATCACGCGCAAACAAAAACGCCGCTCGATTGAGCGGCGTTTTCGTTAAATATGGAGCGGGAAACGAGACTCGAACTCGCGACCCCGACCTTGGCAAGGTCGTGCTCTACCAACTGAGCTATTCCCGCAAATGGCGTCCCCTAGGGGACTCGAACCCCTGTTACCGCCGTGAAAGGGCGGTGTCCTAGGCCACTAGACGAAGGGGACACGCTACCCGGAACACATGGTGTGTGTTTCGGTGTCCAGAACCGTATCCGAAGACTTGGTTCTGGTTTCACTCAGCCCTGCCCGAAAGCAACGCTGTTTAAAATTGGAGCGGGAAACGAGACTCGAACTCGCGACCCCGACCTTGGCAAGGTCGTGCTCTACCAACTGAGCTATTCCCGCATTGGCGTCCCCTAGGGGACTCGAACCCCTGTTACCGCCGTGAAAGGGCGGTGTCCTAGGCCACTAGACGAAGGGGACACACTACAACATTCACTCCCTGCTTCGTTTCGCTGTGTGCTTTACGCTGCAAGTGGCGCGCATTCTATGGATGGATTGAGAGGTCGTCAACCCCCTGTATTAAATTTTTTTAAATCAATGACTTGGCCCTGCTTTTCGGCGCCAATCCGGATTTTCCGCTGCCCGGTGTTTGGCGCCTATATTCTGACACCCGCCAAGACGCTATAGTCCATGATGAGTGATGGCAATCTGCTCCGTGAGTGCCAGCATTTATAAAGCAGGGCTGCAGCCGATACAGGTTAAGCCTTGTCGAACCAACTCGTCGAGCGGCCCTAGGCGCTTAAATGCCAAGCCACTACACTCGCACGCGAACCCTATAAGAGGTCTTACCGGTGACACCACTCATGATCACCCTGCTCGTTGTAGCCGGGATCGCATTATTGATCGCCATTGGCTACATCAACCATGTGGTGGAAAACAATAAGCTGGAAAGGGCCCGTACCAAGGTTGAACTCAACGACCGCCTGCGTCGTTGCGGCGAGATCACCGAAACCTTCCCCGGTCAGTTGATGACACCGGCACTCAAGCTGCTGCTCACCCGCCTGGAATTGAATGTCTGCCAGCGCCTGCTGAATCTGGAAAAGACCAGCTCCAACCTCAAGGCGCGGATTACCGAGCTTGAGGCTCTGGTAGCCCAAGGCGAATCGATCCCGGTCAACAACCCGCCGGCACCGATCCAGACAGAGGCCAAGGCCAAGGACGTGCGCTTCCTGCTTGAAGCCCTGCATGGCCAGATCACCCGCGCGGCACAGGACGGCTTCCTGCCGCCCAATGAAGCCAAGCGCTGGATCCGCGAGGTCCGCCATATTCTGGTGCTGTTGCACATCGAATTCTTCAACAACCTTGGCCAGCATTCCCTGCAACAGAACCAGCCGGGCCAGGCGCGCCTGGCGTTCGAACGTGGTGTGCAATACCTGCGCAAGCAGCAGGAGCCACAAATCTATGCCGAACAACTGGAATACCTGGAAAAACTCCTGGCCCGTGCGAACGCACAAGTCATGGATCGCATCGCCCCGGTAGAAGGGGAAGTGAACCAATTGACGGAGGGCCTCAAAGACGTCGAGGCCGATGCGGACTGGAAGAAGAAAGTGATCTACGACTGATCATCGAACAAATGCAAAAAAGCCACCGAGACCGGTGGCTTTTTTTTTGCCCTGTGTAGGAGCGAGCTTGCTCGCGATGGACGTCAGAGCGCCGCCGCGTTCATCCTGGCTGACCTCGTCATCGTTCACGTCCATCGCGAGCAGGCTCGCTCCTACAGGGTCCGGCGGTGCAGCGATTAAAGCCTGAAATGCCCCACCATCCCCTTCAACTCAACCCCCAACTGCGCCAACTCGATACTCGACGCCGCATTCCCCTGCATCGCCAGCGAAGATTGATCCGCGCTGGCACGAATACTCGTGACACTGCGGTTGATTTCCTCGGCTACCGAACTCTGCTCCTCGGCAGCGGCGGCGATCTGCTGGTTCATCTGCTGAATCAACGACACCGCCGCCGCAATACTGCCCAGCGCACTTTCGGTTTGAAGCGCATCACTGACCGCCAGTTTCACCAGGTCGCCACTGCTCTGAATCTGCTGCACCGACGTCTGCGCCGCCGAGCGCAAGGCGCTGACCAATCGCTCGATTTCCTCGGTCGATTGCTGGGTCCGTTTGGCCAGTGCGCGCACTTCATCGGCGACCACCGCAAACCCCCTGCCCTGCTCGCCGGCCCGTGCGGCCTCGATGGCCGCATTGAGTGCCAGCAGGTTGGTTTGTTCGGCCACGCTTTTGATAACGCTGAGCACGGTACCGATGTTCTGGATTTCCGCGCTCAGGCTCTCGATGCTCGAACTGGCCGAGGTCGCCGAATTCGCCAGTTGTTCGATCCGAGCCATGCTCTGACGCACCACGACCTGACCGCTTTCGACCTTGCCGTCCGCCGTTTGCGCCGCCACGGCGGCTTCTTCCGCGTTACGCGCCACGTCGTGCACGGTGGCGGTCATCTGGTTCATTGCGGTCGCGACCTGTTCGGTTTCTTCCTTCTGGCTGCTGACTTCAAGATTGGTCTGCTCAGTCACCGCCGACAGCGATTGCGCTGAAGTGGCCAATTGTTCGATACCCGCCTGCAAACCGCTGACGATGTGGCTCAGCCCCGCCCCCATCTGTTGCATCGCCTGCATCAACTGGCCGATTTCGTCCCGACGGGTCACTTCGATCGTTCCACTCAAATCCCCTGAAGCAATCTGCTGTGCCACACGAATCACACTGCGCAGCGGCCCAACGATCAACCGGGTAATCACCCAAGCCGCAATCAAGCCGACCAGCAACGCCAGCGCGGAAGAGCCGATGATCAGCAGCGAGTTCTTTTTCAGCTCAGTCTGCATCGAATGGTCTTCGGCGACATAGGCTTGATCGACCCGCTCCACCACCTGGGCCGCGCGTTGATGCAGTTGCTGATAGACGGTCTTTTCCTGCTCCAGCAGGCCGGTGTACTCGGCGAGTTTGTCGCTGAAACTGGCGATATGGCCGATCACTTCATTGAGTACGGTCTGGTACCCCTCATCCTTGACCGTGGTTTTCAGTTGTTCGGCCTGGGTCAACGCCTGGCTGGCTTGCTCGATCTTGCCTTGCCCCGCGCTGTCATCACCCTTGCGGCTTTGGTCCAGGCGCACGCGCGCTTCGTTCATGGCTTGCAGCATCAACCGGGACACCTGACTGACCTGACTGGCCTGTTCGATGAATTGCGCACCGTCCTTGCCCTCTGAACTTTTCAGGGTGTAGGTACCGTCATCGGCCAGCCCGGCCTGCAGCACGTCGAGGTTATTGGCCACGCTGGAGACCGACCAACTGGCCATTTCCAGCGCCAGGTCCTTGGCCTGACTGAGCGAGACAAACTCGTCGAACGCCTTGCGGTAGGCGCCCAGGGACTGCTCGACATCATTCATCACCGGCACGTTCGCAGTAGATTCAGTCTTGAGCTGGTTGGCCAGGGCGATCAAGCCATCAACGCCTTCGTGCAGGGCGTCAGCGGTTTTCGGATTGCCGTGCAAGGCATATTCCTGCTCCAGCAGGCGTACCTTCAGCAAACCGCTGTTGAGCGACGACATCTGCTTGAGCCCGTCGAAACGCTGACTGATGGTTTGCAGGGACCAGACGCCGATGGCCGCCACCAGGGCGGTCAACAACAGCACCAGCACAAACCCGATACCCAGTTTTTTTGCCATACCGAGGTTGGCAAAACGTCCTTGCACGGCCGAAATCATTGCACTTAGTCCCCTGCCATAGTCTGTAGACGGAGATTCGCAACGGGCCTGTGGCAACACAAGTCTCTGGCGTCGGAATAATGGCAAAAAGCTACGCCTGCGTCGTTTTCAGAACGCTTGAGGTCGATCCGGAGCGGTGGCCTGAAAAAATGCCCGGGTTCGCGGATCACCAGCACAGGCCACATTGATGCGCTGCCAGTCAGTGGCCGCGCCGGTGGGGCTAAAGGCCGTCGTCGATGACAGCAAGACGCCGAAGCGTCGGGCCTGCACCCGTACTTGAGCGTCGTCCTGCATCCGCGACCGCGCCCAGATGAACAGGCCTCCTACAGGCTTGCCAAACACCTCCCACCCGGCGTCTTCGAGCAGCTGCAATACCACCTGGCGTTCACTGTTCAAGCGCTGCCGCTGACGCTGCACCAATTGGCGATAGGCGCCGTTAGCCAACAGGCAGGCCACCACCGACTCGCAAAATCGCGAGGCGCCCATGCTGCTGATCATCTTGACTTCAGCCAATCGCACAATCATCTGGACACTGGCGACTACAAAACCGACCCGCAAGGAACTGCTGAGGGTTTTTGAATAGCTGCCTACATAGATCACTCCGTCATCCAGTGCGGCAAGGCGCTTGCCGGGGCCGCTGTGCAGGTCCGCATAAACATCGTCTTCGATCACCTGCACACCCCGTTCTTTCGCCATTTGCAGTACCCGCTGCGCCACCTCGGGCGTCAGGCTGCAGCCGGTCGGATTGTGATGGAAGCTGTTGATGAACAATCCGCGAGGATGGTGCTTGAGCATCAGCGCTTCCAACGCGGCCAGGTCCGGCCCGCATGGAGTTCGTGGAACCTCAAGCATGCTGATACCGTGCAGGTTGAGCAGATCGAACAACGCTGGGTAGCCGGGGCATTCCACCACCACGCAGTCTCCCGGTTTGAACAGCGTCCGCACGATCAGGTCCAGCCCCTGACTGGCCCCCGCCGTCGTCAGGATTCGACTGTCCTCGACGTTGATTTTCCGCTGTTTCAGCCACTTCAGTATCTGTTGACGCAAAGCGGGCAGGCCCAACGGCGAACTGTAGTTGAACAAACTGGCCATGTCAGTGCGACTGACCTCTCGGATTGCGTACGCCAGATCGTCCGTCTCGCGCCAGCTTTCGGGCAAGCCGCCCTCGCCCAATGCCAAATGGCACAAGGAAGTGTGCGTTTGCCGCGCCGAGCTCGAAACTGGAGAAGCCACGACGTAACCGGCGGCATGACGCGACTCCAGCACCCCTTTTACGACCAATCGCTCACAGGCTTCGACGACACAAGATTGACTGAGCAAATTGATGTGCGCAATTTTCCGCACGGAAAGCAAACGCGTGCCGGGGGCTACGTCATTGCAACGGATCCAGCAGGTTAACGCGTCAACGATTTGCTGCACGACTGGCACCAAGGCCCGTCGATCGATTCTCAATTCCATGAGCGAGCAACTCCTGTTGGTTTGCGCAAACCAGTAAATCACAGGAGTGTTGGCCGGGATGTGCGACAACGCCGTCAGGATCACCTGTTTCAATCATTTGAAACACACTGCATGACGCCTTCACGGAACCATGGAAAAGGCCCTATTCCAGGCAATGAAAAACCTGTGGGAGCGAGCCAGCTCGCGAAAGCGGTGTATCAGACAACATTGATGTTGCCCGACACTCCCTCTTCGCGAGCAGGCTCGCTCCCACAGGTTCGATTTTTACTGCGTATCAGCGCGTGGCTTCAGAACGCTGTAACTCCACCATCCACGGCCAACGAGTGCCCGGTGGTAAACGCTGCGCCATCGCTGCACAGGTACAGCACCGCGCTGGCGATTTCCTCGACCTTGCCGATACGGCCCACTGGGTGCATGGCATTGGCGAACTCGCCTTTCTTCGGGTCGGCTTCATAGGCGCGACGGAACATGTCGGTGTCGATCACCGCCGGGCATACCGCGTTGACCCGGATCTTTTTCTTGGCGTATTCAATGGCCGCCGATTTGGTCAGGCCGATCACCGCGTGTTTGGACGCGGCGTAGATGCTCATTTTCGGCGCGGCACCGAGACCGGCCACCGAAGCGGTGTTGACGATGGCGCCGCCCCCCTGGGCCAGCAGCAGCGGCAATTGGTACTTCATGCATAACCAGACGCCTTTGACGTTGACCCCCATGATCGCATCGAACTCGTCGACGGTGCCTTCGGCCAGCTTGCCCTTTTCAATCTCGATGCCGGCATTGTTGAAGGCATAGTCCAGACGGCCGTAAGTACTGACCACCTCCTCCATCAGATTTTTCACGTCGCTTTCCACGGTGACGTTGCAGCGCACGAAGGTCGCTTCGCCGCCCGCCGTCCGAATCAGCGCCACCGTCCCCTCGCCGCCTGCCGTATCCATGTCGGCCACCACCACCTTCAAGCCCTCGGCGGCGAACGCCTGGGCAGTTGCGCGACCAATACCGTTGGCGGCGCCCGTCACTACGGCGACCTGGCCGGAAAACGTCATGCTCATTGTTGTGTCCTCGAAGAGATGTTTGCGGGAGATCGGATTTTTTCAGTCTAGCCACGGCGAGCCCTGTCGCGGCAGCACTATCAAAAGGCCGGTTGAACCCCCATGAGTTGCAGTGATGGGACTGCCGTACCAACTATCACTGCACTGGATCAACCTGCATTCGCCGCATCAGCCCAACTTGCGGCATCGCCCGTGAAGGGCTATCAACAAGGCTTCATTCATCTTGAGTGCCTGTCATGACTTCCCAGAGCAACCGCCAGTTCCTGCTTGCCAAACGTCCCGTGGGCGCGGCTACCCGCGAGACTTTCACCTATCAGGAAGTACCGGTCGGCGAGCCGGCCGCGGGTCAGATCCTGGTCAAAAACGAATACCTCTCGCTGGACCCGGCCATGCGCGGCTGGATGAATGAAGGCAAGTCCTACATCCCGCCGGTGGGTCTGGGTGAAGTGATGCGCGCCCTGGGTGTCGGCAAGGTCGTAGCCTCGAACAACCCTGGGTTCGCGGTCGGGGACTACGTCAACGGGGCGCTGGGGGTGCAGGATTACTTCCTGGGTGAGCCACGAGGCTTCTACAAGGTCGATCCGAAACTGGCACCGCTGCCGCGTTACTTATCCGCGCTGGGCATGACCGGCATGACGGCTTACTTCGCCCTGCTCGATGTCGGTGCACCCAAGGCTGGCGAGACCGTGGTGCTGTCGGGCGCAGCCGGTGCGGTGGGCAGCATTGCCGGGCAGATTGCCAAGATCAAGGGCTGCCGCGTAGTCGGCATCGCTGGCGGCGCGGACAAGTGCCAATTCCTGATCGATGAATTGGGATTCGACGGCGCCATCGACTACAAGAACGAAGATGTGATCGCCGGTCTCAAGCGCGAATGCCCTAAAGGCGTCGATGTGTACTTCGATAACGTCGGCGGCGACATTCTCGACGCGGTGCTGAGCCGCCTGAACATGAAAGCGCGGGTGGTGATCTGTGGCGCCATCAGTCAGTACAACAACAAGGAAGCGGTCAAGGGTCCGGCCAACTATCTGGCGCTACTGGTCAACCGCGCGCGAATGGAAGGCTTTGTGGTGATGGACTACGCCGCGCAGTTTGCCGCCGCCGGGCAGGAAATGGCCGGCTGGATGGCCCAGGGTCAGCTCAAGAGCAAGGAAGACATCGTGGAAGGGCTGGAGACGTTCCCGGAGACGCTGATGAAGTTGTTCAGCGGGGAGAATTTCGGCAAGTTGGTGCTGAAGGTCTAACCCAATAACCAAAATCACCACCAAACAACTGTGGGAGCGAGCCTGCTCGCGAAAGCGGTGTATCAGTCAACATTGATGTCGGCTGACACTCCCTCTTCGCGAGCAGGCTCGCTCCCACAATGGGTTGTTCAGCGTTGGATCAGGCGAGTTCGGCCACCACGTCGGCCAACGCCTTTGCCGGATCCGCCGCCTGGCTGATCGGACGGCCGATCACCAGGTAGTCGGAACCGGCTTCCAGCGCCTGACGCGGGGTCAGAATACGGCGCTGGTCATCCTGGGCGCTGCCCGCCGGGCGAATACCCGGGGTCACCAGTTGCAGCGACGGGTGCGCCGATTTCAGGGCCTGGGCTTCCAGGGCCGAGCACACCAGGCCGTCCATCCCGGCTTTTTCCGCCAGAGCGGCCAGGCGCAGCACCTGTTCCTGCGGCTCGATATCCAGGCCGATACCCGCCAGATCCTCGCGCTCCATGCTGGTCAGCACGGTTACGCCGATCAGGAGGGGCTGCGGACCACTGCGTTTGTCCAGCACTTCACGGCACGCTGCCATCATGCGCAGGCCACCGGAGCAGTGCACGTTGACCATCCATACGCCCATTTCCGCTGCGGCCTTGACGGCCATGGCGGTGGTGTTGGGGATGTCGTGGAACTTGAGGTCCAGGAACACTTCGAAGCCCTTGTCACGCAAAGTGCCAACGATTTCCGATGCACAGCTGGTGAACAGTTCCTTACCGACTTTGACCCGGCACAGCTTCGGGTCCAACTGATCAGCCAGCTTCAGTGCGGCGTCACGGGTGGGGAAATCCAGGGCGACGATGATAGGAGTCTGGCAGGCGGACATGAGTGGGCTCTCAGGCAAGTCGAAATCGGCGCGCATTGTAGCGGAACCAGCGCCGCTGCGGGACCCGATGATCGGTAAATCGTCGAGATCGCTCAGGCAAGACTAGCCTTTGCGGCCATTGTGTCGAACTCGGTACATAGCTGACATGCCCACAACACCCTCGCCCGCTACCCTCGTCAGCCGCAATAAGCCCTTACAACAGCACTTCCCGCCCCCGGGCCGGACGCCTATGCTGGAAACACTCCCTCGCGGCCTATCTTTGTGGTTGGCAGCCAACCTGGCAGATGAACGCACGCATGCACAACACCCACGCACCTGTGAACGACGAGCAAAAAACGCCTGGCGACGACAAACGCTGGAGCATTCGCGCCCTGATCGTCGACGATGACGTCCCGATCCGCGAACTGATGATCGACTACCTGGCCCGGTTCAATATCCACGCCAGCGGCGTCACCGATGGCGCGGCTATGCGCCTGGCCATGCAGGCGGAGCATTTCGACGTAGTGGTGCTGGACCTGATGCTGCCCGGCGAAGACGGCCTGTCGTTGTGCCGCTGGCTGCGCGCCGAGTCGGACATCCCGATTCTGATGCTCACGGCCCGCTGCGAACCCACCGACCGGATCATCGGCCTGGAGCTGGGCGCCGACGATTACATGGCCAAGCCGTTCGAACCCCGGGAGCTGGTGGCGCGCATCCAGACCATCCTGCGCCGGGTACGCGATGATCGCACCGAACAACGGGCGAACATCCGTTTCGACAACTGGCGGCTCAACAGCGTGCTGCGCCAGTTGATTGCCGCCGATGGCCTCGTGGTGCCGCTGTCCAACGCCGAGTTCCGCCTGCTCTGGGTGTTCATCGAACGTCCGCGCCGGGTGCTGAGCCGCGAACAATTGCTGGACGCCGCCCGCGGCCGCTCGATCGAAGCCTTTGATCGCAGCATTGACCTGCTGGTGTCGCGCCTGCGGCAGAAACTCGGTGATGACCCGAAGGCACCGCAGCTGATCAAAACCGTGCGCGGCGAAGGTTACCTGTTCGACGCCCGGGACATCGGCTGATGCGCGGGCGCTTCGATACGCTGTTCGGCCGCCTGTTTGGCGTGCTGTTGCTGGCGATCATCCTCGCGCATTTGCTGGCCTTTGCCTGGTTTCACCATTACGGCCCACCGCCACCTCCGCCGCCCCCCGCGTTCTCCGAAGGCTTTGACGGCCAACTCCCGCCACCGGCCCCGCGTTTCGCCAATCGGCCACCCCGGCCGTGGTTCGGCGGGCCGTTGGTACCGCTGACGTTTCAATTGATCTCGCTGATCATCGCCGCCTGGTATGGCGCCAAATTACTGAGCCGGCCGATTCAGCGGCTGAGCGACGCGGCCGAACGCCTGAGTGAAAACCTCGACAGCCCGCCACTGGAGGAGTCCGGCCCACGGGAAGCGCGGCAAGCGGCGCATACCTTCAACAAAATGCAGCGACGCATCATCGAGCAAGTGAAACAACGTTCACGGATGCTCGGCGCGGTGTCCCACGACCTGCGCACGCCGCTGTCGCGGCTCAAGCTGCGGCTGGAGCAGATCGACGATGACAGGTTGCAGGGCCAGATGCGCCAGGACCTGGACGACATGATCAGCATGCTCGATGCCACCCTCACTTACCTGCACGAACAGCGCACCAGTGAGGCGCCGCAGTGGATGGATGTGCAGGCGTTGGTGGAGTCCCTGAGCGAAAACGCCCAGGACCAGGGCGCCGATGCTCAGGCCAGCGGCCACTGCGCGCCGCTGCAAGTTCAGCCGATGGCATTGCGCTCCTGCGTCAACAACCTGCTGGACAACGCCTTGCGTTATGCCGGCCAGGCGTTGATCTCCCTGGAAGATCATCGCGAACATCTGCTGATTCGGGTCATTGACCACGGACCGGGAATCGCCGCGGAGCAACGCGAAGCGGTGTTCGAACCGTTCTTTCGCCTGGAAGGTTCGCGCAATCGCAATTCCGGTGGCGTCGGCCTGGGCATGACCATCGCCCGCGAAGCGGCGGAACGGCTGGGTGGGCAGTTGAGCCTGGAAGAAACCCCGGGCGGTGGGCTTACAGCGGTCATTCGCCTGCCGCGTACCTGAACATCACCCCCCCTGTAGGAGCAAAGCTTGCTCGCGATTACGTCGGCACATTCAATAGAGATGTCGACTGAATGTCCGCCATCGCGAGCAAGCTTTGCTCCCACAGGGTTCCGGGTGAGCTGAAGACTCAGCGCTTGCGCAGAATCACGCTGCCAATCGAGTAACCGGCGCCAAACGAGCTGAGCACCGCCAGCGAACCGGCCGGCAGGTCGTCCTGATTCTTGTGAAACGCAATCACGGAACCGGCGGAACTGGTGTTGGCGTAGGTGTCGAGAATCACCGGAGCTTCCTGCTCTGTGGCATCGCGGCCCAGCAGTTTCTTGACGATCAGGTGGTTCATGCTGAGGTTGGCCTGGTGCAGCCAGAAGCGCTTCACATCGCTGATGTTGAGCTGGTTCTCTTCCAGATGCGCACCGATCAGCTCGGCAACCATCGGGCAGACTTCCTTGAACACCTTGCGACCTTCCTGGACAAACAGTTTGTCCCTGGCACCAACGCCCTCTTCCGCTGCGCGGTTGAGGAAGCCAAAGTTGTTGCGGATGTTGTTGGAGAACTTGGTCAGCAACTTGGTGCTGACAATGTCGAACTGATACTTGGACGTGGCCTGGTCGGCGCGCTCGATGATCACTGCAGTGGCCGCGTCACCGAAGATGAAGTGGCTGTCGCGGTCGCGGAAATTCAGGTGGCCAGTGCAGACTTCCGGGTTGACCATCAGGATCGCACGGGCCTGGCCCAGCTGGACGCTGTTGGCGGCGGTCTGGATACCGAAGGTGGCCGAAGAACACGCCACGTTCATGTCGAAACCGAAACCCTGGATGCCCAGCGCTTCCTGAACTTCAATAGCAATCGCCGGGTAGGCACGTTGCAGGTTGGAGCAGGCGACGATCACGCCGTCGATATCCGCCGCAGTCTTGCCCGCGCGTTGCAAGGCTTGTTCGGCAGCGCCGATGGCCATTTGGCAAAGCACCGACCATTCGTCGTTGGAACGCTCCGGCAAGCGTGGCGCCATGCGTTGCGGGTCAAGGATGCCGTCTTTGTCCATGACATAGCGGCTCTTGATACCGGAGGCTTTTTCGATGAACGCCGCACTGGATTCGGTCAACGCTTCGATTTCACCGCGAGCAATGGCATCGGCGTTGTCGGCGTTGAATTGCGCCACATACGTATTGAAAGACTGCACCAGCTCTTCGTTGGAGATGCTGTTGGCCGGAGTGTAAAGGCCGGTGCCGCTGATGACGACGTTATGCATGGTCGTGTCTCTAATCTGTTCAGGCAGAAAGCATTGGCACCGACGTACCAACACACAAAGGGTCTATTCCCATCCTGGGGACGCAAAACTGGCAACGTTATTCCGACACGCAACATGGCCGAAGGCTCTGGGTCGCGAAAACGGCGTTTATGGTCGCGAAGTTTGCCATAAACCTAATGATTTGGCGCCTTTTGCAAATGAATGCCCCACACCAAAGCCGCCTTACCCTGTGGGAGCAAAGCTTGCTCGCGATGGCGTCCTTGAAATCGCCATCGCGAGCAAGCTTTGCTCCCACAGGTGGTCAGTGTCAGGGCTCCACTTGCGTCCACTGCTTGCTCAAACGCTTGTCGGAGATCGGCACCTTGGTTCCCAGTTGCTGGGCGAACAGCGACACCCGGTACTCCTCCAGCCACCAGCGATAAAGCTCGAGTTGCGGATCGCGCTTGCCTTCCTGGGCGTGCTTGTTGGCGCGAGTCTGGTACTGAGTCCAGAGATTGGCCAATTCGCCACTCCATACCCGGTCCTTCTGCACCTGAGATCCGAGCTTTTCAAAACGCTGCTCGATGGCCTTGAGGTAACGTGGCAATTCCTTGAGCCATTGCATCGGTGTTTCGCGGACAAAGCCTGGATATACCAAATGGCTGAGCTGCTGCTTGATGTCGTTCAGGGCCACGGCTTGCGCCAGGTCGATCTTGCCCTTGAAGCGTTTTTGCAGGCCATGCCAGAGCTTGAGGATTTCCAGGGTCAGCTTCGCCACGCGTTCGGCGTGTTCGGTCCAGGCACCGCGCTTGCGCTCGGCCAGCGACGCCAGGCCGGCACCATCACGGGGCAACGGGTCTTCGCCGTCGAGAATGCAGCTGTCGAGGCTGGCCAGCAGAATGTCTTCCACCAGCGCGTCAACGCGCCCCATGTCGCGGTACAGCAGGCCCAGTTCGGTCAGCCCTGGCAGCTTGCCACGCAAAAACTTCGCCGGTTCCGCCAGTTGCTGCATCAGCAAGCGCTGCAGAGCGCGTCGGTGCTGGAACTCGGCTTCAGCCGGGGTGGAAAAACGTCCTTCCTTGACCGTGCCGCCCTCTTCCACCAGCGCCGGGTAGACCGTCATCGACAGCCCGGCAATCTTTTGCTGGGTTTTCTCGGCCACGGCGGCGAACACCTTCGGCTCCACCGGTTGCTGGCTTTTCGCGGTTTGCGGTACGGCCAGCGCCGCTTGGCTGGCTTCGGCAAAGCGCGCCGTCAGTTCGGCCAGATCTCGGCCTTCACCCAGGAACTTGCCCTGAGCGTCGACGATTTCCAGGTTCATGCGCAGATGGTTTTCCACCTGTTGCGCCGCTTCGGCCCAGGCTTCATCGCTGACACGGGCGCCGGTCATGCGCAGCAGCTCGCGACCCAAGGTCTGGGGCAACGACCCCTCGGCAAAGGTCATGCGCTGCAAGGCAGCCTTGACGAAGTCCGGCACCGGCACGAAGTTCTTGCGCAGTGCCTTGGGCAAGTTACGAACGAGCGCGATGCACTTGGCTTCGATGACACCCGGCACCAGCCATTCCAGACGTTCCGGCGGCAGCATCGGCAACAGCGGCGCCGGTACACGCAGGGTCACGCCGTCGCGCGGGTGGTTCGGTTCGAAGTGGTAACTCAGCGCCAACTCCAGATCGCCGATGTGCAGGGTGTCCGGATAGTGTTGGGCAGTGACTTCACTGGCCTCGCGGGCGAGCACGTCTTCTTCACGCATGATCAGCAGCTGCGGGTTTTTCTGGCTGTTGATCCGGTACCAACTGTCGAAGGTCGCGGTCTGGTGAATCTCCGCCGGTAGCCGCGCATCGTAGAAGGCGTACAGGGTTTCCTCATCAGCGAGGATGTCGCGACGACGAGCCTTGGCTTCCAGCTCATCGAGCTGCTCCAGCAACTGTTTGTTCGCTGTCAGGCACTTGGCCTTGGACTGGATTTCGCCACGCACCAGCGCTTCGCGGATGAACAGTTCACGGGACACCACCGGGTCTACCGGCCCGTAATGTACCGGGCGGCGACCGACCACGATCAACCCGAACAAGGTGATCTGCTCGAAGGCGACCACTTGGCCACGCTTCTTCTCCCAATGGGGCTCGAAGTGATTTTTCTTGATCAAGTGCCCGGCCAGCGGTTCGATCCAGTCGGCGTCGATCTTCGCCACCATGCGCGCGTAGAGCTTGGTGGTTTCCACCAGTTCGGCAGTCATCAGCCATTGCGGACGTTTCTTGCCGATCCCCGACGAGGGGTGAATCCAGAAGCGCCGCTGACGGGCGCCCAGGTAGTCGCCGTCTTCGGTCTTCTGACCGATCTGGCTGAGCAGCCCCACCAGCACCGCTTTGTGCAGTTTCGGGTAATCCGCCGGCTCTTTGTTGAGGCTCAGCTGCATGTCGCGGCAGATCAGGCTCAATTGGCGATGGGAGTCACGCCACTCGCGCAGGCGCAGGTAATTGAGAAAATTCTTGCGGCACCAGTTGCGCAGCGGGCTGGCGGTCAGCGCCTGGCGCTGCTCCTCGAAGCCGCGCCACAGATTGACCAGCCCGGCGAAGTCCGAGTCGGCGTCTTTCCATTGCGCATGGGCCTGATCCGCCGCTTGCTGGCGTTCCGGCGGGCGTTCGCGGGGGTCCTGGATCGACATGGCGCTGGCGACGATCAGCACTTCCTGCAAGCTGCCGAGCTTCGCCGCTTCCAGCAGCATGCGCCCCATGCGCGGGTCCACCGGCAGCCGTGCCAACTGACGACCGAGCGGGGTCAACTGGCTGTTGCGGTCCACCGCCGAGAGTTCTTGCAGCAGGTTGTAACCATCGCTGATGGCCTTGCCATCCGGCGGCTCGATGAACGGAAACGCAGTCACTTCGCCAAGGCGCAGGTGCAGCATCTGCAAGATAACGGCCGCGAGGTTGGTGCGCAGGATTTCCGGATCGGTAAATTCCGGGCGACCGAGGAAATCTTCTTCGCTGTACAGGCGCACGCAAATGCCCGGCTCGACCCGCCCGCAACGGCCCTTGCGCTGGTTGGCGCTGGCCTGGGAAATCGCTTCGATGGGCAGGCGCTGAACCTTGGCACGGTAGCTGTAGCGACTGATGCGCGCGGTGCCGCTGTCGATCACGTAGCGAATGCCCGGCACCGTGAGCGAGGTTTCCGCGACGTTAGTTGCCAGGACCACACGACGCCCCGGATGCGACTGGAAAATCCGCTGCTGCTCGGCCGGCGACAAGCGCGCGTACAGCGGCAGGATCTCGGTGTGCTTGAGCTGGGCCTTGCGCAACATGTCGGCGGCGTCGCGAATCTCGCGCTCGCCGGGCAGGAACACCAGCACGTCGCCGGGACTACGGCGTTCGCTGCGCTCATAGGCGGCAATTTCGTCGAGGGTGGCGAGAATCGCCTGATCCACGGTCAGGTCGTCTTCGACGCGGTTGCCCTCTTCGTCCTGCTCCAGGGTCAGCGGGCGATACCAGGTGTCCACCGGGAAGGTTCGGCCGGAGACCTCGACTATCGGTGCATCGTCGAAGTGCTTGGAGAAGCGCTCCAGGTCGATGGTCGCCGAGGTGATGATGACTTTCAGGTCCGGACGGCGCGGCAGCAGGGTTTTCAGATAACCGAGCAGGAAGTCGATGTTGAGGCTGCGTTCGTGGGCTTCGTCGACGATGATCGTGTCGTAGCGTTCCAGATACCGGTCGTTCTGGGTTTCCGCCAGCAAAATGCCGTCGGTCATCAGCTTGATCAGGGTATTGGAATCGCTCTGATCCTCGAACCGCACCTGATAGCCGACCAGCGCGCCCAGCGGCGTGCCCAGCTCTTCGGCCACCCGGCTCGCCACGCTGCGCGCGGCAATCCGGCGCGGCTGGGTGTGGCCGATCAGGCCATGCTGGCCGCGCCCGATTTCCAGGCAGATCTTCGGCAGCTGGGTGGTTTTACCCGAGCCGGTTTCGCCGGCGATGATCAGCACCTGATGCTTTTCCAGTGCCTTCTTGATTTCGTCGCGCTTGGCGGCAATCGGCAGGCTGTCGTCATAACGAATCACCGGCAGGCTGGCCTTGCGCGCCAGCACCTGGTCACAGGACGCCTGCATGCGCGCCACCCACTGGGCCAGTTTGGCCTCATCGGGTTTTTTGCGCAGCTCAAGCAACTGCCGCCGCAGCCGGTGGCGGTCGGCGAGCATGGCGTGATCGAGGTTTTTCAGCAGTTTGTCGATGGAGGGCGATTCGTCGGTCATCGGGTACGCAATTCAGTCGTCTAGTGGCGCAAGGGCGCGATTGTCGCAGATTTGGTGGTGTAAATGAGTGTTGCAACATTTTGGATTTCCAGTGCCCTGTGGTGGTTCGTAAACGAGTTATTCGTTATCGAGCCCTTTACGCCGATACGGGAACACATCGATCACCTTGCCGGCCCGAATCGCCTCTTGCAGGCTTTTCCAGTAATCGGCGTTGTACAACTCGCCATGCAACTGATCGAACAACCGGCGCTGCCCGGCATCGGCAAACAGGAACGGCGGAAACTCTTCGGGGAACACGTCCAGCGGTCCGATCGAGTACCACGGCTCCGAGGCCATTTCATCCTCGGGTGTACGTGGTGCCGGAATGTGACGGAAGTTGGCTTCGGTGAGGAAGCAGATCTCGTCGTAGTCGTAGAACACCACACGACCGTGACGGGTGACACCAAAATTCTTCAGCAGCATGTCGCCGGGAAAAATGTTCGCCGCCGCCAGTTGCTTGATCGCCAGACCGTAATCTTCCAACGCCTCGCGAACCTGCGCCTCGCTGGCATTTTCCAGGTACAGGTTCAATGGTGTCATCCGCCGTTCGGTCCAGCAGTGGCGGATCAGCACGGTGTCACCTTCGACCGACACCGTGGACGGCGCGACTTCCAGCAGTTCCTCCAGGCAGGCCGGATCGAATTTGCTCAGCGGGAAACGGAAGTCGGCGAACTCCTGGGTATCGGCCATGCGCCCTACGCGATCGACGCTTTTCACCAGCCGGTACTTTTCGATCACGGTGGCGCGGTCGACGTTTTTCGACGGCGAAAAACGGTCCTTGATGATTTTGAATACGGTGTTGAACCCCGGCAGGGTGAACACAGTCATCACCATGCCGCGCACGCCCGGTGCCATGATGAACTGATCGTCGGTATTGGCCAGGTGATTGATCAGCGCCCGGTAGAACTCGGACTTGCCGTGTTTGTAGAAACCGATCGAGGTGTACAGCTCGGCGATGTGCTTGCCCGGCAGGATGCGCCTGAGAAAGCCGATGAACTCCGCCGGCACCGGCACATCCACCATGAAATATGAACGGGTGAAGGAGAAAATAATCGATACGTCAGCTTCGTCGGTGATCAGCGCATCGATCTGAATGCCGCGACCTTCGCGGTGCAGCAGCGGGATCGCCAGCGGCCATTGCTCATCGGCGGTGTAGATACGCCCCACCAGATACGCGCCCTTGTTGCGGTAGAGCACCGAGGAAAACAGCTCGACGCTCAAATCCGGGTCCTTGCACACCCAGTCCGGCAGGTTCTCGCGCAGTTGCGCTTCGAGGCGGCGCAGGTCACCGGGCAGGTCGGCGTATTCCTCACTGAAGCGGTAGTCGGCAAAGATGCTCACCAGCATGCCCGACAATTGGCCTTGGGGTTTGTAGGTGCGGGTTTGCGCGGCCCGGGCCCGCCGCAGGCTCGGCCGGGTGGTGTGGATGAACATGCAGCCGTCGCTGATCAGGTCATGGCTGAACAGCCCGCAGAAAATCGAGTTGTACCAGGTCTCTGACAGTTCATCGTCGAAACGCAGGTCGATCAGGCTGATGTAGGCGTTTTTGACCAGTGGCCAACAGCTGACATCCAGCGTGTCGCTGTCGAATGCGATGCGCAGCCGCTCGACCGTTTCACTGACCTTTTCTTCATAGAGGTTGATCCGTGCCGCCGAGGCGACCTGCGTCTCCTGCCACAGTGCCTGCTCGAAGCGCGCCCGGGCGCCGTCAGTGATCTGGCGGAAATGCTCGCGGTAATCGTCAAAGCCATCGAGGATCAATCGGGCGATGTCGGCGGCTGGCCAATGCTGCGGCATAGTGAGACCTCTGCGGGAATTTGTGAGCCTTGAGCTTAGCCAGTGAAGCGGGTGCAGGAGAAGCGTAATTTTCCGGCGAATTAAACGCCCGGTTTTCGGTTGCCATCGATCACGCACTCAGCAACACTTTCGCCCCTCCCTCAAGGAAGGAACGCAATGTGAACCCCGTCGATATTTTCCGTTTACTGTCACTGGCGGCCATTTGGGGTGCGAGTTTTCTGTTCATGCGCATTATCGCCCCGGTGATTGGCAGCATCCCTACCGCTTTTTTCCGCGTATCGATTGCCACCGCCGGGTTGCTGGTGATTCTTGGCCTGATGCGCATCAGCTGGGATTTCAAAGGCAAACTCAAGACCGTGATGCTGCTCGGGGTGATCAACTCCGGCATCCCGGCGACCTTGTACTCCGTTGCAGCACAGGTGCTGCCCGCCGGTTACTCGTCGATTTTCAACGCCACCACGCCGCTGATGGGCGTGCTGATCGGCGGGCTGTTTTTCCATGAAAGACTCACCGCCGCGAAGCTCGGCGGAGTTTTTCTCGGGCTGTTCGGGGTCGGCGTGCTGACCCGCGCGGGCCCGGTGGCGTTCGATCTCGGGTTGTTGATGGGGGCTGTCGCCTGCCTGCTCGCTACCACATGCTACGGTTTTGCCGGATTCCTGGCCCGGCGCTGGCTCGATCAGGCCGGTGGTTTGGACAGCCGTTTGTCGGCACTGGGCAGCATGCTCGGCGCGACGTTGTTCCTGTTGCCGTTGTTCGGTTACAGCGTGATCAGCCAGCCACCGGCGAGCTGGGGCGGCTGGAACGTTTGGCTGTCGTTACTGGGCCTGGGGCTGGGTTGCACGGCGTTTGCCTACATTATTTACTTCCGGCTGCTGAGCTCGATTGGCCCGGTGAAATCGATGACTACGACCTTCCTGATTCCGCTGTTCGGGGTGTTGTGGGGGGCGATGTTTCTCGATGAGCCGCTGTCGATGGCGCACATTTATGGTGGGGTGTTGATTGCCGCGGCGTTGTGGTTGGTGTTGAAGCCAGCGGTGGTGAAGCGGGCTGAAGTATCAGCCCGATAGTTTTGCGGAGTTGCTGATGGCGCCTTCGCTGGCGAGCCAGCTCCTACAAGGGATTTCGTGGCCCTTGTAGGAGCTGGCTTGCCAGCGAAAGCGGTGGCTACGCGGTTTTACGGAACACGAACACCAGGCCAACGATGATCAACAGCATGCCCAGCATGCTCAACGTCGCCAGTCGATTACCGAAAAACAGGTAGTCCATTACTGCCGTCACCGCCGGCACCAGGTAAAACAGACTGGTGACATTCACCAGGTTGCCTCGGGCGATCAAGCGGTACAGCAACAGTGTCGCCAGTACCGACACTACCAGCCCCATCCACAACACCGGCACGATAAAACCGCTGTTGTGCTCGAAGTGAAACGGCTGGAACGGCACGAAGATCCCGCAGAGCAATAATCCCGCGAGGTATTGCACCGGCAGTGTGCCGAGGGGATTGTCGGTGATGCGTTTCTGCATGATGGAGCCGAACGTCATGCTCGCCAGCGCCAGCAAACCAAAGAGCATCCCGGCCAACGACATGCCGGCCAGGCCGATGCCCTGATAAACCACCATGATCAACCCGGCCAGACCGAGCGACAGACCAAACATCCGGCTGGCTGATCGCTGACGCTCCATGATCACCACCGTAAGAATCGGCTGCACGCCCATGATCGTTGCCATCACGCCCGGCGTGACTTTCAGGTCGAGGGCCAGCAAATAGAAAATCTGGTAAGCCCCCAACAGCACCATCCCGGTGGCCATCGCGTACAGCATCGGCTTTCCACCTTTGGGCAGCTTCAGCTTGAGCAACGGCACCAGCAACAGCAAACCGCACAGGGCGATGACAAAGCGCACCAACAGAAAGGCAAAGGGCGCCGCATGGGCCAGCCCCCATTTGGAGAAGATCGCCCCGCTGCTCCACAGCAGGACGAACAGGCTCGTGGAAGCCGCCGCGAGCGCGGACTTTTGAGAAAGGACAAACATGAGTACCACCTGTAGTCAGGCAAAGAGCCAATTCAGCCGAAGCTGAAATTCAGTAGTTTTTTTCAGGCGGGTGCAGGGCGTCAGCAGAGAAACGCTGATCAGCCCCAAACGCCAACGCCCGGTGGTGATACGACTGCGTACACCGGCGTGCTACTGACAGGTGGAGGGTAATGACTGATCTGCACAGGCTGCTGATTCCCGCACGGCACGACGCCAGCGTTGACCGCTGAATCGACTACCGCGTTGATGAGGGATGCAGGCATGGGCTGATCTTTTTTAGAAGGATGAAAAAGCGGGTTCGGGAACTCGCTGTGCGCCGACTATAACCAGCGCTCGACATGGATTGCAATAATTTGAACTATCTCTGTAGGAGCGAGCCCGCTCGCGATGGACGTAAACGATAACGCGCCCATCCTGGATCAACGCGGTGCCCATGAGACCATCGCGAGCGGGCTCGCTCCTACAGGGGGATTAACCAAATAGCCAATAGCCCAGCAACGTCAGCACGACCACCGCCAGCACCGGTCGCAACACTCGGTAGGCCTTGGGATTACGACGCTTCCACTGCTTGACCACGCCGCTGAACTTGTCGCTGGAGTTCTTGCTCCATGCATAAGCCTGATTGATCCCGCCAACGCGTTCGTCATCGAGGTTCTGCGGTGCAGTAGCGCGGCCCAGCAGGCCGCTGATCCAGCGGTTGATGCGGGTCATCAGGCGGTTGCTCAGCGGTCGTTCGATGTCGCAAAACAGGATGACCCGGGTCTTGTCGGTTTCGTTCTTGACCCAGTGCACGTAGGTTTCATCGAACATCACGTCTTCACCGTCACGCCAGGCGTAAACCTGACCGTCGACAAAGATGCGGCAGTCGTCGGAGTTGGGTGTCGACAGGCCCAGGTGATAACGCAGCGAGCCGGCGAATGGGTCGCGGTGCGGGTTGAGGTGGCTTCCGCCCGGCAGCAGCGCGAACATGGCGCCTTTGACGTTGGGTATGCCGCTGACCAGTGCCACGGTTTTCGGGCACAGGAGTTCGGCCGAGGGCAACGGTTTGTCGTACCACTTGAGGTAGAAACGTTTCCACCCCTTCTTGAAAAACGAGCCGAATCCAGCATCGTTGTTCTTCTCGGCGGCGCGAATGTAACCCTCATCGAACAGGTGCATGGCTTCGTCGCGAATGACTTCCCAATTGTCCTTGAGCACGTCCAGTTCAGGGAATTTACTGCGGTCGAGATAAGGTTTGGAAGGCACGCCGGAGAACAGGTACATCAACGCGTTATAGGGTGCGAACAGCGCCGAATGGTTGACGAATTGACGCAGTACCGGCAAACGCGCCTTGCCACGTAAATGCACATAGAGCGTACTGCCGAGAAACAGCAGCAACACCGACGCCTTCGCGGCAAAGGAAAAGGTCATCAACAACTCCTTGGTATAGAGACACTCTGCGCAACGCCATTACCCCGACGTGGCAGCCATCATGATAAACACTACCCACTTCGGGAAAAACCCGCCTGTTTAAACATTCAGTATTATGGATTGCGCAATAAAGTACTTCTTAACACACATCTCCTGAATGCTGGCTGACCTGAGTCAGCCAACCATCAGCGAAGGAAACCCGTGCCCTATCGGCAAAACGTTACTGCTGGTTCTCCTGCTCGGTAAACAGATCACTGAACAACATGCTCGACAGGTAACGCTCGCCGGAATCCGGCAGGATCACCACGATCGTCTTGCCCTGCATTTCCGGGGTTTCGGCCAACCTTACCGCCACCGCCATCGCCGCGCCGCAGGAAATACCGCACAGAATCCCTTCTTCCTGCATCAATCGCAGGGCCATGGCCTTGGATTCCTCGTCGCTGACCAATTCCACCCGGTCGACGATCGACAGGTCCAGGTTCTTCGGCACAAAACCGGCACCGATCCCCTGGATCTTGTGCGGGCTCGGCTTGATTTCCTCACCGGCCAGCGCCTGGGTGATCACCGGCGACACCGCTGGCTCCACCGCCACGGAGATGATCGGCTTGCCCTGGGTATTCTTGATATACCGTGAAACGCCGGTGATGGTTCCACCGGTTCCGACACCGGACACAAGGACATCAACAGCACCATCGGTGTCGTTCCAGATCTCGGGGCCGGTGGTTTTTTCATGGATGGCAGGGTTGGCCGGATTATCGAACTGCGCTGGCATGAAGTACCGGGATGCATCGCTGGCAACGATTTCAGCCGCTTTCTCGATCGCGCCCTTCATGCCCTTGGCCGGTTCGGTCAGCACCAGTTCCGCCCCCAGCGCTTTCAACACTTTTCGACGCTCGATACTCATGGATGAAGGCATGGTCAGCATCAATTTGTAGCCCCGCGCCGCCGCCACGAAGGCCAGGCCAATGCCGGTATTGCCGGAGGTCGGCTCGACGATGGTCATGCCAGGCTTGAGTTTGCCAGTGCTTTCGGCGTCCCAGATCATGTTCGCGCCAATCCGGCACTTGACCGAATAACCAGGGTTGCGCCCTTCGATCTTGGCCAGGATGGTCACACCGCGCGGCGCGATACGGTTGATCTGCACCAGCGGCGTATTACCGATGGAGTGGGCGTTGTCAGCGAAAATACGGCTCATGGCTGGGTCCTTGATACAGCATTCAATAAGCGCACAAAGGTATGCCTGTTGCCCCTGTGCGTCCAGTCAGGTCGAACGTCCGGTTATCGCCGCAGTCAATGGCTTTAGATCGCCAGAGAATTGCCATCATGAAACGTCGATACAGCTGGCCACTTTGGGCCTTCGCCGGCCTCGTTGTGCTGCTGATTGCCCTGCACTTCGCCCTGCCCTACATGGTGCGCGACTACCTCAATGACAAACTGGCGGACATGGGTGATTACCGCGGCCAGATCACCGACGTGGACCTGGCCCTGTGGCGTGGCGCCTACAAAATTAACGGCCTGAAAATCGTCAAGGTCGACGGCAAGGTGCCAGTGCCGTTCGTCAATGCGCCGTTGATCGACCTCTCCGTCAGCTGGCATTCCCTCTGGTACGACCACGCCGTGGTGGCCCAAGTACAGTTCATCAAGCCTGAAGTGAATTTCGTCGACGGCGGCGCCAACAAACAGAATTCCCAGACCGGTCAAGGCACAGACTGGCGCGCCCAGTTGGGAAAATTGCTGCCGATTACCTTGAACGAAGTGCGGATCGATGACGGCAAGATCAGCTTTCGCAATTTCAACTCCAAACCTCCCGTGAACATGAACGCCACGAAGGTCGACGCCAGCATTTACAACCTGACCAACGTGGTCGACACCAAAGGCAAGCGCGATGCCCGTTTCGAAGGCAAGGCGCTGCTACTGGGGCATGCGCCGCTGGAAACCACCGCGACCTTCGACCCACTGAGCAACTTTGAAGACTTCGAATTTCGTCTGCGGGCCAAAGACATCGAGCTCAAGCGTCTGAACGACTTCGCTTCGGCCTACGGCAAGTTCGATTTCAATGCCGGCCATGGCGATGTAGTCATCGAAGCGCAGGCCAAAAAAGCCAAATTGACCGGCTACATCAAACCGTTGCTGAGGGATGTCGACGTTTTCAATTGGCAGCAGGATGTGGAAAACAAGGACAAGGGGATTTTCCGTTCCATTTGGGAAGCCATCGTCGGCGGCTCTGAAACCGTGTTGAAAAACCAGGGCAAGAACCAGTTTGCTACCCGCGTCGAACTGAGCGGCAGCGTTCACCGGCAAGATATCAGCGCGTTCCAGGCGTTTTTGCAGATTTTGCGCAATGGATTCATCGAGGCATTCAATGCCCGCTATGAACGGCCGAAACCGGATGCCGGTTAACTTTTGCGCGTAACGGTATAGCGGCCATTCTCTTCGGCTGCCCTTAACGACTTTGATTGCTGTTGCAGGAAGTCCCAGCCAAGACAGGCCAGGGCCAACGAACGCGGCACGGCTTCTCGCCCACTGCTGTAGCGGCTGATACTTCGAGTACTCACCCCCAATGCCTCAGCGGCCTGATTGAGCGGCAATCCGGTGCGAGCGCGCCAGTCGATGAAAATCCGCGTGTTTTCGTCCGATGCGTTTTGCGCAAGCGCATCCAGATACAAGGTGTCGGCACCCATCTGGATATCCTGCTCAGGCCATTCCACACACCATCCGTCATCGCCCAGCACGGCACCGTCGAAAGCGCTCCCCAGCAAAGGTTGCAACCCCGGAAAAGCCTGCAGGTCACGGCTCAAATCGAGGGACAATTGTTGACCGTCGATGAACGTCAGCGCCAGACGGTAATCCTCCAGCACCCGCACCGCCGACAGCCGTGGTCGTTTCATGGGTAACATCGTTTCCAATCCTCCAGCAATTGAACTTGATTAGCCCTGATCCATTCCAGCGCTTCCGTGATAATCAGTGGCGGTGCCTTGCCCATCATCACCTCGACGGTCTCCAGGCTCAGCATGACATCCAGCCCGCCACCGGTCAGGTGGACGTGGGGTGGCGGATGGTCCTTTTCACGCAACTGAATGCGGTACGTATCTCGAAATCGGTATTTAGTAGACATGTATCGCAAGCTATCGCCAAAATGGCGATAGCTCAATGCTGGCCCACCGCCGAGACTGAGTCAAGATGTGACGCTCCATTCAGAGACTGAATAAGCCTTCTGCGTTCACAGTCGACCGGACACCGAGTTATAGTCGGGCTTGACCATTTATTGCGCACCGCCCTGCCTCACACAGGTCGGCATTACCGTTCGAGGATTTGCAGATGAAGTTCGAAGGCACCCAGGCCTACGTCGCCACCGATGACCTGAAGCTGGCGGTCAACGCCGCCATCACCCTGGAGCGACCACTGCTGGTCAAGGGTGAACCGGGCACCGGCAAGACCATGCTCGCCGAGCAACTGGCCGAATCCTTTGGCGCCAAGCTGATCACCTGGCACATCAAGTCCACCACCAAGGCCCATCAAGGCCTCTACGAGTACGACGCGGTCAGCCGTCTGCGTGACTCGCAGCTCGGCACGGAAAAGGTTCACGACGTTCGCAACTATCTGAAGAAGGGCAAGCTCTGGGAGGCTTTCGAGTCCGAAGAGCGAGTGATCCTGCTGATCGACGAAATCGACAAGGCCGACATCGAGTTCCCCAACGACCTGTTGCAAGAACTCGACAAGATGGAGTTCTACGTCTACGAGATCGACGAGACCATCAAGGCGAAAAAGCGCCCGATCATCATCATTACCTCCAACAACGAAAAAGAGCTGCCGGACGCCTTCCTGCGCCGCTGCTTCTTCCACTACATCGCCTTCCCTGATCGCAGCACGATGCAGCGGATCGTCGACGTGCACTACCCGGACATCAAGAAAGACCTGGTCAGCGAAGCGCTGGACGTGTTCTTCGACGTGCGCAAGGTGCCGGGCCTGAAGAAGAAACCCTCGACCTCCGAACTGGTGGATTGGCTGAAACTGCTGATGGCCGACAACATTGGCGAAGCGGTGCTGCGCGAACGCGATCCGACCAAGGCCATCCCGCCACTGGCCGGCGCCTTGGTGAAAAACGAACAGGACGTGCAACTGCTTGAGCGTCTGGCGTTCATGAGCCGTCGCGGCTCTCGCTAAGCACCGCTAACCAAGGGCCAACGCCATGCTGCTCAATCTGTTCAATGAAATGCGCGCCGCCAAGGTACCCGTCTCGGTGCGCGAGCTGCTGGACCTGATCAACGCGCTGAAACAGCGCGTGACCTTTGCCGACATGGACGAGTTCTATTACTTGTCCCGGGCGATCCTGGTGAAGGACGAACGGCATTTCGACAAGTTCGACCGGGCCTTCAGTGCCTACTTCAACGGTCTGGAAAAACTCGACGACCACTTGCAGGCACTGATCCCCGAAGATTGGCTGCGCAAGGAGTTCGAACGCTCCCTGACCGACGAAGAAAGGGCCGCTATCCAGTCCCTCGGTGGTCTGGACAAACTGATCGAAGAGTTCAAGAAACGCCTGGAAGAACAGAAGGAACGCCATGCCGGTGGCAACAAGTGGATCGGCACCGGTGGCACCAGCCCGTTCGGTTCCGGTGGTTTCAACCCGGAAGGCATCCGGGTCGGCGACGCCGGCAAGCGCCAGGGCCGGGCCGCCAAAGTCTGGGACCAGCGCGAGTACAAGAACCTCGATGACTCTGTGGAACTGGGCACGCGCAACATCAAGGTCGCCCTGCGCCGCCTGCGCAAGTTCGCCCGCCAGGGTGCGGCGGAAGAACTGGACATCGATGGCACCATCGACCACACCGCTAAAGATGCCGGGTTGCTGAACATCCAGATGCGCCCCGAGCGGCGCAACACGGTCAAGTTGTTGCTGTTGTTCGACATTGGCGGCTCGATGGACGCCCACGTGAAGATCTGCGAAGAACTGTTTTCGGCTTGCAAGACCGAGTTCAAGCACCTGGAGTACTTCTACTTCCACAACTTCATCTATGAGTCGGTATGGAAGAACAACATGCGCCGTACGTCCGAGCGCACCTCGACCATGGACCTGCTGCACAAGTACGGCGCCGACTATAAAGTGATCTTCATCGGTGACGCCGCCATGGCGCCCTACGAAATCACCCAGGCCGGTGGCAGTGTCGAGCACTGGAACGAAGAAGCCGGTTACGTGTGGATGCAGCGTTTCAGGGAGAAGTACAAGAAGCTCATCTGGATCAATCCGTATCCGAAAGACACCTGGGGCTACACCTCGTCGACCAATATTGTTCGGGATTTGATCGAGGACCAGATGTATCCGCTGACGTTGCGGGGGCTTGAAGAGGGGATGCGGTTTCTTTCCAAATAATCTCGATTGTCTGGACTGACGCCATCGCGGGCAAGTCGGGACGCCGCATCGCTTGCTCCCACAGGTTTCACACATAACCTGTGGGAGCAAGGCTTGCCCGCGATGCTTTTAGCGGCTCAAAAACCGGCGCAAATACTCGACCTGTTCACGATGCGCAATCTCCTGCACCACCGGCCGCAACCGCACCTGCGCCCCCGGCAGGCACTGCGCCAGCCTGGCCAGCGCCAACGGCGTCAACGCCCCCAACCGAGGATACCCGCCAATGGTCTGCCGATCATTGAGCAACACAATCGGCTGTCCGTCCGGTGGCACCTGCACCGCACCCAGCGGGATGCCTTCGGAAATCATCGGTTTCCCCTGGTACTGCAACGACGTGCCCAACAAGCGAATGCCCATCCGGTCAGCCCGGCTGTCGAGGCTCCACACACTGTTGAACGCGTCGAACAGGCTCTGTCCGCTGAACTCACCGATTTGTGCACCGAGCACCAGGTCCAAAGGTGCATCGAGGCTCAGGTCCGGTCGCTGTTCTGGCGATAATTCGCGCAGCAACATCACCGAATTTCCCGAATAGCTCAAGCACGCGCCTTTGCTCAGCGCACGGCCCATTCCATCCAGACCGCCAAGCTCTTCACGAACCACCGTCGCACGGCTGCCCAACACCTTCGGCGCATCGAAGCCACCCGGCGCAGCCAAATATGCGCGAGCGCCGAGCAACGGCTGGGTGAATTGCAACCGCTGACCTTTATTCAACCTGAAACTGCGCCAGGGCTTGAGTGGCTCGCCATCCACCTGCGCCCCCAGATCCGCTCCGGCCAGCGCCAGCAGGCAATCGTCTTGCGCCACCACCGTAAACCCGCCGAGGGTGATTTCGATCACCGCCGCATCAAGGTGGTTATCCAGCAGCCAGTTGGCCCAGGACATCGACCGCCAATCCAGCCCTCCACCCTGGGTCACGCCCAGATGTCGCACGCCGAAACGCCCGGCGTCCTGCAATAGGCACAGCGGCGTACTGGCTTCAATCGTCAAACGGCTCATGCCTGGGCCTCCAGTGGCGTGTCGTCACCGCCCAGGTTGATGAATTCGGCATGGTCGACTGCCTCGAAGCGTACGGTGTCACCCGGTTGCATCAGGCTGTAGCCGTCGCGGTTGCGGTCGAATAATTTGGCTGGCGTACGACCGATCAGGTTCCAGCCGCCCGGTGACACCACCGGATAGGCTGCCGTCTGCCGTTCGGCGATGCCGACACTGCCGGCGGCGACTTTCTTGCGGGGTGTGTTCAGACGCGGCGCGGCAAGCACCTCGTCCACCAGCCCCATGAAGGCGAACCCCGGTGCGAAGCCCAGGGCGAACACCTGATATTCACGCTCACTGTGACGACGGATCACCTCCTCCACCGCCAGTCCGCTGCGCTGCGACAACAGACGCAACTCCGGGCCGACGCTCAAGTCGTACCACACCGGCAGCACGTGACGGGTAGCGCCGGTCCGCGCGTTGGGCGACAGGTCGATGAACGCTTCGGCGATCAATTCCCGTGCCTGGGCCGGACTCAACGCGGTCAGGTCGTAATGCACCATTAACGTCGTGTAGGACGGCACCAGATCGATCAGGTGCCCGCCGAACGCCGCCCGCAGGTTTTCGCTGGCCGCCAGCATCCAGGGCATGTTGGCTTCGGCGATTTCATCGAACAGACGTACCATCAGGCAATCGAGCGCAACCACTTCCACCCGCAGTTTCATGACACGCTCTGCTCATTCAAGGCTTGGCGGATGCGTTGCACGGCGGCGACCGAACTGGCGTTGTCGCCGTGCACGCAAAGGGTGTTGGCCTGCAAATGCAAGGCACTGCCGTCGCTGGCGGTGAGCGGATCGCCACGGGCGATAATCAATGCCTGCTCGATGATTTTCTCCGGGTCGTGATGCACCGCTCCCGGCAAGCTTCGCGACACCAACATGCCGGCGCTGTCGTAGGCACGGTCGGCGAAGGCTTCGAACCACAGGGTCACGCCGTACTCATCGCCCATCTGCTGCGCGGCGCCGTTGTCCCGGGTGGCCATCAACATCAACGGCAAGCTGCGGTCATAAGTGGCCACGGCCTGCAGCACCGCACGCAGCTGTGCCGGGTTGGCCATCATGTCGTTGTACATGGCGCCATGGGGCTTGACGTAACTGACCCGGCCGCCCTGGGCCCGGCAGATGCCGTCGAGGGCGCCGATCTGGTAATGCAGGATGTCCTGGAGTTCCTGGGTGGCATAGGCCATGGAGCGGCGGCCGAACCCCACCAGGTCCTGATAGGCCGGATGAGCGCCAATCTGCACGCCGTGGCTGAGCGCCAGGCTGACGGTTTTGCGCATGATGCTCGGGTCGCCGGCATGGAATCCGCAGGCGATGTTGGCGCAATCAATGAAGGGCATGACTTCCGCGTCCAGACCCATGGTCCAGTTACCGAAACTCTCGCCGATGTCGCAGTTCAATAGCAGGCGGCTCACGATGAACACTCCTGTAGGTTTTATTCTTTTTAGCTGCGGGACATATCTGTAAGACATGCCCGCAGATTATCAGTTACTGCGCGTCGAGTTGCTTGCCGCGGGTTTCCGGCAGGCTCAGGGCCGCAAGGATTACCACGCCGTAGGACACCGCCGCAAAGGCACCGATACCCACGCTCAGCGGCACGGTCTGGCTGAGCAGGCCGATCAGCAGCGGAAACAACGCCGCCAGCGCCCGGCCGATGTTGTAGCAAAAACCCTGACCGGAACCGCGAATGCGCGTCGGGAACAACTCGGTCAGGAACGCGCCCATGCCGCTGAAAATCCCCGAAGCGAAGAAGCCCAGCGGAAAGCCCAGCCACAGCATCACGCCGTTGCTGACCGGCAGTTGGGTGTACAGCAAGACAATGGTGAACGAACCGACCGCGAACAGGATGAAGTTCTTTTTCCGGCCGAGAATGTCCGTCAGGTAGGCGCTGATGACGTAACCGACGTAGGAACCGACGATCACCATCGCCAGATAACCGCTAGTATTGAGTACGCTCAAACCGCGCTCGTTCTTCAGAAAGGTTGGCAACCACGACGTGATCGCGTAGTAGCCGCCCAGCGCACCGGTGGTCAGCAACGAAGCGCGAATCGTGGTGAACAGCATGCCGGGGGCAAAAATCTCGTAGAACTTCGAGGGGTTACTCGGAGCCTCCTTGGCTTTGGCTTCGCGATAGATTTCCGGATCTTTTACCAGGCGGCGAACAAAAATCACGAAAATCGCCGGCACGATGCCGAGAATGAACAGCGCGCGCCACGCGTCTTCCGGTGGCAGGACCGAGAACAGCAGCGCATACAGAATCGCGGTCAGCCCCCAACCCAACGCCCAGCCGGACTGCACCATGCCCACAGCCTTGCCGCGGTCCTGGGCGCGAATGACTTCGCCGATCAGCACCGCACCGGCCGTCCATTCGCCACCGAAACCGAAGCCCATCAGGGTGCGCGCCACCAACAGTTGCTCGTAGCTTTGGGCAAAACCGCAGACGAAGGTGAAGAAGGCAAACCACAGCACCGTCAGCTGCAAGGTGCGTACGCGACCGATGCGATCGGAGAGAATGCCCGCCACCCAGCCACCGATGGCCGAAGCGATCAGCGTACTGGTGTGAATCAGCCCGGCCTGGCCGGTGGTGATGCCCCACATGGCAATCAGGGTCGGCACCACGAAACTGAGCATCTGGGTGTCCATGCCGTCCAGGCCATAGCCGATCTTGCAGCTCCAGAAGGTGCGGCGTTCCTGCTGATTGATGTTGCGATACCAGTCGAAAGGCCCCGGGCGAGCCGTGGCTTTCGCAATCAAGGGGGTGTCGGGCGCACTCATGGCAAATCTCCGCGCTGATTTTATTGGTATTGTTCTGAGCCCCGACGACGCCTATCGTGGGAACCGGATGGCCTGATTCTTGGGCGCACCGACCTGCCGCGTCCAACTAATAAAAACCCGCCTTAGACATAAGAAATCTTTATCCCATGAACCTGAAGTTTCTCGAGACCTTCGTCTGGGTCGCCCGGCTCAAGAGTTTCCGCCTGACCGCCGACAAGCTCTTCACCACCCAGGCGTCGATTTCCAGCCGCATCGCCGTGCTCGAAGGCGAGCTCGGCGTGAAGCTGTTCCTGCGCGATTCGCGGGGGGTGAGCCTGACGCCGGAAGGCCTGAAAGTGCTCGACTACGCCGAGCAGATGATGGACACCATGCAAGCGCTCAAGCAGTCGATCGAAACCCGTTCCAGCAAGGCCGGGCGTGTGCGCATCGGGGTGATGGACACGGTGATCCACACCTGGCTCAGCCCGTTGGTGGCGCAGATGACCGATCACTACCCCTTGGTGGAAATCGAATTGGTGGCCGATACGTCGCTCAATCTCTGCGATCAGCTGCAAAAGGGCTTTCTCGACGTCATCCTGCAAACCGATCTGTTGCGCCAGGAAAGCGTGCGCAGCCTGGAACTGGCCAGCCATCCCATGGGCTGGATCGTCGCCAGCAACTCGCTGTACAACCGTGAGTTTTCAGGCGTCGCCGATCTGGCCAATGAGCGGATCATCACCTACTCGAAAAACTCCCATCCGCATCAGGAAGTGCTTGCCCTGATGCAGGCCAACGGCGTCATGGCGCCAAGGCTGAACTGCGTGAATTCGGTGTCGGCGATTACCCGGTTGTTGCGCGATGGTTTCGGCATCGGCGCCTTGCCACCGGTACTGGTGGCCGAGGAACTGGCGCGCGGGGAATTGACCTTGCTGGCCATCGATCAACGTCCGCCGAATTTGCAGGTGGTGGTGTCGTGGCGAGTGGGCGTGGAGTGGGTCGAGGAGATTGTTGCGTTGTGCCAGCAGGTGCTGGAGGAATATGCGCGCAGAGTTGGCGAAAACTACATCGTACTGAATCGTTGACGCCCCTGTAGGAGCTGGCTTGCCAGCGAACCAGGCGATGCGGCGTGCCTGACACACCGCCTTCGCTGGCAAGCCAGCTCCTACAAAGGGTGTTCTTACAGCCCGCGCAAATCCCGCTCTTCGATCGGCCGGCTCTGGCGCAGGCGCTTGCCGCCGAGCACGACCCAGTCGATCAGGCGGAACAGGCATTCCAGGCCAAACGACAACAGTAACGCGCCGCTCATGCCCCAGATCATCGCTTGCGGCGTCAACAGGATCTGGTAGCTGTAGCCATTCCAGGTTTCCTGGCGAATGTCCGGATCGGCCGCCAGCACCACTTGCAGGAAACGGATGTACCACGGGCCCTGCATCGCCTGGAACTGCTTGTCCAGCGCCAGCTGACGGGTCAGCAGGTTGCTCAGGCTGTCGGCGTCACTGCGAAAGATCGGGTCTTCGCTGGCGCGGTAATGGGCCACGAGTGCCTGCATATCACCCTTGAAGAACTGATTGGCCGTGCCTTGAAAACCACTCAAGCCGGCCTGCGCTTCAATCAGATGCGCTTCGACCCGCTTCGCGTAATCGTTGATGAACCCCGGCACCTGGACACCGATCAACAGGCCCGCCGCGAACAACACCAGCCGTAGATAACTGAGCAACATGGGGAGCAGATCCTTATTCGGTCACGCCCTGGCTGACGCATTCACCGCGTCGCCACAGGCTCCATTGGCCCGGTTCGTAGCGGGTCCAGGTTTCATTTTCGGTCAAGGGTTCGGTGGCGATGACCGTAACCACGTCGTTGGGCGTGGTTTCGGCCTGGAAATCGACGATCACATCGACATCTTTCAAGCGCGCCGGGCCGAAGGGTGCGCGACGGGTGATTTGCGCCAGCTTGGTCGAGCAATAGCAGAACAGCCAGTCGCCGTCGCTGAGCAGGCAATTGAACACGCCTTTGCTGCGGTACTCGGCGCAGGCGGCCACCAGGTCCGGCAACAGGTCTTCGACCTCGACCGGCTCGGGGAACGCGGCACGTACGCGATTGAGCAAGTCGCAGAACGCCGCTTCGCTGTCGGTATCGCCCACGGGACGGTAGAAGCTGGCAGTGGGCTGGAAGTCCGCCAACTGGCCGTTATGGGCAAAACACCAGTTGCGGCCCCACAACTCACGGACGAACGGATGGGTGTTGGACAAACAGACCTTGCCGACGTTGGCCTGGCGAATGTGCCCGATCACCACTTCGCTCTTGATCGGGTAGCGCTGCACCAGGTTCGCGACTTCCGACTCGCAACTCGCCGCCGGGTCCTGGAACAAGCGCAAACCCCGGCCTTCGTAAAAAGCGATGCCCCAACCATCCCGGTGCGGACCGGTGCGCCCGCCGCGCTGCATCAGCCCGGTGAAGCTGAACACGATATCGGTTGGGACATTGGCGCTCATGCCCAATAACTCACACATGCTCGGACTCTCGCTTCAAGCCAGGGGCAAAAGTTACAAACGCGGTTCGACCCGCATACGCTGGGGGTTGCTTGGCACCGGTGGACGACCATAACGATCATCCCCTGCCCCCCCGAACGGATGCACCTCTTCCGGCTCATCGGCGAGGGCCGCGGCTTTGGCAGCGGCAGCCTGCTCCTTGCGCGCCCTGGAGGCGCGTTCGATCGGGAAGCGGATCACCACGAACACCAGGTAAATGCCGAAAGCGATCATGCCGTACATGAAGAGGTCGGAAATCGCCCGCCACGCGTTGTTGCCGACCTTGAACAACAGGTCCAGGGCGGTAATGGCAATGGCCGGGGCGACCTTTTCCTTCACCGGGTCAATAATGGTCGGGCTGAAGAGCAGCACCGCTACCAGCAACCGCAGCGGCTCGCGCAGCCAACGCCACATCCAGCGGGTGATGCGCATCCACACCAACAGGCAGCCCAAAGCGGCAAAGGCGTAGAGGCCCCAAGCGATCAGATAGTCGTTCTCGGTCATGGTGTCCATGGCAAGGCAGGCAAAGAGGCGCTTATGATAACGGCTTTTCGCACATCAGGCTTGCCCCAAGCGCAATCCATGTGGGAGCGAGCCTGCTCGCGAAAGCGGTGGGCCAGTCAACATTGACAGTGAATGTGCTGGCCTCTTCGCGAGCAGGCTCGCTCCTACAGGTGGCAGCTCCTATTTCGTACTTTGATTGAGAGTCCTTCATGCCCCTATCCGCCAACGCTTCCGACGCCCCGATCGCCCGCAGGGACGAGGGTACTGACCCGTATGCCTGGCTGCAGGAACGCGACACCGATGCGGTGCTCGACTACCTGAAGGCTGAAAACCGCTATCAAGACACACAAACCGCCGATCAGGCCGGGTTGCGTGAGACCTTGTTCGAGGAGATCAAGGGCCGGATTCTCGAAACCGACCTGTCCCTGCCCTCCCCCTGGGGACCGTACCTGTATTACACCCGCACCACGGCGGGTGACGAATACGCCCGGCACTACCGCTGCCCGCGCCCGGTCGACGACAGCCTGACCCTCGATGAAAGCCGGGAACAACTGCTGCTGGACCCGAACGTGTTGGCCAACGGCGGCTTCTTCTCTCTCGGCGCATTCAGCATCAGCCCGGACCACCAGCGCCTGGCCTACAGCATCGATTCCTCGGGCGATGAGATCTACACGCTGTTCGTGAAGGAATTGTCCGACGGTCGCGTCAGCGAACTGGAGTTCCAGGACTGCGACGGCAGCATGACGTGGGCCAATGACAGCCTGACCCTGTTTTTCGGCGAGCTGGACGACACCCATCGCCCGCACAAGCTATTCCGCTATCGCCTGGACGGCACGGCGGCCGAACAAGTGTTCCATGAGCCGGACGGTCGCTTTTTCATGCATTGCTACCGCTCCAGTTCCGAGCAGCAATTGCTGCTGTCCCTGGGCAGCAAGACCACCAGTGAAGTCTGGGTGCTGGACGCCAACCAGCCGCAGCAGGCCTTTACCTGCATCGCGCCACGGGTCGAAGACCATGAGTACGACGTCGACCACGGCGCGCTCGACGGCCAATGGACCTGGTTCATCCGCACCAACCGCGACGGCATTAACTTCGCCCTGTACACCGCAATCGATACTGGCGTAGCCCCCATCGAATCGACCTGGCAAAACCTGATTCCACATAGCGACTCGGTGATGATCGACGGCATGAGCCTGAATGCCGGTGCCATGACCTTGAGCCTGCGTGAAGGTGGCTTGCCGATCATTGAAGTCTACCCACGGGACTTGCCGAGCTACCGGGTGCAACTGCCAGACGCGGCTTATAGCCTGCATGTGCAGAACAGCCTGGAATTCGTCAGCGAACGGATTCGCCTGCGCTACGAAGCCCTGAACCGTCCGGCGCAGATCCGCCAGCTGGAGCTGGTCAATGGCGAGCAGAAAGTGCTCAAGGAAACCCCGGTTCTCGGCCCGTTCGACGCCGATGCCTACGTCAGCCAGCGCCTGTGGGCCACAGCGCCCGACGGTACGAAAATTCCCATCAGCCTTGTCGTCAAACGCGAAGCACTCGGCCAGCCGACGCCCCTTTATTTGTACGGCTACGGCGCCTATGGCGAAAGCCTCGACCCGTGGTTCTCCCACGCGCGCCTGAGTCTGCTCGATCGCGGCATGGCGTTTGCCATCGCCCACGTGCGCGGTGGTGGTGAACTGGGTGAAGCCTGGTATCGCGCCGGCAAGCAGGAGCACAAGCAAAACACGTTCAGCGACTTCATCGCCTGTGCCGAGCACTTGATCGCCAACGGGTTCACCACCGCGCCACAATTGGCAATCAGCGGTGGCAGTGCCGGTGGCTTGTTGATCGGGGCGGTGCTCAATCAACGGCCGGAACTGTTCGGTGCCGCGATAGCCGAAGTGCCGTTCGTCGATGTGCTCAACACCATGCTCGACCCGGAGCTGCCATTGACCGTCACCGAATACGACGAGTGGGGCAACCCGCAGGAGCCGGACGTCTATGATCGGATCAAGGCCTACGCCCCGTACGAAAACGTCTGCGCACAGGCGTATCCGGCGACCCTGGTGATTGCCGGCTATAACGACAGCCGCGTCCAGTATTGGGAAGCGGCCAAATGGGTGGCCAAATTACGCGCGACCAAAACCGACACCAATCCCCTGCTGCTCAAGACCGAACTGGGCGCCGGACACGGCGGGATGAGCGGTCGATACCAGGGATTGCGTGACGTAGCGCTCGAATATGCATTTTTGTTCAAGGTTTTGGGTGTTGCCTGAGGAACTCGGCCTGACGTGCCGGTCTTAAATCCGTACCTCAACGCCGAAAACAACACTGCCCCCGTGGGAGCAAAGCTTGCTCGCGATGAGGCCGCAACATTCAACATCAATGTTGACTGACATGCCGCCATCGCGAGCAAGCTTTGCTCCTACAGGGCAATGTCAAACCCGGAAAACAGACACAACAATAAAGACCGCACGACATGTCAGAACCGACCTTTTTGAACAACGAAATTCGCGACTGGCTGATGGATTGCGGCCTGTTCAACCAGCTGCTGCCGGTGGACTTCGCCGCGGCCTCGGGCTATTTCAGTATCAGCACCATCGCCCAGGGTGAAGAGATTTTCCATGAGGGCGATGCCGGCAGCTTCATGTGCATCATTCACACCGGCCAGGTGGCTGTGCAAAAGACCACCAGCGATGGGCAGCAAGTGACCATTGCCACGTTGCGCAGTGGCCGCTCGTTCGGCGAAATGGCTGTACTCGACGGAGAGCGTCGCTCGGCCAGTTGCGTGGCGGCGAGTAACTGTCAGTTGCTCAACCTGGGCAAGGATTCCCTGGAAAAGATGCTCAACGATGCACCGAAAATCGCCGCCAAGATCATCCGCGCCCTCGCCGTTTCCCTGTCCAAGCGCCTGCGCATGGCCGATGGGCAACTGCTTGCGCAGCAGGTTTAACCGCCGGGCGACTTGACCTTCGGCGGATTCTGCTCGATCCCCGGCACCGGCTGATCCTTGGTCGGCGGGCTCGGCATCTCGATAGGGACCAACGGCGGACCGCTGCTGCCGGGGCCGACCTTGGGCACCGGCGCGGGGGAGATTTGCGGGTAGGGCGTGGGCGTTGCGGTGCCAGGGGAACCGGGCGTCGGCGCTGGACTGACGGGCGTGATTTGCATCTGCTGGGCCTGCACTGCAGTAATCGAAAGCGCGGCCAGGGTAATGACCGTTAGAATGGTGCGCTTCATCAATGGCTCCGTTGGCCTTGTTGTCATTTGCAGGCTACTCCCAACGGCGTCCGTTTGCCTTCCCCTCTGCTGCCATTTTTTCCTCAAGTGAGCCCCATGAAACGTTTCGTCCTGCTCGACACCACCCCTATTCCCGAGAACGGCGGTGCCCTGTGCCTGTTCGAGTACGGCGAAGATTTCGTCATCAAGATCCAGGGCGGTGACGGCGGACAACTGATGAATACACGCATGCACGGCTCCGAGGACGCCCTGGCCGAGATCCCTTGCCGCAAGGTCGCCGGGCGCCCGAATTCGCGGGTGTTGATCGGTGGCCTGGGCATGGGCTTCACCCTCGCCTCGGCGCTCAAGCACCTGGGCAAGACGGCTGAAGTGGTGGTCGCCGAACTGGTGCCGGGTGTGGTGGAATGGAATCGCGGGCCGTTGGGCGAGAAGGCCGGAAACCCGTTGCTTGACCCACGCACCGTCATCCGCATGGAAGATGTGGCCAAAGTGCTGCAAGCCGAACCACAAGGTTTCGATGCGATCATGCTCGACGTCGATAACGGACCCGAAGGCCTGACCCAGAAGGCCAACAGCTGGCTCTACTCCGCCGGCGGCCTGAGCGCCTGCGCCAAGGCCCTGCGACCCAAAGGTGTATTGGCGGTGTGGTCAGCCAGCGCCGACCGGCAGTTTTCCGACAAACTGAAAAAAGCCGGATTCAAGGCCGAGGAAGTGCAGGTCTTCGCCCACGGCAACAAGGGCACACGCCACACCATCTGGATTGCCGAGAAGCTCAAGGGCTGAGCTAAACTCCACCTATACCGTCATTAGTCTTTCTACAAAGGTGAACCCATGAGTTCGTCCACCCCAACCAACACCTCGAAGCTGGACCGCATCCTCGCCGACAACCAGCGTGACAAGGAAATGGGCTACCGCGACAAGGCCCTGAAAATGTACCCGCACGTGTGTGGCCGCTGCGCCCGTGAGTTTTCCGGCAAGCGCTTGAGCGAACTGACCGTGCACCACCGCGACCACAACCACGACAACAACCCGCAGGACGGTTCGAACTGGGAGCTGTTGTGCCTGTACTGCCACGATAACGAACACTCGCGATATACCGACCAGCAGTATTTCGGTGAAGGTTCGCTGAGCACGCCGAAGATTGCCAAGGCGACGCATAATCCGTTTGCGGCATTGGCCGGATTGATGAAGAAAGACGAATAATCTTCAGCGCCCCGACTGGCCCCTTCGCGAGCAGGCTCGCTCCCACAGTGGTTTTGTGTACACCACATATTCCATGTGGGAGCGTGCCTGCTCGCGAAAGCGTTGGCTCAGCCACCACCAATCTCAAACTGAACACCCCTCCCCCAATCCCCGTATAATCGCGCTTTTTTCCCGAAAGGCACCCCGCTCGTGGCAGACAAACGGTACAGCTGCATTGGTTTGTATAACCCCAAATCACCGGAGAACGTCGGTTCGGTGATGCGCGCCGCTGGTTGCTATGGCGTGGCATCGGTTTTCTACACCGGCAAGCGCTATGAGCGCGCCGCCGATTTCGTCACCGATACCAAGCGCGTCCATTACGACATCCCGCTGATCGGCATCGACGACCTGAAGAAAATCCTGCCGCTGAACTGTGTTCCGGTCGCCGTGGAGCTGGTCGACGGCGCCCGCCCGTTGCCCGAATACACCCACCCGGACCGCGCGCTGTACATCTTCGGCCCGGAAGACGGCTCACTGGATAAAGAGATTCGTGACTGGTGCGAAGACGTGGTCTACATCCCGACCACCGGCTGCATGAACCTGGCCGCCACGGTCAACGTCGTGCTGTACGACCGCATGGCCAAGGGCCTCAATACCCGTTCGGGGCCGAAATTCCGCTGAGTTGCCGAACATCCGATGGAACAAGCTGGCCGTCGCGGCAGTCAGCTTAACTATCCATGACCGAACAGCCCTTCCCGCCTGGAGACGTACCATGAGCGAACTCAAACGCGTAGAACGCATCGAATCCACCCCGTTCCAGACCCCTACCGACCACAACGTTCAAGGTTGGGAGCGCATCGGTTCCCTGGCCGGTGGCGTGGTGATGGTGGGCAAGGGCCTGCGTCGTGGCGGCCTCTTCGGCTTGATCCAGGTGGCCATCGGCGGCGTGGCCCTGGCCCGCGGCATCACCGGTCATAGCTCGGCGAAAAGCCTGCTGGAAAAAAGCCGCCAGGACATGGATAACGTGCGGGCGAAAATCCAGCGAGCCAGTGAAGACTTGAAACAATTGAAGGCCAATGCCGAGGCGGCGACCAAAACCGCGACAGTGACGGGTAATGATTCGTTGAAGTCGCCGAAAGCCGGGGTCTGATCCCGGGATTTCACTGGGGCTGATGGCCTCATCGCGAGCAAGCTTTGCTCCCACAGGATTTGTGAGCGACACAAAACCTGTGGGAGCAAAGCTTGCTCGCGATAGCGGTATTACTGAATCAACTCGGTATCAAGGACCCTGGAAGAATCGCCAATAACGCTTTCCGAAAGCTGGACAAACTCCTTGGTATCCACGCTTTCCAGCCGCATCGCTGCCCGCAGCACATCATCCAGTGAACGCTTGTTGCGGGTCTTCAGGCGAATCTCGCGATCCAGCTCCTGCAACAGCACCACCGCTTTTGAAATCTGTGCCGGGTTGATCTGCTCGCCGCGCAAGGTGGTGACGGCCTGACCGTCCTTCGCCAAGCGCCCCTGCAAACTCTGATAACGCTCGTCACTCATGCCACCGGCGCGGCGCACCAGTTCGATGGCGTAGTACTCGGCAAAACCTTCGCTGATCCAGTCACTGCGCTGACCGTCGTTGATCCGTCCGAACAGCTGCGCCAACTCTCGCACCAGCGCACTGCTGCCATTTTCGCTGACCAGTGGCAAGCGACTGTTCAAGTAGATCGACTCGTGCGCGGCGAGACTGCCGCGCCACATCGGATCGCTGGCGCCGACAATCAACAGCTTGGTGGGATGGCGAGGGAACACGGCTTGTACTTGTGGCCAGACAAACGTCAGCAGGGTCAATACATCCATACGCCGCATGCCCTGCCCCTGGGGCGAGGCCACAGTGACTTCGGTTTCTCCCAGACGGGTGCGACGGCTGCCAAGATGACCGGCGAGCATCCAGCCGGTAGGCCGGTCGAACAATCGGGAGACGTTATCGATGCGGAACTTGTTCTTGCCGATTCGCGGCCAGGCGGTTTCGACGCTTTTCCAGCCGTTGGGCAGCTCGAATTCCAGGCGTGACACCAGTTCGATGCCGTCCTGCTGATCGAGTTTGGCCGCAGGCACCAGATCGTCACCGCGCAGCAATGCCCAGGTCGGGGTCATGCGGGTGTCGAAGCTGCCGCTCTTGCGGCCGTGGCTGATCCGTACACGGTAGGTCAGGCTGGCCTTGTCTGCGGCCGGGTGCCAGACACCGCGGGTCTGTGTACCCGGTGTCAGCTGCCACTGGCCGTCGGCCTTGAAATCGCTGTAATGACTGCCGTCGCCCAGGTCGAAATCCAGGCTGCGCACCGCCGATCCTTGCGCGAGTGTGAGGCGCACTTCAGCCTGGTCACTTTGTGGCAACAGGCGCACGTGGTAATCCAGATCGACCTTCTTCGCCGCCCACACGGGTGAGCTCAGGGTCAGAAGCCCAACGACCAGCGCCCGCCGCCATCCCACAGCCATACACACTCCTTGTTGAAACTTAACCCGCGCGGAAAATCAGATGGTCTTCCCAATCCTCTTCGGCCACGCTGCCTTCGGCGAGCATGCGCCCGGACTGGGAAATGCGCTCGTGATGCACCGCATCGCGATCCCCGCATACCAGGTGATGCCACAACGGCAAATCCTTGCCCTCGCTGACCAGGCGATAGCCGCAGGTCGGCGGCAGCCATTTGAATTCGTCGGCCTTGCCCGGTGTGAGCTGGATGCAGTCCGGCACCGAGTCGCGACGGTTCGGGTAATCGCTGCACTGACAGGTTTTCAGGTCCAGCAGTTTGCAAGCGATACGCGTGTAATAGACGCTGTTGTCGTCTTCATCTTCAAGTTTTTGCAGACAGCACAGGCCGCAACCGTCGCACAGCGATTCCCACTCCTCTTGATCGAGTTGATCGAGGGTTTTGCGTATCCAGAACGGTTCGACTTTGGCGGCCATGGCTCAAGCATCAACATCAGGTGGTGAAAAGGCCGCCAGTCTAGTGCCCGCAGCTCTGCGGGCCAAGCATTGGCGACTGCCGGTAGATCGGGGGCTTGTCAGTTTTTGCGTCGACAAGTAGCTTTGCCAGTCGCAAGGAGCCAGACCTGCCTGCCATTAACGCTCGACCGCGTTGCATTACGGTGATCCGCCACGGCTCTCGAGGAACCTTATCGCCCAGCTCAACTGTGCCCGCAGGTTTCAGACGTCCCTCACTTTCAAACGTAGCAAGGAATCTCTTGATGAGTGCAAACCCACGCGTTGCCGATTACGCCATCCACCCTCAATTCACCGACCGCTGGTCACCTCGCGCCTTCACCGGTGAAACCATCCCCGAAGAAACCCTGCTGAGTTTCTTCGAAGCCGCACGCTGGGCACCTTCGGCCTACAATTCGCAACCCTGGCGCTTTCTTTACGCGCGTCGCGACACGCCGAACTGGGAGCGTTACCTGGGCCTGCTGAACGAGTTCAACCGCAGCTGGGCGCAACACGCCTCGGCCCTGGTGATCGTGATCTCGAAGACTACCTTTACGGCGCCCGGCGCCAGCGAAGAAACCCCGGCCCTGTGGCACACCTTCGACACCGGTTCGGCCTGGGGCCACCTGGCCCTGCAAGCGAGCATCAGCGGCTGGCACACCCACGGCATGGCCGGTTTCGATCAGGAACTGACCCGCAAGGAGCTCAACGTTCCCGAGGGCTATGCACTGCACGCTGCCGTCGCGATTGGCAAACTGGGTGACAAAGCGACCCTGGCCGAGTATCTGCAAGCCCGCGAAGAACCAAGCCCGCGCCGTCCGCTGAGCGAGCTGGCTGCCGAGGGCGATTTCACCCTCTAAGCCACAACATAGATACCCTGTAGGAGCGAGCCTGCTCGCGATGGTGTGTCAGGTTCATTAATGTCAACTGACCAACCATCGCGAGCAGGCCCACTCCTAATGGGGGTCGTGGGGGTTCCGGGGGCTTTTCTCTTTTCCCGACGGCAAATTTTCATGGCGTCGGGGGGTTCCCCCGGGGCGTTTCGCTTCTCCCCGTGG
>NZ_WTFT01000002.1 GCF_009861505.1 Pseudomonas izuensis | reverse complement strand
CCAAAACAGAAACTCGGCGGGAAAAACCCCCGGAACAAACCAGAAACATAGGCCAAAAAACAAAACCCTTTGTTAACCCGCCGCTCCCCATGCGACCCCAGGGTGTCATCGGCCGTCCTGCACTGACCGCCATTGCAATCGCCCTTGCACTGGCCCTCGGCGTAACCGGCGCTGCGTGGGCCAAAAATGGGGTTGGTGGTGGGGGCGGCGGTGGTGGTGGTGGCGGTGGGACCGCCAAGCCCCCCACCAAGGGGGCGGTGGCGCCATTCGCCACACCCACACTGCCTGATCCCGTCTTCACTGATGTTAATGCGATTCACGGTTTCGACATCACGGGCTTTATCCAGGACATGACAGTAGACTCCCCTGCCGATACCTGCCCAGGGGTTGCCACCCCAGCGGACCGCAGTGGCGGCAAGATCATGGTCAATGGCACGACCATTACCGTCCCTTGCAACATGATCATCCAGATGCCGGCCAATACCCTTAGTTGGCGCGATTTCGTCAACGGTGGAGCATTGGGGCTCAATAGCTCCCGGGCTTACCCATCGTTCGAGATCCACGTGGTAGGCAATACCGTCAATGGCAAACAGATCGCCGGGTTGATCGATGTCTCCCAACAGACAACCCAGACAGGCAGCGGCTACATCAGTCGGATCGACCTGGACACTGGCAATATCGAGGTGACCAGCACCAACTCGCCGCAGCCCACGATACTGCAGATAAACGACCCGAATGGACGCTTCGGCCGAATCAGGACCGCAGACCCGCGTTTCTCCGTGGATGATGCCAACCCGACCATTCACGCAGCCACCGGCTATCCCATGTGTGTGCCACGTGGCACCAATGACGCAGCGTGCCCGCAGAAAAACCGGCCACTGGCCAAGACGGCGACCACAACCAACAACTGCCGTAATTTCAGCCAGGCCAGTGTCAGTCCGCTGCCAGCCAGTGGCGAATTGAGCCCACCTGCGTTGGGCCAGGTTTATTGCAGCCAGTTCGTCATGAAAGGACCAAAAGACCCTACAAGACTCCCGACGGATCCTGACCCATCCCAGCAAGCACCTTTCGAAGTCGGCGACTTCATCAGCTATTCCGGCACCCTGTTCAAGTCGACAACATCCGGAAGTCCGGACTTCATCTCTGCCCACACCATCGAAGCCAACGTCGGTATCTACACGCAGCCCGGCACGCAGCCCAGCTACCTGTCCATCGGCGAATTCGGCATCGGCAGCGCCGATCCGAACCCGACAGCCGTCAGCGGCGTGGCGCAGGAAACCCAGGACCGGTTGTTCCTTGAGACATCGACAACCGACATCCTGACGCCGGTGGATATTTACCTTATCGATGTGGACAACAACGGAGTGGAACATAACCGTTGGGTGACCCCCTATGAGATGACCGGTGAATGCAATCCCGCACTGACCCTGGCAGCGACTTGCCGTGGTGTTTCGGGCGGCATTACCACCCAGAACACCGGTGCTCAACCACAGCGTGCCAGGCTGCGGGCAAGCAAGGCGCCAACCGGACTTCTCAGCCAGCCGACCCGGACCCTGCGGGTGATGGCGCGCTCAATGTGCGCTCCGGACCCGTCGCAACTCTCACAGGCCCTGGTGGACAACTGCCTCAAAAGTCAATCTCCAGTGGCCAACGGGCTGATTGCGGGGCAATACGTGGCTCCAGTGTTCGAGTTCATCTTTCCGGAGAACGTCAAGCCGGGTGACCCTGTCGTTCCTAACGACTTCTGGCACCTTCCGTTCATTCGCAATGGCGAAGGTTCCGCCATCCCGACGGGTGCTGGACCACTGGCCCCCACCCCATGGTGAGCAATGCCTGACGATGGCGCAAAAAAAAACCGCCGCTCCCAAAGGAGCGGCGGTTTTTTTGAAGAACTGCGTTAAGCCTTAGTAGCCCAGCGCGAAGTCTTCTTCTTTCATGTCCATCAGGTTGTTGGCGCCCGACAGCATGGTTGCTACGTGAGTGCGGGTACGCGGCAGGATGCGCTGGAAGTAGAAGCGCGCCGTCTGCAGCTTGGCGGTGTAGAACGCCTCTTCGGATGTGCCGGCAGCCAGTTTCTCGGCAGCCAGGCGCGCCATGTCGGCCCAGAAGTAGGCCAGGCAGGCATAACCGGAGTACATCAGGTAGTCCACCGAGGCCGCGCCGACTTCTTCGCGATCCTTCATGGCAGCCATACCGACCTTCATGGTCAGCTCACCCCATTCCTTGTTCAGTGCAGCCAGCGGTGCGACGAATTCCTTGACCGCTTCGTTGCCTTCGTTGGTCTGGCAGAACTTGTGCACGATCTTGGTGAAGCCTTTCAGAGCCTCGCCTTGAGTCATCAGCACTTTACGGCCCAGCAGGTCGAGTGCCTGGATACCGGTGGTGCCTTCGTACAGCATGGAAATACGGCTGTCGCGAACGTTCTGCTCCATGCCCCACTCGGCGATGAAACCGTGGCCGCCGTAGATCTGCACGCCGTGGTTGGCCGATTCGAAACCAACTTCGGTCATGAAGGCTTTGGCGATTGGGGTCATGAAAGCCAGCAGTGCGTCGGCCTTCTTCTTCTCTTCTTCGTCCACACCGTACTTGACGATGTCGACCTGCTTGGCGGTGAAGTAAACCATTGCGCGGTTGCCTTCGGCGAACGCCTTCATGGTCAACAGCATGCGGCGTACGTCAGGGTGCACGATGATCGGGTCGGCGGCTTTTTCCGGCGCTTTCGGGCCAGTCAGCGAGCGCATTTGCAGGCGATCGCGAGCGTATTTCAGACCGCCCTGGAAGCCGATTTCGGCGTGGGCCAGGCCCTGCAGCGCAGTCCCCAGACGTGCGGTGTTCATGAAGGTGAACATGCAGTTCAGGCCTTTGTTCGCCGGGCCGATCAGGAAACCGGTCGCGCCGTCGAAGTTCATCACGCAGGTGGCGTTGCCGTGGATACCCATCTTGTGTTCCAGGGAACCACAAGCCACCGCGTTGCGCGCACCCACCGAACCGTCTGCGTTCGGCAGGAATTTCGGCACGATGAACAGCGAAATGCCTTTGGTACCGGCCGGTGCATCCGGCAGGCGGGCCAGCACGATGTGGACGATGTTGTCGGCCATGTCGTGTTCACCGGCGGAGATGAAAATCTTGGTGCCGGAGACTTTGTAGGAGCCGTCAGCCTGAGGCTCGGCCTTGGTGCGCAGCATGCCCAGGTCGGTACCGCAGTGAGGTTCGGTCAGGCACATGGTGCCGGTCCATTCGCCGGACACCAGTTTGGTCAGGTAAGCCTCTTGCTGCTCAGGCGTACCGTGCTCGGAGATGGTGTTCATCGCGCCGTGCGACAGGCCCGGGTACATGCCCCACGACCAGTTGGATTCGCCAACCATTTCGCTGATTGCCAGGCCCAGGGACTCCGGCAGGCCTTGGCCGCCGTGCTCGACGTCATGGGCCAGGCTTGGCCAGCCGCCTTCGACGAATTGCTTGTAGGCCTCTTTGAAGCCGGTCGGGGTTTTAACGCCGGACTCGCTCCAGGTGCAGCCTTCGAGGTCGCCCACGCGGTTCAGCGGAGCCAGCACCTGCTCACAAAACTTGGCGCCTTCTTCGAGAATGGCGTCAACCATGTCCGGAGTGGCATCTGCGCAAGCCGGAAGGCTCTGATAGTGCGCTTCGTAACCAAGCAGTTCGTCACGAACGAAGCGAATATCACGCAAGGGGGCCTTGTAGTCAGGCATAGCGATAAACCTCTGCTGATGTAACCGTGAATGAACGACCGCGTGGATTTGTTGTGGCGGTCAAACAGTTGTTTGAAACATACGTTTACGCCTAAATCTTGTCAAGCGTCGATCTTTTGCCGCTCGTCATCGCCTGCTTCGATTCAGGACGCGCGAAGGCTCGGCGCCGTTGCTCGAAGCAACACGCAGTGTAGGAAAGAATAGTTTGCGGAGAAGGACTTACGCAGAAAAACGCCGCGAATGATCGCGGCGTCAGCGGTGCGGGTTCAGCGAAGAATCAGGCAAAGGTATCGATCAGCGTACCGAGCATTTCATCGGAGGCTTTGGCGACTTTGGCGCCCAGCTCCACCTGAAATTTACCCTGGTCCATTTCCACCAGGTTGCTGGTCAGGTCCGATTGCTGGCTGCGATCAACCGAACGCAGGCGATCGGCTTGAGCCTCGGAAGACTGGCTGGTGACCGAACGCTCGATGGTATTGTTGGCGATCTGCCCGGCGGCTTGATCGACACGGTTCTGCCCTGTCTGAATAGTGCTCAGACCGGCATAAAAAGCGGTGTTTCCTGAGATTTCCATGGGAGAACTCGTCCTTGCAAAGGATCAACAGCGGCCATTGAAACAGACGCGTGGGCAAAACACCCGACAAAAACACTAATGGCACAGTGCCTTGTCATAGGCAAAATTTAGTCGAGCAAATCCAGTTGCAGATGCTCGGCCACCGCTTCTGCCGTCACCACCTTGAGTTTCGGCACCCGCCCCAGGCACGGCGCGGGGATTCGCTCGGCAAGCGTCGCCAGGTTTTCTTCCAGCCGCGACGTCTTCGCATCGATGATGTTGGCCACCCACCCCGCCAGTTGCAAACCATCCTGGGCAATCGCCTCGGCAGTCAGCAACGCATGGTTGATGCAGCCCAGGCGCACGCCGACGACAAGAATCACCGGAAGATCCAGTGCCATCGCCAGATCCGACAGGTTGTCCTGATCTGCCAGAGGCACGCGCCAGCCTCCGGCGCCTTCGATCAAGGTGAAATCGGCCTGCAGGTCGAGAATCTGCCGCATGGGCTCTAACAGCGACTGCACCGTCAGCGCCACACCCGCCTCCCGTGCAGCCAGGTGCGGGGCGATGGGCGGCTCAAAGGCCACCGGGTTGACCTGCTGATAAGTCAGTGGCAGCGAGCATTCCGCCAACAGCGCCAATGCATCGGCGTTGCGCAAGCCTTTGGGCGTTACATCACAACCGGAGGCGACCGGTTTGCCCGCCGCCGTGCTCAAGCCGGCCGACCGCGCCGCGTGCAGCAAACCGGCGGCCACTGTGGTTTTGCCGACATCGGTGTCGGTGCCGGTGATGAAATAGGCTGCACTCATAAGGGTTTCTCCATAACGGCGTACACCACTTGATAAGTCGCCGGCAGGCCCTGTGCCTGACGAAACTGCTCATAAGCCTCGATCAACCCCAGAATCCGCGCCCGGCCAGTCAATCCGCCTGGTCGACCCGGGTTGATGTTGTGTGCGCCCAGTGCCTTGAGTTCATGGGTCAGACTGCGCACATCCGGGTAATGCAGCACGTGGGGACGGGTCTGCAGACTGAGCGCCTGCAGGCCGCTGGCCGCGCATAACTGCTGATAAACCGCGAACTCGCGGAAGCGGTTGACGTGCACCATGCCATCCACTTGCCGCCAGCTGTCACGCAGTTCAAACAACGTGCCCACGCACAGACTAGCAAACGCGAAGATTCCGCCCGGTTTCAGCACGCGATGGGCTTCGCTGAGCACCGAGGCGAAGTCCGCACACCACTGCACCGCCAGGCTGGAGAAGATCAGGTCGCAGGTCGCGTCGCGCAGCGGCAATCGCTCGGCATCGCCGGCAATGAAGTGCGTGGCGCCGCCCAATGGCCGCGCGTGATTGAGCATGCCTTCGGCAATGTCCAGCGCCACACCCTGGCCGGCGGGAAACCGCTCAGCCAATGAGCGACTGAAATGCCCGGTGCCGCAGCCCAGGTCGAGCCAGCGCCCCGGTACGAAATCACCCGGCAACCGGCTCAGCAGTTGACTGCCCACATCACGTTGCAACTCGGCCACGCTGTCGTAGCTCGCCGCCGCCCGGGAGAAGGACGCCGCGACCTGGCGTTTGTCGGGCAAACCGCCGGGTTGCTTTGGAAAGGGAAGCGCAAGAGATAAATCAGTCATCACCGGACTCATGCAAAAAGGCCTGGATCGCCCCCGCCACACCGTGGGGGTCTTCCAGAAGAAATGCGTGGCTGGCCCGTTCAATCAGGCCGATTTCGACATCCGGCAGCAACCTCAGCAAGTCCCCCGCCGCTTCGGCCGGGACCAACCCGTCGAGGCCGGCAAACAGATGCAGTTGCGGACCGCGAAACGTCTGCAAGGCGTATCGGGTATCCAGTTGCGCGAGCACTTCCAGGCCGCTCATCAAAACCGGTGCCGCCGTATGCGGCGCCCCGCCAAGCAGTAATCGCGACAATCCGCGCGGGTCTTCGGCACCTTGTGCGCAGAGCAGCGAAAAGCGTTTCAAGGTCATGCGCGGATCAGCCGCGCAGCCCGCCAGAAACGCATCGAAGGTTTCGCCGGGCATCGCGCTCGGCCACTGTTCATGACTGACAAAAGAAGGATTGCTCGCCAGGGTCAACAAGCCGCAGCAACGATCGCCGCGACGCGCTGCCAACGCCGACGCGAGCATGCCACCCAAGGACCATCCGCCGAGCCAGGCGTCCTGGGGGATCGCCGAATCAAGCTCATCCAGCCACTCTTCAAGATCGCTCGACTCCAGCTCCGGCAAGGGTTCGATTTCCACCCTAAGGTGTTCGTCCAGGCCTTGCAAGGCCGCCGCCAAGGGTTCCAGCGGCGAAATTCCGAGGCCCCAACCGGGCAGCAGAATCAGTCGATCACGCATGGCTTGGCTCCGCTCCCAGTTGTCCGAAACAATCGGCCAATCCCCCTAACAATAGCTGCACCTGCGCTTCGCTGTGGGCGGCAGTCAGGGTCACGCGCAGTCGGGCGCTGCCGGCAGGCACGGTCGGCGGCCGGATGGCGGTCACCATCAACCCGCGTTCGCGCAGCATCTGCGACAAGCGCACTGCGCGTGCGGCGTCGCCGATCAGGATCGGCTGGATCGGCGTGAAACTGTCCATCAGCTCCAGGCCAATCTGCTCGGCGCCCTGGCGGAATTGGCGGATCAGCGTCTGCAAATGCTCACGACGCCAATGCTCGCTGCGCAGCAGTTCCAGGCTTTTCAGCGTGGCGCAGGCCAGGGCCGGCGGTTGGCTGGTGGTGTAGATGTAGGGCCGGGCAAACTGGATCAGGCTCTCGATCAGTTCTTCGCTGCCGGCGACAAAAGCCCCGGCCGTGCCGAATGCCTTGCCGAGGGTGCCGACCAAGACCGGCACGTCTTCCATGCTCATACCGAAATGCTCGACGATGCCGCCGCCGTTGGCGCCCAGAGGACCGAAACCGTGAGCATCGTCAACCATCAGCCATGCCCCCTTGGCCTTGGCTTCCCGGGCCAGCGCCGGCAGGTCGGCGATGTCGCCGTCCATGCTGAACACGCCATCGGTGACCACCAGCGTATTGCCGGTGGCTTTCTCAAGGCGTGTCGCCAGGCTCGCCGCATCGTTGTGCAGGTAGCGATTGAAACGCGCGCCGGACAACAGCCCCGCATCCAGCAGCGACGCATGGTTGAGCCGGTCTTCCAGCACCGTATCGCCTTGCCCCACCAGCGCTGTGACCGCGCCGAGGTTGGCCATGTAGCCTGTGGTAAACAGCAAGGCGCGCGGGCGACCGGTCAGGTCGGCCAGGGCTTCTTCCAGGGCGTGATGCGGGCCACTGTGGCCGATCACCAGATGCGAAGCCCCGCCACCGACGCCCCAGCGTTCGGCGCCGGCACGCCAGGCTTCGATCACTTGCGGGTGATTGGCCAGGCCCAGGTAGTCGTTGTTACAGAACGCCAGCAATGGCTGGCCATCGACCACCACTTGCGGGCCTTGCGGGCTTTCGAGCAGCGGACGTTGGCGGTAAAGATTTTCGGCACGACGGGCAGCCAGGCGTGCGGCGAGATCGAAAGACATGCAGGCCTCGCGAATAGGAAAAAATTGGTCCCCTGTGGGAGCAAAGCTTGCTCGCGATGGGATCGCCGCGGACTTTCAAATTGGACCGAGGCGCCTGCATCGCGAGCAAGCTTTGCTCCTACAGTGACTGGAATCCTTAAACAGCCGCGTTATAGAACTGCTCGCTGCTCTTCTGCTCCACCAGCGCCTGTTCGATGGCCGCCTGATGCACTTCATCAGCGTGCTCTTCACGGGCTTCCGGCAGGATGCCCAGGCGTCCGAACAGCTGCATGTCCTTGTCGGCCTGCGGGTTGGCGGTGGTCAGCAGTTTTTCGCCGTAGAAAATCGAGTTGGCGCCGGCGAAAAACGCCAAGGCCTGCATTTGTTCGTTCATGGCTTCGCGGCCGGCGGACAGGCGCACATGGGATTTGGGCATGAGGATCCGGGCGACGGCGAGCATGCGGATGAAGTCGAACGGGTCGACGTCATCGGCATTTTCCAGTGGCGTGCCGGCCACTTTCACCAGCATGTTGATGGGCACCGACTCCGGATGCTCCGGCAGATTGGCCAGCTGGATCAGCAGGTTGGCGCGATCGTCGAGGGACTCGCCCATGCCGAGGATGCCGCCGGAGCAGATCTTCATCCCCGAGTCACGCACATAGGCCAGGGTTTGCAGGCGCTCGCTGTAGGTGCGGGTGGTGATGATGCTGCCGTAGAACTCAGGCGAGGTGTCGAGGTTGTGGTTGTAGTAATCAAGGCCGGCCTTGGCCAGCGCTTCGGTCTGTTCCTGATCGAGGCGACCGAGGGTCATGCAGGTTTCCAGGCCCAGGGCCTTAACGCCTTCGACCATCTTCAGCACATAGGGCATGTCCTTGGCCGATGGGTGCTTCCAGGCCGCGCCCATGCAGAAACGGGTCGAACCGATGGCCTTGGCACGAGCGGCCTCTTCGAGGACCTTCTGCACTTCCATCAATTTTTCTTTTTCCAGGCCGGTGTTGTAGTGACCGGACTGCGGACAATATTTGCAATCTTCCGGGCAGGCGCCGGTCTTGATCGACAACAGGGTCGACACCTGGACGCGGTTGGCGTCGAAATGCGCGCGGTGCACGGTCTGCGCCTGGAACAGCAGGTCGTTGAATGGCTGAACAAAGAGTGCTTTGACTTCGGCCAAAGACCAGTCATGACGCAGGGTGGCAGAGGTGCTGGCGCTCATGGGCATTACCTTTCTTTTATGCAGGGCACGGTTTTATGCTGGGCAAGCGACTGAGGAATGGAATACCCACAGCCGCGACACGGATGTTCGGCATATTTAAGGAAGAGCGATGCACTGTCAACCACGACACAAAGGACCGGTTTACATCTGGTTAAAAAACGAACAGACCTGTTTGCTCTGCGATGAACCCGCCGATGGTGCCACACCATTGTGCATGGCCTGCGAAACCGAGCTGCCATGGCTCGGCGATCATTGCCAGACCTGCGCACTGCCGTTGCCTGCGGCGGGCCTGACCTGCGGCCAATGCTTGAAACAACCGCCGGCTTTCGAACGGGTCATCGCGCCCTGGACCTACAGCTTTCCGATAGACAGCCTGATCACCCGCTTCAAGCACAGCGCGAAGTGGCCGTTTGGCCACCTGCTTGCCGAACTGCTCGCTCAGGCCCTGCAACATCGCTTCGAGGATGATCTGCCGCGCCCCGATTTACTGCTGCCAGTGCCGCTGGCCACCCGGCGACTGCGTCAACGGGGTTTCAATCAGGCCGCGATGCTGGCGCGCTGGCTCGGCAGCCGGTTGAACCTACTCGGCGACGAACGGTTGTTACTGCGGATTCAGGACACCGACGCGCAGCAAGCGCTGAACGCCAATGAACGGCGCAAGAACCTGCGCAATGCTTTCGCGCTGGCACCCGATGCATCGGTCAAAGGGCGCCACCTGGCATTGGTGGACGACGTGCTGACCACCGGTGCCACGGCGCAGGCGCTGGCCCGCTTGTTGATGAACGCGGGCGCCGCACGGGTCGACGTCTATTGCCTGGCCCGCACCCCCAAACCCGGCGACACAATTTGACCTCAACACACAAAACCCCTGTAGGAGCGAGCCTGCTCGCGATGATCTCAAATGCGCCAAACTAACCCTGACAGTAAGCGTCATCGTTAACGACCATCGCGAGCAGGCTCGCTCCTACAAAGGATTGTGGCTTGACTTGACTCCTGGGCCTCCAGCAGCCAACGTCCTCACCATCGTCACAGCCCGAAGCGTCCTGCCATGTCCTTGCCTACGCTGTTGTCCCAGCACATTGTCCGCCGTCCACAACGAATCGCACTGCTGCAACACATTGCCGAACAGGGCTCGATCACCCGCGCGGCGAAAAGCGCTGGCCTGAGCTACAAAGCGGCCTGGGACGCCATCGATGAACTCAACAACCTCGCGCAGAAGCCGCTGGTGGAACGCAGCGTCGGTGGCAAGGGCGGTGGCGGAGCCAGGCTGTCCAGCGAAGGCGAACGGGTGTTGCGCTTGTATCAAAAGCTGCAAGCCTTGCAGGCCCAGGTGCTGGAAGCCGCCGAGGAGGCCAGCGACCTCGACCTGCTCAGCCGCCTGATGCTTCGGACCAGCGCGCGCAATCAGTTGCACGGCAAGATCGCGGCCATCGAAACCCAGGGCCACAACGACCGGATTCGCCTGGAACTGGCCGAAGGCCTGAGCATCGATGCGCAAATCACCCACGACAGCACCCTGCGCCTGGAGCTGCAACCCGGCACCGAAGTGGTGGCCCTGATCAAGGCCGGTTGGCTGGAGGTGTTGGGCGCCGGGGACAGCGCAACACCTGGTTACAGTTGCCTCAAAGGCACTGTCGAAGAAGTGCTCGATGCGCAAGGCGGTCCCAGCGAAGTACGCATCGGCCTGCCCAATGGCCAGACACTCTGCGCCCTGGCCGAGCCCGCACATCTGCAATCCCGAGGATTGAGCGTCGGAAAACCGGTGAGCGTGCAGTTTTCGCCGTCCAACGTACTGCTCGGCACGCCGCTGTAAACGCGCTGCAACAAAACCTTCATCACCCATCATTAAGGTGACTGCAAAAACCGCAGGGAGCCTGATATGAGCCTTTTGGAAGAAAACCAAACCACCGACCTCGAACAGATGGTCGGCCTCAGCCGCCGTGGTTTCATCAGCGCCGGTGCCCTATGTGGCGCCGCGATGTTCCTGGGTGGCAATCTGTTGAGCCGCAGCGTGCTGGCCGCCAGTGTCAGCGCCGGCACCAGCCAGTTGCTGAGTTTCGACAGCATTCCCGCCGCCACCGCCGACAGCATCAGCCTGCCGCCCGGCTATAAATCTTCGGTGTTGATCAGCTGGGGCCAGCCCCTGCACAAAGACGGTCCGGCATTCGACCCAAGCGGCAATGGCAGCGCCGAGCATCAAGAGGTGCAGTTCGGCGACCACAACGACGGCATGAGCCTGTTCGCCTTTCCCGACAACCCCAACCGGGCGCTGATGGCAATCAACAACGAGTACACCAATTACCGCTACCTCTACCCCCATGGCGGCATGCCGCAGTCGGCCGAAGAGGTGCGCAAGGCTCTGGCCGCCGAAGGCGTGACGGTCATCGAAGTGCAGCGCAACAATGGTCAATGGCAATTCGTCCAGGGTTCGCGCTACAACCGGCGCATCCATGGTAATTCGCCGATCAGCCTGAGTGGCCCGGCTGCCGGTCACGAGCTACTGAAAACCAGTGCCGATCCGCACGGCAAGGCGGTCCTGGGCACCTTCCAGAATTGCGCCAATGGCAAGACCCCGTGGGGCACCTATCTGACCTGCGAAGAGAACTTCACCGACTGCTTCGGCAGCAGCAATGCCGAGCAGAAGTTCGACGCCGCACAGAAACGCTATGGCGCGGTGGCGGCCAGCAAGGAGATCAACTGGCATCCACACGATGCGCGCTTCGACCTGGCGAAAAACCCCAACGAACTCAACCGTCACGGATGGATCGTGGAGATCGACCCCTTCGATCCACAATCCACCCCGGTCAAGCGCACCGCGCTGGGTCGCTTCAAACATGAAAACGCCGCACTGGCTGAAACCGGTGACGGTCATGCCGTGGTGTACATGGGCGACGATGAGCGCGGCGAGTTCATCTACAAGTTCGTCAGCCGCGACAAGATCAACCACAAAAACCCCAAGGCCAATCGTGACCTGCTGGACCACGGCACCTTGTACGTGGCGCGTTTCGACGCCGGCGACGGCAACGCCGATCACCCCAAGGGCCAGGGCGAATGGGTCGAACTGACCCACGGCAAAAACGGCATCGATGCCAGCAGCGGTTTCGCCGACCAGGCTGAAGTGCTGATTCACGCGCGCCTGGCGGCCAGCGTGGTGAAGGCCACGCGCATGGATCGCCCGGAATGGATCGTGGTCAGCCCTAAGGACGGCCAGGTTTACTGCACGCTGACCAACAACGCCAAACGCGGCGAAGACGGGCAACCGGTGGGCGGGCCGAATCCGCGGGAGAAAAACGTCTACGGGCAAATCCTGCGCTGGCGCACTGACCGTGACGATCACGCCTCGAACACTTTTGCCTGGGACCTGTTCGTGGTCGCCGGCAACCCGCAAGTGCATACCGGCACCCCGAAAAGCGGTTCGTCGAACATTACGCCGCAGAACATGTTCAACAGCCCCGATGGCCTGGGCTTCGACAACGCCGGTCGCTTGTGGATTCTCACCGACGGCGATGTCAGCAATACCGGTGATTTTGCCGGCATGGGCAACAACCAAATGCTCTGCGCCGACCCGGTGACCGGCGAAATTCGCCGCTTCATGGTCGGGCCGATCGGCTGCGAAGTGACGGGCATCAGCTTCTCGCCAGATCAGAAGACCTTGTTTGTCGGTATTCAGCATCCGGGCGAAAACGGTGGCTCGACCTTCCCCGAGCACTTGCCCAACGGCAAGCCGCGGTCGTCGGTGATGGTCATTACCCGTGAAGACGGCGGGATCGTCGGCGCCTGATCCGGCCCCATCGCGAGCAAGCATTACTCCCACAAGGAAGCATATTTGACCTGTGGGAGCAAAGCTTGCTCCCGATGACGCCAATGCAGACACCTCACCTCTCAACCCCCTAAAGCAGCCCCGTCTGCGCTACCATGCCTGGCCGGACGCAGCAGCCTGCTGCGCGCAGGAGTCAGCATGGCCCACCCGTTTGAAACCCTCACCCCAGACCTCGTGCTCGATGCCGTCGAAAGCATCGGCTTCTTGAGCGATGCCCGTGTCCTGGCGCTCAACAGTTACGAGAACCGTGTCTATCAAGTCGGCATCGAAGACTCCGAGCCGCTGATCGCCAAGTTTTACCGCCCGCAGCGCTGGACCAACGAAGCGATTCTGGAAGAACACCAGTTCACCTTCGAGCTCACTGAGGTCGAAGTGCCGGTGGTTGCGCCGATGATCCACAACGGTGAAACCCTGCACGAACACAACGGCTTCCGTTTCACCCTGTTCCCCCGTCGCGGCGGCCGCGCGCCGGAGCCTGGCAACCTCGATCAGCTGTATCGCCTGGGGCAACTGCTCGGTCGCCTGCATGCGGTCGGTGCAACCAAACCGTTCGAGCACCGCGAAGCCCTGGCGGTAAAAAACTTCGGCCATGACTCGCTGGCGACCCTGCTCGAAGGCAATTTCATCCCCCGCAGTTTGCTGCCGGCCTACGAGTCCGTCGCCCGCGACCTGCTCAAGCGGGTCCAAGAGGTCTACGACGCAACGCCGCACCAGAACATCCGCATGCACGGCGATTGCCACCCCGGCAACATGATGTGCCGCGACGAGATGTTCCACATCGTCGACCTCGACGACTGCCGCATGGGCCCGGCGGTGCAGGACATCTGGATGATGCTGGCCGGTGACCGCCAGGAATGCCTGGGGCAGTTGTCGGAACTGATGGACGGCTACAACGAGTTCCACGACTTCGATCCACGGGAACTGGCGCTGATCGAACCGCTGCGCGCCCTGCGCCTGATGCACTACAGCGCCTGGCTCGCCCGCCGCTGGGACGACCCGGCGTTCCCGCGCAGCTTTCCGTGGTTCGGCACCGAACGCTATTGGGGCGATCAGGTATTGGCGTTGCGTGAACAGTTGGCGGCGCTGAACGAAGAGCCCCTCAAACTCTTCTAATCACCGCAATACCTGTAGGAGCAAGGCTTGCCCGCGATGGAGTCCTTGAGATCGCCATCGCGGCGGTGCGGCGATCCGACAAGCCTTGCTCCCACAAAAAAAGCGACACAGCACTTCACATAAAATCTCCTTACAATCCCTTCTTTGTTAGCTGCCTAAGCAAGGATTCTGCATGCAAGCCGCCAACCCGCGTCGCGGGTACATTCTGGGCCTGAGCGCCTACATCATCTGGGGACTGTTCCCGCTCTATTTCAAAGCCATCGCCAACGTGCCCGCCGTGGAGATCATCATCCACCGCGTGCTGTGGTCGGCGCTGTTCGGTGCCTTGTTGCTGATGGTCTGGAAGCATCCTGGCTGGTGGCGTGAGCTGCGAGAAAATCCGCGGCGGCTAGCGATCCTGGCCTTGAGCGGCACGCTGATCGCAGCCAACTGGCTGACCTATGTGTGGTCGGTGAATAACGGGCGCATGCTCGAAGCCAGTCTCGGCTACTACATCAACCCGCTGGTGAACGTGCTGCTGGGCATGTTGATCCTCGGCGAACGGCTACGGCGCATGCAATGGATTGCCGTGGGCCTGGCAACCATCGGTGTGGCGCAACAGGTGTGGCAGGTCGGTAGTTTGCCGTGGGTGTCGCTGGTATTGGCACTGACCTTCGGCTTCTACGGGCTGATTCGCAAGCAGGCTCCGGTCAAGGCACTGCCGGGCCTGGTGGTGGAAACCTGGATGCTGGTGCCGATAGCCGTCGCCTGGTTGCTGCTCAACCCGACCGCCAGTAGCGCCCAGGCCGAGTTCTGGACCACGTCCGAAGCCTGGTGGCTGGTGGCTGCCGGACCAGTGACGCTGGTGCCGTTGGTGTGCTTCAACGCTGCCGCCCGGCATTTGCCCTACACCACCCTGGGTTTTCTCCAGTACCTGGCACCGACGCTGGTCTTGCTGCAGGCCGTGTTGTTGTTTGGTGAGCATTTGTCGTCAAGCACGTTAGTGGCATTCATCTTTATCTGGGCCGGTCTGGCGGTTTACAGCGTCGATGCGTGGATAAGTCTGCGCCGTCGCAGCTGATCAAAAAACGCACAAAACCCTGCAGGCCACGGCTGACGTGGTCCGCAGAGTTCCTTCCCAAGGTTATCCACAGCGTGATCCCCGGCGTTTGTGCGCAAGTCACTGAATGCTGGCGGTTTTTTGATCAAACCTCGCCAAGCCACGGCGGATGTGGCCTGGCGGGCTGTCTCTACAGGTTATCCACAGGCAGGTGCACGTTTAACTTGGATAACCCGATCAGGGTTCGCTGCGCAGCACCAACTCCACCATCAGGTCATCGGCCAGGGTTTCCAGGCGTGATTGCAGCACCTCCAGTGACAGCGTCAACGGCACCGCGAGAATCGCTTCGGCGTGAAACAGCGGCTCGCTGCTCATCGGCGCCGGACGCACTTCCGTTACCAGGCGTTCCAGGTTGACCCCCTGCTCACTCAGCAATCGGGTGATATCGCGCACGATCCCCGGCCGGTCATTGCCCACCAACTCCATGGCAATCGGTTTCCAGGTGCACGATTGCTCGATGCTGCTTTCGGCAATCAACACGCGAATGCCCTGGCTGGATAACCCTTTCAGGGCGTCGACCAGCGCATCGTAGGCTTCGGCCGGTACACCCACCCGAAGAATCCCGGCGAATTGCCCGGCCATGCGCGACATGCGGCTTTCCAGCCAGTTGCCGCCATGCTCGGCAATGCATTGGGCAATGCGCTCGACCTGCCCTGGCTTGTCCGGAGCGAAAACAGTGAGTACGAGGTGGTCCATGGCGCAGCCCTCTGGTCATGACTTTTGTTATGGAAAACCAAGTATAGGCAAGGGAAGTTTCTGCGGTGAATCAGTTCCTACAAGGATTGCGCAGGCCTTGTAGGAGCTGGCTTGCCAGCGAATGAAGGCACCGCCAATCCGTGGGCGAACAACAAATCGTGTACAACTTCTTATATTTAGCTGGAACAATCTCATAGTTTTTTGAGAACATCCCGATCCCCGGCGTGACTGCAATGCGTCATGGGGTCGCAGAACGACGTTAATAGTCTAATTTTCACAAGCGCAATTCATCATGTAGTATGCCGCAGCGCGCACTACATAACGTTGGATCGATGTCTGCCACCGGCGCAGTCGCATCCCTGAAAGCCCCGTCAGCAAGGCCTCAAAGCCGTTGATTGGTCCCAACCCAGCCGTCAGAAATGGCATGCACTGGTCGCAGGGTTTGTGGTTTAAATGCCAGAGGCTTCATTGTTAAATTGAAGAGCTGAAAAGCGAAATAGCTGAGCAGAGTGAGGCAAGCAATGACTGAACACGTTCAAGTCGGTGGCCTGCAGGTCGCCAAAGTCCTGTTCGACTTCGTGAACAACGAAGCCATTCCCGGAACCGGCCTCACCGCCGATCAGTTCTGGGCCGGTGCCGACAAGGTCATTCATGACCTGGCCCCGAAGAACAAAGCCCTACTCGCCAAACGCGATGATTTCCAGGCTCGTATTGATTCCTGGCACCAGGAACGCGCCGGTCAGGCGCACGACGCCGTGGCTTATAAAGCCTTCCTGCAAGACATCGGATATCTGCTGCCAGAAGCGGCGGATTTCCAGGCGACGACGCAAAACGTCGATGAAGAAATCGCCCGCATGGCCGGTCCACAACTGGTGGTACCCGTAATGAACGCCCGCTTCGCCCTCAATGCTTCGAACGCCCGCTGGGGTTCGCTGTATGACGCGTTGTACGGCACCGACGCCATCAGCGAAGCCGATGGTGCGGAAAAAGGCAAAGGCTACAACAAGGTTCGCGGCGACAAGGTCATCGCCTTCGCCCGCGCCTTCCTCGACGAAGCGGCGCCTTTGGCAGCCGGCTCCCACGTCGACTCCACCCGCTACTCCATCGTCGGCGGCAAACTGGTCGTCGCCCTCAAAGGCGGCAGCAACACCGGTCTGCGCAACGACGCGCAACTGATCGGCTTCCAGGGCGACGTGGCGGCACCGACCGCGATCCTGCTGAAAAACAACGGCCTGCATTTCGAAATCCAGATCGATGCCAGCACCCCGGTCGGCCAGACCGACGCAGCCGGCGTCAAAGACATCCTGATGGAAGCCGCGCTGACCACCATCATGGACTGCGAAGACTCCGTCGCCGCCGTCGATGCCGATGACAAAGTGGTGATCTACCGCAACTGGCTCGGCCTGATGAAGGGCGATCTGTCGGAAGAAGTCGCCAAGGGCGGCAAGACATTCACCCGCACCATGAACGCCGACCGCACCTACACCGCCATCGATGGCAGCGAATTGAGCCTGCACGGCCGCTCGTTGTTGTTCGTGCGCAACGTTGGTCACCTGATGACCATCGACGCGATCCTCGACAAGGACGGCAACGAAGTACCGGAAGGCATTCTCGACGGTCTGGTGACTTGCCTGGCGGCCTTGCACAACCTCAATGGCAACACGTCGCGCAAAAACACGCGCACCGGCTCGATCTACATCGTGAAGCCGAAGATGCACGGCCCTGAAGAAGCCGCGTTCACCAACGAGCTGTTCGGGCGCATCGAAGAGGTGCTGGGCCTGCCGCGCAACACCCTCAAAGTCGGGATCATGGACGAGGAACGCCGCACCACGATCAACCTCAAGGCCTGCATCAAGGCGGCGAGCGAGCGTGTAGTATTCATCAACACCGGTTTCCTCGACCGTACGGGCGATGAAATCCACACCTCCATGGAAGCCGGCCCAATGGTGCGCAAGGCGGACATGAAGGCGGAAAAATGGATCGGCGCCTACGAGAACTCCAACGTCGATATCGGTTTGAGCACCGGCCTGCAAGGCCGTGCGCAGATCGGCAAGGGCATGTGGGCTATGCCTGACCTGATGGCGGCGATGCTGGAACAGAAAATCGCTCACCCGATGGCCGGCGCCAACACGGCCTGGGTCCCTTCGCCAACCGCCGCTGCGCTGCACGCGTTGCACTACCACAAGGTTGACGTGTTCGCCCGTCAGGCCGAACTGGCCAAACGTGCCCACGCGTCGGTGGACGATATCCTGACCATTCCGTTGGCGGTGAACCCGCAGTGGACTGCCGAGCAGATCAAGAACGAACTGGACAACAATGCCCAGGGCATCCTGGGTTATGTCGTGCGCTGGATCGACCAGGGCGTCGGCTGTTCGAAAGTGCCGGACATCAACGACGTCGGCCTGATGGAAGACCGTGCCACGCTGCGTATTTCCAGCCAGCACATCGCCAACTGGCTGCGTCATGGCATCGTCACTGAAGATCAGGTGATGGAAAGCCTCAAGCGCATGGCGCCTGTAGTTGACCGCCAGAATGCCAACGATCCGCTCTATCGCCCGCTGGCACCGAACTTCGACAACAACATTGCCTTCCAGGCAGCGGTCGAACTGGTGATCGAAGGCACCAAACAGCCGAACGGCTACACCGAGCCGGTTCTGCACCGTCGTCGTCGCGAGTTCAAGGCTGCCAATGGCCTGTAAGTAAGCGCTGATGTCGGACACGAAAAAGCCCTGATCGAAAGATCAGGGCTTTTTTTGTTCGCGTGTCTCGACCTGTAGGAGCCGGCTTGCTGGCGAAGGCGGCGCATCAATCAACACTGATGACGCCTGATACACCGCTATCGCCAGCAAGCCGGCTCCTACAGGTCAACCCCTTAAGGATCCATGCCAAGCTCATGCTTGACCAACCCCAGCAACTTGCCGCTATCGATAGGCTTGAGCAGGAAATCGACCACACTCAAATGCATCGCGGCAATGGCGTCTTTTACGTCGGCGTCGCCGGAAACGATGATGAACGGCATCGCCGCCCGCACCGATTCGCGCACCTGACGAATCAGATCCAGGCCATCGACATGCCCCATGCGCAGATCGGTAATCACCAGGCCGATCGAGGGTTTTTCTTCCAGCATCTTGAGTGCGGTTTCGCCGCTGGCCGCCGTCATGCAATGAATACCGTCCAGCGCCAGAATTTCTGACAGCAACTCTCGGGCGTCCTTGTCGTCGTCAACGATCAGCACCCGTTGCGGCGGCAGGTCGGGTTCCAGCATGACGGCACTGAGCGCCTCGCGCTCGGCGTCACTCAAAATATCGTGGTCGGACATGGCGCTCTCTACATGTTCAGTACAATTCCCTAGCACAGTGGTGAGACATCGCTAAGCAGAGCTTCAATGTGCACTTCGTCGGATACTTTTCCAATAGCAGGATAGAGCGATTTTTCTCTCAATTGCGTAGGGTTTTTCCGACATTCCATCACACTGATTGCCTACCTAGACTTACGTCCAATGGGCACCCTGACCGCAGGGGTCGACCATGGGTGAGTCATCCGACAACAACAACTCCAAAAAAGACTGCGGTAATGGTTATGAGTAAAGCGGACGCCTTCACACAGGCAGGGAAAACCGCGGTGTTGCAGAACATCCAGGGCACGTTGCAATTCCTTCAGCGCTTCCCGCCCTTCAACCAGATGGAACACGCTCACCTGGCGTACCTGGTCGAGCAATGCCAGCTGCGTTTTTATGCCCCCGGCGAGAGCATCATCAAGCCCGCCGATGGCCCGGTTGAGCACTTTTACATCGTCAAGCAGGGTCGGGTGGTGGGCGAGCGTCCGCATTCGGCCAAGGGTGGCACCGAAACCACGTTCGAAATCACCACCGGCGAATGCTTCCCTCTCGCCGCGCTGCTGGGCGAGCGTGCAACTCGCACCGAACACCTGGCCGCCGAAGACACCTTTTGCCTACAACTGAATAAGTTGGCGTTCATCAAGTTATTCGCCATTTCCCACACCTTCCGTGATTTTGCCCTACGCGGCGTGAGCAGCCTGCTGGATCAGGTCAACCAGCAGGTCCAGCAAAAAGCGGTGGAGACCCTCGGCACCCAGTACTCGCTCAATACGCGCCTGGGTGAATTGGCCATGCGCCATCCGGTGACGTGCAACCCGGCCATGCCACTGCGCGAGGCCGTGACCCTGATGCATGAGCAGCAGGTCGGCAGCATTGTGGTGGTCGATGAACATAAAGCGCCGCTAGGGATTTTTACCCTGCGCGATTTGCGCCAGGTGGTGGCCAATGGCACCGGTGATTTCAATGAAGCCATCGCACGGCACATGACCCAGGCGCCGTTTTACCTGAGCCCGGACCACAGTGCTTTCGATGCGGCGATCGCCATGACCGAGCGGCATATCGCCCACGTCTGCCTGGTCAAGGATCAGCGTTTGTGCGGCGTGGTGTCCGAGCGGGATCTGTTTTCCCTGCAACGGGTCGATCTGGTGCATTTGGCCCGCACCATCCGCAGCGCCCAGCGCGTGGAAAACCTGGTGGCGCTGCGTGGCGAGATCGGCCAACTGGTGGAACGCATGCTGGCCCACGGCGCGTCTTCAACTCAGATCACCCATATCATCACCCTGCTCAACGACCACACCGTGTGCCGGGTGATCGAACTGACCCTGGCCGAGAAAGGCGACCCCGGCGTGCCGTTCAGTTGGTTGTGTTTCGGCAGCGAAGGTCGCCGTGAACAGACGCTACACACCGATCAGGACAACGGCATTCTGTTCGAAGCCCGGGACGCGGCCCATGCAGCCGAGATTCGCGGCAAGCTGCTGCCCATCGCTCACCAGATCAACCACAGCCTGGCGCTGTGCGGCTTCACGCTCTGCAAGGGCAATATCATGGCCGGCAACCCCGAGCTGTGCCTGTCCCGGGTCGAATGGGCACGGCGCTTTGCCGCGTTTATTCGCGAGGCCACGCCGGAGAACTTGCTGGGCTCGAGCATCTATTTCGATTTGCGCGTGGTCTGGGGCAGCGAACAGGGCTGCGAACAGTTGCGCCGCGGGATTCTCGACCAAGTGGGCGACAATCGCCTGTTCCAGCGCATGATGGCCGAGAACGCGTTGCGTAATCGTCCGCCGGTAGGACGTTTCCGCGAGTTCGTGCTGGCGCGCAAGAATGGCGAAAAAGCCACCCTGGACCTGAAGATTCAGGGCCTGACACCCTTTGTCGACGGCGCCCGCTTGCTGGCCCTGGCCCATGGCATCGAGGCCAACAATACGCTGGAGCGTTTCCGCCAACTGGTGGATAAAGAGGTCATCGAGCCGCTGGATGGCGCGGCGTACGAAGAGGCGTATCACTTCATCCAGCAAACCCGCATGCAACAACATCAGCTACAGACCCGCGAGAACCTGCCCTACTCCAACCGGGTCGATCCGGACAGCCTCAATCATCTGGACCGGCGAATCCTGCGCGAGTCCCTGCGCCAGGCACAGCGCCTGCAAAGCAGCCTGGCCCTGCGGTATCAACTATGAGCTACCAGCTATGAGCCTGTTTTCATGGCTACGCCCGGCCACCCTGAGCCTGTCCGCTGAACTGCAAGAACGTCTGCAACGCTTGCCGGCGGCCACCGCGCTGAGTGAATGCAGCCTGCGCGAACAACGCTGGGTGGTAGTCGATCTGGAAACCACCGGGCTGAACCTACATAAGGACCGGGTGCTGTCGATCGGCGCGGTGGTGATCGAGGACGGTGCGATCGATTTCCGTCAGCAGTTCGAACGCACCCTGCAATGTGCCGAACTCAAACTCGGCCCCAGTGTTCTGATTCACGGCCTGGGGCCCAGCGCGATTGCCGCCGGCAGTGACCCGGCGCAGGCGCTGCTCGAGTTCATGGAGTTCGTCGGCGACAGCCCACTGCTGGCCTTTCATGCGCCGTTCGACCAGCACATGCTTGGGCGCGCATTGAAAGACCATCTGGGCTACAAGTTGCAGCATGCCTTTCTGGACGTGGCGGACATCGCACCGTTGCTGTGCCCGCAGGCCAATATCCGCGAGGCGGGACTGGACGAGTGGATCGACTGGTTCAAGCTGCAAGTCTTCGAGCGCCACAACGCCAGTGCCGACGCCCTGGCCACCGCCGAACTGGCACTGATCCTGTTCAGCCGCGCGCGGCAGCAGCAGGTGCATAGCCCGTTGAATTTGCAGCAGCGATTGAATCAATGGAAGCGGCGGCAGCATACGCCGTCCTTCTGAATCTCCATCGCCTGTACTGGCCTCATCGCGGGCAAGCCTTGCTCCCACAGGGATAGAGCAAAACCCTGTGGGAGCAAGGCTTGCCCGCGATGAACGATTACACGGTCCATTTGAATACCCACAAACCACCCGACCAGCGCCAATTGCTTTACCGCCCCTGCCTCTGCCACAATCGCGAACAATTCTCGTTAGTTAAAATCTCCCAATCGGTGATGCTGCGTGTCGTCAATCCCAAGCCCTCAAAGTGAGCTCGTCGGTGCGTTGTATCGCGACCATCGCAGTTGGCTACTGGCCTGGCTTCGTCGCAATGTCGCTTGCCCGCAGCGGGCCGAAGACCTGAGCCAGGACACTTTCGTACGTTTGCTGGGTCGTGAAGAACTGAAGGAACCGCGTGAACCACGGGCGTTTCTGGTGGCGATTGCCAAGGGCCTGCTGTTTGACTATTTCCGTCGCGCCGCGCTGGAACAGGCTTACCTCACCGAACTGATGCTGATTCCCGAAGCCGAGCAACCGTCGGTGGAGGAGCAGCAAATGATCCTCGAAGACCTGAAAAACATCGATCGCCTGCTCGGCACACTGTCGAGCAAGGCCCGGGCGGCGTTTCTCTACAACCGGCTCGATGGCCTTGGCCATGCAGACATCGCCGAACGCCTCGGCGTGTCGGTCCCGCGCGTGCGCCAGTACCTGGCCCAGGGCATCCGTCAGTGCTACATCGCGCTGTACGGTGAGCCGACATGAACCCGATCAGTTCCAAACCGGTGTCGACGCAAGTACTGGATGCGGCGATTGCCTGGCAATTGTCCCTGGACTCCGGTAACCCGGTGGAGCGCGAAGAGTTCGCCAGATGGCACGCCGCCCACGAAGAACACGCGCGGGCCTGGCGCCAGTTGGGCATGCTCGACCAGCGCTTCAGTGTCGCCAGCGGCCCGGCCCGCACTGCCCTGCTGCAATCGCGTGAAGGCATTCGCCGCCGGGTGCGCAAGCTCGGCAGCGGCCTGGCCAGTGTCGTCGCGGTGATTGGCCTGGCGCTGTTTGCCGCTGAGCGTTACCTGCCGGTCGACTATTGGCTGGCCGACCAGCGCACCGCCACCGGCGAACAACGCGCCATTCGCCTGGCCGACGGCACGCTGATCAACCTCAACACCCACAGTGCCGTGGACGTGCGCTTCGATGAGAAGCAGCGGCTGATCGTCCTGCAGGAAGGGGAAATCCTCGTCGAGACCGGTCATGGCGACGCCCGGCCGTTTATCGTCGAAACCCGAGAAGGCAGCATGCGCGCATTGGGTACCCGGTTCCTGGTCAAGCGCGAAGAACAAGGCACGCGCCTGAGCGTATTGCAGTCGGCGGTGGCCGCCCATCCGCAATCGAGCCCTGACGAACAGATCCTGCGCGAAGGCCAGCAAGTGCTGATCAGCAACGATGGCCTGGGACCGATTGTGGCGCTCAACCAGGGCGCCGATGCCTGGACCCGCGGCATGCTGGTGGTGGACAACGCGCGCCTGGAAGATCTGGTCCGTGAAATCGGTCGCTATCGCCGTGGGCACCTGGGTGTTGCGCCGGAAGTGGCCGACCTGCGGATCACCGGCAGCTTCCCGCTCAAAGACACCAACCTGGCCTTGAGTGCCCTGCTGCCGACCCTGCCGGTGCAGATCGAACAGCACACGCCGTGGTGGGTGACGGTGGCGGCGAAGACCGAGGTCAAGCCCTGATTCGGTAGTGTCTGGACTGACGCCATCGCGGGCAAGTCGGGTCGCCGCATCGCTTGCTCCCACAGGATGTTGGGTCGTGCACACAATGACTGGTCAATACAAAATCTGTGGGAGCAAGGCTTGCCCGCGATGGGGCCATCAGCCTTATTAAAAATACTGAATCGAAATTATTTTCATCCACCCCTATCACTTTTTGATTCTCGTCCGGCACACAGGCAATTGAGAAGTATTCCCTTTCAGGAGCCGCTGTATGTCCCGTTCGCTAAACACCTTGTTGCGCCCCAGTTTGCTGGCGGTTGCCATAGCCTTTTGCACCCCTTTGGCCAGCAGCCAACTGATCGCCGCTGAACAGGCATCCAGCGTTCGTGCATACAACCTGCCCGCCGCGCCTTTGGCCAGCACCCTGAACCAGATCGCCAGTCAGGCCGGCCTGGCGCTGTCGCTGAACCCTTCCCTGGCTGCGGGCAAGACGTCCGCCCCGGTCAAAGGCCAGTTCGATGCGCCCGGCGCCCTGCGCGAAGCCTTGCGCGGCACCGGTCTGCAGCTGGAACAGAGCGGCAGCACCTACACCCTGGTGGCCGTGCCCGAGGGCGTTATGGCCCTGCCGGCGACCAGCGTGATCGGCGTGGAAAGCACTGAAAGCGCCTGGGGCCCGGTGGAAGGTTATGTGGCCAAGCGCACCGCCGCCGGCACCAAGACCGACACGGCGCTGGTCGAAGTACCCCGCTCGATTTCGGTCGCGACCCGCGAGCAGATGGACGACCGCAGTGTGCACAACCTCGACGACGCCGTGCGCTACATGCCCGGCATCACCGCCAGCAGCTTCGGCAGCGACACCCGTGCCGACTGGTTGCGCGTGCGCGGCTTTGAACCGACCCAGTTCCTCGATGGCCTGCCACTGCCAAAAGGCGTGTACGCCAACCCGAAACAGGAAACCTGGAACCTGGACCGCCTCGCCCTGCTGCGCGGCCCCGCCTCGTCGGTCTACGGCCAGACCCCTCCGGGCGGCCTGCTGGACATGGTCAGCCGCCGTCCCAGTGCTGAATCGAGCAATGAAATCCAGCTCCAATACGGCAGCGACAATTACCGCCAGATCAACTTCGCCAGCACCGGCAAGATCGACGAGGACGGTCAATTCCTCTATGGCGTGAGCGGCGTGGTACGCGACAGCGACACCCAGATCGACCACATCGACAATAAACGCTACAACATTGCACCCAGCCTGACCTGGAACATCGACGAAGACACCCGGTTCACCCTGCTGACGCAGTTCACTCGCGACGATACCGGCATCACCAGCCAGTTCCTGCCGATCCAGGGCACCCGTATCCATTCGCCACTGGGTGAAATTTCCCACCACAAAAACCTGGGCGACCCGGACTGGGAATTCTACGACCGCACTTACTACGCCCTGGGTTACGCCTTCGAGCACCGCTTGAACGATGTCTGGCAGTTCCGGCAGAACCTGCGTTACACCAAAACGGACCTGTCCTTCCAGGCCCTCACGCCCGGCGCCTATCCGTTCACCCAGGTCGACGCCAATGGCAACGTTGGCCGCACGAGCACCAGTGTCGACGAGGACATCAGCCAGTTCGCCGTGGACAACAACTTCCAGGGCGACTTCGCCACCGGCGACATCCTGCACACCCTGTTGATCGGCCTCGATCACCAGCGCAACAACACTAACTTCACGTCGATCTTCGGTGATGGCCTGACCACCAACGTACTCAACCCGATTTACGGACAGCCGATCGTTCGTCCGCCACGCTCCTCGGCGTTCTATGACTACGATCAGAAAACCCATCAGACCGGCCTGTACGTCCAGGACCAGATGGCCCTCGACCAATGGCGCCTGACCCTGGGTGGCCGCGAGGACTGGGTGCACACCGGCACCAAGTTCTTCAACCACGCCGACGCCACCAACACTGAGCGCGACAAGAACTTCAGCGGTAACGCCGCCATCAGCTATGTGTTCGACAACGGTGTCGTGCCTTATCTGTCCTACGCCGAGTCGTTCCAGCCAACCAGCAATGCCACGGCCTCGCCGACCGACTCGTTCAAGCCGACCGAAGGCAAACAGTGGGAACTGGGCATCAAGTACCAGCCACCTGGCAGCAATACCTTGCTGACTGCGGCGGTGTACGACCTGACCCAGAAAAACGTTTCCGTCACCACCACCAACGCCGACGGCGTCTCGATCACCAGCCAGACCGGTGAAGTGAAAGTCAAAGGCCTGGAGCTGGAAGCGGTGTCCGACGTGAACGAAAACCTCAAGCTCATCGCGGCTTACACCCTGGCCAAATCCGAAGTCCAGGATGGCACCTTCAAAGGCAATCGCTTGCAACTGATGCCAAACCAACTGGCCTCGGTGTGGGCTGATTACACCTGGCACAACGGCGTGTTGGACGGTTTCGGCCTCGGCGCCGGCGCCCGTTATACCGGCAACACCTACGGCGACCAAGCCAACACCGAGCTGGGCAAGGCAAACGCCTACACCGTGTTCGATGCGGCGGTCCATTACGACCTCGGTCGCCTGGACAACAGCCTCAAAGGCGCCTCGCTGGCGCTGAACGCGACCAACGTGTTCGACAAGGACTACATCTCGACTTGCGACAGTTTCTACTGCTACTACGGCGACCAACGCAGTGTCGTCGCCAGTGCCACTTACAAGTGGTAACGGCTTGATCTGACACGCCCGGTACCCAGGCCGTCCTTCGAGGACGGCTTTGGTATTTCTGGAGGCTTTATATTGAAAAGCAAAACCATTCGCCGCTGGTCCTTCGTCCACACCTGGACCAGCCTGATCTGCACGGTTTTCCTGCTGCTGCTGGCGGTGACCGGCCTGCCGTTGATCTTCCACCACGAGATCGACCATCTGCTGGGCGATGCGCCTGATGTGAAGGACATGCCGGCGGACACTCCGCGCCTGAATTTGCAGCAGTTGGTGGCGGCAGCCGAGAAACATCGCCCGGGCGAAGTCCTGCAGTATTTCGGCTTCGAGGACGACGAGCCCAATGCCGTGCTGATCATCATGGCGGCGACCGCCGGCACCGAGCCGAACTCGTCCCACACCTTCATGCTCGACGCCCGTACCGGCGAAGCGCTGGAGATGCCCTCGGCCAATGGCGGCTTCATGATGGTCATGCTGCGCTTGCACGTGGACATGTTCGCCGAACTGCCGGGCAAGTTGTGGTTGGCGTTCATGGGTGTGCTGTTTGTCGTCGCGATTATCTCCGGCACCGTGTTGTACCTGCCGTTCATGCGCCGCTTGAATTTCGCCACCGTGCGCCAGGACAAATCCACCCGCCTGCGCTGGCTCGACCTGCACAACCTGATAGGCGTGGTGACGTTGACCTGGGCCTTGGTGGTCGGCGTGACCGGCGTCATCAGTGCCTGCGCCGACCTGCTGATCGCCGCGTGGCGCAACGACAGCCTCAGCGCCATGGTCGCGCCCTACCGCGACGTGCCGCCGCTGACGCATCTGGCACCGGCCACGCGTTTGCTCGACATCGCCCGGGACGTTGCGCCGGACATGCAACCCGACTTCATCGCCTTTCCCGGTACCCGTTTTTCCAGTGAGCATCACTATGCGGTGTTCATGAAAGGCAGCACGCACCTGACGTCACACCTGCTGACGCCGGTGCTGATCGACGCCAGCACCCTGCAAGTCACCGCCGTGGCCGAGCGCCCGTGGTACATGGACGCCATGGGCATGTCGCAGCCACTGCATTTCGGTGACTACGGCGGCATGCCAATGAAAATCCTCTGGGCCACCCTGGATGTGCTGACCATCATCGTGCTCGGCAGTGGCGTTTACCTGTGGGTGGTGCGGCGCAAGGCGGCGAGACCCGTGCTGGAAAAAGCGGAGAGCGTGGCATGAAACCACGACAATCGAACTTCTGGAAGGTCTTCGGCACGCCCACCGTCATCGCCCTGTTTACTGCAGCCGGACTGTTCGCCGCGCTGCTCGGCGATGGCATTTGGGACGCCCTGAGCTGGCTCGGCCTGGGCATCCCCGCCGTCCTCGCCCTGCGCGGCCTCCTGCAACGCCACTGATCCCTGCAGGAGCGAGCCTGCTCGCGATGCACCTGAGAGCGCCTCGGGGTGTCAGGACTCCAGCGTCATCGTTGGCGACCATCGCGAGCAGGCTCGCTCCTACAAGAGTCTGCATTCGTTGGGATATTGAGCAATCGCCTCAACACGCTATGCTGCCTCGACTCCGCCACCGATCGAGACGCTGCCATGTCCGCCCCGAGCATGACCCTGTACCACAATTCCCTCTCTCCCTTCGTCCGCAAGGTCATGGTGCTGCTGCACGAAACCGGTCAACAGGACCGCGTGGCCCTGCAGAATTGCGTGCTCACGCCGGTCGACCCGGACAAGGCGCTGATCGACGACAACCCCCTGAGCAAAATCCCCGCCCTGCGCCTGGCCGACGGCCACGTCATCCACGACAGCCGGGTGATCCTCGACTACCTCGACCACCAGCACGTCGGCAACCCGCTGATCCCCCGCGAAGGCTCCGCCCGCTGGCGGCGCATGACACTGGCGTCAATGGCCGACGGCATCATGGATGCCGCCGTACTGGTGCGCTACGAAGTCGCCCTGCGTGCCCCGGAAAAACACTGGGACGCCTGGCTCGACGGCCAACGCGACAAAATCCGCCGCACCCTGGCGCTGCTGGAAAAAGACGCGATTGCCGAACTGACCAGCCATTTCGATGTGGCGGCGATCAGTGTCGCGTGTGCGTTGGGGTATCTGGATCTGCGCCATCCGGACCTGGACTGGCGTGAGGCGAATCCGCAGTTGGCGGCGTGGTATTTCGAGGTGAGTCAGCGGCCTTCGATGATTGCGACGATGCCGAAAATTTGAAATCTGCAAGTGCACAGGACTAGCAGTTCTGATAGTAGGCAATAGCTGAGAAATCTCCGATGCTAAGTCACCCACCTCATGGACTTTGTTCGGAGTTCAGCTAATGCCTACGCATTCAAGCAAAACTATTCTGTTGGCAACCGATCTGCAGAACTCGGTGTTGAATGCCCTTGTTGCGAGTCAACCTCATCCTATCGTCTATACACCCTATGGTCATTGCCCTCGGGGAAGTGACTTGCTTAACCTGCTTGGGTTTAACGGCGAACTGCCGGATCCGATGACGGGGCATTATCACTTGGGGAGAGGGTATCGGCAGTTCAATCCAGTGTTGATGCGGTTCAACAGTCCGGATAGTTGTAGTCCGTTTGGGGAGGGGGGTTTGAATATCTATGCGTATTGCGGGGGGGATCCCAGAAATCGCAGCGATCCGACAGGGCACGTATTTGGGCTGAACACTGCGCTAAAGAGCACTGGAATGGGGATATCCAAACAGTCGAAAGTCATCTCCAAATCAGCATCTATTAGCAAACATGGCAGACGGGCAGCCAATGCTTCTTCCACATCAATAGAAGCTGTGACACCAGCATCTGGAAGCTCAACTACCGCGTCATCCGCGACGAAAATCGCCGAAATCAATAATGCAGTCGCAAGAATTAATACCAACGAACCAATCGCTGAAATCATCGGAAACTATACTAACCGAGTAAATACTCCTGATATGACCATAAGTGCCAACCACTATGGTGATGCGTTGAAGAACTATCCGTTCATCCCTCTACGTCAAAATCAGAATGTTTTTGTGCCTGATGTCGGGACGCCTCGATGGACGAATGCTGGTCAGCTAGATGTCCATCACTTCGACGTATCGATATCCCTCTTCAGGAATGTGGCAGCCTTTCGCAATCAAAAAATTCCTGGAGATGGTCGCAGATTGTCCATTCTCGCTGACGTACAAGAAATCAGACGGGCCAACTACATCCGGACGCATACAGGTATCAACCTACTTCGTTAGCATCTGCAAGTCTCAACAATCAACAATCAACAATCAACAATCCGGCTTATCCGCCGTAAACCTTCTCGCCGGATTCACCGCCGCCCCAAACTCACGCAACGCCTTGGCCCCAATCAACAACGGATAGTTGAAGCTGCTGCGATCCGTCAGGTTCACCTCAACCGTGCGCTTGACGTTACCCAGGCACAATTCCAGATCAACCACCGGCCGCTTGGTGGGCGCTGCTGCTTCATCCTCGTCCTCTTCGGACCGCGTCTTGATCTTGCTGATCCGCGCGATCTTGTGCTCATACACCTTGTTGCTCGCGTCCTTGGTGGCGAGGCGGAAACGTACCCAGTCTTCGCCATCGCGGGTGAAGGTTTCGATGTCCTTGGCTGACAGCGACGCGGTCAGGGCGCCGGTGTCCATCTTGGCCTTGAGCACTTCGCCGCCGATTTCCGGCAGGGCGATGTATTCGTAGCGTCCGTACAGGGTGGGCTCGGCGGCAAGGACCGGCAGGGCGAGGAGGGACAGCAGGGCGAGGAGGGATTTCACTTGATCGTTGTCCTTGAGAGATGGGCAGCGGGATTTTAGACAGTCAGGCAGCTATTCGTTCGTTCTTGGGACCGAATCGCGGGCAAGCCCGCTCCCACAGGGTTCCGGGGCGCACACAAAACTTGTGGGAGCGGGCTTGCCCGCGATGAGGCCTGTACAGTCACCCGAGCATCTGCACATGGCATCTTCACTCCAGCCTACCGCCACAAACGTGAAACATTCGTCACCCCCGATTTGGCCTGCCGCCCGAAGCCACTTATCATGGCGCGCCCAAACGTTTCCAAGAGTTACCCATGCGCCGCCTGTTCACCGGCTGTTTCGTCACCCTGCTACTGTTGCTCAACACCCTGGTCCTGTTCGGGCCGTTGATGGTGTTTGCCCTGCTCAAACTGGTCCTGCCGGGCCATTTTCGTGATTACGCCTCATGGGCGGTGATGTGGATCGCCGAGACCTGGGCCGAGATCGACAAGTTGATCTTCCGCCTGTGCATTCCCACCCAATGGGACATTCGTGGCGGTGACGATCTTCGCGGCGACACTTCGTATCTGGTGATCAGCAACCATCAATCCTGGGTCGACATCCCGGCGCTGATCCAGACGCTGAACCGGCGCACGCCGTTTTTCAAATTCTTCCTGAAAAAAGAGCTGATCTGGGTGCCGTTTCTGGGCCTGGCGTGGTGGGCGCTGGATTACCCGTTCATGAAGCGCTACACCAAGGCGTTTCTGGCGAAAAACCCGGAGCTGGCCGGCAAGGATCTGGAGATCACCAAACAAGCCTGCGAGCTGTTCAAGCGCCAGCCCGTGACCGTGGTCAATTACCTGGAAGGCACGCGCTACACCCGCGCCAAGAGCACCCAGCAACAATCGCCATTCACCCACCTGCTCAAACCCAAGGCGGGCGGCGTGGCGTTCGTGCTGGCGGCGATGGGCGAGCAGCTGGATGCAATTCTCGACGTAACGGTCGTGTACCCGCAGCAAAAGATTCCGGGTTTTTGGGACTTGATCAGCGGCAACGTGCCGAGGGTCATCATCGACATCAAGACCCGCGAACTCGACCCGGCGCTGTGGCAGGGCGATTACGAAAACGATCCGCTGTTTCGTGAAACGGTCCAGAACTGGGTCAACCAGCTCTGGACCGAGAAGGACTTGCGCATCGACGCCTTGCGCGCCGAAAGTCGCTGATCAGCTGCCGGTTCCGGCACCCCAGATCCCGCCCAGGCTTTGCAGCAGCGGACCCGCGACGCCCTGCTGACCAAGGTATTGCAGGATCACCGGGGTGAACAGGCCGATCATGCCGCTGTCCATGCCCAGCGTGGTGAAGGCATTGTTCAGGTCATTGGTGCTCTTGACGTTGCCCAAGGCGTTATCCAGCCCCGCAGCCTTGCCGCTCGCCCCGAGCAAACCGGCGAGCGCGCCCAGTTCACCACCACCCGAGAGAATGTCGATCCCGGGCACGCTTTTCGCCAGTTCCGAGTAGTCGGTCGAACTCAATTGATTCTTCGCCAAACCGAGCATCGCCCCCGCGCCGCCGATGGCTTGTTCCGGCGTCACGTTCAATTGGCTCAAAGCGCCCAGCAAGTCTGCGGTCTCTGATGTCGGTGCAGCTTGCGTGGCTGCGTTGCCGCCGTTCATCCCGGAAATGGCATTGGCCGCATCGCCCAGGCTGAACTGGGCAAAAACCGGGCTGGCCGCCAGAGTCATGAGCGATGCCAGTGCAAAACCGCGTGAAATCTTCATCCAGACATCCTCAATGAAAACCGCCCGAGAATGGGCGGCGAAAAACTGTGCGTTTGACTGATAAGCCCCAACATTGTTCCCAACCTCCCTGTAGGAGCGAGCCTGCTCGCGATGGTCGTCAACGATAACGCGTACTACCTGAATCAACGTGTTGCCCTTGCGTCTATCGCGAGCAGGCTCGCTCCTGCAAAGGTCAGGGGATCAGGTACAAAAATAATTCTCCGACGCTGCATCCAGTCCGCCCCCACGCCCGTATATCAAGCACGGACAGACATTCCTGGCCGATTCTCCACAAAAGGATCATCACCATGAAACGCACTTCGATCAAAACGCCGTTCATTGCCACCCTGCTGACCTTGGCCCTTGGCGGCGCATTCGCCCTGAACACTTTGCAAGCGGCAACCATGAGCCACGACAACGTGACAGTCGGTGGCCAAGCCATGCTGCCGAGCAAAGACATCGTCGATAACGCGGTGAACTCCGCCGACCACACCACCCTGGTCGCCGCCGTGAAAGCCGCCGGTCTGGTCGATACCCTGAAAGGCAAAGGCCCATTCACCGTGTTCGCACCGGTCAACTCAGCCTTCACCGCCCTCCCCGCCGGCACTGTCGATACCCTGCTCAAACCGGAAAACAAGGCCACCCTGAGCAAAATCCTCACCTACCACGTGGTCGCCGGCAAACTCGACATGGCGACCCTGGCCGAGAAGATCAAGGCCGGTGGCGGTAAAACCGAGCTCACCACCGTTGCTGGCGGCAAACTGTGGGCAATGATGAACGGCCCGCACAACATCACCATCAAGGATGAAAAAGGTGACGTCGCCGACATCACCACTTATGACGTGTACCAGTCCAATGGCGTGATACAGGTCATCGACAAAGTGCTGATGCCGAAAAGCTGAGCCCTGCCGCCGACCTCGTGCCTCGGGGTCGGCGGGTTTGCCGAGGTGTCCGCCCGTGAATGGAACAACTGCACGCCGTGAACTAACCTCAGCCCTCACACAACCCACCTCGTGTGCCTGGAAAACCGTGACCCTCATCGCCGACGCCGATCAGCTCAGGCAACTCCTGGCCCAGTGCTCACTGGGCGACCGCCGCGCTTTCGAGACGCTCTACCGCAGTGTCGGTCCACGGCTGCACGGTGTAGCCCTGCGCTTCATGGCGCGTCCGGACCTGGCGGAAGAAGTGCTGCAGGAAAGTTTCGTGCGCATCTGGAACAACGCCTCGCGCTATGAGGCGCACCTGTCGGCGCCGTTGACCTGGATGATCAACATCACCCGAAATCAAGCCATCGACCAGTTGCGCAAGCATCGCGACAGGCCGTTGGGCGAACTCGAAGAACAGGCGCTGGTGGATGAAAGTCCCTCGGCCGACGAACAGTTGAACAGCGCCCGCGAAGCCAGCGCCTTGAACCGCTGCCTGGACAGCCTCGAAGGCATGCAACGCCAATCGATCACCGTCGCGTACTTTCAGGGATTGTCGTGCGCCGAACTGGCGGAACACCTGGCGGCGCCACTGGGCTCGGTGAAGTCGTGGATCCGCCGTGGCATGGAGCGCCTGCGCAGGTGCCTTGAATCATGAACTACCAAACCCCGACCCTGCGCCGCGCCCTCGCCGCCGACTACGCCATCGGCCTGATGCCCCCGACCGCGCGTCGACGTTTCGAACAGTTGCTGCGGGAGGATGCGGCGCTGCGTGTGGAACTGGCCCAGTGGCAAGAAAGCCTCATAAGCCTGACCGACGCACTACCCGAGCAGCCTGTGCCGGATCGGGTCTGGCAAGGCATAACGGCGCGGATCGAGCCGCAAGAACTGCATCTACCGCAGAAGCGCCCGTTCTGGAATTGGCTGCGAGTGGCTGCGGCAGTTTGTTCACTGGTGATCGCCGTGACCCTGGGCGTGATCTACAACCGCGACGACGCCCGCTACAACGCCACACTCGTCAGCGCCGACGCCCAGCCCGCGCTGAGGATTCGGGCTCACGAGAACTACCTGCAAGTCGAACCGCTGACACTCGCGGCGATCGATCCGGGACGCAGTCTGGAGCTTTGGGCGATTCCGGCGGATGGCAAACCGGTTTCCCTCGGCGTGATTCCGGTGGGGGGCAAAGGCAAGGTAGAGCTCAATGACGCGCAGAAAACGCTGATTGGCAAACCGATTGCGCTGGCGGTCAGCCTTGAACCCAAGGGGGGGTCGCCGACCGGACAACCGACGGGGCCGGTGCTGTATCAAGGGGCGTTGGCGGCGCTGTGACACTATCAGTTCTGCTAGTAGGCAGCTTTGGTTGATTGCGCCAGAGTAAACCCTGAATCGACTGAGGTTTCGGGGAGTCCGCTCCATGCCACGCAATAGCGAAATCCTGCTTTGCCAGTACCACTACGACGCGCTGAATCGACTGGTCGATTGCGCTCCTTCGACGCAACCCACCACCCAACGCTTCTACCTGAAAAATCTCCTGGCCACGGAAATTGAAGGCGCGGAGCAGCGTTCAGTCATGCTGAGCGAAGACCATTTACTCGCCCAGTTACAGCGCCAGAGCGGCACGGTGGAACCCCATTTGCTCGCCACCGACCAACAGCGTTCAGTGCTGAACGTGCTCACTGCCAACCGCCCCAATCCTCTCGCCTACACGCCCTACGGTCATCGCCCGCTCGGTAACGGCTTGCTCAGCCTGCTCGGCTTCAACGGCGAACGGCCAGATCCGGTGACGGGGTGGTATTTGTTGGGAAATGGATATCGGCCGTTTAATCCGGTGTTGATGTGCTTTACCAGTCCGGATAGTTGGAGTCCGTTTGGGGGTGGTGGGCTGAATGCGTATGCGTATTGCGTGGGAGATCCGGTGAATCAAAATGACCCCACTGGGCATACACCAGTCTTGCTGAAAAGATTTCTACGTTCGATAGGGTTAATGAGTCCTCCAACACAAACTTCTCCCAATGTCTTTTCCAGAGCAGAAGGACAGTTTCGAAATCCAATGGCAAGATCGCTCCATCCCCATCCAAACTCGAAAACTCCAGCGTGGACGACGCAAGACAGGTTGGCTTTCGCAGGCACGGAAGCACGTGCCGTTGATGCGGCCGATCTTCCTTCACCACTAACTGCACCTCCGAGCAGTAGCCCCAACACCTCACCACAGCTATATAGGCGTGCAAGAAGTAACGCAAACGTATATGACGCTAGGACATCACGAGGTTTGCGCGATTTAACACCGCGATTTGGTAGCAATAACTCAATCAACTCTACGAGTAGAGTTGGATCGCCAAACAGGCGTGGGTCACTTCCCCCATATACCGACGCGACCTCGTACCCCCTGCTAGAGTATGTAGATGAAGGCTTGCCAGATTATGCGCATGCAATAGCGAACCAAACGAGCCTTGATCTCTCCGAACGACAGAACAGCGTAAGACGAGGCTCACAATCCACGAAGTAAAAAAACGGCGACCCGTAGGTCGCCGCTTTTTATTCCTTGAACCCCTTACGCCGCACTAAACAACTTATGCGGATCAATCACAAACTTCTTCGGCACGCCCGCATCAAACTCGCCATACCCTTCCGGTGCCTGATCCAGGCTGATCACCTGCACGCCCACCACTTCGGCAATGTTGATGCGATCCCACATGATCGCCTGCATCAGCTGGCGGTTGTACTTCATCACCGGGGTCTGGCCGGTGTGGAAGCTGTGGGATTTGGCCCAGCCGAGGCCGAAGCGGATGCTCAGGCTGCCCATTTTCGCGGCAGCGTCCACGGCACCTGGATCTTCGGTGACGTAGAGGCCAGGGATGCCGATCTTGCCGGCAACACGGACCACGCCCATCAACGAGTTGAGCACGGTAGCCGGGGCTTCGTGTTTCACGCCGTCGTGGCCGTGGCCGCGCGCTTCGAAGCCTACGGCGTCGATGGCGCAATCCACTTCCGGTTCACCCAGCAGCGCAGCGATTTGCTCGTGCAGTGGGGTGTCGAGGGACAGGTCGGCGATTTCGAAGCCCTGAGATTTGGCGTGAGCCAGGCGCACGGTATTGACGTCACCGACGATGACCACCGCCGCACCCAGCAGGCGAGCGGAAGCGGCAGCGGCCAGACCAACCGGACCTGCACCGGCGATGTACACGGTGCTGCCAGGGCCAACGCCGGCCGTCACGGCACCGTGGTAGCCGGTTGGCAGGATGTCGGAGAGGCAGGTCAGGTCGCGGATTTTTGCCATCGCGCGATCGCGATCAGGCAGTTTCAGCAGGTTGAAGTCGGCGTACGGCACCATGGCGTATTCCGCCTGACCACCGGTCCAGTCGCCCATGTCCACATAGCCATAAGCACCGCCCGGACGCGCCGGGTTAACGCTCAGGCACACGCCGGTGTGCATTTCCTTGCAGGAACGGCAGCGCCCGCAAGCCACGTTGAACGGTACGGATACCAGGTCGCCGATTTGCAGGTTTTCGACGTCGCGGCCCTTCTCGATCACTTCACCGGTGATCTCGTGACCCAGCACCAGACCGGTTTGAGCGGTGGTACGACCGCGCACCATGTGCTGGTCGGAACCACAGATGTTGGTGGAAACCACACGCAGGATGACGGCGTGCTCGATCTTCCTGCCGCGCGGGTCCTGCATTTTCGGATAGTCGATTTTCTGTACTTCGACCTTGCCAGCGCCGAGATACACCACACCACGATTGCCAGACATGCTTTCACCTCGCTGTTTTGTTTTTATGGATCCGCGTTGCCCAGGCAGGCAGCGCGTTAAGTGCTCGGGTACAGATGCTGTTTCTTGTGTTGCCTGTTAGGGCCTCATCGCGGGCAAGCCTTGCTCCCACGGGATTGGGGCTTACCGCAAAAAAATGGGAACTACCTTAAGCCCTGTGGGAGCAAGGCTTGCCCGCGATGGGCTGCGAAGCGGCCCCAAAAATCTAAAGAACGACCGTGCGATTGGCGTTCAAAAACACCCTCCGCTCAATGTGATAACCCACAGCCCGCGCCAGGGTCAGGCCTTCGATATCCCGCCCCTTGGCGATCAGGTCTTCCGGGTAATGACTGTGATCCACCACCTCGACGCCCTGGGCGATGATCGGCCCTTCGTCGAGGTCGTTGTTGATGTAATGCGCCGTCGCGCCAACCAGCTTCACGCCCTTGTTGTAGGCCTGGTGGTAAGGCTTGGCGCCCTTGAAACCCGGTAGCAGGGAGTGGTGGATGTTGATTGCCTTGCCGTCGAGCTTGCGGCACAGCTCCGGCGACAGGACCTGCATATAGCGGGCAAGGATCACCAGTTCGGCGCCGGACTCTTCGATCACCTGCAACACCTGACGCTCCTGTGAAGGCTTGTCGTTGGGGTCCAGCGGGAAGTGGTAGTACGGAATCTGGTGCCAGTCGGCCAGCGGCTTGAGGTCCGGGTGGTTGGACACCACCGCCGCCACGTCCATCGACAACTGGCCGATGCGCTGGCGGTAGAGCAAGTCGTTGAGGCAGTGATCGGCCTTGGAGACCATGATCACCACTTTCGGGCGGTGATGCGGCGGGGTCAGTTCGAAGATCATGCCGAACGCTTCGCCGCGCTCGGCAAGGCCCGCGCGGAAGGACTGCTCGTCAAAACCGTCAGGCTGGCGAAACTCCACACGAATGAAGAAACGCCCCGAAAGGCGATCATCGAAGGAGTGGTGTTCGGTGACGTAGCAGCTCTGCTCGAACAGAAAGCGGGTCACCGCGTCCACCGTGCCGAGCACGCTGGGGCAGTCGGCGGTCAGAATCCATGTATCCGGGGCGCGGCTCATAGTGCGGTGACTCCTTTTGTTATGGGCAACCGCTGCGCGGTTGATCGCTGGCAAGCCAGCTCCTACAGATCATCACAATCCTGTAGGAGCTGGCTTGCCAGCGAAGGCGATTCAAGCCTGAACGCTAAGGCCATACTCGGCCGAAGCATCCTGCAACCACAACCACCAGTAATCCGAGAAGCTGCGACGAATCAGCAGTTCCCAGGTGTCTTCGGCAGTGTGGCGAATCATCAGTTGCGACTTGGCGAACACCGTGCCCACAGCCTTGCCCACCGGGAAGTTGTTGGGGTGCACGTCATAGCTGGTGGATTTCATCAGCACCTGGCGCACGTTCGGGCCGCTCAGTTCGAGGATCTGCTGGCCGCCGCTGACGTTGACGATCTGGATGTGCAGGTCGCCCAGCGCTTTGCGCAGCTTTTGCTCGGCGGCGAACTCTTCGCCGCTCGGCACGATCAGCAACCACTCATCCGGGCCCATCCATTGCAGGCTGGTTTCGCCCTTGACGATGACGGTCAGCGCCCCCGGCAATTCGATGCCCAGCGCCTTGTGTACGCCGGCGGCGAACGCGGCATCGTGGCCATCGCCACGAATGGTCAGGTGGCCGAGGAGTTTTTTCTCGCGCACGGTCACGCCGGCGCTCTTGCGCCCCTTGCCCACCAGGCTGGCGAGGTCGGCATGATGCAGCGACGACTCGGCCTTGGCCCCATTGGTTGGGCGTTGTTGGTAAACATTGGCTGCGGTCATAAAGCACCTGTTCCTGAATTCGTATTTTCTGTGGGAGCTTGGCTTGCCCGCGATGGGAGCAACTCGGTCTATCCGAAGCACCGCGTTATCGTTCATCGCGGGCAAGCCTTGCTCCCACAAAGGGCTGTGGTGTTAAACGTTCTGGCGTTCGCCTTTCGGATCGAAGAACACCGAAGACACGATTTCCGCCTCGATCACGCTGCCGTCCGCCAGTGGCGCAAACACACGCTCACCCATGCGGTTCAGGCCGCCCTTGACCACGCCCATGGCAAACGAATAGCCCAGGGAGTTGTGCAGGTAACTGGAGGTCACGTGACCGACCATGGTCATCGGGATCGCTTGCTTGGTGTTGAATACCAGTTGCGCGCCTTCCGGCAGCCATACGTTCGGATCGATCGGCTTCAGGCCAACCAGCTGCTTACGCTGATCACGCACGCAGTCTTCACGGTTCATGCCACGCCAGCCGATCCACGAGAACGGTTTGGTGCGACCGACACACCAGCCCATGTTCAGGTCATCCGGGGTCATCGAGCTGTCAGTGTCCTGACCGACGATGATGAAGCCCTTCTCGGCCCGCAGTACGTGCATGGTTTCGGTGCCGTACGGCGTCAGGTTGTACTTCTTGCCGGCGTCGACGATTTTTTCCAGCACGCCCATCGCATAGTCGGCTTGCACGTTGACTTCGTACGACAGCTCACCGGTAAACGAAATCCGGAACACCCGCGCCGGCACACCGCCTACTTCACCTTCTTTCCAGGTCATGAACGGGAAGGCTTCGTTGCTCAGGTCGATGTCGGTGACTTCGCTGAGCAGCTTGCGGCTGTTCGGCCCGGACAGGGTCATGGTCGCCCAGTGGTCGGTCACGGAGGTGAAGTACACCTTCATATCCGGCCATTCGGTCTGGTGGTACAGCTCCAGCCATTGCAGTACGCGTGCAGCGCCACCGGTGGTGGTGGTCATGACGAAATGGTTGTCGGCCAGGCAGGCGGTCACGCCGTCGTCGAACACCATGCCGTCTTCTTTGCACATCAGGCCGTAACGGGCCTTGCCCACGTCGAGCTTGGTCCAGGCGTTGGTGTACACGCGGTTGAGGAACTCCCGGGCATCCGGGCCCTGAATGTCGATCTTGCCCAGGGTCGAGGCGTCCAGCAGGCCGACGCTGTCGCGCACGGCTTTGCATTCACGCTTTACTGCCGCGTGCATGTCTTCACCGGATTTCGGGAAGTACCACGGACGTTTCCACTGGCCGACGTCTTCGAACTCGGCGCCGTTTTTCAGGTGCCATTGATGCAGCGCGGTGTAGCGCACTGGCTCGAAGATGTGCCCGCAGTGACGGCCGGCCACGGCGCCGAAAGTCACCGGCGTGTAGTTCGGACGGAACATGGTGGTGCCCATCTGCGGGATGGTCACGTTCAGCGAACGGGCCGCGATGGCCAGGCCGTTGACGTTACCGAGCTTGCCCTGATCGGTGCCGAAGCCCAGCGCGGTGTAGCGCTTGACGTGCTCCACCGACTCGAAGCCTTCGCGGGTCGCCAGTTCGATGGCCGCGGCGGTCACGTCGTTCTGCAGGTCGACGAATTGCTTCGGCGCCCGTGCGGTGTTCTTTTCATGAGGCACCTGGAACAGCGCCAGGGTCGGCTCTTCCAGACGGGCCAGAGCCTTCGGCAGCGTCGCTTCGACCGCACCGAAACCGGCTTCGCTGGCAGCGCGCACGCCCCCTTCAAAACCATCGGCCAGAGAATCGCCAAGGCCATAGACGCCGTTGATGCCACCGACGCATACGCGTTTCTGCGGTGCTTCGCCCGGTACGAAACCGAGGATGTCTTCACGCCAGATCGGCTTGCCGCCCAGGTGCGAAGCCAGGTGAACCACCGGGCTGTAGCCGCCGGAGCTGGCGACGATGTCGCAGTCGAGCCATTCGCCAGGGCTGGTGACTTTGTGGCCTTTCACATCGATGGCCGCGACACGGGCAGCGGTCACGTGCTTGCTGCCACGGGCCTCGATCACGGCGCTGCCAGTGAGGATGCGAATGCCCTTGGCGCGCGCTTCTTCCACCAGCGCACCGCGAGGGTTGCTGCGGGCGTCGGCGATGGCCACCACTTGCAGGCTGGCGTCGAGCCAATCCAGTGCAACGCGATAGGCGTGATCGTTGTTGGTCGACAGCACCAGCTTCTTGCCCGGAGCCACGCCGTAACGGCGCACGTAAGTCGACACAGCGCCAGCCAGCATGTTGCCCGGCACGTCGTTGTTGCCGTACACCAGCGGGCGCTCGTGGGCGCCGGTCGCCAGGACCACGCGCTTGGCACGAACCCGGTGGATGCGCTGACGCACCTGGCCAATCGGCGCACGGTCGCCGAGGTGATCGGTGAGGCGTTCGTGAATGGTCAGGAAGTTATGGTCGTGGTAGCCGTTGACCGTGGCACGCGGCAACAGCAGCACGTCCGGGGTGTTCTTCAGCTCGGCGATGACGCTGGCGACCCACTCCACGGCAGGCTTTCCATCCAGGCTTTCGCGGGAGTCGAGCAGGCTGCCGCCGAACTCTTCCTGCTCATCGGCGAGGATCACACGGGCACCGCTGCGTGCAGCCGCCAGTGCTGCCGCCAGGCCAGCAGGGCCGGCGCCGACGATCAGTACGTCGCAGTGCTGGTTCATGTAGTCGTAGGTGTCCGGATCGTTCTCGGTCGGCGAGCGGCCAAGACCTGCGGCCTTACGAATGTACTTCTCGTAGGTCATCCAGAACGATTGCGGGTACATGAAGGTTTTGTAGTAGAAGCCCGGCGGCATCAGCTTGCCGCCGACCTTGCCGAGAATCCCCATCATGTCGTTGTTCACGCTCGGCCAGCCGTTGGTGCTGGTGGCGACCAGGCCCTGGTACAGCGCCTGTTGCGTGGCGCGCACGTTAGGAATCTGCGTGGCTTCGGTGGCGCCGATCTGCAGCACCGCGTTCGGCTCTTCGGCACCGGCGGCGAAGATGCCGCGCGGACGGGAGTACTTGAAGCTGCGACCGATGATGTCGACACCGTTGGCCAGCAGTGCAGCGGCCAGGGAGTCGCCTTCGAAGCCTTTGTAGCTCTGGCCGTTGAAGGTGAAGCTCAGGACTTTGTTGCGGTCGATCCGTCCGCCGTTGGACAGGCGATTGATCTGGCTCATACCTTCTCTCCCAGAGCCGTGCTGGCCGCTTTCGGGCTATCGGTCTTGTCGGTGAATTGTGGCTTGGTGCCGATCTTGTAGGTTTCGAGAATCTCGTAGGTCACGGTGTCGCGGGTGACGTTGAAGTACTGGCGGCAACCGGCGACGTGATCCCACAGCTCGTGGTGCAGACCGCGAGGGTTATCGCGGAAGAACATGTAGTCGCCCCACTCCTCGTCGGTGCAGCTGTTCGGATCCAGTGGGCGCGGAATGTGCGCCTGGCCGGATGCATGGAATTCCTCTTCGGAGCGCAGTTCGCCGCAGTGAGGACAGAAGATATGCAACATGGGGATTTCTCCTGTTAGTGGGCAACCGCAGCAGCGCCGTGTTCATCGATCAACGCACCGTTGTGGAAACGGTCGATGGAGAAAGGTGCGGCCAATGGGTGCATTTCACCCTTGGCCAGGCTCGCGGCAAATACGTTGCCCGAGCCAGGTGTTGCCTTGAAGCCGCCGGTGCCCCAACCGCAGTTGAAGAACATGTTCGGCACCGGGGTTTTCGAGATGATCGGGCAGGCATCCGGCGTGGTGTCGACGATGCCGCCCCACTGACGGTTCATGCGTACGCGCGACAGCACCGGGAACATTTCGACGATGGCCTGGATGGTGTGCTCGATCACCGGGTACGAACCACGCTGGCCGTAGCCGTTGTAGCCGTCGATACCGGCGCCAATCACCAGGTCGCCCTTGTCGGACTGGCTGATGTAACCGTGTACGGCGTTGGACATAATCACGCTGTCGATGATCGGCTTGATCGGCTCGGACACCAGCGCTTGCAGCGGGTGTGATTCGATCGGCAGGCGGAAACCGGCGAGCTTGGCCATGTGCCCGGAGTTACCGGCGGTCACTACACCGACGCGCTTGGCGCCGATGAAGCCCTTGTTGGTTTCCACGCCGATGCACACGCCGTTTTCCTTGCGGAAACCGATCACTTCGGTCTGCTGGATCAGGTCCACGCCCAGTGCGTCGGCGGCACGGGCAAAACCCCAGGCCACGGCATCGTGACGGGCCACGCCGCCGCGACGCTGGACGGTAGCGCCCATCACCGGGTAGCGGGTGTTCTTCGAGCAGTCCAGGTACGGAATCTCGTCTGCGACCTGCTTGGCATTGAGCAGTTCACCATCCACGCCATTGAGGCGGTTGGCGCTGACCCGACGCTCGGAATCACGGATGTCCTGCAGGGTGTGGCACAGGTTGTAGACGCCGCGCTGGGAGAACATCACGTTGTAGTTCAGGTCCTGGGACAGGCCTTCCCACAGTTTCATCGCGTGTTCGTACAGGTGCGCCGACTCGTCCCACAGGTAGTTGGAGCGAACGATGGTGGTGTTGCGCGCGGTGTTACCGCCGCCCAGCCAGCCTTTTTCGACCACGGCCACGTTGGTGATGCCGTGTTCCTTGGCCAGGTAGTAGGCGGTCGCCAGACCATGCCCGCCACCGCCGACGATGACCACGTCGTAGACCTTTTTAGGGGTCGGTGTGCGCCACATCCGCTGCCAGTTTTCATGGTGGCTGAGGGAGTGTTTGAAGAGGCCGAAGCCTGAGTAGCGTTGCATAGTCATTTACTCCAAAACCGCACTCAGCGATAAACCGGGAAGTCCGCGCACAGGGCCGAAACCTGCTGGGCAACATTGGCTTCGACGTCGGCGTCGCCGAGGTTGTCGAGGATGTCGCAGATCCAGCCGGCCAGCGTGACGCACTGGGTCACCTTGAAGCCGCGCGTGGTCACCGCCGGGGTGCCGATACGCAGGCCGGAGGTCACGAACGGCGACTGCGGATCGTTCGGGACAGCGTTCTTGTTCACAGTGATATGGGCGCGACCGAGGGCTGCGTCTGCTTCTTTACCGGTGAGGCCCTGACGGATCAGGCTGACCAGGAACAGGTGGTTATCGGTACCGCCGGACACTACATCGTAGCCGCGTTTGATAAACACGCCGGCCATCGCCTGGGCGTTGTCGATCACTTGCTGCTGATAGGCCTTGAAGCCTGGCTCCAGCGCCTCTTTGAAGCACACCGCCTTACCGGCGATCACGTGCATCAATGGGCCGCCCTGGGCGCCGGGGAAAACCGCCGCGTTGAGCTTCTTCTCGATTTCTTCGTTGGACTTGGCCAGGATCAGGCCGCCACGCGGACCGCGCAGGGTCTTGTGGGTGGTGGTGGTCACCACGTCGGCGTAAGGCAGCGGGTTCGGGTACAGGCCGGCAGCGACCAGACCGGCCACGTGGGCCATGTCGACGAACAGCAGCGCGCCCACCTTGTCGGCGATCTGACGGAAGCGCGGGAAGTCCAGGGTCTTGGAGTAAGCGGAGAAACCGGCAACGATCATCTTCGGCTTGTGCTCAACGGCCAGGCGCTCGACTTCGTCGTAATCGATCAGGCCGGTCTTGGTGTCGATACCGTATTGAACGGCGTTGTACAGTTTGCCCGAAGACGACACCTTGGCACCGTGAGTCAGGTGACCGCCGTGGGCCAGGCTCATACCCAGGATGGTGTCACCGGCTTGCAGCAGGGCCAGGTACACGGCGCTGTTGGCCGAGGAACCGGAGTGCGGCTGCACGTTGGCGTAATCGGCGCCGAACAGTTGCTTGGCGCGTTCGATGGCCAGGGCTTCAACCTTGTCGACGTGTTCGCAGCCACCGTAGTAGCGCTTGCCCGGATAGCCTTCGGCGTATTTGTTGGTCAGGCCGCTGCCTTGCGCTTCCATCACGCGCTTGCTGGTGTAGTTCTCGGACGCGATCAGCTCGATGTGATCTTCCTGACGTTGCTCCTCGGCATTCATCGCCGCCAGCAGTGCATCGTCGTAACCCTGGATCTGGTCTTGCTTGCTGAACATCGCGTCTCTCCCAGCGGCATCTGTGCGCCATTCGTCTCGGTAAGGCACTGGCGTTTCGGCAGTGCCCTTTGATAGCGATGGTATGACCGAGGCAGACAGGTCAAATGCCTATGGGCGCCACGTAAAGGTGCGTTTACGACATGTCGGGAAATGGCAGGCCGGGTACAACTCTCAACTCAGCGGCAAACCCTGTGGGAGCTGGCTTGCCAGCGATGACGGATTCACATCCAGCATTGATGGCGGCTGGCCTACCGCTATCGCTGGCAAGCCAGCTCCCACAGGGTTATGCGATTGCCTGTCGTAAAGCGAGCAGAATGAGGAAATGCACGGGATACAGGGCATACGCCCAGCGCCGCATCGGCGGTGGTTTTACGGCATGGGCGTGTCGCAACAGGAACAGCCCCAGCCATGGCGCAATCAGACAAGTGGCAATCGCCGCCATCGCCACGTGATTACCCAATCGAATGGCGTAATACAGCACCTGCCATTGATTGCCCGCCAGGCAGACCAGCCCCGGCAGCAATGCGAAATACCAGGGACGCCGAATCACCAGCAGCATCGCCAACGGCAACAGAACACCGAAAAAACCGAACATCAGCCGCCCCCAAAACAACACCGCCAGAACCAGCGCTGCGCCAGCCAACAATCGCGCCTGCAGCGTGCGGTCTTGCCAGCCCCGCGCCACCAGCAAGCCCAAGGCAAGGGTGGGCAACACGTTCAAGGTGTCGGGATCGGGGATGTAGATTCGGTAGGGAATTTCGCTCACGGCGCTAAACAGCAGCAACCAGCCCAGGTATCGCCACTGCCCGCTGGCCGCGACCACCTCGGTCCGCGCCAGATTCGCCGCCATTGCCAGGCAGAACCACGGGAACGCCAGACGCCCCGGCACATACAGCCAATCGGCGGAGTAACCGACATATCGCAGGTGATCGAGCACCATGCTCAGCAGCGCCAGCCACTTGAGCAAATCCAGTGCGCGGTCGCGCTGCTTTAAGTCAATAGACACGTGCATAATTGCCCGGCATCCCCGTAAATTTCTGACAGTGACATCCCGTGCGCCCCCCGGACGATCTTCGGTAAAGTGCGCACCATCATCGACCACGAGGCGCCTCACCATAGGCGCCTCGACCACGGAAGCAGGCCATGACCGATAAGAGCCAACAATTCGCCAGCGACAACTATTCCGGCATTTGCCCTGAAGCCTGGGCTGCCATGGAACAGGCCAACCATGGCCACCAGCGCGCCTACGGCGACGACGAGTGGACCGCCCGCGCGTCCGACGATTTCCGCAAGCTGTTCGAAACCGACTGTGAAGTGTTCTTCGCCTTCAACGGTACCGCCGCCAACTCCCTGGCCCTGTCGTCGCTGTGCCAGAGTTACCACAGCGTGATCTGCTCGGAAACCGCCCACGTCGAAACCGACGAATGCGGCGCGCCGGAATTTTTCTCCAACGGTTCCAAACTGCTGATCGCCCGCACCGAAAACGGCAAGTTGACCCCGGAGTCGATCCGCGAAATCGCCCTCAAGCGCCAGGACATCCACTACCCCAAACCTCGCGTGGTGACCCTGACCCAGGCCACCGAAGTCGGCAGCGTCTACACCCCGGACGAAATCCGCGCCATCAGCGCCACCTGCAAGGAACTGGGCCTGAACCTGCACATGGACGGCGCACGCTTCTCCAATGCCTGCGCGTTCCTCGGCTGCTCACCGGCCGACCTGACCTGGAAAGCCGGTGTCGATGTGCTGTGCTTCGGCGGCACGAAAAACGGCATGGCCGTGGGCGAAGCGATTCTGTTCTTCAACCACAAACTGGCTGAAGACTTTGATTACCGCTGCAAACAGGCCGGACAGCTTGCTTCAAAGATGCGCTTCCTGTCCGCACCCTGGGTCGGCATCCTGGAAAACGACGCCTGGCTCAAATACGCCCGCCACGCCAACCACTGCGCGCAACTGCTGGCCGAACTGGTCAGCGACATCCCGGGCGTGGAACTGATGTTCCCGGTGCAGGCCAACGGCGTGTTCCTGCAACTGTCGGAACCGGCCATCGCCGCGCTGACGGCCAAGGGCTGGCGTTTCTACACCTTCATCGGCAACGGTGGCGCACGTTTCATGTGCTCGTGGGATACCGAAGAAGAGCGCGTGCGGGAATTGGCTCGGGACATCCGCCAAGTCATGTCTGCATAAGACACCCTGTAGGAGCCGGCTTGCTGGCGAACGCCGCAACGCGGTCCGCTTGACACACCGCCTTCGCTGGCAAGCCAGCTCCTACAGTTTCGCGTACACGGTCTACATTGTCTGTCGAGCCGTACAGACAATAACAACCAGGAGCGTACGCATGTCACTGCAAGGCAAAACCCTGTTCATCACCGGCGCCAGTCGCGGCATCGGTCGCGAGATCGCACTGCGCGCCGCTCGCGACGGTGCCAACGTCGTGATCGCCGCCAAGAGTGCCGAACCGCACCCCAAACTGCCGGGCACGATCTACAGCGTGGCCGAGGAAGTCGAAGCGGCTGGCGGCAAGGCACTGGCCTTGCAAGTGGATGTGCGCGATGAAGTGGCCGTACATCAGGCCCTGGCTCGGGCCAATGAACATTTCGGCGGCATCGATGCGCTGGTCAACAACGCCGGGGCGATCAAGCTGACCGGGGTTCAGCACCTCGAACTCAAGCGCTTCGACCTGATGCACCAGATCAACACCCGCGCCGTCTTGTTGTGCAGTCAGGCGGCGTTGCCATACCTGAAAAAATCCGCCGGGCACATCCTCAACCTGTCGCCACCGTTGAACCTGGCGACGAAGTGGTTCGCCCAATACAGCCCCTATACCGTGACCAAATACGGCATGAGCATGCTGACCCTGGGCATGAGCGAGGAATTCAGGAATTACGGTATCAGCGTCAATTCGCTGTGGCCGCAGACCATGATTGCCACGGCGGCCATTGAATTTCAGCTGGGGTCACGGGAATCGTTCAAACATGCGCGCACGCCGGCGATCATGGCGGATGCCGCCCACGTGATTCTGAGCAGCGCAAACCGCAGCTTGACGGGGCGCTTGCTGATTGATGAGGAAATACTGCGGGAAAACGGCGTAACCGAGTTCGAACACTATCGGTTTGCGCCAGGCACCAGCGACAAGCTGATGCCGGACCTGTTCATTGATTGAAGAAACACAAAAACCTGTGGGAGCGAGCCTGCTCGCGAAAGCGCCGGATCAGTCAACATCAATGTTGAATGTCAGTACGCCTTCGCGAGCAGGCTCGCTCCCACAATGGGATTACCGGTGCGGGTTAGTACTCGATCCGCACATCCCCCTTCGGCACACTGCAGCACGACAGGATGTACCCTTCGGCTTCGTCCTCTTCGGTGATCCCGCCGTTGTGTTCCATCTCCACTTCGCCGCCCAGCTTCAACACCTTGCAGGTGCCGCAGATGCCCATGCCGCAGGCTTTCGGTATCAGCAAACCGGCCTTGGCGGCGGCTGCATGAACGGTCTCGCCCGGCGCCACCCGGATGCTCTTGCCGGACGCGGTGAACTCCACTTGATGCAGGTCCGCGGCATCGACTTGCGGCGCATCGGCGGCCTGTTCGGCATTCTCCACGGCATCGGCGATGGCCTCTGGCGGCGTGGCACCGAATGACTCCTCGTGGTAGCGCTTCATGTTGAAGCCAGCGTTTTCCAGCAGGCGCTTGACCGCATTCATGTAAGGCGTCGGACCGCAGCAGAACACTTCGCGTTCAAGGAAGTCCGGAACCATCAGTTCGAGCATCTTGTGGTTCAGATAACCGCGATAGCCGGCCCAGGGTTCACCGAAACCATGTTTTTCACAGATCAGGTGCAGGCTGAAGTTTTCGATCCGCGCCGCCATGTGTTCCAGCTCGCGGTGATAAATAATGTCTTTCGGTGAGCGGGCGCTGTGGATAAACGCCATATCGACATTGCCGTTGGTATCGAAGAACCAGCGCGCCATGGACATGCACGGCGTGATGCCCACGCCGCCGCTGAGATACAGCACTTTGGGGTTCGGGAAGTCGATGGCGTTGAACAGCCCGACCGGGCCGTGCACCGCCAGTTCGTAGCCTTCATGCAAGGTGTCGTGCAGCCAGTTGGAAACCTTGCCGCCCGGCACACGCTTGATGGTCACCGAGAAGCTGTACGGCACCGACGGCGAGCTGGAAATGGTGTACGAGCGCATGATCGGCTGGCCTTCGATCTCCAGCTCCAGGGTGACGAACTGCCCCGGCTTGAAGAAGAACATGATCGGCTGATCGGCCATGAAGCAAAAGGTGCGCACATCCCAGGTTTCCTGGATGACTTTGACGCAACGGACGATGTGCCGACCATTGGCCCAGGTCTGGGTGGTTACCGGGTTCAGGAAGTTGTTGGACATGCTGATCTCCACGGCCGACTGTCGGCCTTCATGTTGGCGATTCTGCGTATAGCGCAGACCAGCCATTTACCTATCTGCGACATTCACATGCTTATCGCGACCAGCCCCCAACTACCGGGGCTTGCGCGTCGGGAACAGATTGCACCATGTCGCCCATGGATAAGGTTCCGGGCAGCGCCGGCCCCACACTCGCCCCATACCAAGACACAATCCTTACACCTTGCGCAGCAACCCTGACCCAACCTGATTAGCCACTTTCGCCGGCCACGCAGATGGCCTTGAGGATTAAACGATGGACGTCACTACTACACTGAGCCTGGGCGATCCGCTGGAACCCGCACGCAAGGCCACCGCCCAGATGCTGCAAGAGCGCGAGCGCACCTTCTCGCTGCCGCAGCCGTTTTACTCTGACGAGCGCCTGTTTGATATCGACATGCAGGAGATTTTCCAGAAAGAGTGGTTGATCGCCGGCATGACCTGCGAGATTCCCGCCAAAGGCAACTACCTGACCCTGCAAATCGGCAAGAACCCGATCATCGTGATTCGTGGTGCCGAAGGCGTGGTGCACGCGTTCCATAACGTCTGCCGCCACCGTGGTTCGCGCCTGTGCACCAGCGACAAGGGCAAGGTCGCCAAACTGGTCTGCCACTATCACCAGTGGACCTACGAACTGGACGGTCGCCTGCTGTTCGCCGGCACCGAGATGGGCGACGACTTCGACATGAAGCAGTACGGCCTCAAACCGGTGAATGTGAAGACGGCTGGCGGCTACATCTTCATCAGCCTCGCGGAGAACCCGCCGGCCATCGATGACTTCCTGTCGACGCTCAACCATTACATGGAACCGTACGACATGGAGAACACCAAGGTGGCGATCACCACCACCTTGATGGAAAAGGCCAACTGGAAGCTTGTGCTGGAAAACAACCGCGAGTGCTACCACTGCAACGCGTCGCACCCGGAACTGCTGAAAACCCTGCTGGAGTGGGACGACGTCACCGACCCGCGCGCCGACCAGGCGTTCAAGGACCACGTCGCTGCGTCCGCCGCGTCCTGGGAAGCCGAGAAAATCCCTTACGCCCACGCCAGTTTCGGCCTGCGCAACCGCATTGTGCGCATGCCGCTGCTCAAGGGCACCGTGTCGATGACCATCGACGGCAAGCAAGGCTGTGCCAAACTCATGGGCCGCATCAAGAACCCGGACCTGGGCTCGATGCGCATCCTGCACCTGCCGCACTCCTGGAACCACTGCATGGGCGACCACATCATCGTCTTCACCGTGTGGCCGATCAGCGCCCAGGAGACCATGGTCACCACCAAGTGGCTGGTCCACAAGGACGCCGTCGAAGGCGTGGACTACGACGTGGAGCGCATGCGCCAGGTCTGGGACGCCACCAACGACCAGGACCGTCGCCTGGCCGAAGAGAACCAGCGCGGGATCAACTCCACCGCCTACCAGCCAGGGCCGTACTCCAAGACTTATGAGTTCGGCGTGGTGAACTTTGTGGATTGGTACAGCGAGCGCCTGCTGAGCAACCTGGGGGCCGAGCCTGCGCCGTACCTCAAAGGCGTCCCGGTCACCGGCTGACTAGCCTGTCCCTGAACCTGCAGGAGCGAGCCTGCTCGCGATGGATGCCCGAACACCGCGGATTGCCTCATACCCCGCGTTATCGTTCACGACCATCGCGAGCAGGCTCGCTCCTACAGTAGATCTGTGTTGTTCACAAATCCTGTAGGAGCGAGCCTGCTCGCGAAAACGATCTAACTATCCACAAATAAACTCCTGACACCCTCCGCCTCAGAACTGTACGAAATATGATCTATTCCGTTCAGCGCTATGCCCTTCGCGGCTCCCAGCCTTCCGCAAACAAGTTATCCACATCTCCACCCACAGCAAATGGGGACAACTGTGGACATGTTGAAAACTTTCTCCACAGAAACCGAAGAAAATCCGTGACTTATTCAGAACCAGGGTTTTCACCAGCGCCTGATCAATTTTTGATCAAACCTTTGAAAGCCCCGCATTGCATGACTTGTAGCGTATAGCGAACACCTTATCCACAGAAGCGCCAACAGACTTTGGGGGCAACTTCTCCACCGCTGTGGAAAACCGCTATAAGCCGTGAAATTTATGGCTTCCAGCACGATTGAACCGTTAAAAACGATGGATTGATCGATTTTTAACCAGAAGCACGAAAGCCACGTCTTGTAAGGCCTGTAGCGGTAAGTGAACATCTTATCCACAGAAGCGCCAACAGAGATTGGGGGCAAGTCCTGTACTTATCCTCTGAAAAAACCCATGAAAAACCGCAGCTTAGGCTGGTTGTTTTTTGAACGAAGGGCTACAGACCACGGTTTACAAGGTGTTTAGCAAGGGGCGAACATGTTATCCACAGAACCGCCAACAGGGATTGTGGGTAAACACCGCCAGGCGCTCATCAAACCTTGTTGAAACACGACCGCCCCGCGTCGATATCCAGATTCAACTCAAAATCATCGAATGCCCGCCACCCCAGTAGAACCGACGGCACATACCGCCCGCTCACCCACGACGGCGGGATGGTGAAGCCCGGGTAGTATTTGTAAGTGATCGGCAGGCTATGGCCAGGCAGGTTCAGCACGCCTTTGAAGCGTTGGTAGCGATGTCTATCGGGGGTATCGGGAGGGGAATTGCCAGGGGTCATGGACTGCACGACATTGACCTGCTCACCCGGCATGGCCGACGTCAGGTAGTCGACATTGCCGGTATCGACGATGGCCTGCGTCGTCCGGTTGTCCAGGCTAGCCGCGATGGTCAGTCGCTGGTTGAGGTCGGTGCGGGTGTAGTTGATCGGTGAGTCGCAGCGCGGGGACCGGGCGGGGTTGAGCTCCAGGGTTTTACGGGCCAACTTCAGGTGCCCTAACTTGCTGATCAGATCCAGCCCCAGCAAGTTGTCCCGATCGCTGACAAACACCAGCACGTTGTGGAATTCGCTGGCGCCCACCTTCAGCGAGTCGAGAATGCCGAGCCTGGCGGGCAGGTTGCCCTCGCCGTAGAACGTGCCGTAGGCGTAGTGGGAGTCGGTCAGCAACTTGATCCCCATCTGCCGGGCGGTGTCGACATTGACCCGGGTTTGCGGGGCGCCGGTGTCGAGAACGAAACGGGCCGAATGACCATTGGCCGCAGCGACATCAATGAAGGGCAGCTGCTCTCCGGCAATGAAATAGTCACTGGCATACGAATGAATCCTGAGGACTTCACGCTGTGATGTTCTTTTCACCGTGAAATCGCCAGTCGTCCTCAGGGTCAACAGAGACTGCTCCCCGAACATCGAGAACAACATTTTCAGCTCTTGATCGGCCTCTATGGCCGGCGCGTGTTTGCGCTTGATCGCCAGATAGTAATCAGGCAGCTGATTGGCGGCCTTGAGCTCGAACATGCGGGCGATCACCGTCACGGAGCAATCCAGGTTCTTCGCAGCATCCAGCACACGGTCGCAACGCTCGCGCATTTGCGTCAGGGAGGCTTTTGGTCCCTGATCAGATGCCAACCATTGATTGAAGTCCTGCTCGGGCTCATAAAGCGGTACAGGCTTGTTCAGCCGTGTATCGGCCAACGTTCCTGGCGAAAAAATGGCAACCCATACAAACAGAAACAGCGTTAGAGGCTTCATCGCCAACCCGCTCATAAAAACCAGGTTTTATGATCAGCGCTGAATCTATGAAAGCTCCGTAACAGCGTGCTGCACCCTTACCAGCGCACAGTAAAATGTAGTCCAACGCGAAGGGGAAAGGCTTCCTGTAGGAGCCGGCTTGCTGGCGAAAGCGGTGTGTCAGGCGACATCCTTGTCGGATGAGATGGCCTCTTCGCGGGCAAGCCTCGCTCCTACAGAGGATCGGCGCTAGGGCCGATACATGAGATAAGCCTCACCCGTCACCCGAATCATCGGATGTGGCGTGATCTGGCATCGATCAACGATACGGAAACCATGGCGTTCATAGAATCGCCGGGCGCCGGTGTTGGCGGCGTAGTCGATCAGGCTCAGGCCGTTGAGCCCCAGCTGATTGGCGCGATCGTAGGCGTAGGCGAGGAACACTTTGCCCAGCCCCTGATTGCGCCAGCCTTCATGCAGCGCCAGGCTGGAAATGTAGAGGGTGTCGGGAATTTCCATCGTGGCATAGGGTGCCAGTACAGGATCGGTCACCGGCACCGCGAATGGATCGTAACGCATCACATAGCTGTGCATCATGCCCACGACCTGCCCTTGCGCTTCGGCGATCAGGCAGTTTTGCCAGGAAAAATCCACGTCGTCACGGGCGTAGCGCAGGGCGCCGACGTCCAGCAGATCCTGGCCGGGCTCTGCGATCTGGCTCCAGATGTAATCCGAAGCGCCCTCTGATGAAATCTGGAACAACCGCGCAATCTCCCGCGCATCGGCGCGGACTGCCGAACGAAATTCAACTGCCATTGTTTCCCCATGAATTCTGGTAATGCGGGCATCCGGTGGGAGATCAAAATTGTAGGAGCGAGCCTGCTCGCGAAAAACCTGAGGACACCACGTTCATTCAGGCATCCCGCGTCATCGTTGACCACCATCGCGAGCAGGCTCGCTCCTACAGAAGATCTAGCGAACCACGCCTTCCTCGATCAGAAGTTTGAGGATCGCTTCAGCCCCAGCTTGCGCCGTAACGCCCTTGAGCACTTGTCCACCGCCGCCACTGGCTTTCGCCGTTGCGGCTTTCATCCGGTCAGCGCCGCTCTTGGCCTTGATGACTTTCAAGCGTTTTGGCCGCGGCTTGGCCGGTTGCAGAGTGGCGACCGCCAACAGTTCATCGTCGACGATTTCCACCTCATCGGCCTGCAATACCCCGCGCCGGGCCGGGCCGTAGGCGCTCTGCCGTGGCTTGGGCGCGGCGTTATCCACAGTCGCCAGAAACGGCAAACGCACCTTCAAGCGACGACGCTGGCCACGGGGCAAGGCTTGCAACACCAAAGCCGAACCTCCGTCGATGGACTCGACCTGGGCCAGCCCCACCACCAGCGGCCAGCCGAGGCCTTCGGCCAGCAGGAACGGCAGCATGCCCGAGCCTTCACCGGTTTCCGCCTGGCTACCGGTCAGCACCACCTGGGCCCCGGCATCACGCAGATAGCTGGTCAACGCTGGCAGCGCGTCCGCGCCTTGCGGCTGTTCCAGCACATGCAGCTGTTCCAGGCCCATGCCCAGATAAGCCCGCAACGCCGGCTCGGCAACATCGCCGGCATGCAGCACCTGCAAGTTATCCCCAGCCAATTGCAGACCCAATTCCACCGCCCGCGCATCCTGCTCCGCGCGACGTGGCCGGCCGGACGTCGGGTGGGCGCCGATGGACACCAGGCTGATGATTTTCGTGCTCATAACCCTTTCCTTCCCTTAAGCCGCATCGCGCTTGGCGTCGTTGCGGTAAGCCTCTACCGCCGCGATCAAGGCTCGAAGAATCTCGGCGCTCTCGCCGATCACCGACAGGTCGGCCCGTTTGATCATGTCGCAGCCAGGGTCGAGGTTGATCGCCACCACCTTGTCGCAGGCACCGATGCCTTGCAGGTGTTGGATCGCCCCGGAAATCCCCACCGCCACGTAGACCCGTGCAGTGACCCAGGTACCGGACGCACCGACCTGGCGGTCCCGGGCCATGAAGCCATCGTCCACCGCCACCCGGGATGCCCCTTCGGTGGCGCCGAGCGCGGCCGCCGTCTGGTGGAACAAGTCCCAATCCTTGACCCCGTTGCCGCCGGAGAAGATGAACTCGGCCTCGGCCATGGGAATTGCCGCCGGGTCCACCGCCACCGCGCCCAGATCCTCGATGCGCGAGAGACTGCGCGCGACGGTTGTGGATAACTCCACCGGCAAGGCTTCGTGACGGGTTTCGCTGACCGGCTCGGCGCATTCGACGGCAGCCAGAATCAGGCGCGCGACCGGACGGGCCAAGTCTTGCAAGCCAGCACCGGCGCGGCCGATGCACTCCTGATCCTTGACCTGCCAGACCCGCGTGGCCGGGCGTTCGCCCAAAGCCGCGGCGAAGCGCCGACCCAATTCGCCGCCACCGCTGCGGCTGTCCGGCAGCAACCAGTGACGCGGGTTGAACTGGTTATCCACAGCCCGCAGGCCCTGGACCCGTTGTTCCGGTGCATAACCGCTGAATTCGTCGCCTTCAAGCACCAGCAGGCGGTCGACGCCCGCCGTGGCAAAGGCGCTTTCCTTGTGTTCGCCGAAAACCACGGCCAGTACCGCGCCGTCCTTACCGGCCAGTTGATGGGCCAGGCCCAGCAAATCCTTGTCGTGACTGCTCAAACGGCCACCGACCATGTCCGGCACCACGCTGATGTAGAACGCCGGTGCAGGCACCTGATGCAATGGCAGTTGCACTTCAACGGCGGCCGAGCGCTTGGCCGACCCGCCCTGTTGCGCGCCGCTGCGGTCGATGCGCTTGATCCCGTTGGGGCCGATAAAGCCCATGCCATGCAGATTCTTGCGGATGACGCCATTGGGCCCCATCCAGCTGTGTTGCGCCGGTTGCATCGCCGCGTGCAGCGGGTGCAGACGGTTACGGGCGATCCATTCGGCGCGGGGGTCGCGGCGGATAATGTCGCTCATCAGTGCACCTCCGCAGGTTCACGTTTGGCCGGTGTTGACGACTTCGGGACTTCGTCTTCCAACAGCGCATCAGCCACCAGTTCGGCGATGTCCTTGATCAACGGCCGTGGTTCGACCACACCTTCAAGCATCGCGGTGCACTGTGGGCAACCCACGGCCACCAGTTCGGCGCCCGTCTCGCGAATGTCTTCCATGCGCATGTCGGGAATTCGTTGTTTGCCCGGAATGTCGGTGATCGGCGCACCACCGCCACCGCCGCAGCAGCGCGAACGGAAGCCGGAACGTTGCATTTCCTTGATCTCGATGCCGAGGGCGCGCAGTACCTCGCGCGGTGCCTCGTACTCGCCGTTGTAGCGGCCCAGATAGCACGGATCGTGATAGGTCACGCTGTTGCCTTTGTGCTGGCCGAGATTGAGCGCGCCGGCGTCGATGATTTCGGCCATGTAGGTGCTGTGGTGCTGCACCAGGTAATTGCCGTCGAAGGCGCCGTACTCGTTTTTCAGCACGTGGAAGCTGTGTGGGTCGCAGGTGACAATGCGGTTGAAGCTGTATTTGGCCAGGGTCTGGATGTTTCGCTTGGCCAGCAACTGGAAGGTCGCTTCGTCGCCCAGGCGTCGGGCCACGTCACCACTGTCACGCTCTTCGAGGCCCAGCACCGCGAAGTCGATTTTCGCCGCTTTCAGCACTTTGACGAAGGCACGCAGAGTGCGCTGGTTGCGCATGTCGAAGGCGCCGTCGCCAACCCAGAACAGCACGTCGGTGGATTTCTTCTCGCTGAGTAGATTGAGGTTCAAGTCCGCCGCCCAGTTCATCCGCCCTCCCGGTGCAAAACCGCCCGGGTTGTCGGTGGCGATCAGGTTTTCCAGGACTTCGGCGCCCTTGTTCGGGGTCGCGCCTTTTTCCAAAGTCAGATGGCGGCGCATGTCGACGATGGCATCGACGTGCTCGATCATCATCGGGCACTCCTCGACGCAAGCACGGCAAGTGGTGCACGACCACAGGGTTTCGGCATCCACCAGACCGTTGACGATCGGTTGATGCGGATTGCCCGCGTGCTCACCGATGGTTTTGCCCGGATACGGACTGCCGGCGAATTTGGCATCGGTGCCGCCGGCCAGGCCGACGACCATGTCCTGAATCAGTTTTTTCGGGTTCAGCGGCTGGCCGGCGGCGAACGCCGGGCACGCCGCTTCGCATTTACCGCACTGCACGCAGGCGTCGAAACCGAGCAACTGGTTCCAGGTGAAATCCTTGGGTTTTTCCACGCCCAGCGGTGCAGTCGGGTCTTCCAGATCCAGTGGCTTCAAACCCGTGGAACGACCACCACCAAAACGTTCGGCGCGACGGTGCCAGGCCAGGTGCAGGGCACCGGCAAAGGCGTGCTTCATCGGCCCGCCCCAGGTCATGCCGAAGAACAATTCGGACACGCCCCACAGCACGCCGACACCGAGAATCACCGCCAACAGCCAGCCACCGAAGTTTTCCGGCAGGATGCCTGCCACCGGCAGGGTCACCAGGAAGAACGACGCCGAGAACGCCAACAGGCTTTTCGGCAGGCGCATCCACGGGCCTTTCGACAGGCGTGAAGGTGGGTTGCGACGACGCAGGTACACAAAGATCGCGCCGACGAACATCACCGCCGTCATCAACAGCAGCGCATAACCGAGCAAGCGGTTATGCAAACCGAAACCATGCACCAGAATCGCCAGCACGATGGACGCCACCGCGCCGCCGGCCGTGGCGACGTGGGTGTTGGCAATGTACTTGTCCCGCGCCACCACGTGGTGCAGGTCGACCATGTAGCGTTTGGGCATGGCAAACAGGCCGCCGATCAGGTCGACCTTCGAGGCCCGGCCCCGGCGCCACATGTTTATCCGCCGCAACGCGCCCAGAACCGCGAGGCCCAGGGCAGCGAACAACAGGATTGGAAGAAGGGTGTTCAACATGGTGAAGCTCCCAAAGACCGCAGGGTCTTGCAGGCCAAACTACCTGGATGCCTTGCCCGATTTCCTGTGGGAGCAAAGCTTGCTCGCGATGGCGGTATTTCTACCGACAAAGATTCGTCGAATGTTCCAACGCAATCGCGGGCAAGCCTTGCTCCCACAGGGTTATGTGCAAGCTCTTAGAAATCCTTGCACAGCCGCAGGGCGTCGTAGATCGCCGCGTGGACGTTACGCTGGGCCACGCAGTCGCCGATGCGGAACAGCAGGTAGCCGTCGCCGCTCTGCTCCAGGCAAGGCTGTGGCTTGATCGCAAACAAGGCTTCGACGTCGATCTGGCCTTTGTTGCGCGAGCCTTCCTTCAGCGCGTAGTAGATTTCTTCGTCCGGACGCACGCCGTTTTCCACGACCACCTGGTCCACCACCCGCTCCTCTTTGGCGCCGGTGTATTCGTTTTCCAGCACCGCCACCAGCTTGTCGCCTTCGCGGTAGACCTTCTCCAGCATCATGTCGCCGGTCATGATCACTTCTTTCGGGTACATGCTGCGGTAGTAAGTCGGGAACGACGTACCGCCAATCGCCACGCCGGGCTTGATGTCGTCGGTGACGATCTCGACCTGGCTGCCCTTGTCGGCGAGGAAGTCGGCGGTGGACATGCCGGTGAACTCACAAATGGTGTCGTAGACCAGCACGTTCTTGCCTGGCGCCACCTTGCCATCGAGCACGTCCCAGCTGCTAACCACCAGGCCTTCAGCTGCGCCCCAGTGTTCATTCTGCTCCAGGTACGGGTGACCGCCGACCGCCAGTACCACCACATCCGGACGCAGGTCCATGATGGTCGGCGCATCCGCCGCGGTGCCCAGGCGCAGGTCGACTTTCAAGCGTGCCAGTTCCAGCTGATACCAGCGGGTGATACCGGCGATCTGGTCGCGCTGGGGCGCTTTCGACGCCGTGGTGATCTGCCCGCCGATGAATTCCTTTTTCTCGAACAGGGTCACGTCGTGGCCACGCTCGGCAGCCACGCGGGCGGCTTCCATCCCCGCAGGGCCGGCGCCGACCACCACTACCTTGCGTTTTTTACCGGTGGTCTTTTCGATGATGTGCGGCACACCCATGTATTCACGGGAGGTTGCCGCGTTCTGGATGCACAGCACATCCAGGCCTTGGTACTGACGGTCGATGCAGTAGTTGGCACCGACGCACTGCTTGATCTGGTCGACCTGGCCCATCTTGATCTTGGCGATCAGGTGCGGGTCGGCGATATGCGCGCGGGTCATGCCGACCATGTCGACGTAACCGCCCTCCAGAATACGGGTCGCCTGGTTCGGGTCCTTGATGTTCTGCGCGTGCAGCACCGGAACCTTGACCACTTCCTTGATACCGGCGGCCAGGTGCAGGAACGGCTCCGGTGGATAACTCATGTTCGGAATCACGTTGGCCAGGGTGTTGTGGGTGTCGCAACCCGAACCCACGACGCCGATGAAATCGAGCATGCCGGTGTCGTCGTAATACTTGGCGATCTGCTTCATGTCTTCATGGGACAGACCATCCGGGTGGAACTCGTCACCGCAGATGCGCATGCCCACGCAGAAATCGTCACCGACCTCGGCGCGCACGGCCTTGAGCACTTCCAGGCCGAACTTCATACGGCCTTCGAAGGTACCGCCCCATTCGTCGGTACGCTTGTTGACCCGCGGGCTCCAGAACTGGTCGATCATGTGCTGGTGCACGGCCGACAGCTCGACACCGTCCAGGCCACCGGCCTTGGCGCGACGTGCCGCTTGCGCGTAGTTGCCGATCACCCGCCAGATTTCTTCCGGCTCGATGGTTTTGCAGGTGGCGCGGTGCACCGGTTCACGAATGCCCGACGGCGACATCAGCGTCGGCCAGTTGAAACCATCCCAACGGGAACGACGGCCCATGTGGGTAATCTGGATCATGATCTTGGCGCCGTGCTTGTGCATGGCGTCGGCCAGATTCTGGAAGTGCGGAATGATGCGGTCGGTGGACAGGTTCACCGAACTCCACCATTCCTGCGGGCTGTCGATGGCGACCACGGACGAACCGCCGCAGATCGCCAGGCCGATCCCGCCCTTGGCCTTCTCTTCGTAATACTTGACGTACCGGTCGGTGGTCATGCCGCCGTCGGTCGCGTAGACCTCGGCGTGCGCGGTGCTGAGCACGCGGTTGCGGATGGTCAGTTTGCCGATCTGGATCGGCTGGAACATTGCTTCGAAAGCCATGGCGGGATCCTCGACTTACAACGGCTTGACGATGAACAAGCCGTCTTCGTGGCCCTCTTCGGAGCCACCGTAGACTTGCTCGGCCACGGTGCGGATCTTGCTGCCGCGAGCGGCGAGGATCTGATCCATCGCGCCGGCAAACCAGCCGGTGAACATGTAGTCGACCTTGCGTCCGACCTTGCCGTACACGTAGACGAACGCCGAGTGTTCGAGCTTGACGCTGCAGGTGCCCTTGTCGAGGTCGATGTCCTGGATCTTGAACAGGCCCCAGCCGCGCTGCGACAGGCGCTTCATGTAGTGCTCGAACACCGCGACGCCTTCCAGGCCATGGCATTCGGCTTCTTTTTCACACCAGTGCCAGGCGGACTTGTAGCCGGCCTTGTAGAGGATTTCGGCATAGGCTTCGGCGCCCAGCACTTCCTCGATGCCCATGTGATTGTTGACGAAGAAATGGCGCGGCACGTACAGCATCGGCAGGGCGTCGGAAGTCCAGACACCGGTTTCGCTGTCGACTTCGATAGGCAATTGCGGGGCGATCTTGGCCATGGAAACTTAACTCCAGAAAAATTTTGTTGTTGCCCCCGGCACGGACGGCCGGGGGAAAAGATCAGAGATGCGGCGGCTTATTCGCCCCAAACGTCTTTCAAGACGTTCACCCAGTTCTCGCCCATGATCTTGCGCACCACGCGCTCGGAATGGCCGCGCTTGAGCAATGTCTCGGTCAGGTTCGGGAACTCGCCCACGGTACGGATGCCCAGCGGGTTGATGATCTTGCCGAAGCTGGTCAGGCGGCGGGCGTAGCCCTTGTCGTGAGTCAGGTATTCGAAGAAGTCCTGACCGTGACCCTGGGTGAAGTCGGTGCCGATACCGATGGCGTCTTCGCCGACGATGTTCAGGGTGTATTCGATGGCTTCGGCGTAGTCGTCGATGGTCGAATCGATGCCTTTGGCCAGGAACGGCGCGAACATGGTCACGCCGACGAAACCGCCGTGGTCGGCAATGAACTTCAGCTCTTCATCGGACTTGTTGCGCGGGTGCTCTTTGAGACCCGACGGCAGGCAGTGGGAGTAGCAAACCGGTTTTTTCGATTCGAGGATGACTTCTTCGGAAGTCTTGGAGCCGACGTGGGACAGGTCGCACATCACGCCGACACGGTTCATCTCGGCGACGATTTCACGACCGAAACCCGACAGGCCGCCATCGCGCTCGTAGCAGCCGGTGCCCACCAGGTTCTGGGTGTTGTAGCACATCTGTACGATACCGACGCCGAGCTGCTTGAACACTTCGACGTAACCGATCTGGTCTTCATAAGCGTGGGCATTCTGGAAGCCGAAGAGGATGCCGGTCTTGCCCTGCTCCTTGGCCTTGCGGATGTCAGCCGTGGTGCGTACCGGAATCACCAGGTCGCTGTTCTCGCGGATCAGCTTCTGGCTGGCGGCGATGTTGTTGACGGTGGCCTGGAAGCCCTCCCACACCGACACGGTGCAGTTGGCTGCGGTCAGACCGCCCTTGCGCATGTCTTCGAACAGCTCACGGTTCCACTTGGCAATAATCAGCCCGTCGATAACGATGCTGTCGGCGTGCAATTCGGCTGGGCTCATCAGGCTGTCCCCTTCTTAGCGATTCATGCGCCGAATCGTCTGCCGGCGCTTTGGGGCCAGCATATGCCTCGGTGCCTTGGTAGCCGGGTGCAAAAACGACAGGGGAATTGCCGAAAGCGTCAATCCGCGACAAAGGGTCGTCGCCAGGCACAATTCGCGACCTGTTCAAGGGCGCCGGCATGGGCCAGAATTCGCCGCAACTCAGAATGCTTCACTGGACGCTTTATTGGAAAAGGGGCGGCGACATACATGAAATCGATCATCCTGGCACTGGCACTGATTGCGACCGGCGTACACGCAGCGGAAGAAGCCGACGACAACCCCTGCGACAAAGTCGAAAACGACGTCCAGACCCTGGAATGCTCCGCCTTCAGCAAGACCACGGCCGAAGACCTGCTGAGCGAAAACTACAAAAACCTGAACGAGCGCCTGCAGTCGCTGTATGGCAAGAACCCGACGCAATTGGCCGACATCACCGCCAAGCTCAAGGCAGCACAACAACAATGGCTGAAAACCCGTGAGGCCGACTGCGCCGTCGAAGCCTTCCCGGCCACGGCCGGCAGCAAGGCGTTCACCATTGCGCAAAATGATTGCGTGGCGCGCACCAGTGACGAGCGGTCGGAGTTTTTGGAGTCGATTGGGCAGGAGTAACACCACTCCTTTGTCGGATGCTGGCACCACCGCCAGCATTCCCCTTTCAAAAAGTGATCTTTCCCACAAGCCCGTCTGACAAGCCTTACAGCGCTAGATCGCTTCGGAGCCAACCCTATCAATCGGGCAACATTCCGACACCCTTCGTCAATTGGCCAACGTGAAAATATAAGCAAAGATTCGCAAATCTTATAAAAGACTTATATTCTTCCATGAACAGCATCCACTGGACTCGAAAGGCTGTTAAGCAGCTTCTGAAATTGCATTTCGCCCATCAGATTCAAGTTCGTGACGCTGTCACGATTCTTGGCGGCATGCCTGATGTAGGGAATGTCAAAGCATTGGTTGGCCATGACTACGCCTACCGTCTGCGAGTCGGCAATTATCGGGTCATGTTCGACTGGGATGGCGCAATCAAAGTGGTCAGCATTCAAGAGGTCAAAAAACGCGATGAACGCACCTACTGACGTTCAAATTATCAATGATGCAGACGGAAACCCGGCGTTCGTGGTTATTCCTTACGCGCAATACCTGGCACAGAAAATCGAGCCCGACCTGATCCCTCATGAAGTGGTCAGTCGCATCGTCGACGGCGCAACGCCGATCCGCGCATGGCGCGAGCACTTGAACCTTACGCAGGATGAAGTGGCCAAACGCATGGGTATTTCTCAACCGGCCTTCGCTCAGCAAGAGACCGTCGCGAAACCCCGTAAAGCCACTCGCGAAAAAATTGCCGCGGCGTTTGGTATCACTGCCAATCAACTAGAGCTGTAGGCTGCACACATCTTTTGGTTAAAGGGATCTACATGAAAATCTGCGGCATCGAAATAAAAGGCAGCGAAGCGATCATCGCCGTGGCCACCCTTGAGGGTTCGACATTGAGCCATGTCGCGCTGACCACCAAGAAAATCGCCCTGGACGATGACGACGAAGCCGCCAATGTCAAAGTGTTTGCCGCTCAGGTTGCGTCGTTTGTGCGCGAGAATTCGATAGATCGAATCGCGATCAAGAAGCGCAGCAAGAAAGGTGAATTCGCCGGTGGGCCGACCACGTTCAAGATCGAGGGCGTTTTCCAGTTACTGGAGAATTGCGAGGTGACGCTGCTGTCGCCGCAGACCATCAATGCGCAGGCCAAGAAGCACGATTTTGAGCTGCCGGCGACGTTGAACAAGTATCAGCATGAGGCTTACAAAGCGGCCTGCTCGGCACTCCTGAAGAAATAAGTTGCCCATGGTGGGAGCGAGCCTGCTCGCGAAGGCGGTGGATCAGTCAACATCCCTGTTGAATGTGCCGGCCCCTTCGCGAGCAGGCTCGCTCCCACAGTGGTTCTTGCGTATCACGCCTTGGCGGTACGCCGATCTTCCCTTGGGCACCGCTCATACTTCGCCCGATAACTGCGGGTGAAATACGACGGCGATTCAAACCCGCAGGCAATGCTCACTTCCAACACACTCATATCGGTCTGCCGCAGCAATTGCCGCGCCTTCTCCAGGCGCAACCTCAGGTAGAAATTACTCGGCGTGTCGTTCAGGTGCAGGCGAAACAACCGTTCAAGTTGTCTGCGCGTCACTTTGATCGATTCCGCCAGTTCCAGCGTGCTCAAGGGCGGCTCGCTGTGCTGTTCCATCTCTCCAATAACGTGAACGAGCTTCTTGTTGCTGATGCCGTAGCGCGTGGCGACTTCCATGCGTTGGTGGTCTTTGCGCGGGCGGATGCGGCCGAGCACGAACTGTTCGCTGACCTGGATCGCCAGTTCCGGGCCATGGGCCTGGGCGATCAGATCCAGCATCAAATCGATGGATGCAGTGCCGCCGGCGGAGGTGATGCGTCGGCGGTCGATCTCGAACAGCTCCTGGGTGACGCTGAGCTGCGGATAGGACTCCTTGAAGGCATCGATGGCTTCCCAGTGCAGGGTCAGGCGATGGCCGTCGAGCAGGCCGGCTTCGGCGAGGATAAAACTGCCGGTGTCGATGGCGCCGAGGGTCACGCCTTCGTTGTCCAGACGACGCAGCCAATGTTCCAGGGCCGGAGTGGCGAATTTCAGCGGCTCGAAGCCGGCGACCACCAGTAACGTCGCGCCCTTTTTCAGCGGCTCCAGCGCCGCATCGGCGTTGACCGACATGCCGTTACTGGCCAGCACCGCCCCGCCATCGGCACTCAATACGTGCCAGCGATAAAGCTCGCCACGAAAACGATTGGCGACCCGCAGCGGCTCGATGGCCGAGATAAATCCAATGGCCGAGAAACCCGGCATCAACAAGAAATAGAAATCCTGGGACATGGAGCGCACTCGACAGGCAAGTAACGAGAGGACGGGGAGCGTGAGGACGTTGATACGCCACTTGCAACAGGCATTCAAGAGGACAGGTCGCTGCAGTGCAAGAGTCGGTCGCCGCAGTGCGCTTTCATGGCTGATTTGCTGCGTAACGTGACATCACCGGCGCACAAAGACGACCGGACCCACAATAACGAACTGCCGAGGAACCCGAGATGAAACGACTGATCAGCAGCTGTGTTCTTGCACTCAGTGGTACCGCTTTGATGAGCGCCAGTGTCATGGCCGCCGAACCCGCCGCGTGCCAGAACGTGCGCATGGGTGTAGTGAACTGGACCGACGTGATCGCCACCAGTGCCATGACCCAGGTATTGCTCGACGGCCTCGGCTACAACACCAAACAAACCAGCGCCTCCCAGCAGATCATCTTCGCCGGCATCCGCGATCAGCGCCTGGACCTGTTCCTGGGGTACTGGAACCCGCTGATGACCCAGACCATCACCCCGTTCGTCGATGCCAACCAGGTCAAAGTGCTGCAAGCCCCAAGCCTCAAGGACGCTCGCGCCACCCTCGCCGTGCCGACCTACCTTTACGACAAAGGCCTGAAAACCTTCGCCGACATCGCCAAGTTCGAAAAAGAACTGGGCGGCAAGATCTACGGTATCGAGCCAGGCTCGGGCGCCAATACCCAGATCAAGGCGATGATCACCAAGAACCAGTTCGGCCTGGGCAAGTTCCAGCTGGTCGAATCCAGCGAAGCCGGCATGCTCGCCGCAGTGGACCGTGCCGTGCGCCGCAACGAGGCCGTGGTGTTCTTCGGCTGGGCGCCGCACCCGATGAACGTCAACGTGAAAATGACCTACCTCACCGGCAGTGAAGACGCCCTGGGCCCGAACGAAGGCATGGCCACGGTCTGGACCGTCACCGCGCCGACCTACGCCGAACAATGCCCGAACATCGGCAAACTGCTGAGCAACCTGACCTTCACCGCCGAAGACGAGAGCCGGATGATGCAGCCGCTGCTGGAACACAAGGACGCCTTCGAATCGGCCAGGCAGTGGCTCAAGGATCACCCGCAAGACAAGCAGCGCTGGCTCGCAGGCGTGACCACCTTCGATGGCAAGCCTGCAGCTGAAAACCTGAAGCTGACCAGCAAATAAGACCGAACCGAACCACCCATTCGCAGCCCGACCGGGCTGCGAACGGGATCACTACGCCAAAAAATCAAGCCTGAAGGAAACCGCCCCATGAACCACGACGTCATCATCACCTGCGCACTCACCGGTGCTGGCGACACGACCGCCAAGAGCCCACACGTGCCGGTCACCCCGAAACAAATCGCCGCTGCCGCCGTGGAAGCCGCCAAGGCCGGCGCCACCGTGGTTCACTGCCACGTTCGCGACCCACAAACCGGCAAGTTCAGCCGCGACGTGGCGCTGTACCGTGAAGTGATGGAGCGCATCCGCGAGGCCGACGTCGACATCATCGTCAACCTCACCGCCGGCATGGGCGGCGACCTGGAAATCGGCGCAGGCGAGAACCCGATGGAGTTCGGCCCGAACACCGACCTGGTCGGCCCGCTGACCCGCCTGGCCCACGTCGAAGAACTGCTACCGGAAATCTGCACACTCGATTGCGGCACCCTGAACTTCGGCGATGGCGACACCATTTACGTCTCCACCCCGGCCCAACTGCGTGCCGGCGCCAAGCGCATCCAGGAACTGGGCGTGAAAGCCGAACTGGAAATCTTCGACACCGGTCACCTGTGGTTCGCCAAGCAGATGATCAAGGAAGGCTTGCTCGACAATCCGCTGTTCCAGCTGTGCCTGGGCATCCCGTGGGGCGCCCCGGCGGACACCACCACCATGAAAGCCATGGTCGACAACCTGCCGGCCGATGCGGTCTGGGCCGGATTCGGTATCGGTCGCATGCAAATGCCGATGGCGGCGCAAGCCGTGCTGCTCGGCGGCAACGTGCGGGTCGGCCTGGAAGACAACCTGTGGCTGGACAAGGGCGTTCTGGCGACCAACGGCCAACTGGTCGAGCGCGCCGGCGAAATCCTCAGCCGCCTTGGCGCCCGGGTTCTGACCCCGGCTGAAGGCCGCAAGAAAATGGGCCTGAAACAGCGCGGTTAATCCCAAACACAAAACCCTGTAGGAGCAAAGCTTGCTCGCGATGACGCCGGTACATCCGACGCATCTTTGCGGCCGAAAAACCGCTATCGCGAGCAAGCTTTGCTCCTACAGGGGATCACCGAACTCATTAGGAAGTCGCCATGACCTTTATCACCGAAATCAAAACCTTCGCCGCCCTGGGCAGCGGTGTCATCGGCAGTGGCTGGGTCGCCCGCGCCCTTGCCCACGGCCTCGATGTGGTGGCCTGGGACCCGGCGCCCGGCGCTGAAGCGGCGCTGCGCAAGCGCGTCGCCAATGCCTGGGGTGCGCTGGAGAAAAAAGGCCTGGCACCCGGTGCCTCGCAGGACCGCCTGCGCTTCGTCGCCACCATCGAGGAATGCGTGCGCGACGCCGATTTCATCCAGGAAAGCGCCCCTGAACGCCTTGAACTGAAACTCGAACTGCACAGCAAAATCAGCGCCGCCGCCAAGCCCAATGCCTTGATTGGCTCCAGCACCTCAGGCCTGCTGCCAAGCGAGTTCTACGAGAGCGCCACGCACCCGGAACGCTGCGTGGTCGGCCACCCGTTCAATCCGGTTTACCTGCTGCCGTTGGTAGAAGTGGTCGGCGGCAAAAACACCGCCCCTGAAGCGGTGCAAGCAGCGATGAAAGTCTATGAATCCCTGGGGATGCGCCCGTTGCATGTGCGCAAGGAAGTGCCCGGCTTCATCGCCGACCGCCTGCTCGAAGCCCTATGGCGCGAGGCGCTGCACCTGGTCAATGACGGTGTGGCGACTACCGGCGAAATCGACGATGCCATCCGTTTTGGCGCCGGTCTGCGCTGGTCGTTCATGGGCACCTTCCTGACCTACACCCTGGCTGGCGGCGATGCCGGCATGCGCCACTTCATGGCACAGTTCGGCCCGGCGTTGCAGTTGCCATGGACGTATCTGCCCGCGCCTGAACTGACCGACAAACTGATCGACGATGTGGTGGACGGCACCAGCGATCAATTGGGCAAACACAGCATTTCTGCGCTGGAGCGCTATCGTGATGACTGCCTTCTGGCGGTGCTGGAGGCGGTGAAGACCACCAAAGAGAAGCATGGGATGGCCTTCAGCGAGTAAGGCCAAAGCCTTGAGGCCAGCAGGACTGGCCTCATCGCGGGCAAGCCTTGCTCCCACAGCAATTGTGACCAACCTGTGGGAGCAAGGCTTGCCCGCGATGAAGGCGGTCCAGTCACCACATCTTTTGGAACCTGAAATATGCCCGCACTAACCACCTACCAAACCCGAATAATCCCCGACTGGGTCGACTACAACGGCCACCTGCGCGACGCGTTCTATCTGTTGATCTTCAGCTATGCCACCGACGCACTGATGGACCGACTCGGCATGGACAGCAACAACCGCGAAGCCAGCGGCAACTCGCTGTTCACCCTGGAACTGCACCTCAACTACCTGCACGAAGTGAAACTCGACGCCGACGTCGAAGTGCACACCCAGATCATCGGCCACGACAGCAAACGCCTGCACCTCTATCACAGCCTGCATTTGGCGGGTGATGCAAAGGAGCTGGCGGGCAACGAGCAGATGCTGCTGCACGTCGACCTCGCCGGGCCAAGCGCCACACCGTTCAGCGAATTGACCCTGGGTAAACTGCAAGCCATCGTCGCCGAACAGACTGACCTGCCAACTCCCGCGTACATTGGCCGAGTGATCGCATTACCCCCAAAAAAATAACAAGGAGATTGCATGAACACCGCCGCCGCTTTTGCTGACTTCCGTACTTATCCGTTGATCAGCGCGCTGACAGGCGTGCAGGCCATGGCGGATCGTGTTCTGGTGAAGTGGGCCGACAACCGCGTCAGCCCTTTCCATCATCAGTGGCTGCGGGACAACTGCCCGTGCCCGCAATGCGTCTACACGGTGACCCGCGAACAGGTGCTGGAAATTGTCGATGTCCCCGAAGACCTGCTCCCTGTCGAAACCAGCGTCGATGTCGAAGGCTGCCTGAGCGTCCAATGGCAGGACGGCCACCGCAGCCGCTTCGACCCTGGGTGGCTGCGTGCCCATGCCTACGACGACGAATCCCGCGCCGAGCGCCAGGCCGGCAAGCCGAAAGCCAGGCTTTGGCACAGCGATCTAGAGCTGCCGGCGTTCGAGTATCAGGCGTTGATGAACGACAACGACGCGTTGTTGCAGTGGCTGCTCGCCGTACGGGATATCGGCCTGACTCAGGTCCGTGGCGTGCCCACCGAACCGGGCTCGCTGAAGTTGATCGCGCAGCGCATTTCCTTCATCCGCGAGAGCAATTTCGGCGTGCTGTTCAACGTGCAATCCAAGGCCGATGCCGACAGCAACGCCTACACCGCTTTCAACCTGCCGCTGCACAGCGATTTGCCGACTCGGGAGCTGCAACCGGGGCTGCAATTTCTGCATTGCCTGGTCAACGATGCCGAGGGTGGCGAGAGTATTTTTGTCGACGGTTTTGCCATCGCCGACGCCCTGCGCCGGGAAGATCCCGAGTCGTTCAAAAGCCTGTGCGAGATCCCTGTGGAGTTTCGCAACAAGGACCGCCACAGCGACTATCGCTGCCTCGCACCGATCATCGCCCTGGATGCCTCGGGGCAAGTGTCGGAGATCCGCATGGCGAACTTTCTGCGCGGCCCGTTCGATGCGTCGGTGGAGCAAATGCCCAAGCTCTATCGCGCTTATCGCCGCTTCATCGCCATGACCCGCGAGGACCGCTTCCGGGTGATGCAAAGGCTCAATCCGGGCGAACTCTGGTGCTTCGACAACCGCCGCACCCTGCATGCCCGTAACGCCTTCGACCCTGCCACCGGAGCACGGCATTTGCAGGGGTGTTATGTGGACCGGGATGAGTTGTTGTCGCGTATTTTGGTGTTGCAACGCTAGACCGCGTTATCGTTCATCGCGGGCAAGCCACGCTCCCACAGGTTTGTTGTCGTCCACAAAATAGAGGGTCACCCGATCCTGTGGGAGCGTGGCTTGCCCGCGATGGCGTCCGAACATCCAACACAACCATCCAGGATTCACAGGCAAAAAAAAACCCCGATCAAGCCGTGACAGGATCGAGGCAGAGGGTACTGTTGAGGAGCTGCCGCGCTAGGGTGACCAAACCTTCGTGAAGCGAGCTGAGTCCAGTGTGCCGACTCTCTTCGCGGGGAAATAGCCCGAAAACGACGCTTTCATAGCCAATGCAGCCATAGCGACAAATCGCTCTTGCCGCCACTTCGCACCCCTACCAGAATCGAACCACGACACCGTTCCCAGAAGAAGGATTTGCGTCATGATGCACGCCGATTTGATTGACCAGGAAGACCTGTTGGGCCAGCTCAAGGCATTGGGCTTTCAAGTGCCGAACGGCGCCACCGCCGAGCAGGCATGCGAGTGTGCGGTGCGAGGTTTGAACAACGAGCGGGCCATCGTGCTGCGCACCATGGTCAAGCAGATGTACACCAGCAGCGCGACCATCCTGCCGGCCGTGCGCCAGGCCATCGACAAGCAATTGCTGCCAGCATTGGCGGAATACCAACAAAGCCACGTCGCCCGATAAATCCAATCGCGGGCAAGCCCGCTCCCACAGGGTTCTTTGTCGATCACATCATTGATGCTTCGACTCGGAACCTGTGGGAGCGGGCTTGCCCGCGATGAATACGCCCCGGTTTAAAGTCTTACACTGGCAAAGGTCGACTCATTACGCGCCTGGCTCAACGCCGACAACGGCCCGGACAACGGCGACAGCACCAGGGCTTGCGGCAGCGGCATCATCGCCACTTGCTGCGTGGTATTGGACCCTACGCGCTCGTCACGTGGTGGAATGCCGAAGTATTCGCGGTAGCACTTGGAGAAGTGCGGCGTAGACACGAAACCACACACCGACGCCACTTCGATGATCGACATCGGCGTTTGCTTGAGCAACTGCCGGGCGCGGATCAGGCGCAGCTTCAGGTAGTAACGCGACGGCGAGCAATGCAGGTACTTCTGGAACAACCGCTCGAGCTGACGACGGGACACGGCGACATACACCGCCAGTTCGTCGAGATCGATCGGTTCTTCAAGGTTGGCCTCCATCAGCGCGACGATTTCCTGCAACTTCGGCTGGTTGGTGCCCAGCATGTGCTTGAGTGGCACGCGCTGGTGATCCTGTTCGTTGCGGATGCGCTCGTAGACGAACATCTCCGAGATCGCGGCCGACAGTTCACGACCGTGGTCGCGGCTGATCAGGTGCAGCATCATGTCCAGCGGCGCGGTACCGCCGGAACTGGTGAAACGGTTACGGTCGAGGGTGAACAGACGGGTACTCATGGCCACCCGCGGGAAGGCTTCCTGCATCGCTGCCAGGCATTCCCAGTGCACGCTGCAATCGAATCCGTCCAGCAGGCCGGCGCAGGCCAGGGCCCAGCTGCCGGTGCAGACCGCGCCGAGGCGTCGGGACTGACGGGCCTGGCTTTGCAGCCATGACACGTGTTCGCGGGTAACAGTGCGCTGGATACCGATACCGCCACAAACGATGACGGTGTCCATTGGGGGCGCTTTGTGCATGGAGGCGTCGGGCGTGATCTGCAAACCGTCACTTGCCCAGACTTGACCGCCATCGACGGTGAGGGTGGTCCAGCGATACAGCTCGCGGCCGGACAACTGGTTGGCCATGCGCAGAGGTTCGACTGCGGAGGCCAGGGAAATCAGCGTGAAATTGTCCAGCAGCAGAAAGCCGATGGATTGAGGCGCACGGTTCTGGGGTTGGGCCCCGGAGTTGAACGACGTCATCGCGGTATCTCCTCACACAAAGCGGGTGATGGCCTCAGGCGGAGGCTCTTGTTATTGCCATCGTTCTCGCGTGGGAGACGGGCTTTGTAATGACAGAGCAATTGCCATGCCTAAATTTGAATGTGCGTTCAATAACTCCTAAAAACGACGTCGGAATGTGTCTATATATGACACGCGGCGAGTAGGGGTTATAAGTGCCATCAATGGCGGCAAGTGCCCTGTCCCGTTGCGTGTGAGCAATTCGGTAGCACTTGTGGGAATGGGCCTGCGAGCAGGTGCAAAAGAGTGTCACCGCAGGCACACGGTGATGAGTGGTCAGGGGCGTTTTGGAGCCCTGCCCTTGCGTCAGTGTTTTACCTGTTTGCGACGCGCCAAAAGGTGGCGCGATTTGTTACCTGTGTTCACTTTGCGCGCAGTTTTGACTGGTCCGGCGCGATCTGTAGGAGCCGGCTTGCTGGCGAACCATGCGACGCGGTGTGACAGGTACACCGCTTTCGCTGGCAAGCCAGCTCCTACAGGGATTCAGGGTGTGTTCGAGATATCAGCGACACCAAAGAACCTGTGGGAGCTGGCTTGCCAGCGATGAAGCCAACTCGGTCTCAGCACTCCACCGCACTTACAGCCAACCCACCCCGCGATGTCTCCTTATATTTGTCATGCATATCGGCACCGGTGTCGCGCATGGTGCGGATCACCCGATCCAGCGAAATAAAGTGCTGACCGTCGCCACGCAGCGCCATCTGCGCCGCGTTGATCGCTTTCACGGCGGCAATCGCGTTGCGCTCGATGCAGGGCACCTGCACCAGACCACCCACCGGGTCGCACGTCAGCCCCAGGTTATGTTCCAGACCGATTTCCGCCGCGTTGCACAATTGCTCCGGCGTGGCGCCGAGGATTTCCGCCAACCCTGCCGCCGCCATGGCGCAGGCCGAGCCGACTTCACCCTGGCAACCGACTTCGGCACCGGAGATCGAGGCGTTCTTCTTGCACAGGATCCCCACGGCCGCTGCACTGAGGAAATAGTCGACGACATTCGCGTCGGTCACGTCCTCGCTGAACTTCATGAAGTAATGCAGCACCGCGGGAATGATCCCCGCCGCGCCATTGGTCGGTGCCGTAACCATGCGCCCGCCGGCGGCGTTTTCTTCGTTGACCGCCAGGGCGAACAGGTTGACCCACTCCATGGCACTGAGGGTCGAGCCGATCACGTTGGGCTTGTTCAATTCCTGCAAGCTGCGATGCAGCTTGGCCGCGCGCCGGCGTACATTCAGGCCACCGGGCAGGATGCCTTCGTGCTTGAGGCCTTGCTCCACGCAATCCTGCATGGCCCGCCAGAGTGTCATCAGGCCGCTGCGGATTTCCTCTTCGCTGCGCCAGACCTTCTCGTTGGCCATCATCAATTCAGCCACGCGCAGGTTGTGCTTTTTGCACAGTTCCAACAGCTCGGCGGCGCTGGAAAAATCGTAGGGCAACACGGTGCGATCGAGATCGACGACACCGCTGGAGGCCTGTGCTTCGTCGACGACAAAACCGCCGCCGACCGAATAGTAGGTGTCGCGGTGCAACTCGCCGTCATCGCCTTCGACAATCAGGGTCATGGCGTTGGGGTGGAACGGCAGGTTTTCGTCGATCAGGCGCATGTCCCGGGCCCAGATGAACGGCACTGACAAGCGACCGTCGAGCAACAGCGTGTGGGTTTCACGCAGGGTGGCGATGCGGATGCCGATTTGCGACGGATCGATCGCATCCGGCCACTCGCCCATCAGGCCCATGATCACCGCGTTGTCGCTGCCGTGGCCGATGCCGGTGGCCGACAACGAACCAAAGAGCTGAACTTCGACGCGCCGCACGTGTTCCAGCAACCCCCGCTCGCGCAAATCCTGCACGAACAGCGCCGCGGCCCGCATAGGCCCCACGGTGTGCGAACTGGAAGGGCCAATGCCGATTTTGAACAGGTCGAAAACACTGATAGCCATTACTGCCGAACTCCTGGGTGAGCCTGATCCAGGCGCAAAAGCGCCCGGTGGCGGAGCTGCTACGCTCAAGCTGCAATCCGCCGAGATGACCGCATCATCAGGCTTTTGTCATGTCGTTCGACGTCTCTAACCGACGCACTCATGTCCACAAACGCCGCGTGCGTTTTGCGCCATGTTTTCGGCTTTTTTTTGCGATGCAGAGGGGAAAAAGGGGCTGAAAAAATCTGTAAGCGACGTCACTGACACTGGAAGCGACCATCCCTGTACTGGTTACGACGCACCCTGTAGGCGTCAGATTTTCACTGGTACATGATCGTATCGACTCGATTGCAAGGCGCTGCGGTAGAGCTGTCTCCAGAACGCCATCCAACCGCAACCTATAAGTGCGGTGGTCCAGTCGGAACACTGCCAAAAAAAACACCAAGGAGTCCATCCATGAAAGGTTCCCCGTCGTTGTTGTTGGCCGCCATGCTTAGTCTGCCGCTTCTGGCGCAAGCCGCCGAACCGGCGCAATGCAAAACCGTAAACTTCTCCGATGTCGGCTGGACCGACATCACCGCGACAACCGCCACCACCAGCGTCGTGCTCGATGCCCTGGGCTACAAGACCAAGACCACCATGATTTCCGTGCCAGTGACCTACAAGTCCCTGGCCGACGGCAAGAACATGGACGTGTTCCTCGGCAACTGGATGCCGACCATGGAGAACGACATCAAGGCCTACCGCGACGCCGGCACCGTGGATATCGTGCGCACCAACCTCAAGGGCGCCAAGTACACCCTCGCCGTTCCTCAAGCCCTGTACGACAAGGGATTGCATGACTTCGCCGACATCGCCAAGTTCAAGAAAGAACTCGACGGCAAGATCTACGGGATCGAGCCCGGCAACGACGGTAACCGTCTGATCCAGACCATGATCGACAAGAACGCTTTCGGCCTGAAAGACGCCGGCTTCAAGGTCGTCGAATCCAGCGAAGCGGGCATGCTGTCCCAGGTCGACCGTGCACAGAAACGCGACACCGCCGTGGTCTTCCTCGGCTGGGCGCCGCACCCGATGAACAAGCGCTTCAAGATTCAATACCTGACCGGCGGCGACGATTTCTTTGGCCCGGATTTCGGTGCCGCCACCGTGGCGACCAACACCCGCAAGGGTTACGCCGAGGAATGCAGCAACGTGGGCCAACTGCTGAAAAACCTGGAGTTCACCGTCGACATGGAAAGCGAACTCATGGGCAACATCCTGGATGACAAGATGAAGCCTGACGCGGCCGCCAAGGCCTGGCTGAAAAAGAATCCACAGGTGCTCGATACCTGGCTCGCTGGCGTGACCACCACTGACGGTAAACCTGGCCTGGAAGCCGTGAAAGCCAAGCTGAATCAGTAATCGCTTATGCCGGGCAGGTTCGCCTGCCCGGGCTGTTTATTTCCTTGCATGCGGACGTTCACTACCATGCTGATTGATCAGAAAATCCCTTTAGGCCAGCACATCGCGAGCTTTGTCGAATGGTTGACGCAACACGGCGCCAGCACCTTCGACGCCATTGCCGTGACGCTGGAAACGATGATCCACGGCGTGACTTTCGCGCTGACCTGGTTCAACCCGCTGGCACTGATCGGCCTCATCGCCCTCCTGGCCCACTTCATCCAGCGCAAATGGGGGCTGACCGTTTTTGTCATCGCCTCCTTCCTGCTGATCCTCAACCTGGGGTACTGGCAGGAAACCATGGAGACCCTCGCCCAAGTGTTATTCGCGACCCTGGTCTGCGTGGTCATCGGCGTGCCGTTGGGCATCGTCGCGGCGCACAAGCCGATGTTCTACACTTTAATGCGTCCGGTACTCGATCTGATGCAGACCGTACCGACCTTCGTTTACCTCATTCCTACCCTGACCCTCTTCGGGCTGGGTGTGGTGCCAGGCCTGATCTCCACGGTCGTGTTCGCCATTGCCGCGCCGATCCGCCTGACCTACCTGGGCATCCGCGATGTGCCCGCAGAATTGATGGACGCCGGCAAAGCCTTCGGCTGTTCGCGTCGCCAACTGCTTACAAGGATCGAACTGCCCCACGCCATGCCGAGCATCGCGGCGGGCATCACCCAGTGCATCATGCTGTCGCTGTCGATGGTGGTGATCGCGGCACTGGTGGGCGCCGACGGACTGGGTAAACCGGTGGTCAACGCACTGAACACTGCTGATATCGCCCTGGGCTTCGAAGCGGGCCTGGCGATCGTACTGCTGGCGATCATGCTCGACCGTATCTGCAAACAACCCGAAGCCAAAGTAGGGGGTGACGCATGAGCATAATTCGCTTCGAAGACGTCGACGTGATCTTCACCAAAGATCCACGCGAGGCACTGAAACTTCTCGATCAAGGCTTGACCCGCAGCGAGATCCTGAAAAAGACCGGGCAGATCGTTGGCGTCGAAAAGGCCAGCCTGGACATCGAAAAGGGTGAAATCTGCGTGCTGATGGGCCTGTCCGGTTCCGGCAAGTCCAGCCTGCTGCGTTGCATCAACGGCCTCAACACCGTCAGCCGCGGCAAGCTGTTCGTCGAGCACGAAGGCAAGCAGATCAACATTGCCTCCTGCACGGCCGCCGAACTGAAAATGATGCGCACCAAGCGCATCGCGATGGTGTTCCAGAAATTCGCCCTGATGCCTTGGCTGACGGTGCGCGAGAACATCAGTTTCGGCCTCGAGATGCAGGGCCGTCCGGAGAAGGAACGCCGCAAACTGGTCGATGAAAAACTCGAGCTGGTGGGCCTCACCCAATGGCGCAACAAGAAACCCGATGAGCTGTCCGGTGGCATGCAACAACGTGTGGGCCTGGCCCGTGCGCTGGCGATGGACGCCGACATTCTGCTGATGGACGAACCGTTCTCGGCCCTCGACCCGCTGATCCGCCAGGGCCTGCAGGACGAACTGCTGGAACTGCAACGCAAGCTGAGCAAAACCATCGTGTTCGTGAGCCACGACCTCGATGAAGCGCTGAAGCTCGGCAGCCGTATCGCGATCATGAAAGACGGCCGGATCATCCAGTACAGCAAGCCTGAAGAAATTGTCCTGAACCCTGCGGACGACTACGTGCGGACCTTCGTCGCCCACACCAACCCGCTGAACGTACTGTGCGGTCGCAGCCTGATGCGCACCCTGGACAACTGCAAACGCATCAACGGTTCGGTGTGCCTGGATCCGGGCGGTGATTCGTGGCTCGACCTGGCGGAAGGCAACACCATCAAGGGTGCACGCCAGAACGGTTCGGTACTGGACCTGCAGAACTGGGTTCCAGGGCAATCGGTTGAAGGCCTGGGACGCAGGCCGACACTGGTGGACTCGAACATCGGCATGCGCGACGCGCTGCAGATTCGCTACCAGACCGGCAACAAGCTTGTACTGCACGACAACAACCATGTGGTCGGGATCCTCGGCGACAGTGAGCTGTACCACGCACTGCTCGGCAAGAACCTGGGGTAAGGCAACAGACACAAAAACGCCGCGAGAGGATCGCGGCGTTTTTGTTTGCGGGGCATTAAGGGAGATGTGTATTGCTCCATCAGGCCCCATCGCGGGCAAGTCGAATCGTCGCACCGCTTGCTCCCACAGGATTGGGGTGTACCGCAGATGTTGCGCTCACTCCAAACCTGTGGGAGCAAGGCTTGCCCGCGATGAACGCGACGCGGTGCCATGGAAACACCGCGCCAACTCACAACTTAGCTATACACCCGGCCAAGGAGCTGCCGATGGCTTTCAAACTGATCGAGCACGTCACGGGTGATCTGATCCTGGGTGAAACCCATCAAGTCGTAGTCCTGGCTGCCGTTGTGCAGGTACACCTCGGCACGGTAGTAACGCTGGCGCGCTTCATCGGATTGAGCCGATTCGGTTGGCGTGGCCAGGTAGCCATCCAGGCTGACTTCGTAGACAAACGGGTTGCCCTCTTCCATCTCGACACGCACGCCCATGCAACGCTTGGACTTGCCCAGCAGCGTCTGGACTTCCAGGCCCTGGGCACGCATTTGCGTCGTCGCATCTTGCAGCGCCGGGCTCACGTGCTTGTCCATGAAACGCTGCACCACCGACTGGCTCGGTTGCAGGTCCAACTGAGTCAGACGCTCGGTGAAACCACGGCGACCGCGTGCCGCCAGCTCCGCTTGTTCCTGCTCGATTTGCACGTCCTGGCGCATGGCCTTGTGCAAACCGAACATGAAGAACACCAACACTACCGAGAACGGCAGGCCGGCCAGCACTACCATGGTTTGCATGGCTTCGAAGTTGCCGGCGAACAGCAGGCCGATGGTCACCAGCGTGATCACCGCCGACCAGAAAATCCGCAGCCAGTGCGGGGCGTCTTCGTCGACGTTACCGCCCTTGCACGAAAGGTTCGCCATCATTACCGCGCCGGAATCCGCCGGGGTCAGGAACAGCACGAAACCGACGAAAATCGATACGCCAATCACAACTTTCGACGCCGGGTAATGCTCAAGCAACTGGTAGATCGCCATGGACGGCTGTTCCAGTGCCGTCTTGCCCAACTCCACCGCACCGTGGTTCATCACCAGGTCCAGGGCCGAGTTACCGAAGATCGACAGCCACGCCAGGGTGAAACCCAGCGGAATCAGCAGCACGCCGGCGACCATTTCACGCACCGTGCGACCACGGGAAATACGCGCGACGAACATGCCCACGAATGGCGCCCAGGAAATCCACCACGCCCAGTAAAACAGAGTCCACAGGCCCAGCCAGCGGTCGGACTTCTCAGTGTCGCCTTCGTACACATAGAGGTCGAAGGTCTTCAGCACCACGCCGTTGAGGTAGTCACCGATGTTCTGCACAAAGCCGTTGAGCAGGTGCAGGGTCGGACCGAACAACAGCACGAAAATCAGCAGGCCGCTGAACAGCACGATGTTCAGGTTGGACAGACGACGAATGCCGTTTTCCACACCCGACACCGCAGCGATGGTCGCCACGGTACTCATCACGATGATCACGATCAGCAGGTTGGTGTTGCTGTGCTCCATGCCGAACAGGTTTTCCAGGCCCGACGACACTTGCAGCGAGCCGATCCCCAGGTTGGTCACCAGGCCCAGCAGGGTCACGAACATGCCGAAGCCGTCCACCGCATGGCCGGCCGCCCCCTTGACCCAACGCTCGCCCACCAGCGGATACAACGCCGAACGCAACGCCAGCGGCTGGTTATGACGGTAGGCAAAGTACGCCACGGCCAAGCCGACCAATGCGTAGATTGCCCAGCCGTGCAGGCCCCAGTGCAGGAAGGTCAGTTGCACCGCCTGACGGGCCGCCAGGTTGCTGGCGGATACGCCTTCAGGCGGATTGAAATAGTGATCCAGCGGCTCGGACGCACCGAAGTACAGCAACGAGATGCCGATACCCGACGAGAACAGCATCCCCGCCCAGGCGCCATAGCTGAAGTCCGGGGTGTCGTCCTTGCTGCCCAGTTTCAGTTTGCCGTAGGACGAAAACGCCAGGCCGACGACGAAGATCAGATAGGCGGCGATCACCACCATGTAGTACCAGCCGAAGCTGCGGGACAACCAGGCTTGCGCCGTACCCAACATTCTGCCGGCCTCTTGCGGGGCGATGATCAGAATGGCGGTCAACAACAGAATCAACGCGGTAGAGGTGTAGAACACCCAACCGTTGACCGTCACCTTCTCGGGTGGGGTCTTTATAAGCGAGGCAGAACTCATGGCACAGATGCTCCGGGCAGTGCGAGAGAAGAACGCAAGGCAATGTGTTACCCGACCAATCGGTTAGTGGGCAGCCGACCAGTGGGTGATATAAAGACAGCCCGAAAAAAGCCCGAAGCCCTTGAGACGCTGTGGCGTATAGGCTTCGAGCTGTTTCGGATGTCGGTTTGTCGCCATTTACACGTAGGAAAAATCTGTAAGCAGCGACGATTTGTCGCAGATCTTATTCTTTGTTGATTGAACGTTCAATCAAAACAAAATAGACTGGCCCACAAGCCGGTAGCCGTTTGACGTCTGCCGGAAGGCCTAAGGAGATGTGCAAGATGCCCAAGGTCGGTATGCAACCCATTCGCCGCCAGCAATTGATCGAAGCCACTTTGCTGGCCGTCGATCAGGTCGGAATGGGGGACGCCAGCATTGCGCTGATCGCCCGTTTGGCCGGTGTCTCGAATGGCATCATCAGTCACTATTTTCAGGACAAGAACGGCCTGATTGCTGCCACGGCGCAGTATCTGATGAGCGTCCTCAGCGAGAACGTCACCGCGCGCCGTCAGGCGCTGAAGGACAACAGCCCGCGGGCGCACCTTCAGGTGATCATCGAAGGCAACTTCGACGCCAGCCAGGTCAATGGCCCGGCAATGAAAACCTGGCTGGCCTTCTGGGCCACCAGCATGCACCACCCGTCTTTGCACAGGTTGCAGCGGATCAACGATCACCGCCTGTATTCCAACCTGTGCTGCCAGTTCCGCCGCGTACTGTCGCTCGAAGATGCGCGCAGTGCAGCCCGTGGCCTGGCAGCCCTCATTGACGGTTTGTGGTTGCGCGGCGCGCTGTCGGGAGACGCTTTCGACACCGGACAGGCGCACCGGATCGCTTACGAATACATGGATTTCCAACTGGCCAAGCAGGTGAGTTAGAGCACATAGAACGCTCAACCCCTGATTCGAGCCAATCAACTGATGCACTTGCGAGGACTTTATGGCCCGTTTCGAACTGCAAAAACTCTACATCGATGGCGCTTACTCCGACGCTGGCAGCGACGCCACGTTCGAAGCCATCAACCCGGCTAACGGTGAAGTCCTCGCAAAAGTACAACGTGCAACCAAGGAAGACGTCGAGCGCGCTGTTGTCAGCGCCGAAAAGGGCCAGAAAATCTGGGCCGCCATGACGGCCATGGAGCGTTCGCGCATCCTGCGTCGCGCCGTGGAAATCCTGCGTGAGCGCAACGACGAACTGGCTGCCCTGGAAACCCTGGACACCGGCAAGGCCTACTCCGAAACCCGCTATGTCGACATCGTCACCGGTGCTGACGTGCTGGAGTACTACGCTGGTCTGGTTCCGGCCATCGAAGGCGAGCAGATTCCGCTGCGCACCACCTCGTTCGTCTACACCCGTCGCGAGCCGCTGGGCGTCGTGGCCGGCATCGGCGCGTGGAACTACCCGATCCAGATCGCCCTGTGGAAATCCGCACCAGCCCTGGCGGCCGGTAACGCGATGATCTTCAAGCCAAGCGAAGTCACCTCGCTGACCACCCTGAAACTGGCCGAAATCTACACCGAAGCCGGCCTGCCAAATGGCGTGTTTAACGTCCTGACCGGCAGCGGCCGCGAAGTCGGCACCTGGCTGACCGAGCACCCGCGCATCGAGAAAGTCTCGTTCACCGGCGGTACCGACACCGGCAAGAAAGTCATGGCCAGCGCTTCGGCTTCCTCGCTGAAAGACGTGACCATGGAGTTGGGCGGCAAGTCCCCGCTGATCATCTGCGACGACGCCGACCTCGATCGCGCCGCCGATACCGCGATGATGGCCAACTTCTACAGCTCCGGCCAGGTCTGCACCAACGGCACCCGCGTGTTCGTACCGGCACACCTCAAAGCGGCGTTCGAAGCCAAGATCGTTGAACGTGTTGCCCGCATCCGCATCGGCAACCCGGAAGACGAAAACACCAACTTCGGTCCGCTGGTCAGCTTCGCCCACATGGAAAACGTGCTGGGGTACATCGCCAAGGGCAAGGAAGAAGGCGCCCGCGTACTGTGCGGCGGTGAGCGTCTGACCGACGGCGAATTCGCCAAAGGTGCCTTCGTGGCCCCGACCGTGTTCACCGACTGCACCGACGACATGACCATCGTCCGTGAGGAAATCTTTGGCCCGGTGATGGCGATCCTTACCTACGAAACCGAAGAAGAAGTGATCCGTCGCGCCAACGACACCGACTTCGGCCTGGCCGCCGGTATCGTCACCAAGGACCTGAACCGCGCCCACCGCGTAATTCATCAACTGGAAGCCGGTATCTGCTGGATCAACGCCTGGGGCGAGTCCGACGCCAAGATGCCGGTCGGTGGCTACAAGCAGTCGGGTGTTGGCCGTGAGAACGGCATCAGCTCGCTGAACAACTTCACCCGCATCAAATCGGTACAGGTCGAGCTGGGCGATTACGCCTCGGTGTTCTAAGGCGAAAGCTATGCATTGCCTGTGATGCCGTCATCGCGGGCAAGCCTTGCTCCCACAAGGACAGCGCATGACCTGTGGGAGCAAGGCTTGCCCGCGATCGAGTGCGAAGCACTCGCCTGACCATTTTTAACGAGGGTGCATTCAATGTCCCAAGAATTCGATTACATCATCATCGGTGCCGGCTCGGCCGGTAACACCCTGGCGACCCGTCTGACCGAAGACGCTGGCGTCACCGTCCTGCTGCTCGAAGCCGGCGGCCCGGACTACCGCATGGATTTCCGCACGCAGATGCCGGCCGCCCTGGCGTTCCCGCTGCAAGGCCGTCGCTACAACTGGGCCTACGAAACCGATCCGGAACCATACATGGACGGCCGCCGGATGGAATGCGGTCGCGGCAAGGGCCTGGGTGGTTCCTCACTGATCAACGGTATGTGCTACATCCGCGGCAACGCCATGGACTACGACGGCTGGGCAAAACTGCCGGGCCTGGAAGACTGGACTTACCTCGACTGCCTGCCGTATTTCCGCAAGGCGGAAACCCGTGACATCGGCCCGAACGACTACCACGGTGGCGAAGGCCCAGTCAGCGTGACCACGCCCAAAGCCGGCAACAACCCGCTGTTCCACGCCATGGTTGAAGCGGGCGTGCAGGCCGGTTACCCGCGCACCGAAGACCTCAACGGTTACCAGCAGGAAGGCTTCGGCCCGATGGACCGCACCGTGACGCCCAAAGGTCGTCGTGCTTCCACCGCTCGCGGTTACCTGGACGTGGCCAAGAAGCGTTCGACCCTGACCATCGTCACCCACGCCCTGACCGACAAGATCCTGTTCGAAGGCAAGCGTGCGGTTGGCGTGCGTTACCTGGTCGGCGCGGCTGAAGAGCGCGTTGAAGTCAAAGCACGCAAGGAAGTGCTGGTGTGCTCCGGCGCCATCGCTTCGCCGCAGATCCTGCAACGCTCCGGCGTAGGCCCGGCAAAACTGCTGCAAAGCCTCGACATTCCGGTGGTTCACGACCTGCCGGGCGTCGGCGAAAACCTGCAGGACCACCTTGAGTTGTACCTGCAATACGCCTGCACCCAACCAGTGTCGCTGTACCCGTCGCTGCTGCTGCACAACCAGCCGGCCATCGGTGCCGAATGGCTGTTCAACGGTACCGGCATCGGCGCCAGCAACCAGTTCGAAGCCGGCGGTTTCATTCGTACCCGTCCGGAATTCGAATGGCCGAACATCCAGTACCACTTCCTGCCGGTAGCGATTAACTACAACGGCAGCAACGGTGTGAAAGAGCACGGTTTCCAGGCGCACATGGGCTCCATGCGTTCGCCAAGCCGTGGTCGCATCCAGGTCAAGTCCAAGGATCCGCGCCAGCACCCGAGCATTCTGTTCAACTACATGGCCACCGAGCAGGATTGGCAGGAATTCCGCGACGGCATCCGCCTGACCCGTGAAATCATGCAACAACCTGCGCTGGACGCCTTCCGTGGCCGCGAAATCAGCCCGGGCATTGAAGTCCAAACCGACGAAGAGCTGGACAAGTTCATCCGCGAGCACGCCGAAACCGCGTTCCACCCGTCCTGCTCGTGCAAGATGGGTACCGACGAGATGGCCGTGGTCGATGGCGAAGGTCGTGTGCATGGTATGCAAGGCCTGCGCGTGGTCGATGCCTCGATCATGCCGATCATCACCACCGGCAACCTGAACGCGCCGACGATCATGATGGCCGAGAAAATCGCCGACAAGATCCGTGGACGCCAGCCACTGCCACGCAGCAAGGCCAACTACTACGTGGCCGGTGATGCGCCGGTGAAGGGCAAGCCGGTGCGGGAAGTCAGCCAGCCGGCTTAATACCGCGTCGACCTCAATCGCGAGCAGGCTCGCTCCTACAATGGATCTTCGGCAACCCCTGGACCATTGTAGGAGCGAGCCTGCTCGCGATGAGGCCCTGACAAACAAAACACCTCTACCGCTCCAAGCTTGATCCTCCCCCCTCGCAGGCCTACTCTAGCGCCACGCAAACGTTTCACCCTCCCCCCGCAACATCGATGCTCCACACCAAGGAGGTCCCCCGAATGTTCGATTTCCACCCCCAGCTCAAGCTGCGCTTCGCTGCCTTGCGCACGGGCGCTGAATTCTTTTCCCTGCGTTATGTGCGCGAGTCCGGCCAATACCTGTCGGTGCGCAAGAACGTGGCGGAACCGCCGAGCCTGCGCCGTGACGAAGGCGCGATGCTGACCGTACGGGTCAACGGCGTCGAAGCCTACGCCGCCACCAACGACCTGTCGCAGCAAGGCCTGCAAGCGGCCCTCGAACGTGCCGAACAGCAGGCCCGCCGACTCAAGCCCCATGCCCTGCTGGACCTGCGTGAACAAGCCGTGTCCAGCGATCGCGCCGATTACTTCTCGCCGAACCTGGACCAGCCGTTCCCGTCCCTGAGCGATTGCTACCAACTGCTCGGCGCGGAATCCGCCGCCGTGCCCAAGGACGAGCGCCTGGTGAACTGGCAGGTGAGCATTGGCATCACCCACGTCGAGCAGATCTACCTCAACAGCGCGGGCGCCGAACTGCGCCAGGCACAGCGCTTCGTCTACCCCGGCCTGGACGTCACCGCCTACGACGGCAACGACAGCCAGACCCGCACCCTGGGCCGCGAGAACTTCGGCCAACAGGGCGGCTTCGATGTGATCAGCCGCTGCGGCCTGATCGGTGCCGGTCCGAAAATCGCCGATCAGGCGCTGCAACTGCTGCTGGCGCCGAACACCCCGCAAGGCGCCCGCGACCTGCTGTTGATGCCCGATCAGATGATGCTGCAGATCCACGAATCCATCGGCCACCCGCTGGAGCTGGACCGCATCCTCGGCGACGAGCGCAATTACGCCGGCACCAGTTTCGTCAAAGCCGAAGATTTCGGCCGCCTGCAATACGGCTCGAAACTGCTCAACGTGACCTTCGACCCCGACATTCCCGAGCAACTCGCCAGTTACGGTCATGACGACGACGGCACCGCCGCCAGCAAACAATTCCTGATCCGCGAAGGCCTGTTGCTGCGTCCGTTGGGCGGTGCGCTGTCGCAATTCCGCGCCGGCCTGGACGGTGTCGCCAACAGCCGCGCCTGCGGCTGGAACCGGCCACCGATCGATCGCATGGCCAACCTGAACATCGAGCCGGGCGATCAGCCACTGGAACAACTGATCGGCAACATCGAGCACGGCATCCTGATGAGCACCAATCGCTCCTGGTCCATCGATGACGCACGCAACAAGTTCCAGTTCGGTTGCGAATGGGGCCAATTGATCGAGAACGGCGAACTCAAGGGCGTGGTGAAGAACCCGAATTACCGGGCGATTTCCGCGCAGTTCTGGAAGAGCCTCAGCGCGGTCGGCGATGCCGGCACCTTCAAGATCCTGGGCACGCCGAACTGTGGCAAGGGCGAACCGAATCAGGTGATCCGCGTCGGCCATGCGTCGCCGGCCTGCGTGTTCAGCAATGTAGATGTATTTGGGGGAGACGCCTGATGAGTACGTCGAAAATTCAGGCCGAGTCATTCAAGGCATTGGTCAACGGCTTGCGTGACTCGCTGCGTGAACCGGAACAATTCACCCTCAGCTACGCCGCCGAGTCGTCGGCCTTCGTGCGTTTCAACCACGCCAAGGTACGTCAGGCCGGGCAGGTGCAGCAGGCAAGCATCGGTCTGAAACTGATCAACGATGGCCGTCATGCCGACCTCGACATCACCCTTTCCGGCGATCCGCAGGTGGATCAGCAGCGGTTGGTCGAAGGCCTGCAACAACTGCGCGAAACCCTGCCGCTGCTGCCACAGGATCCGTACCTGCTGCTCAACTACAACGGCTGGCAAAGCAAGAATGTGCAGGAGCATCCGCTACCGGACACCGAGCAAGTAGTCGCCGAAATCACCCGTGCCGCCGAAGGCCTGGACCTGGTCGGTTTCTACGCGGCCGGTCCCATCAGCCGGGGCTTCGCCAGTTCCGCCGGGGCGTTCGGCTCGCACCAGGCCAACAGCTTCAACTTCGACTTCAGCCTGTTCCACGAAAACGGCCAGGCCGTGAAGGCCAGCTATGCGGGGCACGACTGGAACAGCGAAGGTTTTGCCAGGCGCTTCCAGCAGGCCCGCGAGCAACTTGAGTATCTGGGCCGGCCGCTGCGCACCCTGGCGCCGGGTCACTACCGCGCTTACCTGGCACCGGCCGCGCTGGAAGAAATCATGGGCATGCTGTGCTGGGGCGGCTTTTCGGCGCAGTCGATTGCCAGCAAAAGCAGTCCGCTGCAGAAGCTTTATGGGGGCGATCAATCCTTTAGCCCGTTGGTGTCGCTGGATGAAAAGGTCAGCGGTTCATTGAGCCCGGCGTTCTCCGACGAAGGCTATCCGCGCAGCGACCTGGGGTTGATTGTCGGGGGCAAGGCCGGTGCGCAACTGGTTGGCTCACGCAGCGCCGCCGAATACGGCCTGACCGCCAACGGCGCCAGCGGTGGAGAATCGCCAAGCGCCTTGAACATGCAGGCCGGTGCGCTACCGGAGGCGGACATCCTCAAGCAACTGGGCACGGGTTTGTACATCAGCAACCTGTGGTACCTGAACTTCTCCGATCAACCGGCCGCGCGCCTGACCGGCATGACCCGGTTTGCGACGTTCTGGGTCGAGAACGGCGAGATCCAGGCCCCGGTCAGCACCATGCGCTTTGATGACAGCGCCTTCAGCCTGCTCGGCTCGCAGCTCGAGGCGTTGACGCAAGAGCGAGAAATGTTGCTGTCAGCGAGTACCTACAGCCAACGCGCGACAGCTTCGGCGCTGTTGCCGGGGGCGCTGGTCAGCCGACTTACGTTGACCCTGTAAAAGCATCGCGGGCAAGCCTTGCTCCCACAGTTTTGGCGTCGTCTGAAAAACCCGGGCAAACCCTAATCCTGTGGGAGCAAGGCTTGCCCGCGATGAAATCACCACGGTTTACCTGATTCACACTGACAAGAGGTCCCATGCCCAACCGCCCGCCTCTCGACCCTGTCACCGCCCGCTGGGTGCCGTGGGTCGTCGCCATTGCCTTTTTCATGCAATCCCTCGACGGGACCATCCTCAACACCGCCTTGCCGGCCATGGCCGCGGACCTGGCGGAAGATCCATTGCGCATGCAGGGCGTGATCATCGCCTACATGCTCACGGTCGCGTTGCTGATCCCCGCCTCAGGCTGGATCGCCGATCGTTTCGGCACCCGGAAAATCTTCTTCGGTGCCATTTTGCTGTTCAGCCTCGGCTCACTGCTCTGCGCGATGTCAAACAGCCTGACCCTGCTGATTGGTGCCCGGGTGATCCAGGGCCTCGGCGGCGCGTTGATGCTGCCGGTCGGGCGACTGGTGGTGCTGCGCGCCTACCCGCGCTCGGAACTGGTGCGGATCATGGGCTTCATCACCATTCCCGGACTGCTCGGCCCGCTGATCGGCCCGACCATGGGCGGCTGGATGGTGCAGTACCTGACCTGGCACTGGATCTTCCTGATCAACCTGCCAGTGGGTGTGGTCGGTTGCTACGCCGTGTGGAAATTCATTCCCGACCTTCGTGGCTCGGAACGCACGAAATTCGATAGCCTCGGCTTCGTACTGTTCGGCGCGGCAATGATCCTGATCACCATCGCCATGGAGGGGCTGGGTGAACTGCACCTGCCGCACCTGCGGGTGATGTTGCTGCTGTTCGGCGGCATGGCCTGCCTGGCGGCTTACTGGTTGCGCGCAGGCCATATCGACAACCCATTGTTCGCGCCGTCGCTGTTCAAGACCCGGACCTTTGCCGTCGGTATTCTCGGCAACCTGTTCGCCCGGCTCGGAAGCGGCGCCCTGCCCTTTCTGGTGCCGTTGCTGCTGCAAGTGGCGCTGGGCTATTCGCCGTCACAAGCCGGGATGAGCATGCTGCCGCTGGCGGCGGCGGCGATGATTGCCAAGTGGGTGGCACGCCCGTTGATCGAGCGCCTGGGCTACCGCATCGTGCTGACCGGCAACACCCTGGCGCTGGGGATCATGCTGGCGGCGATGGGTCTTGTCAGCGAGCAGACGCCGTACTGGCTCTTGTTGTGTCTGCTGGCGATCCTCGGGGCAATCAACTCCTTGCAATTCACCGCGATGAACACCGTGACCCTGATCGATCTCGACGATGCCAGCGCCAGCAGCGGCAACAGTTTGCTGTCGGTGGTAGCGCAATTGTCGTTGAGCCTTGGCGTGGCCTGTGCAGGTGCGCTGCTTGGCGGGTTCACGGCAGAGATCGGAAACGATGGCGTGGAGACGGTTTTGGGTGCATTCCAACTGACCTTTGTGACCGTCGGCATCATGGCGATGCTGGCCGCGACCATCTTCTCGCAACTGTCAAAGAGTGACGGACGGCGAGTCAAACGTCCGGAAGAACACATAGAGCCTTAGGGCGAATGGCCATCGGACTGGTACACTGCGCGACATTTTGTTTTGCAGGCCAGTCCCGTGACCACCATCGCCACCGAATTTAATACTCTGCCGCTGTCCGCCGCCATGCTGGCTAACCTCGATTCCCTCGGTTATACCCAGATGACGCCGATCCAGGCGCAGAGCTTGCCGGTGATCCTCAAGGGGATGGACCTGATTGCCCAGGCCAAGACCGGCAGCGGCAAGACCGCCGCCTTTGGCATTGGCCTGCTGAACCCGATCAATCCGCGCTACTTCGGTTGCCAGGCGCTGATCCTGTGCCCGACCCGCGAGCTGGCCGATCAGGTGGCCAAGGAAATCCGTCGCCTGGCCCGTGCCGAAGACAATATCAAGGTCCTGACCCTGTGTGGCGGCGTGTCCCTCGGCCCGCAGATCGCTTCGCTGGAGCACGGCGCGCACATCATCGTCGGCACCCCGGGACGTATTCAGCAGCACCTGCGCAAAGGTTCGCTGGTGCTCCACGGCCTCAACACGCTGATCCTCGACGAAGCCGATCGCATGCTCGACATGGGTTTCTACGATTCCATCGAAGAAATCATCATGCAGGCCCCGGAACGTCGCCAGACCCTGCTGTTCTCCGCCACGTACCCGGTGGGCATCAAGCAGTTGGCCGCGAAGTTCATGCGCAACCCGCAGCAAGTGAAGGCCGAGGCGTTCCACGACGACACGCAGATCGAGCAGCGTTTCTACGAGATCTCCCCGGAAGAGCGCATGAGCGCGGTGACCAAGGTACTTGGCCACTTCCGCCCGGCGTCCACCGTGGCGTTCTGCTTCACCAAGCAGCAGGTTCAGGAAACCGTCGATCACCTGACTGCCAAGGGCATCTCCGCCGTCGGCTTGCACGGCGATCTGGAGCAGCGTGACCGCGACCAGGTGCTGGCGATGTTTGCCAACCGCAGCACCTCCGTGCTGGTGGCCACCGACGTCGCCGCCCGCGGCCTGGACATTGATTCCCTGGACATGGTGATCAACGTCGAACTGGCCCGTGATTCGGAAATCCACATTCACCGCGTCGGCCGTACCGGTCGCGCTGGCGAGAAAGGTATCGCGGTCAGCCTGGTGGCCCCGTCCGAAGCACACCGTGCGCAAGCCATCGAGCAACTGCAAAAGACACCGTTGACCTGGGATCAGGTGGACAACCTCACTTCCAAGGGCGGTGGCCCACTGCTGCCGCAGATGAGCACCCTGTGCATCGCGGCCGGCCGTAAGGACAAGGTTCGTCCGGGCGACATTCTTGGCGCACTGACCGGTGATGCCGGCATTCCTGGCGCCCAGGTCGGCAAAATCGCGATTTTCGACTTCCAGGCTTACGTGGCCGTGGAACGCGCGGTCGCCAAGCAGGCTTTGCAGCGCCTGAACGACGGCAAGATCAAGGGTCGTTCGTTGCGCGTGCGTATCCTGTAACAACGCCCCCCTGTAGGAGCGAGCCTGCTCGCGATGGACGATGAAACACCGCTGGGCATCAGACAGCCCGCGTTATCGTTGACGACCATCGCGAGCAGGCTCGCTCCTACAGGGACCGCAATAGTTTTTGTGTGAGGACACCGTTTTGCGCTCTACCGAAGTCGTGATCATTGGCGCTGGCGCCGCAGGGTTGATGTGTGCGCTGACCGCCGCCGGGCGCGGGCGCAAGGTGCTGTTGCTCGACCATGCCAACAAGGCCGGCAAGAAAATCCTGATGTCGGGCGGTGGCCGCTGCAATTTCACCAACATGTACACCGAACCGGGCAATTTCCTCTCGCAGAATGCGCATTTCTGCAAATCCGCCCTGGCCCGCTACACCCAATGGGATTTCATCGGCATGGTCGCCAAGCATGGCGTGCCGTACCACGAGAAAAAACTCGGTCAGTTGTTCTGCGATAACAAATCCAGCGACATCCTCGAAATGCTGCTCGACGAGTGCAATCAAGTCGGCGTCAACCTGCACCTGGACACGTCAATCCAGACCATCGAGAAACTTGAGAAAGGCTATTTGCTGGACACCACCATGGGGCAGATCACCTGCGAATCCCTGGTGATCGCTACCGGCGGGCTGTCGATCCCGACCCTGGGTGCCACCGGTTTTGGCTATCAAGTGGCCAGACAATTCGGCCACGAACTGCTGCCGACCCGCGCCGGGCTGGTGCCGTTCACCATCACCGATCAGCTCAAGGAACTCTGCACCGAGCTGTCCGGTACGTCAGTGGATTGCCTGGTCAGCTGCAACGACCAGAGTTTTCGCGAGAACATCCTGTTCACCCACCGCGGCCTCAGCGGCCCGGCGATCCTGCAGATTTCCTCGTTCTGGGAATCGGGCGATACCGTCGAGATCAACCTGCTACCAGACCACGACGCGCCGAGCTGGCTGCAACAGCAGCAAGCCGAACGCCCCAACAGCGAACTCAAAACCCTGCTCGGTGAAATCTTCACCAAGAAGATGGCCAACCTGCTGGCGGACAACTGGTTCGTCTCCAAACCGATGAAGCAGTACACCCACGCCGAACTGGCGGACATCGCCGAAAAACTGGCGAGCTGGAAAGTCGTGCCGGCCGGCACCGAAGGCTACCGCACCGCCGAAGTGACCCTGGGCGGCGTGAATACCAATGAAGTGTCGTCCAAGACCATGGAATCGCTGAAAAGCCCCGGCCTGTACTTCATCGGCGAAGTACTGGACGTAACCGGGCATCTGGGCGGTTTCAATTTCCAGTGGGCCTGGGCTTCGGGCTACGCGGCTGCCCAATACGTCTGACCCACCCGTTATCCTGACACCGCGCCCTGTGGGAGCAAAGCTTGCTCGCGATAGCGGATTAACATTCAACATCAATGGTGAATGTGAGACCGTCATCGCGAGCAAGCTTTGCTCCCACAGGAAAAGCATTTGGCAAGGAAGGAACAGATTTTGCTGTCAGATGTGATCGTCGCCATTGCGTCGGCGTCATTACTGGCTCAATTTAGCGTCATCGCCTCGGAAGGCCTTCGCATTTCATGTCATCGACTTCGCTTCGTCAGTCTCTGCGTCGCCTTTGGGCGCTGGATAAATTCAGCTACAGCGTGCGGGTATTCATCGCCCTGACCGGCACCATGGCGTTGTGTTGGTATCAGGATGAAATGGGACTGTTGATCCCGTTGTTCCTGGGAATCATTGCCAGCGCCCTGGCCGAGACCGACGACAGCTGGCAAGGGCGCCTCAATGCGCTGGCCGTGACGCTGGTGTGTTTCCTGGTCGCGGCGCTGTCGGTCGAACTGCTGTTCCCCTACCCCATCTTTTTCATCATCGCCTTCGCCCTGGCCGCCTTCTGCCTGACCATGCTCGGCGCATTGGGCGAACGCTATGGCGCGATTGCCTCGGCGACGCTGATTCTGTCGGTCTACACCATGATCGGCGTAGACCAGCGCGGTGGCGCGGTGACCGACTTCTGGCATGAGCCCGTGCTGCTGGTGGCCGGTGCGGCCTGGTACGGTCTGCTCTCGGTGGTGTGGCAAGCGCTGTTTTCCAATCAGCCGGTGCAGCAAAGCCTGGCGCGGTTGTTTCGGGAGCTGGGGTTTTACCTGAAGCTGAAGTCGTCGCTGTTCGAGCCGATCCGGCAGATGGACGTTGAGGCACGGCGGTTGGAACTGGCCCAACAGAACGGTCGCGTGGTCGCCGCCCTCAACGCCGCCAAGGAAATCATCCTGCACCGGGTCGGCAATGGCCGCCCGGGCTCGAAAGTCAGCCGTTACCTGAAACTGTACTTCCTCGCCCAGGACATCCACGAGCGCGCCAGTTCCTCGCACTACCCCTACAACGCCCTGGCCGAGGCGTTTTTCCACAGCGACGTACTGTTCCGCTGTCAGCGCCTGCTGCGCCAGCAAGGCAAGGCATGCCGGGCACTGGCCGAGTCGATCCAGATGCGCCAGCCGTTCATCTACGACGCCAGCTTCGCCGAAGCCCTGAGCGATCTGCACGCCTCTCTGGAACACCTGCGTATCCAGAGCAATCCTGCCTGGCGCGGCTTGCTGCGCTCGTTGCGGGCCCTGGCGGCGAACCTTGGCACCCTCGACCGGTTGCTCAGCGACGCCAGCAACCCCGATGCCCTGGCCGACGCCACCGACAGCAGCCTGCTCGACCGTTCGCCGCGCAACCTCAAGGACGTCTGGGTACGCTTGCGCACGCAGCTGACGCCAACTTCACTGCTGTTCCGCCATGCCCTGCGCTTGCCCCTGGCCTTGAGCATCGGCTACGCAATGGTGCATTTGATTCACCCGTCCCAGGGTTACTGGATCATCCTCACCACGCTCTTTGTCTGCCAACCGAATTACGGCGCCACCCGCCGCAAACTCGGGCAGCGGATCATCGGCACCGCCATTGGCCTGACCCTGGCCTGGGCACTGTTCGATCTGTTCCCCAACCCGCTGATCCAGTCGTGTTTCGCCATTGCCGCCGGGGTGGTGTTCTTTACCAACCGCACCACGCGCTACACCCTGGCGACAGCGGCGATCACCTTGATGGTGCTGTTCTGCTTCAACCAAGTGGGTGACGGTTACGGACTCTTCGTGCCACGGCTGTTCGATACCTTGCTCGGCAGCCTGATCGCTGGGCTGGCGGTATTGATGTTCCTGCCGGACTGGCAGGGACGACGCCTGAACAAGGTGCTGGCCAACACCCTGGCCTGCAACAGCGTTTACCTGCGCCAGATCATGCAGCAATACGCCGCCGGCAAGAGCGACGACCTGGCCTATCGCCTGGCCCGACGCAACGCTCACAATGCCGATGCGGCGCTGTCGACCACCCTGGCCAACATGCTGATGGAGCCGGGGCATTTCCGTAAGGAAGCCGATGTGGGCTTCCGCTTCCTGGTGCTGTCACACACGCTGCTCAGTTACCTGTCAGGCCTGGGCGCGCACCGGGAAACCCAGCTTCCGCCAGATAGACGCGAGCATCTGATCGAAGGGGCCGGCGTGAAACTGGCGGTCAGCATCGACGAAATCGCCCAAGGGCTGGCCAGCAAATCCGCCATTGCGATTCACAGCGATGAGGAAGAAGCGCTGGCCAACGAGCTTGAGCAGATGCCCGATGAAATCGACGAAGGGCAGCGCCTGGTGCAGACGCAACTGGCGCTGATCTGTCGGCAGTTGGGGCCGTTGCGCACGCTGGCGGCGCATTTGATCAAGGATACGAGCGAGGATGTGTAGCGCCTGATCGGGCCTTATCGCGGGCAAGCCTTGCTCCCACAGGTTTCGCGTCGTTCGCAAAAACATGCACAACATAAAACCTGTGGGAGCAAGGCTTGCCCGCGATTAGGCGAGCAGCCACACCCTACATCCCATGCTGCCTCATCAACCGCTCATAACTCCCATCCGCCTTCATCGCCGCGATCTCACGGTCGAATCCGGCGACGATCTGTTCATGCCTGGGATTTTTCAGGCTGACCAGGATGTGCAGGCTGTTCTCGCTCAGCGGCTTGGGCAGGAACTCCACGGCATTGCGCACTTTGGCGGATTCGCGGGCCAGGTAGTAGCGCGCGACGTACTCGTCTTCCAGGGTCAGCTTGACCCGGTCGGCGGCGACCATGCGCACGGCCATGGCGAAGTTGTGCACCGGCACTTTCTGCAGTGATGCGTCGTCGTCGAACGCCGGCGAGTAGGCATAACCGCGCACCACCGCCACCGGATAGGTGTGCAGTTGCTGCAGGTTATTGAATTCGATCGGTGCATCCTTGCGCTTGATGAAGCGCACACGGTTGATCAGGTACTCGCTGGAAAACTGACCGAGTTTGGTGCGATCGTCGGTGTACCAGGCATTGACCAGCACGTCGTATCGGCCTTCGCTCACACCCAGCAAGGCCCGTGCCCAAGGCACCTGCTCGAAGTCACTGGCATAGCCGGCCCGCGCCAGGGCGGTGCTGACAATATCCGTGGCCAAGCCACCATTGACCAGCGTGGCATCGGTAAACGGCGGCCAGGCATCAGCCACCAGACGCAACTTTTCCGCTGCCGCGTCATGAACAAGCAACAGCAATCCAATCAAAGCAAAGGCTCGATGCAATCGCGGCATGCTAGAAAATCCTTAGCGGGCGGGCTGCCCGACGTGTTTTCAGCCAAAACTCCAAGACCCCGTACCGGCACACCCAGGCACTAAACGTTAGCTCATTGAAGCCACAGCACATCGCTTGATTCCAGATTACACAAAGAAGTCAGCGGTGCGAGAAATGAATGATGGCATTTTGGTCTTTGTCACAGATTTCTCCGCCATAAAGACATCTTTCCTCGGGACGCTTAGTATCGCTGGTACGTTTACAGGGAATCAGGACATGACAATCGAATGGGTCTGCAAACACCACAGTGACTTGGGCAAGGAGCAGCTGTATGCCATTTTGCAGCTGCGTGCCGAGGTGTTCGTCGTCGAGCAGAAATGCGTCTATCAGGATATCGACGGCCAGGATCTGGAGGGTGACACCCGCCATTTGATGGCGTGGGACGGGGATCGACTGGTGGCGTACCTGCGCCTTCTCGATCCCGAATTACAGGGTGGCGACGTGGTGATCGGACGGGTGATCATCGCCCCCCAGGCACGAGGCACGGGGCTTGGGCATGAGTTGATGGCCCAGGCGCTGAAGCAAGCGGAAAAACACTGGCCCGACATGCCGATCTATCTCTCGGCCCAGGCGCATCTGCAGGGGTATTACGGGCGGTACGGGTTTGAAGTGGCGGGTGAGGTGTATGTCGAGGATGGCATTCCGCATATAGGGATGCGTCGTTCCTGAGGGCTCCATCGCTGGCAAGCCAGCTCCCACAGTGACCGAGAGTGGATCGAAAATTTGCAATCCACATCGGAACCTGTGGGAGCTGGCTTGCCAGCGAAGGCGCCAGCCCAGGCAATGCAAATTTCAGGGATATTCCAACACCGCCTTGATCTGCCGAAGATGGCGCTCGATCCACCCCCGATCAATCGCCCCCCAGTCACGAATCCGGTAGCGCCCGGCATGATTGCGAGCGCCCTCTTCCTGCTCGAACTCACAAACGATATCCAGATCCGCCAGCGCAGCAATGGTGTCCTGGGCCGTACGCCGCGGCATCCCGGTGATGTCGGTCAATGCCGGAACACTGCTGGCCAGCCCGCTGTCGATCAGGTACGCCACATACAAGCGACGATAAAAGCTGCTCTTGGTCTTGCTGACTTCCGTCACATTTGCTCCTTTTTTGAAGATCAAAAGATCGCAGCCCTGCGCCAGCGCCTACGCGCCTGTGGGCGTCGGCAGATCCCGCCAGGTCAAGTACACCCGCACATCGAATTCCACCTGGTGATACCCCGGCAACATGTGTTCGCACAGCTTGTAGAACGCCTTGTTGTGATCGGACTCTTTGAAATGCGCCAACTCGTGAACCACGATCATTTTCAGAAACTCGGAGGGCGCTTCCTTGAACAGCGAGGCGATGCGAATTTCTTTCTTGGCCTTGAGGTTGCCGCCCTGCACCCGTGAGATCGTGGTGTGCAGGCCGAGCGCGCGGTGAGTCAGGTCCAGGCGGTTGTCGAACAACACCTTGTCGATGGCCGGGGCGTTACGCAAGTATTCCTGCTTGAGGTCCAGCGCGTAGGTATACAGCGCCTTGTCGCTCTGCACAGCGTGCTTTTGCGGATAGCGCTTGCTCAAGTAATCGCCCAGCCGACCCTCGGCGATCAGTTGGCGCACCTGATCCTGTAATGAAGCGGGATAGGCCTGAAGGTATTTCAACGCGGTCATCGCAGTGGCAACACAAAAGACGAAAAGATCGCCAGTGTAGCGAATTCAGCGGGTCAGCGCGCTCCAGTCGAAAGGCTGCACGAAGTGCCCCGTATCCTCGGCCATCAGCGGCCGCGCCACCAGAAAGCCTTGCACATAACCGCAGCCGTTGGCTTGCAGCCAGTCATATTGCGCGACGGTTTCCACCCCTTCGGCAATCACCAGCATGCCGTAGTGTTTGCACAATTCGATCACATTGCGCACCAACGCCGCGTCCCGCGAGGACTCCGGCAGCCGCGCGATCAAGTGACGGTCGAGCTTGAGCGTGTCCAGTTCCAGGTCGCGCAAATGCGCCAGCGAACAGGGTCCGGAGCCGAAATCATCCAGCGCCACCCTGACCCCCAGGCTACGCAGTAAACGCAGCTGTTTACGGGTTTCTTCCGGGTTGTGCATCAAGGCTTCTTCCGTGACCTCGACTTCCAGATGACGAGGCTGCAAGCCATGGCGCTCCAGCACCTGGCGCAACTCGGTGGCCAGATGGGGCATGGCGAACTGGCTGCCGCTCAAACTGACGCCCAGCACCAGGTCTTCGGCAAACAGGGTTTCCCATGCCTTGCGTTGTCCGGCACCGCGCTGGTAAATCCAGCTACCCAGGCGACTGATCAAACGCGCCTCTTCCAGCAAAGGTAGAAACAGCCCTGGCGGAACGTCACCGACGCTTGGATGCTGCCAACGCAACAACGCCTCAAATCCGCGAATCTGCCCGTCGGCAATGGCCACCTGCGGTTGATAAACCAGGTTGAAATCACGGTTCTCGATGGCGGTGCGCACGCTTTCTTCGAGCATCAGCCGCGAGCGTGCCCGGCCGTTCATTTCGTGATCGTAGAAGCGATATTGCTGACGGCCGGCGCGCTTGGCCTCGTACATGGCAATGTCGGAGGCCCGCAGCAAACCGTCCAGATTAGCTCCGCAATCGGGGTAGGTGGCAATGCCGATGCTGGCGCCCAGAGCGATATCCAGGCCGTCGATCTGCTGACAGATCGAAACTCGCTCAATCAGTTTCTCGGCGATCTTGGCGGCTTGCTCCGGGAACTCCAGGTCGAGCAATGCGGTGAACTCATCGCCCCCCATGCGCGCCAGAATGTCGAACGGCCGCAGGCAAGCCTTCAACTGCTCGGACACCCAACGCAGCACCCGATCACCGGCATCGTGGCCGAGTGAGTCATTGACCCGCTTGAACCCGTCGAGGTCCAGGTACAACAGGACCCAGGCACTGTCGGTGCGTTCACCGCGCAGCAGCAGGTTTTCCACAGTCTGGTAAAAACCCCGACGGTTCAGCAGGCCGGTGAGCGGGTCGGTGACGGCCTGAAATTCGAGCTGCTGATGCAGGTGGCGCACCACCGACATGTCCAGCACCGTCACTACCATGGCGTGTTGCTCGGCAGGCAAAGGCGCACAGGACAGCGCTACCGGCACCTGCTGGCCAGGCGCGGTGCGCAGCAACGCATCGTGCAGGCGCAACGTCTCACCGCGCCTGTAGCCGGCCAGCAGGTCGGAATCGGCCCAGTTCGGGACATGCGGTTTTTGCAGGAAATCCAGAAAGGCCCGGCCTTGCAGCTCTTGCACCGTGGCATTGAGCAGGCGCGATATCGCCGGGTTGGCAAAGTGGATCAGACCGCCCTCATCGACCACCAGAATACCTTCGGCCGCGTTGTCCAGCACCGAGGCATTGAAAGCGCGAGCCACCTCCAGATCATGACTCAGGCGCTGCAAGGCCCGGCGATTGCGCTGATGCTCCAGCAGCGCCTGGACCTTGGGCTTGAGAATCTGCGGGTCAAACGGCTTGAACAGGTAATCCACCGCGCCACTGGCGTAACCCTTGATCACCGCGGCCTGGGACTGCTCGTTGGCTGTCAGGAAAATGATCGGTGTCAGGCGGGTTCGCTGACTGCCGCGCATCAGGCGCGCGACTTCAAACCCGTCCATGCCCGGCATCTGCACATCCAGCAGTACCAGGTCGATATCGTGTTCTAGCAACAGACCGAGAGCCTCGAAACCCGAGGCAGCGGTCATGACCTGCCAGTCCTGGCGCTGCAACAACGCGCGCATGCTGATCAGGTTTTCAGGGTAATCGTCGACGATTAATAACGTTGAACGGCCTTCAGCTGGCGTGTGGGGCGCGCATTCCATGCTGCTTCTCTATGTTCGGGACGTCAGGCCGGCCTCTTGTGAAAGCCGGACAAATTCTAATGATTCACTCTAGACCTGGATCCCGGAAAGCAGAAGGTGTCAGTACGCCATCATCTAACAATGTGTTCATTTGCCGACTAACGGTCACGCCTGAGGGCCGCTGAAACCGGGAGAGGTGGCCTTTTAACAGGATTTTGACGTCACCCATTTTGTCTGGCCAGCATTAACAAAAAAACCTTGTACGCTTATAAAGAGCGCCCTCAAGGCCCGTGCTAGAGCTTCTGGTACGTCCGTACTGAAAAAAACACCTGGAAGCTTTGCCCATGATCGACCTTGCAACCTGGAACCTCAGCGTTCCCGTCGGCAGCCCGCCGTACACCGTTGAAACCTCAAAACTGGTCAATGGCTTCAAGGATCAGTACTTCCGTTCCGACACCGGCTCGGTGATTTTCTGGTCCCCGGTGACCGGCTCCAAAACCGAAAACGCCATCTACCCGCGCACCGAACTGCGGGAAACCTACAGCAACGGCACGCTGAAAAACTGGTACTACCCTGACGCCGACAACACCCTGCGGGCCACCCTGGCGGTCAACCAGGTGCCAAGCTCGGGCAAGATCGTCGTTGGCCAAATTCATGCCTACAACAGCCAAAAGCCACTGGTGAAGGTCGAGTATCAATACAAAACCAAAACCTCGACCGGCAACATTGTCGCCAAGGTGCGCATGCACCCCGATGACGATGAAGGCCGCGTGATCATTGTCGCTACCGGCGTAAAGCTGGATCAGGAGTTCTCCTACCTCATCCACCTTAGCCCCGGCGGTGCCCTGGGGATCAGCGCCGCAGGCTATCAATGGGACACCCAGATCAGCGCGACATGGCGCGACAAGCCGCTGTACTTCAAGGCCGGGGTGTATGTGCAGGACAACACCGGGTACACCAGTGAGGGCGGGAAAGTGACGTTCAGCAAGCTGGATATCGATCACGATAAGTGAGTAGTGCGCCGTTAAAACCTGTGGGAGCGGGGCTTGCCCGCGATGACGTCGGCACGGTCAAAATCATGCTGACTGACCTACCGCTATCGCGGGCAAGCCCGCTCCCACAGTGTCTGCGGTGACTGCAAATCTTCGGCCATAAAAAAACCCGCATTTCTGCGGGTTTTTTGTGTGGCTCAAACGCTGAGGCTTAGTTGACCTTGGCGTTCAACTCACCTTTCAGGTAACGCTGGAACATCGCTTCCAGGGAGATCGGCTTGATCTTCGAAGCGTTGCCGGCAGTACCGAAGGCTTCGTAACGCGCGATGCACACGTCGCGCATGGCGGTCACGGTGGCGCCGAAGAATTTACGCGGGTCGAATTCGCTCGGGTTGGTGGCCATCAGGCGACGCATAGCACCGGTGGATGCCAGACGCAGGTCGGTGTCGATGTTGACCTTGCGCACGCCGTGCTTGATGCCTTCGACGATTTCTTCAACCGGTACGCCGTAGGTCTCTTTGATGTCGCCGCCGTACTGGTTGATGATCGCCAGCCACTCTTGCGGAACCGAAGACGAACCGTGCATCACCAGGTGGGTATTCGGAATGCGTTTATGGATTTCCTTGATGCGGTCGATCGCCAGCACGTCGCCGGTAGGCGGCTTGGTGAACTTGTACGCGCCGTGGCTGGTGCCGATGGCGATGGCCAGGGCGTCGACCTGGGTGCGCTTGACGAAGTCAGCGGCTTCTTCCGGGTCGGTCAGCATCTGGCTGTGGTCCAGAACGCCTTCGGCGCCGATACCGTCTTCTTCACCGGCCATACCGGTTTCCAGCGAGCCCAGGCAGCCCAGCTCGCCTTCTACCGATACGCCGCAGGCGTGAGCCATGGCCACGGTTTGTTGGGTAACGCGCACGTTATAGTCGTAGTCGGTCGGGGTCTTGCCGTCTTCGCCCAGGGAACCGTCCATCATGACCGAGCTGAAGCCCAGCTGAATGGAGCGCTGGCAGACGTCAGGGCTGGTGCCGTGGTCCTGGTGCATGCACACCGGGATGTGCGGGAATTCTTCGATGGCCGCCAGGATCAGGTGACGCAGGAACGGCGCGCCGGCGTATTTGCGAGCACCGGCCGAAGCCTGGACGATCACCGGGGAGTCAGTCTTGTCAGCGGCTTCCATGATGGCGCGCATCTGCTCAAGGTTGTTGACGTTGAAGGCTGGAACGCCGTAGCCGAACTCGGCTGCGTGGTCCAGCATCTGGCGCATGCTGATAAGTGCCATTGTGTGTGTCTCTCCCGGTTGAGGGTCGTTAATCGTGCCAGCCTGCCGGAGCGGCGGCGGCTATTCAAGTTATTGCAGATCGGGGGTTAATCCGGCCTGCGAATTCGGTGTTACGCACAAATCTGAACATCGACGCAGAACCTGTAGGAGCAAAGCTTGCTCGCGATAGCGGTGTAACTGCCGACACATATATTGAATGTACCGGCCTCATCGCGAGCAAGCTTTGCTCCCACAGGGTTTAGCGTCGGCTCCGTGTTATTGCGCTTTACAGCCACGGCCAATCAAATCATTGGTGGCAACCCAGTAAACCAGGCCTTCCTCACCTTTTATGTGAAACGCCAGCATGTTGTCGCTATACAGCGATCCCGACGCACCGGGCTCCTGCTTCAAGCGGTAGACCTGATCGGCCCCACCCAGTCGCACGTCGACCTCCCTGCGGCTGTCGTCGGTGTAGCGCCAGAGCACCTTGGCCTGGCTGTCACAGGTCCAGGTGGTCCAGTTGTCAGCCGGGGCGGACGACTGGAACGGGTTTAGGTTGGCGCACCCCGCCAGCAGGACCAGTGCCGTAATGGCGATAAAACCTTTCATCCGTGTTCCTCGACCGGCGGCGCACGCTACCGGCCCTGAGTAAAGAGTCAGACCCGTCACGGACAACCATGTTCCTTGGCGGGAGTCTGTGTCTCGTATTTGTCCAGGCCTTCAGGCCCGGAACGCTTGTTGAGCACCGGATTGGTTTCCGCCTGCCAGTCGGCCTGGTAGCAGCCATTCGGCGACGCAGCCGGCGCGGGTTCCGGTGTGGCTTTCGGGTTACTCCCGCAAGCCGCCAGCGAACCCGCGACGATCAACAGCGCTAACGTCTTGACCATATGAACACTCCCTTGCCTGGCCAAACGGGCGAGCCTCAGGCCTTTGCCCGGCTTTCCAGGACTTCAACGGCTGGCAGCACTTTGCCTTCGACGAATTCGAGGAACGCGCCGCCACCGGTAGAAATGTAGGAGATCTGCTCGGCAACGCCATATTTGTCGATGGCGGCCAGGGTGTCGCCACCGCCAGCGATGGAGAATGCCGCGCTGTCGGCGATGGCCTGGGCCAGTACCTTGGTGCCGTTGCCGAACTGGTCGAATTCGAACACGCCGACCGGACCGTTCCACAGGATGGTTTTCGACGATTTCAGCAGTTCGGCGAAGTTCGCTGCGGTCTGCGGGCCGATGTCCAGGATCATGTCGTCGGCTGCCACGTCAGCGATCAGCTTCACGGTGGCCGCGGCGCTTTCGGCGAATTCCTTGGCAACCACCACGTCCACCGGCAGCGGAACGCTGACTTTGGCGGCGATGGTACGGGCGGTGTCCAGCAGGTCAGGCTCGTACAGGGATTTGCCGACCGGATGACCGGCAGCCGCCAGGAAGGTATTGGCGATGCCGCCGCCGACGATCAACTGATCACAGATCTGGCTCAGGCTGTTCAGTACGTCGAGTTTGGTCGACACCTTGGAACCGGCAACGATGGCAGCCATCGGCTGGGCCGGTGCGCCCAGGGCCTTGCCCAGTGCATCCAGTTCGGCCGCCAGCAACGGGCCTGCCGCTGCGATTTTGGCGAACTTGGCTACACCATGCGTCGAACCCTCGGCACGGTGCGCGGTGCCGAAGGCGTCCATCACGAACACGTCGCACAGGGCAGCGTATTGCTTGGCCAGTTCATCGGCGTTCTTTTTCTCGCCCTTGTTGAAGCGCACGTTTTCGAACAACACGATGTCGCCGGCTTTCACGTCGACGCCGCCCAGGTAGTCAGCCACCAGCGGCACTTCGCGGCCCAAGGCCTTGCTCAGGTAGTCAGCGACTGGCTTTAGGCTGTTTTCGGCGGAGAACTCACCTTCGGTCGGACGGCCAAGGTGCGAGCAAACCATCACTGCCGCGCCTTTTTCCAGGGCCAGCTTGATGGTCGGCAGCGAAGCCAGGATTCGCGCATCGCTGGTGACTACACCGTCCTTCACCGGGACGTTGAGGTCTTCGCGGATCAGTACGCGCTTACCTTGCAGATCGAGGTCGGTCATCTTCAACACGGTCATGGGTCGCATTTCCTGGGTTACTGATTTAGAGAGCAGTGGGTGGATTCGCTGTTTGCAGATAGTGCTCTGCAACATCCAGCATTCGGTTGGCAAAACCCCATTCGTTGTCGAACCAGGCCAGGATGTTCACCAGCCGTGGGCCGGAAACGCGGGTCTGACTGGCATCGACGATCGCCGAATGTGGGTCGTGATTAAAATCACAGCTTGCATGGGGTAGCTCGGTATAGGCCAGCAGACCCTTGAGCGGGCCGCTGGTGGCAGCCTCGCGCAGGATCCGGTTGACCTCGGTGGCGTCGGTATCGCTCACGGTCTGCATCGTAATATCGAGGCAAGACACGTTGACCGTCGGCACACGTACGGCTTTGGCCTGAATTCTCCCGGCAAGTTCCGGCAACAGGCGTTCGATGCCGCGCGCCAGACCGGTGGACACCGGGATCACCGACTGGAACGCCGAACGGGTGCGACGCAAGTCTTCGTGGTGATAGGCGTCGATCACCGGCTGATCGTTCATCGCCGAGTGAATCGTGGTGATCGACACATACTCCAGGCCGATCGCCTGATCGAGCAGGCGCAACAACGGCACGCCGCAGTTGGTGGTGCAGGAGGCATTGGACACCAACAGCTCGTCACCGGTCAGGCACTCCTGGTTCACGCCGTAGACGATGGTGGCGTCGACATCCGACTCGCTGGCCATCGGCTGGGAAAACAGCACGCGTGGCGCGCCGGCCTCGAGAAAACGCTGGCCGTCGGCACGGGTGTGGTAAGCGCCGGAGCATTCCAGCACCAGATCGACGCCCAGGGACGCCCAATCGATGCCTTCGGGGGTGGCACTGCGCAGGACCTTCACGCAGTTGCCATTAATATGCAGACAATCGCCATCGACCTTCACCTCACCGGGAAAGCGCCCGTGGGTGGAGTCAAAACGTGTCAGGTATTCGATGCTGGCCATGTCGGCCAGATCGTTGATCGCGACAATCTCAAACCCTGCCGTCGAGCCTCGCTCGAACAACGCACGCAAGACGCAACGACCAATCCGGCCGTAGCCGTTGAGTGCAACTTTGTAGGGACGCGGTTGAGGCATGGGGGTTCTCGATTACCGTGGTGAATCTGTCATTGCAGCGTTGAATGTTCCATTGTCATCGCGGGCAAGCCTTGCTCCCACAGGGCTATGAAATCCGTGGGAGCAAGGCTTGTCGGATCGCCGCACCGCCGCGATGGCGTCAGAACAGGCAATACATACCCTGAACTTAGTCTTCCAGCAGCTCTTCAGCCTGACCCAGGATGTTTTCCAGGGTGAAGCCGAACTCTTCGAACAAGGCCGAAGCAGGCGCCGACTCGCCGTAGGTGGTCATGCCGATCACGCGACCTTCCAGGCCGACGTACTTGTACCAGTAGTCGGCGTGGGAAGCCTCGATGGCGATACGGGCGCTGACCTGCAACGGCAGGACCGATTGCTTGTAGCCGGCATCCTGGGCGTCGAACACGCTGGTGCAAGGCATGGAAACCACACGCACCTTGCGGCCCTGCTCGGTCAGTTTGTCGAAGGCTTGAACGGCCAGGCCGACTTCCGAACCGGTCGCAATCAGGATCAGCTCAGGCTCGCCAGCGCAATCCTTCAACACGTAGCCGCCACGGCTGATATCACCGATCTGCAAGGCATTGCGGGTTTGATGCTGCAGGTTCTGACGCGAGAAGATCAGGGCCGAAGGACCGTCCTTGCGCTCCAGCGCGTATTTCCAGCACACCGCCGATTCAACGGCATCGGCGGGACGCCAGGTATCGAGGTTCGGCGTGCAGCGCAGGCTGGCCAGTTGCTCGATTGGCTGGTGAGTCGGGCCGTCTTCGCCCAGACCGATGGAGTCGTGGGTGTAGACGTGGATCACACGCTGCTTCATCAGGGCCGACATGCGCACGGCATTGCGGGCGTATTCCATGAACATCAGGAAGGTCGCGCCGTAAGGCACCAGGCCGCCGTGCAGGGCGACGCCGTTCATGATGGCGGTCATGCCGAACTCGCGCACGCCGTAGTACATGTAGTTGCCGCTGGCGTCTTCAGCGGTGACGCCTTTGCAGCCTTTCCACAGGGTCAGGTTGGAACCGGCCAGGTCGGCCGAACCGCCGAGGAACTCCGGCAGCAGCGGGCCAAACGCGTTCAGGGCGTTCTGGCTGGCTTTGCGGCTGGCGATGGTTTCGCCCTTGGCCGCCACTTCGGCGATGTAGGCGTCGGCCTTCTCGGAGAAGTCGGCCGGCAGCTCGCCGCTCAGACGACGAACCAGCTCGTTGGCTTCGGCAGGGAAGGCAGCGGAGTAGGCTGCGAAACGCTGATCCCACTCGGCTTCGACCGCGCGACCGGCTTCCTTGGCATCCCACTCGGCATAGATGTCGGCCGGGATTTCGAATGGACCGTGATTCCACTTCAAGGCTTCACGGGTCAGGGCGATTTCCGCGTCACCCAGCGGGGCGCCGTGGCAGTCTTCCTTGCCTTGCTTGTTCGGCGAGCCGAAACCGATGGTGGTCTTGCAGCAGATCAGGGTTGGCTGCGAACTTTTGCGTGCAGTCTCGATGGCGATCTTGATCTCTTCCGGGTCGTGACCGTCGACATTGCGGATCACTTGCCAGTTGTAGGACTCGAAACGCTTCGGCGTGTCATCGGTGAACCAGCCTTCGACTTCGCCGTCGATGGAGATGCCGTTGTCATCGTAGAAGGCAATCAGCTTGCCCAGGCCCAGAGTGCCGGCCAGGGAAGCGACTTCGTGGGAAATGCCCTCCATCATGCAGCCATCACCCAGGAACACGTAGGTGTGGTGGTCGACGATATTGTGGCCGGGACGGTTGAATTGTGCCGCCATGACTTTTTCAGCCAGGGCAAAACCCACGGCGTTGGCCAGACCCTGACCCAGTGGGCCGGTGGTGGTTTCAACGCCCGGGGTGTAGCCGAGTTCCGGGTGACCTGGCGTGCGGCTGTGCAGTTGGCGGAACTGCTTCAGGTCATCGATCGACAGGTCGTAGCCGGTCAGGTGCAGCAGCGAGTAGATGAGCATCGAGCCATGACCGTTGGACAGCACGAAGCGGTCACGGTCGGCGAACGATGGATTGCTCGGGTTGTGCTTGAGGTAGTCGCGCCAAAGCACTTCGGCGATATCCGCCATACCCATAGGGGCACCGGGATGGCCGCTGTTGGCTTTTTGCACGGCATCCATGCTGAGGGCACGAATGGCGTTGGCACGCTCACGACGGCTAGGCATCGCTGTTCTCCTGGGGATTCTGAAACAAGAGTGAATAAACGAAACGGAAAAAAGGCGAGCATTTTCCCTCACCGAGACGCTTCGGGGCAATGACAGATAGTCATATGAAGGCGTTTTTCCAATGGATAACGACGGTTTCGGCGGGTGAAACCTTTCCGCCATTCGTTTGTTGACTGAACGTAACGTTAAGAAGTGCCATCTATCGAGCAATATCAAAACTTTTTGATATTGCTCTTGCGGTGCTTCCGGCGCGTGACTAGACTGCCGGCCTTATGAATTTACGCGTGCCTTCCATTCGCCATGACGATTGCGATGAGCTGGCGGCCCTGTGCAAGGCCGGCGGCGATCCTCTGCGCTTGAATGTATTGCGCGCACTGGCCAACGATTCGTTTGGTGTGCTGGAACTGGCGCAGATCTTCGGTATCGGTCAGTCAGGCATGAGCCATCACCTTAAGGTATTGGCCCAGGCCGGCCTGGTGGCGACCCGCCGTGAAGGCAATGCGATTTTTTACCGTCGCGCCCTGCCCCACACTGATCTGCTGGGCGGCAAGCTGCACGCTGCCTTGCTCGAAGAGGTGGACGACCTGACCCTGCCGGCCGATGTGCAGTCGCGGATCGCTCAGGTCCATGGCAAACGGGCAGCGGCCAGTCAGGACTTTTTCTCACGGGTCGCGGAAAAATTCCGCGCCCAGCAAGACTTGATCGCCGGCCTGCCACAATATCGCGATAGCGTGGTGGCCTTGCTCGACAAGCTGAGTTTCAGCGAAGGCGCCACAGCCATCGAGGTCGGCCCCGGAGACGGCGCGTTTCTACCGGAACTGGCGCGCCGCTTCACCCAGGTCACGGCGCTGGACAACAGCCAGGCGATGCTTGAACTGGCACGCCAGGTGTGCGAACGCCAAATGCTGACCAACGTCAGCCTGCAATTGGCCGATGCCTTGAACGGTGTGAGTCTCAAGGCCGATTGCGTGGTACTGAACATGGTGCTTCACCATTTCGCCGCACCGGCCGATGCCCTTGGGCACATGGCCAATTTGCTGCAACCAGGCGGTAGCCTGTTAGTGACAGAGTTATGTAGCCACAACCAGAGTTGGGCCAGGGAAGCCTGCGGTGATCTCTGGTTGGGGTTTGAACAGGACGATCTGGCCCGTTGGGCCACCGCTGCGGGACTCGTTCCCGGGGAAAGCCTCTATGTAGGCTTACGTAATGGTTTCCAGATCCAGGTCCGCCATTTTCAGCGGCCGGCTGGCGACACTCACCATCGGTAATTTCAGGAAAACATCGAGATGAGCGAATACTCCCTTTTCACCTCCGAGTCCGTGTCTGAAGGGCATCCGGACAAAATCGCCGACCAGATTTCTGATGCGGTGCTGGACGCCATCATTGCTGAAGACAAGTTCGCCCGCGTGGCGTGCGAGACTCTGGTGAAAACGGGCGTTGCGATCATCGCCGGCGAAGTCACTACTTCGGCCTGGGTTGACCTGGAGCAGATCGTTCGTGACGTGATCACCGACATCGGCTACACCAGCTCCAACGTCGGCTTCGACGGCGCGACCTGCGGCGTGATGAACATCATCGGCAAGCAGTCCCCCGACATCAACCAGGGTGTCGACCGTGCCAAGCCTGAAGATCAGGGTGCCGGCGACCAGGGCCTGATGTTCGGCTATGCCAGCAACGAAACCGACGTGCTGATGCCTGCACCGATTACGTTCTCGCACCAGCTTGTGCAAAGGCAAGCCGAAGCCCGTAAATCCGGCCTGTTGCCTTGGTTGCGTCCGGACGCCAAGTCGCAAGTGACTTGCCGCTACGAAAACGGCAAGGTTGTGGGTATCGACGCGGTTGTCCTGTCGACCCAGCACAACCCGGAAGTGTCCTACAACGACCTGCGCGAAGGCGTGATGGAGCTGATCGTCAAGCACGTGCTGCCTGCCGAACTGCTGACCAAGGACACCCAGTTCCACATCAACCCGACTGGCCAGTTCATCATCGGTGGCCCGGTGGGCGACTGCGGCCTGACCGGTCGCAAAATCATCGTCGACAGCTACGGCGGCATGGCCCGTCACGGCGGTGGCGCGTTCTCCGGCAAGGATCCATCGAAGGTTGACCGTTCGGCTGCCTATGCCGGTCGTTACGTGGCCAAGAACATCGTCGCTGCCGGCCTGGCCGAGCGTTGCGAGATTCAGGTGTCCTACGCCATCGGCGTCGCCCAGCCGACTTCGATCTCGCTGAACACCTTCGGCACCGGCAAGATCAGCGATGACAAGATCGTCAAACTGGTCCGCGAAGTGTTCGACCTGCGTCCGTACGCGATCACCAAGATGCTTGACCTGCTGCACCCGATGTACCAGGAAACCGCGGCATACGGCCACTTCGGTCGTACCCCGGCGACCAAGACCGTGGGTGACGACACCTTTACCACCTTCACCTGGGAAAAAACTGACCGCGCCGACGCCCTGCGTTCCGCTGCCGGCCTGTAAGACTTCCCCGGCTGTACCAAAAGCCCCGCACGGTTTGCCGTGCGGGGCTTTTTATTGTCTTTCGCTTGAGACCGTGTCGCCCCCTTCGCGGGCAAGCCCGCTCCCACAGGACCTGCGTCGTCCGCAAAATTTGAACACTCCAACGATCTCTGTGGGAGCGGGCTTGCCCGCGAAGAGGCCGGCCGCGCCAGCAAAAATATCCGGCAAAACACCCATTCATCGCGCCAACCCTTACTGACCTAGCCTTCAAACACCCCACTGAGCAAGGACGCTCGCAATGCCCCTCACCCTGCGCCTGTTACTCACCTGCCTGCTGACCTTTTCCTGCCTGAACGCCAACGCCACCCAATGCCCCGACTGGCCACCCCAACGCGCCTCCAACGAAATCACCGCCCTGCAAAAGCAGATCGACCTCTGGGACGACAGCTATCACGGCCTGGGAAAATCCCTGGTCGCCGACGAACTCTACGACCAGTCCCGCGCGCGCCTTACCCAATGGCGCCAATGCTTCAATCAGATTGCCCCCACAGATCCGCTGCGCACTGCACGCGGCACGATTGCCCATCCCATCGCCCACACCGGCCTGGACAAACTGCACGACGACCAAGCCGTCGAGCATTGGCTGCGCGATCGCACGGATGTCTGGGCTCAACCCAAGGTCGACGGCGTTGCCGTGACCCTGATTTACCGCAATGGCCTGCTGACCCAGGCGATCAGTCGTGGCGACGGCTCACAGGGTCAGGACTGGACGGCTTCGGCACGCCAGATTGCGGCCATCCCCCCACACCTGTCACAACCCCTGGATCTGGTGGTGCAAGGTGAACTTTACTGGCGCCTGGCCGGGCACGTGCAGGCCCGGGATGGCAGCCTCAATGCCCGTTCCACGGTTGCCGGTTCGATGGCCCGCAAGTCATTGAGTGCGCAGCAGGCAACCGGGATAGGTCTGTTTGTCTGGGACTGGCCCCAAGGTCCGGCGAACTGGCCAGAGCGCGTCGCGGCGCTGGATGAACTGGGTTTTCCGGGCACCACGGCCTACAGCCAGCCGATTAGCACGCTGGCCGATGCGCAGCGTTGGCGTGATCACTGGTACCGCTCGCCTTTACCATTTGCCAGCGATGGCATCGTCCTTCGTCAGGAAAAACGTCCACCCGCCGAGCGTTGGCAAGCCAAACCACCCTATTGGAGCATTGCCTGGAAGTATCCCTTCGCCCAGGCGCTGGCCGAGGTGCGCAAGGTTCACTTCAAGGCTGGCCGCACCGGGCGGATCACGCCGGTGCTGGAACTGACGCCGGTGATGCTCGATGACCGCCTGATCAAGCGTGTCAGCGTGAGCTCCCTGCAACGCTGGCAAGCGCTGGACATTCGACCCGACGACCAAGTCGCCATCAGCCTTGCGGGCCTGACCATCCCCCGGTTGGACAGTGTGGTGTTGCGCAGCACCGAGCGCCCGGAACTGAATGTGCCGCGGGCCAAGGACTTTCATTCGCTAAGCTGTTGGCAGCCGACACCGGGATGCGAGGGTCAATTTCTCGCCCGCCTGACCTGGCTCAGTGGCAAACAGGGCCTGGCCTTGCCCCATGTCGGCCCTGGCACTTGGGAAAAACTGCTTCGAGCAGGTCGCCTGAACAGTCTGCTGGATTGGTTAACCCTCGATGCTCAAGAGCTTGCTAACATTGACGGTTTCGGCGAGCGCAGTGCCGCGCGACTTTCGAGCAGTTTCGACAGTGCCCGGCAACGCCCTTTCGCCCGTTGGCTCAAAGCCCTGGGTATGCCGCCGACAGGCCAGGCACACCTCGCGAGCTCTTGGCAGGCACTGGCGCAACGAGACACCGAACAATGGCAGGCCGAAGCCGGTATAGGTCCGGGACGCGCAGCGCAATTGAGCGCATTTTTTCGCGACCCGCAGGTTCTGGCCTTGAGTGAAACTTTACGGGCGACAGGGATAGACGGTTTTTAGCGACCGGCGATGCCTTGGCGTCCGGGAACCCTCTGGTACCGATGGGCTCGAACAACCATCGCCGCATCGACCCGATTGCCTTTTCACATGGAGCTTTTATGAAATTTCTTTCACCGCTCGCCCTGCTGACCCTTTGCAGTGTGTTGGCCACCCCGCTGATGGCCGACGAAGAAGCTCCGGGGCTGACAGGTTGTGCCGCCAAGAAGCAAGGCATCATCAATCAGATCGAACTGGCCAAGTCCCACGGCAATGCCGAGCAGCAGGCAGGCCTGGAAAAAGCCCTGAGCGAAGTCACCGCCAACTGCACCGACGCCTCGCTGAAGAAAGAACGGGAAAACAAGGTACTCGCCGCCAAGCACGAAGTCAGCCAGCGTCAGGCCGATCTCGACAAGGCCATGAAAAAAGGCGATCCCGAGAAGATCAACAAGCGCAAAGACAAACTGGCCGAGTCCCGCAAGGAATTGCAGGAAGCCGTCGACGAACTCGACAAGTGACCTGTAGGAGCTGGCTTGCCAGCGAAGAGGCCCTTGAGGGCGCCAAAAGCTTCGCTGGCAAGCCAGCTCCTACACATTTCAATGATCCCGAAACTTTTTATGGCACGCACTACAAGCGTCTTCGACCTTCTGCACCGCCGGCCCCAGGTTGCTGGCCTTGTAGGGTTGAACCTGGCTGACAATCACCAGCTCACCAGTGGCGGCTTCAAGGGTACGGGCCATTGCCTGGAAGCGCTCCTGCTGCTGCCAGACATCGCTTTTGGCACTGGTGTGGTCCTCTTCACGCACTTGCGGGAAATGCTTCCATGGCTCATGGGACAGCGTGTCGAGCTTCGCCGCGCCGTCAGCGAATTTCGGGCCATCGAACGGAATACGGCCACGCAACATGCCGCCCAGGTCTTCGCCTGTCTTGAGCATTTGCTTGAAAATGGCCTTGCGCTGACCAAGCGGCGAATTGGGATCGACACCGCCGCAAGCGGACAATGTCAGGCAGGCCAGCAATACAACGGAAAGTCTTTTAAGAGTCATGGTGGCTTCAGGTCACGGGAGACGGCGGCCAGTATCCTCGCGTCCCAGGCAAACACCAATACCCCTATTATCAATACGGGTTGCATGCGCGCATGGAGCACACATGCAACCGGCAAAGGAATTACTCCATGAACAGCCGTTTCAAGGCGTGGCGTTACAGCCTGGCCTGGACCCTGCCGATGGTCGCCCTGCTCGCAGGTTGCACCGGTGGCGAAAACAAACAGCCAAAGACCCATGCCCTGGCCACCTATTCCAGCGCCACATGGGAAGCATTGCCGACAGTGTCCGACAACGACCTTGTCGCCGGCTTCGGCTCATGGCGCAGCGCTTGCACGCGACTCAAGGCCGATCCGGTCTGGGGTGGCACTTGCGCAGCGGCGGCCAACGTACCGCAGACGGCCGGCGACATTCGCGGCTTTCTCAAGCAGAACCTCGATGTCTACGGCCTGCGCGCCGCCAACGACAACCCCAACGGCCTGATCACCGGTTACTACGAGCCGGTCTACCCCGGCAGCCTGACCCAGACCGCGGCGGCGAACATTCCGGTGTATGGCGTGCCCGAAGACATGATCATCGTCGCCCTGGACAGCCTCTACCCGGAACTCAAGGGCAAACGCCTGCGTGGCCGGCTCGAGGGTCGCGTGCTCAAGCCATACGACGATGCGGCAACGATTGAAACCAAAGGGGTCAAGGCGCCGGTGGTGGCCTGGCTGACCGATCCGATGAACCTGCAGTTCCTGCAAATCCAGGGTTCGGGCCGTATCCAGCTCGACAGCGGCCGTCAGTTGCGCATCGCTTACGCCGACCAGAATGGCCACCCGTATCGACCGATCGGACGCTGGCTGGTGGAGCAAGGCGAGTTGAAGAAAGAAGACGTGACCATGGGCGCGATCAGCAACTGGGCCAAAGCCAATCCGTCGCGTATTCCGGAACTGCTCGGCAGCAATCCCAGCTATGTATTTTTCACCCGTAATCCCGACAGCAATGAAGGGCCTCGCGGCTCGCTGAACGTGCCATTGACGGCGGGTTACAGCGCCGCAGTGGATCGCAAGGTCATTCCGTTGGGCAGCCTGTTGTGGCTATCCACCACCAAACCGGACGGCAGCGCACTGGTGCGACCGGTAGCGGCGCAGGACACCGGCGGCGCGATTGCCGGCGAGGTTCGCGCGGACCTGTTCTGGGGTACGGGCGATGCGGCCGGGCAACTGGCCGGGGACATGAAGCAACAGGGGCAGATCTGGATGCTCTGGCCCAAAGGCGCGGCGTTGCCGCAGGTGCCTCAAGTCGCTGATGCGGAGAAGACCAAGCCCTGAACCAAGCGTTGGCCGTTAGATAGCCATCGCGAGCAGGCTCGCTCCTACAGGGGTTGTGCATAACCTGTGGGAGCGAGCCTGCTCGCGATGAGGCCCTTATCGGCAATAAGGATTCAGACTGACACAACAAAGAATGCAGCTATCAACCCCATCCCCACAAACCACACCAATGACCGCAATATCGCCCAGTCCGCCAGGTAGCAAATGATGTACAGCAGCCGACTGGTGATGAACAACACCGACAGCACATTGATCGTCACCAGCTCGGCATTGCCAACCAGGTGCGCCACGATCACCGCCGCGGCAAACGCCGGTGTCACTTCGAAGCTGTTCAATTGCGCCGCATGCGCACGCCTGGCAAAACCATTCAGTGATTCCAGAAAGTCCCGGGGGTCATGGTTGTCTTGCAGACGATAACCGCCACTGGCCTTGGCGATGCCCGTACAGACATAGGGCAGGAAAATCGCGATCAAAATGCACCACAGGGCAACCGTCATAGAGCAGTCCTTCTTCACATTGTCAGAGCAGTCAGAATTTCATCACCAGTATGCCGATCAGCACTAAGCCGCAGGCCAGGAGCCTGGGCCCGCCAAAAGGCTCTTTCAGATAACGCATACCGAACAGCACCACCAGAATCACGCTGATCTCGCGCAGCGCTGCCGCTTCGGCTATCGAGCCCATCTGCATGGCCCACAGCACCAGAGCGTAGCTGAACAACACGCAGAACCCGACCGCCAGCCCCAAACGCCACTGCTCGCGCCAGAACAGCCTGAATGCCGGCCGCTTGCGTACCCAGGCCAGCAACGGGAACGGCCAGGCACTGAGCAGCGTCACCCAGACCAGGTAGTCCAGTGGCTGCGACCAGCGCCGCAGCGCCTGGCCGTCGATGTAGGTGTAGCAACCGATACACAGGCCAATCAGCGCCACAACCGGCAACATCGACCAGGGCAGGCGCGCACCGCCTCCGCCCTGCCACAGCAGGCACAGCATGCCGAGCGGGATCAGCAGAATTCCGAAAATCTGCTGATGGGTCAGCGCCTCCCCGGCAAAGATCAGCGTCAGCGCCAGCACCACCAACGGTGACAACCCGCGCATCAGCGGATAGACCAGCCCGAGGTCGCCGACCCGATAGGCCTGAATCAACAAATAGCGATAGAGCAATTCGAACGCGGCCGAGGCCAGAATCCACGGCCAGATTTCAATGGGCGGCAGTTCCACGAAAGGCAGCATCACAACGACAAACAACATCGCCACGCTGTCCATGCACGCCACCACCAGCAACCGTTCGGCGCTGAATTTGATCAGGGTATTCCACGCCGCATGCAACAGCGCCGCCACCAACACCAGAGCCGTCGCAAGCACGGCACACTCCTTTTGCAGTCCACCCCGCCCCCCTGTGGGAGCAAGGCTTGCCCGCGATGGCGCCCTTGAAATCGCCATCGCCGGCAAGCCGTGCTCCCACAAAGTATCGGGGGGAGAATTGATTCGCGATATGTCAGCAGCTGTTTATACTGCAAGCGACCACGCCGCACTCAGTTGCGCACAGACTAAATCCAATAAAATCTGCCCCTGACCACTCTCGTCGAGAAGGGTCGTTGGCATGCGTATGCCTGATCACAGCGTCAAGACTACCGACAGAGACCTTGCGCATGCCACTCGCTTTGCTTGCCCTCGCTGTTGCCGCGTTTGGCATCGGCACCACTGAATTCGTCATCATGGGCCTGCTGCCCGATGTTGCCCGCGACCTCGCGGTGAGCATCCCCAATGCCGGTCTGTTGATTACCGGCTACGCCCTGGGCGTCGTGTTCGGCGCGCCGATCCTCGCAGTCGGCACCGCCAACATGCCACGCAAAGCCACATTGCTGGGCATGACGCTGATGTTCATCCTCGGCAACATGCTCTGCGCCCTGGCGCCGAACTACGCCACGCTGATGGCCGCTCGAGTCGTCACCGCGCTGTGCCACGGCGCGTTTTTCGGCATCGGCTCGGTGGTGGCCGCCGGGTTGGTGGCACCGAACAAACGGGCCCAGGCGATTGCCATGATGTTCACCGGCCTGACCCTGGCCAACGTGCTGGGCGTGCCGCTGGGCACTGCGCTTGGGCAATACGCCGGCTGGCGCTCGACGTTCTGGGCGGTGTCGGTGATCGGTGTGATCGCCGCCGTTGCGCAATGGCTCTGGTTGCCGAAAGACATTGCGATGGACAAGGCCAACCTCGCCAGCGAGTTCAAGGTGCTGGGCAAGGTCAACGTGCTGTTGGCGCTGGGCATGAGCGTGCTGGCCTCGACCAGTCTGTTCAGCGTGTTTACCTATATCGCGCCGATCCTGCAGGACATCACGGGCGTCAGCCCCCACGGCGTGACGATCATGTTGCTGTTGTTCGGGGTAGGTTTGACGGCGGGCAGCATGCTCGGCGGTCGCCTGGCGGACAGCCGCTTGCTGCCGTCGCTGGTCGGCATGGCGCTGGCTGTGGTGCTGGTACTGGCCGCCTTCAGCCAGACCAGCCACTCGGTGATCCCGGCGGCGATCACGCTGGTGCTGTGGGGGATTTTCGCTTTCGCCCTGTGCCCGATCCTGCAATTGCTGATCATTGATCAGGCCCATGAAGCCCCCAATCTCGGCTCGACCCTGAACCAGAGCGCATTCAATCTCGGCAACGCGGCCGGGGCGTGGATTGGCGGGCTGGTGGTGGCCAGCGGCGCGGACCTGGCGGACTTGCCATGGACGGGCGCGCTGGTCAGCGGGCTGACGGTGCTGACCGCGCTGTTCTTTATCCATCTGCAACGTCGCGGCGTAGCGGCGGTTAATGCAGCAAGCTGATATCGACTATTTTTCAATCTTCCGCGGGTCGGGCTCCTCGCCCTGATCCGCTGCGTTTTTCGGCGGCCCGCTTTCACTGCGAATCTGCGCATGGCTGATCAGCGCGAAGATAAAGCTGCCACCGATGATGTTCCCCGCCAGCGTGGGACCGGCGAACACCAGCCAGAAATCCTTCCACGGCAATTCGCCGGCGAACACCAGGTACGAAACCTCAAGCGAACCGACCACGATATGCGTGAAATCCCCCAGCGCCATGAAGTAGGTGATGAGGATGATGATCCACATCTTGGCGCTCTCCATGGACGGAATCATCCAGACCATGGTGGCGATCATCCAGCCCGAAACAATGCCCTTGGCGAACATCTGGCCGGCGTGGTTTTCCATGACCTTGCGGCCGATGTCGAGGAAGGCGATATCGGTCTTGCTGTCGAAAATCGGCAGCTCCAGCATCACGTAGGCCACCAGCAAGGTGCCGCACAGGTTGCCGACCAGCACCACCGTCCACAGCCGCAACAATCGACCGAAGTTGCCCAGCGTGGGTTTGCTCATGATCGGCAGCACCGCCGTCAGGGTGTTTTCGGTGAACAGTTGCTGGCGGGCGAGGATCACCGCGAGAAACCCCGCGCAGTAGCCGAAACTGGCAATCACCTTGAAGCCTTCGCCATCCGGCAGCCGGGAGTTGAGCAAGCCCATGCCCATCAGTGACAGCCCCATGGTCAGGCCGGCGGCCAGCGCGGACCACCACAGCGCGGCAACGCTGCGTTCAAGCTCCTGATCGCCCTGGGTACGGATGATTTCGTGCAACACCGCCGCCCGTGGTGGCTGGCTCTTTTCGACTTCGTGCTGCTCTTTGGCCGAGAGGTCGGGGGTCTTGCCGGCTTTGTGAGTGTCCATAACGCTCCTGAACCGCTGGCGTGCGATTTAGTTACGACCCGCGCGGGTTGGAGCTGTTCACCGCTCTATCAAACGAAACCTTCCCTTGTAGGAGCTGGCTTGCCAGCGAATGGGCCCTCAAGGCAGCCAAATGCTTCGCTGGCAAGCCGGCTCCTACAGGTCCCGCATTATTCGACGGGGGCATCATCCTTGAACTGGTCTTTGACGTACTTGATCTCGGTCCGGCCATGCGGCGCGGGCAAACCATCTTCCCCGAGGTTGACGAAGACCACTTTATCCACCGTCAGGATGCTCTTGCGGGTGATCTTGTTGCGCACTTCGCAACGCAAGGTGATCGAGGTGCGGCCGAATTCGGTGGCGGTGATGCCCAGTTCGATAATGTCGCCCTGGCGCGAAGCGCTGACGAAGTTGATTTCGGAAATGTATTTGGTGACGACGCGCTGGTTGCCCAGCTGGACGATGGCGTAAATCGCCGCTTCTTCGTCGATCCAGCGCAGAAGGCTGCCGCCGAACAGCGTGCCGTTGGGGTTGAGGTCTTCGGGTTTGACCCATTTGCGGGTGTGGAAATTCATGCTCACTCCTGACCGTCTTGCCGATAGATGCCAGGGATCATGGCAGAGCCTGGACCAGAGCTCTATTCGGCATCTTCTATAGCCACTATTACCGTTCGAACATTGACCGACAGAAACCCTTTGGAAGATCAGCATAGCCCGCTATAATCGCCCCCGTTTCAAAACGGTCATCATGACTTGATACCGTTTTCCCGCCACCTGTCCGAGGGGCGCTGCAGCAGGCTAGACCTGTCAGGCTCGGATGGGGCGTTGCCAGGCCTTGATCGGCCCGACACTAAACGCACAACGGCGCCCATTCGCATACTTTACGAATGGAGGCTCTTCATGAGCGCTGTTATCACGCCTGCAGATTTTAACGATTACAAAGTCGCCGACATGTCCCTGGCTGCCTGGGGCCGTCGCGAAACCATCATCGCCGAATCCGAAATGCCGGCCCTGATGGGTCTGCGCCGCAAGTACTCCGAAGAGCAACCGCTCAAGGGCGCGAAAATCCTCGGCTGCATCCACATGACCATCCAGACTGCCGTGCTGATCGAAACCCTGGTTGCCCTGGGTGCCGAAGTACGCTGGTCGTCCTGCAACATTTTCTCGACTCAGGACCAGGCTGCCGCGTCCATCGCTGCTGCCGGCATTCCGGTTTTCGCCTGGAAAGGTGAGACCGAAGAAGAGTACGAGTGGTGCCTGGAGCAAACCATCCTGAAAGATGGCGCGCCTTGGGATGCCAACATGATCCTCGACGACGGCGGCGACCTGACCGAGCTGCTGCACAAGAAATACCCACAGGTACTGGATCGCGTCCACGGCGTGACCGAAGAAACCACCACCGGCGTTCACCGTCTGCTGGACATGCTGGCCAAGGGCGAGCTGAAGATCCCGGCCATCAACGTCAACGACTCGGTGACCAAGAGCAAGAACGACAACAAGTACGGCTGCCGTCACAGCCTGAACGATGCGATCAAGCGCGGTACCGATCACCTGCTGTCCGGCAAGCAAGCGCTGGTCATCGGCTACGGTGACGTGGGCAAGGGTTCCGCCCAGTCCCTGCGTCAGGAAGGCATGATCGTCAAGGTCTCCGAAGTTGACCCGATCTGCGCCATGCAAGCCTGCATGGACGGTTTCGAAGTGGTTTCGCCGTTCATCGACGGCATCAACAACGGCACCGAAGCGAGCATCGACAAGGCACTGCTGGGCAAGATCGACCTGATCGTGACCACCACCGGCAACGTCAATGTTTGCGACTCGAACATGCTCAAGGCCCTGAAGAAGCGTGCTGTCGTCTGCAACATCGGCCACTTCGACAACGAAATCGACACCGCTTTCATGCGCAAGAACTGGGCATGGGAAGAGGTTAAGCCACAGGTACACAAGATCCACCGTACCGGTCCTGGCGCATTCGATGCCCAGAACGACGACTACCTGATCCTGCTGGCCGAAGGCCGTCTGGTTAACCTGGGCAACGCCACCGGCCACCCAAGCCGCATCATGGACGGCTCGTTCGCCAACCAGGTCCTGGCGCAGATCTTCCTGTTCGGCCAGAAATACGCCGACCTGTCGCCAGCCCAGAAAGCCGAGCGCCTGACCGTTGAAGTACTGCCGAAGAAACTCGACGAAGAAGTGGCCCTGGAAATGGTCCGCGGTTTCGGCGGCGTCGTGACTCAACTGACCAAGACCCAGGCCGACTACATCGGCGTGACCGTCGAAGGCCCGTTCAAGCCGCACGCTTACCGCTACTGATCGATTCAGCTATCCGCTCCCCGTGGGGGGGCGGATTCATGCAGAAACCGCGCGCACCTGTGGGAGCAAAGCTTGCTCGCGATAGCATCACCACAGTATGCCCTGGGTACCGAGGCGCCTCCATCGCGAGCAAGCTTTGCTCCCACGGGTAGCGCGATAACTGCAAGGCTTACGCGTTTCCAAGGATATGACCATGTCCCAAGATCGTCGCTACAGCTTCGAGTTCTTCCCTACGAAGACCGACGCTGGGCATGAAAAGCTGCTCGCCACTGCTCGCCAGCTGGCCACGTACAACCCCGATTTCTTCTCCTGCACCTACGGCGCTGGCGGTTCGACTCGTGATCGCACCCTCAACACCGTGTTGCAGCTTGAAAACGAAGTCAAAATCCCTGCCGCACCGCACCTGTCTTGCGTGGGCGACAGCAAGGACGACTTGCGCGGCCTGCTGAGCCAATACAAGGCCGCCGGTATTACCCGAATCGTTGCCCTGCGCGGTGACCTGCCTTCGGGCATGGGCATGGCCAGCGGCGAATTGCGCCACGCCAATGACCTGGTCGAATTCATTCGTGAACAGACTGGCGATCATTTCCACATCGAAGTTGCCGCCTATCCGGAAATGCACCCGCAAGCGCGCAATTTCGAAGACGATATTGCCAATTTCGTGCGCAAGGCCAATGCCGGCGCCGACAGCGCGATCACCCAGTACTTCTTCAACGCCGACAGCTATTTCTATTTTGTCGACCGTGTGCGGGCACTGGGCGTGAACATCCCGATCGTGCCGGGCATCATGCCGATCACCAACTACAGCAAACTGGCACGCTTTTCCGATGCCTGCGGGGCGGAAATCCCGCGCTGGATTCGCAAGCAACTGGAAGCGTATGGTGACGACACCCAAAGCATTCAGCGTTTCGGCGAGCAGGTGATTACCGAAATGTGTGAGCGTTTGTTGCAAGGCGGTGCGCCAGGTTTGCATTTCTATACCCTGAACCAGGCTGAAGCCAGTCTGGCTGTGTGGAACAACTTGAAGCTACCGCGCTGATCGTTTCCACGCTGGTATACGGGGCCCTCTTCGGAGGGCCTTTTACATTCGGAAGAACCTACGGAAAGCTGTAGCCCCATGATGACTGCGCCCTCGACCTCACGCCCTCAACTCGTCTACCTGGTATTCGGCTCCGAAACCTACCATCAGGAAGCCGTGTTCAGCATTGCCAGTGCCTTGGCCTGGCTGCGTGAAACGCCAGACGCGGCGCTCGATATCCAGGTCTTCAGCGACAACCCGCAGCCCTACGAAAAACTGCCGGTGCACGTACGCCCTCTCGACGAAGCAACACGCCGACGCTGGAACGAACCCCACGGCTATCACTTTCGTGCCAAGCATGTCGCCCTGCGCACAGTGCTGGAAGAGTTCGACACGGCGCTGCTGATCGACACCGATACGTTCTTCCACTGCTCACCACTCAAGTTGTTCGAACGCGTGCAACCGGGCACGCTGCTGTGTAACGACTACTACACCCACTACGGCAACAACAAAGAGAACCTGCTCTACACCGCGTTGTCGGCAACGCTCATGGAAAGGGGCCTGGCTGACGACCAGATGATGCTGCTCAATTCCGGTGTCATCGGTTTGAACCGGCAGGACATTCAAGTCCTCGATCGCTCGATCGCGCTGATCGACGAATTGTTCCCGTTGGCGCAGGGCGCATACACCCTCGAAGAGTTCTGCCTGTCGGTAGCTGCCTATCGGACGCTGGAGATCAAAAAGTGTCCGGACCTGATTCACCACTACTGGAGTCGCAAGCAATTGTTCAGGGCCAAGGTCAAAGCCTGGGCTGTCAAACATGCCGCACAACCGACCAGCCCGGCAGCACTGGATGACACCCACCGCGTGTCGGCTCATCTTCCACGGCCACCACGACCACAGCGAATGCTCTACAAAGTCATTACCCTGGCGCTGCCCGAACATCTGCGCCAATTCATTCGCGAAGTCCTTTACGGCTGCTATGAACACCCCAACGAGTTCGACCAGGCCTGCGGACCGGTCTGGTGGGAAAAGGCATTGCAGAACCAGCAGGAACGCCTCGGTACGCCGGTTGGGCAACACCTGCTTGAGGACTGGTTCACCAAGCCCCTGGTCAAGATGATTCTTGGTGAGCGGTGCACAGCGATCCACGCACACTTGCTCAATACGTCGAGCAAATAGCGACGTCGCACCCAATCAGCTCTGGTACAACGCTAAACATGCACGCCAGAGCTTCTCATTAGGCGTTCAGCGTACTAACCTCAGGCCATGCCCGCCATTGCCCAGCTGCTTACCGTTGTGCTTTTTACTTGCCTGAGCTTCGCCGCCCGGGGCGAGAAACTGCGCATTGTCACGGAACCGTGGGCTCCTTATGTCTATGAGGAGAACGGCAAATCCCTTGGGCTCGATTACGAAACCACCGCCATTGTGTTCAAGCGCCTGGGCATCGAAGTGGAATGGCAGTTCCTGCCGTGGAAGCGCTGCTTGTCGATGCTCGAAACGGGTCAGGCCGATGGCGCTCTGGACATTTTCCACAGTGATGAGCGCGACGCGACCCTGCTCTACCCCAGCGAACCGCTCTCGGAAGTCCAGTTCGTAATGTTCTACGCCAATGGTCGACCGCACCCGTTTCGCACCCTCGACGAACTGCGCGGGCTGACCATCGGCACCTCGCCTGGTTACCTTTACAGCCAGGATTTCAGGGAGTCGACGCTGTTCACCCGCGAACCGGCACCGAGCCATGAAGCCAATTTCGGCAAGCTGGTGCGCGGACGGATCGACCTGCTGATCACCGACCGCCGGGTCGGCCAGCATTTGCTCGACGAGCTGAATATCCGTGACAAGATTACCGAAAACCCGACTGTCATCAGCCAGCAGAGCCAGTTTCTGGCGGTGCGTCGCAATGCCGGCATGGATTTGTTGGTACAACGCTTCGGTGCCGAGCTCAAACGCTTTAAGCGCGAGCCGGCCTACGCAGAGCTCAGCGCCCGCTACGGCGCTGCCCCGGTAACCGCTGCAAACGCAGCGAGTACCGCAAGTGCCACCGCGCCCCGTACAAAAACCGTTGAGCAGCAGGAAAGCGGCGCGCAGTGATTGCTCTGTTATACTCCGGCCTTCCCGCCAGGCTCACGCCCGGACGCTCGGAATCGTTCAAGGCATCTCGACCCCGCTACAGCGCAGCTTTTCAGCCCGCGCGAGCACTCCAGACGAACCTTCGAAACCCAGCAGGACCGGACGGGATAGCGTCTCCTTAAACGCCATTCGCGCCAGGCAAGACTCCCATTGGGCCAAGCCCTAACTAAAACAGGATTTCTCATGTCCTTTGCTTCCCTCGGTCTCTCCGAGGCTTTAGTCCGCGCCATTGAGGCAGCGGGCTATACCGAGCCTACTCCGGTGCAACAGCGGGCCATTCCCGCCGTGTTGCAAGGTCGCGACCTGATGGTCGCGGCACAGACAGGTACTGGTAAAACCGGCGGTTTCGCCCTTCCGATCCTGGAGCGGTTGTTCCCCAACGGTCACCCGGACAAATCCCAGCGTCATGGCCCGCGCCAGCCGCGCGTACTGGTCCTGACCCCCACGCGCGAACTCGCTGCCCAAGTGCATGAAAGCTTCAAGGTCTATGCCCGTGACCTGAAATTCGTCAGCGCCTGCATCTTCGGCGGCGTCGGCATGAACCCTCAGGTTCAGGCCATGTCCCGTGGCGTCGACGTGCTGGTGGCCTGCCCTGGCCGTTTGCTCGATCTCGCCGGCCAAGGCAGCGTCGACCTGTCCCACGTGGAAATCCTCGTGCTGGACGAAGCCGACCGCATGCTCGACATGGGCTTCGTCCATGACGTGAAGAAAGTCCTGGCCCGCCTGCCAGCCAAACGGCAGAACCTGCTGTTTTCGGCGACGTTCTCCAAGGACATCACCGACCTCGCCGGCAAATTGCTGCACAACCCGGAACGCATTGAAGTCACGCCACCAAACACCACGGTCGAGCGCATCGAACAGCGCGTGTTCCGCCTGCACGCCAGCCACAAGCGTGCGCTGCTGGCGCACCTGATCACCGCTGGCGCCTGGGAACAGGTGCTGGTGTTCACCCGCACCAAGCACGGCGCCAACCGCTTGGCCGAGTACCTGGACAAACACGGCCTGAGCGCCGTTGCGATCCACGGCAACAAGAGCCAGAACGCCCGCACCAAAGCCCTGGCCGATTTCAAGGCAGGGACTGTGCGCATCCTGGTCGCCACCGACATCGCCGCCCGCGGCCTCGATATCGACCAGTTGCCACACGTGGTCAACTTCGAACTGCCTAACGTCGATGAAGACTACGTGCACCGCATCGGTCGTACCGGCCGTGCCGGTCGTTCGGGCGAAGCGATCTCGCTGGTGGCCCCGGACGAAGAAAAACTGCTGAAAAGCATCGAACGCATGACCAAGCAGAAAATCGCCGACGGCGACCTGATGGGCTTCGATGCCAGCGCCGTGGAAGCTGAAAAACCGGAAGCCCGCGAACGTCCTGACATGCGCAACCCGCGCAATCCACGTGGCCCGCGCGGCGATGGTCCGAACGGCAGCGGTGGCGGTCGTAAAGACAAGGGCAAGGACAAGGGCAAGGAGAAGCCCGCGACGGGTGAGCGTGGCGAGCGTCCGGCCCGTCAGCAGAAGCCTCGCGAAGGCACCCCGGCCCGTGAACAGCGTCAGCCAAGCCAACCACCACGTGCCGCCGCTGATCGCGCTCCAGACGAGTTCCTGGATGACGATATCGATAACTTCGGTAACCGCGTCGACTACGTGCCACAACAGAAACCGGCCCAGGGCCGTGGCCGCCGTCCAGGTGCTCCGGCACAAGGTACGGCCGCCGGTTCGGGCGCTCCACGGGGTGGCAAGCCTCAGGGTCGCCAGAACGGTCCGCGCAACAGCGATGGCGCCAGCACTGGCACGCCGCCAGCCAAGCGCAACGGCCCACGCAACGGTGCGCCACGTGACGGTCAGGCCCGTCGCGAAGACTCGCGCAATCGCCGCCCGGCCCGTGATGACCAGTCCCGTTCCGAACCGGCCGTGCAGAACCCGCGCAGTCCGACACCGAAGATCATGCACAAGGAGTCGAAGGCCGATCGCTTCCCGACACCTGAGCAGCTGGATCAACTGCCAAGCCGTCCTCGCGGTGAAAAACCGGCATTGCTGACTCGCAATCGCTGATTTGTCGCTGAAATGAAAAATGCCCCGGACCGAAAGGTCCGGGGCATTTTTTTGGCGAATGAGAAAACCTGTGGGAGCGAGCCTGCTCGCGAAGGGGGCGTGTCAGTCGCCATCAAAGTTGGATGAACCACCGCCTTCGCGAGCAGGCTCACTCCCACAGGGATTTTTTGATGCCAGCAGGGATTTGTATACAGCAATAAAAAAACGCCCGCGCTCGTGAGAGCAGCGGGCGTTTTTGTGTCAGGCGCGAAAGTTATTTCGCTTTCACACCTTCAAACGAGACGTACATTTCAACCGCATCGGACGATGGGCCCAGGTCTTTCTGCGTGCCGAAATCGGAACGTTTGAGGCCGAAAGTGCCCTCAAAACCGGCACGGTAGCCGCCCCATGGATCCTTGCCTTCACCCAGGAAAGTAGCCTTGACCACGATTGGCTTGGTCACGCCCAGGATGGTCAGGTCACCGGCCACGTCAGCGGTGTCTTTGCCCGCGGCGTTTTTACCGGTTGGCTTGACGCTGGTGGAAACGAACGTCGCCTTGGTGCCGTTCAGGAAGTCTTTGCTGGAAATGTGCTTGTCACGCTCGGCGTTGTTGGTGAACACGCTGGCGGTGTTCACATTGAACTCGATCTTGCTGGCTTCAGGCTTGGCAGCGTCAAAGCTGAACTTGCCGTCGATGTCCTTGAACGTACCGATGATGTAGCTGTAGCCCAGGTGGCTGATCTTGAAGTCAACGAAGGCGTGCTGGCCTTCTTTGTCGACCACGTAGTCAGCGGCCATAACGTTACCGGTGGACAACAGGGCAGAACCGATTGCCAGAGCGGCCAGAGTCTTTTTCAACATACTTTGTTTTCCTTTGGAGTCGAGGTTGAGCTTCAGGCTTTGCGACCCAGCATTCGTTTGAGGGTCACATCGCGATCGATAAAGTGGTGCTTCAATGCTGCCAACGCATGGAGGCCGGAAAAAATGACCAGCACCCACGCCAGGTAGAGATGAATCGCGCCAGCGGTGTCTGCCTGGTCCGGTAGTCCGGACACCAGCGCAGGCACTTCAAACCATCCAAACACCGGAATCCCGACACCTTCTGCGGTGGAAATCAGGTAACCGGCAATCATCACAGCAAACAGCGTGAGATACAGAAAGCCATGGCCGAAGTGGGCGCCGAGGCGTGTCATGCGGCTGTAGCTGGACAAAGTGGGCGGCGGCGGGCTGACAAAGCGCCACAGCACCCGCAGCACCATCACAGCCAGCAACACCAGGCCGATGCTCTTGTGCAAGTCCGGTGCGTCTTTACGCCAGGTGCTGTAGTAGTCGAGACCGACCATCCAAAGGCCCAGCGCGAACAGACCGAACACCGCCAGTGCCACGCCCCAGTGCAGGACTATGCTGACCAAACCATAACGGGAAGTAGAGTTACGTAGCTGCATTGCCTAGATCCTGTGAGTGCTGGCCCAAGACTATCGAGTTATCTATCGAATTAAAGCGGAAAATTTCGCTTTGAAATATCGAAAAATGCGATCAAGAGTCTGAAATGGCTGAGTTAAGGAAAGATTAAAGGGCAGATTGTGAAAAAAAGTGTGTCCAATTGAAGAACACCTTGGCACAAAATTTATTCGATTGCCCTCCGCATCACCTTCAACGACCTTTGTAGGAGCTGGCTCGCCAGCGAAGGCAACCTCGAGCCTTGCATCGCCAGACAGGACGCCTTCGCCGGCAAGCCGGCTCCTACACATGCTGCGTCAACCACAAACTTTTCTGTCATCCCCGCCCCGTGTAGGAGCTGGCTTGCCAGCGAAGACAGCCTCGAGCCGTGCATCGCCAAGCAGGCCGCCTTCGTCGGCACCCTGTTCAAGCGATAAATGTTTTTAAGGCATGCAATAAATATGTATCGGCACTTCAATATTCGAACTTGATTAACTAAGCGCTCGACAGTTCATTAATCAAGGTGAAAACATGGCTTCTACGTTTACCCCATTCCAGGCAAGTGGCACATCGGTACTGCCGCCCAATCAAACGATGTCACCGGGACAGTTCCTTTTGTCCGAGAACAGGCGGTTCAGCTTGTTATTACAGGCCGACGGGAACTTGGTCATTAAAGATGGCGAAGTTGTGATCTGGGTTGCAGATGAGCACCAACCTTATAGCAGGACCCGATATCAGAAAAAAATGAATGAGCCGCTGCGGTTTGCGATCGCCAATAACGGGACGCTCTACGATCCCGCCAGAAAGCGCATGTGGATTGCTGAAAGCACCCATAGGATTGATAAATCGCTTTGGTACAACACTTGTATGGTTATGCAAGATGATGGGAACCTAATCATTTACGATAGGCGCACTGGAAATATGCGCTGGGCTCGCATTGGATTCATACCTGGCCGTATTCCAAAGCCAAAGGACGGTCTGGTTAGAGAGCTACCGAATGGTGAAAAGATTTATGAATGGAATTTTTCATTAGGACCTTTTTAACCATGATTGACTAACTACATACCTAGTAGCTTTTGAAGACAGGAGGCGGTTGTAAGCAATCAGGATCGTAGGGATTTATCTGACATGTATAGGCCAATTCATGACCATACCCTTTAGGAAAAAATTGGCCATTCGTACAGCCAGAAAGTGTTATCAATACAATTATTCCTGCAAGTGTTTTCATATTACCTCCAGTTTTTTAATAGCCTATAGCTAAAGATCAGACGACATCTATCCTTTCGTTCTGATACGTTTGTGGGAAGTCTCTGATTTATCTCTGAGACGTGTAGGACTGCACAGTCAAAACCGAGATGTCTCACTTGAAATACGAGCAAAAAAAAGCGCGGCTCTTAAGCCGCGCTTTTTTACACCTGAACGTTACTGAGCCTTGGTCTCAGTAGTCGCCGCTGGCTTCTTCGCTGGTTCAGCCTTTTTCGCCGGAGCCTTGGCCGGGGCTTTTTTCGCCTCGGTCTTGGCGGCCGGTTTCTTCGCCGGGGCTTTGGCCGGTGCCTTTTTGGCAGGCTCGGCTTTTACCGGTGCAGCAGGCTTCGGTGCCTCGACCGGAGCAGGTGCTGGTGCCGGCGTTGGGGCCGGGGCTGGCGCTGGAGCGACCGGCTCTGGCGCCTTGACCGGCTCCGGCTTCTTCTCGTCATCCGAACTACCGAACAGGTTGCTGAAGAAGTTGCCCTTCTTCGCCGCCACCGCGCCGGCGCCTGCCGCTGCTGCCGCCGCCACTGGAACTGCTTTGGCCGGTTCAAACGACTTGCCGGCCGCCAGATCTTCGACCTGACCGGCTGCACGCTGGCCAGTGCGCAATGCGCCTTCCAGGGTGCCTGGGTACAAGGTGTCAGTGTGTTCGCCAGCAAAGGCTACACGCTGAACCGGACGCTCCCACAGGCGCCAGTACTTGCTGATCTGGCCCGGGCCGAAGGCCAGGTAAGCGCCGCCCATCGATGGGTCGGTGCTGTAGCGACGGATTTCATAGCCGGTAAAGGAACCGCGCGCCTGTGGATAAAACGCATGCAGGCGAATCAGTACCTGGTCGGCCATCTGCTTGTCGCCGAAGGCCTGCATCACCCGGGCGTTGTCGCCGGACAGGTTGATCACCACGTTGGCGCCGCCCTTCAGGGCTGGCTCGACCCACAACATGCCCAGGCCGGTGTTGCTGTAGATCTCGCCGGACATCCGCGCCTTGCTTTCCCATACCGGCGTCTTGAACTTCAGCATGATCTGGTCGCGCCAACCGTAGTTGGTGCCCTTGATCGCCGCCTGGTGCTGATCGTCGAGCGCCGGGATCATCTGGATCTTGTTCAGGGCGCGCAACGGCACGGCCAGCACCACATAGTCAGCCTGATAGCCGACGCTGCCGACCTTGACGGTGACACCGTCCTTTTCCTGAGTGATGGACGAGACCGGGGAATTGGTCTTGATGGTTTTCAGCTGCTTGACGAAGGCCTGGGCCAGCACCGGGCTGCCACCGACCAGACGCGAAGCGCGCAGGTCACGGTCGGCCACACCACGGTAAACGCGGCTCTGCTGAGCGTAATACAGCAGCGACAGACGCGAAGGCTCGTCGTAGCGAGTACGGATCTGCTGGTTGATCAACTGACGCGCGGTGGCCGGCAGGTTCTGCTTGTCGAGCCAGCTGGACACGTTGATCTGGTCCAGGGCGTGCAGCGAACTGGTGGCTGCCGGGTTCTGCGGGTCATCAATCGAACGCGCCAGGTCGTCGAGGGTTTTCTCGTAACGCTTGAGCGCGTCGGCGGTAGCCGGCTGCTTGGTCGACAGATCGGCGGCACTGAAATATTCGCCGTCGATCAGATAGCCCGGCGTACGCACGAACTCAGGCGCCGGCGTGGTGCTCAGCTTGAAGGTCGATACGTACTTGTTCAGGACCGGTTGGGTCTTGTCGTTGCCGATCCACTCGCTGGTGGACATGCCGGAGCGACCGCCCAGGCTCGGCTTGGCTTCCAGCAGCGTGACCTGCCAGCCCTTGTTTTGCAGTTCATAAGCGGCCGTGAGGCCAGCGACCCCGCCACCGATCACGATCGCGGTTTTATCCTTGGCCAGCGCAGACACGCTGAACAGCCCCAACATCACCAGCGCACAGGCGCGCAGCCAACCGACAGACATTCAGCGAACTCCGGAAATACACGAAAAAATAGCGGTTTTGCGAGCCAGTCGGCTCAAGAACCGCGAAGGATACGTCAGCCTTCAGACGCCCGCCAGCAGCGTCTTTCGCCCTATACAAAGTAGCTCATTCGACACAATGGGTTGTCCCCGTGCGATGCATTGCATAGGCTTGCGCGATTGTATGTCCGCGCCTGACACGGACCGCCTCGAGGAGAGTGAGAATGGGCCTGAATAAACAGTGGATGGAACGCGATCTCGCGGTGTTGTGGCATCCCTGCACCCAGATGAAGGACCACGAACAACTGCCGCTGATCCCGATCAAGCGCGGTGAAGGCGTCTGGCTGGAAGATTTCGAAGGCAAGCGCTACCTCGACGCCGTCAGTTCCTGGTGGGTCAACGTCTTCGGCCACGCCAACCCGCGGATCAACCAGCGCATCAAGGACCAGGTCGATCAGCTGGAGCACGTGATCCTGGCCGGTTTCAGCCATCAACCGGTGATCGAGCTGTCCGAGCGCCTGGTGAAGATGACGCCGGAAGGCCTGACCCGGTGTTTCTACGCCGATAACGGCTCGTCCTGCATCGAAGTCGCGCTGAAAATGAGCTTTCACTACTGGCTCAACCGCGGCCAGCCGAACAAGAAACGCTTCGTCACCCTGACCAACAGCTACCACGGCGAAACCATGGCGGCGATGTCGGTGGGTGACGTGCCGCTGTTCACTGAAACCTACAAAGCCTTGCTGATGGACACCATCAAGGTGCCAAGCCCGGACTGCTACCTGCGTCCCGAGGGCATGAGCTGGGAAGAGCATTCGCGCAATATGTTCGCCGCCATGGAACAGACCCTGGCCGAGAACCACGACACGGTGGCGGCGGTGATCGTCGAGCCGCTGATCCAGGGCGCCGGCGGCATGCGCATGTACCACCCGATGTACCTCAAGCTGCTGCGCGATGCCTGCGACCGCTACGGCGTGCACCTGATCCACGACGAAATCGCCGTGGGCTTCGGCCGTACCGGGACGATGTTCGCCTGCGAACAGGCCGGCATCCGCCCGGATTTCCTCTGCCTGTCCAAGGCCTTGACCGGCGGCTACCTGCCACTGGCCGCGTGCATGACCACAGACGAAGTCTATAGCGCCTTCTACGACGATTACCCGACCCTACGCGCCTTCCTGCATTCCCACAGCTACACCGGCAATCCGCTGGCGTGCGCGGCGGCACTGGCGACGCTGGATATCTTCGAAGAAGACAACGTCATCGAGAACAACAAGGCCCTCGCCGCGCGCATGGCCTCCTCCACCGCGCATCTGGCCGACCATGCAAACGTTTCCGAGATTCGTCAGACCGGCATGGTGCTGGCGATCGAGATGGTCAAGGACAAGGCCACCAAGGAGGCATACCCATGGCAGGAGCGCCGTGGTTTGAAAGTGTTCCAGCATGCGCTGGAGCGCGGCGCCTTGCTCAGGCCACTGGGCAGCGTGGTGTATTTCCTGCCGCCCTATGTGATCACCCCGGAGCAGATCGATTTTCTGGCCGAAGTGGCCAGCGAAGGCATCGACATTGCTACTCGCGACAGCGTGAGCGTGGCGGTGCCGAAGGACTTTCACCCGGGTTTCCGTGATCCGGGCTGATTGATTTCACCTGAGATCCTGTGGTGTCTGGACTGCTGCCATCGCTGGCAAGCCAGCTCCCACAGGGGATCACGGTCGTTGTAGGAGCTGGCTTGCCAGCGATAAGGTCGGCACGACCTTCAGATGATTTGCACCTTTTTCAGAGACCCCGTATGAGACTGTCCCGCTTCTTTATCGACGCCCCCCTGAGCACCGGCGAGCACGAACTGCCCGAGGCCCAGGCCCATTACATCGGCCGGGTGCTGCGTATGGCCGAGGGCGATGCGTTGCAGCTGTTCGACGGCTCAGGTCACGAGTTTCGGGCCACGCTGGTCGAAGTCGGCAAGAAACGCGTCGTGGTGCAAATCGATGAAAGCTTCGCCGGCCAGGTCGAGTCGCCGTTGCAGATCCACCTCGGCCAGGGCCTGTCCCGTGGCGAGCGCATGGACTGGGCAATTCAGAAAGCCACCGAATTGGGTGTCAGCGAAATCACGCCGATTTTCAGCGAGCGCTGTGAAGTCCGTCTCAAGGACGAACGCGCCGACAAACGCCTGCTGCACTGGCGCCAGGTGGCGATCAGCGCCTGCGAACAATGCGGGCGTTCACGGGTGCCGGTGATTCATCCGCCGGTGTTGTTGGCCGATTGGTTGAAACACACCCAGGCCGAATTGAAACTGGTGCTGCATCCGGTGGCCGAGCCGTTGGTCAGCCATGCGAAGCCTTCGACACTGGCGTTCCTGATTGGGCCGGAGGGTGGGCTGTCGGATGCGGAAGTGGATCAGGCCAAGGGGGCTGGTTTTCATGCGGCACGCCTTGGGCCGCGGGTGTTGCGCACCGAGACCGCGCCGGTTGTGGCGCTTGCGGTGGCCCAGCAGCTTTGGGGTGATTTCTAGGGCCTCTTCGCGAGCAGGCTCGCTCCCACAGTGGAACGCATTTCAAATGTGGGAGCGAGCCTGCTCGCGAATGGCCGCGACACGGTTCAGTGATTGAAGCCATGCAAGTCGATGGAAGGTTGGTGCTGGCCGATCAATTCGCTGAGCAACCGACCGCTGCCGCACGCCAGGGTGAAACCCAACGCACCATGTCCGAGGTTGAGCCACAGATTGCGATAGGCCGTGGCACCCAATAGCGGCACGCCGCTCGGTGTCGCCGGACGCATACCGGCCCACTCCACCGCAGCCTCGTAATCGCCGGCTTGGGGGAAAGTGTCGCGGGCCTGGCGCTTGATCAGGGCCAGACGCTCTGGATCGATCGCCGGGTCGAAACCAACGATGTCGACCATCGCGGCCACCCGCAACTGTTCGCCGATACGGGCATAAACAATCTTGCGGTCGTAATCGGTGATGCTCACGTCTGGCGCCCGGTGTCCGGTGCCAATGGGCACGGTCAGGCTGTAGCCCTTCAGCGGATACAACGGCAGATGCAGGCCAGGCAATGCCAGCAGCGGGCTGCGGTGGCCGGCGGCGATGACCAATTGATCGACGGCCAGCACTTCATCCCCCAGCTCAATGGCACTGACAGCACCGTTGCCGTGGCGGATTCCGGTCACCGCCCTACCGAAGCGAAACTCGCAACGGCCAGACGCCCTCAACCGCTCGGCCAATCGCTGGCAGAAAGCGTGGCAGTCGCCCACTTCCTCGTCCGGGGTATAGATCGCGCCGACAAAGGGTGCATCGGCCAGCGCCGGCTCCAGATCTGCACACTCGACGGCCGACAACACTTGCTGCTGTTGCGGATCGGCCAGTTTTTTACGCGCATGCCCGAAGCTTGCAGCGTTGCGAAACGTCACCAGTTTGCCGTTGCGTCGCCAATGGAATCCGGTCAGTCCGTCGTCCTCGCGCCAGCCCTTCAGCGTGCTTTGGCTGAACAGCGCAAGACGCAACAGATGCGCCGCGTTTTCACGGTTGACCGAACTTCGACACGCGGCCAGGAAGGAAGCCATCCAGCGCCATTGCACCGGGTCCAGGCGCGGGCGCAGCTTCAAGGGCGAATCGCCGCGCAGCATCCAGCCGATGGCTTGCAGGGGAACACCGGCGTCAGCCAGCGGTGCGACGTAGCGATAGGACAACTGGCCGCCGTTGGCGAAGCTGGTTTCGCTGCCCAGGGAATCCCGAGCTTCGACCACCGTCACCTCGAAGCCGTCGCGCACCAGCGCATAGGCCGTAGCCAGGCCAATCACGCCGCCGCCGATGATGCATACACGCTGAGCCATGTCCGCCCTTAAAACCGTTGTGAAGACGAGGTCGAGGTTAGAGCCAGGTGACAGGCGGCGAACAATGAATAAAGATGCCAAACCCATAAGCTAAGGTTATGGACTTGCCATGCGTCTTCGTCACATCGAGATTTTCCAGGCTATCCGCCAGACCGGGTCAATCAGCGCGGCCGCGCAATTGCTGCACGTCTCGCAACCCGCGGTAACCAAGGTGCTGCAGCATGCCGAGCAGCAGTTGGGGTTCCCGTTGTTCCTGCGGGTTCGCGGCAAGTTGCAGGCGACCCCCGAAGCCCTGGAGCTGGAGCGTGAAGTGGATAAGGTCAGCGAGAGCCTGCAAGGCGTGCGACGCCTGGCCCAGAGCCTGCGCCGTGAACCGGGCCACAGCCTGCGCATCGGCGCCACCCCGGCGCTGGCCCTGTCATTGTTGCCGCCGGCCATTCACGAGTGGACCGCGCGTTACCCGGATATCGCCTGCGAACTGTCCAGCGCCCATAGCCGTGAACTGGTGCAGAACCTGTTGATGCGCGAAGTGGATGTCGCCTTGACTTTGCAGCGACCGGATCATCCGGGATTGAAGGCGCAGGCTTTGGCTTCAGGCGTGCTGGTGGCGTTGGCGCCCAAGGGTTATTGGCCGCCTTCGGCGGCAGGTACGCCGCTGCCGCTGGGGGCCCTGGCGGATGCGCCGTTGATCGGTCTATCCAGCGCGGACCCACTGGCCGCGCGACTAGACAGTTACCTGGAAGCCGTCGAACCGCCACCCCGGGTGCGGATCGCCGTGCAGACCTATTCACTGGCCAGGGCGATGGTGGAGTCAGGCGCCGGGCTGGCGGTGATCGACCCCTTCACGGCACTCGGCGCCTCTCCCGCGACGACAACGATTCGCCCCCTGGCACCGCCACTGCCCATCACTCTGTACGCAGTGACCCGCGCCGACGAACCACCGCCCCACACCTTGAACGATCTGTTGCAGATCTTCAGCCGCCGGGCCCAGGAACAACTTGATCGTCTGATCCCGACAAAATCCTGAACGCCGAAAACCCCTGTGGGAGCGGGCTTGCCCGCGATAGCGGTGGATCAGTCAACGTAGATGTTGGCTGACCTGACGCCATCGCGGGCGAGCCCGCTCCCACAGGGTCAATTGAAATGCGATCTACAGGACATAAAACCAAATCGCCACAAAGTGCAGCAAACTCCCGGCGATCACGAACAAATGCCAGATCCCGTGGGCATGCCGCAGCCGATGGTCCAGAGCAAAAAAGATAATACCCACGGTGTACAGCACCCCGCCCGATGCCAGCCACGCAAACCCGGCGCCACCCAGTGCCGCCAGCAGCGGCTTGACCGCCACCAGCACGATCCAGCCCATTACTGCGTAAATCACAATCGACAGAATCCGCGCTTCCGAACGCGGCTTGATCTCTTGCAGGATCCCGATCAGCGCCAGCCCCCAGACAATCCCGAACAGCGTCCAGCCCCACGGCCCACGCAGGGTCACCAGGCAGAACGGCGTGTAGCTGCCGGCGATCAACAGGTAGATCGAGAAATGATCGACCTTCTGCATGATCGCTTTCTTGCGCCCGCGCACGCTGTGGTACACGGTCGATGCGCTGTACAGCACCAGCAAGGTAAAGGCGTAGATCGCCATGCTGACAATCTTCCACGGACTGCCGTCGAGGCTGGCGACAACGATCAGCCATATACCGCCGACAAAGGCCGCCACAGCTCCGACCAAATGCGTCCAAGCGTTCAATCTTTCCCCGTGATACATCGGTTGCCTCCCCGTCGAAATCGCAAGGCTCAGGCCTCAAGCCTAAAAGCGCAATGTTTCAGAACACAATCCCCCTGTAGGAGCCGGCTTGCCGGCGAAAACGGGTAGTCAGTCAACATCATTTTCGAATTTGACGACGCCTTCGCTGGCAAGCCAGCTCCTACAAGTGCTCGCATGCGTGCACAATCGGATCATTCCAAAAAGAGTTCGCACGATGCTGATCGATGAAGAGTTGACCCTGAAAAAACTCGAGGTGTTCCTGGCCTTCATGCGAACCGGCAACCTGGCCAGGGCCGCCGCCGAGCTGCAGACCAGCAACGTCAGCGTGCACCGGGCGATCCACTCCTTGGAAAGTGCCCTGCGCTGCCCGCTGTTCAAGCACGAAGGCCGCAACCTGACACCGCTGGAGAGCGCCTATGTACTGGAAGAACGGGCACAGAAGCTGATTCAGGACGTGTTGGAAAGCGTGCGCCTGACCCGCGAGGCGGCCGGGTTCTCCGCCGAGCGTTTCAAGCTGGGTTCGCTGTATTCGTTGACGGTGAAGACCGTGCCGCAATTGATCATGGGCCTGAAAATTCGCCGCAGCGAACTCAACATCGACCTGATCCTCGGCTCGAATTTCGATCTGCTGTACAAGCTCAAGAACATGGAAGTCGATGCGATTCTGGTGTCCCTGGACGAGAGCATCATCGACCCGGACCTGGAACACATCCCGCTGTTTTCCGACGACATCTTCCTGGCCACACCGGCCGACTCCAAGTTCGCTCAAAGAAGTGAAGTCGATCTGGCCGAAGTCCGCGACGAAACCTTCATCACCCTGACCCAGGGCTTCGCCACGCATCAGGATGGCAATCGGGTGTTCAGCCAGGCGGGGTTCGAGCCGAAGGTGGCGATGCAGGTCAACGACATCTTCACCCTGCTGAGCATGGTCAGTTCAGGGGTGGGTTACGCGTTGCTGCCGGGGCGGATTGCCGCGGTGTATGAGAACCGGGTGAAGCTGATTCCGTTGCAGGAAAAGTATCGGTTGCAGCAGCACATTGGCGTGGTTTTTCTCAAGGCCAAGGAGCGCGACCCGAATCTGCTGGCGTTGCTGGCAGAGTGCCGGATGTATGCCAATCGCCAGGCTTGAGGCCGAGTCGCGGCAATCGCGAGCAAGCTTTGCTCCCACAGGAGCAAGGCTTTCCCGAGCAGGCTTTGCTCCCACAGGTTTCGAGCCAATCACCTGTGGGAGCAAGGCTTGCCTGCGATGAGGCCATCTCAGACGCTGAAACTACCCGCCTTAACCAACAATCCCGCGAACGATGAAGTACAACAGCGATGGCCCAAGCAAGCACCCAAGCCCGGTATGGAAAGTCGCCGTCAACGCCCCATAAGGCACCAACCGCCGATCCGTCGCCGCCAGCCCCGCCGTCACACCGCTGACCGTGCCGGCCAGTCCGCCGAACACCATCGCCGAACGCGGATTGTCCAGGCCCATCCAGCGCGCCGCCATGGGCGTGCCGACCATCACCAGAATCGCCTTGATCAGGCCGGTGGCAATCGACAGCGCCACGACGTCGGAACTGGCGCCAATGGCCGCGCCGGTCACCGGGCCGACGATGTAAGTCACCGCACCCGCGCCGATGGTGGTCATGCTGATCGCGTCGCGATAACCGAACGCCCAGGCCATGCACGCACCGACAATGAACGGCAGTACCGTGCCCAGCAGCAGCGCGATCACACCGATCAACCCGGCTTTTTTCGCTTCGGTGGCCTGCACTTCAAATGCCGTGGCGACGATGGCGAAGTCCCGCAGCATGGCGCCGCCCATCAGGCCGATACCGGAAAATAGCGTCAGGTCCGCCAGGCCTTTTTGCCCACCGGTCAGGGTGCCGCCGACCCAAGCCAGGACCAGGCCGATGACGATGGCAATCGCCGAGCCGTGGATCCGCCCGAAGGTCAGGCGTTTCGACAGAATGACCGACACCCACATGATCACGCCGACGAAGGCGAATGCAGTGACCAGACTGTTATTGGCCAAGCCTTTTTCCATGAGCTCCCACATATCAGCGGCCTCCTACAGGTGTGCCGACGGGAGAGATTTCCGCCGGTTCATCTGGCAAGGGTTCGCCCTTGTGCGTCCGGCTGATCAGGGCAATGGTGCAGCCGCACACCACCACCGAACCGATCGCTGCCAGCACCGCCACCGGTCCACCATGCAGGGCCGTGACCACGTTCTGCTGCGCCGCCATCGCCACCACTACCGGAATGTACATGGCGCCCCAGAAGCCGACGCCCATCTCGCAATCCTTGGTCATGCCACCGCGCTTTTGCATCCACAAGCGCGCGCAGATCAGCAGGATCATCGCGATCCCGACCCCGCCGACGTTGGATTTGACGCCCAGCAACACACCAAGCATGTCACCCATGATCACCCCTGCCAGCGTACAGATCGCCAGCAGCGCCACACCGTAAATAATCATTGTTGTCGTCCTCAAAGTGCATCGTCGAATGTTGTTTTTGTTGTTCGAAGGCCCGAGTCGCTGATCTAGGGTTGGCGGCTTCCCTCCTCACGCAACAGCGCCTGCAGGGTATCGAGCCGGGCACCGTCAAAAGCGATCACGGTGCCCTGCTCGAACACCCGGCGCGCCAGCCCGGTCAGCACCACACCGGGCGGCAGTTCGATCTGTAGACGTACGCCGCGCTCATAGGCGCTTTGTACCGTACCGCGCCAATCCACCACGCGGCACATGTTGAAAGCCAGGTCGTCGCGCAAGGCTTCGGTGTTGATGATCGGCCGTGCGCGACTGCCGCTCAGGTATCCGATTTTCGGGGTTTGCAGCTTAACGCTGGCGAACGCTTCGGCCAGGGTTTTGGCGGGTGTTTCCAGCAGCGGACAATGTGACGGCACACTCACTGCCAGACGCTTGGCCAGACCTGCACCCTGGCTTCTCGCCAGATCGGCCAGCGTTTTCATCGCGCCTTCGCTGCCGGCGATCACCACCTGGTTATCGGCGTTGATGTTCGCCAGATAAACCGGTGAGTCCTCGCTGTGAACCTGCGCCAGCAACGCTTCCACCGCTGCCAGTTCGAGTCCCGTGATCGCGGTCATGCCATAACCCTGTGGATAAGCCTGCTGCATCAAATCACCACGCAGGCTGACCAGATGCAACGCATCACTGAAATTCAAGGCACCGGCCACCACCGCCGCCGGATAAGCACCGATGGATAATCCGGCGACGTAATCCGCCGGCATTGCCAGCTGCCCCGCAGCCGCCACCCCCGCGATCAACAGGCAAAGTTGCACCGCCCGCGTCGATTGCAACGCCTCGGCAGAATCCAGCCGCGAGACATCCTCGCCCAGCACATCGCTGGCTTCGTCGAGGGTTTCACGAGGTACACGCTGGAGCATGCCCGGCTGCTGCGCACCCTGCCCCGGAAACACCAGCAAGCTGCTCACGCTGCTTGCTCCTGCGGGTTCCATGGATCGAGTACCAGGCAGGCTTCGCAGGCGTTTTTCAGCAGAACGCGATGCGAAGAACCGGCCCACTCACGCAAGGCCACGGCACCGAAGGGAGTTTGCAATTGCATGTCTACCGCACACACCACCGTATCGAGCCGTGTCACCAGCGCCTGTGCCTGAACACGGGTGATTGGCTGTGGAGCACGCAGGATCAAATCGAGATCGCTGCCTTCGTGGAGTGCTTGAAAACCGCTGGCCAATTCAAATCCTGCACTGCCACTGACACCCCATGTCCAGCCACAATCGTCGAGCATCGGGCGTAGTTGCTTGAGCGCCCGAACGGCCGGCAAATCCCGGTCGATGTCGACATGGCATAGCTGTTCCGGCTGCACGCGGCGCGACACCGATTCGAGCGCCATCGACGCCGCGTAACGCTGCTCACGCATGCGCCCACGCACGCCAACCGCCACCTGCCCCGCCGCCGACAGCCCACGACGCACCACTACAGGCTGCCCGACGCGAATCGATTCGACCGCCCACGCCGGCGCATCCGCTGGCAACTGCTCCGGGGTCATGCCCCAGAGCAGGTCGTGGGCCATTAACGCGTTCACCACTGCTCTCTCAACAGTTGGCGAACATGGCTCGATGCCGCACGGTTGCTCGCGCCCAGGCGACTGCTCAGATCCCGGCCTTTTTCGGCGACATCGCCAATGGCCTGGGTCAGGCATTCAGTCACACGGCTCACATCGCTAGAGGTTGGCTGCTCGATCCGGTCCACCGACAAGGTTTCCCAGAGCAAACCCAGGCTGGCATAGCTGTCGATGTCATAGGCCATCGGCGGCACGCTGGCGGCCAGGGTTTCCAGTTCTTCGACGCTGCGCAGTGTCACCCGCGCCGCCGAGGCCTTGCCCATGGCGTGCACCATAACCCCCGGATCACGCAGGGCAATCAAACGGTTGGCTTGATAGCCGTGGGCCAGAAACGCCCCGGACATGGCCTTGCCCACCAGCAACCCGATCACGGCATGCCCGGCCAGACGAGCGCGGGCATAACTGTCCGCCGCGCCGGCCAAAGCCTGATGAATCCCGAGCGCTTCTTCGCGACGACCATAGGCCTGGCTCGGTACGTCGACGATGGCGATCAGTGCGCGTTTTAGCGGCTTGCCTTCGTCAGCCGTAATGACTTCATCCACCGCCTTGGCCAGGCCCCACCCTTCGAGCAGACCTACCTCGCCATTGCGGGCACGGACGAAACGGTTGTCGGGATCGGCGACCACGGCGAGAAACCGCACCGGTTGCCCACCCAAAAAACCATCGGCCACTTTCAATGAAGCAGGCAAGCCATCGACCGGTTTGGCATCGCCACTCAAGGCGTTAAACCAGTGCAAGCCCCGGAGGGAATACGAACTCATGAGCGCGCTCCTTGATACAGGTCGCGAACCGTCGCCGGCTCGATTTGCGGTTCGGCGTCCAGTTGCGCCAGCCGTTGCAGGTACAGATCGGCCTGAGTGCTGCGCTGCTGCGCCGGCAGACCTTGCTGGAGCAACTCGCCGATCTGCTGGCGGATCTGCGCCACGTCATCTTCGGCGTAACGATCCACCAGTCCCGTGGCAAAGCGCTGCTCGCCACCGGTCAGGCTCCAGATGAAGGGCCGGTCGCGGGAGTCGTATTCTTCGAGCCCGGCTTCCTGCTCGATCACCTGAGGACCATTCAAGCCGAGGCGCGCTTCCTGGGTCACCAGCAAGTAGCTGCACAACCCGGCGGCAATTGACATGCCGCCGAAGCAACCGACACTGCCCGCGATCACACCGACCACTGGCTGGTACTGGCGCAGATCGACAATCGCCGCATGGATATCGGCAATCGCCGCCAGGCCAAGATTGGCCTCCTGCAACCGCACGCCTCCGGTTTCCAGCAGCAGCACGGCGCGGGTCGCAATACCGTTGCGGTTGTCTTCGGCAGCCAGTTCCAGGGCGCCGGCAATCTTCGCCCCGCCGACTTCACCGAGGCTGCCACCCTGGAACGCACCTTCGATGGCGGCGATCACCACCGGCAAACCGTCGAGGCTGCCCTTGGCGATCACTACGCCGTCATCAGCTTGCGGCACCACGCCCTGACGGGCCAGCCACGGCGACATGATGCGCTGGAACGGGTCGAGCAATTCGCGAAAGGTGCCAGCATCGAGCAAGGCTTTCGCTCGTTGCCGGGCGCCGAGTTCGATGAAGCTGTGCTTGTTAAGGAGCGCGGCGCTGTCAGTCATGGCCGATCTCCTCGAAGCCCTGTTCCAGACGCAGGCGCACCACGCCGGGAGTGGCGCCGAAATCATGGATATCGATGTCCATCGCCGACGGCATCTGACCGTCAAACATCCGCGCAAACAGATGCTGCCAGCGTTGTTCGCTGCCGTTGACCGAAGTCTGCACGGTGATCGTCAACTTGCCGGGCTGGCCCGGCTGGATCAGCACTTCCAGATCGCCCGAGCCGACACAGCCCACCAGCGTACGACCGCGTGGCGGCTGCCCGGCGGGGAATTCAAAGGATAGGGTTTCCATCAGATCACTCCCTGGATAAGGCAATCGCCCGACTCAATACGGTCGATGAACAGGCAGGCTGCGAGCAGGTCGGCAGCGCCACCGGGCGAGGCATTCAATGCGATTAATTGTTGGTCCAGCTCATGCAGACGACGGCGGCCCGAAAGGCTCGCACTGCCACCCGCGTCGAGTACCGCTTGGGCACCGAGTTGCATGGTGTGCAGGCCCTCTTCCCCGGCGCGGTACAACACGCAGGTGTCGGCCAGTTCGGTCATGACCGCCAGCAGCGCATCGAGTCGGGCGTTCTGCTCACCGTGACCGGCAGCGCGGCTGTGTTTGAGTTGCGGCAGCGCACGCTGGATCACGGCCGGGAAGCCGAGTTGCGCCTCCTCACGAGCACCACGCGCGCCATACCGTTGGGCGACTTGTGCGCCGTGACTGAGCGGACGCGGCATGTAGCGGTCATCGAGCAAGGCCAGGCGTGCGGCGCGCAATGCGATGGAGCCGGCGACGCTGGATTTGGGCTCAAGGGCCACGGCGGCGACCAGCAAGCCCAAGGCCCAGATCGCGCCACGGTGGGTATTCACCCCGTTGGTGGTAGCGAGCATTACCTGTTCGCCCTCACGACCGATAAGGCCAATGGCTTCACGCAGCGGCAAGCCGATCTCGCCAATCTCGATAGCGGCCTCAGCCATTTCCTTGAACGCCGGCCACAGCGCCAGCGCAGAGGCGTGCATCAGTCCAAGGTGCAAATCGGTGTGAGCGCCACTACCGCGACGGTCGACCAGCGCCGGCTTCGGCGACAGGTCCGCTTCGTCGATCAATGCGTCCACTGCCAAGTCCGCCAGCCGTTCGGCCAGGGTCAGGGTTTTCGGTTGCAGGTTGAATGCGTGCATTACCAGCTCCTGAACTTGGCGGGCGGGTTGTAGAGGCCACCGGACCACTCCACCAAATCGGCCACGCTTTTCGCGGCGAGCAGCTCGCGGGTGGCGTCGGTGCGGCGGATGCCCAGGTCTTCGGGCAAGGCGATCAGGCCTTCGCGGCGCATGCGCGCGGTGTCTTTCGGGTTATGTCGCAGGCCAATGGCGGTCACCCCGGCCACGGCGGCGATCATCGCCTGGCGTTCTTCCAGCGAACGGGCCTTGTACAGGTAGGCGATGCCTTCTTCGGTCAGCAGGTGGGTGACGTCATCGCCATAGACCATGATCGGCGCCAGCGGCATGCCGCTTTTCTTCGCCACATCGATGGCATCCAGCGTCTCGACGAAGGTCGGTTTGCCACCCTCCTGAAAGGTCTCGACCATCTGCACCACGAGTTTTTTGCCGCGTTCGAGCATCGGTTCGGCGACGTCGGTGTGGCGCATGTCGAGCCAGGCCGGCGTGCCGTGGCGGCGACCGCGTGGGTCATGGCCCATGTTCGGCGCCCCGCCGAAGCCGGCTAGGCGACCGCGGGTCACGGTGGAGGAATGACCATCGCCATCGACTTGCAGGGTGGCACCGATGAACAGGTCCACCGCGTATTGCCCGGCGAGCTGGCTGAACATCCGGTTGGAGCGCAGTGAGCCGTCGCGCCCGGTGAAGAACACATCGGGTCGGGCAGCGATGTAGTTTTCCATCCCCAGTTCGGTGCCGAAGCAGTGCACGCTTTCGACCCAGCCGCTTTCGATGGCCGGGATCAGGGTTGGATGGGGATTGAGCGTCCAGTTGCGGCAGATCTTGCCTTTCAGGCCCAGGGATTCGCCGTAGGTGGGCAGGATCAGTTCGATGGCGGCAGTGTTGAAACCGATGCCGTGGTTCAGGGACTGGACGTTGTGTTTTTCGTAGATCCCGCGAATCGCCATCATCGCCATCAGCACGTGCACAGGCTTGATGTGGCGGGGGTCGCGGGTGAACAACGGTTCGATGTAGAACGGCTTGTCGGCGACCACCACGAAATCGACCCATGAAGCGGGAATGTCGACCCGAGGCAAGTCACTGACGTCATCCACCAACTGGTTGACCTGGACGATGACGATGCCATCGCTGAAGGCCGCCGGTTCAATGAGTGCAGGGGTATCTTCGGTGCTGGGCCCGGTGTAGATGTTGCCAGCGCGGTCGGCCATGAAACCGGCCGAGAGCACGACGTTGGGGATCAGATCGACCACCAGCCGTGCGTAGAGCTCGATGTAGGTGTGGATCGCGCCGATTTCCAGCAGGCCGTCTTCGAGCAACTGGCTGATGCGCAGGCTTTGGGTGCCGGCGAAGGAGAAATCGAGCTTGCGGGCGATGCCGCGCTCGAACAAATCCAGATGCTCGGCGCGACCGACGCTGGGCATGATCATGTGCAGGTCATGCAGCTTGGCCGGATCAGCCTTGACCAGGGAGCGGGACAGGAAGTCCGCCTGTTTCTGGTTGTTGCCTTCGAGCACCACACGGTCGCCGGGCAGGATCAACGCCTCCAGCGCCGCCACGATGTTCTCGGTGGGCAGCACCACACCATCGGCAAGGCCCTTGACCAACGCCAGACGCCGCTGCTTTTCGCTACGCCGCCGCGTCCATCGCGAGTCGGGGGATATTGTTGTTGTCATGACCACTCCACGGGGTTCGCTGTCGTGGGGGTCACAGTAGGAGGGTTGGGTGGGGGCATCAATCAAGCGCAGCGGTGGATTGTTACGCTCAGGTTAATGGTTGCCTGATCTGACGCCATCGCTGGCAAGCCAGCTCCCACAGGGTTTGTGTCGTACACAAAATTTGTGACCGACGTAGTTACTGTGGAAAAAATGGAGTTGCTAAAACTCATTTAGCCTTGGCGCTCAGCAGAATGGCCGATGGGGTGCATTTGTTGGTGGAGCGGGTTTAGCCGTCAGGTCTTTGGTGAATTGAAGATCGCCATCGCGGGCAAGCCTTGCTCCCACAGGCGCATGACGCAAAACCTGTGGGAGCAAGGCTTGCCCGCGATGGGGCCCGTCAGACTAGCCCTGAATCCACTAGCAACTCCTCCAGCGCCAACAAATCCGGCACTTTGGCCACCTGATCCGCCACCTGCACCGCCGCTTTCTCCAGCGAACACAACGGCACATCCACATAGCTCAACTGGCTGTCGAGCTTGTATGAACGCGGAATGCCCTGGACCAGCATTGCGATGAATTTCAGTTCAGGCCGACCACCCAACGCATTGAGAATGACGATCCGCGCGCGTTCGCCGATGACGATTTTGTTGCCGCAGGCTGATTCGAAGCTGAGCAGGGGAATCTGCCGGTTGCGCCAGCTGACCCGCCCCAGGTACCACGGCGGTGTATCGAGATCGAAAGCCGCAGGCTGGTAGCCGATCAGTTCGGCAACAGCGACGTTGGGCAGGATCAGGTTGCGGTCGGCCAGGGGCAGCAGCAGGCCGGTGAGGCTGATGCTGCGCGGGTTGATGCGCGGCTCAAGCATGGGTTTTGCTCCATTGGGCAATGCTTTCGAGCAGTACCGATTCCTGGTACGGCTTGCCGAGGTAATCGTTGACGCCGATGGCCATGGCCCGATCGCGGTGTTTCTGGCCGGTGCGGGAGGTGATCATGATGATCGGCAAATGCTGCAAACGCTCATCGCCACGCACTTGCTTCGCCACTTCGAAGCCGTCCATGCGCGGCATTTCGATGTCCAGCAGCATGATGTCCGGCATGTGCTCTTCGAGCAGCAGCATGGCGTCGACACCGTCCTTGGCCGTCAGCACGTTCATGCCATGACGTTCGAGCAAGCGGCTGGTGACCTTGCGCACCGTGACCGAGTCGTCGACCACCATCACCAGCAACGGCCGTTGTGGTTCGACCTCGACTTCGAGATTTGCCGGGCGCTGCGGCACATGAGCTTGCAGGGCACGGATCGGCGCCAGCAGATCCAGAATCAGCACCACCCGGCCATCCCCCAGAATGGTGGCACCGGACACGCCCTGCACCGCCGCGAACTGTGGGCCGAGACTCTTGACCACGATCTCGCGGGTGCCGGTCATGGCATCGACCTGCACCGCGATATGGCGCTCGTTGCATTGCACCAGCAGCACCGGCAGCGGCAGGCTCTGGCCCAGGAGTTTTGGTCGGGGACTGGTTTTCAGCAATTCGCCCAGATAGCACAGCTCATAGCGTTGCCCGGCGTATTCATAGGCCGGCGGATCGAGGCGGAAGTGCCCTTCGAGTTCGTTGGGCAACACGCGGACGATGCCGTCAATGGTGTTCAGCGGGATCGCGTACTGGTCCTCCCCGCATTGCACCATCAGCGCACGGTTGACCGACACGGTGAACGGCAGGCGGATGCGGAAATGCACACCCTGCCCAGGTACAGAGTCGATGCTCATGCTGCCACCCAATTGCCGCACCTCTTCGTGCACCACGTCCATGCCGACGCCACGCCCGGAGATTTGGGTGATTTTCTCAGCGGTGGAAAACCCCGGTTGCAGGATGAACTGCAATACATCGTGGTCGCTGATATCGCTGCTTGAATCGAGCAGGCCACGTTTGATTGCCTTGCGTCGCACGGCATCCAGCGGCACGCCGGCACCGTCGTCGCGGATATCGAAAATGATGTCGCCGCCTTCGCGCAGCAGGTCGAGGGTGATTCGCCCCTGCGCCGGTTTGCCTGCCGCGACACGCGCCTGGGCGGACTCAAGGCCATGGTCCACGGCATTGCGCAGCATGTGTTCCAGTGGCGCCGCCATGCGCTCGAGTACGTTGCGATCCATTTCGCCCTCGGCGTTGCCGACGATGAACTCGACGTCTTTGCCCAGCTCTTCGGACACCTGGCGAACGATGCGCTTCAAGCGCGGCAGCATTCGTTCGAACGGCACCATGCGCGTACGCATCAGGCCTTCCTGCAATTCGGTGTTGATGCGCCCCTGCTGCTGCAACAGGTTTTCCGCATCCTGATTGCACCGGTCGAGGGTTTCCTTGAGATCGAGCAGGTCGGAGGCGGACTCGAACAAGGCCCGCGACAGCTGCTGCAACTGTGAGTGGCGGTCCATCTCCAACGGGTCGAACTCTTCGTAGCCCAAGCGTTCGGCGTCGACTTGCTGACGACTGAGGATCCGTCCCTGGGTTTCGGTGTCGAGGCGGCGCAACTGATCACGCATGCGTTCGATGGTGGTTTCCATCTCGTTCAAGGCCACTTGAGCATCGCTGACCTGCTGTTCGATGCGGCCGCGGAAGATCGACGTTTCGCCCGCCAGGTTGACCAGGTCGTCGAGCAGTTCCGCCGAGACCTTGACCATGTCCGCGCCGACATCTGCCGGCAGCAGCGGCGTTTCGACCTTGACCACGACGGGCGGCACAACCGCGGTCTGCGCGTCAGGAATTGCTGGATGACTGAAATTTCTGATCGCATCGAGCAATCGGTCGACCGGTGGCAAGGGCTCCCCGGCGCGAGCGGCGTCGAGCATTTGCGCCAGTCGGTCATGGCTGCGTTGCAGCAGCTCAAACAACGCGCCGGTGGGTTTGAGCAGGCCGGTGGACAAACCTTCGTAGAGATACTCCAGTTCGTGGGCCAGATCGCCGATGGGGGTGATTTCCACCATGCGTGCACCGCCCTTGAGGGTGTGCAGGTCGCGCAGCAGGGTTTCCACTTCCTGGCGATTCGAAGGTTCGGCCTGCCAGCGCAACAGCGCCGCACCGGAGCTTTCGATGATGTCGAAACCTTCCTCGAGGAAGATCTCCAGCAAATCGCTGTCGTGATGGGGCGCGTCGTCGGCCACCGGTTCGATCACTTCGGCGGGGCCACTATGACCATGGCGGAAAGCGTGAATGGCCTCGATCAGTTCAGCGGGATCGCTTAGAGATTGGTGGTTCTGCAATTGCTCAAGCTGCTGCGCCAAGTGGTCATGGCTGTGCTGCAGCAATTGCGTCAGCCCTTCGCTATAGCTGTAGCGGCGGTCCACCAGGCCCTCGTAGAGACCTTCCAGCTCATGGGCCAGATCACCGACCGGCTCGACCTCGGCCATCCGCGCGCCGCCCTTGAGGGTGTGCAAGTCCCGTTGCAGTGACGACAGGGGCGCAGCGTTTTGCGGCTCGTTCAACCAACGGTGCAAGGCCTGGTCGGCGCTGTCGAGGATGTCCACCGCTTCTTCGAGGAAGATCGAGACGATCTCTTCATCCAGCTCACGGTCCCGCTCTTCTGTAGGAGCGAGCCTGCTCGCGATGGACTCACCGGCACCGCGTTCGTCCAGAGACAGCGCGTCATCGTTGACGTCCATCGCGAGCAGGCTCGCTCCTACAGGGGGCGGCGTACTCGCTAATTCGGCGGTGACATCGGACAGTTCACGAATGCTCAGCGTGCGGCTGCCGTCACTGCGGATCAGGCCCATGGCCGATGGGTCCAGGCTTTGATCAAGCAAACCATGCAATGCACGAATGCGTTCCGGGCGGGGGCTGACTTCCTGGCCGGCGGCCAGTTCGTCGAGCATGTTGATCAGCGCGTCGTGGGCACTTTGCGCCTCGTGGAAAAACGCCTCGCTGACGGCCAGGCTGCTTTCTTCCACGGCGCCGTAAAGGTCGAGCAAGGCTTCGCAGAGTTCATCCACCGGATCCAGGTCGGCCAGGTGTGCGCCCTCGCCGAGGGTGGTCAATTCGTCCAGCAGCGCAGTGAGTTCCTGGCGTTCGCCGGGGTGTTGCTGCCAGCGTTGCAACAGGCTTTCGGCGTCCAGCAGGATGTCCATGCCCTGGGCCAGGAAGTTGTTGATCAATTGCGGATCTCGCTTGATCCGCAAGCCGCTGCTCGGTGCATTCAAGAGGCCTTGCAGACGCTCGGCCAGCAACGCCTTGGCCCGCTCGATCAAGGCCTGGGCGCCGGGTATCTCGGCCAGAGGGTCGGTCTTTAGCTGGCGCAAGCCAAGGCGGAACAAGCCTTCGGCTTCCAGCAGCATCTCGACTTCGTCCAGGTCCAGGGCAATCTGGTGGGCCCTGTATTCCCGGGTCAATTGATCCAGCGGCGCCGCCAGTTCGACAATCGGCAGCACCCCGGCCATCGACGCACTGCCCTTGAGGGTGTGCAAGGCACGCAGCAACTCATCGCTGGCCTGCAACGGCACGTGTTCGGCGGCCTGGTCGAGGAAGCGGTTGAGGCTGCCCAGATGGGTTTGCGCTTCTTTGCCGAAGATCTCCAGCAATAGCGGATCGAGTGCCGCGACGTCTTGCGTGTCCTCGTCGGATGCCGGCTCTTCGCCCTTGGCCAGTGCATGGGCGCGGGCGGCCAATTGATCGACATCGTTGCGCTGGCGCTGGGTATTGTCGGCAAATTCGGCGATCAGTTCCGGTAACAGCGCCAGGACCTCACTCAGCAACTGTTGCACTGCCGCGCCCGGCGCAATGCTGTGTTCCAGCACGCGGTTAAGCAGGTTTTCCACCGCCCAGGCCAACTCACCCAACACCAGCGCGCGGACCATCCGGCCACTGCCCTTGAGGGTGTGGAAAGCGCGGCGTATCTCACCCAGGGCCGATGTGTTTTCGGGGCTTGCCGACCAGCGTGGTAAGTACTCCTGGAGGATGCCCAGCACCTCTTCGGTTTCTTCGAGGAACACTTCCCGCAACTCGTCGTCCACCGGTTCTTCCCCGGCTGGCGGCGGCAACAGGCTGCCCGGCGTGTACAGCGCAGGCGGATTAATGGCCGATAGCGGATTGGCCAGCACATCCGCCAGGGTCTGGACGATGGCCGGGGCGTCCAGTTCCTGCAGTTGCTGCATGACCTGCGCTTCGCTGGGGCTCAGCACATCTTCAAGCACCGGCACATGTTGTTCGCTGGGCTTTTCGTTAGGGAAGAAGCCGAGGGCTGCCAGGCTGTTTTCCGCGATGTCGAGCAACTGTTCACCGGGGGCTTCGGGGTCGTCGTTGAGGCGTTCCAGGTAATATTCGAGGCTGGCGATGACGTCGGCCAGACTGTCCAGTTCCTGCCAACCGGGCTGGCCAGGATCGAGCATCAAGTGTTCGCGGATGAAATGGTTGCAGGTTTCGACCAGGACCGCCGCACGGCTCAACGGAATCATCGCCAGCGCGCCACGCACCTGCGTCAGCAAGGCCGGCAGCGCCTGCAATTGCTGACGGTCCCAGTCGGCGTCGATGTAGTCGACGATCATGTCCTTGGCCTGTTGCAGGCAGATGCGTGCTTCCTTGATCACGATCTGATGGATCTGCGTCAGGTCGGTGGTCGGCAGACAGTTGTCTTCCTGGCTCTCCGGCTCGACGGTGCCGACCATGCCGGCCAGGGTGGCTTCGACGTAGAGCAAGGCCCCGGCGACGTCCATGAGAATCGCGTCATCGGGCGCGCGATGCCCCTGGGCGAGGCTCAATACCACCGCCAGTTGATCGATGATGACCTTGCGCGGCTGGCCGAATCCCAGCACCGCCAGGGTGTCGGCGATTTGCCGCAGCGGCGCCAGCAGGCTGTCCAGGTCCGAGGCGTGTTGCCGGTCGCTGCGCACGAACAGGTCGAGGCGCTCCTTGACCCGGACCAGTTCTTCACACAGTGCCGCCAATACCGAACGCATGGCATCTCGGTCGGGACCGGCCAGCCGTGCGCGTTCTTCATCGACCATCGCGCTGTCCGGCAGCGCGTCGTCCAGTCCGTAGCGATCTTTCATGGTCAGCATCTGCCCGGTGGGGTGTTCGGCCTTGGCGATATAGAACAACAAACTCTTGAGCAGCTCCGGCGGCGCCGGCTGATTAATGGCGCGCATGCCCTGTTCGAGCAGGCGCTTGAGTTCCTTGTCGGCGTCCTTGAACAGGCTGCGCAAGGCCGGGCTGTTAGCGATCGCGCCGCCGCGCATGCCTTCGACCAGCGCCGAAGCAACCTGCCACAACGGGCTCAGGGGGGCGTTGCCGCACAGGCTTTCGAGACGGGAAAACACCTTGACCAGGTAGCCGAGGTTTGTGTCGTCATCCTGCTCACGGAGCAGGCCAACCAGGGCCATTTGCAGCATCTGCCGCAGTTTGCGCAATACATTCGGCAAATCTGCCGGTTCCAGCAATGCCAGGGACTCGGCGTTCAGGGGTGGCAGGTCCGGCAATTGCGGACTGAACAGGCTGGTTTCCGACAACAGGCTTTCACCACGGGCGCTGCGCAGGTCGTTGATCAACGGCAGTACCACCAGCGGCAAATCGCGACGGGCGCCCTGCACCCGGTCGAGGTAGATCGGCAGTTGTCCCAGGGCTTGCAGCATCAGATGCAGCGCTTCATCGCGATGGCTGACGCGATTGTGCTGCAACGCGGCGACCAGTTGCTCCATCTCTTCGGCGAGCAGGGCCGCGCCGTAGAACTCGACCATCTGCAAACTGCCGTGAACCTGATGGATGCACGCCAGGCAATCGCTCAGGGCATGCGTCGCCTGCGGGTCATCAAGCTGGGTTTCGATCGCGTGATGAGCCTGCTTCAGCGTTTCGGCAATCTCGCCCTTGACCCATTCGAGGGCCACATAGTCGTGCCGATCACCCATAACCACTCCACTTCCCACTTCAGTCAAGTTGCAAACGCCCGCAGGCGATTCAAGCGTTGTCCGTCACCTGCGCCTTGGTCGCCGGCAAGGTGAAACCGGATACCGACCGCCGCAGCTGGCTGGCCATTTTCGCCAGGTTGCCGATGCTCTCGGCAGTGGCGGTGGAACCGGACGAGGTCTGCGAGGTGATCTGCTGGATCACATTCATCGTCAGGGAAATCTGACCGGCGGACGACGTCTGTTGTTGGGCGGCATTGGAAATGCTCTGGATCAGTGCCGCGAGGGTTTTTGAAACCCCTTCGATTTCTTCCAGCGCCACTCCTGCATCCTGCGCCAGGCGGGCGCCGCGCACCACTTCAGTGGTGGTCTGCTCCATGGAAATTACCGCTTCATTGGTATCGGTCTGGATCGCCCGCACCAGGGTCTCGATCTGCCGCGTGGCAGCCGAAGAGCGTTCCGCCAGCCGTTGCACTTCGTCGGCGACCACCGCGAAACCGCGTCCGGCATCACCGGCCATGGATGCCTGGATCGCCGCGTTGAGCGCCAGGATGTTGGTCTGATCGGCAATGTCATCGATCAGGCTGACAATGTCGCCGATTTCCTGGGAAGACTCACCCAGGCGCTTGATCCGCTTGGCGGTGTCCTGAATCTGTTCGCGAATATTGTCCATGCCATGGATGGTGTTGTGCACCACCTCGTTGCCCTTGTTGGCGATTTCCACCGAGCGCTCGGCCACCGCCGAGGACTCGGCGGCGTTGGCCGACACCTGATCGATGGACTCGGCCATGTCATTGATCGCGGTGGAGGCTTCGGAAATCTGTTGCGCCTGATGCTCCGAAGCCTGCGCCAGGTGCATGGCGGTGGCCTGGGTTTCCTGCACGGCGGCGGCGACCTGCCCGGCGGTCAGGTTGATGGTTGCGACGAGGTCGCGCAGTTGGTCCACGGAATAGTTGATCGAGTCGGCGATGGTGCCGGTGAAGTCTTCGGTCACCGAAGCGGTCACGGTCAGGTCACCATCGGCCAGGTCCTCGATCTCGTCCAGCAGACGCATGATCGCATTCTGGTTGCGCTCATTTTTCTCGGCGGTTTCCCGCAACTGGCGATTGGTTTCGCGCACCATCACCAGACCGATGAGAATGATCGACATCAGCGCTGCCAGGCCCAACACGTAGCCGCCGATGGTATCGGTGCCACGTCCGCCGGCAAGGTTTTCGAAACCGCTGGCCAGGTGCGAGGCTTCGTCGAGCAGGGTTTGCGAAAGGCTGAAAATATTGGTGGCCGATTCGCGCACCTTGAACAGTTCGGGTGAGGTTTCGAGGATTTCATCCACCGAACCGGAAACGAATTCGAACAGCTCCGAAATCTCCATCAATCGCGCCCGCGCATCGCGATCTTCGACCTGGCTGACCCGCAGCGCCACATTGCCCTGAAGCATGCCATTGAGCACCTGGCCGAAACGTGCCGCGTCACGACCGAAGGCGTCGGCAGCCTGTTGCGAGTTTTCGTCCCCGGACAACACCGTATTCACCGCCCCCAGAATGCGCTCGGCCAGCAGCGATTGACGCTGAGCCATGGCTACCTGAGCGGCCGGTGCACCGCGCTGCAAGAGGATCTCCACCACTTTCTCGTACTCGACCTGCAATTGCGGCACGGTTTCAGCCAGTGTCGCGGCGACCTGATGCAGTGACAACACCGTCTGCTCGCTGGAGAGGATGGCGTCGGTGTTTTTCAGCAGGCGTTCCCAGTCCACCTGCACGGCGCGCATTTCCGGGCGTACGGCTGCCGGGGCCGGCGGCAGGCCGGTGGAAGGGTCGCCCTTCTTCAAATAACTCCAGCGCTGGGCAAAATCATTGCGCGCATCGCTAAGCAACTTGAACGCCGCAGCCTTGCCGGCGGCGGCTTCGGTGGCGTTCTTGGCAATGCGCTGGGACAGCACGCGCAGCTCGCCAGCGTGACCGATGTACTGTTTGTCGTACGTGGCCTGGGTATTGAGGTGCGCGAAGTTGGCGAACAACAGCATGATGAAAACGATCAGCGCAATGAACAGCGCGATGATCTGCGAACGACTGCGCGACCCTTCCATTGGCTTGCCTGTTTTTGCTTTTATCATCGGTCTTCGCCTGTTAACCACACCCTTTCAAACCCTGCCGAAAAACCCACAAAGAGCCAGAGCTACACCGCGATGTTCATGAATCCTTGCGACCGCACAAACGCAAACGGACTGAATACCCGCCAGTTCTGCTCGCCGTGAAAACAGCCTTCTACAAACGGCGACATCGCCCCCTGCACTTCATCTGCCGACACAGGATTCAAGCTGTCCCGGGCAAAGTGTTGGAGACCGAAGACCTCATCGACCATCAGCCCGGCGAACACCTCTTGATGTTCCACCACCAACACCCGGCGCTGCCTGCGCGGCGTCGACAGCTCATGACCCGGCTCTTTAGCAGAAAAGAAAGCGCCCAAATCCATGATCGGCAGCAAGCGCCCGCGCAGGTTGGCTACGCCCTTGACCCAGGACTTGACGCCCGGCACCTGGGTAAAGCGCGGCTCGTGCAGCACTTCACTGACCTCGCCCATGGGCGCGACGTACCAATGCTCGCCCAGGCGAAAGCCGATGCCGCTCCAGCTGTCCTGCCGGGTCGGCTGGGACGGCAGGTCCGCGGCCAACAGGCGACAGCGCTGGTCGATCTGCAGCAGCAGCTCAAAGGCCGTCAGCGACTCGGTCATGGCCGCACGTTCAACCGTTGAGCACGTTGTTCAGGGTCTTGAGCAGCGTTTCTTCGTCGACCGGTTTCGTCAGGTAGTCCTTGGCACCCTGGCGCGTGCCCCAGACCTTATCGGTCTCCTGATCCTTGGTGGTGATGATGATCACCGGGATGTGCCCGGTTTCCGGGTCTTTGGTCAATTGACGGGTTGCCTGGAACCCGTTGAGGCCGGGCATGACGATGTCCATCAGCACCGCATCGGGTTTTTCCAGGCGGGCCAGGGCCACGCCGTCGGCGCCGTTTTCGGCTTTCAAGACTTCATGACCGTGCTTTTCCAGCATGCCGGTCAGTTTGTACATTTCAGTCGGCGAATCATCGACGATCAGAATACGTGCCATGGTCTTCCCCATTCTTGTCGGCACACGGCCCGCTGGCCGAGCGTCACTTCAGGTGTCTTACTGCGGCAGAACGGCGGCGAAGCCCGGAACATGGGCCTGGATCGCGTTCAGCAGTTCTTCCTTGCTGAAAGGCTTGGTCAAAAACTGGTCGGAGCCGACGATGCGCCCCTTGGCCTTGTCGAACAACCCGTCCCTGGACGACAGCATAATCACTGGCGTGGACTTGAACGCACTGTTGTTCTTGATTAAAGCGCAGGTCTGATAGCCATCCAGACGCGGCATCATGATGTCGACGAAGATGATGCCGGGGTGATTGTCGGCAATCTTGGCCAAGGCATCGAAACCGTCGATGGCCGTGATGACCTCACAACCCACGTTCTTGAGCAGTGTTTCGGCGGTGCGGCGAATCGTCTTCGAATCGTCGATCACCATCACCTTCAAGGCGCTGGAATGCTGTTCCATAAATGCTCTGCCGTCGCCTTTGCGAATCAAATTGTCCATTTGCGGTAACAGGTGGCTCGAAACCCTTGATGTTCAAGGGCCAGCCCAACATGGCAGCCTTTTTAGCACAGTCTCCAAATCCAATCTATCGACCGGCCATGGCAGTGGTTTTTCCTTGACCGGGAACACACTCGGCGCCACTCTGACGCCACTTTTATACGGTCCTTTGGCCTGCTCTTCTGTAGGAGCGAGCCTGCTCGCGATGGAGTGTCAGTCGACACCAATGCAACTGATCCACCATCGCGAGCAGGCTCGCTCCTACAGTAGATCGACATTGCGCCCCCAACTTTCGAGGAAAGACCCATGAGCGTTCGCGTCGGGATTGTCATGGACCCTATCGCCAGCATCTCCTATAAAAAGGATAGCTCGCTGGCCATGCTGCTGGCCGCGCAGAAGCGCGGCTGGGAACTGTTCTATATGGAACAGCGCGACCTCTACCAGGCCGAAGGCCAGGCTCGGGCGCGCATGCGTCCGCTCAAGGTATTCGCCAACCCGGAAAAATGGTTCGAACTGGAAGCCGAGCAGGATGCCCTGCTCAGTGACCTGGACGTGATCCTGATGCGCAAGGATCCGCCGTTCGACATGGAATTCGTGTATTCCACCTACCTGCTGGAACAAGCCGAAAGCGCCGGCGTGCTGGTGGTCAACAAGCCGCAGAGCCTGCGCGACTGCAACGAAAAGCTGTTCGCCACGCTGTTCCCGCAATGCACGCCGCCGACCATCGTCAGCCGCCGCCCGGACGTGCTGCGCGAGTTCGCCGATCACCACGGCGACGTGATCCTCAAGCCGCTGGACGGCATGGGTGGCTCCTCGATTTTCCGTCACACCGCCGGCCACCCGAACCTGTCGGTGATCCTTGAAACCCTGACCCTGCACGGTCAGCAACAGATCATGATCCAGGGTTACCTGCCGGCCATCGTCGATGGCGACAAGCGCATCCTGATGATCGACGGCGAGCCGGTGGATTACTGCCTGGCACGTATCCCCGCCGCAGGCGAAACCCGTGGCAACCTTGCTGCCGGTGGCCGTGGCGAAGCGCGTCCACTGACCGAGAAAGATCGCTGGATCGCCGCCCAAGTCGGCCCGACACTGCGCGAGAAAGGCCTGCTGTTCGTGGGTCTGGACGTGATTGGCGAGCATCTGACCGAAATCAACGTTACCAGCCCGACCTGCATCCGCGAAATCGACAATGCCTTCGGCACTGACATCGGCGGCCTGTTGATGGATGCCATCGATCAGAAGCTCAAGGCCCGTTGATAAGCCAAACCAACATTGCGTTATCATGCGCGGCCTGTGAAAACGCGATGTTGGTTTCCTTGTCATGACCCTCCCGTCCGATCTGCCCCCCGAACTCGCCCATAGCGGCGTGCGCCCGGCCGATCGCCTCGGTTTTACCCTGTTTCTGGCGGCGCTGGTGCACCTGGCGCTGCTGCTGGGCGTCGGCTTTACGGTGGTCGAACCCAAACAGATCAGCAGAACCCTGGAAATCACCCTCGCCACCTTCAAAAGCGAAAAGAAGCCGGAAAAAGCCGATTTTCTCGCTCAGGAGAATCAGCAAGGCAGCGGCACCCTGGATAAAAAGGCCATTCCCAAGACCACCGAGGTCGCGCCGTTCCAGGACAACAAGGTGCAGAAAGTGACACCTCCACCCGCGGCCAAGCCTGAAGTTCAGGAAGCGGCGCCCAAGGCTGCCGTGACCACCGTCGCGCCGAAGCCGAAAAAAGCAGCGACCAAGACCGAAGAACCCAAGCCTGTCACCAAACCTGCGATCGCTGCGCCGACGTTCGACACCGAACAGCTGTCCAGCGACATCGCCAGCCTGGAAGCGGAACTGGCCAACGAACAACAGCAATACGCCAAACGCCCACGCATCCACCGCCTGAGCGCTGCCTCGACCATGCGCGACAAGGGCGCCTGGTATAAGGACGAATGGCGCAAGAAGGTCGAGCGCATCGGCAACCTCAATTACCCGGACGAAGCCCGTCGCCAACAGATTTACGGGAATTTGCGCCTGATGGTATCGATCAACCGCGACGGCTCGCTGTATGAGGTGCTGGTGCTGGAGTCCTCCGGGCAACCGCTGCTGGATCAGGCGGCCCAGCGCATCGTGCGCCTGGCGGCACCCTTTGCACCGTTTACCGGCGATTTGTCGGACATCGACCGCCTGGAGATCATCCGCACCTGGAAATTTGCGCGCGGGGATCGCCTCTCCAGTAACTGACTGGCAGATGACCTGTAGGAGCTGGCTTGCCAGCGAAGGCGGCGGCTCACTCAACATCTTCGTTGAATATGAAATCGCTTTCGCCAGCAAGCCGGCTCCTACAGCCATTCAATCTCAAGCAAACATCGATTCCCCAGCTTGTCAGTTCGCCCCTCCAACGCCACACTAGCGCTCATGAAAAACGTCAACCCCAGCTACCTCAAGCATCACTTCCTGATCGCCATGCCTCACATGGTCGACCCGAACTTTGCGCACACCTTGACCTACATCGTCGAGCACACGGCCAATGGTGCCATGGGGCTGGTGGTCAACCGCCCGCAGGACCTGAACCTGGCCGATATCCTCGAGCAATTGCGCCCTGAGATCGAGCCGCCAGTCCTTTGCCAGCATGTGCCGATCTTCATCGGCGGGCCGGTCCAGACCGATCGCGGTTTTGTCCTGCACCCGTCGGGCAAGTCCTTCCAGGCGACCGTTGATCTGGAAGACGACTTGTCCTTGTCGACGTCTCAGGACGTGCTGTTCGCCATTGCCGATGGCGTCGGCCCGGCGAAAAGCCTGATCGTCCTCGGTTACGCCGGCTGGGAAGCCGGGCAACTGGAAGCTGAGCTGGCGCAGAACGCCTGGCTGACCTGCCCGTTCGACGCCGACATCCTGTTCAACACCAGCAGCGAACTGCGCCTCGAAGCGGCGGCTAAACACCTGGGCATTAACCTCAGCCTGCTCACCAGTCAGGCGGGGCACGCCTGATGGCCCTGCGGCTGATTCTGGGTTTTGACTACGGCACCAAATCGATCGGCGTTGCGGTCGGCCAGGTGATTACCGGTCAGGCTCGTGAGTTGTGCACCCTGAAAGCGCAGAACGGCATTCCCGACTGGGATAAGGTCGATGCGCTGATAAAGGAATGGAAACCCGACGCCGTGGTGGTTGGCTTGCCATTGAACATGGACGGCACGCCCAGCGACATGTGCGCCCGTGCGGAGAAATTTGCCCGCCGCCTCAATGGCCGTTTCAACCTGCCCTTCTATACCCACGATGAACGCCTGACCACCTTCGAAGCCAAAGGCGAGCGTATGGCCCGTGGCGGACAGAAAGGCAGCTACCGTGACAACCCGGTCGATGCCATCGCCGCCGCCCTGCTGCTGCAAGGCTGGCTCGACGAAAACGGCGCACTGTTCGAATCCTGATGCACCTAACCGAAGAGTCGCCAGGCGCCTCTTTTAGCTACAACCCGAGCCACCTCAAGCACACGCTCGCTCGGGCCCAAGAAGGAGCAACCATGAGCCTGCCCAATCCCGCCGAACTGATCAGCCAGATGGCGATCCGTCTCAAGGCACACCTGGAACACCGTGGCATCAGCGAACCGCGTTACATCGGCATCCGCACCGGCGGTGTCTGGGTAGCCCAGGCCCTGCTCAAAGAGCTGGGGAGCCAGGAGCCCCTCGGCACGCTCGACGTTTCCTTTTATCGCGACGACTTCAGCCAGAACGGCCTGCACCCGCAAGTGCGCCCCTCGGCCCTGCCGTTCGAAATCGAAGGCCAGCACCTGGTGCTGATCGATGATGTGCTCATGAGCGGCCGCACCATCCGCGCCGCCATGAACGAACTCTTCGACTATGGCCGCCCGGCCAGCGTGACCCTCGTGTGCCTGCTGGACCTGGACGCCGGCGAGCTGCCGATCCGCCCGAACGTGTTGGGCGCGACCCTCTCCCTGGCGGCCCACGAGCGAGTGAAACTGTCCGGCCCGGAGCTTACGCTCGAACTGCAAGACCTCGCCCTTTAATTCGCCCTATCGAGAGTCCCCCTTGCGATGACGCCTCCAGAAACCAAGCGCCCGCTGCAGCTCAATGACCAGGGCCAGCTACGCCACTTCCTCTCGCTCGACGGTTTGCGCCGCGAGTTGCTGACGGAAATCCTCGACACCGCCGACTCCTTCCTCGAAGTTGGTGCCCGGGCGGTGAAGAAGGTCCCGTTGTTGCGCGGCAAAACCGTGTGCAACGTGTTCTTCGAGAACTCCACCCGCACCCGTACCACCTTCGAACTGGCGGCCCAGCGCCTGTCGGCGGACGTGATCACCCTGAACGTGTCGACATCGTCGGCGAGCAAGGGGGAAACCTTGCTCGATACCCTGCGCAACCTGGAAGCCATGGCCGCCGACATGTTCGTCGTGCGCCACGGTGATTCCGGTGCCGCGCACTTCATCGCCGAGCACGTATGCCCGCAAGTGGCGATCATCAACGGCGGCGACGGCCGTCACGCCCACCCGACCCAGGGCATGCTCGACATGCTCACCATCCGCCGGCACAAGGGCGGCTTCGAAAACCTGTCGGTGGCCATCGTCGGTGACATCCTGCACTCGCGGGTCGCGCGCTCGAACATGCTGGCGCTGAAAACCCTGGGCTGCCCGGACATCCGCGTGATCGCGCCGAAGACCCTGCTGCCGATCGGCATCGAGCAATACGGGGTGAAGGTCTACACCGACATGACCGAAGGCCTGAAAGACGTCGACGTGGTGATCATGCTGCGCCTGCAGCGTGAGCGCATGACCGGCGGCCTGCTGCCCAGCGAAGGCGAGTTCTACCGCCTGTTCGGCCTGACCACCGCGCGCCTGGCCGGCGCCAAGCCCGATGCCATCGTCATGCACCCGGGCCCGATCAACCGTGGCGTGGAGATCGAATCGGCGGTGGCCGACGGCCCGCACTCGGTGATCCTTAACCAGGTGACCTACGGCATCGCGATTCGTATGGCGGTGCTATCCATGGCCATGAGCGGACAAACTGCGCAGCGCCAATTCGAGCAGGAGAACGTTCAGTGAAGCTCAGCATTCTCGGCGCCCGCGTCATCGATCCGGCCAGCGGCCTGGATCAAGTCACCGATATCCATGTAGAAGCCTGCAAGATCGTCGCCATTGGCGCCGCACCGGCCGACTTCGTCGCTGTTGACACTATCGACGCCAAAGGCCTGGTGGCCGCCCCTGGCCTGGTCGATCTCAACGTCGCCCTGCGCGAACCGGGCTACAGCCGCAAAGGCTCGATCGCCAGCGAAACCCGTGCCGCCGCGGCCGGTGGCATCACCAGCCTGTGCTGCCCGCCAAAAACCAAACCGGTGCTGGACACTTCGGCGGTGGCCGAACTGATCCTCGACCGCGCCCGCGAAGCCGGCAACACCAAAGTGTTCCCGATCGGCGCGCTGAGCAAAGGCCTGGACGGCGAACAGCTGGCCGAACTGGTCGCCCTGCGCGATGCCGGGTGCGTGGCCTTCGGCAACGGCCTGGAGAGCTTCCGCAACACCCGCACCCTGTGCCGGGCGCTGGACTACGCGGCAACTTTCGACCTGACGGTGATTTTCAACTCCCAGGATCACGACCTCGCCGAAGGCGGACTGGCCCATGAAGGCCCGACCGCAAGCTTCCTCGGCTTGCCGGGTATTCCGGAGACCGCAGAAACCGTGGCCCTGGCTCGGGACCTGTTGCTGGTTGAGCAAACCGGCGTGCGCGCGCACTTCAGCCAGCTCACCAGCGCACGGGGCGTGGCCCTGATTGCTCAGGCCCAGGCTCGTGGCTTGAAAGTTACGGCGGATGTGGCGCTCTACCAGCTGATCCTGACCGACGAAGCGCTGATCGACTTCAGCAGCCTGTATCACGTCCAGCCGCCGCTGCGCACCCGCGCCGACCGCGATGGCCTGCGTGCAGCGGTGAAATCCGGCGTGATCTCGGCCATTTCCAGCCATCACCAGCCCCATGAGCGGGACGCCAAACTGGCGCCGTTCGGTGCCACGGAGCCGGGCATCAGCAGCGTTGAATTACTGCTGCCGCTGGCGATGACATTGGTGGAAGACGGCTTGCTGGATTTGCCGACGTTGCTGGCACGTCTCGGCAATGGCCCTGCCGAGGCGCTGCGCCTGCCGGCGGGGAAACTGGCGGTCGGCGGTGCGGCAGATATCGTGCTGTTCGATCCTGCGGCCTCGACCGTGGCCGGTGAGACCTGGCTGTCCAAGGGTGAGAACTGCCCGTTCATTGGCCACAGCCTGCCGGGCGTGGTGCGTTATACCCTGGTGGATGGACGGATCAGTCACCAGGCATAAAACCGCGTCGAGCGGTTCGCCAGCAAGCCGGCTCCTACAAAATGTGAGACGTTCACAGCCTCTGTAGGAGCTGGCTTGCCAGCGAAGGCTTACTGGAAGGCGCCTCGATTCTGGGCATTACGCAGCGAAACCTGGTCGTTCAACGTCCAGAAGTCATACAGCACCCCCACGAAGAACAATCCACCCGTCAGCAGGTACAGCAAACCGCTGATCCATTTCCCCTGATACATCCGGTGTACGCCGAACACCCCGAGAAACGTCAGCAGAATCCACGCCACGTTGTATTCGATCGGCCCGGCAGTGAACCGCAGGTCCGCTTCGCGGTCCATTGCCGGGATCAGGAAAACGTCGATCAACCAGCCAATCCCCAGCAAACCGAAGGTGAAGAACCAGATCGTCCCGGTTACCGGTTTGCCGTAATAGAAGCGATGAGCACCGGTAAAACCGAAAACCCAAAGCAAATATCCGATCACTTTACTGTGGGTGTCCTGATGCGGGACGGGGGGTTGATAGGTGTTCATGGATGACCTCGATTCACACGATAGATAAATATTCTTTAAATCTTTGTGACTTTTTTACGAGCAGCCGACGTATGGCAAATGTTAAGTTCCCCTCCGTCAAACCCTTGTAGCACCTGACTTCTGTCGGACAATTGCGTCAATTTACCGCTTGATTGGTTCCGTTAGACCCCGATGGAATCGACCAACGGCCTCGGAATGCCAAAAAAAGCTGTTATAAAGTTGCGCGCTAACCCATACGAGCCTTGCCTAATGCGTCCATTTTTCAAGACATGGCTAACCATTTGCCTATTATTGCCACTGGCCGCCCACGCCACCAATCGTGAGCAACGTCTTCCGAACGTTAATGGTTACACCCCAAAATCCCATGCCTCTGCTCCTTCGAGCAAAAGCAAGAAATCGAGCAAACACGCTCCACAGTTGGTCAGCAACAAAGGCGGCCTGGTTCCGCCCATGGCGACCAAGGAAAGCAGCAATGTGCTGAGCCGTGCCGTCAACGTCCTCGGTACGCCATACCGTTGGGGCGGCAGCAGCCCGAGCAAAGGTTTCGATTGCAGCGGCCTGGTGAAATACGCCTTCAATGACGCCACGTTTGACCTGCCGCGCACGTCCAATGCCATGGCCAGCGGTCATGGCGACAAAGTCGATCGCGCCGACCTGAAACCGGGCGATCTGATTTTCTTCAACATCAAGAGCCGTCGAGTCAATCACGTTGCCATCTACCTGGGCAACGACCGCTTCATCCACGCGCCTCGCCGTGGCAAGTCGGTGACCATCGACACCTTGAAGAAACCGTATTGGGAAAACCACTACGTGGTGGCCAAGCGGGTTCTGCCGAAAGACCAGAAAGCGTTGCAGGTTGTTCAGCGCTGATTCAAGCGCCCGGGGGCTTACCTGGGATCTTCATTGCATATAATGGCCTCATCGCGGGCAAGCCCGCTCCCACAGGAATTACGCTGTCCTTGTGGGAGCGGGCTTGCCCGCGATGGCGTTTTCGGATCATCAAAAACTGTCCGACGACCGCGCCTTCTCCCGCGCATGATCACGGCTGACCAATCCCCTGGCCACCAGATCCCTCAAGCCCATATCCAGCGTCTGCATCCCCAGCGACCCACCCGCCTGAATCGATGAATACATCTGCGCTACCTTGTCCTCGCGGATCAGGTTCCGGATCGCTGACGTACCGAGCATGATTTCGTGGGCGGCTATACGCCCGCCACCGATTTTCTTCACCAGCGTCTGGGACACCACCGCCAGCAGCGATTCGGAGAGCATCGAGCGCACCATGGATTTCTCGTCCCCCGGAAACACATCGACAATCCGGTCGATGGTCTTCGCCGCCGACGTGGTGTGCAGCGTGCCGAACACCAAGTGACCGGTTTCGGCAGCGGTCAGCGCCAGGCGAATCGTTTCCAGATCGCGCATCTCCCCCACCAGAATTACATCCGGGTCCTCGCGCAACGCCGAGCGCAGAGCGGTGGCGAAGCTGCGGGTATCGCGGTGGACTTCGCGCTGATTGATCAGGCATTTGCGCGACTCATGGACGAACTCGATCGGGTCTTCGATGGTGAGAATATGGTGATGGCGATGGTTGTTCAGGTAGTCAATCATCGCCGCCAGCGTGGTGGACTTGCCGGAACCGGTCGGCCCGGTCACCAGCACCAGCCCTCGGGGCGCATCGGTCATCTTGCGGAACACATCGCCCATGCCCAGTTCGTCCATGCTCAGGACTTTGGATGGAATCGTGCGAAACACCGCGCCGGCGCCCCGACTCTGGTTGAATGCGTTGACCCGGAAACGTGCCACGCCGGGCACGTCGAAGGAAAAGTCGGTTTCCAGATGCTTTTCGAAATCCACCCGCTGGGTGTCGTTCATGATGTCGTAGATCAGCGCCTGTACTTCCTTGTGATCCAGGGGCGGCAAGTTGATACGCCGCACATCACCGTCGACGCGGATCATCGGCGGCAGGCCGGCGGACAGGTGCAGGTCCGAAGCTCCTTGTTTGGCACTGAACGCCAACAACTCAGTGATATCCATAGCACCCCTCAATTCCAGTAGAATGCCGCCAACCTCAGACCTGCTGGCGCCTCTTGAATGTCCACCATAGCAGACAACATTGAACGGGTTAGTTCGCGCATACACGCTGCAACACTCGCCGCCCATCGTGACGAACACAGCGTCCAGCTGCTGGCCGTGAGCAAGACCAAACCCGCACAGGACCTGCGCGAAGCCTATGCCGCCGGCCTGCGCGACTTTGGCGAAAACTACTTGCAGGAAGCCCTGGGCAAGCAGCTCGAATTGGCCGACCTGCCCTTGATCTGGCACTTCATCGGCCCCATTCAATCGAACAAGACTCGCGCTATCGCCGAGCATTTCGATTGGGTGCATTCCGTGGATCGCCTGAAAATCGCACAACGCCTGTCCGAACAACGTCCTGCCGATCTGCCGCCCCTGAACATCTGCATCCAGGTCAACGTCAGCGGTGAAGCCAGTAAATCCGGCTGCACCCCGGCCGACCTTCCGGCCCTGGCCAATGCCATCAGCGCCCTTCCGCGCCTGAACTTGCGCGGGCTGATGGCCATTCCCGAGCCGACGGAAGATCGCGCCGAACAGGATGCCGCTTTCGCCACCGTGCAAAGCCTGCAAGCCAGCCTGAACCTGCCGCTGGACACACTTTCCATGGGCATGAGCCATGACCTTGAGTCGGCCATTGCCCAAGGCGCTACCTGGGTTCGTATTGGTACGGCCCTGTTCGGCGCTCGCGACTACGGTCACCCGTGACCCCATTTATAAGGACCTGACATGAGCAAGACGCGTATTGCCTTTATCGGTGCCGGCAACATGGCCGCCAGCCTGATCGGCGGCCTGCGGGCCAAAGGTCTGGACGCCGCGCAGATCCGCGCCAGCGATCCGGGCGATGAAACCCGTGCTCGCGTGAGCGCCGAACACGGCATCGAAGTGTTCGCCGACAACGCCGAAGCCATTCAAGGTGCGGACGTCGTCGTACTGGCAGTCAAACCCCAGGCGATGAAAATCGTTTGCGAAGCCATTCGCCCAAGCCTGAAACCCGAGCAACTGGTGGTTTCGATTGCCGCCGGCATCACCTGCGCCAGCATGAACAACTGGCTCGGTGCCCAGCCAATCGTGCGCTGCATGCCCAACACTCCGGCACTGCTGCGCCAGGGCGTGAGTGGTTTGTTCGCCACCGCCCAGGTCAGCGCCGAACAGCGCCAGCAAGCCCAGGCACTACTGTCGGCGGTCGGCACCGCCCTGTGGCTGGACGAGGAACAACAGCTGGACGCGGTCACCGCGGTTTCCGGTTCGGGCCCTGCGTACTTCTTCCTGCTGATCGAAGCCATGACCGCCGCTGGCGTGAAGCTCGGCCTGCCGGCAGACATCGCCGCTCAACTGACACTGCAAACCGCCCTGGGCGCCGCGCACATGGCAGTGGCCAGTGACGTCGACGCCGCCGAGTTGCGTCGCCGCGTCACTTCGCCCGCGGGCACGACGGAAGCGGCCATCAAGTCGTTCCAGGCCGATGGCTTCGAAGCACTGGTCGAAAAAGCACTCGGCGCCGCCGCGCACCGCTCGGCCGAGATGGCTGAGCAACTTGGCCGCTAATCAGCACTTAAAAAGGAATCAATAATGCTCGGACTCAATGACGCTGCCATTTTTGTGATTCAAACCCTGGGCAGCCTGTATCTGCTGATCGTGCTGTTGCGCTTCATCCTGCAATTGGTGCGGGCGAACTTCTACAACCCGCTCTGCCAGTTCGCCGTCAAGGCCACTCAACCGCTGCTCAAGCCACTGCGCCGAGTGATCCCGAGCATGTTCGGCCTGGACATGTCCTCGCTGGTACTGGCGCTGCTGGTGCAGATGGCGCTGTTCGCGGTCATCCTGTTGCTCAGCGGCTATGAGATCAACGTGCTGTTCCTGGCGCCATGGGCACTGGTCGGTATCTTCGCGCTGTTTTTGAAGATCCTGTTCTGGGCGATGATCATCAGCGTGATCCTGTCCTGGGTCGCTCCGGGTAGCCACAATCCTGGCGCAGAACTGGTGCAACAGATCACCGAACCGGTGCTGGCGCCGTTTCGCCGGATCATTCCGAACCTAGGCGGCCTCGATATTTCACCGATCTTCGCCTTTATCGCCCTGCAGCTGCTGCAAAGCTGGCTGATCCCGCGCCTGGCGTACTACGCGCTGATGCCGCGTGAGCTGTTTGGCCTGATCTAACGCGTTCGGTAGATCAACCGCGTCATCGTTCATCGCGGGCAAGCCTTGCTCCCACAGGAATTGCGCAAGACCTGTGGGAGCGTGGCTTGCCCGCGATGGCCGCGCCTCGGTCCAGCGGCATGAAATGAGGCCCGGCCTTTGCTTGCCGCTAACCCCAGCGGTCTTTAGACTTACGCCTCATTTCAACGAGAGCAGGGTCGATGCCAGCTGCCTTCCCCCCCGATTCTGTTGGCCTGGTGACGCCGCAAGTGGCGCACTTCAGCGAACCCCTGGCGTTAGCCTGCGGTCGTTCGCTCCCGGCCTATGACCTGATTTACGAGACCTACGGCACGCTGAACGCCACGGCGAGCAACGCCGTGCTGATCTGCCACGCCCTGTCCGGCCATCACCACGCGGCCGGCTTCCACAGCCCCGACGACCGCAAGCCCGGTTGGTGGGACAGCTGCATCGGCCCCGGCAAACCGATCGACACCAGCAAATTCTTCGTGGTCAGCCTTAACAACCTCGGCGGCTGCAACGGCTCCACCGGCCCGAGCAGCATCAATCCGGAGACCGGCAAGCCGTTTGGCGCCGATTTCCCGGTACTGACCGTGGAAGACTGGGTGCACAGCCAGGCACGCCTGGCGGATCTGTTGGGCATCGGCCAATGGGCCGCCGTCATCGGCGGTAGCCTGGGCGGCATGCAGGCATTACAATGGACGATCTCCTATCCGGACCGCGTGCGGCACTGCCTGGCCATCGCCTCGGCACCCAAGCTGTCGGCACAGAACATCGCCTTCAACGAAGTGGCGCGCCAGGCGATCCTCACCGATCCCGAGTTCCACGGCGGTTCGTTCCAGGAACAGGGCGTGATCCCCAAGCGCGGGCTGATGCTGGCGCGGATGGTCGGGCACATCACCTACCTGTCCGACGACTCCATGGGCGAAAAATTCGGTCGCGGCCTGAAAAGCGAGAAGCTCAACTACGACTTCCACAGTGTCGAGTTCCAGGTCGAAAGCTACCTGCGCTATCAGGGTGAAGAGTTCTCCGGGCGTTTCGACGCCAACACCTACCTGCTGATGACCAAGGCCCTGGACTATTTCGATCCGGCGGCCAACTTCGATGATGACCTGGCGAAAACCTTCGCCGGTGCCACCGCCAGGTTCTGCGTGATGTCGTTCACCACCGACTGGCGCTTCTCCCCGGCCCGCTCGCGGGAACTGGTGGATGCGCTGATGGCCGCGCGCAAGGATGTCTGTTACCTGGAAATCGACGCGCCGCAAGGCCACGACGCCTTCCTGATTCCGATCCCGCGCTACTTGCAGGCGTTCGGCAATTACATGAACCGAATTACGTTGTGAGATAGCCATGAGAGCTGATCTGGAAATCATCCAGGAATGGATCCCCGCCGGCAGCCGCGTGCTCGACCTCGGTTGCGGCGACGGCGAACTGCTGACCTGGCTGCGCGACAACAAGCAGGTCACCGGCTATGGCCTGGAAAACGACGCGGACAACATCGCCGAGTGCGTGGCCAAGGGCATCAACGTCATCGAGCAGGACCTGGACAAGGGCCTGGGCAACTTTGCCAGCAACAGCTTCGATATCGTGGTCATGACCCAGGCGCTGCAAGCGGTGCACTATCCGGACAAGATCCTCGACGAAATGCTGCGGGTCGGCCGTCAGTGCATCATCACTTTCCCGAATTTCGGTCACTGGCGCTGCCGCTGGTACCTGGCGAGCAAGGGCCGGATGCCGGTTTCCGAGTTTCTGCCGTACACCTGGTACAACACGCCGAACATTCACTTCTGCACCTTCGCGGACTTTGAAGCCTTGTGCCGCGAACGTGAAGCGAAGGTCATTGATCGGCTGGCCGTGGATCAACAACATCGGCATGGGTGGGCCAGCAAGCTATGGCCTAATCTGTTAGGTGAGATCGGCATTTACCGCGTCAGCAGCCCGGGGCTTGCAGACCACAAGGTTGCGGTCTGAACACCTTATCTGGAGGAGAACGATCATGGGTCGTCTAGCACTGTTTCTACTCACCGCCTGCCTGAGCGTCACGGTCATGGCCGCTGATGCGATCAAAGGTGAACGCAAGGAAGTCTTTGGCGACACGACGGTGCACTACAACACTTTCAACTCCACGTTCCTGACACCGGACATCGCCAAGGCCGCGGAGCTCACCCGCAGCAAGAACCAGGGCGTGATCAACATTTCGGTGATCAAGGATGGCAAACCGCAGATGGCTCAGGTCAGCGGCACGATCAAGGACCTGACCAGCCAGAGCGTGAACCTGAACTTCCGCCAGATCACCGAACAGGGCGCGATCTACTACATCGCCCAATACCCGGTGGATCAGCAGGAAACCCGCACCTTCGACATCAAGGTGCAGACCGGTGACAAAATCAACACCATCAACTTCAACCAAGAGCTCTTTCCCGGCGAATGATCAACTTCACGCAACTCGTACTGGCCAGCCATAACGCCGGCAAACTCAAGGAACTCCAGGCCATGCTCGGCGAGTCGGTGCAACTGCGCTCGATCGGCGAGTTCAGCAGCGTGGAGCCCGAAGAAACCGGTCTGTCGTTCGTCGAGAACGCCATCCTAAAGGCCCGCAATGCCGCGCGCATTTCCGGTTTGCCGGCACTGGCCGACGATTCCGGGCTGGCAGTGGATTTCCTTGGCGGTGCGCCGGGCATCTACTCGGCGCGCTATGCCGACGGCAAGGGCGATGCGGCGAACAACGCCAAACTGCTCGACGTGTTGAAGGACGTGCCAGAAGCCGAACGCGGCGCGCAGTTCGTTTGCGTGCTGGCGCTGGTTCGGCATGCCGACGACCCGCTGCCGATTCTCTGCGAAGGCCTGTGGCACGGGCGCATCCTGACCCAGGCCAGCGGCGAACACGGTTTCGGCTACGACCCGTTGTTCTGGGTGCCTGAGCGCGATTGCTCCAGTGCCGAGCTAAGCCCCGGCGACAAGAACCAGATCAGTCACCGCGCCCGTGCAATGGATCTGCTGCGCCAGCGTCTGGGCTTGAAATGACCATTGAATCATCCGCGCCACTGATCTTCGGCGGCGCGCAAACGCCTCGGGCGGCCTTGCCTGTGCTGCCGCCCCTGGCGCTGTACATCCACATTCCGTGGTGTGTACGCAAATGCCCTTATTGCGACTTCAACTCCCACACCGCCAGCCCGGTGCTGCCGGAAGAAGAGTATGTGGATGCGCTGCTGGCAGACCTTGATCAGGATTTGCACGCCGTCTATGGCCGCGAGCTGAGTTCGATCTTCTTCGGTGGCGGTACGCCGAGCCTGTTCAGCGCCCAGGCATTGGGCCGCTTGCTCAAGGGCGTCGAACAACGCATCCCGTTTGCCAGCGACATCGAAATCACCCTGGAAGCCAATCCGGGAACGTTCGAGCAAGAGAAATTCGTGGCGTACCGGGCACTGGGCATCAATCGCCTGTCGATCGGTATCCAGAGCTTCCAGCAGGAAAAGCTCCAGGCGCTGGGGCGGATCCACAACGGCGACGAAGCGGTGCGAGCGGCTGGAATGGCGCGTCAGGCCGGGTTCGATAACTTCAACCTGGACTTGATGCACGGTTTGCCCGATCAGTCGCTGGACGACGCATTGAGCGACCTGCGCCAGGCCATCGCCTTGAAGCCGACCCATCTGTCCTGGTATCAGCTGACCCTGGAGCCGAATACGGTGTTCTGGAACCAGCCACCGACGCTGCCGGAAGACGACACGCTATGGGACATTCAGGAGGCTGGCCAGGCGCTGCTGGCTGAACACGGTTACGCCCAGTATGAAGTTTCGGCCTACGCCCAGCCCGGTCGTCCGGCACGACATAACCTCAACTACTGGAGTTTCGGCGACTTCATCGGCATCGGGGCCGGCGCCCACGGCAAGCTCAGCCATCCGGACGGACGCATCATCCGCACCTGGAAAACCCGTCTGCCGAAGGACTACCTGAACCCGGCAAAACGCTTTCAGGCCGGCGAGAAAGCGCTGACCAATGAAGAAATGCCGTTCGAGTTCCTGATGAACGCCCTGCGCCTGACCGCGGGTGTCCAGTCGCGACTGTATACCGAGCGCACTGGATTACCCCTGGAAAGCCTGGCCGAAAGCCGCCGCGAAGCCGAACAAAGTGGCCTGCTACAGGTCGAACCGTCACGTCTGGCGGCCACCGAGCGCGGACAACTGTTCCTCAACGACTTGCTGCAGAAATTTCTGAGCTGAATTCAGCCCTAAGGGAAAACGAATGGATTTGATACTCGACCTGCTCGCCACCGTGTCTCGCTGGAGCCGCAGTAACCTCTCGGAAATCGCCCTGGCTTTGGTGGGTTGTCTGCTGGTGCTGTTCGGTGCGGATTTCAAAGGCTGGGTCGAGCAACGCCTGGGCAGCATCGCCGGCGCCTTGCGCGTCCCACTGATGGCCCTGCTGTGCCTGATCGGCAGCGGCGCTGCGCTGATCTATGCCACGCCGTGGATCGTGCGCGGCTTGAGCCAGTTCAACAACTACAGCCTGGCGCCAGTGTTGTTGGTGGTGCTGGTGCTGATCGGCGTCGTCGCAGACCGCCGCTGATTCCAACTACACAAAAAAACTGTGGGAGCAAAGCTTGCTCGCGATTGCAGCCTGACAGTCAGCATAAATGTTGAATGTTGTGGCCTCATCGCGAGCAAGCTTTGCTCCCACAGGTTTTATGCCAGCTTTTCGAACTTCAAGTCCCACACGCCATGCCCAAGCCGTTCGCCACGGCGTTCGAACTTGGTGATCGGGCGCTCGGCCGGGCGTGGAACGCACTTGCCGTCTTCGGCCAGATTGCGATAACCCGGCGCAACGTTCATCACTTCCAGCATGTATTCGGCGTACGGTTCCCAGTCGGTGGCCATGTGCAGAATGCCGCCGACCTTCAACTTGCTGCGCACCAGTTCAGCGAAAGAGGCCTGAACGATCCGGCGCTTGTGGTGACGGCTCTTGTGCCAAGGGTCCGGGAAAAACAGCATCAGGCGATCGAGGCTGTTATCGGCGATGCAGCGGTTGAGCACTTCGATCGCATCGCAATCGTAGACCCGCAGGTTGGTCAGGCCCTGGGTCAGCACGCCATTGAGCAACGCACCGACACCCGGACGGTGCACTTCCACGCCGATGAAATCCTGCTCCGGCGAGGCCGCCGCCATTTCCAGCAGCGAATGGCCCATGCCGAAACCGATTTCCAGCGAGCGCGGGGCCGAGCGACCAAACACTTGGTCGAAGTCCACCGGTGCATCGGCCAGGGGCAGCACGAACAGCGGTGCGCCCTGCTCCAGGCCACGTTGCTGGCCTTCGGTCATGCGCCCGGCGCGCATCACGAAACTCTTGATGCGGCGGTGTTGGCGCTCGTCGCCTTCTTCCGTCTGGATTGGCGTGTCTTTCGATTCAGTCATCAATGGCTCTTACTTGATCAGACCATCCAGCGGCGAAGAGGCGCTGGCATAGAGTTTTTTCGGCATGCGGCCGGCGAGGTAGGCCAGGCGACCGGCAACGATGGCGTGCTTCATGGCTTCGGCCATCATGATCGGCTGCTGGGCGTGGGCGATGGCCGAGTTCATCAGCACCGCGTCACAGCCCAGCTCCATGGAAATGGTGGCATCGGAAGCGGTACCGACACCGGCATCCACCAGCACCGGGATTTTCGCTTCTTCGAGGATGATCTGCAGGTTGTACGGGTTGCAGATCCCCAGGCCCGAGCCGATCAATCCGGCCAGCGGCATCACCGCAATGCAGCCGATTTCCGCCAGTTGCCGGGCGATGATCGGGTCATCGCTGGTGTAGACCATCACGTCGAAGCCTTCCTTGACCAGCGATTCGGCGGCCTTGAGGGTTTCGATCACGTTGGGGAACAGGGTTTTCTGATCCGCCAGCACTTCCAGCTTCACCAGATTGTGGCCGTCGAGCAGCTCACGGGCCAGGCGGCAGGTGCGCACGGCTTCAACGGCGTCGTAGCAACCGGCGGTGTTCGGCAGGAAGGTGTAGCGATCCGGCGAGAGGAAATCCAGCAGGTTCGGTTCGCCCTGGTTCTGGCCGAGGTTGGTGCGGCGCACGGCAAACGTGACAATCTCGGCACCCGAGGCTTCGATGGCCAGGCGGGTTTCTTCCATGTCACGGTATTTGCCGGTACCGACCAGCAAACGCGACTGGTAAGTACGACCGGCCAGGACGAAGGGCTTGTCGCTACGAACGATGCTCATGGGAAATCCTCTGTAGGGGTGAGGTTCTTGCAGAATTCTGTGGCCACTCGGCCGAGGCGACTAGCCGCCGCCGATGGCGTGCACCACTTCGACGTTATCGCCGTCATTGAGTGTGGTATCGGCATGCTGACTGCGCGGGACGATATCCAGATTGAGTTCGACTGCCACACGGCGCCCGGTCAGGTCCAGACGGGTCAGCAGGGCCGCAACGGTTTCACCGTCGGGCAGTTCAAAGGATTCGCCGTTCAACTGAATGCGCATGCCGGATGCCGCCATCATTTTTTGGGGCTGGCATTCTAGCCCGATCGTGACCTAAAGGTCAGCAATAAGCGTCAAGCGGTCAATGGCAAACGCCAGGCGGCGAGGCCCAGGCAGAGCCAGCCCGCGAGGAAGGCCAGGCCGCCGAACGGGGTGACGATGCCGAGCTTGCTGACACCGGTCAGTGTGAGCAGGTACAGGCTACCGGAGAACAGCAGGATGCCGATGGCAAAGGAGGCGCCGGCCCAAGTGACGAGTCGACCCGGAATCTGTGTGGCCAGCAGCGCCACGCCCAGCAGCGCGAGGGTATGCACCAGTTGATAGGTGACGCCGGTGTGGAAGATCGCCAGATACTCGGCACTCAAGCGGTTTTTCAGGCCATGGGCCGCAAAGGCCCCAAGCCCGACTCCGGTGAAGCCGAAAAAAGCGGCCAGCATCAGAAAGCCACGCAGCATGAAGAACTCCAGTCAGACTCGATCAACAGGGTCTGTATAATGGCTCGCTCAACAGGTTCGGCCAAGCCATCTCTATGCTGCGTTTATATTTCCGTCGTTTCACGAAGGCCGTGCTCTGGTTCATGGGCGGCAGCGTATTGCTGGTGCTGATTTTCCGCGTGGTGCCACCACCGGGGACGGCGCTGATGGTCGAGCGCAAGATCGAATCCTGGTTCGACGGCGAGCCCATCGACCTGCAACGCACCTGGACGCCGTGGGAGGACATCTCCGACGACCTGAAAGTCGCGGTGATTGCGGGCGAAGATCAAAAATTCCCGGAGCACTGGGGTTTCGACTTCGGCGCCATTCAGGCTGCCCTGGCCCACAACGAACTCGGCGGTACGATTCGCGGCGCCAGCACCCTGAGCCAGCAAGTCTCGAAGAACCTGTTTCTGTGGTCCGGTCGCAGCTGGCTGCGCAAAGGCCTGGAAGCCTGGTTTACGGGATTGATCGAAGTGCTCTGGCCCAAGCAGCGGATTCTTGAGGTGTATCTCAACAGTGCCGAATGGGATGACGGGGTGTTTGGTGCCGAAGCGGCGGCCAGGCATCACTTCGGCGTGAGTGCAAAGGGTCTCAGTCGCCAGCAATCCAGCCTGCTGGCCGCTGTATTGCCGAACCCGCGAGTATGGAGCGCCAGCCATCCGACTTCTTACGTGGCGCGGCGTGCAGGCTGGATTCGGCGGCAGATGAGTCAGCTCGGTGGTGACAGTTATCTGGTGGAACTCAATGATTCTCGCCGGGCGCCATGGTCTCAATAACACGCACGCCCTATGTAGGAGCAAGGCTTGCCCGCGATGGCGGAGTATCGGTCACTATCACCATCGACTGACACTCCGCCATCGCGGGCAAGCCTTGCTCCTACAGGTTTCGGTGTGATGCAAAACAGTGGACACAAACAAAAACGCCCCGATCAATGATCGGGGCGTTTTTTATTGCCGTTGCCCAGGTTATGCGGCGATCGACAACTTGAGCTTGTTCATCGCGCTCTTTTCAAGCTGGCGAATACGCTCGGCCGACACGTTGTACTTCTGCGCCAGGTCGTGCAGCGTGGCTTTTTCTTCCGCCAGCCAGCGCTGGTAGAGGATGTCACGGCTGCGGTCGTCCAGCACTTCCAGCGCTTCGTGCAGGTTGTGGTTGGAGTTGTCGCTCCAGTCGGCATCTTCCAGTTGACGGGCCGGGTCGTACCGGTGGTCTTCCAGGTAGTTGGCCGGCGACTGGAAAGCACTGTCGTCGTCAGCTTCTGCCGCCGGATCGAAAGCCATGTCGTGGCCGGTCAGGCGGCTTTCCATCTCGCGTACTTCCCGCGGCTCTACGCCAAGGCTTTCCGCCACGCGATGGACTTCCTCGTTGTTCAACCAGGCCAGACGCTTCTTCTGGCTGCGCAGGTTGAAGAACAACTTGCGCTGGGCCTTGGTGGTCGCGACTTTCACGATCCGCCAATTACGCAGGATGAATTCGTGGATTTCAGCCTTGATCCAGTGCACAGCAAAGGACACCAGGCGTACACCCATTTCCGGGTTGAAGCGTTTCACAGCCTTCATCAGGCCAACGTTACCTTCCTGGATCAGGTCAGCCTGAGCCAACCCGTAGCCGGAATAGCTACGAGCAATATGTACGACAAAACGCAGGTGGGCGAGCACCATCTGCCGAGCCGCCTCAAGATCCTGCTCATAATAGAGACTCTCGGCCAGTTCACGCTCCTGCTCCGGCGTCAGCAAAGGAATGCTGTTCACCGTGTGCACATAGGCCTCCAGGTTCGCACCCGGGACCAGAGCATATGCAGGCTGCAAAGAATTGGTCATACGAAAAAACCTCCGACTTACATAACTCGTGCAGTTAAGCACTGCCGAAATTGACCGGAAACCGAAGAACAAGTTCCCAAAAACGCTGAAAGGTCAATACGAGCAAAATGATATTACTTTGGCGCAAGCTCCCTCAGGTGGCGAGCGACTGCAATCCAAGCACCGATATACCCCAACAGCACCGCGCCAAGCAAGAGAGACAGACCGTCGGCTACCGGCACACCGGCCAGCGCAAAATCGCTACCGTACAAACCGGCCAGCCCGACCACCGCGTCGTTCAGCCAGTTCAGGCCGAACGCCAACACGCCCCAGGAAAAAATCCCCGCACCAAAGCCATAAAGCGCGCCCATATAAAGGAAGGGCCTGCGCACATAACTGTCAGTGCCGCCGACGAGTTTAATCACTTCTATCTCTGTGCGGCGGTTTTCAATATGAAGACGAATGGTATTGCCTATCACCAAAAGTAATGCAGAAACCAGAAGCACGGTCAGACCGAAGACAAAACGGTCACCCAGCTTGAGGATCGCTGCCAGACGCTCGACCCAGACTAGATCAAGCTGCGCCTGTTGTACCTTCGGCAACTCGGAAAGTTTTTGTCTTAATGCTTCAAGCGCGGGCTTGTCGACTTCATTTGGCGTCACCAACACCACGCCCGGCAGCGGATTCTCCGGCAACTCCTTGAGCGCCTCGCCCAGACCGGATTGTTGCTGGAACTCTTCCAGCGCCTGGTCCCGACCGACGTACTCGGCATCGGCCACGCCGGGCATGCCCTTGATTTGCTCGCGCAGCGCCTCGCCATCAGCCGGACTGGCTTCGAGTTGCAGGTACAGGGAAATCTGCGCCGCGCGTTGCCACGAACCGCCCAGACGTTCCACGTTACTTAGCAAAAGTGACAGCCCCATAGGCAAACTCAGGGCCACCGCCATCACCAGGCAGGTGAAAAAGCTGCCGATGGGTTGCTTGCCCAGACGACGCAGACTGTCCAGCAGACTGGCGCGATGACTTTCGATCCACGCACGAAACAACGTGGCAAAGTCCGGCCCATCGTCATCGTCGTGTTTTTTCTTCTGCGGCTGCGGGTCGGCGGCTTTCGGCGCCACACGCTCGGAAACCTTGGGACTACGTGTTGCACTCATACGCCGGCCTCCCCGTCGCCGATCAATCGACCGCGCTGCAAGGTCAGCATGCGGTGACGCATGCGCGCGATCAGGGCCAGGTCGTGACTGGCGATCAGCACGCTGGTGCCCAGACGGTTGATGTCTTCGAACACACCCATGATTTCCGCCGCCAGGCGTGGGTCGAGGTTACCGGTCGGTTCGTCCGCCAGCAGCAGGGCCGGGCGGTGAACGATGGCACGGGCGATGCCGACGCGCTGTTGCTGACCGGTGGACAAATCGCCGGGATACAAATCGGTCTTGTCCGACAGCGCCACGCGCTCCAGAGCCGAATCCACGCGCTTGGCGACTTCGGCCTTGGACAGGCCCAGTATCTGCAACGGCAACGCGACGTTATTGAATACGGTGCGATCGAACAACAATTGGTGGTTCTGGAACACTACGCCGATCTGTCGGCGCAGAAACGGAATCTGCGCATTGCTGATGGTGCTCAGATCCTGCCCGGCCAGCAGCAGCTTGCCGCTGGTCGGACGCTCCATGGCCAGCAACAACCGCAACAAGGTGCTTTTACCAGCGCCGGAATGGCCGGTGACAAACAAAAACTCGCCCCGACGGACTCGAAAGCTCAGCTCATGCAAGCCGACGTGACCGTTCGGGTAGCGTTTACCGACCTGTTCGAAACGAATCATGAACGCTCCCGCTCGGCAAACAGTGCCTGGACAAAGGGTTCAGCTTCAAAGGTGCGCAAATCGTCGATGCCTTCACCGACGCCGATATAACGAATCGGCAGGCCAAACTGCTTGGCCAGGGCAAAAATCACCCCGCCCTTGGCGGTGCCATCGAGCTTGGTCAGCGCCAAGCCGGTCAATGCGACGGTCTGGTTGAATTGCTTGGCCTGGTTGATGGCGTTCTGGCCGGTGCCGGCGTCGAGTACCAGCAGCACTTCGTGAGGCGCGTCGGCGTCGAGCTTGCCGATTACCCGGCGAACCTTCTTCAGCTCTTCCATCAGGTTGTCTTTGGTGTGCAGGCGACCGGCGGTGTCGGCGATCAACACATCAATGCCACGGGCCTTGGCGGCCTGCACGGCGTCGAAAATCACCGAAGCGGAATCGGCGCCGGTGTGCTGGGCGATGACCGGAATCTTGTTGCGCTCGCCCCAGACCTGCAATTGCTCGACCGCCGCGGCACGGAAAGTATCGCCAGCAGCAAGCATGACTTTCTTGCCTTCCAGCTGCAGCTTCTTCGCCAGCTTGCCGATGGTGGTGGTCTTGCCGGCACCGTTGACACCGACGACGAGAATCACGAACGGCTTGTTCTGCGAGGTGATTTTCAGCGGTTGCTCGACGGGCTTGAGCATTGCCGACAGCTCGCCCTGCAAGGATTTGTACAGCGCATCGGAATCGGCCAGCTCTTTACGCGCGACCTTCTGGGTCAGGCGCTGGATGATCACCGAAGTGGCTTCCACACCGACGTCAGCGGTCAGCAGACGGGTTTCGAGATCATCGAGCAACTCGTCATCGATGGCCTTCTTGCCCAGGAACAGGCTGGCCATGCCTTCGCCGATGCTGGCGCTGGTCTTGGACAGGCCTTGCTTGAGGCGGGCGAAGAACCCGGCTTTGGTTTCTTCGGTGCGTGGTGGCTCGACCGGGGTTTCTGCGGGAACAACAATAGGCGCAGCGACAATCGGTGCCGGTGCTTGAACAACCGGTGCGGCCGGAGCAACGAATGCAGGAATCACAGGTTCTGGAGCAACAGGCGCAACGGGCGCAACGGGCGCAACGGGCACAGGCTCGGCGACAACCACGGGCGCCACAACCGGTTCAACCACCGGCGCTTGAACCGGCTCAGGTGAAAACACGGGTGGTGCTGGAATCGGCGGTGTAACGTGCGGCGCCAAGTCGTCCACGACCAGTGCCACCGGCTCTTCCGCCACAGGCAAGGTCAGCCACGGCTTGGCGACTGGAGGCAGAGGCTGTTCGGCCACGATTTCAGGTTCGACTTCCACCACCGGTTGCAGCACCGGGTCGGCGATCGGCAATACTGCCGGCGCAGGCTCGGCGTCTATTACCGGTACCGGCGCAGGTGTTGGCTCGGAAAGTGGTTGTGGCTGTTCGACGGCGGGTTCCTGCGGCTTTTTGCGCAGCCATCCGAACAGGCTTTTTTTCTCGCCAGCCGCAGCTGGGGTCTTCTTGTCGTCGTTGGAACCAAACATGGGGGACGGCTATCTCACGGTAGCGACGCGCCAACGGGCGCCCCGGCAAATAAATATTCGATGCAGAACAGACTGCGATTGACGCAGCTTGTTCACGCGCAACATTTTGTCGAGGTGCGAACGGCACCTCACGGAAACGATTTCACGAAGGACTAAAGCGGCAAAATCGGTGAAAAAGCAGAGTTTAGTTGACAAAACCCAGTCTTCTGCCGAAAACCCATACAACCTGATCAAACACAAAGGCCTGATAGGCGTGGCCGCCAGTAAAACGGATCAGTATCCTAGCACCTCCTCGCCCGCCTAGGCTAAGACCAAGCGGGCAGCCCAACAGGTTTAAAAACGAATGAATGCTCTAGCCCGCCGCGCCGCAGGCCTGCTGCTCAGCACAGTTTGTCTGCCCCTCTCAGCCTTGGCTGCAGATCCACAACCCACCCACGAATTTACCCTCGACAATGGTTTGAAGGTCGTCGTGCGCGAAGATCATCGCGCTCCGGTGGTGGTTTCCCAGGTCTGGTACAAGGTCGGCTCCAGCTACGAAACCCCTGGGCAGACCGGTCTGTCCCACGCCCTGGAACACATGATGTTCAAGGGCAGCGAGAAAGTCGGCCCTGGCGAAGCCTCGCTGATCCTGCGCGACCTTGGCGCCGAAGAAAACGCTTTCACCAGCGACGATTTCACCGCCTATTACCAGGTACTGGCCCGCGACCGCCTGGGCGTGGCCTTCGAGCTTGAAGCCGACCGCATGGCCAGCCTGCGCCTGCCGGCCGACGAGTTCGCCCGCGAGATCGAAGTCATCAAGGAAGAACGTCGGCTGCGTACCGACGACAAGCCGATGTCCAAGGCCTACGAGCGTTTCAAGGCCATGGCTTACCCGGCCAGCGGCTACCACACGCCCACCATCGGCTGGATGGCGGATCTGGACCGCATGAAGGTCGAAGAGCTGCGCCACTGGTATCAGTCCTGGTACGTGCCGAACAACGCCACGCTGGTGGTGGTCGGTGACGTGACCCCGGACGAAGTCAAAACCCTGGCCCAGCGTTACTTCGGGCCGATCGCCAGGCGCGACGTGCCGCCGGCGAAGATTCCGCTGGAACTGGCCGAGCCCGGCGAGCGGCAGATCACCCTGCACGTGAAGACCCAATTGCCCAGCCTGATGCTGGCGTTCAACGTGCCGAGCATCGCCACGACCGAAGACAAACGCTCGGTGAATGCCTTGCGCCTGATTTCCGCTCTGCTCGACGGTGGCTACAGCGCGCGCATCCCGACTCAACTGGAGCGTGGCGAAGAACTGGTGTCCGGCGGTTCGTCGAGTTATGACGCCTACACCCGGGGCGACAGCCTGTTCTCCCTGTCGGCCACGCCCAACAGCCAGAAGAAAAAGACCATCGCCCAGGCCGAAGCCGGTTTGTGGAAACTGCTCGAACAACTGAAAACCACCGCGCCGTCCGCTGAAGAACTGGAACGCGTGCGCGCGCAGGTCATCGCCGGGCTGGTTTACGAGCGCGACTCGATCACCAGCCAGGCCACCGCGATTGGCCAACTGGAGACGGTCGGCTTGTCCTGGAAGTTGATGGACACCGAGCTCGCCGAGCTGGAAAGCGTGACACCGGAAGATATCCAGAAAGCCGCCAAGCTGTATTTCACCCGCGAACGTCTCAGCGTCGCCCATGTACTGCCGGAGGAGACGACTCATGAGTGAATCCAAGAAACCTCGGCTGGCCCTGGTCAGCCTGCTCGCTGTGGCCCTGATCGGGTCTGCCGCCTTCTATTTTTCCAGGACCGGCGAGTCCAATGCCAGCGAAGCACTGGACAAGGCCAAGGCCAGCCAGAAGCTGCAATCGTTGACAGAACTCAACGGCAAGTCACCGAGCCACCGCAAACTCGACGTGCAAACCTGGAACACCGCCGAAGGCGCCAAGGTGCTGTTCGTCGAAGCCCGCGAGCTGCCCATGTTCGACATGCGCCTGATCTTTGCCGCCGGCAGCAGCCAGGATGGCGACGCCCCTGGCCTGGCATTGCTGACCAACGCCATGCTGAACGAAGGCGTGGCCGGCAAAGATGTCAGCGCCATTGCCCAAGGCTTCGAAGGCCTGGGCGCCGATTTCGGTAACGGCGCCTACAAAGACATGGCCGTCGCGTCGCTGCGCAGCCTCAGCGCCGTGGACAAGCGTGAACCGGCCTTGAAGCTGTTCGCCGAAGTCGTCGGCAAACCGACCTTCCCCGCCGACTCCTTTACCCGCATCAAAAACCAGATGCTCGCCGGCTTCGAATACCAGAAACAGAACCCCGGCAAGCTGGCCAGCCTTGAGTTGATGAACCGCTTGTATGGCGATCATCCGTACGCCCATGCCAGCGACGGCACGGCGAAAACCGTTCCCGCCGTCACTCTGGCGCAGCTGCGCGGGTTCCACGAAAAAGCCTATGCGGCGGGTAATGTGATCATTGCGCTGGTCGGCGACTTGTCTCGCGCCGAGGCCGAAGCCATTGCCGCACAGGTATCCATTGCCCTGCCCAAAGGCCCGGCGCTGCCGAAAATCCCGCAACCGGCCGAGCCCAAGGCCAGCATCGGCCACATCGAATTCCCGTCCAAACAGACCAACCTGATGCTCGCGCAACTGGGCATCGATCGGGATGACCCGGATTACGCGGCACTGTCCATGGGCAACCAGATCCTCGGCGGTGGCGGTTTCGGCACGCGACTGATGAGCGAAGTGCGCGAGAAGCGTGGCCTGGCTTATGGTGTGTATTCGGGCTTCACGCCGATGCAGGCGCGCGGCCCGTTCATGATCAACCTGCAGACCCGCGCCGAAATGAGCGAAGGCACCCTGAAGCTGGTGCAGGACGTCCTCGCCGACTACCTCAAGACCGGCCCGACCGAAAAAGAACTCGACGACGCCAAGCGCGAACTGGCCGGCAGCTTTCCGTTGTCTACCGCCAGCAATGCCGACATCGTCGGCCAACTGGGTGCGATCGGCTTCTACAACCTGCCGTTGAGTCATCTGGAAGACTTCATGCAACAGTCCCAGGACCTGACCGTGGAGCAAGTCAGGGCCGCACTGAACAAACACCTGAGCACGGATAAAATGGTCATCGTCAGCGCTGGCCCGACTGTGCCGCAAAAGCCGTTACCGGCCCCTACTGATAAACCTGCCGAGCAACCGCTCGGGGTTCCGGAGCATTAATGGCCACTCAATCGAAATCCAAAAAGCCCGTGCACAACGGCGTCAACCAGTTGCGCATCATCGGTGGCGAATGGCGCAGCCGCAAGCTGAGCTTCCCCGATGCCCCGGGCCTGCGCCCGACGCCGGACCGGGTGCGTGAAACCCTGTTCAACTGGCTCGCGCCGTACGTTCCAGGTGCCAAGGTGCTCGACCCGTTCACCGGCAGCGGCGCGCTGTTTCTGGAAGCCTTGTCCCGCGGCGCAGCCATGGGCCAGGCGCTGGACGCCAGCAGCCTTGCGGTGTCCAGCCTCAAGGAGCACCTGGGCACGCTGCGTTGCACCACTGGCCAGGTCCAGACCGCCGATGCCCTGCGCTACCTGGAAACCCAAACAGCAACGGCCTATGACCTGGTGTTCCTCGACCCGCCGTTCAACCAGAACCTGCTGCCCGCCGTGTGCAAGTTGCTCGAAGAACGCCAGTGGCTGGCCGAGGATGCCTGGGTGTACACCGAGAGCGAATCCGCACCGTCGACACTCGGCCTGCCGGGCAACTGGCGCTTGCACCGGGAGCAAAAGTCCGGGCGGGTCTATTATTCGTTGTGGCAACGTATGGCAGAGATCGCCGGCTGATCGACCGGCCTGAACAAAGCGCACGCCTCTAACCAGGCGTGTGCTGCGGCTTCGAGAACAATCGTGTCCCATCCGTCAGAACGCTTCACCCCCGCCTTCGGCCTTGGCAACCCGCACTTGCAAACCTTGTGGGGACCGCTGTGGCGCAAAACGACTCATATCCAGCGCGAACGTGAACGTTTGTGGCTGGAGGATGGTGATTTCCTCGACCTCGACTGGCATGGCCCGCACAGCGCAGATGCGCCCTTGGTGCTGGTGCTGCACGGGCTGACCGGTTCGTCGAATTCGCCTTACGTGGCCGGGATGCAAAAAGCATTGGGTGACCGGGGCTGGGCCAGCGTTGCGCTGAACTGGCGCGGCTGCTCCGGCGAGCCCAATCTATTGCCGCGCAGCTACCATTCCGGCGCCAGCGAAGACCTGGCCGAAACCATCCAGCACCTGCGGGCCAAACGGCCTCTCGCGCCGTTGTACGCGGTCGGTTATTCCCTGGGGGGTAATGTCCTGCTCAAGCATCTGGGCGAGAGCGGCCATGACAGCGGCGTGCTCGGCGCAGTGGCGGTATCGGTACCGTTTCGCCTGGATCAGTGCGCCGACCGGATCGGCCAGGGTTTCTCGAAGGTCTATCAGGCGCATTTCATGCGCGAGATGCTGGCCTACATCAAGAACAAGCAACGCCAATTCCAGCATGACGGGCGCGAGGATGGCCTGGCGGCACTGGCAGCGCTGGGCTCGCTGGAAAACCTGCGCACGTTCTGGGATTTCGATGGCCGGGTGACCGCGCCACTGAACGGCTTCGTCGATGCAGAGGATTACTATCGTCGCGCGTCGAGTCGCTATTTCCTCGGGGAAATTCATACGCCGACCCTGATTATTCAGGCAGCCGACGATCCCTTTGTCTTTCCCCACAGCCTGCCGCAAACCGATGAGTTGTCCGCCTGCACGCAATTCGAATTACAGGCCAGGGGTGGGCATGTCGGGTTTGTCGACGGCTCGGTCCGGCAGCCGGGTTACTACCTGGAACGGCGCATACCCCAGTGGCTGGCCACAGTGAGGCGCGAGTAAGTCATGGGGACCGATCAGGGCGAATCGATCCATTTCTGGCAAACGGCGCCATTGGCCGGGGTCGAATTATTGTCGGCGCGCTACATCGAACACCGTTTCGCGCCCCACGTGCATGACGGCTACGTGATCGGCATGATCATGGCCGGTGCCCAGCGTTACCGCTATCGCGGTGCCGAGCACCTGGCGGGCAGCGGCACGCTGGTGCTGATCAATCCGGACGAACTGCACACCGGTCACAAGGGTACGGAAGACGGTTGGTTGTATCGGGCGTTTTATCCGGACAGCCGCCAGATTCTGTCGTTGCTCGCCGAACTCGAACTGCCGACCCACAACCTCCCGGTGTTTGGCGCCACGCTGTACCGCGACCCGGACCTGGTCAACGGTTTCTGCCAATTGCATCGCTTGTTGGAAAGCCCATCCACGGCCCTGCAACAGCAGACGGCCTGGCGCGAGCTGATGCTGTCATTGTTGCAGCGTCATGCGGCCGTTGCGGATGCCGGCAAGCCGGGCAAGGAACACCGGGCGGTGACGCTGGCCAAGGAGCTGCTGTACGCGCAGCTGGCGGCACCGCCTTCGCTGGAAGAATTGGCGGCAGCGGTGAATCTGTCGCCCTTTCACTTCGCCCGGGTATTTCGCCGCGCCACCGGCATGCCGCCGCACACCTGGCTGATGCAACAGCGCATTGCCCGGGCACGGGCGTTGTTGCAGGGAGGATGCTTGCCACTGGAAGTTGCCACGCAGCTGGGGTTTGCCGACCAGAGCCATCTGAGTCGGCAGTTCAAGCAGGTATATGGGGTGGGGCCGGGGGCGTATCGCAGTGCCCGGCAATTAATCACGGCACGTCTCTAATGTAGGAGCGAGCCTGCTCGCGATGGCGGTGTGTCAGTCAACATCTCAGTCGACTGGCACTCCGCCATCGCGAGCAGGCTCACTCCTACAAGGGGATTGCGGTGATCAGACGCCGGTGGCGATTCCGCGCCCAGGATCATTGATCCACTCGCTCCACGACCCGGCATACAACGCACCCAGTGGATAACCGGCCAGGCACAGGGCAAACAGGTTATGGCACGCTGTCACTCCGGACCCGCAATACGCCACCAGATCATTCGGCGAACGGTCACCCAGTTTCGCGGCGAATCGCTGCTTGAGTTGATCGCCCGGCAGGAAACGCCCATCGGCGCCCAGGTTGTCGGTGAACGCAGCGCATTGCGCGCCGGGAATGTGTCCGGCAATCGGGTCGATCGGCTCCATTTCACCCTTGAAACGCGGCAAGGCGCGGGCGTCGAGCAGGGTCAACTCGGGCTTGTCGAGGCGTTTGTGCAATTCTTCGGCACTGAGCAACAGTGAAGCGTCAGGCGTTCCGGTAAAGCTGCCGCGATTGTTCGCTGGTGCGTCAAGACTCAAGGGCAAACCCGCCGCGTGCCAGGCCTTGAGCCCGCCATCGAGGATGAACACCCCGTCACGCTTGCCCAACCAGGCCAGCAACCACCAGGCCCGCGCCGCGTAGGCGCCCGGACCGTCATCGTACAAAACCACTTCGCTGTCGTTGTCGATGCCCCAGGCCTGCAAACGCTCGATCAGGTCGGCCGGCTCGGGCAATGGATGACGCCCGGTCACCCCCTTGACCACTTTGCCGCTGAGATCACGCTCAAGATCGGCAAAACCCGACCCGGCGATGTGACCTTGCGCATAGCTGCGCTGACCATAATCCGGGTCTTCCAAGGCAAAACGACAATCCAGAATCACCAGCCCTGGCTGCTCCTTTTTCAGGTCCAACGCTTGCGGGCTGATCAGTTGCGCAATGGGCATAACAGGCTCCTTTGATTAGGTTTCGAACCTACTGTACTTCTTCCAGTGCCTGGGCCAGCGGCACGTAAAACTCCTCGAACAACGCGTCGACCGCCTCGCGCGCCTGATCGGTGACAAACCCGGCTTCCAGCACCAGCACCTGATAAACACCGCGCTTGATCGCCTGCTCGCTGAGGTGGCTGGAGTTTTCCCGCGTGGTGCACAAAAAACGCACCCAGGACGTGAGGATGATCCAGGCATTGAGGGTCAGGGACTCGATCTGCACCCGATTCATCTTCAGGATGCCGGCGTCGACGAAGCCTTCGTAGATGTGCGTGCCCTGGATCAGGCATCGCTGGGAAAAACGTCGATAGCGCCCGGCCAGGTCCGGATCGCTGTCGAGCAAGTGCTCGAGGTCGCGATGCAAAAACCGGTAACGCCACATCGCCGAGAGCAACTCCTTGAGGTAGAAGCGCTTGTCTTCCACTGTCGCCGCCCGGCCCTGGGGCGGACGCAGAAAGCTGTCTACCAGGCTTTCGTACTCGCTGAACAGCACGGCGATGATCGCCTGCTTATTGGGGAAGTGGTAGTACAGGTTGCCCGGGGAAATTTCCATGTGGGCAGCAATGTGGTTGGTGCTGATGCTGCGCTCGCCCTGCTGATTGAACAGTTCAAGGCTGTTCTGCACGATGCGCTCGCTGGTTTTTATCCTTGGGGCCATGGCTTGAGCTTAAATTCAGAGTGCGTTGACGGGCATCTTACGACCTATCCGGACAGGGATAAAACAAAGCTGCGCCTGGATGTCATTTGACTTTATAGAGTATAGACTCTAGAAAGTGCCTTATTACAATAAATCCGGAGCCGACCATGACTGCCGAAATTTCCTACCTCAAAGATCTGCAGCTTCCTCTGGAAGAACTCCAGGCCCTGTTTGACGCGCAGCGCGCCGCCTACGCCGCCAACCCCATGCCGCCTGCCGCACAGCGCCAACAATGGCTCAAGGCGTTGCGTGATTTATTGAATAGCGAACGTCAGGCCCTGATCGACGCGATCAGCCAGGATTTCAGCCACCGCAGCGCCGATGAAACCCTGCTCGCCGAGTTGATGCCCAGCCTGCACGGCATCCATTACGCCAGTCGACACCTCAAAAACTGGATGCGTCCTTCGCGGCGCAAGGTCGGCGTGGCCTTCCAGCCTGCCTCGGCCAAAGTGGTTTACCAGCCGCTGGGCGTGGTCGGGGTGATCGTGCCGTGGAACTACCCGTTGTACCTGGCCATGGGGCCACTGGTCGGTGCGTTGTCGGCGGGCAATCGGGTGATGCTCAAGCTCAGCGAATCGACCCCTTCCACCGGCTTGTTGCTCAAGCAATTGCTGGGGCGAATCTTTCCCGAAGACCTGGTTTGCGTGGTGCTGGGCGAGGCCGATATCGGCGTGGCGTTTTCCCGGCTGCGTTTCGATCATTTGCTGTTCACAGGTGCCACCAGCATCGGCAAACACGTGATGCGCGCGGCGGCGGAGAACCTTACCCCAGTCACCCTGGAACTGGGCGGCAAGTCCCCGGCTATCGTTTCCCGTGATGTGCCGCTCAAGGATGCCGCCGAACGCATCGCCTTCGGCAAGACCCTCAACGCCGGGCAAACCTGCGTGGCCCCGGACTATGTGCTGGTGCCGGAAGACCGTGTCGGTTCGTTCGTCGAGGCTTATCGCCAGGCGGTACGCGGCTTTTATCCGACACTGGCTGACAACCCGGACTACACCGCCATCATCAATGACCGACAACTGGCCCGACTCAACGGCTATATCAGCGACGCCACCAGTAAAGGCGCATTGCTGGTCCCGCTGTTCGAACAGGGTCAGGGACGTCGCATGGGGCATAGCCTGCTGCTCAACGTCAGCGACGACATGACGGTGATGCAGGACGAAATCTTCGGCCCGCTGCTGCCGATCGTGCCCTACAAGGAGCTGGATCAAGCATTTACCTACATCAACCAGCGCCCTCGCCCACTGGCGCTGTATTACTTCGGCTATGACAAGCGCGAGCAGAACCGCGTGCTGCATGAAACCCATTCCGGTGGTGTATGCCTCAACGACACGCTGCTGCACGTTGCCCAGGATGACATGCCATTCGGCGGCATCGGTCCCTCGGGCATGGGCCATTACCACGGCCACGAAGGCTTCCTGACGTTCAGCAAGGCCAAGGGGGTGCTGATCAAACAACGCTTCAACGCGGCGAAACTGATCTACCCGCCGTATGGCAAATCCATCCAGAAACTGATCCAGAAGCTGTTCATCCGCTAACGCTCAATACCATCGGGTAATAACAATAATGAGCCCAAGCCTTTGCGATTCTCCCGCGCTGTCACGGCGCGGCCTGCTCAAGTTCAGCCTGGGCGCCAGCGCCTTTCTCGCCACCGCCGGATTGGGGGCCAGTCTCAGCGGCTGTTCATCGAGCATTGTGGCCAGCGGTTTTGCGGCGCTGCGCAGTGGCGACCTGCTGTTTCTGCGAGCGCTGATCCCGGTGATGCTCGACGGTGCCGTGGCCGTTGAGCACATGCCCGGTGCGGTCGAAGGCACCTTGAAAAGCCTGGATTACAGCCTCGACCACTTGTCGCCGGAAATGCTCAAGCTGACCCGCCAATTGTTCGATGTGCTGGGCATGGCCGTGACCCGTGGACCGCTCACCGGCATCTGGGGCAGCTGGGAAAATGCCGGCGGCGACGAGATCCGGCATTTTCTCGCTCGTTGGCAGAACAGCTCGCTGAGCCTGCTGCGCATGGGCCACAGCTCCTTGTTGCAACTGGTGATGATGGCCTGGTATGGGCGCAAGGAATCATGGGCGCATTGCGGGTATCCCGGGCCTCCGACTGTTTGAGACCGCGTCGCGCCCATCGCGGGCAAGCCTAGCTCCCACAGGTTTGAGGTGGCCCACCCTTTTGTGAACGACTCAAACCCTGTGGGAGCCAGGCTTGCCCGCGATGGCGTCAGCCGCATCACCACCCAATTCAAAATAATAAGAGAACCTGAATATGCCCGTACCCGACCCGTTCCGCGAAGGCATGGCCCGTGGCTGGAAAACCCATGATGGCTCGCGACTGACCCAGGACCTGGTCCTGGAAGCGGATGTAGCGATCATCGGCAGTGGCGCCGGCGGCGGGACCACCGCTGAAATTCTCAGCGCGGCGGGCTACAAAGTGCTGCTGATCGAAGAAGGCCCGCTCAAGACCAGCAGCGACTTCAAGCTGCTTGAAGACCAGGCCTACGCCAGCCTCTATCAGGAAGGCATCGGGCGCATGAGCAAGGACGGTGCGATCACCATCCTCCAGGGACGGGCCGTGGGCGGCACCACGTTGATCAACTGGACGTCCAGTTTCCGCACCCCTGAAGCTACCCTGGAACACTGGGCCAAAGAGCACAACGTGAAAGGCCACAGCCCGGCGGACATGGCACCGTGGTTCGAGAAAATGGAGCAGCGCCTTGGCGTCGCCCCGTGGAGGGTCCCGCCCAACGCCAACAACGACGTTATCCGCAAAGGCTGCGAAAAGCTCGACTACAGCTGGCATGTCATCCCGCGCAATGTGCGCGGCTGCTGGAACCTCGGCTATTGCGGCATGGGCTGCCCGACCAATGCCAAGCAATCGATGATGGTTACCACCATTCCCGCCACCCTGGAAAAGGGCGGTGAGTTGCTCTACCTGGCCCGTGCCGAAAAGCTCCTCATCAGCGGTGACAAGGTCACCGGGCTGCAATGCGTGGCGATGGACGAACGCTGCGTCCAGCCCACGGGTCGCAGCATTACGGTCAAGGCACGGCATTACGTATTGGCTGGCGGCGGGATCAACAGCCCGGCGCTGTTGTTGCGTTCCGAGGCGCCGGATCCGCACCAACGCCTGGGCAAACGGACCTTTCTGCATGTGGTGAACATGTCCGCCGGGCTGTTCGACGAGGTGATCAACCCGTTCTACGGGGCGCCGCAGTCGATTTACTCCGATCATTTCCAATGGCAGGACGGCACCACCGGCAAAATCGGCTACAAGCTGGAGGTTCCTCCGCTGCACCCGGCACTGGCGGCGACGCTACTCGGCGGTTTCGGCCAGGAAAATGCGCAGCACATGGCCAACCTGCCCCACACCCACGCGATGCTGGCGTTGCTGCGTGACGGGTTCCACCCCGACAGCCCCGGAGGCAGCGTCGAGTTGCGCGGCGACGGCACGCCGGTGCTCGATTACCCGGTTTCACCCTATGTCTGGGAAGGGCTGCGCCGGGCGTTCCACAGCATGGCCGAGATCCAGTTCGCCGGCGGCGCCAATGCGGTCATGCCGATGCACGCCGATGCGCGGTATGTAAAAAGCCTGGGCGAAGCGCGCACGCTGATCGACAGCCTCAGCCTGGAGTTGTACCGCACGCGGTTGGGCAGCGCCCATGTGATGGGTGGTTGCGCCATGGGCGAAGACCCGAAAAACGCCGTGACCGACAGCCTTGGCCGGCATCATCAACTGGGCAATTTGTCGATACATGATGGCTCGCTGTTCCCCACCAGCATTGGCGCAAACCCGCAATTGTCGGTCTATGGCCTGACAGCGCAACTGGCCACTTCCTTGGCCGAACGTTTGAAAAACCCGTGAAAATGACGAATATTCCTATCGTCTATAGTGCTTTCTTACCCAACAGGCGACTTGGCCGACCGGTAAGGCTGCGATACCATCCGATTCCCCAACGCACTCCCGCCAGGACGACGCGATGAACCGAGTGTTGTACCCAGGTACCTTCGACCCTATTACCAAGGGCCATGGCGATCTGGTCGAACGCGCCTCGCGCCTGTTCGATCACGTGATCATTGCCGTGGCCGCCAGCCCGAAGAAAAACCCGTTGTTTCCTCTGGAACAGCGTGTGGCACTGGCCCGTGAGGTCACCAAACATTTGCCGAACGTTGAAGTCGTCGGCTTCTCGACTCTGCTGGCGCACTTCGCCAAAGAGCAGAACGCCAACGTGTTCCTGCGTGGTTTGCGCGCGGTCTCGGACTTCGAATACGAATTCCAGCTGGCCAACATGAACCGGCAACTGGCCCCGGACGTGGAAAGTCTGTTCCTGACCCCGTCCGAGCGTTATTCGTTCATTTCCTCGACGCTGGTCCGTGAAATTGCAGCCTTGGGCGGTGATATCACCAAGTTCGTACACCCTGTGGTCGCGGATGCACTGACCGAACGCTTCAAGAAATAAATCTCGATCTGTAGGAGCCGGCTTACTGGCGATCAATACAACGCGGTGTAACTGTTACGCCGCTTTCGCCGGCAAGCCGGCTCCTACAATCCGTCGTAGTCGCGTGCAGTACAGGCGCCAATGCGGCACAATTATGCGCATTGATATATTGCGCCCGGGCCCGCCGCCCCGGCTGGAGTTAGCATGTCCCTGATCATCACCGACGATTGCATCAACTGCGACGTCTGCGAACCCGAGTGCCCGAACGCCGCCATTTCCCAGGGCGAAGAGATCTACGTGATCGACCCGAACCTGTGCACGCAGTGCGTGGGCCACTACGACGAACCGCAATGCCAACAGGTCTGCCCGGTGGATTGCATTCCATTGGACGAAGCCCATCCGGAGACTGAAGAGCAGTTGATGGAGAAGTACCGGAAGATTACCGGTAAGGCTTGAGTCAGATATTTTTGTAGTGCTCTTGAGGGCCTCTTCGCGAGCAAGCCCGCTCCCACATTGGATCTGTGTCGCTCACAAGTCCCCTGTGGGAGCGGGCTTGCTCGCGAAGGCGTCATCAGCCACACCGAAGATGTAACTGACTTTACTCCCGCTGCTCAAACCCCTCCCCAATACACCCCAAACACCGCACGAACGCCGCTTTCGCCGGGTCGACCACCAAGGCCTGCCCCGCATCGCCCACACCGCCGCCCAATGCAGTAAAGGGCAGCGACACCACAAAGACGCCCGCACCAATCACCGTCGCCACGACCAGCAGAGGCCGGGCAATCAGCAGATCGCCAATCATCGCGTAAGCAGGTGGATTCTGGATGGCATAGCGCGGATCGCCGCTGCCGCTGCTGGCAGCGGCTGAAGCGCAGATGCCCAGCAACAGCGCGACGACAAGGGTTCGAAACGGATTCATGGCACGGTCCTTCGGCTAGACAGTCACGCACTGACTATAGACCGTCGACACAACACAACCCTGTAGGAGCTGCGATGCGGGGACCCGACTTGCCAGCGAAGAGGTCGGCACATACAGCATCGATGTCGCCTGACACGCCGCCTTCGCCAGCAAGCCGGCTCCTACAGGTCTGGCGTTTCAGCGCTGGCAGCGCGGGCAAAAGACACTGGCGCGTTGCCCGAGTTTCACTTCCCGCAATTGCGTACCGCAGACCTTGCAATGCTCGGCGCCTCGGCCGTACACGAACAGCTCCTGCTGGAAGTAGCCCGGCTGGCCATCACCCCCAATAAAATCGCGCAGCGTGGTACCACCGCGCTCGATGGCGGCGGCCAGGATGCGTTTGATCTCGATCGCCAGCTTCAGGTACCGAGCACGGGAAATGCTTTTGGCCTCGCGGCGCGGGTCGATCCCGGCGGCGAACAACGCTTCGGTCGCGTAGATGTTGCCGACACCGACCACCACTGCGTTGTCCATGATGAACGGCTTGACCGCCATCGAACGCCCGCGGGACAGCTGGAACAGACGGTCGCCGTCGAACAGGTCGGTCAGCGGTTCCGGCCCCAGGCGAATCAACAATTCATGGTTGAGCGGATCGAGGCTCCAGAGCATCGCGCCAAACCGGCGCGGGTCGGTATAGCGCAAGGCCAGGCCCGACTCCAGTTCGATATCCACATGTTCATGCTTGGCGGCCGGCAGGCCGGCTTCCACCAGACGCAAATTCCCCGACATGCCCAAATGGCTGATCAAGGTGCCGACTTCAGCGTTGATCAGCAGGTACTTGGCACGCCGTTCCACCAGCACGATGCGCTGGCCGGACAGGCGCACATCGAGGTCCTCGGGAATCGGCCAGCGCAAGCGACGCTCACGCACGATCACCCGGCTGACGCGCTGGCCCTCCAGGTGCGGGGCAATGCCGCGACGGGTGGTTTCGACTTCTGGCAGTTCAGGCATGGAGGTCGCGAATCGTTTGCTTGAGGGTTTCGAAATCGTAGTCCGAGAGGCCGACGTAATCGAGCACCAGATGCGCGATGCTATTCCATTCATGGTCTTCGGTCTGGTTGCCCAGCACCCGGTAGGACGCACAAATGTGCTCGGCCATCTTCAGGATCGCCAACAGATTCTTCAGCGAACTGTTGTTCGAAGACTCATCGCTGAAGATCGCCAGGGCATTGTGGTGATTGGCGATCGCGGCCGTGACATGGTCCGGCAGGCGCCAGGACTTGGCCGTGTAATAACCGACCACCGCGTGATTGGTGTTGAAGGCCTGGTTTTCAGTGTCCACCACCCGGCAATCGGGACCGGCGTTGGCGTAGGCCTGTTCCAGCACCGCCATGTAGTCGGGGAAACGCTGGAGCATCAGCGGCACGCCACAATCATGGAACAGACCCAGGGCGTACGCTTCGTCACCGGCTTGGGTACCGATGCGCTGGGCCAGGGTCAGGCAGGTCATTGCCACATCCTGCGCGGTGTCCCAGAAGCGGTTCAGGGTGACGATGGTTTCGTCGTTCATCTCGCCCTTGATCGACTGTGCGTTGATCAGGTTGATGATCGAGCGGCTGCCCAGCAGATTCACCGCGCGCTGGATCGAGGCGATCTTGTTGGTCAAACCGTAATACGGCGAGTTGACGATTTTCAGCAAGGAACCGGAGAGGCCAGGGTCCTGGGAAATCAGCTTCGCGATCACATCCAGATCCGGGTCGGGCATGTACTGCTCCATCTGCAGATCCACCATGATCTGCGGTTGGGCCGGCACACTGATGCCTTGCAGGGATTGCTGGATCTGTTCGGGAGTCAACTCTTGGGACATAGGTACACACTCTGGGCCAAGCGCAGATTCTAGCTTCTAAAAGTTGGATCCGACACCTTGAAGGGTCCATCGGCTGAAGTTTCCAGATCCCTGGCCTGACTCACCGCATGTCCATCCGCCGCGCCGTGGCCTTGCGCAACAGGCTATACTCCCGCTCTTTTTTCCGGAGCGACGTCATGTCCCTGCCTAGCCTGCGCCTCAAAGCCAACGCCGACCGCCGTCTGCGCAACGGTCATTTGTGGGTCTATAGCAACGAAATCGATGTAGCGGCGACCCCTTTGCACGGTTTCAAGGCCGGCGATCAGGCGATCCTCGAAGCCGCCGGCGGCAAGCCGTTGGGCATTGTCGCCATGAGCCCGAACAACCTGATCTGCGCCCGCCTGCTGTCGCGTGACATCAAGCTGCCGCTGGACAAATCACTGCTGGTGCATCGCCTGAACGTGGCCCTGTCGCTGCGCGATCGCCTGTTCGACAAGCCGTTCTACCGCCTGGTCTACGGCGATTCCGACCTGTTGCCAGGCCTGGTGGTCGACCGTTTTGGCGACATCCTGGTGGTGCAGATTGCCTCGGCGACCATGGAAGCCCACAAGGATGACGTGATCGCGGCGCTGACCCAAGTGCTCAAGCCAAGCGGCATTCTGTTCAAGAACGACTCCGCGGCCCGTGATGCCGAAGGCCTCAACCGCTACGTCGAAACCGTGTTCGGCCTGGTGCCGGAGTGGGTGGCGCTGGAAGAGAACGGCGTGAAATTCGAAGCACCGGTCATCCAGGGCCAGAAAACCGGCTGGTTCTACGACCACCGCATGAACCGTGCTCGCCTGGCACCGTATGCCAAGGGCAAGCGCGTACTGGACCTGTACAGCTACATCGGCGGCTGGGGCGTGCAAGCGGCGGCATTCGGTGCCAGCGAAGTGTTCTGCGTCGATGCTTCGGCCTTCGCCCTCGACGGCGTCGAGCGCAATGCTGCGCTGAACGGTTTTGCCGAGAAGATGACCTGCATCGAAGGCGACGTGTTCGAAGCCCTGAAAGAGCTGAAAGCCAGCGAGGAACGTTTCGACGTGATCGTGGCCGACCCTCCGGCGTTCATCAAACGCAAGAAAGACATGAAAAACGGCGAAGGCGCCTACCGCCGCCTGAACGAGCAAGCCATGCGCCTGCTCACCAAGGATGGCATCCTGTTCAGCGCATCCTGCTCGATGCACCTGCCGGAAGACGACCTGCAAAACATCCTGCTGACCAGCGCCCGTCACCTGGATCGCAATATCCAGATGCTGGAACGTGGCGGCCAGGGTCCGGATCATCCGGTGCATCCGGCCATCCCTGAAACCCGCTACATCAAGAGCATTACTTGCCGGTTGTTGCCAAACAGCTAAGCCGAACACCGCGCCCATCGTGGAATGCATTCCGCTATGGGCGCGGATTGCGCTGATCAGCACGGACAAGAACGGTCCGACATTTGATCAGGATCGTTCCTACCTCTCCCGCATTGACTTTGCCTGCCGTCGAATCGACTCTCGATCACCCCTCACGGATCGAGCTGCCTGACCGATGATGCACAACGTAAACCCCAAGAAAAAAGCACCCGCCGTTGCCTTGTTGATGACCATGACGATGCTTGGTGTTTTCTGTCTCGACGTGCTGCTCCCCTCTTTCCCTGCATTGGCCCGACACTTTCGGACCACGCCCGAAGACATCGCGCTATCCATCAGCCTGTTCGCCGTCGGGATCTCGTTGTCACAACTGTTTATAGGGCCTCTATCGGATGCGATGGGACGCAAACGCCTGTTGTTGGCGGGGTTGGCGGTTTCAATCGTCGGGGCCGCGGGTTGCGTCCTGTCGAGCGAGTACGCCTGGTTCCTGACGTTCCGTGTGGTCCAGGCCCTCGGCTGCGGCTGTTTCATCCTCGCGCAGGCGCTGGTTCAGGATCTGTTCGAAGGTGTGGAGCGTGATCGCCTGAGGATCCTCATGGTGACGTCCACCGGGATTTTCATTTCCGTCTCGCCATTAGCCGGTGCCGTTTTGCAAGAGCTACTGGATTGGCCGGGCAGTTTCATGGTGTTTGCTGCACTTGCCGCCGGGGTGTTCCTTTGTGCCTGTTTCAGTCTTGAAAAAAACCATGGCGGTGCAATGGGTGGTCAACCCAACTTCATTCAGTCTTATCGACGGGTCTACAGCCACTTCGAGTTTGTGAGTTACTGGCTGATATCGGCCTTTGCCTTCGCCTGCCATTTTTCATTCATTGTTATTTCACCGCTGATTTTCATGGAGCGCCTTCAGCTCTCGGCCCATGATTTCTCGCTGACCCTGCTGATCTACGGAGTGGCCTATCTGGTCGGGGGAGCCATCGCGACCCTGTTGAGCCGCCGTATCGGCAGTGACTATCAGATCATTATCGGGTTGAGCCTCATCCTGCTGTCGGGTTTGAGCATGCTCTACATCTCGGGCCGGTTTGCCCTGTCACCCTCGACCGTGCTGATTCCGATGATTATCTGTACAGCAGGCACCACCATCGCGCGCCCAGCCGCCACCTCCAGAGCCATGAGTTTTTTTCCGAACAACGCCGGGACCTCTTCATCGGCCGGCAGCACACTGGTCTTCATTTGCGGCGGGTTGATCAGCGCGCTTGTCAGTTTGAGCCACGCGTCCGTGCACGATACGCTCGGCTACAGCTTTATCGCCCTGAGCGTGCTGGCGCTAGCCCTGAGCTATCGCATCAACAGCCGAAGTAAAAGTACGGTCCTCCGCCCGGACAGCCAGTAACGGCAACCAGTCGTCATCCCGCACGCTTCGTCAACACCGGATCAATGCTTCCCGGCATTCCCTCCAGCCACCAGCCGTGTAGAATCGCGAACATTCATCGCCAGTCATCCCCGGCGGGTTTATGAGCTCAAGCTGAAGCGCGCGGCGATCCCGCAAAGTTATCGGCAACCTATGGACACACGGCCATTTCCGAGTACTCCAGACGTCAATAGAAGCTCACTTCCCTTTTGATACCTGATTAGCCGCCCGGAGTGCTTCATGCCTGATTACCGCTCGAAAACATCCACCCATGGCCGCAACATGGCCGGCGCCCGCGCACTGTGGCGCGCCACGGGGATGAAAGATGACGACTTCAAAAAGCCGATCATCGCCATTGCCAACTCCTTCACCCAGTTCGTACCGGGCCACGTCCACCTCAAGGACCTGGGCCAACTGGTCGCCCGCGAAATCGAACGCGCGGGTGGTGTGGCAAAAGAATTCAACACCATCGCTGTCGATGACGGCATCGCCATGGGCCACGATGGCATGCTGTATTCGCTGCCGAGCCGCGAGATCATCGCCGACTCCGTCGAGTACATGGTCAACGCCCACTGCGCCGACGCCATCGTCTGCATCTCCAACTGCGACAAGATCACCCCCGGCATGCTGATGGCGTCCCTGCGCCTGAACATCCCGGTGATCTTCGTGTCCGGCGGCCCGATGGAAGCCGGCAAGACCAAACTGGCCAGCCACGGTCTCGACCTGGTTGACGCCATGGTGATCGCCGCCGACTCCAGCGCTTCTGACGAGAAGGTTGCCGAGTACGAGCGCAGCGCCTGCCCGACTTGCGGTTCGTGCTCCGGCATGTTCACCGCCAACTCGATGAACTGCCTGGTTGAAGCCCTGGGCCTGGCCTTGCCGGGCAACGGTTCGACCCTGGCCACCCACAGCGACCGCGAGCAGTTGTTCCTGCAGGCTGGCCGCACCATCGTCGAGCTGTGCAAGCGTTACTACGGCGAGAACGATCAGTCGGTGTTGCCGCGCAACATCGCCAACTTCCAGGCGTTCGAAAACGCCATGACCCTGGACATCGCCATGGGCGGTTCCACCAACACCATCCTGCATTTGCTGGCGGCTGCCCAGGAAGCCGAGATCGATTTCGACCTGCGCGACATCGACCGTCTTTCGCGCAACGTGCCACAACTGTGCAAGGTCGCGCCGAACATCCAGAAGTACCACATGGAAGACGTGCACCGTGCCGGCGGGATCTTCAGCATCCTCGGCTCGCTGGCCCGTGGCGGCCTGCTGCACACCCAGTTGCCGACCGTGCACAGCCGCAGCATGGAAGAAGCCATCGCCAAGTGGGACATTACCCAGACCAACGACGAAGCCGTGCATCACTTCTTCAAGGCAGGTCCTGCGGGCATCCCGACGCAAACCGCGTTCAGCCAGTCGACCCGTTGGGAAACCCTGGACGACGACCGTGAAAACGGCTGCATCCGCAGTGTCGAGCACGCCTACTCGCAAGAAGGCGGCCTGGCTGTGCTGTACGGCAACATCGCCCTCGACGGTTGCGTGGTGAAAACCGCCGGCGTCGATGAGTCGATCCACGTGTTCGAAGGCAACGCCAAGATCTTCGAAAGCCAGGACAGCGCCGTGCGCGGCATCCTCGCCGACGAAGTGAAGGAAGGCGACATCGTCATCATTCGCTACGAAGGCCCGAAAGGCGGCCCGGGCATGCAGGAAATGCTGTACCCGACGTCCTACCTGAAATCCAAAGGCCTGGGCAAAGCCTGCGCCCTGCTCACCGACGGCCGCTTCTCCGGTGGTACTTCCGGTCTGTCCATCGGCCACGCTTCGCCTGAAGCGGCTGCCGGTGGCGCGATCGGTCTGGTGCAGGACGGTGACAAAGTGCTGATCGACATTCCGAACCGCTCGATCAACTTGTTGATCAGCGACGAAGAACTGGCTGCACGCCGGGTCGAGCAGGACAAGAAAGGCTGGAAACCGGTGGAAATGCGTCCACGTAAAGTGACCACCGCCCTGAAGGCCTACGCCCTGTTGGCGACCAGTGCCGACAAAGGTGCTGTGCGTAACAAGGCGATGCTTGACGGGCTGTAAGCGTCAGCCGCCCCCATAAAAATGCCCCGCCAAGTGCGGGGCATTTTTGTTTCTACCGGTCACCTTTCACCTGTAGGAGCGAGCCTGCTCGCGATGGATGAGAGAACGCTGCAGGGTATCAGGCAGCCGGCGTCATCGTTAACGACCATCGCGAGCAGGCTCGCTCCTACAATGAATCAAAATCCTTACTGGATCTCTTGCGGCGTGACGATCACCCAGTTCTTATCGGCAGTCACGGTGAGTCCTTCCTTGGCCTGGGCTGCAGCATTCTTGGCCATCATGCCGTTGATCTGGGTCATATATTTGTCCTTGCGGTTGACCCACAGGTGGATGCCGCCCTTGGCCACGTCGACGCTGTGGAACAGCATGTAGCCGTCGCTGCTCGGGGTATCGCCGCCAACCAGCACCGGCTTTTTCCATTCATCGATGTAGGTCAGGATCGCCGCCTGCTTGCCAGCCATCCAGGTCGCCGGCGTCCACAGGTATGGGGTCAGCTCCAGGCCGAGGTTGGCCTTTTCGTCATACTTGCCGGCGGTGATCTGCTTGCGCGCGGTAGTCAGCTCGCCGGTCTTGGGGTCCTTGAGCAGCATCGACACGCCGATCACGTTCTGCGGTTTGACGTTGTAGCCGTACTTCGGATCGGCCGCGACCATGCGCACCAGCTCTTCGGAGGCAGCGGTCATCACGTAGACCTCGATGCCGTTCTCCATCAACTTGTTGTAGAGCTCTTGCTGGCCGGTGAAGATTTTCGGCGGGTTGACGTCGAGCGTCTTGACCACGTCGCCGTCGTAATACGTGGCCGGCACCGGTTTGCCGGCCGCCATCATCTCATCCACATAGCCCTTGAGCTCTTGCAGCGTAAAGCCGGAAAACACCTGGGCGACCCATGGATAGCAAACCATGTCGTCGACTTCACAGAGGCGGTAGTAGTAGCTGAACAGGCTTTCCTTATGGTCGGCGGTGTCTTTGAACGGCATCAGTTTCAGGGAGGGGTCGAGTTTGTCGCGGGTGATCAGGCCCTTGTTCTCCATGAACGGCAGCAGCGACTCTTCGAGGTCGTAGCGGTAACTGGTGTTGTCCATGTCGAACACCGCGTAGTTACCCTTGTTGGCGTTGGCGGCGATCATCGCGTCCAGCGCCTTGGCCTGATCGGCCGGCCAGTGTTTCAAATCCGTGGCGAATACCTGGCCGGCGAGGCCCAGGCAAAGAGCTGCAGCCAGTAATGTCGGTGCGAACTTCATTGATGTTTCTCCCTGAGTGAAAGACATCGACGCTAACAAATAAGTGTGACAGTCCTCGTCTGCCAGCGACCGTCATCATGCCCATCGCGCCAGCTGCATCCCTGAGGGCGACACACGCTTATTCCAAAAACGACAGTTGCCAGACGTTTTTGGTATTAATTCATTGGAAATCAAGCTGTTAGGCTTGCCGGTTCGCAGCTGCCCCGGAAGGCAGTTGGCACATGTCTAATGGGAGTTCCAATGAATCTGCCGCTGATTCTCAATCTGCTGGTGTTCCTCGCCCTGCTCCTGGGTCTGGCACAAACCCGCCACTCAACCTGGAGCCTGGCGAAAAAAGTCCTGCTCGCGCTGGTACTCGGCGTGGTGTTCGGTGTGGCATTGCACACGGTGTACGGCACCGGTCATCCCGTGCTGAAAGCCTCGATCGGCTGGTTCGATCTGGTAGGCAACGGTTACGTGCAATTGCTGCAAATGATCGTGATCCCGCTGGTCTTCGCCTCGATCCTCAGCGCCGTGGCCCGCCTGCACAACGCTTCGTCGCTGGGCAAAATCAGCTTCCTGACCATCGGCACGCTGCTGTTCACCACGGCCATTGCGGCGTTGATCGGCATCGGCCTGACCAATCTGTTCGGCCTGACCGCCGAAGGCCTGGTGGCCGGCACCCAAGAACTGGCCCGCCTGCAAATCATCCAGTCCGATTACGCGGGCAAGGTCGCCGACTTGAATGTGCCGCAATTGTTGCTGTCGTTCATCCCGCAAAACCCGTTCGCCGACCTGGCGCGGGCCAGGCCGACGTCGATCATCAGCGTAGTGATCTTTGCCGCCTTCCTCGGTGTCGCAGCGCTGCAACTGCTCAAGGATGACGTGGAAAAAGGTCAGAAAGTGATCAACGCCATCGACACCCTGCAAGCCTGGGTAACCCGCCTGGTGCGCCTGGTGATGAAGCTGACCCCGTACGGTGTGCTGGCGCTAATGACCAAAGTGGTCGCCGGCTCCAACCTGCAGGACATCATCAAGCTCGGCAGTTTTGTCGTGGTGTCCTACATCGGCCTGGGACTGATGTTTGTCGTCCATGGCCTGTTGGTGTCGGCGGCGGGGATCAATCCGCTGCGCTTCTTCCGCAAGATCTGGCCGGTGCTGACCTTTGCGTTTACCAGCCGTTCGAGCGCCGCGACCATTCCATTGAGCATCGAAGCGCAGACCAGCCGTCTGGGCATTCCACAGTCCATCGCCAGTTTCGCCGCTTCGTTTGGCGCAACCATCGGCCAGAACGGCTGTGCCGGTCTGTACCCGGCGATGTTGGCGGTGATGGTTGCGCCGACCGTGGGCATCAACCCGCTGGACCCGCTGTGGATCGCGACGCTGGTGGCGATTGTCACGCTGAGTTCGGCCGGTGTCGCCGGAGTTGGCGGTGGTGCGACCTTTGCCGCGTTGATCGTATTGCCGGCGATGGGCTTGCCGGTGTCACTGGTGGCGTTGCTGATTTCGGTCGAGCCGTTGATCGACATGGGGCGTACGGCGTTGAACGTCAGTGGTTCGATCACTGCAGGTGCGATTACCAGCCAGGTGATGCAGCAGACGGATAAAGCGTTGCTGGATGCGGATGAGCATTCGGCGTTGGCTCACGCTTAAACTCTTCAGCGCCTGATCTGGCCTCATCGCGGGCAAGCCCGCTCCTACAGGGATTGTTGGTGTTCACACAATGTGTGTTTCAACACGGATACTGTGGGAGCTGGCTTGCCAGCGATGCTCTTAGGCTTTTTCCCACACTTCGAAGTTGTACGCCGGCTTGTCACCTTCCGCCGCATTCGGCACATCGGAAACCAGTTTCCATTCCTTCAAATCAAACTCCGGAAACCACGCATCCCCTTCCGGGCTCAGCGCCACGCGCGTCAAATACAAGCGATCAGCCTGCGCCATCCCCTGTGCATACAACTGCGCACCACCAATCAGCATCAACTCATCGACACCCTGCTCCTTCGCCCACTCTTCGGCGCGAACCACGGCGGCTTCCAGCGACGGGTAAACCTCGGCGCCTTCCAGCAGCAGATCCGCCTGACGGCTGACCACGATGTTCAAGCGCCCCGGCAGCGGGCGACCGAGGGAATCCCAGGTCTTGCGACCCATGATGATCGGCTTGCCCAAGGTCGTGGCCTTGAAGTATTTGAAGTCCCCCGGCAAGTGCCAGGGCATGCTGTTGTCGACGCCGATCACACGGTTTTCACCGAGGGCTGCGATCAGGCTGAGGGGGAGTGATTTAGTCATGCCGGCGAGGATACCAGAGGCTCGGCTTCTCGCAACGTAGCCCCCCGACAAGCGCCACAGCGGTTATGCTCACAGCTCAATTAAGCGACGGGATGCCGCGTGACTGAACTGAATAATCTCTGGCTGACAGAAACCATCCGCCTGCGCGAAGAACACGCAGGTCCCTTGGAGGATCTGGAAGCCAATCGTCTGGCCCGCAGCGCCGGCGGCGATTTACCGACACGCATTCAACGCCGAGCCCTGTGGCTGGCCGAACGGGATGGCCTGAGTAGCGCGCTCGTTCATTGGCTGCAAGGTGCGCGGCTGGCGCTGATCGTATTGGCGGTGCTGGCCGTGGTCAGCGGTGCCGGTCTGGCGTTCGCCGCACTGGGTGACGGGCAGACGCCGGTCAATGTGTTCTGGGCCTTGGGCAGTCTGCTCGGGCTCAATCTGATTCTGCTGTTGAGCTGGGCCTTGGGCCTGGTGTTTGCCGGCGAACACGGCGCCAGCCTCGGGCGCCTGTGGTTGTGGCTCAGCGAAAAACTCGCCCGCGATGCCAAAGCGGCGCAACTGGCGCCTGCCTTGCTCTTGTTACTGCAACGACAAAAACTCAATCGCTGGGCAATCGGCGTGCTGGTCAACGGCTTGTGGTGGCTGGCGATGTTGAGTGCGCTAGTGATGCTGCTGACGATCATGGCCACCCGGCGCTACGGTTTCGTCTGGGAAACCACCATCCTCGGTGCGGACACCTTTATCACAATGACCCAGGGCCTCGGCACCCTGCCAGCGCTGCTCGGCTTCAGCATACCGAGCGTGGAAATGATTCGCGCCAGTGGCGATGCCGCGCTGAATATCGAAAGCGCCCGCCAGGCCTGGGCGGCTTGGCTGGTTGGCGTGTTGCTGGTCTATGGCGTGCTGCCGCGACTGCTGCTGGCGCTGTTTTGCCTGTGGCGCTGGAAAACCGGTCGGTCGTCCTTGCATCTGGATTTGAACCTGCCCGGCTACGCTCAATTGCGCGAACGCCTGATGCCCACCAGCGAACGCCTGGGCATCAGCGATGAAGCGCCTGCGCAATTGCATCGCGTCGAAAGTGGCGTCAGTGACCAGCAAAGCGACGGCGCACTGCTGGTGGCCATCGAGCTGGACGATCAACACCCATGGCCGCCACAACTGCCGAAAAACGTCAGCAACGCCGGCATTCTCGACAGCCGCGAATCACGGCACAAACTCCTCGAACAACTGAGCCGTTTCCCCCCGGCTCGTCTGGCCATCGCATGCGATCCACGGCGCTCGCCGGATCGCGGCAGCCTGGCATTGATCGCCGAATTGGCCCGCAGCGCCAGCGCCACCCGCGTCTGGCTGCTGCAAGCGCCGCCCGGTGATGCGCTGGATGCCGATCGCCTCGGTGATTGGCACGTGGCCCTGCAACAGCTGGAACTGCCGTTCGCCGATAGCGCCCCGTTGAATTGGCTGGAGACGGGTCATGACTAAGCCTTTGAAGCTCGCCGTGGTCGGCCATACCAACGTTGGCAAAACCTCGTTGCTGCGAACCCTGACCCGTGACGTCGGCTTCGGCGAAGTCTCCCATCGCCCCAGCACCACGCGGCATGTAGAGGGTGCTCGTTTATCCGTGGACGGCGAGCCTTTGCTCGACCTCTTCGACACCCCTGGCCTGGAAGACGCCATCGCCTTGCTCGATTACCTCGAACGCCTGGAGCGCCCCGGCGAACGCCTCGATGGTCCGGCACGACTGAGCCGTTTTCTGGAAGGCAGCGAAGCGCGGCAGCGTTTCGAACAGGAAGCCAAAGTGCTGCGGCAACTGCTGACCTGCGATGCCGGCCTCTACGTGATCGACGCCCGCGAGCCGGTACTGGCCAAGTACCGCGACGAACTGGAAGTATTGGCCGGTTGTGGCAAACCACTGCTGCCGGTGCTGAATTTCGTCAGCAGCGATAACCACCGCGAGCCGGCCTGGCGTGAAGCGCTGGCGCGTCTCGGCCTGCATGCATTGGTGCGATTCGACAGTGTCGCGCCACCGGAGGATGGTGAGCGCCGACTCTATGAAAGCCTCGCACTCCTGCTGGAACATGCTCGCCCGCAGCTGGAGCGCTTGATTGCCGATCAACAGGCTCAACGCCTTGCGCGCCAGCAAAGCGCGGCGCGACTGATTGCCGAATTATTGATCGATTGCGCCGCCTGTCGGCGCAGTGTGGTCAGCGATGCAGAACAGGAACAGCAAGCCATCAACGAACTGCGCAAAAGCGTTCGCCAGCGGGAACAGCGCTGCGTCGAAGGCCTGCTCAAGCTCTACGCATTTCGTCCACAGGACGCAGCCGCGAGCGACCTGCCGCTGCTGGACGGGCGCTGGGGTGATGATCTGTTCAATCCGGAAACGCTCAAACAACTGGGCGTGCGGGTCGGCGGTGGGATCGCGGCTGGCGCAGCCGCCGGGGCCGGGGTCGACTTGCTGGTGGGCGGTATTACCCTCGGCGCCGCCGCACTGGCCGGGGCCATCGCCGGCGGTGCCCTGCAAACCGCGCGCAGTTATGGCAGCCGGTTGCTGGGCAAGATCAAGGGCCAGCGTGAATTGACCGTCGATGACCATGTGCTGCGGCTATTAGCGTTGCGCCAACGGCAACTGCTGCAAGCGCTGGATGCCCGTGGGCATGCGGCGATGGACAGTATTCAAGTAGCCACGCCGCAGGACAAGAGCTGGCGCGAAGGCAAACTGCCAGAAGCCCTGAACAAGGCGCGTGCGCATCCACAGTGGTCGTCGCTCAATGCCCACCCGAAGCTGAATCAGGCTGAGCGGCAGGAGCAGGTGGAGGAACTGGCGCGGCAACTTTAAATGCTGCGGTGTGTGGACTGGCCCCTTCGCGAGCAGGCTCGCTCCCACAGTTGACCGCATTCCCCTGTGGGAGCGAGCCTGCTCGCGAAGGGCGCACCACGGTTCAGAGGTTTTAGGCTGCCAACAGCCGCAACGCCTTTTCCTTCAAAAGACCAAGATCAATCACCGGCACATGCATCTCCTTGGCCAGCTCATCCCACTGGCGCATGCGCAAACTCACTTCGCACAACGGGTCCTGCTCGAAGGCATCTGCTTCGGCGTCGGTCATCACCCCGCCCTGATATTCCAGCGTGCGGCGACTGGCCTCGCTCAAACGCTCGTAATACCCAGGCTCCCTGAGCGTCAGATATCGCTTGGCCTGCACGTGATACTCCACCAACCGTGCCATGCGTTCGCTAAAACCTGCGCTGCGCAGGTAGTCAGCGCCCAGACGTTCATGACTGACCACGCCAAAGCCGCCCATGTTCTCGGCACCCTCGGCACAGATGTGCCCGATGTCGTGGAAGAACGCGGCCAGCACCACTTCGTCATCGAAGCCTTCGGCCATTGCGCACTGCGCGGCCTGGGACATGTGCTCGATCTGCGATACCGGCTCGCCGATGTAATCGGCATCGCCGAAGCGTTCGTACAGGGCGAATACCTTGGCGACGGTTTGTTCGTTGGGGTTCATCAGAAGTCTCTCGATGAATTGGAATGTGTGCTCAATGGTAGACCGCAATCGCGGGCAAGCCTTGCTCCCACAGAGTTTAAGTCGTACGCAATATTTGTGACCGACATTAAACCTGTGGGAGCAAGCGGGCGGCGATCCGACTTGCCCGCGATGTGGCCCTATCAGGCGAAAAATGGCTTACTTGGCCGCCACTTTCTCGGACTTGCCGTCATAACGCTTGCGCCATTCGGTCAGGATCTCGTCGCGATTCTTCGAGGCCCAGGCGAAGTCGTTTTTGATCAGGCGCTGCTCATAATCGGCCGGCAATTCGGTCTGCGGCTTGGCGATACCCGGTTGTGCGAGTACGGCGAAGTTCTCTTTATAAAGCTCCATCGCCTCAGGGCTGGCCGAGAAGTCCGCGAGTTTCTTCGCAGCGTCTTCATGCGCGGTGCCTTTGATCACGGCAGTCGCTTCGATCTCCCAACCCAAACCTTCTTTCGGCAGGATGATGTCCAGCGGCGCGCCCTGGCGCTTCAGTTGAACTGCCGGGTATTCGAAGGAAATACCAATCGGGAACTCACCGGCAGCGGCCAGTTTGCAGGGCTTGGAGCCGGAGTGAACGTACTGGCCGATGTTCTGGTGCAGGTCGTCCATGTACTGCCAGCCCTGCTTCTCGCCGAAGGTCTGCAACCAGGCGCTGACGTCGAGGAAACCGGTGCCGGAGGACGCCGGGTTCGGCATGACGATCTTGCCTTTGTATTCAGGCTTGGTCAGGTCTTGCCAGCTGACTGGCTTGGTCAGGCCCTGCTTCTCGGCTTCGACAGTATTGAAGCAAATGGTCGCGGCCCAGACGTCCATGCCGACCCAGGCGGGCGGGTTGGCGGCGTCGCGGTAGTTACCGCCGATTTTGCCCAGGTCTTTTGGCGCGTAGCTTTGCAGCATGCCTTGCTGATCGAGGATCGCCAGGCTGGAAGCCGCCAGGCCCCACACGGCGTCAGCCTGCGGGCGAGCCTTTTCGGCCAGCAGTTTGGCGGTGATGATGCCGGTGGAATCGCGCACCCACTTGATTTCGACGTCCGGGTTGGCCTTTTCGAAAGCGTCCTTGTAGGTCTTCAGTTGTTCGGCTTCGAGGGCGGTGTACACCGTCAACTCGGTTTTCGCAGCGTATGCGTTCAGGCTGAAAGCAGTGAGGACAGCAGCGGCCAGGGCCATAGGCTTGAACATGATCTTTTCCTGTTGTTGAGTTGAGGGATTGAATCAATGACCGGGCGCGGTCTGCCGCCAGGCTTGTGAGCGGCGCAGCAAACCGCGCGAGGCCCAGGCCAGCAGCAGGGATACGCCCGCCGAGGTGAACAGAATCAGGGTCGACATCGCCGCCGCGCCGCCGACGTTGCCGGCGTCGTCCATGTTCAGCACTGCCACCGCCGCAAGGATCGTGTCGGGGCTGTAGAGGAAGATCGCCGCCGAGACGGTGGTCATGGCCGAGACGAACAGGTAGCGCACGATGTCCAGCAGCGCCGGCAGGCAAATCGGCACGGTGACCCGCAGGTAGTGCCGGTACAGCGGCGCCTTGAGCGACAGCGCGGCCGCTTCGAACTCGGCGTCGAGCTGGCGCAATGCGGTGGTGGCGGTCATCTGCGCGGTGGTCAGATAGTGCGCAATGGTGCAGACCACCAACAGGGTCATGGTGCCGTAGAGCACGTGCAGCGGATTGCCGGTGAGGTTGAAGAAGAAGACGTAACCCAGGCCGAGCACCAGGCCCGGCACCGCCATCGGTACGAAACTGAGCATGCGCAGGGTCAGATTCAGGCCGCGCTGGCCCTTGGTTTTCTCCATCAGGTAGGCACCGGTGAAGATCAGCACGCTGCCGATCAGCGCCGTGCACAACGCCATCTTCACGCTGTTGCCATAGGCCAGCCAGCCACCGCCCGCGGTGTCATTGAACTGATAGTGGTTCAGCGACAGCGACAGGTTGTACGGCCAGAACTTCACCAGCGACGAGAACACCGCCATGCCGAACACCAGCAGCAACGCGGCGCAGATCAGCAGCACGATGGCCAGGTAGCAACCGTCGCGCAGTGTCGACGGCGCCGGCTTGAAGACCTGCGCCCGACCGCTCATGGAATCGCCATGACGCCGACGCAACCAGGCGTCGACACCGAAGCTGAACAGCGCCGGCAGCAGCAACACCATGCCGATCAAGGCGCCGCGACCGAACTGCTGCTGGCCGACCACGGCTTTGTAGGCTTCCAGCGCCAGCACCTGATAGTCACCACCGACCACCACGGGCACGCCGAAATCGGTGATGGTCAAGGTGAACACCAGGCAGAACGCGGCGAACACTGCCTGACGCGTCGCCGGCCAGGTGATGCTGCGAAAGGCTTTCGCGGGACTGGCGCCCATGCTGGACGCGGCATCGAACAGGCGCGCATCCGCCAGGGACAGGGCTGACAGCAGAATCATCAAGGCATGTGGGAAGGTGTAGATGACCTCACCCAGTACAATGCCCCAGAAGCCGTAGATGTTGTCCGAGAGCAAACCGCGCAGCATGCCCTGGTTGCCGAACAGATAAACCAGCGCGATACCGGGCAGCATCGACGGCGCCATCAGTGGCAGCAACGAAATGCCGCGCCAGATGCCTCTGCCAGGTATCAACGTGCGTTGCAGGGCGTAGGCAAACAGGTAGGCCAGCGGTACGACGATGGCCGCCACACTGAGGGAAACCTTCAGGCTATTGCCCAGCAGCCAGTGGAAGTTAGCGCTGGTCACCAACTCTTTGGCTGCAACCCAACCACCGCCCTGCCCGGCCTCGGCACTGAAGCCACGCCAGAAGATCGCCAGCAATGGCATCAACACGGCAACGCCGAGCATCACCAGCAGCAGGACTTTTCCGCCGACCACAAACAGCCGATCACCGATCTCGGCACGAGAAACTGGCCGCTCCTGCTTGCGCGGTAGCGGCAGCGCGATGTTCGCGCTCATCAGGCAAACACCTGCAGGCTGCGCGGTGGCAAGGCGACCATGATCTGCTGCGCGCCAAGACGCGGCATGGCTTCCGGCGCCAGTTCCGCCAGCAAGGCGTGGCCGGGCAAATGATCGAGTTCGAAGCTCATGCGGCAGCGGTTGCCGAGGAAAGTGATTTCGCGAACCTTGGCCGGGAACAGGTTTTCTTCGTGCACCACCGGGTTGACGTTGATCGCTTCCGGGCGACAGAACAAACGACCTGATGCAGCCCTGGCGCTGCCGTCGACCAGACGCAGGTTCATCCCGCCGACCTGGGCGTGACTGTCGCTGCTGCTGTGGAACGGCAGCCAGTTGCCCTGGCCGACGAACTCCGCCACGAACGGCGTGGCCGGGCGGTTGTAGATTTCCTGTGGCGTGGCGTACTGCTCGACCTGGCCGTTGTTCATCACGGCGATGCGGTCGGCCATCAACATGGCCTCGTCCTGATTGTGGGTAACCATCAGGGTGGTGATACCGAGCTCCCGCTGCAGTTGACGCAATTCGGTGCACAGGTGCTCACGAACGCGGGCGTCGAGGGCCGACATCGGCTCATCGAGCAGTAACAACGACGGCGCCGGGGCCAGCGCCCGAGCCAGTGCGACCCGTTGCTGCTGACCGCCGGACAATTGGCCGGGGTACTTTTTCTCACTGCCGCTCAGGCCAACCAGTTCGAGCATCTGCCCGACACGCTGGCGCACTTCATCGCGACCGCTGCCGGCCAGGCCGTAGGCGATGTTCGCTTCGACGGTGAGATTGGGAAACAGTGCGTAGGACTGGAACAGAATGCCGTAGTCCCGAGCCTGAGGCGCCAGGTGGGAAACGTCGCGACCGCCCAGGTACAACTCGCCACTGTCCTGTTTCTCCAGGCCGGCGATGCAGCGCAGCAGAGTGGTTTTGCCACAACCGGAAGGTCCGAGCAGGCACACCAGCTCACCGGCCGCCACGTCGAGGGACACATTGTCGAGCGCGGTGAAGGCACCGAAACGCTTGTGCACGCCGCGCACTTTCATCGGCGCGCCGGGGTTGGTCAGGGCAGTTGCGATCGAGTTGTTCATGGACGGACCTCATCTAGCAGATGAAGGCCATCCTAGAGTTGTAATGCGTCCGTCATATGGCAGTGAGGCAAAATCGGCCGATAGTGGTATTCGGGATTTTTGGTTCAAGTTTTTTTTGCCTGTACTGACCTCATCGCTGGCAAGCCAGCTCCCACAGGGTTCTCCAGTGAACACAGATCTGTGGGAGCTGGCTTGCCAGCGAAGAGGCCAGCACAGGCAATGGAGATCTCAGACCGGAGACATTTCCTGCGCCACCCCGAGAAACGCTGCCGGCAACCGCGCGTTTTTTCGCTCCTTGAGGCAGTACAGATACTCCGGCAGCAAGGGCGCATTCTCGATGGTCAGCACCCGCAGCTGGGGATCGTGGGGCACTTCCTGGCGGGCGATGAGGCTGATGCCGATGTTGCGCAGCACCGCTTCGCGGATCGACTCGCGACTGCCGATCTCCAGCAATGGCCCGACATTCACGCCGGCGCCGGCCAGCAGCTCTTCTGTCATGCGCCGGGTGGTCGAGCCCGGTTCGCGCATCAACAATGTATGCCCTGCCAATGCACTGAGCGGCACATGGTCGTGGACCGCCAACGGATGACTGCGATGCACCGCCAGCACCAGCGGATCGCTGCCGAGCACCCGGCGAATCAACCGTGTGTCCTCCAGCAACTGCGAGGACGCCGCGACATCGACCCGGTAATCCTCCAACGCTTCCAGCACCTGCTGCGAGTTGCCGATTTCCACCGACACTTCCACCTGGGGCAGGCGCTCGCGAAAAGTTTTCACCAGATCGAGGATGTAATACGGCGCGGTGGCGGCGATGCGCAACGTGCCCTGGACCTGCCCGCTGTTGCGCAGGAAAAACTCGATGTCGGCTTCCTGCTGCATCAGCGCCTTGACCATCGGCAGCAGGCGCGCGCCCTCTTCACTGACACTCAGGCGACGCCCGCCACGGTAAAACAACTCCACCGAGTACTGGCTTTCGAGATTGCGAATCTGGGTCGTCACCGTGGGCTGGCTCAGGCCGAGCTTCTTTGCTGCCAGGGTAATGCTGCCCAGGCGGGCAACCATGTAAAACGCCTTCAGCTCGGCACTCAGCACAAGCATCCCTCTTCGTCTATTTGCGCAGCAGGCGCAAACCGTTGAACACCACCAACAGGCTCACGCCCATGTCGGCAAACACTGCCATCCACATGGTAGCGAGCCCGGCGAAGGTTACCCCAAGAAAGATCGCCTTGATGACCAGTGCCAACGCAATGTTCTGTTTGAGGACGCTTGAGGTCTGCCTCGACAGGCGGATGAACGCCGGGATTTTGCGCAGATCATCGTCCATCAGGGCGACATCGGCGGTCTCGATGGCGGTATCGGTGCCGGCAGCGGCCATGGCGAAACCAATCTCCGAACGCGCCAGAGCCGGAGCATCGTTGATGCCGTCGCCGACCATGCCGACGCGGTGACCCTGCGTATAAAGCGCTTCAATGGCTTGCAGCTTGTCGCTCGGCAGCAGGTCGCCCCGGGCCTGATCGATGCCGACTTGCGCGGCAATCGCTTCGGCGGTGTGGACATTGTCGCCGGTAAGCATCAGGGTTTTGATGCCCAGTTCGTGCAGTTGCCGGATGGCTTCGCGGCTGGAGTCTTTCACCGTATCAGCCACGGCGAACAGCGCCAACGGGCCCGACCGGTCGAGCAACAGCACCACCGACTTGCCCTGTTTTTCCAGGGCGAACAGCTTCTCCTCCAGCGCTGGCGAGCACAGCCCCAGATCTTCCACCAAACGATGGTTGCCCAAATGGTAGAGCTGGCCGTTGATAACCCCGCGCACTCCGCGCCCACCGAGGGCCTCGAAGTTATCCACAGTCAGCGGCGCGTGCTGTTTATCCACAGCCGCGCTGGCGATGGCCCGCGACACCGGGTGATCCGAACGACCGGCCAGCGCCGCCGCAATCGCCGGCGCCGATGCATCGGCGGTGGGATCGAGTGACAGGTAATCGGTTTGCACCGGTTTGCCATGGGTGAGAGTGCCGGTCTTGTCCAGAGCCAGATAATCGAGCTTGTGACCGCCCTCCAGATAAATGCCACCCTTCACCAGAATGCCCTTGCGCGCCGCAGCGGCCAGGCCGCTGACGATGGTCACCGGGGCGGAGATCACCAGTGCACAGGGGCAGGCGACGACCAACAGCACCAAGGCGCGGTAGATCCAGTCAAACCACAGCACATTCATGAACAGCGGCGGGAGCACTGCCACCGCCAGAGCGAGGATAAATACCGCCGGGGTGTAGATTCTGGAGAAGCTGTCGACGAATCGCTGGGTCGGCGCACGCGCGCCCTGGGCCTGTTCGACCGCGTGGATGATTCGCGCGAGCGTCGAATTGTTCGCGGCAGCGGTGACGGCATATTCCAGGGAGCCCGCCTGGTTGATCGTGCCGGCGAACACCTTGTCGCCGACAGTCTTTTCCACCGGCAGGCTTTCCCCGGTGATCGGCGCCTGATCGATGGTCGAGCTGCCCGCCAGCACCTCGCCGTCCAGGCCGATGCGCTCGCCGGGCCGCACCCGCACCCGTGCACCGAGTTCGATGGTTATCACATCTTGCGCGACCCAACTGCCGTCGGCCTGCAACACCGTTGCCTGTTCCGGGGTCATCTGCATCAGGCCGCTAATAGCATTACGCGCGCGGTCCAGGGACTTGGCTTCGATCAACTCGGCCACGGTGAACAGAAACATCACCATCGCCGCTTCCGGCCACTGGCCGATGAGGATCGCGCCCGTCACCGCGATGCTCATCAGCGCATTGATGTTGAGGTTGAGGTTCTTCAGGGCGATCCAGCCCTTTTTATAGGTGCCGAGGCCGCCGCTGAGGATCGAGACCAGTGCGATGACTGCCACAACCCAGTTCGGCGCTACCGCGGTGAAGTGGATCACTTCGGCCACCAACGCGGCGACGCCGGACAGCGCCAATGGCCACCAGGGCTTTTTCACCGGTGTCGGCAGCGGTGCTTCGACGCCCTGCTCCAGCGGCTCGGCGTGCATTCCAAGGGACTTGATGGCGTCGATGATCGGCGCGGTACTCGTCAGGTTATGGGTGACACCCAGCACCCGATTAATCAGATTGAACTCCAGCTGCTGCACGCCGGTCAGTTTTCCTAACGTGTTCTGAATCAGCGTTTGCTCGGTCGGACAGTCCATGGCCTCGATGCGGAAACTGCTCAGCCGCGCATCGGCACTTGACGCTTCGCTCAACTTGATCAGCGCGGGCGCCACGGCTTTTGACGAACAGCAAGCATCACCATGGCTGCCATGTGCATGTGCAGTCACGGGCTTGAGTTTACTGCCGGGAGCATCGTCGGTTTTGTGAGTGTGCAGGGAATCGCTCATTGATTGCGTCCATAAGAGTACCTGTTGCCAAGTAAAGACCCTGTAGCCACTATAGGGTCAAGCACCCTTTTTGGAGATCGTCATCATGAAGATCGGAGAGTTGGCGAAACTCACGGATTGCGCGGTTGAAACGATTCGCTACTACGAGCGTGAAAACCTGCTGCCGGAACCGGCACGCAGCGACGGCAACTACCGCGTCTATACCCAGGCCCACGCCGAACGCCTGACGTTCATCCGCAACTGCCGAACCCTCGACATGACCCTCGAAGAAATCCGCAGCCTGCTGGCTTTTCGCGACAGCCCGCAGGACCAGTGCGAAAGCGTCAACGCGCTGATCGACGAGCACATCCTCCATGTAAAGTCACGAATTGACGGCTTACTGGCCTTGCAGACGCAACTGCTCGACCTGCGCCAACGCTGCAGCGAAGGGCCGGATATCGATCAATGCGGGATTTTGCAGCGGTTGGAAGTGAGTGGGGGGGTGGTGGCGACGGAGGTTGAGCATTCACATGTCGGAAGAAGTCATGGGCATTGAAGACGCCACACCATCCTGTAGGAGCAAAGCTTGCTCGCGATAGCGGTCTGTCAGACACATAAATGTTTAATGTGCCGCCGCCATCGCGAGCAAGCTTTGCTCCTACAGGGTCTACGGCAGCCCTTTAGACCGCCATCGGCGCGGTCATCGGCGCATGGTGCTCGTAGCCTTCCAGCGAGAAATCCCCCGGCTCGACCAGCTCCAGCCACTCCGGCTGATACACACCGGTCTTGGCAAACTCCGGCACGCGGTCGGAGATCTTCAGTTTCGGCATCGGGAAAGGCTCGCGCTTGAGCTGTTCGTTGAGCATGTCCAGATGATTTTCGTAGACGTGGGCGTCACCGATGAAATAGGTGAACCAGCGCGGCGTGTAGCCGGTCAGACGACCGATCAGGCTCAGCAGCGCCGCGCCTTCAGTCAGGTTGAACGGCGTACCCAGACCCAGGTCGTTGGAGCGGATGTAGAGGGTCAGAGAGATCTCTTTGGTCTCGACATTCGGGTGGAACTGGTAGAGCAAGTGGCACGGCGGCAGGGCCATTTCATCGAGCTGGGCGACGTTCCAGCCATGGAACAGGATGCGGCGACTACCCGGGTCCTTGATGATGGTGTCGACGCACTGACGCACCTGATCGATGGCTTTGTACAGCACCACGTAGGCCTGGCCATCTTCTTCACCTTCGGCGATCTGACGGTAGCCTTGCTTCAGGGTCTGCTCGATGGCGGCCTGATTGCTGACCGGAATCTGCTTGTACGCCGGCCATTTGCGCCATTGCACGCCGTAGATTTCGCCGAGGTCGTCCTCGCCCTGACGGAACGGGTTGGCCAGCCACTGGGCGTTTTCATTGGCGTTCTGGTCCCAGACCTTGCAACCCAACGCGCGGAATTCGGCGGCGTTGTTCACGCCACGCAGAAAACCACACATCTCGCCAATGGCTGATTTGAACGCCATCTTGCGGGTGGTGATCGCCGGGAAACCTTCCTGCAGGTCATAACGCAGCATCGCGCCGGGAAAACTGATGGTGTTCACACCGGTGCGGTTGGCCTGCTTGGTGCCGTTCTTGATGACGTGGGCGACCAGTTCGAGATATTGCTTCATGAGTTACCTGTGTCCTTGAACCCGCAGCCGTCGCTGCGGGATTCGAATTTTATACGGCTGCCGCTGGCGTTGCCGGGGCGCGGTGATACGCCAGCCAGATCAGGAACAACCCGCCGACGATCATCGGTACGCACAGCACCTGGCCCATGGTCAGCCAGTTCCAGGCCAGATAGCCCAGTTGTGCGTCCGGTACACGGACGAATTCGACGATGAAACGGAAGATGCCATAGAACAGCGCGAACATCCCGGACACCGCCATGGTTGGCCGCGGCTTGCGCGAGAACAACCACAGGATCAGGAACAGCGCCACGCCTTCCAGCGCAAACTGGTACAGCTGCGACGGATGACGCGGCAGCTGTGCCGGGTCACTGAACGGCGGGAAGATCATTGCCCACGGCACATCGGTCGGCTTGCCCCACAACTCGGCATTGATAAAGTTGCCGATGCGCCCGGCCCCCAGGCCGATCGGCACCATGGGTGCGACGAAATCCATCAGCTGGAAGAACGACTTGTTGTTCTTTTTACCGAACCACAACGCCGCCAGCATCACGCCGATAAAGCCGCCGTGGAACGACATGCCGCCCTTCCACACTTCGAAAATCAGCGTCGGATTGGCCAGATAGGCATGCAGATCGTAAAACAGCACATAACCCAGGCGACCGCCGACAATCACCCCCATCGACATCCAGAACACCATGTCGGAGAGTTTTTCCTTGGTCCAGGTCGGGTCGAAGCGGTTCAACCGGCGAGACGCCAGCAGCCAGGCACCGCCAATACCGACCAGGTACATCAAGCCGTACCAGTGGATTTTCAGCGGACCGATGGCCAGGGCCACCGGATCGATCTGCGGGTAAGGCAGCATTGCGACTCCTTATAAGCGTTCAAATCTTAAAAATTCCCGGGCGACGCTGCCACCTCAGGATTAAGCCAGTATTGCGCTGCGCGTCAGAGCAGATGCTTCAGACTAGAAAGTTCAGACCAACGCAGAACAGCAAAGCGGCAAACAGTCTTTTCAGCAACTTTGGCGACAGATTGTGGGCCAGCCGCGCACCGAAGCGGGCAAAAACCATGCTGGTCAGGGCAATGCCCAGCAGTGCCGGCAAATAAACGAAACCCAGACTATGGGCCGGCAGCAACGGATCGTGCCAGCCCAGAATCATGAAACTTAATGCACTTGCCAATGCGATCGGCAGGCCGCAGGCCGACGAGGTTGCCACCGCCTGCTGCATCGGCACGCTGCGCCAGGTCAGGAACGGCACGGTCAACGAACCGCCGCCAATCCCGAAAATCGCCGAGGCCCAACCGATCACACTGCCCGCCACGGTCAGACCGACTTTACCGGGCACCGTTCGGCTGGCCTTGGGCTTGAAGTCCAACGCCAGCTGCGCGGCGATCACCAGGGCGAACACACCAATGATTTTTTGCAGGTTGGGTCCGGAGATCGCTTCGGCGGTCAGGGCACCGAAACCGGCACCGATCAGGATGCCGACGGTCATCCACACGAAGATCGGCCAACGCACGGCGCCGCGACGGTGATGCTCGCGTACGGCGTTGACCGAGGTGAAAATGATCGTCGCCAGCGACGTACCGACGGCGAGGTGAGTCAGGATCGAAGGGTCGAACCCTTGCGCCTTGAAACTGAATACCAGCACTGGAACGATGATGATCCCGCCGCCCACGCCGAACAGCCCGGCCAGCACCCCGGCACAGGCGCCGAGCGCCAGATAGAGCAGAAATTCCATGCTTTTCCCCACCCAACCCCAAAACCGGAGCGGCATGGTAACGGATGCATGGCCTTGGGCTCCACTGGATGGCGATGGATACCCGCACGTTGACTGCGTAAAGTGGGCAAAAAACACACTGGGATCACCTTATGTGCCTGATTGTTTTTGCCTGGCGACCGGGTCATGCCCAGCCGCTGATCGTGGCGGCCAACCGCGACGAGTTCTACGCCCGCCCCAGCCTGCCGCTGGCGCCATGGCCCGAAGCACCTCAGGTGGTCGCCGGTCGCGACCTGGAGGCCGGTGGCACCTGGCTCGGTGTCGGCGCCAACGGGCGCTTTGCTGCCCTGACCAATATTCGCGATCCCCATCGACCGCCAGGTCGCAAGTCCCGGGGTGAGCTGGTGGCGCAGTACCTTACCGGCGAAAAGCCAATTGATGACTATTTGACCGACGTTGTCGCACGTTCACCGGAGTACGGCGGATTTAATCTGCTAGTCGGCAATAACCATGAACTCTGGCACTTCAATGCCCGGGAATCGGAAGCGGTCATGCTGCCGCCCGGGGTATATGGGCTATCGAATGCCGGCCTGGATACACCATGGCCGAAACTGCTCAAGGCCAGAGCCGCCCTGAGCGAAGTGCTGGACGATCCGCAACCGCAGGCGCTGCTGGCATTGCTTGGCGATACACAGCAAGCGCCGTTTGCCGAGTTGCCGGACACCGGTGTGGGACTGGCCACCGAGACGCTGTTGTCGAGTGTGTTCATTGCCAGTCAGAGCTATGGGACTCGGGCGAGTACGGCATTGATTGTGCGGGCGGATGGGACGCGGCATCTGGTCGAAAGAAGTTTCGGGCCGTATGGCGGGCATCTTGGGGAAGTGGAGATCAGGCTTTAGATTTTCGGCGTATTTGATGACGCCATCGCGGCGGTGCGGCGATCCGACAAGCCTTGCTCCCACAGATTGCGAACGACACAAATCCGTGGGAGCAAAGCTTGCTCGCGATGGGCACACGCAGATCTAGAGGGTCTTGACCGAAGCCGGATTGATCATCCGCGCCAACCCAAGGTTTTTCAGCGCCAGTTGCAGCGAGCTGTGGATGACTTGCGGGTTGTCGATGGTCATCAGCTCGGCCAGCAATTCCCTGGCCTTGCTCAGGTTGATCTGGCGCAGCATCCACTTCACCTTCGGCAAGTTGGTGGCGTTCATCGACAGGCTGTCAAAGCCCATCGCCATCAACAACACCGCCGCCGCCGGATCACCGGCCATTTCGCCGCAGATACTCACCGGCTTGCCTTCGGCATGGGCGTCGCGCACCACGTTTTGCAGAGCTTGCAGCACCGCCGGGTGCAGGTAGTCGTAGAGGTCGGCCACCCGTGGATTGTTACGGTCCACGGCCAGCAGGTATTGGGTCAGGTCGTTGGAGCCGACCGACAGGAAGTCCACCTGCCGCGCCAGTTCCTTGGTCTGGTACACCGCCGCCGGAATCTCGATCATCACGCCAACCGGTGGCATCGGCACGTCGCAGCCTTCGTCGCGCACTTCACCCCAGGCCCGATGGATCAGGTGCAGGGCTTCTTCCAGTTCATGGGTGCCAGAGATCATCGGCAGCAGAATCCGCAGGTTGTTCAAGCCTTCACTGGCCTTGAGCATGGCACGGGTCTGCACCAGGAAGATTTCCGGGTGGTCGAGGGTGACGCGGATGCCGCGCCAGCCAAGGAACGGGTTGTCTTCCTTGATTGGAAAATACGACAACGACTTGTCGCCGCCGATGTCCAGGGTGCGCATGGTCACTGGTTGCGGATGGAACGCGGCCAGCTGCTCGCGGTAGATCGCCAGCTGTTCCTTTTCGCTCGGAAAACGCTGGTTGATCATGAACGGTACTTCGGTGCGGTACAGACCGACGCCTTCGGCACCACGCTTCTGCGCCCGCGCCACGTCGGCCAGCAAACCGGTGTTGACCCACAGCGGCATGCGGTGGCCATCGACCGTAATGCACGGCAGATCGCGGAGTGCATCCAGCCCCAGGGCCAGTTGTTTTTCTTCCTCGACCACTTCGGCGAACTGCTTGCGCAGCACGTCGCTCGGGTTGGTGTAGACCTCACCGTGATAGCCGTCGACGATCATCTGGATGCCGTCGACCTTGGAGTACGGCAGGTCGACCAGGCCCATCACGGTCGGGATGCCCATCGCGCGCGCCAGGATCGCCACGTGGGAGTTGCCGGAACCCAGCACCGATACCAGACCTGCCAGCTTGCCTTCCGGCACCTCGCCGAGCATGGCCGGCGTCAGTTCTTCGCTGACCAGAATGGTATTGTCGGGATAGACCAGGGTTTGCTGGCGCTCTTCCTGCAAATAAGCGAGCAGGCGACGACCAAGATCCTTGACGTCGGACGCGCGCTCACGCAGGTAGGCATCGTCCATCAATTCAAAACGGTTGACGTGATCGGTAACGACCTGGCGCAAGGCGCCCTGGGCCCACTGGCCGGTCTTGATCACAGTGGTCACTTCACTGCCCAGTGCCGCATCGTCGAGCATCATCAGGTAGACGTCGAACAGCGCACGCTCTTCAGGACGCAACTGCGTGGCGAGCTTGGCGGACAACGTGCGCATGTCGGCACGCACGCCTTCGATGGCGGTCTTGAACAGCCCCAGTTCGGCGTCGATGTCGTCAATGGTCTTGTCGGGCACCACGTCCAGGTCGGCCGGCGGCAGCATGACCACCGCGGTACCAACCGCCGCACCCGGCGAACCCGGCACGCCGATGAACTTGGCTTCCTGAATACCCTTGCCCTGACGGCCCAGGCCACGGATCGAACCGGTGGCCTCGGCATGGGCGATAACCCCGGCGAGCTGCGCGCTCATGGTCACGAGGAAGGCTTCTTCACCTTCGTCGAACTGGCGGCGTTCTTTTTGCTGAATGACCAACACACCGACAACGCGGCGGTGGTGGATGATCGGTGCCCCGAGGAATGAAGCAAAGCGCTCTTCACCGGTTTCGGCGAAATAGCGATAGCGCGGGTGATCCGCGGCGTTTTCGAGGTTCAGGGGTTCTTCACGCGTGCCGACCAGGCCGACCAGACCTTCATTGGGAGCCATGCTGACCTTGCCGATCGAGCGCTTGTTCAAGCCCTCGGTGGCCATCAGCACGAAACGGTTGGTCTCGGGATCGAGCAGGTAGACCGAGCAGACCTGGCTGCCCATGGCCTCTTTGACGCGCAACACAATAATCCCCAACGCCGCCTTGAGATCCTTGGCGGAGTTAACTTCCTGGACGATCTTGCGCAGCGTATTGAGCATGGCTCGGGGTCGAACTCCGTCGTCAGTCGCGCGCTAAAAGGCGCGGGGCAAGCTCTTTGAGAGCGCGTCGATACACCTCGCGCTTGAATGTCACCACCTGACCCAACGGATACCAATAGCTGACCCAGCGCCAGCCATCGAATTCCGGTTTACCGGTCAAATCCATCCGCACCCGCTGCTCGTTGGAAATCAGGCGCAGGAGAAACCATTTCTGCTTCTGGCCGATGCACAGCGGTTGGCTGTGGGTCCTGACCAGACGTTGCGGCAAACGATAGCGCAACCAGCCCCGGGTGCAGGCGAGTATTTCAACATCTTCGCGCTCCAGGCCCACTTCTTCGTTCAACTCGCGGTACAAGGCGTCTTCCGGCGTCTCCTGGGGATTGATCCCGCCCTGAGGAAACTGCCAGGCATCTTGATTGATACGGCGAGCCCATAGCACCTGGCCAGCATCATTCGTAAGAATGATCCCGACATTAGGACGGAAACCATCGGGGTCGATCACGGCAACAACCTCGCAAACGCATGTCGCCGCATTGTTCCACAAAGGTTGTGAAGGCAGCAACGCGCCGACCTACGTTATGTGCACTCTTGTGAAAAGTCCGTATTCTGGACGCCTTTCTTCCGACTTTTCAGCGAGTAACTGCAATGCGGCTGGCTTTATTCGACTTGGACAACACGCTTCTGGGCGGCGACAGCGACCACGCCTGGGGCGATTACCTTTGTGAGCGCGGCTTTCTCGACGCCGTCGCCTATAAGGCACGCAATGATGAGTTCTATCAGGATTACCTCGCCGGCAAGCTGGATAACGATGCCTACCTGAACTTTTGCCTGGAAGTCCTCGGCCGCACCGAAATGGCCACGCTGGATCTATGGCACAGCGACTACATGCGTGATTGCATCGAACCGATCGTGTTGCCCAAGGCGATCGAACTGCTGGCCAAACACCGCGACGCCGGCGACCAACTGGTGATCATCACCGCCACCAACCGTTTCGTCACAGGCCCGATTGCCAGGCGCCTGGGTGTCGAAACCCTGATCGCCACCGAATGCGAAATGCAGGGCGGCCGCTACACCGGGCGCAGCACCGACGTGCCGTGTTTCCGTGAAGGTAAAGTAACGCGCTTGAATCGCTGGCTGGAAGAGACCGGGCACAACCTGGAAGGCAGCTATTTCTACAGTGATTCGATGAATGACTTGCCGTTGCTGGAGCAGGTGGCGAACCCGGTGGCGGTCGATCCTGATCCAAATCTGCGGGCTGAAGCCAAGAAGCGTGGCTGGCCAGTGATTTCGTTGCGCGACTGATATACCTATCGCGGGCAAGCCCGCTCCCACAGGGATCTGTGGCGTGACTGCAATCTGCGCCAAACAACAAAAACCTGTGGGAGCTGGCTTGCCAGCGATTCGGGCAACGCGGTCTCAAGCGTTAAACCGGCTTCGCGCCCATCAACCCGGCAATGGCGATAAAACAGACAAAACTGAACAACGCTAACGCAAAGGTAAATTTGCCCACGCCACCCGGCGTCTTGCGCACTTTGTTCAGTCGCACCAACAACCAGAACCACGCCAGCGCCGCCACGGTGTAAAGCACACTGGACGCCAGCAGCCAGGTCTGTCCCAACGGCCATCCTACCAAGTGCACCATCCACCAACCGGTAAACGGCATGCTCAGCAGCGCCAGGCCCATCAACAGCCAGATGAACACTCGCGGCCGTTGCAGGGTACGGCTCGCCGCCGTTGCGTCGCCTTGACGCCGGGTACGCCAGACCCAGATCCCCAAGCCCAGCGCACACACCAGCAACACCACCGTCGCCACCATGTGCGCCGCTTTCAGGGCCGTTAACGTTTCCATGGTTGGTTTTCCTTATGCCTTGCCCTTCAGCGTAGCCGTTCAGCCAAGAAACAGCTGATAAGCCGGGTTGTCGCTCTCATCCCAGTACGGATAGCCGATTTCTTCCAGCGCCGCCGGCACCAGATGACGCTCGTCATGAGGCACTTGCAAGCCGGCAACCACACGGCCATCCGCCGCACCGTGGTTACGGTAGTGGAACATCGAGATGTTCCAGCGCCCGCCGAGCTTGTTGAGGAAGTTGAACAGCGCTCCCGGACGCTCCGGGAACTCGAAGCGCAGGATCACTTCATCCACCACATGCGCCGCGCGCCCGCCAACCATGTGGCGGATGTGCAGCTTGGCCAGTTCGTTATCCGTCAGGTCGACCACAGGGAAACCCTGCTCGCCGAGGCTGGCGATCAACGCGCTGCGTGGGTCGGTGTCCGGGTGCGTCTGCACACCGACGAAGATGTGCGCTTCGCTGCCGGTGTTGTAGCGGTAGTTGAATTCGGTGATCTGGCGCTTGCCGATGGCTTCGCAGAACGCCTTGAAGCTGCCCGGCTTCTCGGGAATGGTCACCGCGATGATGGCTTCGCGGCCTTCGCCCAGCTCGGCGCGCTCGGCCACGTGGCGCAGGCGATCGAAGTTGACGTTGGCACCGGAGTCGATGGCCACGAACGTGTGCCCGGTGACGCCGCGTTGCTCGACGTACTTCTTGATCCCGGCCACGCCCAGCGCACCGGCAGGCTCGGTGATCGAGCGGGTATCGTCATAGATGTCCTTGATCGCCGCACAGATTTCGTCAGTGCTGACGGTGATGACTTCATCGACATGGTCTTTGCAGATATCGAAGGTGTGCTGGCCGATCTGCGCCACCGCCACGCCGTCGGCAAAGATGCCCACGGTCGGCAGCACGACGCGCTCACCCGCGGCCATGGCCGCTTGCAGGCAATTAGAATCGTCCGGCTCGACGCCGATGATCTTGATGTCCGGGCGCAGGTATTTGACGTACGCCGCGATACCGGCGATCAGCCCGCCGCCGCCCACCGGGACGAAAATCGCGTCCAGGCGCCCCGGATGCTGACGCAGGATCTCCATAGCCACCGTGCCCTGCCCGGCAATGGTGTGGGGATCGTCATAGGGGTGGATGTAGACGTAGCCTTTTTCGTCGACCAGTTTCAGCGAATAGGCCAGGGCTTCCGGGAATGAATCGCCGTGCAGTACCACCTTGCCACCGCGCGAACGCACGCCTTCGACCTTGATCTCGGGGGTGGTCTTGGGCATGACGATGGTCGCCTTCACGCCCAATACTTTCGCCGCCAGGGCCAGGCCTTGTGCATGGTTGCCCGCTGAAGCCGTGACCACGCCACGGGCGCGCTCTTCATCGCTCAACTGGGTCAGCTTGTTGTAAGCGCCGCGAATCTTGAACGAGAACACCGGCTGCAAGTCTTCGCGCTTGAGCCAGATCTCGTTGCCCAGCCGCTCGGAGAGCTGGCGGGCAGTCTGCAATGGGGTTTCTACGGCAACGTCATAAACGCGCGAGGTGAGGATCTTTTTGACGTACTGTTCAAGCATCGGAAAGCATCACTGAGCGGGTTGGGCAGGACCATGGAGTCTAACCCGGCTTTTGTCCGCACGACCACACTAAACCGGTGGTTTTAAGCCTCCGGAGGCTATCCTCACCTGTGGGAGCAAAGCTTGCTCGCGATGAGGCCATCACATTCAACAATAATGTTGGCTGCTCGATTGCTTTCGCGAGCAAGCTTTGCTCCCACAGGGATCGCGTCGGTCTGCCACATCTGCCAATCGGGCAATGACCTTCCCCGCCCCGAAGCCTATAATGCCGGCCTTTCGTTTCCCCTCTTCGGCACCTCGGAGCCCGCATGACCCAGGATCAACTCAAACAGGCAGTGGCTCAGGCCGCCGTCGACTTCATCCTCCCGAAACTCGACGACAAAAGCATCGTCGGAGTCGGCACCGGCTCCACCGCCAACTGCTTCATCGATGCCCTGGCACAACACAAGGGTGCATTCGATGGCGCAGTCGCCAGTTCCGAAGCCACCGCCGCCCGCCTCAAGGGCCATGGCATCCCGGTGTACGAACTGAACACTGTCAGCGACCTGGAGTTCTACGTCGACGGCGCCGATGAAAGCGACGAGCACCTGAACCTGATCAAGGGCGGCGGCGCCGCACTGACCCGCGAGAAGATTGTCGCGGCCGTGGCCAAGACCTTCATCTGCATTGCCGACGCCAGCAAGCTGGTACCCGTCCTCGGCGCGTTCCCGCTGCCGGTAGAAGTGATCCCGATGGCCCGCAGTCACGTGGCCCGTCAACTGGTCAAGCTGGGCGGTGATCCGGTCTACCGTGAAGGCGTGCTGACCGACAACGGCAATATCATCCTTGATGTATACAACATGGAAATCACCAACCCGGTGGAGCTGGAAACGCAGATCAATGCGATCGTGGGCGTGGTCACCAACGGCTTGTTCGCCGCGCGTCCGGCGGACTTGCTGCTGCTGGGCACCAGTGAAGGCGTGAAGACCCTCAAGGCCTGACACCTGCCCTGTAGGAGCAAAGCTTGCTCGCGATAGCGGTATGTCTGGCACACCGCGTGATCGTTCATCGCGAGCAAGCTTTGCTCCCACAGGGATCGGTGAGGCGAGTTAGTTTTGTGCGGTTTTTTTGAAGACGTAAAACAGGTTCGGCTCGCTCACCAGGTACATCGTCCCGTCGTCGTCCATGGCAATCCCTTCCGCCTGCGGCACGGCCTTTTGCAGCCCCTGACTTCCCTTGCTCAACGACAGGGTGCTCAGCGGTCGTCCGTCCACATCCAGCTCCAGAATCAGCCGTGACTCGTCGGACAGCGCCATCAAGTGACCGCTGCGCTCGTCATATTGCAGGCTCGACAGATCGCGCACGAACATCCCGGCATCACGCTTGGGGTTGTTGATGACGTGAACCGCGTAGGATTTTTCCAGATTGAAATGCGGAAAGCCGTGCACTTCATAGATCAGCATCGGGTCGCGCTCCTTGGCGACAAACAGGCGCTTGCCCACCGAGTCGTACGCCAACCCTTCAAACCCCTTGTTGCCGCTCGCGTGCACGCCGAGGGTCATCTGTTCAGCTTCGGCGGCATCCAGGAAGGTGGTGTCCCGCTCCAGATGAACCTTGATCAGCCGCTGCTGGTACTCGTCAGCGATGACGTAGGTGTCGGCGCTGATGAATTCAACCGCTTCCGGATCGCCGAATCCGATCAGTGCAATACGACGCAGGATCTTGCCGTCGAGGGAAAGCTCGATCAGCTCGGAGTGCTTGTTGGTGACGGTGAACAGGCTTTTGCGCACCGGGTCATAGGTCAATGCTGAAACATCGTCGGTCAGCCCTTCGATGACCTGCCCCTCCAACACCACCCGATACTGGTCCAGACCAATGGATTGGTCGTTCACCGGCTGCCAGAGCCTGTGCAGGTTAAACCAGCCACGCTCGAACAGACGCCCGTACTGGCCGACCGCGATCAACACGATCAGCGCAATCATCGTCACGATGAACATCAGTGTTTTGGGGCGGGCAAATCGACGCATTGGGCAAGGCTCGGAATCGAAACAGGCGGATGAAATATCACGCCTGTCTGAACTGAAGCTTAATGGCTGGCAGCGCCTACAGGAGTCGCAGCGATTACTTCTGTTTTTCGTAGCGATAGAACAGGTTCGGCTCACTCACCATGTACAGCGTACCGGCTTCGTCCATGGCCACGCCTTCGGCGCGGGGAATGGTCTTTTTCAGACCATGGAAGCCGCCCAGCAAGGCGATGAAACTGACTTGCTCGCCCTTCTTGTCCAGCTCCAGCAACAGGTGGGAGTCGGCGGACAGCACCAGCATGTGCCCGGTCCGCGGATCGATGGCGAGGGCCGACAGATTGCGAACATCCAGTGCATGACTGGCCAGTTTGAGCTTGTCACCGCTAAGGGCCTTGCCGTCACTCTTCCAGGCAAACAGCGCCGGCGGGCGCTCTTCACCCAGCAGCAGCTGTTGATTAGGCGAATCCCAGACGATGGCTTCGAACGCCTTGTTCTGATCTTTCGAAGGGCCGAGATCGTATTTGGGGAAATTGGCGATGTTCAGCTCACGGGTATCGGCATCGACCTTGACGACAGTGATCAGGTGATCGCGCTCATCGACAATCGCAAGCAGACCGTTACCCAACACGGTCACCCCTTCAGGGTTGCTCCAGCCCACCAGGGGCATCTTGCGCAGCACATCGCCCTGCAAGGACAACTCGACCAGAAACGGATTCTTACCCATGACCGAAAACAGGGTTTTGGTCTGAGGATCGTAGGCCAGGTCCGAAGCCTCATCCTTTTCCATGCCCGGCAGCGACTTGGCGTCGATCACCGCGTGATAATCCGGCAACCAGATACTCGCCTGGCGCTCGGCAGGACTTGCAAAGCGCTCCTTCACCCAAAGCACGCCACGATTGTCCCAATGCATGGCAAACGCGACGCCATAGGCGACAACCGCCACCAGGAAAAGCCAGACATACCATCGCAAGGCAAAGCGCGAGCGACGGGCAGATTTGAACGTGGAGAGCGGTTGAGTGGCCATCAGCGAATGGGTTCCAGAAAGTCAGGCTAGGGGTAATAGCACAAACGGGGCAGGCTCATGGATAAGCAGTCGGGGAATTATCCAGACACCCGGTGAAAAAATCGGGAAATGGCAGAAGACCAACCTGTAGGAGCAAAGCTTGCTCGCGATGACGGTGTATCTGGCGCACCGAGTCATCGTTCATCGCGAGCAAGCTTTGCTCCTACAGTGAGGACAGCGTTCCCGTATCAGCGAACGCTGCTGTTGAAACGGCTCGCGCCCGGCAGCTCCAGAACAATTTCATCGCCAACATTCAACGGGCCGACACCCACTGGCGTGCCGGTCAGAATCACGTCACCGGCCTGCAGCGAGAAGCAGCCGGCCATGTGCTGGATCATTGGCACGATCGGGTTGAGCATGGCGCTGCTGTTGCCATCCTGGCGGACTTCGCCGTTGATGGTCAGGCGGATGCCAATGTCAGTCAGGTCGGTAAAGGTGCCAGGGGATACGAACGGAGCAATCACCGCCGCACCGTCGAAGGACTTGGCGATTTCCCAGGGCAGGCCCTTGGATTTCAGCTCGGCCTGTTTGTCACGCAGGGTCAGGTCCAGGGCCGGAGCGAAACCGGAGATGGCATCGAGCACTTCTTCACGGCTTGGCCGGGTCGACAATGGCTTGCCGATCAGCACTGCGATTTCCGCTTCGTAATGCACCGAGCCACGCTCGGTCGGAATGCTGAAACCACCCTCCAGCGGCACGACGCAACTGCCCGGCTTGATGAACAGCAGCGGCTCGGTAGGTACCGGGTTGTCCAGTTCCTTGGCGTGTTCGGCGTAGTTACGGCCGATGCACACCACTTTCCCCAGCGGGAAGTGAATACGCGTACCGTCGACATACTGGTGCTGATAGCTCATGGACCGACTCCTGGTTCGTAGCTCTTGAATTCGAAAGTCAAACAGCGAAAATCTTGCCCGGGTTCATGATGCCGTTCGGGTCGAACACCGCCTTGAGGGCTTTCATGTACTCGATCTCAACCGGGGAACGGCTGTAGGTCAAGTAATCACGCTTGGTCATGCCCACGCCGTGCTCGGCGGAGATCGAACCGTTGTACTTCTCGACGGTTTCGAACACCCACTTGTTGACGGTGGCGCATTTGGCGAAGAACTCGTCCTTGCTCAGGTTTTCAGGCTTGAGGATGTTCAAGTGCAGGTTGCCGTCGCCAATGTGGCCGAACCAGACGATTTCGAAATCCGGATAGTGTTCACCGACGATCGCGTCGATTTCCTTGAGGAATGCCGGCACTTTCGAGACGGTGACCGAGATGTCGTTCTTGTACGGCGTCCAGTGGGAAATGGTTTCGGAGATGTACTCGCGCAGTTTCCACAGGTTCTGCAGCTGGGTCTCGCTCTGGCTCATGACGCCGTCCAGCACCCAGCCCTGCTCCACGCAATGCTCGAAGGTTTCCAGGGCGTGGTTGGCCACTTCTTCGGTGGTCGCTTCGAATTCCAGCAAGGCATAGAACGGGCAATCGGTTTCGAACGGCGCCGGCACGTCACCACGGCCCATGACTTTGGCCAGGGCCTTGTCGGAGAAGAATTCGAAGGCCGTCAGGTCGAGTTTGCTCTGGAAGGCGTGCAATACCGGCATGATCGCGTCGAAATCGGCAGTACCGAGGACCATCGCGGTGAGGTTTTTCGGCGCGCGATCCAGACGCATGGTCGCTTCGACCACGAAACCCAGGGTGCCTTCAGCGCCAATGAACAGCTGACGCATGTCGTAGCCGGTGGCGTTCTTGATCAGGTCGCGGTTGAGTTCAAGTACATCACCCTTGCCGGTGACCACTTTCATGCCGGCGACCCAGTTTCGGGTCATGCCGTAGCGAATCACCTTGATCCCGCCGGCATTGGTACCGATATTGCCGCCAATCTGGCTCGAACCAGCCGATGCGAAGTCCACCGGGTAGTACAGGCCCTTTTCCTCGGCCACGTTCTGCAAATGCTCGGTGACCACGCCCGGCTGACAAACGGCGGTGCGGTCAGTCAGGTTAACGTCGAGGATCTGGTTCATGTAATCGAAGGAGACGACCACTTCGCCATTGGCTGCCACGGCAGCGGCGGAAAGACCGGTGCGACCACCGGACGGCACCAGCGCCACCTTGTGTTTATTGGCCCACAGGACAATGGCCTGGACCTGCTCGGTGGTCTTGGGGAACACGATGGCGGTCGGGGCCGGAGCGAAATGCTTGGTCCAATCCTTACCGTAAGCATTCAGGGAGTCGGCATCGGTCAGCACCTTGCCAGGCTCAACCAGGGTCTTCAGCTCATCAATCAGGGCAGGATTGGTCATCGACAGAATTCTCGAACAATTCATGGTCATCCTGAGAACGCTTCACGTCGCAGGAATGAGTGTTTAGCGGGGCGCATATGCTAGCATACCGACCCCGCAGCATAGTGCCCAACGGCTGTTCTGCGGCGACGGTTTTGTTGCCGTCCGGGTCAGCATCTGTTGACCATTTCCTGCCATTTTTCTCCGGGATACAGGTTTACGCAGATGAGCAAGACTTCTCTCGATAAGAGCAAGATCAAGTTCCTTCTTCTCGAAGGCGTCCACCAATCGGCTGTCGACGTCCTCAAGGCGGCGGGCTACACCAGCATCGAGTACCTCACAGGTTCTCTGCCGGAAGCCCAGCTCAAGGAAAAGATCGCTGATGCTCACTTCATCGGCATTCGTTCGCGCACTCAACTGACCGAAGAGATCTTCGATCACGCGAAGAAGCTGGTTGCGGTCGGTTGTTTCTGCATCGGCACCAACCAGGTCGACCTGGACGCTGCCCGCGAACGCGGCATTGCGGTGTTCAACGCTCCGTACTCCAACACTCGCTCCGTAGCGGAACTGGTGCTGGCCGAAGCGATCCTGCTGTTGCGCGGCATCCCTGAGAAGAACGCTTCCTGCCACCGTGGCGGCTGGATCAAGAGCGCGGCCAACTCCTTCGAAATCCGTGGCAAGAAGCTGGGCATCGTCGGTTACGGCTCGATCGGTACTCAACTGTCGGTCCTGGCAGAAGGCCTGGGCATGCAGGTTTACTTCTACGACACCGTGACCAAGCTGCCACTGGGTAACGCCACCCAGGTCGGCAACCTGCACGAGCTGTTGGGCATGTCCGACATCGTGACCCTGCACGTACCGGAAACCGCTGCCACCCAGTGGATGATCGGCGAGAAGGAAATCCGTGCCATCAAGAAAGGCGGCATCCTGATCAACGCCGCGCGCGGCACCGTGGTCGAGTTGGACCACCTGGCCGCCGCGATCAAGGACAAACACCTGATCGGCGCCGCCATCGACGTATTCCCGGTGGAGCCTCGCTCCAACGACGAAGAGTTCGAAAGCCCGCTGCGTGGCCTGGACAACGTGATCCTGACCCCGCACATCGGTGGTTCCACTGCCGAAGCTCAGGCGAACATCGGTCTGGAAGTGGCCGAAAAACTGGTCAAGTACAGCGACAACGGTACTTCGGTATCGTCCGTGAACTTCCCGGAAGTGGCCCTGCCGGCTCACCCTGGCAAGCACCGCCTGCTGCACATCCACGAGAACATCCCGGGTGTGATGAGCGAGATCAACAAGGTCTTCGCCGAAAACGGCATCAACATTTCCGGTCAGTTCCTGCAGACCAACGAGAAGGTCGGTTACGTGGTGATCGACGTAGACGCCGAATACTCGGAACTGGCGCAAGAGAAGCTGCAACACGTCAACGGCACTATCCGTAGCCGCGTGTTGTTCTGATCGAGCGCGCTGCGCAATAAAAAAGGGAGCTCTCAGGAGCTCCCTTTTTCATGCCGGCCGGAAAGTCATTTCACCGTGATGGTGATTTTTTCCGAGACAATCGGCGGGTCGAACGCCATGTGGTTCTTGTCACCCAGTTCCAGTTGCAACGTGTGCGTACCTGGCTTGAGCTCCAGTTCGGTTTCGGTCTGGGCCTTGCCGAAGTGCTTGTGGTTGTCATCCACAGGGATGGCAGCGCCTGCCGGAACAATGCTCTTGGCATCCACCAACAGATGGTGATGGCCGGTGTTCGGGGTGGCATCACCCGCAGGCGCCAGCGCAATGCCCTTGACTTCAAACTTGACCTTGAACTTGCCATCGACAACGGCACCGCTGGCCGGCTCGACGATGCTCACCGAAGCGCCAACAGGAGCCGGCGTGGCCGCACTGGCCAGCACCGAAACACCCATCAGCAGGCCAGCCAACGCAGCACGTGACATAAAGGTTTTCATTCTCTTCTCCAGTTTTTCCGTAAAATTCGCGTGACCATCACAACTTCATGGTCAATCGTTGTCGAAGGCACTCGACAACCATAGCAAAGCGAGCCTGAATCAAAGGGTCGCGATAAAAAATTCAAAGGAGTGACCATGCGCTTTCTGCCTGGCCTGATCTGCCTGCTACCCCTTTTGAGCCCTTTGGCTCACGCCGAACTGATTGACGACGTAAACGACCGCGGTGAATTGCGCATTGCCCTTGAGGCTAATACACCCCCCTTCAATTTCAAGGAAGACGGCAGTCTTGCGGGCTTCGAAGTCGAATTGGGTCAATTGCTGGCCAACGAACTGGATGTGCGCGCCGACTTTGTCGTCACCGATTCCAGCGATTTGTTGACCGGTGTTGAAAGCGGCAAGTACGACATCGCCATCAATCACATAGCCGAGACCCCGGCACTCAAGGATCGTTTCGACTTCAGCGAACCTTACATTCATGCCGATGCGCAATTGATCGCACAAAAGGACGAGCCGAAGTCGATGCTACTGGTGCAGTCGCTGACAGAAAGCAAACCGAAAGCCAGTGGGCCTGTGAGCCTGGCGATTCCGTTTCAGAAGGGGAACCCGGCGTTTCATGCCAGCCTGGAAAACGCGTTGCAGCGGATCAAGGCCGATGGCCGGCTCGAGGCGCTGGAACAGAAATGGTTTGGGGCGGATTCGGGTGAGATGCCGAAGCCTTGAAATCGCTGGGCAACCCTGTGGGAGCGGGCTTGCCCGCGATGAGGCCATGAGATCCAACCTGAATGTGCCGCCGCCATCGCGGGCAAGCCCGCTCCCACAAGGTATTGTGGTGATTGTTAGTTCTGCGCAGCCAGCGCCTGCGCTGCCTCAGCCAGCTCCAGCTCACTAAAGACTTGCACCCCATTGCGCCTGAGCAACGCCGCCGTCACCCCTTCGCCGCTGACCTTCACGCCACTGAACGTCCCGTCATAGGTCAGCCGATTGCCGCAGGACGGGCTGTTGGCCTTGAGGATGGCAATGCGGATTCCGTGTTTTTGCACCAGCGCCAGCGCCTGATAAGCCCCGGACAGAAACTGCGCGCTGACGTCTTCGCCCTCGGTCGTGATCACCGATGCCTGCCCTTGCAGCACGTCGGCACCCTGCCCGCCCGGAATCTCCGCGGCCGCCCTTGGCGTCGGCAAACCGCCGGCGACTTCCGGGCACAGTGGCACGACCCGCCCTTCGTCGAGCCACCGCTGAAGCTGATCGAACGGCCCGCTGGCGCCGCCGTCATAGCGTACGCGGTGACCCAGCAGGCAGCGGCTTACAAGAATCTTCTGCATGATCAGAACGGCTCGTTGCCCCGACGCCGGAACCACCCGGTCAACGACAGGCGCTCACGGGTCGCGGGCAGGACTTCATGGGGAACCTCTCCCGACAGGAATACCACCAGGCATCCACCCGTCGGCACCACATCGTATGGCACGTCTGCATCCAGGTACATGCGCAACTGACCGCCGTGCTCGGGCAGCCAGGCGTCGTTGAGATAGACCACCGCCGACACCATGCGCCGGTCGTCGTCGCGGAACCGGTCGACGTGCTTGAGGTAGAACGCACCGGGCGGGTACATCGCGAAATGGCTTTCGAAATCTTCCAGGCCCAGGAACAGGTCGCGATTCATCGCCTCGCGCAGGCTGTCCATCAATTGCAAATAGCTGTCGCATGCCTCGGCCTGGCCGGGTTCGATCCACTGGATATGATCGCCGCGAATCCCCTCGCGGATCTCCGAGGAAGGTCCGCGCCCCACCGCTGCCGGAGCCAGTTCGCCCTCGGCTGCACGTTTACGGCACTCGGCCGCCAGCGCCCGGGTCAGATCCAGAGGCAGGAAAATATTCTGCTGTGACCAGCCGTTGGCAGCCAGGTCATCGACGATTCGTAACAGCAGCGGGTGATCAGAAGGTATTTGCATGGCGCGCATAGTATTCCTGCGCCTGGAAATCCGACAGAGCCACGCAGCGGGTTGATACGAATTCTCGACAAGACTGTATGCCACACGGAGAATAGTCGCCTGCTGACAGGAGTCCCTATGCGCCGTTTGCTTCTCTCCCTGCTGATGTTCTGCGTTTTGCCCGCCTGGGCAGACGGCCACGACCAGTTGTACAAGGTCGCCGGCTGGCCGGAACAACGCGCGCATTTCAACGACGCCCTCTCGGCCGCGCAACAACGCTACCAAAGCAGCCTGCCACCGGCGGTGTTCCAGGCGTTGGTCAACAACAGCAATCAGCGCTTTGATCCCAAGGCTGTGGACCGGCGCGCCGAAGCACAATTGCGCAAGAACCTCGCCGATCCGAAGCCTGCACTGGCGTTCTTTCAATCCCCGCTGGGCAAGAAAATCGTCGCCGCCGAGTTGCTCGCGACCCGCCGCGATCAACTGGCGAAAAACGCCAAGGGTTTACCCAAGATGCAGGCCAGCGACAGTCGCCTGCTGATCATCGGCCACCTGGCGCAGGCGTTGCCTGCACGCGAGGCGGGCGCCGAAGTCAGCCTGGCGATTGCCGGTGTCGCCGCCGACAGCCTGAGCTCGATGATCCCCGGCCTGCTCGGCGCGGGCCAGGCCCAGGGCATGCTGAACGGGCAGCGCCAGCGCTTGATGGACCAGATCGGCAGCGACCTGAACAACACGTTGCTGTATGTCTATCGCGACCTGTCGGATGAAGAGCTGGAAGAGTTCGCCACCTTTGCCGAGTCGGCCGAGGGCAAGGCTTATTATCAGGCGGCACTGGCGGCGATCAAGGCGGGATTGGCGGTGGGGCAGGCCAATCCCCAATAGTCTTCAGTGACAGTAAGGGCCTCATCGCGGGCAAGCCTTGCTCCCACAGTGGCCGGTGTGAATCCACAATATTGTGATCAACACATAAACCTGTGGGAGCAAGGCTTGCCCGCGATGAGGCCCTTATTGTCGCTAAAGATTCCGGCCCTTGATCCGCTTGGTCAAAAATCCGAAATACTCCCCCCGCAATGCCAACACTTCATTCGCCAGGTGATGCCGCGCCTCAGGCAGCATCAATACCTGAGGCCGGTCGAACTTCGCCCGCAGCACCTCAAGGTTATGCTCCCAATCCACCGTCATGTCCGCCTGCCCCTGCACAATCAACGGTCGCCGGGGGCTGGCGGGTGCGGCTTCGACGCGTTTGATCCAGCGCGCCAATGCCCCCACCCACGCCGTCGGCAGTCGTAGTGGCTGCAAGGGATCGGCTTGCAGGAACGGCAGGAAATCCGGGTCATTCGAATTTTCACTGAAACGCCGGGCGATGGCTTTGACGAATGGCCTGAGCAGGTAATAACTCAGTTGCGACCAGCCCCACGCCCGCGGCCGCACCAGCGGTGCCAACAGAATCACCTGGCCCTGGGCCGGACTGCTCGCCCCCGCATTCAACACATGGTCGATCACGATCGCGCCACCGGTACTCTGTCCACACAGGTGCCACGGTTGCGGCAGATCAAGTGATCGCGCCTCGGCAAACAGGCCTTGCAGTGCGTCCTGGTACTCGGCGAAATCCTTGATGCTCGCCCGCTCGCCACTGGACAGTCCATGCCCCGGCAAGTCGCAGGCAATCACCGCGAAGCCCTGTTCCAGCGCCCACTCGATCACATGCCGGTAGAGGCCGGTGTGATCGTAAAAGCCGTGGAACACAAACAGCGTCGCCTTCGCCCGCTCCGGCCACCAGACCTGGCTGACCAGCTCATAACCATCGACCTGAAAACGCCCCAGGCCACTGCGTACGTTTCGCGCAGCAAAATCCAGCCCGTAAAACCGCTGATAAGCCTGAGCCTCCGCTGACAGCGGCTGCCCCTCGGCCAATGGCCGCAGGCTCGCGCGCAGGTGATCAGGGTCGAAGTTGACAGGCATGGGCGATTCCAGAGCACTAAACGGACTTTATGGACCTGCGATATTCATCTGTCGCGGCAAGCATGGCAAGCTAGCCGACCTTCGAGGAATGAACCCATGCGATCGCCCTTGCGCGCCACCCTGTTTGCCAGCCTGCTCGCCGTGGTGTGCGCCGGCGCGTTGTGGGCGGCCTACGACTGGTTCCAGGGGCGCTACCTGCGCGCATTCAGCGAGCACACGGCGCTGTTCTCCGGCGACCCGCTGCGCCTGCCCGACACGCTCGCCGGCCCGGGCGCTATCCGCCTCGTCCATTTCTGGGACCCGGCATGCCCGTGCAATGTCGGCAATCAACAACACCTCAGTGAACTGGTCGAGCAATACGGCCCGCAGGGTGTTGAGTTCTACTCGGTGCAAAAACCCGGCAGCCATGGCCAGTTGCCGGGCAACTTGAGCCATCTGAAAACCCTCAGCGTCCTGCCCGGCTCCGAGCAGGTCCCCGCCAGCCCCGCCGTGGCCATCTGGGATCGCAGCGGCAAGCTGGCGTATTTCGGCCCATACAGTGAAGGCCTGACCTGTAATTCCAGTAACAGCTTTATCGAGCCGATCCTGCAGGCGTTAAACGAAGGTCGCGCCGTGAGTGCCACGCACACACTGGCGGTAGGGTGTTACTGCCCGTGGCCTGTCGATACAGCCAGGTAGGGAAAAAAGCGGCAATACGAATCCCTCCTACGGGCGATGGGCCAATTCGGTGAGCCGTGTTAAACAGTGGCACCAGGGAACTGCAGTCGCTCATAACAACAAGGAGTCACCATGAAACGTAGCCTGACCGCTCTCGGCTCGCTGATCGTCACGCTTGTCGCCGTTGGCGGCTGGTACGTCTACAGCAAGCAGCCGACACGCCAGGGCATGGTGGAACTGCAACACCTGCAAGGCTCGGTCACCGTGCGTTACGATGAACGCGGGATCCCGCACATCCGCGCCGAAAACGAACCCGACCTGTACCGTGCCCTGGGTTATGTCCATGCCCAGGATCGACTGTTCCAGATGGAAGTCCTGCGTCGCCTGGCCCGGGGTGAGCTGGCCGAGGTGCTCGGCCCGAAACTGCTCGACACCGACAAGCTGATGCGCAGCCTGCGCATTCGTGAACGCGCCGAAACCTATCTGGCGAATCTGGACAAACAATCGCCCACCTTCATCGCCATGCAAGCCTATCTGGATGGCATCAACCAGTATCAGGACAGCCACGCAAAACCCGTGGAGTTCGATGTGCTGGGCATTCAAAAACGCCCATTCACCGCCCAGGACACCATCAGCATCGCCGGCTACATGGCCTACAGCTTTGCCGCGGCATTCCGTACCGAACCGTTGCTGACGTTCGTGCGCGATCAACTGGGTGCCGACTACCTCAACGTTTTCGATCTCGACTGGCAGCCCAAAGGTGTGCTGGCGAACCAGCACAGCGGCGCCAAGCCGTCCCTGGCCAGCGCCGACTGGAAAGACCTCAACGCCCTCGCCCGCCTAAGCGAACAGGCACTGGCCGACAACGGCCTGCCGCAATTCGAGGGCAGCAACGCCTGGGTCGTGGCCGGCAGTCGAACCAAAAGCGGCAAGCCGTTGCTCGCGGGTGACCCGCACATCCGCTTTTCCGCGCCGTCGGTGTGGTACGAAGCGCAGCTCTCGGCGCCGGGCTTCGAGCTTTACGGTCATTACCAGGCCTTGATGCCGTTCGCCTCGCTGGGCATGAACCGTGATTTCGGCTGGAGCATCACCATGTTCCAGAACGACGACCTCGACCTGATTGCCGAGAAGGTCAACCCGGACAATCCCAATCAAGTCTGGTATCGCGGCAAATGGGTAGACATGGTGACCAGCGAACAGCAGATCGCGGTCAAGGGCCAGGCACCGGTGACCCTGACGCTGCGCCAGTCGCCCCACGGCCCGATCGTCAACGATGCGCTGGGCAACAGTGTCGGTAAAACGCCGATTGCCATGTGGTGGGGGTTTCTCGAAAGCCAGAACCCGATACTGGAAGGCTTCTATCAGCTCAACCGTGCCGACACCCTGGCCAAGGCGCGCAGCGCTGCGGCCAAGGTCCAGGCTCCCGGCCTGAATATCGTCTGGGCCAACGCCAAGGGTGACATCGGCTGGTGGGCCGCGGCGCAATTGCCCAAGCGGCCTGCCGGGGTACGCCCATGGTTCATCCTCGACGGCAGCAGCGCCGAGGCGGACAAGGACGGTTTCTACCCGTTCAGCGCCAACCCACAGGAAGAGAACCCGACGCGGGGCTACCTCGTCTCCGCCAACTTCCAGCCCGTGTCACCGACGGGCATGGAAATTCCCGGTTACTACAACCTGGCCGATCGTGGCCAGCAGCTCAACTATCAGCTCGGCGACAAGAGCATCAAGTGGGATCTGGAGTCCAGCCAGAAGCTGCAACTGGGCACCACTACAGCCTACGGTCCGCGCCTGTTGGCGCCATTGCTGCCGGTGCTGCGTACGGTGGTGAGTGACCCTGCCGAGTTGAAACTGGTGGAGCAACTGGCCCAATGGAAAGGCGATTACCCACTCGATTCCACCAGTGCCACCGTGTTCAACCAGTTCCTGTTCAACCTGGCTGACGCGGCGATGCGCGATGAATTGGGCAACGATTTCTTCGAAACACTGCTCTCAACCCGGGTGATCGATGCCGCGCTGCCGCGCCTGGCGGCGAACCCCGACTCACCGTGGTGGGACAACCGCAGTACCCTCGGCAAGGAAACCCGTGCCGATACGGTCAAGGTAGCGTGGCAGGCCAGCATCGCCCACCTCAAGGCCACCCTCGGCACCGATTCCGCGCAATGGCAATGGGGCAACGCGCACACCCTGACCCATGGTCATCCGCTGGGCCAGCAAAAGCCGCTGGACCGTCTGTTCAACGTCGGCCCGTTCGCCGCCCCCGGCAGTCATGAAGTGCCAAACAACCTGTCGGCGAGGATCGGCCCGGCACCCTGGCCGGTGACTTACGGCCCCTCCACCCGGCGCCTGATCGACTTCGCCGATCCGGCCCACAGTCTGACCGTCAACCCGGTCGGCCAGAGCGGCGTGCTGTTCGACCGTCACTATGACGATCAGGCCGAAGCGTATATCGAAGGGGTGTACTACCAGGCGCATCTCAATGAAGAAGAGGTGGTGGCGAATACACGGAGTACCTTGAAGCTGTTGCCGGCGCGGTCAGGACAATAGATCTCGGTTGTCTGGGCGGACGCCATCGCGAGCAGGCTCGCTCCTACAATGGGTCTTCCTGCACCGGACCACTGTAGGAGCGAGCCTGCTCGCGATGAGGCCCGGATAAACACCACAAAGTTCAGCTCAGACCATCGCCGCAAAATTCTGCCTGAACTGCTGCGGCGTCACCCCCAGCCTGCGGTTGAACACGCTGCGCATATGCTGGGCATCACGAAATCCGCACTGGTACGCCACGGTCTTGAGCGGTGCGCTGGTGCTTTCCAGCATCACTCGCGCCGCATCCACCCTCGCCCGCTCGACGAATTCGGCCGGGGTGATTTTCGCTTCCCTGGCAAATACCCGGGAAAAATTGCGCGCACTCATGTTGGCGGCCTTGGCCAGGTCAGCGATGGTCAGGTCGCCGGTCAAGTTGGCCAATACGTAGTGCTGGACCATCGCCACGGCCGAGGTCGGCTCGGCGTGGGGTGTAAGGAACGGGCTGAATTGTGACTGGCCACCCGAGCGCTGGGTGAACACCACCAGCCGCTTGGCCACGCTCAGCGCCACGTCCGGCCCGTGATCACGACCCAACAGGTACAACGACAGATCAATTCCCGCCGTGACACCGGCCGAGGTATAGAGCTCGGCATCCTGCACGTACAAACGGTCGGCTTCGACCCGAGTCGTCGGGCACAGCGCGGCCAGCGTCGCGGCATCGCTCCAATGGGTGGTCACCGTCCGCCCCTCCAGCAATCCCGCCCGGGCAAGCATGAACGCGCCATTGCAGATCGAACCAAAGCGCGCAGCCCGCGCACAGGCATCACGCAGCCAGGCATCGAACGCGGCACCGAAATCCATGAACGGCAATTGCGGTCCGCCGGCAACCAACAGCAGGTCGCAGGCCTGCAACGCTTCGCTGAAATGCCGATGGGCGCTCAGCGCCAGACCGTTGGAACACGCCATCACCCCGCGCTCCACGCCAATCACCTCCAGCCGATAGTGATCCTCAGGCGGGAGGAAACGATTGGCCTCGGAAAACACATCCATGGGTCCGGTAACGTCCAGTGACTGGACGCCGGCGAACACCACGATGGCGATGGTTTTTTGCATGGTTGGAAAAGCTCTTGGGGGATCAGAGTCGACACAAACCGCTTTTGTGGGAGCATGCGGGCGGCGATCCGACTTGCCAGCGATGGCGATCTCAAGGGCGCCATCGCGGGCAAGCCTTGCTCCCACAAAAAAGCGAGCATGCAACTCACCGTAGCGAATAAGTACGTTGGAAGCGAGGCTGGCGCGATATGCATGCTTATTGACCGGGATCGCAGCCATGGATCGATTGTCCGGTTCGGGGTGCCCGAACAGACTGGACACCTCAGCGCCGCCAAGGCGTTCACTTTGAGGAAACGCCCATGAGCACCACCATTGCCGGTATCAAAATCCCCGACAGCGCATTGGCAAAAGCCGCCACCGAATACATCCGCGACATCGAATCCGACTTGCTCTATCACCACTCGCGTCGGGTGTTTCTGTTCGGTGCGCTCAGCGGAGAGCGCAAGCAACTGGCCTACAATCCGGAGTTGCTGTACATCGGCGCGATGTTCCATGACCTGGGTCTGGTGGAAGGTTACCGCAGCGACAACGAGCGTTTCGAAGTCGATGGCGCCAACGCCGCAGCGGCGTTCCTCAAGCCTTACGGATTCAGCGACGACGATATCGAGCAGGTCTGGCTGTCGATTGCCCTGCACACCACGCCGGGTGTGCCGCAACACCTGCGGCCGACCGTGGCGCTGGTGACCGCCGGCGTTGAGATGGATGTGCTAGGCATGGACTACGCGGCGTTTTCCACCGTGCAGCGCGAAGCGGTGGTGCATGCGCATCCACGGGGTGAAGGGTTCAAGGAGTGCATCATCTGCGCCTTCGCCGACGGCTTGCGTCATCGTCCGCAGACTACGTTCGGCAACGTGAAGACCGATGTGCTGATGGATCAGGAGCCGGGGTTCAAGCCGATGAACTTTGTCGAGGTCATCCGCAATTCTCCCTGGATCGCATAGAGCCTTGTAGGAGCCGGCTTGCTGCGGGCGGCGTTCCGACGAAGGTGGGTCAGCAACATTGATGTCGACTGACACACCTTCGCCAGCAAGCCGGCTCCTACAGGGGATTTGGGTTGATCACGAAGGTGTGGTCAACCCAATTTGAGGTTCAAGCCGCTTCCGGCGCCTGCGCGCGGCGCACGTCCGGTTGCTTCCAGGAGTCGGCAGCGCCTTCTTCGATAGCCTGCTGAATCGCACGCTTGCGGCTTTCTTCGGCACGACGGCTGAAGAACCACACAAAGAAGGTCATCAACGATACCGCCAACAGAATCAGGCTGGCCACGGCGTTGATTTCCGGCTTCACGCCCAGGCGCACCGCGGAGAACACTTCCATCGGCAGGGTCGTGGACCCGGGACCCGACACGAAGCTCGCCAGTACCAGGTCATCCAGGGACAGGGCGAAAGACATCATGCCACCAGCCCCCAGGGATGGCGCGATCATCGGGATGGTGATCAGGAAGAACACTTTCCACGGTTTCGCACCGAGGTCCATGGCCGCCTCTTCGATGGACAGGTCCAGCTCACGCAAGCGCGCCGACACCACCACCGCCACATACGCCGCACAGAACGTGGTGTGGGCGATCCAGATGGTCACGATGCCGCGTTCCTGTGGCCAACCAATCATCTGTGCCATGGCCACGAACAGCAGCAACAGCGACAGGCCGGTGATCACTTCCGGCATCACCAGTGGCGCGGTGACCAGGCCACCGAACAGCGTGCGGCCCTTGAAGCGGGTGATGCGGGTCAGGACGAACGCGGCCAGCGTTCCCAGCGCGACTGCCGCAACCGCCGTGTAGCAGGCGATTTCCAGCGAGCGCACCACCGAACCCATCAGTTGTGTATTGTCCATCAGGCCGACGTACCACTTGATCGACCAGCCGCCCCATACCGTCACCAGTTTCGAGGCGTTGAACGAGTAGATCACCAAAATCAGCATCGGCGCGTAGATGAACAGCAGACCCAGTACCAGCATCAGGCTGGAGAAACGGAAGCGCTTCATTCTTTACCCTCCATTTCCTTGGCCTGACTGCGGTTGAACAGGATGATCGGCACAATCAGGATCGCCAGCATCACCACCGCCAGGGCAGACGCCACCGGCCAGTCACGGTTGTTGAAGAACTCTTGCCAGAGCACTTTACCGATCATCAGGGTTTCCGGGCCGCCGAGCAGTTCCGGGATCACGAACTCACCCACCACCGGGATGAACACCAGCATGCAGCCGGCGATGATGCCGTTCTTGGACAACGGGATGGTGATCTTCCAGAAGCTGTTGAAGGTGCTCGAACCCAGGTCCGACGCGGCTTCCAGCAAGCTGTGATCGTGCTTCACCAGGTTGGCGTACAGCGGCAGGATCATGAACGGCAGGTAGGAATAAACCACACCGATATAAACCGCCAGGTTGGTGTTGAGGATCTGCAGCGGCTCATTGATCCAGCCCATGCTCATCAGGAAGCCGTTAAGCAGACCGTTGTTGCTGAGAATGCCCATCCACGCGTAGACGCGGATCAGGATCGCGGTCCAGGTCGGCATCATGATCAGTAGCACCAGCACCGTTTGCAGCTCTTTGCGGGCACTGGCGATGGCGTAGGCCATCGGGTAGCCGATCAGCAGGCAGAGGATGGTGCTGAAAAACGCCATCTTCAACGAGCCAAAGTACGCGGCGATGTACAACTCGTCGCCGGCCAGCATCGAGTAGTTGCCCAGGTTCAACAGAATCTGCAGCTTCTGCTCGGCGTAGTTGTAGATCTCGGTGTACGGCGGAATGGCCACGTCGGCTTCGGCGAAGCTGATCTTCAGGACGATGAAGAACGGCAACATGAAGAACATGAACAACCAGATGAAGGGAACCCCGATGACCAGCTGACGGCCACCGGGAATTATTCGATTGAGGCGGCGTTTGAGTTTGCGCATGTTCATGAGCGAAGTACCACGCCGCTGTCGTCTTCCCAGTACACGTAGACCTGGTCACCCCAGGTCGGACGTGTGCCGCGGCGTTCGGCGTTGGCGACGAAGGACTGGACGATCTTGCCGCTCGGCAGTTCGACGTAGAACACCGAGTGCCCGCCCAGGTAGGCGATGTCGTGCACCTTGCCGCTGGACCAGTTGTATTCGCAGGTCGGCTGGGTCGGGGTCACGATCAGTTTTTCCGGACGGATCGCGTAGGTCACGGATTTATCCTGCACCGAGGTGCTGATGCCGTGGCCCACGTAGATCTGGCGGTCCAGGTCCTTGCAGGTGATGGTCGCGTGGCCTTCGGCGTCGTCAATCACTTCGCCGTCGAAGATGTTGACGTTACCGATGAATTCGCAGACCAGGCGACTGGTCGGGGTTTCGTAGATGTCGATCGGGCTGCCGATCTGGGCGATCCAGCCCAGGTGCATGATCGCGATGCGCTCGGCCATGGTCATGGCCTCTTCCTGGTCGTGGGTCACCATGACGCAGGTTACTCCGACGCGCTCGATGATCTCCACCAGCTCCAGCTGCATTTGCGAACGCAGCTTCTTGTCCAGTGCGCCCATCGGCTCATCGAGCAGCAGCAACTTCGGCCGCTTGGCCAGCGAACGGGCCAGGGCCACACGTTGACGCTGGCCGCCGGACAACTGATGCGGCTTGCGCTTGGCGTACTGGCTCATCTGCACCAGCTTGAGCATATCGGCCACTCGCGCATCGATTTCAGCGGCGGGCAGCTTGTCCTGCTTGAGGCCGAAGGCGATGTTCTGTGCCACGGTCATGTGCGGGAACAGGGCGTAGGACTGGAACATCATGTTGATCGGCCGCTCGTAGGGCGGCATGTCGGTGATGTCTACGCCATCGAGGAAGATGCGCCCCTCCGTGGGCCGTTCGAAACCTGCGAGCATGCGCAGCAAGGTCGATTTGCCCGATCCCGAACCGCCGAGCAAGGCGAAGATTTCGCCTTTCTTGATTTCCAGGGACACATCGTCCACGGCAATCGTCTCGTCGAACTTCTTCGTGACCCGGTCGATTTTGACCAGCACCTGCTTAGGTGACTGGTCGCCCTCGAGGGCTTTCTTATAGGCGCCGGAGGCAACTGCCATTTACGAAACTCCCAAAAAAAAGAGTGCAGTTCGCTCAAGGTGAGCCAACTTTGGATAGTTTGAGCCTTGAAGCTATTTACCCGACTTGACCTTGGTCCAGCTGCGGGTCATCAAACGTTGTATGTTTGGTGGTAACTCGATGGACACGTAGGTCTTGTCGAGGACTGTTTGCGGTGGATAAACCGCTTCGTCGGTGCGAATGGACTGTTCCATCAGTTTGTCCGACCCGGGATTAGGGTTGGCGTAGCCGACATAATCACTGACCTGGGCGATCACCTCAGGTTTCAGCAAATAGTTGATGAACGCGTGTGCTTCCTTGACGTTGGCCGCATCCTTCGGAATCGCCAGCATGTCGAACCACAGCGCGCCACCTTCCTTGGGAATGGTGTAGGCGATCTTCACGCCTTTCTTGGCTTCCTTGGCCCGGTTGCGGGCCTGGAACATGTCACCGGAAAACCCGACCGCGATGCAGATATCGCCGTTGGCCAGGTCGGTGATGTACTTGGAAGAGTGGAAGTAGGTCACGTAAGGCCGCACCGCCAGCAACTTTTCTTCGGCCTTTTTGTAATCTTCGGGGTTGGTGCTGTTGGCATTGAGGCCCATGTAGTTGAGCACGGTCGGCATCATCTCATCGGCGGAGTCGAGGAACGCCACGCCGCAACTGTGCAGCTTCTTGATGTTCTCCGGCTCGAACAGCACGGCCCAGGAGTCGATCGTGTCGACACCCAGTACAGCCTTGATCTTGTCGACGTTGTAACCGATGCCATTGGTGCCCCACAGGTAAGGCACCGCGTACAGGTTACCCGGATCGTTCTGTTCCAGACGCTTGAGCAATACCGGGTCGAGGTTCGAATAATTCGGCAACTTCGACTTGTCGAGTTTCTGGAAAGCCCCGGCCTTGATCTGCTTGCCAAGGAAGTGGTTGGACGGCACGACCACGTCGTAACCGGTGCGCCCGGCCAGCAATTTGCCTTCCAGGGTTTCGTTGGAGTCGAACACGTCATAGACCGGCTTGATCCCGGTCTCTTTCTGGAAGTCGGCCAGGGTGGACTCGCCGATGTAGTCGGACCAGTTATAAATATGCACGGTGCCGGCGGCCTGGACACTGACGGCAAGCGTCAGTCCGGCGCCGAGCAACATGGCATTGCGCAACAAAGAAGAAATAGGCAAGTGGAGGTCCTCTAAAATTAGTTGGGCCCAAGTTGCCCCGCGTTACATGACAACCGTGATTGCCCAGCAACAAAACCGGCGCGCAACTTACCCTCGAAAAACCGTTCCAGCAAAACTTTTGTCATTTAATTCAACCTGTTGTCGCCATCACCTGGATGACGACAACAGGCTATTGCATCAAACCGGCTTATTTACCGGATTTGATTTTGGTCCAGCTGCGGGTCATTTCACGCTGGGTCGCCGCTGGCAGGTCGGCGATGGCATACAACTTGGCCTGCACGTCGGCCGGCGGGTAGATGCCTGGATCGCTGGTGATGTCTTTCTCCACCAGAGGTGTTGCAGCGGCGTTGCCGTTCGGGAAGCGTACGGCGTTGGTGATACCGGCCATGACTTCAGGCTTCTGCAGGAAGGTCATGAACTTGTAGGCGCCTTCGACGTTCTCGGCATCCTTGGGAATGGCAACCATGTCGAAGAAGCTGCCCGCACCTTCTTTCGGAATGGCGTAGCTGACTTTCACCTTGTCACCGGCTTCGGCGGCACGGGACTTGGCCTGCTGCACGTCACCCGAGTAGCCGACGGCTACGCAGATGTTGCCGTTGGCCAGGTCGGAGATGTACTTGGACGAGTGGAAATAGGTGATCGATGGACGAATCTTGAGGAACAGATCCTCGGCTTTCTTGATGTCTTCTTTCTTCTGGCTGTCGGTTGGCAGGCCCAGGTAGTGCAGCGCGACCGGGAGCATTTCGGTCGGCGAATCGAGGAAGCTCACACCGCAACCCTTGAGCTTGGCGATGTTTTCCGGCTTGAGCAGGACGTCCCAGGAATCGATGGTGTCCACGCCCAGCGCAGCCTTGACCTTCTCCGGGTTGTAGCCGATGCCGATCGAGCCCCACATATACGGGAAGGCGTGCTTGTTGCCAGGGTCGCTGACCGAAACGGCCTTGAGCAGGTCCTGGTTCAGGTTTTTCCAGTTAGGCAGCTTGGACTGGTCCAGCTCCTGATAGACGCCGGCCTTGATCTGCTTGGCCAGGAAGTTGTTCGACGGTACGACCACGTCGTAGCCGGACTTGCCCGCCAGCAGTTTGGCTTCCAGGGTTTCGTTGCTGTCGAATACGTCGTAGACCACCTTGATCCCGGACTCTTTCTCGAAGTTCGCGATGGTGTCCGGAGCGATGTAGTCGGACCAGTTGTAAACGTGCAACACCTTGTCGTCCGCGTGTACTGCGCCCGCCATCATGCCCGCAATGGACAGGGCGAGCAGAGTCTTGCCAGCAAGCTTTTTACCTAATGCCTTCATGCGTCATGCTCCAAATTTTTCTTTTTTTGAACCACTTTGTTCAGCGGCCGAACCCGGACAACTGGAACCGCGGCTAGTCTGGCAAGATCCGAGGCGGTCTTTCAAGGAAAGGCCGCCCTTTATGGCGACGCTGAGCGAAAGTTTCATACTCCCGCTCAGAGCCTAGCACTTAGCCCTGCAGTGCACTCAGGGTCAGGTCCAGGCACTTGCGCGCCTTGGCCACCAGCTCATCGATTTCCTCTTTGCTGATCACCAGCGGCGGCGCGATGATCATGGTGTCCCCCACGGCACGCATGATCAGCCCGTTATCGAAGCAGAATTGCCGGCAGATCATGCCGACGCCCTTGCCTTCATAACGCTTGCGCGTGGCCTTGTCCTGGACCAGTTCGATGGCCCCCAACAGACCCACCCCACGAACTTCGCCCACCAACGGGTGATCGTTCAGCTCCCGCAGACGTTTCTGCAAATACGGTGCCGTTTCCGATTTCACGCGCTCGACAATTTTTTCGTCGCGCAGGATACGGATGTTTTCCAGACCCACAGCGGCTGCGACCGGGTGACCGGAGTAGGTGAAGCCGTGGTTGAAGTCACCGCCTTCGTTGAGTACTTCGACCACTTCATCACGCACAATCAGGCCACCCATCGGGATGTAGCCGGAGGTCAGGCCTTTGGCGATGGTCATCATGTCGGGCTTGAGGTCGTAGAAATCGCTGCCGAACCACTCACCGGTGCGACCGAAACCACAGATCACTTCGTCGGCGACGAACAGGATGTCGTACTTGGCGAGGATTTCCTTGATGCGCGGCCAGTAGCTGTCTGGCGGAATGATCACGCCACCGGCGCCCTGGATCGGCTCGGCAATAAAGGCACCGACGTTGTCGACGCCGACTTCCAGAATCTTCTCTTCCAGCTGATTGGCTGCCCAGATGCCGAACTCTTCCGGCGTCATGTCGCCGCCTTCAGCGAACCAGTACGGCTGGGCGATGTGGACGATGCCCGGAATCGGCAAGTCGCCCTGTTCGTGCATGTAGGTCATGCCGCCCAGGCTCGCGCCGGCCACGGTGGAACCGTGATAGCCGTTCTTGCGGCTGATGATGACTTTCTTCTTCGGCTGGCCCTTGATCGCCCAGTAGTGGCGGACCATACGCAGCATGGTGTCGTTGCCTTCGGAGCCGGAACCGGTGAAGAACACATGGTTCATGCCTTCTGGCGCGATGTCGGCGATGGCCTTGGCCAGTTCCAGTACCGGCGGGTGAGCGGTCTGGAAGAACAGGTTGTAATACGGCAGTTCGCGCATTTGCTTGCTGGCGGCATCGGCCAGTTCATCACGACCGTAACCGATCGCCACGCACCACAGGCCGGCCATGCCGTCGAGGATCTGGTTACCTTCGCTGTCCCACAGATAAACGCCCTTGGCGTTGGTGATGATCCGCGGGCCTTTCTCTTTCAGCTGCTTGAAGTCGCTGAACGGGGCCAGGTGGTGATCGCTGCTCAGGGTTTGCCATTCACGGGTTTGCGGGTTCTTGTTGGTCATACGGATCTCCTAAAAAATCAGGTGAAAGCGCCGCCCGATATCGACGGCGCCCAGCGCATCAGACGGCAAACAGCAGGAATTCCCGTTCCCACGAACTGATGACGCGCTTGAAGTTTTCATGCTCGGCCCGCTTGACCGCGACGTAGCCAGTGATGAAATTTTTGCCCAGGTACTTCTCGATGGTTGAGCTGTGTTCCATGCGTTCCAGCGCATCTTCGATGGTCAGTGGCAGTCGCAGGTTGCGGCGTTCATAGCCACGGCCCACCACCGGCGCACTTGGGTTCAGGCCTTCGACCATGCCGATGTAACCGCAGAGCAGGCTCGCGGCAATCGCCAGGTACGGGTTGGCATCGGCGCCCGGCAGGCGGTTTTCCACCCGACGGTTTTGCGGCCCCGCATCCGGTACCCGCAGGCCCACGGTGCGGTTTTCTTCGCCCCACTCCACGTTCACCGGTGCCGAGGTGTCCGGCAGGAAGCGGCGGAACGAGTTCACGTTGGGAGCGAACAGTGGCAACAGCTCGGGGATGAGCTTCTGCAAGCCACCGATGTGGTGCAGGAACAACTGGCTCATGGTCCCGTCTTCATTGGAGAAGATGTTCTTGCCGGTCTCCATGTCGATGATGCTCTGGTGCAAGTGCATGGCACTGCCCGGCTCGCCGGTCATCGGCTTGGCCATGAAGGTCGCGGCCACATCATGCTTGAGCGCGGCTTCGCGCATGGTGCGCTTGAACACCAGGATCTGGTCGGCCAGGGACAGGGCATCGCCATGACGGAAGTTGATTTCCATCTGCGCCGTGCCGTCCTCGTGGATCAGCGTGTCGAGGTCCAGGTCCTGCAGTTCGCACCAGTCGTAGACATCTTCGAACAGCGGATCGAATTCGTTCGCCGCTTCGATGGAGAACGACTGGCGACCGATTTCCGGGCGACCGGAGCGGCCGATCGGCGGTTGCAGCGGATAATCCGGGTCGTCGCTGCGCTTGGTCAGGTAGAACTCCATTTCCGGCGCCACGATTGGCTGCCAGCCTTTGTCGGCATAGAGCTTCAGGACTTTCTTGAGCACGTTGCGCGGCGACAGCTCAATCGGGTTGCCCTGTTTGTCGTAGGTATCGTGGATGACGATGGCGGTCGGCTCGATAGCCCATGGCACCAGATACACCGCGCTCTGGTCGGGACGGCAGATCATGTCGATGTCGGCCGGGTCGAGCAGTTCGTAATAGATGTCGTCTTCGACGTAATCGCCGGTCACGGTCTGCAACAGCACGCTTTCTGGCAGACGCATGCCTTTTTCGGCGATGAATTTGTTGGTCGGCGAAATCTTGCCCCGGGTAATCCCGGTCAAGTCAGCGATCATGCATTCGACTTCTGTGATCTTGTGGTTTTTCAACCAATCGGTGAGCTGGTCGAGGTTGTTACTCATAAATGCCTCTAGGCTTTGAGTTTCCTGACGTTGTGTGTCAGGCGATGTTTGACGCATCGGCGTCGCGTTGAAATGCGTGTCTGGCACAGGCTACCGTGGTTTTCCGGACAGCCCGGTAAACGTCGGGCGTGCGCAACCGCCAACGGTACTCTGCACGATGGCTGAGCCGCTATTGTGAATCGGTTCTATATTGAATGGAGTAACCGTAATGGGTGTGCCATCAGGGCCGTCCAGAATATCGGACAGGGAGGGTCTGACCGCCTGGGAAACACGGATCACCGACAGGCTCGAAGCCGCAGCGGCTACAGTGTTGGCGTAAATGTCGCCACTGATGTGATAAGCATGCCGACCGTTCTGCGTAGAGCAGGCGGTGACGCCGATTAACGGCAGGCGAGACATGAAGCACCCCGGTATTATTGCTGTTATGGGTTTGATTCGAGCTTAGCCTTGTTCATTTTTTTACACAACACCCCCGTAAAAAATACAACACGGTCCGCTCAAACGTGCTGGAGCCATGTCTCTCGAGAACAAAAAAATGCCCCAAAGTGCCCCATAAATGCCCTCATGGCGCTTTTTCAGGGCACATAAGGCCTCGCTTGACTTCGGCAGGCCGTTCGGGTTGACTGAAACCAGAAAAGATCAATGATTGATATTTTTAACAACAAAGGTGTTGCATCATGTCGGTACCCCCGCGTGCCGTTCAGCTTAACGAAGCGAACGCGTTCCTTAAGGAACATCCTGAGGTTCTGTACGTTGACCTTCTGATTGCGGATATGAATGGTGTGGTGCGCGGCAAGCGCATCGAACGCACCAGCCTCCACAAGGTTTACGAGAAAGGCATCAACCTGCCGGCCTCTCTATTTGCTCTGGATATCAACGGCTCGACGGTGGAAAGCACCGGTCTGGGCCTGGACATCGGTGATGCTGACCGAATCTGCTATCCAATCCCCGACACCCTGTGCAATGAGCCCTGGCAGAAGCGCCCGACTGCGCAACTGTTGATGACCATGCACGAACTCGAAGGCGAGCCATTCTTCGCCGACCCGCGTGAAGTGCTGGCCAATGTCGTGCGCAAGTTCGACGAAATGGGCCTGACCATCTGCGCCGCGTTCGAACTGGAGTTCTACCTGATCGACCAGGAGAACGTGAACGGTCGTCCGCAACCACCTCGCTCACCGGTTTCCGGCAAGCGTCCGCACTCGACACAGGTCTACCTGATCGACGACCTCGACGAATACGTCGACTGCCTCCAGGACATTCTGGAAGGTGCGAAAGAGCAAGGCATCCCGGCCGACGCCATCGTCAAGGAAAGTGCCCCGGCGCAGTTCGAAGTGAACCTGCACCACGTGGCCGACCCGATCAAGGCCTGCGACTATGCAGTGCTGCTCAAGCGCCTGATCAAGAACATCGCCTACGACCATGAAATGGACACCACCTTCATGGCCAAGCCTTACCCAGGCCAGGCGGGTAACGGTCTGCACGTCCATATCTCGATTCTCGACAAAGACGGCAAGAATATTTTTGCCAGTGAGGATCCCGAGCAGAACGCCGCGCTGCGACACGCGATCGGCGGTGTGCTCGAGACCCTACCCGCACAAATGGCTTTCCTCTGCCCGAACGTTAACTCGTACCGTCGTTTCGGTGCACAGTTCTACGTGCCGAACTCTCCGAGCTGGGGCCTGGACAACCGCACCGTGGCCCTGCGCGTTCCGACCGGCTCCGCCGACGCGGTGCGTCTGGAGCACCGTGTGGCCGGCGCCGATGCCAACCCGTATCTGCTGATGGCTTCGGTCCTGGCGGGCGTGCACCATGGTCTGGTCAACAAGATCGAACCGAGTGCTCCGGTGGAAGGCAACAGCTACGAGCAGAACGAGCAAAGCCTGCCGAACAACTTGCGCGATGCGTTGCGTGAACTGGACGACAGCGAAGTCATGGCCAGGTACATCGATCCGAAATACATCGATATCTTCGTCGCGTGCAAAGAGAGCGAGCTGGAGGAGTTCGAACACTCCATCTCCGACCTTGAGTACAACTGGTACCTGCATACCGTGTAAGCGGCTGCAGTAAAAAAGGAACGCCGCCGGCTGATAAGGCCGGCGGCGTTTTTTTATGGCCGCCTTCGGCGGATCGCTGGCAAGCCAGCTCCCACAGGGACAGTGAGTAACCTGTGGGAGCTGGCTTGCCAGCGAAGGCGTCCAGGCAGACAACACAGATGCCTGCACTTACAATGCCCCCTGCCCCGCAGGAGACTCCAATGACGCGCACCGCCACCCCCCGCAAACCCCGCGCAGCCAGCCAGGCCCGAATCGACTCGATACTCGATGCCGCCCGCACACTGCTGGCCGCCGAGGGCGTGGCCAGTCTGTCGATCTACAGCGTCGCCGAGCGCGCGGAGATCCCGCCCTCTTCCGTCTACCACTTCTTCGCCAGCGTCCCGGCCCTGCTCGAAGCCCTGACCGCCGACGTCCACGCTGCGTTCCGCGCCTGCTTGCAAGCGCCTATCGACCATCAAGCCCTCGGCGGCTGGCGCGATCTGTCGCGATTGGTGGAGCAGCGCATGCTGGCGATCTACAGCGAAGACGCCGCCGCCCGCCAGTTGATCCTCGCCCAGCATGGCCTGACCGAAGTCACCCAGGCCGACCGTCAGCACGACATTGAACTGGGCGACCTGATGCACAAGCTGTTCGACCATCATTTCGAATTGCCGAAATTGCCGAGCGATGTCGATGTGTTTGCCCTGGCCATGGAGCTCGGTGACCGGGTTTATGCGCGCTCGGTGCAGCAACATGGGCAGATCACTGCGCGCATGGCGGAAGAAGGGATGCGGGTGTTTGATGCGTATCTTGGGTTGTATTTGCCGCCGTATTTGCCCAAGCGCGCCAATCCTGCGTGAGCGGGTCAGGCCTCTTCGCTGGCAAGCCAGCTCCTACAAGAGTATGCAGTCACCCGTAGGAGCTGGCTTGCCAGCGAAGGCGTCCGAAAGCATAAAACCCCGAAGGGCGCTCCGGGGTTGTGCGCACTGCACGCGCTTACAACTTGGCGATCGACACCTCAGTGGATTTCACAAAGGCGATCACTTCGCTGCCCACCGCCAGCTCCAACTCTTTCACCGAACGGGTGGTGATCACCGATGTGACGATACCGGAAGCGGTTTGCACGTCGATTTCCGACAGCACGTCACCGAGGACGATTTCCTTGATGGAGCCTTTGAACTGGTTGCGGACGTTGATGGCCTTGATAGTCATGATGTTGATTCCTGTCGTTGGATAAGGCTTGAGTTATTGAGCCCACCGCAATTGCGTAGGCAAGGGTGAAACAGGTTCCGGCTCCGGCGGTTGGCCGGGCAGTGACAGCACGCGATTGAGGACTTCGGTTTCCAGCGCCGCCAGTCGATGGGAACCGCGTATCCGAGGGCGCGGCAGCTCTACGTGCAGGTCGAGGCCGACTTCGCCGTCTTCGATCAGGATCACCCGATCGGCAATCGCCACTGCTTCGCTGACGTCATGGGTGACCAGCAACACCGTGAAGCCATGCTGTTGCCAGAGCCGCTCGATCAGTTGCTGCATTTCGATCCGGGTCAGCGCATCCAGCGCGCCCAACGGTTCGTCGAGCAACAGCAGGCGCGGTTGATGAATCAGCGCGCGAGCCAGGGCCACACGCTGCTTCTGCCCACCCGACAACGCCGCCGGCCACTCGTTGGCGCGATCCGCCAGACCGACCGCGTCCAGCGCTTCCAGCGCTTGTGGGCGCCAGTTGCCCTTGAGTCCGAGGCCGACGTTGTCGATGATCTTTTTCCATGGCAGCAGGCGTGCTTCCTGGAACATCAACCGGGTGTCTTCCCGCGCTTCACTCAAAGGTGCGGAACCGGCCAGCAGCTCACCGCCCGTCGGCTGATCGAGACCGGCCAGCAAGCGCAACAACGTGCTTTTGCCGCAGCCACTGCGACCGACCACCGCGACGAACTGACCGGCCGGAATGTGCAGGTCGATCTCGCGCAGCACCTGCCGCGAGCCGAACGTTTTTTGCAACTTGCGCACTGCAAGCGGAATCCCGCGCAGCAGGCGTGGAGGTTGTTGAGCAGTCATGCGGCACCTCCCTTGACGACCTGATAGGCCGGGTGCCAGCGCAGCCATACACGCTCAAGACCACGGGCGGCGAGGTCGGCCAGTTTGCCAAGCACCGCGTACAGCAGAATCGCCAGCACCACCACGTCGGTCTGCAAGAACTCACGGGCATTCATTGCCAGATAGCCGATGCCGGAACTGGCGGAAATGGTTTCGGCGACGATCAGCGTCAGCCACATAAAGCCCAGGGCGAAGCGCACACCGACCAGGATCGAAGGCAGCGCGCCCGGCAGAATCACCTGGCGGAACAGGCTGAACCCGGACAAGCCGTAACTGCGGGACATCTCCACCAGCGCCGGGTCGACATTGCGGATGCCGTGATAGGTGTTGAGGTAGATCGGGAACAAGGTGCCCAGCGCCACCAGGAAAATCTTCGCCGACTCATCGATGCCAAACCACAGGATCACCAGGGGAATCAGCGCCAGGTGCGGCACGTTGCGGATCATCTGCACCGAACTGTCGAGCAGGCGTTCACCCCATTTCGACAGACCGGTAATAAAACCCAGGGTCAGACCAATGCTGCCGCCAATGGCAAAGCCCAACGCGGCACGCCAGCCGCTGATCGCCAAGTGCGTCCAGATTTCACCGCTGCGCACCAGGCTGACACCGGCTTCGATCACGGCGATGGGCGCCGGCAGAATCCGTGTCGACAACCAGCCCGCCGATACCGACAACTGCCATACCGCCAGGAGCAATACCGGCAACGCCCAGGGCGCGAGGCTGTGGATGATTTTCTTCATGGCGCGCCTCAGCTCTGGGACGCGGCTTTGGGAAGAATATCGTTGGCGACCATCTCGCCGAACGGGCTGACGTAACCGGCGCTTTTCGGCAACTCGGGACGTTCGATATCCAGATGCGGGAACAACAGTTCAGCGACGCGGTACGACTCTTCCAGGTGCGGATAACCGGAGAAGATGAAGGTGTCGATGCCCAGGTCGGCGTATTCCTTGACGCGGGCGGCCACGGTCGGGCCATCGCCCACCAGCGCCGTACCGGCACCGCCACGCACCAGACCGACACCGGCCCACAGGTTGGGGCTGACTTCCAGGTTGTCGCGACTGCCACCGTGCAGCGCCGCCATGCGTTGCTGGCCGACCGAATCGAAGCGCGCCAGCGAGGCCTGGGCGCGAGCGATGGTGTCGTCGTCCAGGTGCGAGATCAGGCGATCCGCCGCTTGCCAGGCCTCGGCGTTGGTTTCACGCACGATCACATGCAGACGAATACCGAAGCGCACGGTGCGACCGAGCTTGGCGGCTTTGGCGCGCACCTGTTCGATCTTTTCGGCAACGGCTGCTGGCGGCTCGCCCCAGGTCAACACCATTTCCACTTGTTCTGCCGCCAGGTCCTGTGCCGCTTCCGAAGAACCACCAAAGTACAGTGGCGGACGGGGTTGCTGGATCGGCGGATAGAGCAACTTCGCGCCCTTCACACTGATGTGCTGGCCGTCGTAATCGACGGTTTCACCTTCCAGCACGCGGCGCCAGATGCGGGTGAATTCCACAGAGGCCTGATAGCGCTCTTCATGGCTGAGGAACAGGCCATCGCCGGCCAACTCTTCCGGATCACCGCCTGTTACCAGGTTGAACAGCGCCCGCCCGCCAGACAAGCGATCCAGCGTCGCCGCCTGACGCGCCGCCACCGTCGGGGAAATGATCCCGGGGCGCAGGGCGACGAGGAATTTCAGGCGCTGGGTCACCGGAATCAGCGACGCCGCCACCAGCCACGAGTCTTCGCAGGAACGGCCGGTCGGAATCAACACCCCACCGAAACCCAGGCGATCCGCCGCTTGCGCGACTTGTTGCAGGTAACCGTGATCGACGGCGCGAGCGCCTTCGGCGGTGCCAAGGTAATGGCCGTCGCCGTGGGTAGGCAGGAACCAGAAGATATTGAGGCTCATGGAGTGGTCTCCTTGGGGAATCGGTTTACTGGGCTTTCGCTACGGCCGCCGGTGGCGTCCAGATCACGTCTTTGATGCTCAGCGGCTTGGGAATCAGCTTGAGCTGGTAGAAGCTGTCGGCGATTTTCTGCTGGGCGGCGACCACTTCCGGGGTCAGGAACAGCGCGCCGTAGCCTTGGCGTTTCACCGAGGTCAGGGTGATGTCTGCCGGCAGGCCGAGCAGTGGCGAAACCTGTCGGGTCACGTCCTGCGGGTTAGCCCTGGACCACTCGCCGACGGCGCGCACTTCTTCCACCAGGGTCTTGATCACCTCGGGATTCTTTTGAGCGTAAGGTTTGGTCGCCAGGTAGAACTGATGGTTGTCGACGATGCCCTGCCCATCGCGCAGGGTGCGCGCTTGCAGTTGTTGCTCGGCAGCCGCCTGGTACGGGTCCCAGATGACCCAGGCATCGACACTGCCACGCTCGAACGCGGCGCGGGCATCGGCAGGTGGCAGGAATACGGTCTGGATATCGGTGTATTTGAGGCCGGCGTCTTCCAGTGCGCGAACCAGCAGGTAATGCACGTTGGAGCCTTTGTTGAGGACGACTTTCTTGCCCTTGAGCTCCGCCACCGATTTGATCGGAGAATCCTTCGGCACCAGGATCGCCTCGCTGTGGGGCGCAGGCGGTTCGTAGGCGACGTAGAGCAAATCAGCGCCCGCTGCCTGGGCGAACACGGGCGGTGTTTCACCGGTCACGCCGAAGTCGATGGAGCCGACGTTCAGGCCTTCGAGCAGTTGCGGGCCGCCGGGGAATTCAGTCCATTGCACGTCCACGCCTTGGGCGGCGAGGCGTTTTTCCAGGGTGCCTTTGGCTTTGAGCAGCACCAGGGTGCCGTATTTCTGATAGCCGATTCGGAGGGTTTCAGCTTGAGCTTGAGTAATGGCGCCGAAGGTGACAGCCGCAGCAAACAGAGCGACCAGACCGCGACGCAAAATGACAGGGCGCATGGCGCTCTCCTTTTTGCAGTTGGGTTTTGGCTGCACCTGCTTGCCCGTTAGCGGGCGAGTAAGGCCAGTACATCAATCTTCAGGTGAGGCTTAAATGCTCCAGCGAGCACTCAACAAACGATCATTCAACAGGTTCGGATCGAGCGGCTTGGGCCGTCGCGCCATGGCGCTGAAAAACAACTCCAGCGATTCATTCAGTCTTTCTTCCAGCTCCGGCGCCAACTGCGCCTGGGCGCTGCCTTCGCCGTAAGCGATCTGACTATCGACCGCGAAAATGCCCTGGAGCAGTTCCTGGGCTTTCAACGCCGACAACACCGGTTTGAGCGCGTAATCCACGGCCAGCATGTGGGCGATACTGCCCCCGGTGGCCATCGGCAGAACCACTTTGTGAGCCAGAGCGCGCTCGGGCAGCAGGTCCAGTACGGTTTTCAGCGCACCGGAGAACGAAGCCTTGTAAACCGGGGTGGCAATCAACAAGCCATCGGCGTTTTCAATCTGTTGCAGCAGGTCGATCACCTTCGGGCTGTCGAAGTGTGCATGCAGCAAGTCTTCAGCCGGGAAGTCCCGTACCTGGTAACTCACCACCTCCACGCCCTGCCCTTGCAACCAACGCCGAGAGCGCTCCAGCAGCACCCCGGAACGGGAGCGTTGGCTGGGACTGCCACCGAGTGAGACAACCAGCATTCAGACGATTCCTTGAACGGTGTCGGCGATTCGCGGTTTGCGATCTCGCTTCGATGGAGTGACCTTAACAGGTGATTTATATATCCATAAATCATATTTATTCATTTGGTTATTCGTTTAAGAGATATGAAAATCAACATTCTCCAGGCAAAAAAACAGGCCGTCGAAACGGCCTGAAATCCCCTGCTTTGTGTATCTGTACATACCCCCTGTGGGAGCAAGGCTTGCCCGCGATGAATACAACTCGGTATTTCTGTCGTGACGCAGGACGCCATCGCGGGCAAGCCTTGCTCCCACAGGTTCGCGCTACCGGTTCGGTTGTGGGGTCAGGCGCAGGTATGGCTTAACGGCGCGATACCCCTTGGGAAACCGCTGTTTGATCTCGTCTTCATCCTTGAGTGACGGCACGATCACCACCTCGTCACCGTCCTGCCAGTTGGCCGGAGTGGCCACTTTGTAGTTGTCGGTGAGTTGCAGCGAGTCGATCACCCGCAGGATTTCATTGAAGTTGCGGCCCGTGCTTGCCGGGTAGGTGATGGTCAGCCGGACCTTTTTGTTCGGGTCGATCACGAACAGCGAGCGCACCGTGAGGGTGTCGTTGGCATTGGGATGGATCAGGTCGTAGAGGTCAGAGACCTTGCGGTCGGCGTCGTCGAGGATCGGAAAGTTGACAACGGTGTTCTGGGTTTCGTTGATGTCTTCGATCCACCGATGGTGCGAATCCACCGGGTCGACCGACAGCGCGATGGCCTTGACCCCACGCTTGGCGAATTCATCTTTCAACCTGGCCGTGAAGCCGAGCTCAGTGGTGCACACCGGCGTGAAGTCCGCCGGATGGGAAAACAGCACGCCCCAGCTATCGCCCAGCCATTGGTGGAAACGGATGGTGCCGGCACTGGAATCCTGTTCGAAGTCGGGGGCAATGTCGCCCAGTCTGATGCTCATGGTGTCGCTCCTGATGTGTGCTGTTGAGCTCAACTGTGCCTGGGTTTCTTATCTATTAAAAAGAATAAATATCAATTTATTTAGATCGAAAAGAAATATTAAAGATCTGTTCACTGGACGCGATCACGCATCCCGCCGAACATCGCCGACAAGGTTCGAGAAGGCCTTGAGTTGCTGCAAAGAGGGGAATTTCAAGACGGGTTTACGGGGGTGAGCCCGGCTTGAAAAACGAAAAAGCCCCGCCCGGCGTGATGCCGGGCGGGGCTTTTTTTTGCTTCGATGATTACAACAGCGGGATCGAGTAGCTGACGATCAGGCGGTTTTCGTCCTGGGAACGAGTGTTCGGCAGGTCGGTACGCCACATGGCGTTTTTCCACGTCACGCCGAGGTTTTTCAACGCGCCCGACTGGACGACGTAACCCACGGTCAGGTCGCGTTCCCACTCGGACTTGTCACCGGCAACGTTATTGATGTTGTCGCCGTGCAGGTAAACGGCACCGGCGGTCAGGCCGGGTACGCCAAGCCTGGCGAAATCAAAGGAGTAGCGACCCTGCCAGGTGCGTTCGCCGGCACGACCGAACTTCTGGATCTGCGAGTCGGTGATGGTGTAGTTCGACGAGCCGTCACCCTGGTTCAGCCAAGGGAAATCGCTGTCGCCCGTGCTGGCCTGATAACCACCACCAAAGGTGTGACCGGCAACGGAGTACAGGAACAGGCCGCTGTACAGGTTGTTGTCGACCTTGCCCTTGGTAACGCCACCGCCGTAGTAACCGGTCGTGAAGAAGTTCTTGTCGTTACCATTGGCGCCGTCGCTGCGGCTGTTGAAGTAACGGAAATCAGACTTCAGTACGCCAGGGCCGATTGCCCAGTTGTGAACCAGACCCAGGAAGTGCTGCTTGTAGAACTCTTCCAGGTTGCCGTAGTAGTACTGGGCGGTCAGGTCTTTGGTGATTTTGTAGTCACCACCGGCGTAGATGAACTTGTTGCTGTCGCGCGCCGAAGCGGTACGGCCGTTGGCACCCGAGATCGACAACTGTTGGTTGTTGCTCGAGTTACGGCCTTTTGCCTGCTCGATCTGACCACCGATCAGGGTCAGGTCCTTGATGTCGTTCGAGCTGATCTGGCCACCCTGCCAGGTTTGCGGCAGCAGACGACCGTCGTTGGTCACGATCACCGGCAGTTTCGGCTGCAGAGTGCCCAGCTTCAGTTCCGTCTGGGAAACCTTGGCTTTGGCCGTCAGGCCCAGGCTGGAGAAGTTATCAACCGCTTCGCCGTTGGATTTGCTTGGGAAAACAGTGCCGCCATAAGAGTTGCTTGTTGCACCGTTGGTGCCGCCACCCGAGTCCAGCTTCACGCCCAACAGGCCAATGGCATCAACCCCGAAGCCGACTGTGCCTTGGGTGTAACCGGAGATGAAACGCAGATCGAAGCCTTGGCCCCATTCTTCGTTTTTGTTCGGACCGGTGCCGTCACGGTAGTCGGTGTTGATGTAGAAGTTACGCAGCCCCAAAGTAGCCTTGCTGTCTTCGATGAAACCGGCGGCGCTCGCCTGCTGCGCCAAAACCCCTACGGCCACAGCCAGGGCCAGGGTGGACTTGTTCATGTGTTTCGCTCCTATCGTTTCTAATTCTTGTGTTGCCGGTCCTGGGTCGAATGCCCCGGATCCTTGAGTTGCGTGATCAGCGCCAGATCGTGCCCACCGGTCGATCCTGACCTGCCGTGTTGCTACAGCGCCGGCCTGACCACCCTTTTTTGGGCCGCGCAGGATACATGCTCATAAAGCCAAAAAGAATCAGTTCATTCTTATTAATAGCGTAATGGAATATGTATTTGCGGCAGTTGTCCGAACCAAGACAGAGGTACTGGTTTGAAAACCCATTCCGGAAGTTGTTCGAGGCGAAAAGTGAAGCGGGTCGTGCGGGGGCCTGATGGTGTCAGGTGGGGCTACTTTAGGTGTTTGCGGACAAATCTAAAAAGAATAAAAAATAATCACGTGCAACTTTTATGGAATATAAAAACAAAGCCGAAAAAAAGCCTCGTCCGCAGACGAGGCTCTTTTGGCTACTGCTTACATGAAGCTGTAGGTGTAGTTGAAGATCAGACGGGTCTGGTCTTGGTCAGCAGTGCTGGTGTTCCCGGTATAAGTACCGTGACGCAGCGTCGTACCAAAGCCTTTGAGTGGACCTGTTTGAATCACGTAGTCCACACGCGCATCGGTCTCGTGTTCATTCAGGTCTGGACCAGAACCGCTGGTAGCCTTGATGTTTCGGCCATCCAGGTAAGCAATCGAAGCTTTCAGACCTGGCACGCCCAGTGAGGCGAAGTCATAGGAATACTGACCGTAAGTGGTGTTTTCACCGGCACGGATAAAGCTGCCAACCGTGGCATCGGTAAAGGAGTAGAAGCTGGAGCCGCCGGCACCTTCTTGACGACCCTGGCTATCAATAAGGCTGCCCTGGTTCAAGAAAACGAAGCCGCCGTCGTCGTTGACACGCTGATGACCGAGCAGGAACGCACTGCCGCCCAGGGTGTAAGTGAACGTGGCGCTCCAGGTCTTGTTATCAACCTCGCCCGGGGTCTTGGCGAAACCACTGTTGTTGTTGAATTGGTAGCCGGCCGTGCCGTTGCCGTTCTTGCCGTCAGAGCTGCTGTCGAAATAACGAATATCGGTCTTGAACGACTGATTCGGCGCGATCGGGTAAACGTGCACCAGGCCGAGGAAGTTCTGTTTGTAGAAGTCTTCCAGGTTCGCGTAGTAGTACTGCAGCAACAGGTCTTTGGTGACCTTCCAGTCAGCACCGGCGTAACGGAACTGGTTGCTGTCCTGAGTAGCGCCATTCACAGACAGGCCAGTGGAGTTCGAGGAGGCGCGACCCTGCGCGTGCTCCAGCTGACCCAGGTTGAAGGTCACGTTGTCGATTTCCTTCGAGGTGATGGTGCCACCGTCAAAGGTTTGTGGCAGCAAACGGCTGTCGTTCGCGATCAGGATCGGCATGTTGGGTTGCAGGGCGCCACCCAGGTGGGCCTCGGTCTTCGAGAAGCGTGCCTTCACGTTGGCTGCTGCACGGCTCCACTCGTCGGCAGACGCATCGCCATCGCTAGGGAAGAATGAGTTGGCGTTACCAGTTGGGTGATGGCCCTTGCCACCGTCCAGATGGATACCTACCAGCGCTTGGGCGTCGATACCGAAACCAACGGTACCTTGGGTGAAACCGGACAGGTAGTCGAACTTGAGACCTTCAGCGGTTTCGCGCTGCCTGTTTTTAGCATTACTAGGAGCGGTACTACTAGGAGCTTCACGCACATCGGCGTCGTAATACATGGTGCGCGAACTAATGGAAGCCTTGCTGTCTTCGATGAAACCCGCGGCGCCTGCCTGCTGCGCCATAACCCCTACAGCCACGGCCAGTGCCAACGTGGACTTGTTCATTGTTTAAGCTCCTATCGTCTCTAATTCTTGTGTTCCTGGCCCGGAATCAATGTCCCTGGTCCTAAGATGCGCGATTAGCGCCAGAGCGTGACCCACAAGTCAATCGTAACCATGTGTGTCTACGACCATAGTCTAATCCCCGGTTTTTTGGTCCCTGCAGGTCATGAGTTCGTCATAAACCTGAAAAGAATGCATGAATCCTTTTCTCATACCCTTTAGGAATTTATCTCACCCCCCTTAGCGTAGAGCAGCCGGCTCATAAGCTAATTCCTAAATGGTATTTATTAGGCGTTTTTTAGATCGATTAGGTTTGGAAGCAATTCCGTAACAATTCCAATCGAAAAGGCCAACGCCATGCCGACCAAACGCGCACTATCCAGCCCAATTGTTACAGTTTGTGTATCGTTCGTAATATCTTTTTCCGCCCATGCGGCGAACCTTACCGTCGGCTACCAGACGGGTATCGACCCCAGCAAAGTGCCCCAGGCGGATGGCCTCTACGAAAAAACTATCGGCGAGAAAATCGACTGGCGACGCTTCAACAGCGGCCCCGAAGTGGTAACGGCCATTGCGTCGGGCGATGTGCAAATCGGCAACCTCGGCTCCAGCCCGCTGGCGGCGGCCGCTTCGCGCAACCTGCCGATTGTCGCGTTCATCGTGTCCGCGCAGATCAACGCTGCCGAGGCGTTGGTGGTGCGCAATGGCAGCGGCATCGAGAAACCCCAAGATCTGATCGGCAAGACCATCGCCACGCCGTTCGTTTCCACCTCTCACTACAGCCTGCTCGGGGCACTCAAGCACTGGGGACTGGACGCCTCGAAAGTCAAAGTGGTGAACCTTCAGCCAGCGGAAATCGCCGCCGCCTGGAAGCGTGGGGACATTGATGGCGCGTTCGTCTGGTCGCCCGCCCTGGGGGAAATTCGCAAGACTGGCAAGACCTTGACCGATGCGGCACAGGTCGGCCAGTGGGGCGCGCCGACGTTCGAGGTCTGGGTGACGCGCAAGGATTACGCCGAGAAGCACCCGGACGTAGTGGCTAAATTCGCCAAGGTCACCCTGGACTCGTTCGCCGACTATGCAGCGCATAAAGACAGCTGGACTGCGGACTCCGTACCAGTACAGAAAATCGCCAAATTGACCGGTGCCAATGCCGCTGATGTGCCGGAGTTGCTGGCCGGCTCCGCGTTCCCCGACGCAAAGGCGCAACAGACCCGCGCGCTGCTCGACGGCGGTACGGCCAAGGCCATCGGCGAGACGGCGAAGTTCTTGAAGGAGCAAGGGAAGGTTGAAACGGTACTGCCGGATTACTCGCCGTATGTCAGTGCGAAATTCGTCACCGAGTAACCCCACCGACCTGTAGGAGCCGGCTTGCTGGCGAAGACGGCGGGTCAGTCGACATATTTGTCGTCTGAAAGAACGTCTTCGCTGGCAAGCCAGCTCCTACAGGGATCGAATCGTGATCAGAGGGCTTTTTCGAAGATCTTCGAATTACGCTGATAGTTGTACAGCGACGCCCGCGCCGATGGCAGGCGCTCGACGCTGCTCGGTGCAAATCCACGCTCGCGGAACCAATGAGCCGTGCGGGTCGTCAGGACGAAGAGGGTTTTCAACCCCTGGGCCCGGGCGCGGGTTTCAATGCGTTCCAGCAGTTCATCGCCGCGACCGCCATGACGGTACTCCGGGTTCACCGCCAGGCACGCCAACTCCCCGGCATCCGAATCGGCAATCTGATACAGCGCCGCGCAGGCGATGATCATGCCTTCGCGCTCGACCACGCTGAACTGCTCGATCTCACGCTCCAGCACCTCGCGGGAACGCCGCACCAGAATCCCCTGCTCCTCCAGCGGGCTGATCAAGTCCAGCAATCCACCGACGTCTTCGATGGCCGCTTCGCGCACCACTTCGAATTGCTCCTGGGCCACCAGGGTACCGCCACCGTCGCGGGTGAAGAGCTCGGTCAGCAGTGCGCCATCCTCGGCGTAGCTGACGATGTGGCTGCGGGCCACGCCGCCACGGCAGGCTTCGGCCGCGGCATCCAGCAGCTCGGCCTGGTAATTGCTGCCCAGACGCTGCAAATGCGCCGGCACCTGTTGCGGACGCAGTTCGCGAACCAGGCGTCCGTGCTCATCGATCAAGCCAAGGTCGGCACCGAACAGCAGCAGCTTGTCCGCCCCCAGGTCGATGGCCGCGCGAGTGGCGACGTCTTCACAGGCAAGGTTGAAGATTTCACCGGTCGGCGAGTAGCCCAACGGCGACAGCAGCACGATGGAGCGCTCGTCCAGCAGGCGATTGATGCCCTTGCGGTCGACCCGGCGCACTTCGCCGGTGTGGTGATAGTCGACACCTTCGAGCACACCGATCGGCCGTGCGGTCACCAGATTGCCGCTGGCCACCCGCAGGCGCGAGCCCTGCATCGGCGATGAAGCCATATCCATCGACAGCCGCGCTTCGATGGCGATGCGCAGCTGGCCGACGGCATCGATCACGCACTCCAGGGTCGCCGCATCGGTGATGCGCATGCCGTGGTGGTAATGCGGGGTCAGGCCGCGGGCGGCAAGGCGCGCTTCGATTTGCGGGCGGGAGCCATGAACCAGCACCAGTCGCACGCCCAGGCTGTGCAACAGCACCAGGTCGTGGACGATGTTACCGAAGTTGGGGTGCTCGACGCCGTCGCCGGGGAGCATGACGACAAAGGTGCAATCGCGGTGGGCGTTGATGTAAGGCGAAGCGTGACGAAGCCAATTGACGTATTCGGGCATGAACCTGGGCCTGTAATAAATAGCAGCCGAAAAAAGGGCGAAACAGAAAACGCACAGCGGGCTGGTGGTTATCGTCGGAACAGGCTTGGCGACACGCGCGCTCTCCTCATGAATACGGGTTGGGACACTGGCAATTTATAAGTTCTGTCAGCCAAAACACAAACCCCTGTGGGAGCGAGCCTGCTCGCGAAGGCGATGGGACAGGCAACATTGATGTTGACTGTAACGGCCTCATCGCGAGCAGGCTCGCTCCCACATTGATTGCATTCAACGGACTGGCATTGGCGCCGGTGTCAGGCAGTAATGTTCAATCAACTGACGTAATAGATGCACCGTAGGCTGCAAACGTGACATTTCGAGGAATTCCCCCGGTTGGTGAGCGCAGGCGATATCGCCAGGGCCGAGCACCAGCGTTTCGCAGCCAAGACGCTGAAGATAAGGCGCTTCGGTGCCGAACGCCACTGCTTCGGCGCGATGGCCGGTGAGCTTTTCAGCGATTCGCACCAGTTCCGCATCCTCGGCCTCTTCGAACGGCGGCACGGCGGGGAATAGCGGCGCGTAATCGATCTTGACCTGATGCCGCTCGGCAACCGGCTTGAGCCGTTGCAAAATCTCGGCACGCAGGACCTTGGGGTCCATGCCCGGCAGGGGCCGCAAGTCGAATTCCAGCGAACATTGGCCACAGATGCGATTCGGGTTATCGCCACCATGGATGCAGCCCAAATTCAGGGTCGGGGTCGGTACGCTGAATTGCGGATTGCGAAACTCACGCTGCCACAGCAAGCGCAGGCCGCGCAGTTCACCGATGGCATCGTGCATGGCTTCCAGGGCACTGTGACCCAGGCGCGGGTCCGATGAGTGACCGCTCTGCCCAAGGATATCGATGCGCTCCATCATGATGCCCTTGTGCATGCGAATCGGCTTGAGGCCGGTCGGCTCGCCGATCACCGCTGCCCGTCCCAACGGCCGGCCCGCTTCAGCCAGCGCACGGGCACCGGACATCGAGCTTTCTTCATCGCAGGTGGCGAGGATCAGTAGCGGCTGTTTGAACGGTTGATTGAGCAGCGGTATGACCGCTTCGATGGCGAGGGCGAAGAAACTCTTCATGTCGCAAACGCCCAAGCCGACCCAGCGGCCGTCAACCTCGGTGAGCTTCAGCGGATCGGTCTGCCACAGCGCGCCGTCGAATGGCACGGTGTCACTATGACCGGCCAGCACCAAACCGCCGGGGCCGGAGCCATAACTGGCCAGCAAATTGAATTTCCCAGGGCTGACCTGCTGGATGTCGCAGACAAACCCCAGGTCGCCGAGCCACGCGGCCAGCAGGTCGATCACCGGACGATTGGATTGATCGAGGCTCGCCTGGGTGCAACTGACGGACGGTGCAGCGATCAGTGCAGCGAACTGATCTTTCATGGACGGCAAAGGCATCGCTGACTCCAACTCCCGAATTGAAGTCCATCATAGAGCCATCCAATGACAGGAATAAACCGTTGCGGCGCGCTGCCTGGTTCACTGCTGTACACTGCACGACCTTGGCAGCCACATATTCCCCCGGCTGCGCTCCCGATCCTGGATTTTCCGGCCATGCAGAAAGAAACCGAAATCAAACTCCGCGTCAGCCGCGAAACCCTCGCTGCCCTGCGCGAGCACCCATTACTGAAAAAACGCAACAAAAGTGGCTGGGAACGCCGTGAGTTGATGAACCAATACTTCGACACCCCCGAGCGCGACCTGGCCCGCGCCAAGGTGGCCCTGCGCCTGCGCAAGGATGGTGAAGACGTAATTCAGACCCTCAAGACCCGTGGCCACAGCGTCGCCGGCTTGTCCGAGCGCAACGAATACGACTGGAACCTGCCCAAAGCCAAGCTCGACCTGAAGAAACTCGACGGCGAATGCTGGCCCGAGGAACTGGCCGAACTGGACAAGAAAGCCCTGAAGCCGATCTTCACCACCGACTTTGTGCGCGAGCGCGCGGAAATCGCCTGGGGTCGCGGCAAGACCAAAGTGGTCATCGAAGCCGCGCTGGATCTTGGCCACGTGGTCGTCGGCAAGCAAAAAGAAGAAATCTGCGAGCTGGAACTGGAACTGCGCGAAGGCGAACCGGCCGCTCTGCTGGAACTGGCCGCCGAACTTGCCGCGACCCTGGCCCTGATGCCGTGCGACATCAGCAAGGCCGAGCGCGGCTATCGCCTGTACGACGCCCACAGCTACTCGTTGAGCCTGCCGGCACCGCAACTCACCGCCGAAACCCCGCTGGACGACGCCTTCGCCGCGCTGTGCTGGCACCTGCTGGGCAGCAGCCAGCGTCTGGCCGAGCAATATCGCTTCAACGGCCACTGGCGCCTGCTGCAAGACTGGGTGGAAAACCTTGCCGAACTGCGTGCACTGGTCAGCAGCCTTGGCCAAGCGGCGCCACGTCAATCGACCCACGACCTGCGTGCCGCGCTGGATGCCTTGCTCGAAGACTGGCGTCCACTGGTCCAGGCCGGCATGGACGATGAGGACGTGCGCAAAGCCGCGCCGGAACAGTTCCTTGAAGAACTCGAGGACCCGCGTTGGGGCCTGTTCTCGCTGAACACTTCGCGCTGGTTGCTGGCCCGCACCTGGACCGCCGACCGCAATACCCGCGGCAATCGCCAGGGCGCTGCACAACTGGGTAGCTGGTTGCCGCGGCTGTTGGGCGAAGAAGCCAACTCGCTGCAATTGCAGCGCTATCAGCAACAACCGGAAGACCTGGCCGAGCAACTGCCGCGCATCGAACGCATCCAGTCCTGGCTGCATCACGCGCGAAATGTGCTGGAGATCCCGGAAATGGATCGCCTGTATGGCGAACTGAACAAACTGGCGCAACTGGCTAACGAGCCGATCACCGACGAAGCCCTGGATGCGCGCAAGCAGCAGGCGATTGCGGTTTATCAGAATCGCGCCTGGAAAACCCTTCTGCGCCTTTAATACCGCTATCGCGAGCAAGCTTTGCTCCCACAGTGCCGGTGTCGAGCCCAAATCTGGCGGTCGACTCAAATCTGTGGGAGCAAGGCTTGCCCGCGATGGGGCCAGCCAATTCACCGCAATGCTTCAAACAGGCAAACTGGTGGTGGACTTGATCTCCGACAACGCCACCACCGAATTGACCTCCTGAATCCCCGGCACCATCGACAGCTTCTCGAAGAAGAAGCGTTCATAGGCCTCGATGTCCGCCGCGACGATCCGCAGCATGAAATCCACCGCCCCCATCAGCACGTAACACTCCAGCACTTCGGGGAAACCGCGAATGGCCTCAGTGAATTCCGTGAAGTTCGAACGCCCGTGGGCGTTGAGTTTGACCTGCGCAAAGATCTGCGTGTTCAGGCCGATTTTCTTGCGATCGAGCAGGGTCACCTGGGCACGAATGATCCCCTCCTCCTTCATCCGCTGAATCCGCCGCCAGCAGGGCGACTGCGACAGCCCCACCTGTTCGGCGATCTGCGCACTGGAGAGCGAAGCGTCCTCTTGCAGCAACGCCAGGATCTTGCGGTCATAGCCATCCAGTTCGCTTTGCATAAAAAAGCCCGTAATAGATAACTCGATGAATTGAATGATTCGAAAATACAGCCATTCAGCCCATCATAGATAAGAAATACCGGGCACCGAATGTAAAACTTTCTCCAGTGATTTTGGAGAACGACCATGCCGCACCTTCAAGCCGTGAACACCCGCGCCGATGTCTGGAACGTCAACAACATCCATTGCCGCGTCCAGTACCAGCTACTGGCCGAAGCCGAGCCCGATTTGCTGTGCCGCGCGCTCAACTTGTTCGCCTTGCAATTCCTGACGCCGGAGCAGGTGCACGTACAACGCCAGGACGACTTGCTGGCCATCGAGATTGTCATCGACGGATTGAGCTGGCATCGCGCCCAGGTGATTGCGGAAAAACTTCGTAACCTGATCAGCGTCTGCTCGGTTGATCTGCAAGGTGCTGACCCGGCGTGGACTGAAGCCGCCCTGGCGACCGGCTGAAAAAATCCGATACGGCTTCGTCGGGTAGTGGCCCAACGGTCTATGGCGCCACGACTATCCTTTGCGCACTGTTGTTCAAAAGGAGCCCGCATGTCCGTTCAACTCGCCATTCAGGACCGCTGGCTGGATCTCAATGATGTCTTGCGTGAGCTGGTCAACCAAGGCTTCATCAGCCAGGACTCGGCTGAACACGCGCTCAATGCCCGTCGCCGCCACGCCGCCCATGGCCAGATGCACCCCCTGGAGTTCATCGCCAGCCAACAGCTGGATGACCTCAGTCGTCCCGGCAAACACCTCGACCTGGAAAACCTGACCCTGTGGCTGTCCCAGCAGGCGGGCCAGCCCTATCTGCGTATCGATCCGCTGAAAATCAACGTCGCGGCCGTGACACCGCTGATGTCCTACGCCTTTGCCCAACGCCACAAGATTCTCGCAGTGTCCATTGACCGTGATGCCGTAACGGTGGCGAGCGCCCAGCCCTACGTCAACGGCTGGGAAGCCGATCTGACCCACGTGCTGAAGCTGCCGATCAAGCGCGTGGTGGCCAACCCGGTGGACATCCAGCGCTTCAGTGTGGAGTTTTTCCGCCTGGCCAAATCGGTCACCGGGGCGAACAACGCCGATCAGCAGATCAATACCCTGGGCAACTTCGAACAGTTGCTCAATCTCGGCGCCAGCGATCAGGAGCCGGATGCCAACGACGCGCATATCGTCAACATCGTCGACTGGCTGTTCCAGTACGCCTTCCAGCAGCGTGCCAGCGATATCCACATCGAACCCCGGCGCGAACAGGGCACGGTGCGCTTTCGCATCGACGGCGTGTTGCACAATGTCTACCAATTCCCGCCGCAAGTGACCATGGCCATCGTCAGTCGCCTGAAAAGCCTGGGGCGGATGAACATCGCGGAGAAACGCAAACCCCAGGACGGCCGGGTGAAAACCAAAACCCCGGACGGCGGCGAAGTCGAGTTGCGGCTGTCGACGCTGCCGACCGCCTTCGGCGAAAAAATGGTGATGCGGATCTTCGATCCGGAGGTGCTGCTCAAGGACTTCGATCAGCTCGGGTTTTCAGCCGACGATCTACGGCGCTGGCAGGACATGACCCGTCAGCCCAATGGCATCATTCTGGTCACCGGGCCGACCGGCTCCGGCAAAACCACCACGCTGTACACCACCCTCAAGAAACTGGCGACGCCCGAGGTCAACCTCTGCACCATCGAAGACCCGATCGAAATGGTCGAGCCGGCGTTCAACCAGATGCAGGTCCAGCACAACATTGACCTGACCTTCGCTTCCGGGGTGCGCGCGCTGATGCGGCAGGACCCGGACATCATCATGATCGGCGAGATCCGCGACCTGGAAACCGCAGAGATGGCGATCCAGGCGGCCCTCACCGGTCACCTGGTGCTGTCGACGCTGCACACCAACGACGCGCCGAGCGCCATCAGCCGCCTGCTGGAGCTCGGCGTGCCGCATTACCTGATCAAGGCCACCGTGCTCGGGGTCATGGCCCAGCGACTGGTGCGGACCTTATGCCCGCACTGCAAGGCCCCGCAAACCCTCGGCGAAGAAGACTGGCACACCCTGACCCGGCCCTGGCAGGCACCGCTGCCCACCAACGCCCAACGCGCCATCGGCTGCCTGGAGTGCCGCGACACCGGCTATCACGGCCGTGCCGGGGTGTACGAAATCATGCAACTGACCGAAGGCGTGAAAGCACTGATCAATCCCGACACCGACTTGCTGGCGGTGCGGCGTCAGGCATTCAAGGAAGGCATGCGCAGCTTGCGATTGTCAGGGGCGCAAAAGGTGGCGGCCGGTTTGACCACGATCGAGGAGGTGTTGCGCGTGACGCCGCAGAGCGAGCAGAAGTAGATGCGACCTGATGGAACTCGGTCAGGGGCAGACAATCCAACGGCGTAGTTAAAACAGTGGAGTCACCCATCATGCGTTTCAAAGTTGCTGTCGCTACCATCGCCCTGTTGTCCCTGCCTGTCGGTTCGGCGATGGCCGATAGCTTTTGGCGTAACGTCATTTCCTCCGGTGCCACCACCGGTTCGACTTACCTGACGTTCAAGGATAACAAGCTGATCGTCGCTGCCCAGGACGATGCCGGCAGCTTCGTCGCCAGTGACGGCGGCATCCGCGGCCCGTACCTGGAAGCCGCGATGCAGAAAGTCCGCGCCGACAACCCAGGCCTGCAAGCCACGGACATGGAGTTGGCGAACGCGATCCTGGCGAAAAATGCCGTGGCTTCGGAGTAATTTCCCGGCTGAACAAAAATGCCGCTCAACTGAGCGGCATTTTTTATGGCTCACACTCGCCACTGTGGGAGCAAGGCTTGCCCGCGATGGCGGCCTTGAGATCGCTATCGCGGGCAAGCCTTGCTCCCACATTTGTCAGCGGTACTCATCCAGCGGCACACAGGCACAAAACAGATTGCGGTCCCCATACACATTGTCCACCCGGTTCACCGCCGGCCAGTATTTATGGGCTTTGGTGTGAGCATCCGGGGTCACGCCCTGTTCGATGCTATAGGGCCGTTCCCAAATGCCGGTGATATCGGCCAAGGTGTGCGGCGCCCGTTTCAACGGGTTGTCCTCGGCCGGCCAGTTGCCGTTCTGCACCTCGTTAATCTCCGCGCGAATGCTCAGCATCGCACCGATAAAGCGGTCCAGCTCCGCCTTGGATTCACTTTCAGTGGGTTCGACCATCAGCGTTCCCGGCACGGGAAACGACATGGTCGGTGCATGGAAGCCATAGTCCATCAGGCGCTTGGCCACGTCTTCCTCGCTGATGCCGGTCAATGTCTTGAGCGGTCGCAAATCGAGAATGCATTCATGGGCCACCCGCTCGTTGCGCCCGGTGTACAGCACCGGAAACGCCCCGGATAAGTGCCGCGCCAGGTAATTCGCGGCAAGGATCGCCACTTCACTGGCGTCGGCCAGTTGTGGGCCCATCATGGCAATGTACATCCAGCTGATCGGCAGGATGCTCGCGCTGCCCCACGGCGCTGCGCTGACGGCACCGTTCTGCGCCAGCGGTCCGTCGATCGGCACCACCGGATGATTGGCCACGAACGGCGCCAGGTGCGCGCGCACGCCAATAGGCCCCATGCCAGGCCCGCCACCGCCATGGGGAATGCAGAAGGTTTTGTGCAGGTTCATGTGGGATACGTCGGCGCCGATGTCTGCCGGCCGCGCCAACCCGACCTGGGCATTGAGGTTGGCGCCGTCCATGTACACCTGGCCGCCATGACTGTGGATCACTTCGCAGATTTCACTGATGCCTTCCTCGTACACACCGTGGGTCGAGGGATAGGTCGCCATCAGGCAAGCGAGTTTGTCGCCGGCCTGGGCGGCTTTCTCTTTCAGATCCTCCAGATCGACGTTACCGGCTTCGTCGCACTCGACAATCACTACGCGCATCCCGGCCATCTGCGCCGACGCCGGGTTAGTGCCGTGGGCCGACGACGGAATCAGGCAGATATCCCGCCCACCCTGCTGGCGACTCTCGTGGTATTTGCGGATCGCCAGCAGCCCCGCGTACTCGCCCTGGGCACCGGAGTTGGGCTGCATGCAGATCGCATCGAAACCGGTGATCGCACAGAGCCAGCGCTCCAGCTCTTCGATCATCAGCGCATAACCGACTGCCTGTTCCTTCGGCGCGAACGGATGCAGGTTGGCGAACTGCGGCCAGGTGATCGGGATCATTTCGCTGGTGGCATTGAGCTTCATGGTGCACGAACCCAGCGGGATCATCGACTGATTGAGCGCCAGATCCTTGTTTTCCAACTGCTTGAGGTAACGCAGCATCTCGGTTTCGCTGTGGTGGGTGCTGAATACCGGATGGCGCAGGCAGGGCGAGGTTCTCTGCAATTGACTCGGGATGCTGGAAACCAGCGCCTCGGCATCCAGCTCATCGACATTGAGCCCATGATCGGCGCCGAGGAACACATCGAACAGCTTGGCCACCGTCGATTCGTCACAGGTTTCGTCAAGGCTCAGGCCCACTCGTCCGCGCCCCAGAATGCGCAAGTTGATCTGCGCCGCCTGGGCGCTTTCGATGATCGCCGTCTGGGTGCCACCGACGTCCAGGGTCAGGGTGTCGAAGAAATGCTGGTTGAGCCGCGTGATGCCCTTGCGCTCAAGGCCCGCGGCGAGGATGCACGTCAGCCGGTGCACGCGCTGGGCAATGCGCTTGAGCCCTTCCGGGCCGTGGTAGACCGCATAGAAACTGGCGATGTTGGCCAGCAGCACTTGCGCGGTACAGATGTTCGAGTTGGCCTTTTCACGGCGAATATGTTGCTCGCGGGTTTGCAGGGCCATGCGCAGCGCGACGTTGCCGCGGGCATCTTTCGACACACCGATGATCCTTCCGGGAATCGCCCGTTTGTATTCATCGCGGCTGGCAAAAAACGCCGCGTGCGGCCCGCCGTAACCCATGGGCACGCCGAAGCGCTGGGAAGAACCGAACACCACATCGGCGCCCAACTCCCCCGGCGGCGTCAACAGCAGCAGGCTCAGCAGGTCGGCGGCGACACACGCCAGCGCTTGCTGGGCATGCAGGTGATCGATCAACGGACGCAGGTCGCGGATTTCGCCGTGGGTGTCGGGATACTGCAGCAGCGCACCGAACACCTGGTGCTGTTTCAAGTTATCCACAGCGTCGATGATCAACTCGAAACCGAAGCCTTCGGCACGGGTCTGCACCACGGAAATGGTCTGGGGATGACAGTTCTGATCAACAAAGAACAGATTGCTTTTCGACTTGGCCACCCGTTTGGCCAGGGCCATGGCTTCCGCCGCCGCGGTGGCTTCGTCCAGCAAAGAGGCATTGGCCAGTTCCAGTCCGGTCAGGTCGATGGTCAGTTGCTGGAAATTCAACAGCGCTTCGAGCCGCCCCTGGGCGATTTCCGGTTGATAGGGCGTGTAGGCGGTGTACCAGCCCGGGTTTTCCAACACATTGCGCAGGATGACAGCCGGTGTGAGGGTGCCGTGATAGCCCATGCCGATCAGGCTGGTCCAGACCTGATTCTGTTCGGCGTAGCCGCGCAGCTTGGCCAGTGCGGCTTCTTCGTCGAGGGCCGGCGGCAGATCCAGCGCCCGGTTCAGGCGAATGCCCGGCGGTACCGTCTGTTCGATCAGCTCGACCCGGCTACCGAGGCCGAGGCTGTCGAGCATTGCCTGCTGCTCGGCGGTATCGGGCCCGAGGTGGCGGCGAAGAAAGGCATTGGGGTCGCGTAACTGGCTCAGGGACGGCAACTGGGACATGACGGGCTCTCTCTTGGCTGGCGCTCAACGTCGATGTAACACGGTCAAACCAGCATAGCAGCCGGTGCCGATACGGATGACGTGGCGCCGCCGGGCAATCCGGATCATCATGCTCGTCGTCTACCTAATGTCCGCTGATCGGGTGCCTGTATTTATGAGCCAACTGCCTTTCCTGCCTTTTTCCAAACCCACCATCGATGAATCCACCATTGCCGCTGTCGGCGATGTGCTGCGCTCCGGCTGGATCACCAGCGGCCCCAAGGTTCAGGCCTTTGAAGCGCAACTCTCGGAGTATTTTGGCGGACGCCCGGTGCGCACGTTCAATTCCGGTACCTGCACCATGGAAATCACCTTGCGCATCGCCGGCATCGGGCCGGGTGACGAAGTGATCACCACACCGATTTCCTGGGTGGCCACTGCCAACGTCATTCTGGAAGTCGGCGCCACACCGGTGTTTGCCGACATCGACCCGGTGACCCGCAATATCGACCTGGCGCAGCTCGAAGCGGCCATCACCCCGCGCACCAAAGCCATCATCCCGGTGTATCTGGCCGGGCTGCCCGTGGACATGACACGCCTGTATGCCCTGGCACAGAAGCACGGTCTGCGGATTGTGGAAGATGCGGCCCAGGCACTGGGTTCAAGCTGGAACGGTCAGCGCATTGGCTCGACCGGCGATTTCGTGTCCTTCAGTTTCCAGGCAAACAAGAACGTCACCTCTTCGGAGGGCGGCTGCCTGGTGTTGAACAATGCCGAAGAAGTCAGGTTGGCGGAAAAATACCGACTGCAAGGCGTCACCCGCAGCGGCTTTGATGGCCTGGACGTCGATGTGCTGGGCGGCAAGTTCAACATGACCGATGTCGCAGCGGCCATTGGCCTGGGGCAATTTGCCCATATCGAAGCGATCACCGCTCATCGGCGTGAATTGGCCAAGCACTACTTCAGCTGCTTTGGCGAGGATTTCGAAGCACAGTACGGGGCACAACTGCCCCCGGCGGATTTCGAGAACAGCAACTGGCATTTGTTCCAGCTTGTATTGCCAGAGCGCCATGATGGCAAACCGGCGCGAGCGACCTTCATGGAGCAGATGCAGGCATTGGGTGTGGGCATTGGCTATCACTACCCGCCGATTCACCTGCTGAGTCTTTACCGCGAGCGCGGTTTCAAGGAGGGCATGTTCCCGGTCGCCGAGCGGGTCGGTCGGCTGATTGTCTCGTTGCCGATGTTCACGGCGATGAGCAAAGCGGATGTCGAGCGTTCAGTGGCAGCCGTGAAAGCCGTTTTAAAACCATAAAAACTGTGGGAGCGAGGCTTATTCGCCGATGGCGGCCTTGTAGCCGGCGGCATCCAGCAGTTTTTCCAGCTCGGCCGGGTTGCTTGGCTTGAGCTTGAAGATCCACGCACCGTACGGGTCGGAGTTCAGCAATTCCGGAGTAGCGCTCAGTTCTTCGTTGATTGCGATCACTTCACCGGCCACCGGGGAATAGATGTCGGAAGCGGCCTTGACCGACTCCACCACACCGGATTGATCACCGGCAGCAAAGACGTTTCCGACTTCGGTCAGTTCGACGAACACCACGTCACCCAGCGCTTCCTGCGCGTGATCGCTGATGCCCACGGTGACGGTGCCATCGGCTTCCAGGCGAGCCCATTCGTGACTTTCGGCAAAACGCAGGTCGGCAGGGATATCGCTCATGTTCTGTGTCCTCAGGAAAATTGTCAGCGGTCATTGCCGCCAGAAAGGTTAGATCAAGGTTTTGCCATGGCGTACGAAGGTCGGTTTGACCACTCGGACCGGGTACCACTTGCCACGGATTTCCACTTCCGCGCGGTCGGCCGTTGCCATCGGCACGCGCGCCAGTGCAATCGACTTGCTAAGCGTAGGAGAGAAACTACCACTGGTGATCTCCCCTTCGCCAACATCGGCGATGCGGACCACTTGATGAGCACGCAAAACCCCGCGCTCCTCAAGGACCAGGCCGACCAGTTTTTGCTGTACGCCCCCGCTGCGTTCGGCCTCCAGCGCCGTGCGCCCGATGAACTGGCGAGTGGCCGGTTGCCAGGCAATGCTCCAGGCCATGTTGGAGGCCAAGGGTGAGACGTCTTGATTGATGTCCCGGCCGTAGAGGTTCATGCCGGCTTCGACCCGCAAAGTGTCCCGTGCGCCGAGACCAATGGGAGAAATACCCGCACCCACCAGATCGTTGAAGAACCCCGGCGCCTGATCGGCAGGCAGGATGATTTCCAGACCATCTTCACCGGTATAGCCGGTGCGCGCGATGAACCAGTCGCCGTCGGGCTGGCCTTCGAAGGGTTTGAGCAGCTGGATCAGATTGCCCCGGGACTGATTGACCAGCTCGGCCACTTTCTGCCGGGCGTGGGGGCCCTGGATGGCCAACATGGCCAGTTCGGAACGCTCGCTGAGCTGCACATCGAAACCGTCGAGATGAGCCTGCATCCATGCGAGATCCTGATCACGGGTGGAAGCGTTGACCACCAGACGATAACCGTCGTCCAGGCGGTAGACGATCATGTCGTCGACGATACCGCCGCGCTCGTTGAGCATGGTGCTGTACAAGGCGCGACCAGAACTGTGCAGGCGATCGACGTCATTGGCCAACAAGTGCTGTAGCCATGTCTTGGCCTGGGGGCCGTCGACATCGATCACGGTCATGTGGGATACATCGAAAACACCGCAATCGCGGCGCACCTCATGGTGCTCCTCGACCTGCGATCCGTAATGCAGGGGCATATCCCAACCGCCAAAATCGACCATCTTCGCGCCGAGGGCGAGATGAAGGTCATACAGAGGCGTACGCTGTCCCATGGGTTTCTCCTTCCGGGCGTGGCGAAGGTGCGGGCGAGAAATCTATCGAGTAAAAGCCTTGATACAAAAGGCTTGCAGTCGATTTCTACTACTTTTTCTGTCAGACGGACCGCACCGAATGCCGCGCATTGTAGCCGCAAGGTGTAGGACTGACACCTAGCTGTTTCGATGTGCCGAACGCCGGATCAATCCGATGACCGGTAGCAACCCGACCAAAACCAGGGTCAGTGCCGGCAAGGATGCTCTCGCCCACTCGCCCTCGCTGGTCATTTCGAAGATTCGAACGGCCAGCGTGTCCCAGCCAAACGGGCGCATCAGAAGGGTCGCGGGCATTTCCTTGAGCACATCGACGAACACCAGCAACGCGGCGCTCAACGAGCCGGGCAGCAACAACGGCAGATACACTTTGAAAAACAGTCGCGGTCCACTGACGCCCAGGCTACGTGCCGCTTCGGGCAAAGATGGCCGTATACGCGCCAAACTGCTTTCCAGCGGCCCGTAAGCCACGGCAATGAAGCGCACCAGATACGCCAGCAGCAACGCCGACAGACTCCCCAGCAGCAACGGTTTACCGGCCCCACCGAGCCAGCCGGAAAGCGGAATGACCCATTCGCGGTCCAGATAACTGAACGCCAGCATGATCGATACCGCCAGCACTGAACCGGGCAAGGCGTAGCCAAGATTGGCCAGGCTGACTCCGGCACGGATACCCTGGGTCGGCGCCAACCGCCGGGCAAACGCCAAGACCAGGGCGACACTGACAGTGATCAACGCCGCCATCGCGCCCAGGTACAAGGTGTGGACGATCAGGCCTGTGTAACGCTCGTCCAGATCCAGGCGCCCGCGTTGCCAGAACCACGCCAGCAATTGCAGCATCGGTATGACGAAGGCGCAAGCGAACACCAGACTGCACCATCCCGTGGCCAGCAGCGCTTTGACGCCTCGCAGGTGATACAGCGCCTTGACCCGTGGCCGTTCGTTGCTCGCCCGATTGGCCCCGCGCGCACGACGTTCACCGTACAGCACCACCATCACCACCAATAACAATAGGCTGGCCAGTTGCGCGGCGGTGGAGAGGCTGAAAAATCCATACCAGGTCTTATAGATCGCAGTTGTGAAGGTGTCGAAATTGAACACTGACACCGCACCGAAATCCGCCAGGGTTTCCATCAGCGCCAATGCCACGCCCGCACCGATAGCCGGTCGTGCCATGGGCATTGCCACCCGCCAGAACGCTTGCCATGGCGATTGCCCAAGCACCCGCGCGGCTTCCATCAAGCCTTTGCCCTGGGCCAGGAACGCGGTGCGAGCCAACAGGTAAACGTAGGGATAGAACACCAGCACCAGAACCAGAATCACCCCGCCCGTGGAGCGCACACGCGGCAAGCGCAGGCCCGTGCCGAACCACTCGCGCAGCAGGGTTTGCACGGGACCGGCAAAATCCAGTAAGCCAACGAAGACGAATGCCAGTACGTAGGCCGGAATTGCAAAGGGCAGCATCAACGCCCAATCCAGCCAGCGTCGGCCGGGGAAATCGCAGAGGCTGGTGAGCCAGGCCAGGCTGACACCGAGGATTGTCACACCGACACCGACACCAAACACCAGGGTCAGGGTGTTACCCAGCAGACGCGGCATCTGCGTGTCCCACAGGTGGGACCAGATCTGTTGATCGACGGTTTGCCAGGAAAGCAGCAAAACGCTCAGAGGTAGCAGGACCAGCGCAGCGATGGCGAAGACCAGGGGATACCAGCGGCGTTGGGCGGGGTGGGCCAAGGACAATCTCTTTAGCGGATGGGAGAAGCCCCTGTAGGAGCGAGCTTGCTCGCGATGAACGTCGGGGCACCGCGAGCCGTCAGGTACCCCGCGTTATCGTTGACGTTTTTTCGCGAGCAAGCTCGCTCCTACAGGGTCAGCGGCGCCTGCGGATAAACAAAACGCCCCGCATAGGCGGGGCGTGGTAAATCGGGCGGCTCAGTTCCAGCCAGCCCGATCCATCATGCGAATCGCTTCGGCCTGGCGCTTGCCGGCGACTTCGACAGGCAAGGTATCGGCCACGAACTTGCCCCAGGCGGCGACTTCGGCAGAGGGCTGCACGGCAGGGTTGGCCGGGAATTCCTGGTTCACGTCAGCAAAGATCTTCTGCGCCTCAGGCGTGGTCATCCACTCCACCAGGGCCTTGGCCGCTTCCGGGTGCGGGGCATGTTTGGTCAGGCCGATACCCGAGAGATTGACGTGCACGCCACGATCCGCCTGGTTCGGCCAGAACAGCTTCACCGGCAGGTCAGGCTTCTGCTTGTGCAGGCGACCGTAGTAGTAGGTGTTGACGATACCGACATCGCACTGGCCGGCATTGATGGCCTCCAGTACCGCGACGTCGTCGGAGAACACATCGGTGGACAGGTTGCTGACCCAGCCCTTGAGGATCTTCTCGGTTTTCTCGGCGCCGTGGACTTCAATCATGGTGGCGGTCAGGGACTGGTTGTAGACCTTCTTCGCCGTGCGCAGGCACAGCCGGCCTTCCCAGTTCTTGTCGGCCAGCGCTTCGTAGGTGGTCAACTCACCCGGCTTCACCCGGTCGGTGGAATAGGCAATGGTCCGCGCCCGCAGGCTCAGGCCGGTCCAGGCATGGGAGGACGCTCGATATTGCAGCGGGATGTTGGCGTCGATGGTTTTCGAGGTGAACGGCTGGAGGATGCCCATTTGCTCGGCTTGCCAGAGGTTACCGGCATCGACGGTCAGCAGCAGGTCGGCGGTGGCATTCTCGCCCTCGGCCTTGATCCGCTGCATCAGTGGCGCTTCCTTGTCGGTGATGAACTTCACCTTCACGCCGGTTTTCGCGGTGTAGGCATCGAAGACCGGCTTGATCAGCTCGTCGATACGCGAGGAGTAGACCACCACCTCGTCGGCAGCCTGGGCAGCGGTGCTGCCGATTAGAGTCAGGGCCAGTGCGGTCAGTAGACGCTTCGGTGCCAACATGGGAGCGGTCTCTCGATTGAAAAAATGAGGGCAAATGATAAGGACTCACATTTGCCTTCTCAATCGAACAGTTCGCGGAGGAGTTACCAGATGTTGCACGACCAAAGATGTGTGGTGACTGAGCGGACGCCATCGCGGGCAAGCCCGCTCCCACAGGGATCTCCAGTGTTCACACATTTGCATGTACACCGCCATACCTGTAGGAGCGGGCTTGCCCGCGAAGAGGCCATCAGCCGCATCGAAGATCTCAAGCCTTGGCCAATGCCGGCAAATCCCCGGTCAGCCCCAGCGCCTCACGCACAAACAGCGCCTTGGCTTCGGGCATCCGGTCCACCATCTTCAACCCGGTATTGCGCAACCAACGAACCGGCAACGGATCGGCCTGGAACAACCGCTCGAAACCTTCCATCGCCGCCATCAGTGCCAGGTTGTGGGGCATGCGTCGACGCTCGTAACGGCTGAGCACCTTCACATCCGCCAGACGCTCACCCCGGGCGGCCGCCTGCAGCAGTACTTCGGCCAGTACCGCCGCATCGAGGAACCCGAGGTTCACGCCCTGCCCGGCCAACGGGTGAATGGTATGGGCCGCGTCGCCAATCAACGCCAGACCTTCGGCCACGTAACGCTTGGCATGGCGCTGACGCAGCGGCACGCGCAGGCGCGGATCGGCACTGAGCACACTGCCCAGCCGACCTTCGAAGGCCCGTTCCAGCTCGCGACAGAAGCCTTCGTCATCCAGTGCCATCAGGCGTTCGGCTTCGCTCGGCGTGGTCGACCAGACGATCGAACACCAATCCTGCTGGCCATCACATTCCAGCGGTAGAAACGCCAACGGGCCGTGATCGGTAAAGCGTTGCCAGGCCGTCATTTGATGAGGTTTCGAGCAGCGCACACTGGTGACGATGGCATGGTGCAGATAATCCCACTCCCGCGTCGCCATGCCGGTCAAGCGTCGAACCGCCGAGTTGGCGCCATCCGCCGCGATCACCAGCGGTGCGCGCAAGGTACGGCCATCGGCCAGGGTCAGCAGCCAATCGTCACCGGAGCGGCGCATCTGCTCCAGGCGCGCATTGGCCAGCAGGCCAAGATCGCAGTCGTGCAAGCGGTCGAGCAAGGCATCCTGCACTACCCGATTCTCGACGATATGGCCCAGCACATCGGCATGCACGCTGGCCGCGGCAAAGTGAATCTGTCCGGTGCCGCTGCCATCCCAAACCTGCATGTCGCTGTACGGGCTGCTGCGTCGGCTGGCGATGCCGTCCCAGACGCCAAGGCGATCGAGAATCCGCTGACTGGCGATGGACAAGGCGCTCACCCGTGGCTCAAACGGCGCCTGAGTGTCAAACGGTTTGACGCTCAAGGGGCTGCCGTCCAGCAACAGGACTTCCAGCCCGCTGCCCTGCAACGCCAGCGCCAGGGCGCTGCCGACCATTCCAGCCCCGACAATCAGCAGATCTGCGCGCATTTCCATGCTTTAAGCCTGTCTCGCTTGCGGCTTGAGCCGCACGTAAAGGGTTTTTCCGACACGCGCCACCAGGTGGCCGGCGCCGTCGTGAATATCGACCTGCAACTGCGGCAGGTATTTTTGCCCGTCTGCCGTTTGCCGACGGATTTCGTCGAGCAAGGTGTCATCGATGTTGAAGCGGGCAAACACCGGGCCTTTGCCCGGTGCGATGAAATCGATGTCGGCCGCCTTGTCCCAGACGATGTAGTTGCGCCCGAGGTTCTCCATCAGCATCAGCATGAAGAACGGATCGACCATCGAGTACAGGCTGCCACCGAACTGGGTGCCGACGTAATTGCGGTTGTACCAGCCCAGGCCCATGGACACCTGAATGTCACGGAAATCATCGCTGATGTGCCGCACCCGAACCCCGGCACCGAGGTATGGCGGGTAGAAGCTCATGAACCAGCGCATCAGCCTGGCCTTGCCAAACATTCTGCTCAGCCACTTAAACATCAGGGCGAGTACCCAGGCCCATGGCCTGCCGGGCGAACCAGCGCTTGGCCGGCGGCAACAGATCGAGGCCGAGCAGGCCGAGATTGCGCCCCAGCGAAACCAGTGGCTGCGTGCTGCCGAACAGGCGCGTGACCTGGTCGGAGAAACCGACGGTGAGGTTCTGATCCAGACGCTGGTGCTCGCGGTAGGCCTGCAAGGTCGCAAAATCCCCAAGCACCTGCTCACTGGCAAGCAACGCATCGGCCAGCGCCTGGGCATCGCGCAAGGACAGGTTGAACCCCTGGCCGGCAATCGGGTGCAGGCTGTGGGCGGCGTTGCCGAGAATCGCCAGATGCGGTCGCACCTGTTCCTCCGCCTCCACCAGTGACAGCGGATACAGGTGCCGTGCGCCGACCTGCTTCAACGAACCGAGGCGATAGCCAAACACGCCCTGCAATTCGCTGAGAAAACTGCGTTCATCGAGGGCGGCCAGGCGTTGCGCGTCCATGCCCAGACGGGTCCAGACCAATGCGCAACGATTGTCCGGCAACGGCAGCAAGGCCATCGGGCCATCGTCGGTGAAGCGCTCGAAGGCCATGCCGTTGTGGGCTTCGCTCGGGGTGATGTTGGCGATCAGCGCGCTCTGGTTGTAGGGGCGCGTTCTGACACCGATACCCAGTTGCTCGCGCAGGCCGGAACGGCCGCCATCGGCGAGTACCGCGAGGTCGCAATCCAGGGTGGTTTCGTCATTGAGGGTCAGGCGATAGCCGTCGGTGAGCGGTTCCATGCGGGTAACTTCCGCCGGGCAACGCCAACTGATCACGTCCTTGTCCAGGCCCTGCCACAGGCATTGGCCGAGCCAGGCGTTTTCCACGACATAACCCAGCGCAGGAACGCCCTCTTCCATCGCCGACAATCGCGCCGTGGAAAATCGCCCACGGTCGGAGACGTGAATCTGTTTGATCGGTTCGGCGCGGCGGGAAATCTCCTGCCAGACGCCCAGCCGTTGATAAATCTGCCGGGCGCCAAAGGACAATGCCGTGGAGCGCGCGTCATAGCTGGGTTGATAGGTATCGCCGGGGGCAAAGGGTTCGATCAGTACGATCTTCCAGCCCCGGGCACGGGCCCCGGCCTGCAAGGCCATGGCCAGGCTGGCGCCAACCAGGCCACCGCCGATGATTGCCAGATTGACTCGACTCATGCCGCTTGTGTCCGTGCTTGCGCCATCAAGGCCTCGATCTCGGCGACCGTTTTCGGCACGCCTCTGGTCAGGATTTCACAGCCGCTTTTGGTGACCACAACATCATCCTCGATGCGCACGCCTATGCCGCGCCACTTCTTCGCCACGTGCTTGTTGTCCGGTGCAATGTAGATCCCCGGCTCCACGGTCAGCGCCATGCCAACCTCCAGCACGCGCCATTCGCCGCCGACCTTGTACTCGCCAACATCATGCACGTCCATGCCCAGCCAGTGACCGGCACGGTGCATGTAAAACCCTTTGTAGGCCTCACTGGCGATCAATTCGTCGACGTCGCCCTGCAACAACCCCAACTCCACCAGGCCAGCGGTAATCACCCGGACTGTGGCCTCGTGGGCCTGATTCCAGTGCTTGTTCGGGGCAATCTCGGCAAACGCGGCTTCCTGCGCTGCGAGCACCAACTCGTAGATCGCTTTCTGCTCCGCTGAATACTTGCCGTTGACCGGCCAGGTGCGGGTGATGTCGCTGGCGTAACAATCGATCTCGCAACCGGCGTCGATCAGCACCAGGTCACCGTCCTTGAGCACCGCGTCATTCTGCTGATAGTGCAGGATGCAGCTGTTGCGCCCTGCCGCGACGATCGAGCCGTAGGCCGGCATCTTCGCCCCGCCCTTGCGGAACTCGTAGTCGAGTTCGGCTTCCAGGCTGAACTCATGCAATCCGGCACGGCTGGCCTGCATCGCGCGTACATGGGCCTGGGCGGAAATCCGCGCGGCCTCGCGCATCACCTTCACTTCTGCCGCCGATTTATACAGGCGCATGTCGTGAAGCAAGTGATCCAGCGCAACGAATTCGTTCGGCGGCTGGGCGCCAAGGCTGGCCTTGGAGCGGATCACGTTGATCCATTCCATCAGGTGGCGGTCGAATTCCGGATTGCTGCCCATGGCCGAATACACCCGGTCACGGCCTTCGATCAGGCCCGGCAGGATGTCGTCGATGTCAGTGATCGGAAACGCATCGTCGGCACCGAAGTCGCGGATCGCACCTTCCTGGCCCGCGCGCAAGCCGTCCCACAACTCCCGTTCGGCGTTGCGTTCGCGGCAGAACAGGATGTATTCGCCATGCAAACGCCCCGGCATCAAGACCAGGACGGCCTGTGGCTCGGGGAAACCACTGAGGTACTGGAAGTCGCTGTCCTGACGGTAGACGTGCTCGACGTCGCGGTTGCGAATGGCTACCGCAGCGGCGGGCAGGATAGCGATGCTGTTGGGCTCCATCTGCGCCATCAACGCCTTGCGGCGACGGCTGTATTCCGATTTCGGGATATGAATCATGGGCAGATGGCGTTCCCTGTCTTCTATTAGTGCAACGACGGTTTGGCAGCCGCCGGTTCGTCCGCTTTCCTGGTTTCGGAGAACAGCAACAGCGGCGCGACGCGCAGGTACTCCATGACTTCCATGTAGTCGGTTTCGCCGTCTTCGGATTCTTCCAGGGCGTCCTGGACCTGGGAAATGGCGGCCAGGTCCTGCAACACTTCGGTGGCCTCGGTGCTCAGCATGCTGCTGTCACGGCAGTTCAAACCGAAACCGCTGAGGAAACCCTGACACCACTGGCCCAGTGCCACGGCGCGTTCGGTCAGCGGGGCATCGTCGGTCGGCAGCAACAGGACGACGGTCACGTCCTCGCCGGTGAGTTCGCCCTTGACCATCTCTTGCAGGCCGAGCAAGGCAGCGCGGACGTTGTCCTGCGGCTCGCTTTCAAGCAGTTCGGCGGCATCGATCAGCCAGCCCTCTGCATCGAAACCGGCGCCGGCGCAGCTGCGTCCGAGCAACAGGCCGTGCAGTTCGGCAGGCGAGACAGGGTGACCGCTGGAAGTCAGCAGGGTGGCGAAGGCTTGGTACGGAGAATTCTGAATGGGCATGGGCAGCTAGGCGCCAGACGGCGCTATGTCTAGAATGAAGGCCTTGTATCCTACATCGACTACCCCTGTAGGAGCGAGCTTGCTCGCGATGAACCCGAAAACACTGCGGGGTGTCAGGGACCCAGCGTTATCGTTGGCGACCATCGCGAGCAAGCTCGCTCCTGCAATGGTCCGCCAGCTACCACCCATCAGACGAACCGTGGACACAATGGAAGACACCGACCTGCAAGCGCTGATGGCCAGACTCGAACTGCTGATTACCCGAGTCGAGCAACTTAAGAGCCAAAACGGACTCTTACTAGCACAGGAAAAGACCTGGCGCGAGGAACGCGCTCACCTCATTGAAAAAAACGAAATCGCCCGGCGTAAGGTCGAATCGATGATTTCGCGCCTCAAGGCCCTGGAGCAAGACTCATGAGTTCAAGCAATAGCGTCACCGTGCAGATCCTCGACAAAGAATATTCGATCATTTGCCCCCAGGAAGAACGCAGCAACCTGGTGAGCGCCGCCCGTTACCTGGACGGCAAGATGCGCGAAATCCGCAGCAGCGGCAAAGTCATCGGCGCCGACCGCATCGCCGTCATGGCCGCCCTGAACATCACCCACGACCTGCTGCACAAGGAAGAACGCCCGAGTATCCAGGCCAGCGGCTCGACCCGCGAGCAGGTGCGCGACCTGCTCGATCGCGTCGATCTGGTGCTCGCCACCGATCCGGATGTCACCAAAGGCTGATTCGCGCCACCGCTTGCGGTATACTCTGCTCACTCCCTGGGGTGCTTGCCAGTTGGCGATGTCCCTGAGCCGATTTGCTATACCCTGGAGGTTGCACGTTGGGCTGGTGTGCATGTCCGCTAGACGGAAAGCCTTAAAGCCTACTGCATCTTCCACCTTGAACTTTCGGGTTCAAGGGCTAAGTCGACAGCGGCACATTCGGGGAGCCTGATTCCAGCCGATGCCGGTTTTTATACCGGCATCGGCTTTTTTACGGGTACGCTTCACCTACCCGTATTGTTGAAGCCCGAATTCATGAACGAACCTGCGCTGCTTCCCCGCCCGCAACTTCGACGCATGCTGCGCAAAGCCCGCCGCGCACTGACACCCAGCCAGCAGCGCCAGGCTGCTCGCGGGCTGTACAAGCAATTGGCCCAGCAACCGCTGTTCCGCCGCGCCAAACACATCTCTCTTTATCTGCCCACCGACGGCGAAATCGATCCGAGACTGCTGCTGCGTGCCGCCCAGCGTCGGGGCAAGGCCACCTATCTGCCGGTGCTCAGCGCCTGGCCGCGAACCAAAATGGTGTTCCAGCGCATCCGCCCCGGCGAAAAACTCAAGCCCAACCGATTTCGTATTCTCGAACCGAGGCACAACCTCGCCCGGCAACGCAAAGTCTGGGCGCTGGATCTTGTGCTGCTGCCGTTAGTGGGGTTTGACGATGTCGGTGGACGCCTGGGCATGGGCGGTGGCTTTTATGATCGAAGCCTGGCCTACCTGGCGCGCCGTAATGACTGGCGCAAGCCGACGTTACTGGGGCTGGCCCATGAATGTCAGAAAGTGGAGCGACTGGCTCAAGCGAGCTGGGATGTGCCGTTGCAAGGAACGGTGACGGACAAGGCGTGGTACTACGCAGATTAGACGCCACTGCAATCAGCGGCGTCGAGAAAACAGATTCAGCGCTTGAAGGCTGTCGACTGTTGCTGCAACGGCGAGACTTCGACCGGCGCGTCGGTCTTGTTGGTCCACAGGCTTTGGGCATAGCCGGTGGTCACGACGCCAAGGCCGAACAGAATAACCAAAATCCATAGTAAATCCGGTTTGCGTTTCATCGATTGCCCCCCAAAGGCATATCAACACGATGACAGCAGCGGTTTCCGTTTGTAGGCCGTGCAGCAGCGTCAAGCTTGAAAGGCCGGCATTTTGCGACAACGTGAACCGGCGCGCAAATGGTGGCGTCAACCGACTGTCGGTTTGTCATAAAATTGCCGGACAACCTGTCCACACACCCCGCAAGGAGCCAAACCATGGCCTATTGGCTGATGAAATCCGAGCCCGACGAACTCTCGATCAAAGGTCTGGAAAAGCTCGGTAGAGCGCGCTGGGACGGGGTTCGAAACTATCAGGCGCGGAACTTTCTAAGGGCCATGGCGGTGGGGGACGAGTTTTTCTTCTACCACTCCAGCTGTCCCGAGCCGGGCATTGCCGGCATCGGCAAGATTGTCGAAGCCGCGTATCCGGACCCGACTGCGCTGGAGCCTGAAAGCCATTACTACGATCCGAAGGCTACCGTAGAAAAAAACGCCTGGAGCGCGATTGATGTCGCGCATGTGGAGACGTTTTCCAGGGTGCTGAAGCTGGACTATCTGAAACAGCAGACGGCGCTGGCGGAGATGCCGTTGGTGCAGAAGGGGTCGAGGCTGTCGGTGATGCCGGTGACAGCAGAGCAGTGGGCGGCGGTGGTTGCGCTTATATAGGCCGGCGATATCGCTCTTGTGGGAGCAAAGCTTGCTCGCGATGGCGATCTTGAGGACGCTATCGCGAGCAAGCTTTGCTCCCACAGGATCCAGCATTACTGGATGATTAGGTTGTTGAACAACAAGTCCTCAACCACCGGCTTGCCGGTTTCGTCGTTCAATACCTGCTGGGTTTGCTTGAGCGCTTCCTGACGCAGCTTCTCCTTGGCCTCGACGTTGTTCATCGTCTCGGTGGTCTGCTGAGCAAACAGCGCCACCAGCTGATTACGGATCAAGGGCTCGTTGGCCTTGACTGCTTTAAACGCCTCGTCACCAGTGACCCGCAGGGCCACGTCAGCCTTGTAGACCTTGAGCTTGGCCGTGCCATCCAGTCCATAGTTACCCACGAACGGCGGGCTCAAGGTGATGTAATTGACCTTGGGCGCCGTGCTTTCTTTGGCTTCTTCGGCCACCGCTGCCACAGGCAGGGACAGGGCCAGCATCAACATGATCCACGCTTTCACAATTCACTCCTTATCCAGTTTGCGGCCTAGCATATCGACCCGTCGTTCAAGCACAAGCTTATGGCTGACTATCAGGGCCGGGCATGCTCGTTGACCCGTCGACTCACACACCTACACTTATCGGCCATCACTCCCAAAGGAATAGCCCTGATGAAAGCCGTGCTGTGCAAAGCCTTCGGCCCTGCCGAATCGCTGGTGCTGGAAGACGTCGCCAGTCCTGTCGCGAAGAAGAACGAAATCCTGCTGGACGTGCACGCCGCCGGGGTGAATTTCCCGGACACGCTGATCATCGAGGGCAAGTACCAATTCAAACCGCCCTTCCCGTTTTCCCCGGGCGGCGAAGCGGCTGGCGTGGTCAGCGCGGTGGGTGAAAAGGTCAGCCATCTGAAAGTCGGTGACCGGGTCATGGCCCTGACCGGCTGGGGTAGCTTCGCCGAACAGGTCGCGGTGCCGGGCTACAACGTGCTGCCGATCCCGTCCTCCATGGATTTCAACACCGCCGCCGCCTTCAGCATGACCTACGGCACCTCGATGCACGCGCTCAAGCAGCGCGGCAACCTGCAACCCGGTGAAACCCTGCTGGTACTCGGTGCCTCCGGCGGCGTCGGCCTGGCCGCCGTGGAAATCGGCAAGGCCATGGGCGCCCGGGTGATCGCTGCCGCCAGCAGCGCGGAAAAGCTGGCTGTGGCCAAGGCCGCCGGTGCCGATGAACTGATCAACTACAGCGAAACCAGCCTCAAGGACGAAATCAAACGCCTGACCGATGGCCAGGGCGCCGACGTGATTTACGACCCGGTGGGCGGCGACCTGTTCGACCAAGCCGTCCGCTCCATCGCCTGGAACGGTCGCCTGCTGGTGGTCGGCTTCGCCAGCGGCCGCATCCCCGAACTCCCGGTGAACCTCGCCCTGCTCAAAGGCGCAGCCGTGGTCGGGGTGTTCTGGGGATCGTTCGCCCAGCGCCAGCCGCAGGACAACGCGGCGAACTTCCAGCAATTGTTCGGCTGGTTTGCCGAAGGCAAGTTGAAACCGCTGGTATCGCAGGTGTACCCACTGGGCAATGCCGCGCAAGCGATCAATGACCTTGGCCAGCGCAAGGCGGTTGGCAAGGTGGTGGTGCAGGTTCGCTGAGCCCGGCAGAAGGTCTGGGCTTCGATCAACGTTGTCCAGACCTGATCAAAACTAAAGCAACTCGCGAATATCCTTCGGCAAAAACCTCGAATACCTGGAGCCCGGGCTGCTCAGGCATTGCCTGACGATGGTGGGCACCATCCTGTTCATCTTCGCTATCAGCGCCAGACGCCGCTCGTCCGACAATGTCGCTTTGGAACACGCATTCGACAGATAGGCTCGGGTGTAGTGGAACGGCGCGGCGTCAATCCGCTTGTGCTCCGGTAGACGCACGAAAGCTTCATTAATGTCGCGACACTTCAGCTCCTTGAGTCTCTGATTGAAGTCAATCGATAGATACACGTCGAATCCAAACTTCATCGGCGCAATCACGTCTTGCTCGGAAGGCTTGTCACCCTCGACCGTCCAGGGTTTGAACCTCCACTGAGATATCGCAACCCTGGTCGCCTCGGCCAGATCAGGATGATCGCTTTGCAAAATACTCACCTTACTCACCGAACCATCGGCATGGACTGTAAACCCGACCCGGACATCGCCGATGATCCCGGTCCGTTGCAACTCCAGCGAGTAAACCGGCCTGGGGTTGTATTCCGGTATCAGGAACACGTCCGCTCTGCTTTCAACAGACAACACCAACAGCAGCACTACACACACCACCCACCGCATAACCCCTCCCTTTCGCGCCTGAACTGCCAGACCTGGCAGCAAGACAAAGGGTAAAGATCGAAGGCTTTGGGCTGAAGGTCATGGCTTCCGGTAAAAGTGCAGGACCTTTCCCAAAGACTTGCCCTATTCCGAACGGAACTGCCGCATCAAAGCGGCAGCAGGTAATCCTTCCTACACCGCCCTTCATTTATGTCTGAACGACATGTTCATAAAGCAACACTCGATTTCCAACATTTCCACTGATTTGCCGATGAGAATCGATGCTATTTTCGGTAACGAAACTGTAATATTCGCATCCGCAGTCAAAACAAGAAATTTGGAGCTCTTGAATGTTTGCTTTCTTTCGTCCTGCCGCACATCAGGCTCCCTTGCCTGAAGAAAAAATAGACAGCACCTACCGACGCCTGCGCTGGCAGATCTTCGCCGGTATTTTTATCGGTTACGCGGGTTATTACCTGCTGCGCAAAAACTTCTCCCTGGCCATGCCCTACCTGATCGAACAGGGTTACACCCGCGGTGAGCTGGGCGTGGCGCTGTCGGCAATTGCCATTGCCTACGGCCTGTCCAAGTTCCTGATGGGCATTGTGTCCGACCGCTCCAACCCGCGTTTCTTCCTGCCGTTCGGCCTGCTGGTCTCGGCTGCGGTGATGTTCATTTTCGGTTTTGCGCATTGGGCGACGTCCAGCGTGACCATCATGTTCGTGCTGCTGTTCATCAACGGCTGGGCGCAGGGCATGGGCTGGCCGCCGAGTGGGCGGACCATGGTGCACTGGTGGTCGCAAAAGGAACGCGGCGGCGTGGTATCGCTGTGGAACGTGGCGCACAACGTCGGCGGCGGCTTGATCGGCCCGCTGTTCCTTATTGGCATGGGCCTGTTCAATGACTGGCACGCGGCGTTCTACGTGCCGGCGGCGGTGGCCCTGGCGGTGGCGGTGTTTGCTTTCATCGTGATGCGCGATACCCCGCAATCAGTCGGCCTGCCGCCGATCGAGAAGTACAAGAATGACTACCCGGAAGGCTACGACGCCAGCCACGAAGAAGAATTCAGCGCCAAGGAAATCTTCGTCAAGTATGTGTTGCGCAACAAGATGCTCTGGTACATCGCCATGGCCAACGTCTTTGTCTACCTGCTGCGCTATGGCGTGCTGGACTGGGCGCCGACCTATCTAAAGGAAGCCAAGGGTTTCACCGTGGACAAGACGTCCTGGGCGTACTTCTTTTATGAGTGGGCCGGTATTCCGGGCACGCTGCTGTGCGGCTGGATGTCGGACAAGATCTTCCGTGGCAACCGTGGCCTGACCGGCATGGTGTTCATGGCACTGGTGACCGTGGCGACACTGGTGTATTGGCTCAACCCCGCGGGCAACCCGACCGTCGACATGATCGCGCTGATTTCCATCGGCTTCCTGATCTATGGCCCGGTGATGTTGATCGGCCTGCAAGCGCTGGAACTGGCACCGAAGAAAGCCGCCGGCACGGCTGCGGGATTTACCGGTCTGTTCGGGTACCTGGGAGGATCGGTCGCAGCCAGTGCAGCGATGGGCTATACCGTGGACCATTTTGGCTGGGACGGCGGCTTCGTCTTGCTGATTGGTGCATGCCTGCTGGCGATGGCGTTCCTTGCGCCAACGCTGTGGCACAAGCAAGTCGCCAGTCAGAGCCGCGAAGCGCTCGCCTGATCAGACTTTGATTTGCAGCGCTTGAGCCGCGCCTCCAGATTCCGGTCTGGCATGGCGTGGCTGCGCAGGGCGCGGGCGGTCTGCTCGACATAATCGCGAGTGGTGCCGTAACGCCCGCAAGCGTTTTCGAACACGTGGCTCAGCACATGATCCGGCAAGTTGCCGGCGTAGCTGGGCAAGTGCCGCTCCAGAACAAAACCCAACGCCTGAACCTGGTTGCCGTCTTCCAGCCGGCAGTTGAGCCAGTGCGGGCGGTAGGACGGGAACGGCATCTCGCGCTTCCATAGCGCATACAACGAAGCCTCCAGTTGTTCTTCCGGCAAGCGATAGGCAAAGCCGCTGCATGAGCCGCCGCGATCAAGACCGAATACCAGCCCTGGCATTTCCGGCGTGCCGCGATGTTCGTGGGACCACAGGTACAGACCGCGATGGTAGCCATGCACCCGCCCGCGAACCCGCTCAACCGCTGTGCACTCAGGGCGCCAGATCAACGAACCGTACGCGAACAACCACACAGGCCCACCCTTGTGTCGAGCCATGGTCGATTGCATCGAGCTGAGCAATTGTTCATGTGTGAGCTGTGGCCCCAGATCGAGCCGCGGAGGGTAAGTCAGGTTCAAAAACGAAGATTCAATGGCGCTCATGGCGATAGGGGATCGACCCTGCAAGCATTACAAAATGTAAGCAACATTTACGTAATAGAACATATAGCAGTAAAGGTAAAACGAAAAGAAATTAAGACCGTGTGACCTTCCGACAGGCACTTCAAACCTGAATGCTGGAAGCGACACCTATATACCTTAATATCATTCTGTAACTATTTTAAATACCAGAATGAAATATGCATAAGCATTATGCCCGTCTAGGATAAAAACTACCTATCAGAAACTTCCTACGCCACCTACGGATCTTCCGCCTGCCCACTGCATCGGACGTCGCGTATAACAGCCACCCACAGGCGCAAGCCAAACTGCCTTTACAGGGGCTGCACGATGAAATACCCAGGGATGTACGGGCTGCTGCTCATGCTCTTGACGCCGCTTGCGCTGGCGCAGGACACAACCTCCAAGGACACGGGATTGTGGTATCTGCAGACCAGTGTCTATACAAAACACTATTCGCCCGACCCTGACCACAACAACAATCAGGATCTTATTGGCCTTGAGCGCGACGAAGCGTCCGGCTGGTTGTTTGGCGCCGCCACTTTTCGCAACTCGTTCAGCCAGCGTTCATATTATGCTTATGCCGGTCAACGCTACGAAAACGCCAACTATCCCGTGTATATCAAACTTACCGGCGGTCTGCTGGAAGGTTACAGCGGCAAGTATCAGGACAAGATCCCATTGAATCGCTTTGGGGTCGCACCGGTGATCATCCCTTCACTCGGCGCACATTACGGACCCTTGGCGGCTGAGCTGGTGTTGCTCGGTTTCAACGCCGCCATGATCACTACCGGTGTTCGTTTCTAGCGCTTGCTTGCCTACGATCGCGGCGCGTAGGCGAACACATCGGCGCGCATCTGATGTGCATCCATCCCCGCCTCGACCAGCGCATCCAGCGTGCCGTAGACCATCGCGGGCGAGCCACTGGCATAGACGTGCAGAGCCTTGAGATCGGGAAAGTCTTCGCACACCGCTTCATGCAACATGCCGAAACGGCCCTGCCAGCCGCATTGATCGCTGACGACTTTATGCAGGAACAGGTTGGGCAATTTCAGCCACTCGTCCCAATGTTCAACTTCATAAAAATCTTCAGGTCGACGCACGCCCCAATACAGATGCACCGGATGCTTGAAACCGGTGGCGCGGCAATGTTCGATCAGGCCATGAATCTGGCCCATGCCGGTCCCCGCGGCGATCAGCACCAGCGGGCCGTCCGGCAACTCGGCCAGGTGTGCATCGCCGAATGGCATGTCGATCCGCACCATGGTGTCGCGCTGCAGTTGCTTGATCAGATTCTGAGCACTGGCCTCGCGCGCCAGTACGTGGATTTCCAGATCTCGCCCGCCAGAAGGAGCGGACGCCAGGGAAAAGGACGACTTTTCGCCATTATCCCGATGGATCATCAAGTACTGGCCCGCATGGTAGCGCGGTGGCTTGCCGGCCGGCGCCCGCAGCCGGACCCGCCAGGTATCACCACCGACCTCGGTGCAACTGGTGACCTGACACGACAGACTGCGCACCGGCAATTCTCCCAGCGCGAGCACGCCATCCCACAGCACGATGCAGTCTTCCAGCGGCTCTGCTATGCAAGTGTAGAACTCGCCATGGTCACGCACACCGCCTTCCTGCTCGACCCGGCCTTCCACCAACAGTGCAGCGCACACATGGCAGTTACCGTTGCGGCAGCTTTGCGGGCATTCATAGCCCAGACGCCGTGCGCCGTCGAGAATCCGCTCGCCGGGCTGAATCTCCAGCACTGCTCCGGAGGGCTGCAAGGTTACATGCATCAATCTATTCCTAACTGATTCCAGATGGCATCGATCCGCTGGGTCACGGCGTCGTCCTTGACGATCACCCGACCCCATTCCCGCGTGGTTTCGCCTGGCCACTTATGCGTGGCATCGAGGCCCATCTTCGACCCCAGGCCGGACACCGGCGAGGCGAAGTCCAGGTAGTCGATCGGTGTGTTCTCGATCATCACCGTGTCGCGCTTGGGGTCCATGCGCGTGGTGATGGCCCAGATCACGTCGTTCCAGTCCCGTGCGTTGATATCGTCGTCGGTGACGATAACGAACTTGGTGTACATGAACTGTCGCAAAAACGACCAGACACCCAGCATTACCCGCTTGGCATGCCCCGGATACGACTTCTTCATGGTCACGACGGCCATGCGATACGAACAGCCTTCGGGCGGCAGGTAGAAATCGGTGATCTCCGGGAACTGCTTTTGCAGGATCGGCACGAACACTTCGTTCAGCGCCACCCCAAGAATCGCCGGCTCATCCGGCGGACGGCCGGTGTAGGTACTGTGGTAAATCGGCTTGATGCGATGGGTAATACGCTCCACCGTGAACACCGGGAAGCTGTCGACTTCGTTGTAGTAACCGGTGTGGTCGCCGTACGGCCCCTCATCGGCCATTTCGCCGGGGTGAATCACGCCTTCGAGGATGATCTCGGCGGTGGCCGGCACTTGCAGGTCGTTGCCGCGGCATTTCACCAGTTCGGTACGGTTGCCGCGCAGCAGGCCGGCGAAAGCGTACTCGGAGAGGCTATCCGGCACCGGGGTCACGGCGCCAAGAATGGTCGCAGGGTCGGCGCCCAGTGCCACAGAGACCGGGAACGGCCGGCCGGGATGCTTCTCGCACCACTCGCGGTAATCCAGCGCGCCGCCACGATGACTCAACCAGCGCATGATGACCTTGTTGCGGCCAATCACCTGCTGACGGTAGATCCCGAGGTTCTGCCGGTCCTTGTTCGGCCCCTTGGTGACGGTCAGGCCCCAAGTGATCAACGGCGCGACATCGCCCGGCCAGCAGGTCTGCACCGGCAACGTTGCGAGGTCGACGTCATCGCCTTCGATAACCACTTCCTGGCAGATGGCGTCTTTGACGACCTTGGGCGCCATCGAGATGATCTTGCGGAAAATCGGCAGCTTGGACCACGCATCTTTCAGACCCTTCGGCGGCTCGGGCTCCTTGAGGAACGCCAGCAACTTGCCGATCTCGCGCAACTCGCTCACCGCTTCGGCGCCCATGCCCAACGCGACGCGCTCGGGGGTGCCGAACAGGTTGCCGAGGACGGGAATGTCGAAACCGGTCGGTTTCTCGAAAAGCAGGGCCGGGCCCTTGGCGCGCAAGGTGCGGTCGCAGACCTCGGTCATTTCGAGCACTGGGGACACCGGAACCTGGATGCGCTTGAGTTCACCGCGCTTTTCAAGCCCGCTGATAAAGTCGCGCAAGTCGCGATACTGCATGCGTGAGCCTCGTGTTGGCCGTGGCGTTCGGGGGCAGGCAGTTTAGCGCCGAACCCCTCTATTCAGAACCACGAACTGCCGGTTCATCAAAATTCAGATAGCAAAAAGCCGGGTTTCCCCGGCTTTTGCTGGTCTATCGACTTACTTGCGCTTCATCGACAGGAAGAACTCATCGTTGGTCTTGGTCGTTTTCAGCTTGTCGACCAAGAACTCGATGGCAGCCACTTCGTCCATCGGGTGCAGCAGCTTGCGCAGAATCCACATGCGCTGCAGCTCGTCGTCGGCGGTCAGCAACTCTTCGCGGCGAGTACCGGAACGGTTGATGTTGATGGCCGGGAACACACGCTTCTCGGCGATGCGGCGATCCAGAGGCAATTCCATGTTGCCGGTGCCTTTGAATTCCTCGTAGATCACTTCGTCCATCTTCGAGCCGGTTTCAACCAGCGCGGTGGCGATGATGGTCAGCGAGCCGCCTTCTTCGATGTTCCGCGCGGCGCCGAAGAAACGCTTCGGTTTCTCCAGGGCGTGGGCATCGACACCACCGGTGAGCACTTTGCCGGAGCTCGGGATCACGGTGTTGTAGGCGCGGGCCAGACGGGTGATGGAGTCGAGCAGGATCACCACGTCCTTCTTGTGCTCGACCAGGCGCTTGGCCTTCTCGATCACCATTTCGGCAACCTGCACGTGGCGGGTTGGCGGCTCGTCGAACGTCGAGGCAACCACTTCGCCGCGCACGGTGCGCTGCATTTCGGTTACTTCTTCCGGACGTTCATCGATCAGCAGCACGATCAGGTGAACTTCAGGGTTGTTCCGCGCGATGTTCGCGGCGATGTTCTGCAGCATGATCGTCTTGCCCGCTTTCGGCGGTGCAACGATCAGACCGCGCTGGCCTTTGCCGATCGGGGCGCACAGGTCGATCACACGACCGGTCAAGTCTTCGGTGGAACCGTTGCCGGCTTCCATCTTCATGCGCACGGTCGGGAACAGCGGGGTCAGGTTCTCGAAGAGAATCTTGTTCTTCGCGTTTTCCGGACGGTCGAAGTTGATCGTGTCGACCTTGAGCAGCGCGAAATAGCGCTCGCCTTCCTTTGGAGGGCGGATCTTGCCAACGATGGTGTCACCGGTGCGCAAGTTGAAGCGACGGATCTGGCTCGGCGAGACGTAGATATCGTCCGGGCCGGCGAGATAGGAAGCGTCAGCGGAGCGCAGGAAGCCGAAGCCGTCCTGGAGAATCTCCAGCACGCCATCACCGGAGATTTCCTCGCCGCTTTTCGCGTGCTTCTTGAGCAGGGAGAAAATCACGTCCTGCTTGCGCGAACGGGCCATATTTTCTATGCCCATCTGTTCGGCCAATTCGAGCAGTTCGGTAATCGGCTTTTGCTTGAGTTCAGTCAGATTCATATAGGAATGACGTAATCATTTATGGAGGGGGGAAATTAAGCTTTTGGCTTAATGAGGCCGCGCCGCGGAGAAGGCGACAGGATCGCGTACTTATTCGAAAAGGAGAGCGTCGGCGACGGCTAGCAGGGGGCACTGGAGAAACCAGCGCGGGGCCGAATGTAACACCTGAGTTTCGGAGCGTCTAGCCCTCAATAACGAAAAAGGCCCCGCAATTTGCGGGGCCTTTTTTGACAGGCTACAACGACGCTTAGATGTTGGCGTCGAGGAAAGCCGCCAGTTGCGACTTCGACAGGGCGCCGACCTTGGTCGCTTCAACGTTGCCGTTCTTGAACAGCATCAGGGTCGGGATACCGCGCACGCCATGCTTGGCCGGGGTTTCCTGGTTCTCGTCGATGTTCAGTTTGGCAACGGTCAGCTTGCCTTTGTAGGTCTCGGCAATTTCGTCCAGAACAGGAGCGATCATTTTGCAAGGGCCGCACCACTCAGCCCAGTAATCGACCAGTACAGCGCCTTCAGCCTTGAGTACGTCGGCCTCGAAGCTAGCGTCGCTAACGTGTTTGATAAGATCGCTGCTCATGGAATTCTCCAGGGTTGTAAGCAAAAAAAACGTGGCCCATCATAACGGCCCTTCCTTCGTTCAGGAAGGTGCAGATGATTGAGTCTCGCTATGGTGTTCCATGAGTTTGGGTATAGCTCATGTCGTATTCCTCAGCACCTGTGAAGCCGTCATCGCGGGCAAGCCTTGCTCCCACAGGTCATGGGGTACGCACTATGCGCGTACGACACAAATCCGTGGGAGCAAGGCTTGCCCGCGATAGGGCCAGCACCAGCACCGCAAATCCGCCCCGCGGTAAAAGATCGCAGCCTCCGGCAGCTCCTGCGCGTTGGCGCCAGCCCTTGATCGTGGCACGATGTCAGGGTTATCGACCGAGACCCCCTGACCATGCCGCAATCCCAAGCCAAGAATCTGTCCCTGATCTCCGGAATCGACCTGGGCTCCAACAGCTTTCACATGGTCGTGGCCAAGGCCCAGAACGGCGAAATCCGTATTCTCGAACGTCTCGGGGAAAAGGTTCAGCTGGCTGCCGGCATCGACGAAGAACGCCACCTCAGCGAAGAATCCATGCAGCGCGGGCTCGATTGCCTGAAGCGCTTCGCCCAACTGATCAACGGTATGCCCCCGGGTGCCGTGCGGATCGTTGGCACCAACGCCCTGCGTGAAGCCCGCAACCGTGCCGAATTCATTCGTCGCGCCGAAGAAATTCTCGGCCATCCGGTGGAGGTCATCTCCGGCCGTGAAGAAGCGCGCCTGATCTACCTCGGCGTGTCCCATACCCTCGCCGACACTCCAGGCAAGCGCCTGGTGGCCGACATTGGCGGCGGCAGTACCGAATTCATCATCGGCCAGCGTTTCGAACCGTTGCTGCGCGAAAGCCTGCAAATGGGTTGCGTGAGCTTCACCCAGCGCTATTTCAAGGACGGCAAGATCACCCCGGCCCGCTACGCCCAGGCGTATACGGCGGCCCGACTGGAGATCATGAGCATCGAACACGCGCTGCACCGCCTGACCTGGGATGAAGCCATCGGCTCCTCGGGCACCATCCGCGCCATCGGCCTGGCGCTGAAGGCGGGTGGTCACGGCACTGGCGAAGTGAACGCCGAGGGCCTGGCCTGGCTCAAGCGCAAGCTGATCAAGCTCGGCGATGTCGAGAAAATCGACTTCGAAGGCATCAAGCCTGACCGCCGGGCGATTTTCCCGGCCGGCCTGGCCATTCTCGAAGCCATCTTCGATTCCCTCGAACTGCAACGGATGGACCACTGTGAAGGTGCCCTGCGTGAAGGTGTGCTTTATGACCTGCTGGGCCGCCATCACCACGAAGACGTCCGCGAACGCACCCTCACCTCGTTGATGGAGCGCTATCACGTTGACCTGGAACAGGCGGCGCGGGTCGAGCGCAAGGCCCTGCATGCCTTCGACCAGGTGGCCAAGGACTGGGATCTGGAAGACGGCGTCTGGCGCGAATTGCTCGGCTGGGCCGCCAAGGTCCATGAAGTGGGTCTGGACATCGCCCACTATCAGTACCACAAGCATGGCGCCTACCTGATCGAACACTCGGACCTGGCCGGTTTCTCCCGCGAGGATCAACTGATGCTCGCGCTGCTGGTGCGTGGTCACCGCCGCAACATCCCCAAGGACAAGTTCGCTGAATTCGGCGATGAAGGCATCAAGCTGATTCGCCTGTGCGTGCTGCTGCGCTTCGCGATCCTGTTCCATCACATCCGCGGCACCCAGCAAATGCCTCAGGTGGAACTGAACGCCAATGGCAACAGCCTGGAAGTGGTGTTCCCGGAGCACTGGCTGGACGACAACCAGCTGACCCAGGCTGACTTCGCCATCGAGGCGGAATGGCTCACACGTGTGGATATCGTACTGAACATACGCTGACCCCCAACCCTGTGGGAGCAAGGCTTGCCCGCGATGGCAATCTCTAGCACGCCATCGCCAGCAAGCTGTGCTCCCACAGAGTGCTGCGGCGGAAACAAAAATGGCGATCCGCAGGGATCGCCATTTTTTGTTTCGAGCCTGAGCTAACGAACCGCCAGGATCGGGCTACCCAACCGCTCCAGCAATGTCGCCTGGGCACTGCGCGGGTTCTGGTTGCCGGTCGGTGTGTTGCGGATGTAACGACCGTCCGACTGCAGGCTCCAGCTGTGGGTGTTATCGGTGAGATACAACTCCAGCTCTTTCTTGACCCGCATGATCAGCTTCTTGCCTTCAACCGGGAAGCAAGTTTCGACGCGCTTGTCGAGGTTGCGCTCCATCCAGTCGGCACTGGACAGGAACATCTGTTCTTCGCCACCGTTGAGGAAGTAGAAGACCCGGGTGTGTTCCAGGAAGCGACCGATGATCGAGCGCACGTGAATGTTGTGGGAAACCCCGGCAATCCCCGGCCGCAGGCAGCACATGCCACGCACCACCAGGTCGATGCGCACGCCTGACTGGCTGGCCTTGTACAACGCACGGATGATCTTCGGATCGGTCAGCGAGTTGAACTTGGCGATGATGTGCGCCGGTTTGCCGTCGAGGGCGAACTGGGTTTCGCGGGCAATCATGTCGAGCATGCCCTTCTTCAGGGTGAACGGCGCATGCAACAGCTTCTTCATGCGCAGCGTCTTGCCCATGCCGATCAACTGGCTGAACAGCTTGCCGACGTCTTCGCACAAGGCGTCGTCGGACGTCAGCAGGCTGTAGTCGGTGTACAAGCGGGCGTTGCCGGCGTGGTAGTTGCCCGTGCCCAGGTGCGCGTAACGCACGATCTCGCCGGCCTCGCGACGCAGGATCAGCATCATCTTGGCGTGGGTCTTGAAGCCGACCACGCCGTAGATCACTACTGCGCCGGCCGCTTGCAGACGGCTGGCCAGTTGCAGGTTGGACTCCTCGTCGAACCGCGCACGCAATTCGATCACCGCAGTGACCTCCTTGCCGTTACGCGCCGCATCCACCAGCGCATCGACGATTTCCGAGTTGGCCCCGGAGCGATACAACGTCTGGCGCACCGCCAGAACGTGCGGGTCCTTGGCGGCCTGGCGCAGCAGGTCAACCACCGGAGTGAACGACTCGAACGGGTGCAGCAGCAGAATGTCCTGCTTGCTGATCACGCTGAAGATGTTCTCGCTGTTCTGCAGCAGTTTCGGGATCTGCGGCGTGAACGGCGTGTATTGCAGCTCGCGCTGGCTGTCGAGGCCGGTGATGCTGAACAGACGCGTCAGGTTCACCGGACCGTTGACCTGATACAGCTCGGTCTCGCTCAGGTTGAATTGCTTGAGCAGGTAATCGGACAGGTGTTTCGGGCAAGTGTCGGCCACTTCCAGGCGCACCGCGTCACCGTAGCGACGGGAGAACAACTCGCCGCGCAGGGCGCGGGCCAGGTCTTCGACGTCTTCGGAATCCAACGCCAGGTCGGCGTTTCGGGTCAGACGGAACTGATAGCAGCCTTTTACCTTCATGCCCTGGAACAGGTCATCGGCGTGGGCGTGGATCATCGACGACAGGAACACATAATTGTCGCCAGCGCCGCCGACTTCTTCCGGCACCTTGATGATCCGCGGCAGCAGGCGCGGTGCCGGGATGATCGCCAGACCGGAATCGCGACCGAAGGCGTCGATGCCCTCGAGTTCGACGATGAAGTTCAGGCTCTTGTTCACCAGCAGCGGGAACGGGTGCGTCGGATCGAGGCCGATCGGGGTAATGATCGGAGCGATCTCGTCGCGGAAATAACGGCGTACCCAGGTCTTGAGCTTGGCCGTCCAGTGGCGACGGCGGATAAAGCGGACCTGATGCTTTTCCAGTTCCGGCAACAGGATATCGTTGAGGATCGCGTACTGGCGGTCGACGTGTCCATGCACCAGTTCGCTGATGCGGGCCAGTGCCTGGTGCGGTTGCAAGCCATCGGCGCCAGCCTGTTCACGGGCAAAGGTGATTTGTTTCTTGAGACCGGCGACGCGAATCTCGAAGAACTCGTCCAGGTTGCTGGAGAAGATCAGCAGAAACTTCAGCCGCTCCAGCAAGGGATAGGACTCGTCCAGCGCCTGTTCCAGCACGCGGATGTTGAACTGCAGTTGCGAAAGCTCGCGATGGATGTACAGGCTGCTGTCATCCAGGCCGGGGATGGCAATCGCCGGAGCCGCCAGCGCGGGCTCGGTCACCGTCGCGGGTGGAGCGGGCTCCAGCTCCGGTGGGGTCTCGGCAATTTGCTCCACCACAGGTTGAGCGTCTTTTACGGCAACTTCAGTGAGTACTTCGGTATTCATCGAATGTTCCTGGGAGGGCTATTTCTGCTCTCGTAACAATTGAGCGGCACGAACGGCAAAGTACGTCAGGATGCCATCGGCGCCTGCACGTTTGAAAGCGGTCAGCGACTCGAGGATAACCCCTTCGCTCAACCAGCCATTCTGGATCGCTGCCATGTGCATGGCGTATTCGCCGCTGACTTGATAGACAAAAGTCGGCACTTTGAATTCTTCTTTGACCCGGCAGAGGATGTCCAGATAGGGCATGCCTGGCTTGACCATGACCATATCTGCACCTTCTGACAAGTCAGCCGCCACTTCGTGCAGGGCTTCGTTGCTGTTGGCCGGGTCCATCTGATAGGAGGCCTTGTTGGCCTTGCCCAGGTTCAGCGCCGAACCGACCGCATCGCGGAACGGCCCGTAGTAGGCACTGGCGTACTTCGCCGAGTAGGCCATGATCCGCACGTTGACGTGACCGGCCAGCTCGAGGGCTTCACGGATCGCCTGGATGCGCCCGTCCATCATGTCCGACGGCGCCACGACCTGAGCACCGGCTTCGGCATGGGAAAGGGCTTGCTTGACCAGTGCGTCGACGGTGATGTCGTTCTGCACATAGCCTTCTTCGTCGAGAATGCCGTCCTGGCCGTGGGTGGTGAACGGGTCCAGCGCGACGTCGGTGATCACACCCAGCTCCGGGAACTGCGCACGCAGGGCACGGGTGGCACGCTGGGCGATACCCTCAGGGTTCCAGGCTTCGGCGGCGTCCAGCGACTTGAGGTCCGGCGGCGTCACCGGGAACAGCGCCAGCGCTGGAATGCCCAGCTCGACCCATTTAGCCGCTTCTTCCAGCAACAGATCGATGGTCAGGCGTTCGACGCCAGGCATCGAGGCGACCGCTTCGCGACGGTTTTCACCGTCAAGCACGAACACCGGCAGGATCAGGTCATCGACGGTCAGGACGTTTTCACGGACCAGTCGGCGAGAAAAATCGTCACGACGGTTGCGGCGCAGGCGGGTTGCAGGGAACAAACGGTTGGCGGGGGTAAAGCTCACGACAGACTCCTGAGCCCGCGCAGACGGGCGAGCGTGACAGTTATAAGCGGCCATTATGACGAACAGATGACAGTTATGTGCAACCAGTGACGCGTAGCCGCATTCCATTGTCGTTGTAGGAAATGTTCACGTCGAGACACATTTGGACACTTTCCTGAATGTGTACGAAGGGTTAGGCTGCGCGTTCATTTCGCCAGCACCCAGACAATGCTCCAACAATTTCTGCATGACTTCGGCTACTTTGCCCTGTTTCTCGGCACATTCTTCGAAGGCGAAACCATTCTGGTACTCGCAGGCTTCCTCGCGTTCCGTGGATACATGGACATCAACATGGTGGTGGTCGTGGCCTTCTTCGGCAGCTATGCCGGCGATCAGCTGTGGTACTTCCTGGGACGCAAGCACGGTCGCAAGCTGCTGGCGCGCAAGCCCCGCTGGCAACTGATGGGTGACCGGGCGCTGGAACATATTCGCAAGCACCCGGACATCTGGGTCCTGAGTTTCCGCTTCGTCTACGGCCTGCGTACGGTGATGCCGGTGGCGATCGGCCTGTCAGGCTATCCACCAGGCCGTTACCTGCTGCTCAACGGGATTGGCGCGGCAATATGGGCCGCCGCGCTGGCGGCAGCGGCCTATCATTTCGGCGCGGTGCTGGAAGGCATGCTCGGCAGCATCAAGAAGTACGAGCTGTGGGTCCTCGGCGCCCTGCTCGTCCTGGGCCTGGGGTTGTGGCTGCGCCGCCGCTTCAAGAATGCGCGCCTGGCCAAGCAGGTCTACGCCGACGAGCAAGCCTTGAAGGCCGAACAGGCCAATACCGGCGAACCTAAGACGCCAGCCGAGTGAAACGGTTTCTACAGCAGTAGAGACCGATTGCGCTGAGCAGGCTGTAACTGAGCAGGCCGACCCAGCCCACCGCGCTGGCCGGCCAGAGCCCCACCACCGGCGCCAGCCACACCAGTGGCACGTTCGACGCCAGCCGCAGCAGCTCCAGCTTCAACGCCCACGGGCGATTCTCCAGGGCCACGCCCAGCACGAACAACCCCAGAGCCACTGCCCCCCAGCCCAGCACCAGAGCGGGGGTCGACAGACTCGGCTCCAGATTCATCAAGTAGCTGCCCAACGCGATGTAGACGCAGAACTGCAACACCACGTACCACACCTGACGCCCATCCAGTGGCACTTCGAATTTGCGAAACTGACTCAGGTCCGGTTTGCTCATCGGATACTTCGCCGCCACATCTGCCGGCCGCCACCCCGTGCGCATGAACCAGATCCGACACTTGTCCCAGGTGCTTTCGGCACGCCGGGCATCTGCCCATAGCTGCGCGTAAAACTGCACGTTCGCCCATATCGGATTCCAGCTCGCCAGCGGCGTGGTCACGCCGAAAATCACGGGTTCGTTGTCGTCCTCCTCCTGGAAGGAGCCGAATAGACGGTCCCAAATAATGAACACCCCGCCGTAGTTGCGATCCATGTAGAGAGCGTTCTGCGCATGGTGGGCCCGATGATTGGATGGCGTCACAAAGAACCACTCGAACCATCCGAGCTTGGGAATGTGCCGGGTGTGGACCCAGAACTGGTACAGCAGGTTCAGCGAGGCGACACTGATGAAGACCAGCAGCGGCACGCCGGCCAGGGCCATGGGCAGATAGAAGATCCAGCTCAACAGGAACCCGGTGCTGGTCTGGCGCAGGGCGGTGGAGAGGTTGTAGTCCTCGCTCTGGTGATGCACCGAATGCGCGGCCCAGAGAATGTTGCGCTCGTGGCCCATGCGGTGCAGCCAGTAGTAGCAGAAGTCGTAAAAGACGAAGGCGAACACCCAGACCCACACGCTGTCGGCCGAGAGCTCGAACCACGCCAGATGCTTGAGGGCCAATGCATAGGTGACAAACCCCACACCCTTGGTCAGCAGGCCGGTGGTGGTCGACAGCACGCCGGTGCTGATGCTGTTGATCGCGTCCGCCACCCGATAATTGTTGACCCCGCGCCAACGGTCGGCCAGCAGTTCGACGGCAATCAGCACAAAGAAAAACGGCACCGCATACAAAATGAAGTCCATGACGCGCCCTGGTCGGAATCTGTAGGACAGATCCTATGTTTAGCCGCGAATTAACCCTATGGCAACGAGTGACAAATTAGTGGACATTTAACGCCATGAATCTGGAGAAAAGCCCATGAGCAAAAAAGTTGCAGTGATCCTTTCCGGTTGTGGTGTGTACGACGGCGCCGAGATCTATGAAAGCGTGATTACGCTGCTGCGCCTGGACCAACGTGGCGCGCAGGTGCAGTGTTTCGCACCGAATATTGCGCAATTGCATGTGATCAACCACCTGACCGGCGAAGAAATGCCCGAGTCGCGCAATGTGCTGGTGGAATCGGCGCGGATCGCCCGCGGCGAGATCAAGGATATCCGCGAAGCAGACGCCGAAGATTTCGATGCGCTGATCATTCCCGGCGGTTTCGGATCGGCCAAGAACCTCTCCAACTTCGCCATCGAAGGCACTGGCTGCACCGTGCAACCGGAAGTCCTGGCCCTGACCGAGGCGTTTGCCGAGGCCGGCAAACCGGTCGGCCTGATCTGCATCTCGCCGGCCCTGGCGGCGAAGATTTATGGCCCCGGCGTGACCTGCACCATCGGCAACGACGCCGACACCGCAGCCGCCCTGAACAAGATGGGCGCCACCCACCAGGATTGTGCGGTGAGCGACATTGTCGAAGACAAGGCGCGCAAACTGGTGAGCACCCCGGCGTACATGCTGGCGCAAAGCATCAGCGAAGCGGCTTCGGGTATCAACAAACTGGTCGACCGCGTACTCGAACTGACCCACGAAAACGACGCCTGACACGGATAACCGTAGGAGCTGGCTTGCCAGCGAAGAGATCAGATCATTCAACACATGTGTCGAATCCAAGATCGCTTTCGCTGGCAAGCCAGCTCCTACAGGGTTCAGGGTTTGCGGGTCAGCCGGGTCAAAATCCGATCCAGCGCATTGGCAAACGCCTGCTTCTCGCGCTCGCCAAACGGTGCGGGGCCGCCGCTCATCTGCCCCTGCTCACGCAAATCGGTGAACAGGTTACGCACCGCCAGCCGATCGCCCATGTTCTGCGCGTCGAACTCCTTGCCCCGCGGGTCCAGCGCCGCTACGCCTTTTTTCACCAGGCGGTCCGCCAGGGGCACATCGCTGCAGATCACCAGTTCACCGGGCACTGCGTGTTCCACCAGGTAATCGTCGGCCGCGTCCGGGCCACTCGGCACCACGATCAGTTTCACCAGGGCCAGGCCCGGCTTGATCTGCGGCTGCCCGGCCACCAGCACCACTTCAAACCGGCGCTTGAGGGCGAACTTCACCACCAGATCCTTGGCCGCTCGGGGGCAGGCGTCGGCATCGATCCAGACACGCATGTACTTTTCCTCTTTTAAAAGCATCGCGGGCAAGCCTTGCTCCCACAAGGTTAACGCTAAACCTGTGGGAGCAAGGCTTGCCCGCGAATGTGAGCGAAGCGAATGCTGTTAAGCCGTAACCCGCTGCTTCTCGGCCATGCGACTACGGCTGTACAGCACAATAATCGCTATCAACGCCACAACCTGCGCACTCAGCGAATACGCATCGGCATGAATCCCCAGCCACTCGAAATCGAAGAAGGGCACCGGCCGCGTACCGAAGATTCCGGCCTCCTGCAATGCCTTCACGCCATGTCCGGCGAACACCACCGACAATGCGCACAACAGCCCGGCGTTGATGCTGAAGAACAACGCCAACGGCAATTTCGCCGATCCGCGCAGGATCACCCAGGCAAGGCCCACCAACAGCACCAGCGCCGTCGCACCGCCAGCCAGCACCGCATCGTGGCCTGCGGGGCCAGCCTGCAACCACAGGGTCTCGTAGAACAGGATCACTTCGAACAATTCACGATACACCGAGAAGAACGCCAGGATCGCAAAACCGAAACGCCCGCCACCGCCCACCAGGCTGCTCTTGATGTAATCCTGCCAGGCCGCCGCATGACGGCGGTCGTGCATCCACACACCAAGCCACAGCACCATGACGCTGGCGAACAACGCCGTCGCCCCTTCCAGCAACTCACGCTGCGAACCGCTGATATCGATCACATACGCCGCCAGCGCCCAGGTCCCGAGCCCGGCCAGCAACGCCAGCCCCCAACCGACGTTGACACTGCGCACCGCCGACTGCTGGCCGGTGTTACGCAAGAAGGCGAGGATCGCCGCCAGCACCAGAATCGCCTCCAGCCCTTCACGCAGCAGAATCAACAGGCCGGAAATGTAGCTCAGCGACCAGCTCAAACCGTCGCTGCCCAGCAAACCGGCAGAGGCCCTTAACTTGGCCTTGGCCGCCCCCAGACGCTGCTCGACCTGCTCCATCGGCAAGCCATCCTGCAACGACTGACGGTAGGCCATCAGCGACTTTTCGGTGTCTTTGCGCACATTGGCATCGACGTTATCGAGGGAGCTTTCGACCAGTTCGAAGCCTTCCAGGTACGCCGCCACCGACAAGTCATAGGCCTGTTCGCGGTCACCCGCACGGTAGGCTGCGAGGCTCTTGTCCAGGGTGGCGGCGGTGTAGTCGAGCAACTGCGCCGGGCCACGCTTGACCTGCGGTGGTTGCGCCCGTTGCGCACGGAAGGTCGCCGCCGCTTGCGGACCATCGGCTGCCTGCACTTCGGCCGGTGTCTGCCGGGCCAGATCGGCAATGTTGTAGACCTTGTCGCCGCTGGAGGTCGCCGGGGCCGCGCTGAAGCTGGCGATATAGGTGGCCAGGTCCCAACGCTGACGATCATCCAACTGATCGGCGAAGGCTGGCATGTCGGTCCCTTCAACCCCTAGACCCAGGGTGCTGTAGATCGCATAGAGGCTCAGGTGATCCAGACGCGCGCTATCACGCAGATTGGTCGGGGGCGGCGTCAGGCCGACACCCGCCGGGCCATCACCTGCCCCGGCATCACCGTGGCATACCGAACAGTGCTGCGCGTACAGCGGCGCACCACGGGTTGGGTCCGGGGTGATGATCGGGGCCTGGCTGACTTCATAGGCCACAGCCAGCTGCGCGCCGAGTTGCCGCGCCTGACGGGCGACATCCGCGCCATCCTGACGCGCAGTGATCGCATGACGCAGTGCGCTGATGCCCTGCTCCAATCCGGCCTTTTCCTGCTTGGCCGGCATGGCAGTCACCAGGCCTTGCAAGGCCTGGACGAATTCCAATTGCTCGCGATATTCGGCCTCATTGACGACCTTGCCTGCCTGCACCGCTTCCGGGTAGTCCGCACCAATGTAATCGAGTAAATGCAGGGCTTGCGGTGCGCCTTCCACCGTGTCGGCCAGCAGATTGAAACTGCATAAGGCGAACACCGGCGCTATCAGCCAGGCCAGGAATCGGGACGGGGCAATCATGAATCAATCTCAATTGGAAACAGGAAGTAACATATTGTTCCCTCCCAATTACTTTCACTCAAGCTTTGTCTGCACTGTCCAAGGGCTTGCCACCACCCGGCCAATAAAAAAGGCGACCTGAGAAGGTCGCCTTTTTTGTGCCTGACGGTTTTACGCCGCCGCTTTTCGCAGCGTCGCCATGAACGCCGCCGCGCCGATGAACAGTCCGGCAAACGTGCGGTTCATGCGTTTTTGCTGTTTGGGTGTGCGCAACAGACGCAGCACCTTGGACGCCAGCCCGGTATACCCGGCCATGACGATCAGATCGACGCAAACCATAGTCACACCGATGATCAGGTACTGGATCACCAGTGGCGCGTGCGGGTCAATGAATTGAGGCAATACCGCGAGCATGAACACCAGCGCCTTCGGGTTGCTGATATTCACCAGGAAACCACGGAACACCAGGACCATCGGTTTGCCGATCGGGCGGATGGCCGCGTCATCAGCCATGTCGCTGGGCAGCGCACGCCATTGCTTGATCGCGAGGTAGACCAGGTAAGCCACACCGAACCATTTGATCGCATAGAAAGCTGTGGCCGACGCCGTGAGAATCGCCCCTACACCGGCGCCGACAATGGCGATTTGCACCGCCAGGCCCAATTGCAGGCCCAAGGCGTTCCAGTAGCCACGCCAGAAACCGTATTGCAGACCGCTGGACATCGACGCAATGGCGCCGGCACCGGGAGACAGACTGATCACCCAGCAGGCGGCAAAAAACGCCAGCCATGTTTGAAGCTCCATTGCACACCTCGACTCAGACTCGTGACAGACGTCTAAGCTAATGCGGCTTTGGGCGGATGACTATCGATTTTTTGCAGGATGTTGCGGTTGCCGACCAGCGTTTGCAGCTTCCGAGCCCTATCGCGAGCATGCTCGCTCCTACATTGGATCGCGTTTCTCCTGGAACAGCTCGGTCAACTGTAGGAGCGAGCCCGCTCGCGATAGCGGCCTGTCAGGCGATAGATGCCTTACTTCTCAAAACCGCTCGAAGGGAAGACATCACCACCGCGCCAACGCCGCACCGAACGCTGGAAGAACAGGCTATTGGGCACTTGCACCATCGCACTGCCAGTACCCAGTTCCTCAGCCTCGATCAACGTGGTGTACAGCAGATTGATCGCCACGACCCGGCCTTTGACGCCAGGCTTGTCGGTGGTGTCCACCAATTCGACCACATCGCCAAGGCGGAACGGGCCAACGGTAAAGATCAGGATCGCGCAGAGCAGATTGGAGAGCACGCTCCACATGGCGAAAAACGCCACCGCAGCGACCGCGACAAAGCCGGACAACGCCGTCCAGAGCACCGTGGCCGACACCCCAAGACGCTCCAGTACGAAAATCAACGCGCTGCCCATGATCAGCCAGCGCAGACCGCCGCGCAGCGGCATCAGCAATTGCGGCGGAAACGGGTAGCGCTCGCCCAGTCGGGTCAGACCTTTGGCAACAAAGCGCTGGGCGATGTAACCGGCCAGCAGGATCAGCAGAATTTGCACGCCGAGCCAGATCGGCTCGACCCACATCGCCGGCAGCGGGAGCCTCAAGGCGTCCATCAGGACAGCGCCTCCAGCTCCGCCTGCATGCTCTCCAACAGTTCCAGGGCTTCCATCCAGGCTTCTTCCAGCTCCGCTTCACGCACCTTCAACTTGGCCTGTTCGGCCAGCAGATCACGCAACTCGTTCTTGCGCATTGGCTCGTAGATATCGCTGTCGCCAAGGCTGGCGTCGATCTTCGCCAGTTTCTCGTGGAGCTTGCCCAGCTCGGCTTCGAGCTTGTCGGCCTCGCGCTTGTGCGGTGCCAATTGCTGACGCAAGGCAGCGGCAGCCTGACGCTGAGCTTTCTTGTCGGTCTTGTCCGGGTTGACCGGAGTTGTGCTGACCGGGGCATTGCGCTGACGGTAGTCCACCAGCCAACGGGTGTAGTCTTCCAGATCGCCGTCGAACTCTTCGACTTTGCCGTCCGCCACCAGATAGAAGTTATCGGTGGTGCTTTTGAGCAGGTGACGGTCGTGGGAGACCACCAGTACCGCACCGCTGAATTCCTGCAGGGCCATGGTCAGCGCCAGGCGCATTTCCAGGTCCAGGTGGTTGGTCGGTTCGTCGAGCAGCAACAGGTTCGGCCGGTCCCAGGCGATCAATGCCAGCGCCAGGCGTGCCTTCTCGCCACCGGAGAAATTCAGCACCGGCTCATCGATCCGCGCACCGCGGAAGTCGAAACCGCCGAGGAAGTCTCGCAGGGTCTGCTCACGTTCGGTTGGAGCCAGGCGCTGCAAGTGCAGCAATGGGCTGGCCTTGGAATCCAGGGAGTCGAGCTGATGCTGGGCGAAGTAGCCGACGACGGTGTTCTCGCCACGGGTCAACCGGCCGGCCAGCGGTTCGAGTTCACCCGCGAGGTTCTTGATCAGGGTCGACTTGCCCGCGCCGTTAGGGCCAAGCAATCCGATCCGCGCGCCGGGGGTCAGTTGCAGCTTGACCTTCTCCAGCACAGTTTTCTCGCCGTAGCCCAGGCGGGCATCGGACAGGTCGATCAACGGGCTGGAAATTTTCTGCGATTCGCGGAAAACAAAGTCGAACGGCGAATCGACGTGGGCGGCGGTCAGCTCTTCCATCCGCTCCAGTGCCTTGATCCGGCTCTGGGCCTGACGGGCCTTGGTGGCCTGGGCCTTGAAGCGGGCGATGTAGCTTTCCATGTGCGCGCGTTGCGCCTGCTGCTTCTCGTAGGCCTGCTGTTGCTGGGCCAGGCGTTCGGCACGGGCACGCTCGAAGGCGCTGTAGCCACCACGGTACAGGGTGATCTTGCGCTGATCGACGTGGGCCACGTGATCGACCACGGCATCGAGGAAGTCGCGGTCGTGAGAGATCAGCATCAGGGTGCCGGGATAATTCTTGAGCCACTCTTCGAGCCAGATGATGGCGTCGAGGTCCAGGTGGTTGGTCGGTTCGTCGAGCAGCAACAGGTCCGAAGGGCACATCAGGGCCTGGGCCAGGTTCAGGCGCATCCGCCAGCCACCGGAGAAATCTCCGACCTGACGATCCATCTGATCGTTGGTGAACCCGAGGCCCGCCAGCAACTTGCGAGCCCGCGCGTCGGCGGTGTAACCGTCGGCACTGTCGAGTTCCGCGTGCAGGCGGGCCTGTGCGGCACCGTCATGGGCCGCTTCGGCGGCCGCCAGGTCGCGTTGCACCTGGCGCAGGCGCAGGTCGCCATCGAGCACGTAGTCGACCGCCAGGCGATCGAGCGTGTCGACCTCCTGCCGCATGTGGGCGATACGCCAGTCGGCCGGCAGGAAGCAATCGCCCGAGTCCGGGTGCAATTCACCCCGAAGCAAGGCGAACAGGCTCGATTTGCCGGCGCCGTTGGCACCGATGAGGCCGGCTTTCTGGCCGGCGTGCAGGGTCAGCTCGGCGTCTTCTAGCAGACGTTGCGGGCCACGCTGTAAAGTCAGGTTCTGAAGTCGAATCATAATGGCGGCGGAGTCTACCAGCTTCGCTCGCAACTGGCGCGAGTAGCACTATGTCCTCTGACCTGTGGAGCTTTTCCGTAGAAACCTATTGCCGTCGCGGCGTAGAACCCCTGTGCCTGCACTTGCAGTCGAAGGGGGCGAACGTGTGCCTGCTGCTGTGCGGGCTGTGGCTCGGAGTACGTGGTGTGTCCTTCGACGAACAACGGTTGAAGCGGCTTCTTGATGTAGCCGGACCTTGGGACGCTGAGGTCGTGCGACCGGTGCGCGCCCTGCGAGAACGATGGAAAGTCGCCGCTGGCGAGGATGCCGGCCTGAACAATTTGCGCGAGGAAATGAAGAAACTGGAAATGGAAGCCGAGCGACTTCTGTTATTGCAATTGGAGCGAGTGGCGCAGGATTGGCCAGAAGATGAGGCAACCGACCTATCGGCCTGGCTCGAAGGTGTAGCAGCCGACGCCGCCCACCTGAACCGCGACGCGCTGCTTGAGCTGCGCGTCGCGGCAACCGGCACTTAGGAAGCGCTGGTTGGGGTGGTGGTGGTGCTCGACGGTGCTACTGGCGTTGGCGCAGTGGTGGCTGTCGAGGTGGTTGCCGTTGGCGCAGGAGCAGCCGAAACAGATGGCGCTGGCGCTGGCGTCGCTGGCTTGGCAGCAGATGCCGGGGTCGGCTTGGCAGCAACGGCCGGTTTTTTCACGGCGGGTTTCGCTGCAGGCTTGGCAGCCGGTTTTGCAGCGACTGGTTTTGCAGCCGGTTTGGCAGCAGCAGGTTTGGCTGCCGGTTTCGCTGCGGCAGGTTTTGCGGCAGTGGCTGGCTTGGCGGCGGCAGGTTTTGCAGCAGCCGTTTTCGCAGCCGGTCTGGCCGCTGGTTTTGCAGCTGGCTTGGCAGCGGTTTTAGCCGCGACAGGTTTTGCCGCTGGCTTGGCCGCAGGTTTTGCAGCGGCAGTCCTGGCAGCAGGTTTTGCGGCTGGCTTGGCGGCAGGTTTGGCTGCCGGTTTTGCTGCTGCGGTTTTCGCCACGGCGGGTTTCGCAGCAGCAGTTCTTGCGGCCGGTTTTGCGGCAGCTGTTTTAGCAGCAGCTGGCTTGGCAGCGGCCACTCTGGCAGCCGGTTTGGCAGCGCTGGCAGCAACCGGTTTTTTCGCCGCTGGTTTTGCTGCGGCTTTCACCGGTGCTTTGGCAACCGGTTTGGCGGCAGGCTTGGCCGGTGCTTTTGCAGCAACCGGTTTGGCAGCGGCTTTCTTCGCAGGGGCCGCAGCTGGCTTGGCCGCACGCAGGGACAGTGCCTTGCCGACAGCCTCTTGTACACGACCAACGCCCTGGGCCAGTTTCAGGCTTTCTTGAGCGTCGCGCTTGAGTTGCAGAATGTAGCTGCGAGTGTCCGATTGACGCGCCTTGAGGGCATCAAGCAGGTCCTCGAGTTCCTTCGCTCCATCCTTGGCCTTGGCTTGTGCTTTGGCCTTGCCGGCCGCCGCAGCGTCCTGCAATTTGGTGCGGGTTTTGTGCAATTTTTCCTGCGCTTTTCCGCGCTGCTTTTCCAGTTTGGCGAGCAGTTTTTCAGCATCAGCCAAGGCTTCGGAACAAGCGGTTTCCAGATGCTCGAGCAAGCTGCCCGAGAGTTGTTGGAGTAAGTGCAACGGGGTATTTACAGGCTTCTTGGTGGCCGACATGGTTTACCTCCTGGCTGACGTGGGTGCGGCTCATACTAGACCTCTGCTGCTACCGCCGCTAGGGCATCTTGACAGTATCCAAAGCGTTGCGTTGCAACGGATCGAAAATGTTCTGCGCTTGAACAAAAGCAGTTCACCGTTGAACGCATTCTCACTGGCATAATCGCTCGCATCTCAGGTTGGAGAGTGCACATGTCGCGCTACTTTTTTTTATCGCTCTGCGTGATTTTTTCCGCGGCTCACGCTGCTGAAAAAACCCAGGAAAATGATGCTCACGATCTCGCTTACAGCCTGGGTGCGAGCCTCGGTGAACGCTTGCGCCAAGAGGTTCCCGACTTGCAGCTCAAAGCGCTGGTCGAAGGTTTGCAGCAAGCCTATCAAGGCAAACCTTTGGCGCTGAAAGACGAGCAGATCGAACAGATTCTGACTGAGCACGAAGCCCGGGTTGCCATGCAAACACCTGCACCGCAAAGCGAACTGGCGCTGGAAAACGAGCAGCGTTTTCTCGCCGGGGAAAAAGCCAAACCCGGCGTTCGCGAACTGGCCGATGGAATTCTGCTGACGGAGTTGGTACCGGGTAATGGCGCCAAGGCCGGACCGAACGGAAAAGTGCAGGTGCTTTACGTCGGACGCCTTCCCGACGGTACGGTGTTCGACCAGAACAACCAGCCACAATGGTTCAGTCTCGACAGTGTGATCAGCGGCTGGCGCAGTGCGCTGCAGAACATGCCGGTCGGTGCCAAATGGCGCCTGGTGATTCCATCGGCACAGGCCTACGGTGCCGACGGTGCCGGCGACCTGATCGCGCCGTTCACGCCGCTGGTATTCGAAGTCGAATTGCGCGGCGCCACCAGCTGACAGCGGAAATGAAAAACGGTGCGCCTTGGCGCACCGTTTCGGGGTCTTGCGAGAAGCGGGTTCAGGCCTGGACCGAGTCTTCTTCCTTGTGAGCGGTGTGCAGCACTTCGATCAGGCAATCTTCCAGCTCGAAGCGTTCGTGCAACAGGCCACCGAGCTCCTTGAACTTCTCTGCGACGCATTTGCCGGCATCGCACAGGTCATTGAACGCGAGCAGTTTTTCGGTGATGACGTCGATGCGCGGGTAGATGGTCTCGGCGAGCTCCAGGCCACGCTTGTCGTTGAAGGCCTTGGCCTCCCCCGTCAGCTGCTCATAGATCTCGAAGTGCCCGGCAGACACGTAGTCGACCAGCACACCGCAGAATTCCTGCAAAGGTTTGCGGTTTTCACCCAGCGCCTCGGGCTTGGCGCCGAGTGCGTCGTAGGCCCCGATCAGTTCTCGACGCTCCTGCAACCAGCGATCGATCAGCAGATGTACTCCACCCCAACGTTCCTGAGCATTCTGACAACTTTCGAGCATGGCGGTCTCTCTTCCCTTGTGGGTCATGCTGCCCTACACCCGTCGCCCTGAAAATCAGGAATCGGCCAGGCAGAGCGTCATCGAGCAACATAATTCCAATGACACGTGCGGGCAGATTATGCCCGCGCGACTGTGGCTTCAAGGTACGCAGACGATAAAGTTCATACAAGTGTTTAATCACCCGCCAGTGCCCGGCGCGACGACTCGCCGCTGAGCGGTCGCCGCATGGCGGTCCAGACAAGGCGCAACAGCTGATAAATCCCCAGCATCGTCATCGCGATGAAGAACAACAAACTCCATTCCGGAATGCTCAGGTCGAACAGTGTCCAGGCGATCTGACCACAGTCGAGGGTGCCTTTAAACATCTGCTGCACAACACCGATCCAAGACGTGCTGGCGACCAGGTCGGGCAGATTAGGGGCGCAGGTCGACAGCTGATACGCAGGATCACTTTGCAGCAGCACCTGCCGCCACGCCATGACCGCTCCCGCCAGACTACAGAACAGACCGAGCAACCAATACACGAAAGAACCCAGGCGACCAGGCCCCTGCACTGCGGCCGTCAGGCAGACAACCGTCAGCAACGCCAGGCAAGCCCGTTGCAACAGGCACAAACCGCATGGCTTGAGGCCAACGGCATACTCAAGATAGTAGGACACACCCAGGACCAGGGCGCCCGCAACGAAAACCGTGAAAAACAAGGAGCGTGTGCAGGCCGAATACATGGATTTTCCGTAACAGTAAGGACCGACAGTTACGGTAGAGGAAAGCGCGCCAGCGTTTCAAGGCAGGCCGGCAGGGACACTTCAACAGAGGTGTAGGGAATTCCCGACAGCGGTAAGAGGATTTGGTGTAGTCCTTTGTAGGACTCTGCTGAAGACGCAATCAGAAGTAAAAATCCGACATCAAAATGCGTGTGCTGCGGCATGGGGGCCGCTTCGCAGCCCCAGCGGGAGCAAGCTCCCTCGCCAATGGTCATCGTTCAGCCATTGAAGCCCGGCTCAGTCAAGCGCGAATGGGCACCGGCAATGGCGCCGCCAGCAAGCGCTCATCAAGCAAACCCAGACCTTCCTGAAACAGTTGATTGCTGCGCCCGGTGTCGCCCATTTGCGCCAACAGCCGCGCCAGCTCGGCACAGGCTTCGGGATTGCGCTGAACGCGCAGGCTGCTTTCCAGATAGTCCCGGGCCTTGCCCCACAAGCTGCTTTGTAGGCACAGGCGCCCCAACGTCAGCAACAGGCTTGGGTCGGCGGGATGGTCCTTGAGCCAGCCTTCGGCGTGTTGCAATTGACGAGCCGGATCACTGCCGCGAACCAGCCCGTAGAGACGCGCCAGGTGACTGTCATAATTGCGCTTGAGCGCTGTGCGCAAGACTTCCTCGGCTTCGACCTGCGCACCCAGCTGCCGCAGCTGCTCGGCGTAGGCAAGCACCAGTTGCGGTTCTTGACGCTGAGCCGCAGACAGTTGCTGCCAGGCACGATTGAGCGATTGCAAACCAACGGTCCCGCCCTCTTCCTGATGCGCCGCCAGCGACAGGTTCTCGCCCCAGGCACGGCGCTCCAGCTCGACCAGTTCCGCCGGCGGGAGCACCTTGTCCTTGCGCAACTCCGGCAACAGGCGAATCAGCGCCGACCAGTCGCCCCGTTGCTGATGCAGGCGCTGCAATTGGCGCAGGGTCTGTGCGTTATGAGGGTGGCGTTCGTGCATCGCTTGCAGGGTCGTCAGGGCGCCTTCGGTATCGCCACGATCGGTCTGCAATTGTGCGTGGTTCAGGGCAATCGCCAGCTCGGCCTGTGGCTGACGCTCCAACGCCCGCTCCAGCAGACTGTCGCTCTCTTCGTAATGCCCTTGCTCGTTCGCGGCGCGGGCAGCGCCGAGGTAGTAGAGCAGCGGCTGGCGCTCGGCTTCCGCAGCCCGATGCAAGTGGCGCTGCGCACTGGCCCAGCGACCCTCGGCCAGATCCAGCTGGCCGTGCTCGATCGCCACCTGTATCCGGCGACTGCGATTGCGCCGCGACCAGGGATTGACCACGCCGCCGGAAGCCGTCACCAGCTCGATCAACGCCTTGATGCCCCAGAACACCAGCCACAGCACGGCAACCAGCGCCAGCGTCGCCCACAGACTCGACTCGAAGCGGAAACTTTTATAAGCGATCAGCACGTAACCGGAATGCTCGGCAATCGCCAACCCAAGCGCAGCCGCAGCGGCTATGGCCAGGAACACGATCACATACAGGCGCTTCATGGCGTGGCCTCCTGCGCGGTGCTCGCGCCAGGCTTGGCCAGTGGCTTGATCGAGTCTTCGGCGTTGACATTGCGCCGCTCCAGATAACCCTGGACCGCACTGAGCGTCCCGGTCAGGTCCGGGGTAACCACAGTCACTGGCTGCGTGCTCAGTTCGGCCACCTGATCAAGCATCACTTTGCTCTGCGGGTTGTCCGGGTTGAAATTACCTTTGAGTACGTCACGCGCCTCGTCCAGTGCCTGGCTGTAAACCACAGCCTGACCATTGAGCGCGGCCCATTGTGCCTGCTCCAGTGCCAGGCTCAGGGCCAGACGCACCTGGCTCAGGCTCTGCCCGGCAAGCAATGGGCGGACATTTTTATCGGCATTGAAATCGATACGGATGTAACGCGAGATCTGATCCCACCATTGCGCCCAGCGACTGGCACCGTCGCCGTCGGCGGTCAGGCCGAGCAGCGATTCGCCACGTTCCTTGTATTCGGGTGCCAGCTCGGTGAGGCCAGTGACCTGTTCGCGCAGCGCCCCCAGGCGCAGGAACAGCCCGGTGCGATCCGGCTGCTCGGTGCTGCGCAACGCCACAAGGGTCTTGGCCACCTGTTCGCGCGCAGCGAAGGCGCCCGGATCATTTTGTTCGCGCAGAATTTCGTCGGCACCCTGCACCAGGGCCTGGGCGCTGCTGATGTCCTGCAAGGCAGACAGGCGCAGGCTGGCCAGACGCAGCAAGTGTTCGGCCTCGGCCAGGCGCCAGTCCTTGCGGCTGGCACCTAGGACGGTTTCCAGTCGCTGATTCAGCCGCTGCTGATCGCCTTGCAGCTGAATCACCAGACGACTGCGCTCTTCCAGCACATCGGCGCCGGGCAATTGCTCCAGTCGCGCGCTCAGGCGCTGCTCATTGAGCCTCAGGCTTTGCGCCTCGTCGCTCAACGCCTGCACCTGACTCAAGTGCTGCTGGTTGGTCGCTTGCAGGTGGCGCACCTGCCAGACGCCCCAACCGCCCACCGCCACACCGACAGCGCCCACCAGCAGCGCGACGATCGCCAGCCCATTGCCTCGGCGCTGCGCTGCAACAGGCGGCGGCATTTGATCAACAGGTGCATCGAGCGGTGCATCGAGCACAGGTCGCGCGTTATCTTTAGGCAAGGCTGTTTCGCTCACGTATCCATCCTTTGCATTAGAGAACGGGTTCGGGATGCTCCCGCAACGCCGTCAGCAAGGCCGCGGCACTGGCGCCACGACAATCCACAACAGTCAGGGCACCGGCAGCACGTGCCAGCTCGGCGACCCTGGGGCTAGGTACAAACAACGGCAACCGCGCCAATTGCGGCCAGGCATCGCCAGCCAATTGATGCAGGTGCTCAAAACCCTGTCCACTGCTGACCACCAGTGCATTCAGGCGTTCCGATTCGATTCGTCCGGGCAGTGCTGCCGGCGGGTATTGCGGCAGCTCGCGGCGGTACAACTCCAGGTACTCGACACTAGCACCTCGCTCACGCAAGCGCTCAGCCAGCAACTCGCGACCACCCTCCCCGCGCAGGATCAGCACACGCGGCTCGGGTCGGGCGATAGCCTCGCGCAAATTCGCCAGCTCAAGCAAGGCTTCGCTGTCATCGCCGTCCTCCGGAAAGCTCACGTCCAGGTCGTGATCCTCAAGAATCTGCGCTGTCGCCGCGCCAACGCTGAACCACTTCACACGCGGTGTTTGCGCGCAAAACCGGTCGAGCAGTTCGACGCCGATCCGCGCGGCGGGCTTGCTGACCACGATCACTGCGCAGTAATGATCCAGGTCGCGGATCACGTCGCGCATTGTGTCAGAGGCAGGGATTGGCATGATGTCCAAAAGCGGCAAGCTGCTGCTGAAAATCCCCTGCCCGGCCAGGAAGCCGCTCAGCGCCGCCGACTCATCCGCCGGACGCGTCAGCAGCAGGCGCCAGCCCGTCACTCGTGACCTGCCTCGCCATAGACCGCTTTGAGAATGTCGGCGGCGCCCTGGCTCAACAAGTCTTCGGCCACTCGCACCCCCAGGGCTTCGGCATCACCACGCGGAGCACGCGCCTGCGCGCTGAGCAGCAGACCGCCATTGGGATCACCCACCAGACCGCGCAGCCAGATCTGTTCGCCTTCAAGCACGGCGTAGCAGGCGATCGGCACCTGGCAGCCGCCATTCAGATGTTTGTTGAGGGCACGTTCGGCGATCACGCGGGTAGCGGTGTCCTGGTGATGCAGCGGTGCCAGCAGCGCGTGAATTTCGCTGTCGGCACTGCGGCACTCGATGCCCACTGCGCCTTGACCACCCGCCGGCAGACTGTCGTCGACACTGATGGCCGAGGTAATGCGATCTTCAAAACCCAGGCGAATCAAACCGGCGGAGGCAAGGATAATGGCGTCGTATTCGCCGGCATCGAGCTTGGCCAGGCGAGTGTTGACGTTACCGCGCAAGAAGCGGATTTCCAGGTCCGGACGACGGGTCAGCAACTGGGCCTGACGGCGCAGGCTCGACGTGCCGACGATGCTGCCTGGCGGCAATTCTTCAAGGCTGGCGTAGGTATTGGAGACAAATGCATCGCGCGGGTCTTCGCGCTCGCAGATACAGAACAGGCCGAGGCCTTCAGGGAAGTCCATCGGCACGTCTTTCATGGAGTGCACGGCGATGTCTGCTTCGTTTTCCAGCAGCGCGGTTTCCAACTCCTTGACGAACAGGCCTTTGCCGCCGATTTTCGACAGCGGTGAGTCGAGCAGCTTGTCGCCGCGACTGACCATCGGAACCAGCGTCACGAGAAGGCCCGGATGGGCCTCTTCCAGACGGGCTTTGACGTATTCGGCCTGCCACAGGGCGAGAGCACTTTTGCGGGTGGCGATGCGGATCTGGCGAGAGGACATGGATCAATCCGTACTGAATAGATACGGCGGATAATAACAGCTCAGCCAAATCCACTTTGACTTGTATCAGAAACTACTGTGCCTCCCTGGCCCCGGATGTCCGGCAATCGGGTGTGAAATTCGCCTGCGACCGGCGAATCAAAGCTGTTGCATCATTTTCCGCACGCCGGCCACATGGCGCCGACTGACGATCAACGCATCGCCGTTCAGGCCTTTGAGGAACAGCTGAAAATGTCCCAGAGGCGTTCGCTGCAAGCGCTCGATGCGCTCACGAGCAACCAGTGCGTTGCGGTGGATGCGCACGAAACGGTCACCGAATTCGTCTTCAAGGGCTTTGAGCGGTTCGTCGAGCAGCACCTCGCCGGTTTCGTGGCGCAAGGTCACGTATTTGTGATCGGCGATGAAGTAAACCACCTGATCCAGCGGAATCAGCTCGATTCCCTTACGGGTGCGTGCGCTGATATGGCTGCGGGGGCCACTGCCACTTTCGGCGGCCGGACGGGTCAGGGCCGAGAGTTGGACACGATTGGGACGTTCGGCTTTTTTTAACGCGTCATGTAAATGTTCAGTTCTCACCGGTTTCACCAGATAGCCTACGGCGCTGGCCTGTAAGGCTTCCACGGCAAATTCATCGGGCCCCGTGCAAAACACCACGGCGGGCGGGGTTTCGCGCTCGCACAATCGCGCGGCCACTTGCAGGCCATCGAGGCCTGGCATGCGGATATCGAGCAGAACGATATCCGGCTTGTGGCTGTCGATCAGTGCCAGCGCCTCTTCGCCGTTCGTGGCGCTGGGCTCCAGGACACTGTATCCCTCGAGTTCGCCAACCATTCGGCTCAGGCGCTCGCGGGCAAGGGGGTCGTCATCAACGATCAGGACATTCATATTGCGCTGGATTCCTGCGTGAGTCTCGCACAAGGATAGCGTAGACAGGTGAAGTGACGTCCGTCACCGCGATCCACGCTAAGACTAGCCCGAGCGTCAAAAAGTGCCGCTCGTCCGGCGGTAAAAATTTTATCCGACGGGCAATTGGCGGCCCAGGCCCGCATTGGCGACACATCGCCACAGGGTTTGCTGATACGCAATATGAACACCCCTCTTCTTATAGTCAGCATCTGCACCGAGAAGTGCGCTAGTCCTACTGTCCAACTGTAGACGGTTGCCGAGCCGATATTGCTCAAATGAAAAATATCGTTGCGCAAGCAGTGAAAACTGTAGGAGCGAGCCTGCTCGCGATGGACGCTAACGAAAACGAGGGCTTCCTGGATACACGCGTCGCCCTCAGGTTCATCGCGAGCAGGCTCGCGCCTACAGGTCCGATGAAAACCAGTCGACCAGTGTCAGCGACAGGATTGGCAACCCTGTTATTATCCGCGGCAGTTTTCAACGCCATCTTTCTTCAGCCGATACGAGCGAATTCATGAGCACTGACAAGACCAATCAGTCCTGGGGCGGCCGCTTCAGTGAACCCGTCGACGCCTTCGTCGCCCGCTTCACCGCCTCCGTCACCTTCGACCAGCGCCTGTATCGCCACGACATCATGGGCTCGATCGCCCACGCCACCATGCTGGCCAAGGTCGGCGTGCTGACGGATGCCGAGCGCGACAGCATCATCGATGGCCTGAAGACCATCCAGGGTGAAATCGAGGCCGGTCAGTTCGACTGGCGCGTGGACCTCGAAGACGTGCACATGAACATCGAGGCACGCCTGACCGACCGCATCGGCGTGACCGGTAAAAAGCTGCACACCGGCCGCAGTCGTAACGATCAGGTCGCCACCGATATCCGCCTGTGGCTGCGTGACGAAATCGACCTGATCCTGAGCGAAATCACCCGCCTGCAAAAAGGCTTGCTGGAACAGGCCGAGCGCGAAGCGGGCAGCATCATGCCCGGCTTCACCCACCTGCAAACCGCGCAACCGGTGACCTTCGGGCACCACATGCTGGCCTGGTTCGAAATGCTCAGCCGCGACTACGAGCGCCTGGTCGACTGCCGCAAACGCACCAACCGCATGCCACTGGGCAGCGCCGCACTGGCCGGCACCACCTACCCGATCGACCGCGAATACACCGCGCAACTGTTGGGCTTCGACGCGGTCGGTGGCAACTCCCTGGACAACGTGTCCGATCGCGACTTCGCCATCGAGTTCTGCTCGGCTGCCAGCATCGCGATGATGCACCTGTCGCGCTTCTCTGAAGAGCTGGTGCTGTGGACCAGCGCGCAGTTCCAGTTCATCGATCTGCCGGACCGTTTCTGCACCGGCAGCTCGATCATGCCGCAAAAGAAAAACCCGGACGTGCCGGAGCTGGTGCGTGGCAAGACCGGTCGGGTTTTCGGCGCGCTGATGGGCCTGCTGACCCTGATGAAAGGCCAGCCTCTGGCCTATAACAAGGACAACCAGGAAGACAAGGAACCGCTGTTCGACGCCGCCGACACCCTGCGCGACTCGTTGCGAGCCTTTGCCGACATGATCCCGGCGATCAAGCCCAAGCACGCCATGATGCGCGAAGCAGCCCTGCGCGGCTTCTCCACTGCCACCGACCTGGCCGACTACCTGGTACGTCGTGGCCTGCCATTCCGGGATTGCCACGAAATCGTGGGTCATGCCGTGAAGTACGGCGTGGAAAGCGGCAAGGACCTGGCGGAAATGAGCCTGGAAGAACTGCGCAAGTTCAGCGACCAGATCGATCAGGACGTGTTCGCCGTGCTGACACTGGAAGGTTCGGTCAATGCCCGTAACCACATCGGCGGAACTGCGCCGGCACAGGTGAAGGCTGCCGTGGTGCGTGGTCAGGCGCTGCTCGCCAGTCGCTAAAAGCATCGCGGGCAAGCCTTGCTCCCACAGGTCGCGTCGATTTCGAAATCAATGCTGACCTGTGGGAGCAAGGCTTGCCCGCGATGGCATTCGCAAGAACGCTACAAAACTATTTCTTGGAAGCTATCATCGCCATAAACGCAGGCATCGCCGCTTCCTTGTCCGCCGCAATCCGCTGCACGTTCGGATTGTCCCCCAGACGCTCCAGCAGCGCCTTGGCTTCTGGCAGTTCAGCCAGCAAATCAATATCAAACAGCTTTTTCGCCACCCCACAGGCCAGCGGCACGCTGTACAGGAAGTACACATCCGCCACGCTCAGGCTGTCGCCCGCCACGTAAGGGCTGAATTTGCCGTGTCGACCCAGGGATGCAACGCCCAGCAGCAATTCGGCCTTGGTCTTTTCCTTGATCGCATCCGGCAACGTCATGCCGAAAAACGCTTCGGGATAGCAGGCGCGCGAAGGCAGTTCGATATACAGCTCGATCTCCTTGGCCAGTGCCAGCACCTGCGCCCGCTCAAAAGGATCGCTCGGCAACAGCGGTGTGCCTTTCTGGCTTTGCTCGATGTATTCGAGGATCACAGCGGTTTCATTGATGAAACCCTGTTCGACACCCAGCACCGGCACCTTGCCACGCGGGCTGATAGCCAGTGCCTCGGGGGTCTGGCCACCGTAAAACGGTACTTCTTCGAAGGACAATCCCTTTTCCAGCAGCGCCAGCTTGACCATGTTGTAGTAGTTGCTGACGGAAAATCCATAAAGCTTGAGCATCACATAGCCTCCAGGCCGTGCAGGGGTTGGCAGTGCCTGTTATAGAACGTCGAGGGCATTCTCGCCAGCAGCATCACAGCCCTGAATGCGGGTAAACTGGCCACCTTTCCTAGAGGAGCCTGCCATGAGCGAGCCAACCCCCGACACCCGCCAAGACGACATCGACGAAGAAGAATTCGCCGAGAACACGCTGATCGAAGCCATCGAAAACCAGATTGAAAGCGATAATCCGCCGGCAGCCAAGGCGACGTTCAACAAGCTGACACTGGTGGGTTACGAGCGGGAGGAAATCCTCAACCTGATGGCCCACGTTTTAGCGGTAGAAATCGACGCTATCCTCGAAGAAGACCGCGCGTTCAATACCGAATGGTACGAAGCGGCGCTGCGTGCATTGCCTGAATTGCCACCCGAAAAGAAATAACCCCTCCCTTCCCCCTGTAGGAGCGAGCCTGCTCGCGAAGAACCTGAGAGCACTGCGGGCTGTCAGGCCTCCAGCGTCATCGTTGACGACCATCGCGAGCGAGCTCGCTCCTACAGAGAGAAAAAAGGCTGCTGCGAGCACTGGACATGCCGCACCGGCGGGTTCACCTTAGGGGCGCTGTCGTCCAATTCCTAGAAAGTCTGGAGTCCTTATGTCGCTTACCCCTGAGTTGGTTGCCGAACTGGAAATCCTCGCACTCTTCAACCTGGACAGTTCCCAGGAAGGTTTGAAAATTCATCAGACCGCTGCCCCAAAAGCCATTGCCGCTGCCCAACGCCTTTACGAAAAAGAACTGATCGACCAGCCCGATGGTGGTTATCTGACCAGCCTGGGACGTGACGCCGCGCAAAGTGTGCAGACCGTGCTCACCATTCTGAAAGCTGAAGAAACAGCCTGAATTCCACCATATCGCCCACGGAAACCCCTGCCACGGGATTTCCGCGGGCACTCAGTGCCGCCTGAGTCGCCATGCGATACAAATCTGACGTCAAAAAAACAAAATCGGCTTAAATGTCCCGGGATCGAGGCGCTAAACTTCCCTCACCCGAGAGCCCCACGTCCGAGCCCTGCGAGCCGGTTTGAGCTGACATGACCCGCACCCATGAAATCCGCCCCGACCTGGACGAGGGAATCGACCGAAAGGTTCTGAGCCAACTGCGCGCACGCTTCCTGAAGCTCAATGAGGGCCGCATGAGGCGGGCCATGGAAGGTTTGTCGACCCGCCAGCAAGGGGTGCTCAACCTCCTGCCGCTGTTTTTCCACGTTAATCACCCGCTGTTGCCCGGCTACGTTTCCGGCAGTACACCGGCCGGGCTGTCGAATTTCGAACCCGAGGCCAACGTTCTTGCCGAAGCCCAACGCCTGACCCGCTCGTTCTCCTATAAACCACGCCACGGCAGCAACCCGCCACGCCCGATTCACGGCCTGTTCCTGATGGGCAGCCTCGGCACCCTGGCCCAGGCCGAGCAGAGCGACATGGACGTGTGGGTTTGCCACAGTTCGGACCTGGGCGAGAACGAACTCGCCGAACTGCGCAAGAAATGTCAGTTGCTTGAAGCCTGGGCTGCCAGCCAGGGCGCCGAGGCGCACTTCTTCCTGATCGACCCGGCCCGTTTTGCGCGGGGTGAACGCGACAATCAACTCAGCTCCGAAAATTGCGGCACCACCCAGCACTTTCTGTTGCTGGACGAGTTCTATCGCACGGCGATCTGGCTGGCCGGACGCACGCCGATCTGGTGGCTGGTGCCGGTCTATGAAGAAGCGAGTTACGACCGCTACATCCACACACTGCTGTCAAAGCGGTTCATCCGCGCCGACGAAACCCTCGACCTGGGGCATCTGGCGTTCATTCCGCCTGGCGAATTCATCGGCGCCGGGCTGTGGCAATTGTTCAAGGGCATCGAGTCACCATACAAATCGGTGCTCAAGTTGCTGCTGACCGAGGTTTACGCCAGCGAACATCCCAGGGTCCAGTGCCTGAGCCTGCGCTTCAAACAGGCGGTGTTCGCCAATCGGCTCGACCTCGATGAACTGGACCCCTACGTCGTGGTTTACCGGCGCATCGAGGAATACCTCATCACCCGTAATGAGCCAGATCGACTGGAACTGGTGCGGCGCGCGCTGTACCTGAAGGTCAATCGCAAGCTCACCGGTAACACCGGGCGCACCCAAAGCTGGCAACGCTCGCTGCTCGAGCGCCTGGCCCACGAATGGCATTGGGACCAGCGCCAGTTGGCCCTGCTCGACAGCCGCAGCCAGTGGAAGGTCCGCCAGGTCGGCTCCGAGCGCCGCGCCCTGGTCAACGAGCTCAATTACAGTTACCGCTTTCTGACCCAGTTTGCCCAGCACGAACAGACCGTCAGCCTGATCAACAAACGCGACCTCAGCGTGCTGGGCCGACGCCTGTATGCGGCCTTCGAGCGCAAGGCGGACAAGGTCGAGTTCATCAACCCGGGCATCGCCCCGGACCTGGCCGAAGACACCCTGACGCTGGTGCACATGGAGAACAGAAAGGAAGCGGGGCAATCTCAATGGGGTCTGTACAACGGCAGCCTGACCGCCCTTGAGTGGGAGCATTTCGCCCCGATCAAACGCAGCCGCCAGTTGCTCGAATTGCTCACCTGGTGCCACCGCAACGGCGTGATCGACAGCAGCACCCGACTGGCCTTGCATCCTGGCACCAGCGACCTGAGCGAATTCGAACTGTTCAACCTGCTCGGCAGCCTGCAACAGAGCATTCCCCTGCCCCTGCCCACGGTCGCCGAAGAACGCTTGCTGCGGGCCAGCGTGCCCAGCGAAGTGCTGATTCTGGTGAACGTCGGCGTCGACCCGCTCAAGCATCACCGCGACCTGAACATTCTGATGACCACCGAGCGCACCGACTCCCTGAGTTACGCAGGCGTACGGGAAAATCTGGTGCTGACCCTGGATCAGGTCACGCTCAATAGCTGGAACGAAGTGCTGGTCAGTCGCTTCGACGGCCCCCATGCCTTGCTCGACTGCCTGCGCGATTACCTCAACAACCTGCCGGACGGCACGTGGCAACCCCGATTGCGTGTGCGTTGCTTCTGCCACAACCGCGCCCAGTTCATCGCCCAGCGCGTTGAAGACATCCTCGAGATCGCGCAGACCCTGCTGCTGAGCAAACTCAACCACCGCTACCTGATTCAGGTCCAGCAGCATTATCACGTGCTGGAGCTGGTGCCCGGCCAGGTCAGGCACATCGCCCTCTCCACACTGCCAGCGCTTTACGATTACCTGGGCGAAGAACTGACCCGGTACAGCCCACTGCACCTGGACCCGATGGCACTGGAGGACAACGACCTCGCGCTGCTTCTGCCAATGGGCCAGCCAGGTTGCATTCAGGTGTTCTACCGAATCAACGAAGACCAGGCCGACCTGTACGTACTGGATGAATTCAATGCCTTGTGGCAACAGCGTTTGCCGTGGCATGACGAGCAAAGCCTGTTGGTGCCGCTGCAACGATTCCTGCAATCGATCCAGTACCGGCGCGACGCCTTGCAGCCGATGGACCCGGCTCAACCCCGGAGCCTGGACACTTTTTATTACCAACTCTTGCCTTCAGGTTCAGGCCGGGGACGCCGGGTCGAAGCCCGCCCGGCACCGCAAACCCCGGTCAATAAACCCTTCTATGATGTACAGGCGATCGTCGGCAAAGCTGCACCGGGCAAGGTGCAGGTCACGTTGTACTGCAATCAGCGGGAATTTTCAGAACTCGAGCATGGCGACCAACTGTTCAGCGTGGTCGCCCGGGAAATCGTCGAGCAGCGCCGCGAGACCAAACGCTACCGCTGCTACATCACCGATCTGGACCTGTCGGGCCTGCTCGGTGATGGTCAGGGTTCAAGCAATCTGTACCTGCGTTACAAGGCCGACCTGGAGCACGCATTGAACAAGGCGCTCGGGCAGGTGTGAGGCGGGGTCAAACGTTGAAATCGCCACCATTGGCCGGCTGCGACTCGACTTCCAGCAATGTCAGTTTCAGGGTCTTGCCGCCCGGTGCCGGCCAGTCGATGTGCTGGCCAACCTTCAAGCCGAGCAATGCACTGCCCACCGGCGCCAGGATGGAAATCTTGCCTTCGTCGGCATTGGCATCCTTCGGGTAAACCAGGGTCAGGTGATAGTCCTTGCCGCTGATCTCTTCACGGCAGTGAACGCGGGAATTCATGGTCACGACATCGGCGGGCACTTCATCGTGGCCGACCACCGTATCAGCGCGATCCAGCTCGGTTTGTAGCGCGATAACACCTGGCAGGGTTTCATCCAGGCTGTCGATCAGACGCTCCAGACGTTGAACGTCCAGACGGGTAAGGGTGATGGAAGGTGCGGTCATGATCAGGGCAGACTCCTTTCTTCTGCACGAAAAAAGCAAAACCCCGCCAGAAACAGGCGGGGTTTTCACAAGCCTCGATGGGTTGAGGCGTATCTGGACACTATCACAGCTCAAAAAATATACAAGCCGCCACCGGGCGGCGTGCAATCCCTGTAGGAGCCGGCTTGCCGGCGATGGGATCTTAACGGTGCAGTGAACTTCAGGCCGCCTTCGCTGGCAAGCCAGCTCCTACAGGTGCTGGCGCTGCAAAGCCTGCGCACAAATCACCCGGCGGCGCTCATCGTCGGCCGAGCGCCATTCGCGAATGTCTTCGACATGGCGGAAACATCCGAGACAGACCTTCTGCTCATCCAGCCGACAAACGCCGCTGCACGGAGAAGGCACCGCCGGACTGACATTGCTGTACAGCGGCTTGGGCGGACGAACGGGCGCAGGCTGGGTCACGATCTCACAGGCCTTCGAAATCGAATTCGACACCGGCCTGCTGCTTGACGATGCGCTCAAGCATTTCGCCCAGCTGCTCTTCGCTCTTGTCGCACATCCAGCGCTCGCTCTCTTCGTCGTAATCGAAGTGGAAACCACCGGACACCGCGGCCAGCCACAACTGCCGCAACGGTTCCTGACGACTGAAGATCAACTGAGTGCCGTTTTCGAACTTGACGGTCAGCACACCGGCCGAGCTTTCCAGATCGATATCCAGGTCGCTGTCGTCAAAGATGTCCTCCAGGGTTTGCTGGGTGGCATCGACCAGATCGTGGAAACGGGCTTCGGACAAACTCATTACGGCAACCTCAAAAAGTGTCTGATCAGGCTCAAGCGCCGCAAGATACGGGCGAGCTCCGGTGATTGCAAAGAATAACGCCCGGCTACCCCAATCTGTGGGAGCGAGCCTGCTCGCGATGAGGTCGTCACATTCAACATTATGGTCGACTGACACACCGCTATCGCGAGCAGGCTCACTCCCACAGGGATTGCCTGGCAACGACGACTATCTCGCAAGGCCCGCCGGACGGGCGGTCCGTTGCATAGGCAAGCTGCCGGGTGGCCGGTATACTCCGGCGCAATTAATGCATTTTCAAGGATTTCGCCATGAAGCGCCTGATCTCTTCCCTTGCCGCGCTCCTCGCGGTTGCCTGTCTTGTGTCGGCCTGTGGTCAAAAAGGCCCGTTGTACCTGCCCGACGAAGACCAGGATCCTGCAGAACAGGCGCAGTCCTCGCAAAAGCAGCCTGCTTCCAAGGCACACAAGCACGACGTCTACCAATAAGGGAACCTCATGGACGCTTTTAACTACCGTGACGGTGAACTGTTCGCGGAAGGTGTTGCCCTGTCTGCCATCGCCGATCGCTTTGGTACACCGACCTACGTTTACTCCCGTGCCCACATCGAAGCCCAGTACCTGGCGTACGCCGATGCGCTGGCCGGCATGCCGCACCTGGTCTGCTTCGCGGTCAAGGCCAACTCCAACCTGGGTGTGCTGAATGTCCTGGCGCGCCTGGGCGCCGGTTTCGACATCGTGTCCCGTGGCGAGCTGGAACGCGTATTGGCCGCTGGTGGCAGCGCCGACAAGATCGTGTTCTCCGGCGTCGGCAAGACCCGTGACGACATGCGTCGCGCCCTGGAAGTCGGTGTGCACTGCTTCAACGTCGAGTCCACTGACGAGCTGGAACGCCTGCAAGTGGTTGCCGCCGAGCTGGGTGTTCGCGCGCCGATCTCGCTGCGCGTGAACCCGGACGTCGATGCCGGCACTCACCCGTACATTTCCACCGGTCTCAAAGAGAACAAGTTCGGCATCGCCATCGCCGACGCCGAAGACGTGTATGTGCGTGCCGCGCAGCTGCCGAACCTGGAAGTGGTCGGCGTCGATTGCCATATCGGTTCGCAACTGACCACCCTGCCACCCTTCATCGATGCACTCGACCGCCTGCTGGGCCTGGTCGATCGCCTCGGCGATTGCGGCATCTACCTGCGTCACATCGACCTCGGTGGCGGTTTGGGCGTGCGTTATCGCGATGAAGAACCGCCATTGGCCGGCGACTACATCAAGGCCGTGCGCGAGCGTCTCGACGGTCGCGACCTGGCACTGGTATTCGAACCGGGCCGCTTCATCGTGGCCAACGCCGGCGTGCTGCTGACTCAAGTCGAGTACCTCAAGCACACCGAACACAAAGATTTCGCCATCGTCGACGCGGCCATGAACGACCTGATCCGCCCGGCGCTGTATCAAGCCTGGATGGACGTCACCGCCGTACGCCCGCGCAGCACCGCTGCCCGCGCCTACGACATCGTCGGCCCGATCTGCGAGACCGGCGACTTCCTGGCCAAGGAGCGTGAACTGGCCCTGGAAGAAGGCGACCTGCTGGCCGTGCATTCGGCCGGTGCCTACGGGTTTGTCATGAGCTCCAACTACAACACCCGCGGCCGTGCCGCCGAAGTGTTGGTGGACGGTGATCAGGCATTTGAAGTGCGTCGCCGTGAAACGGTAGCCGAGTTGTATGCTGGCGAAAGCCTGCTGCCGGAGTAATACCATGCTGCTGCGTTTTACCAAGATGCACGGCCTGGGCAATGATTTCATGGTTCTCGACCTGGTCAGCCAGCACGCGCACATTCTGCCCAAGCACGCCAAATTGTGGGGTGATCGGCATACCGGCATCGGTTTCGATCAGTTGCTGATCGTCGAGGCGCCGAGCAATCCGGACGTGGATTTCCGTTATCGGATCTTCAATTCCGACGGTTCCGAAGTGGAACAGTGCGGTAACGGTGCGCGTTGTTTCGCCCGTTTCGTGCTCGATAAACGCCTGACCGCAAAACGGCAGATCCGCGTCGAAACCAAAAGCGGCATCATCGAACTGGATGTGCGCAACGACGGGCAGATCGGCGTGAACATGGGCGCACCGCGCCTGGTGCCGGCCGATATTCCGTTCCAGGCAGCGGAGCAGGCCCTGAGTTATCAGGTCGACGTCGACGGTACTTCGGTCGAATTGGCTGCCGTGTCCATGGGCAACCCCCATGCCGTGCTACGAGTCAGCGACATCAACAATGCACCGGTGCATGAACTGGGGCCGAAAATCGAACATCACTCGCGCTTCCCGGCGCGGGTCAACGTCGGTTTTCTCCAGGTCATCGACCGGGGCCGCGCACAGTTGCGCGTCTGGGAGCGCGGAGCCGGGGAAACCCAGGCCTGTGGTACCGGCGCCTGTGCCGCCGCAGTGGCCGCGATCAGCCAGGGGTGGATGGATTCGCCACTATTGATCGACCTGCCTGGCGGGCGCCTGTCCATTGAATGGGCAGGCCCAGGCCAACCGGTCATGATGACCGGCCCGGCAGTACGCGTATACGAAGGACAAGTGCGTCTTTGAGTGAGCCGAAGCCATGACCGATAAGCCTCAGGTACCCGCCCGACAGCCCGACGAATCAGCGTCCGAAAGCCTGGAGGCGGCGGCGATTGCCGCGTACCTGGAGGCTCATCCGGATTTCTTCGTCGAGCACCAGGAACTGCTGCCGGCCTTGCGTATTCCCCACCGACGCGGCGACACCGTGTCGCTGGTCGAACGGCAGATGACCATCCTGCGCGACCGCAATATCGAGTTGCGCCACCGTCTCTCGCACCTGATGGACGTGGCCCGCGACAACGACCGTCTCTTCGACAAGACCCGCCGCCTGATCCTCGCGCTGATGGATGCCAACACCCTGGAAGACGTGGTGATGTGCGTCGAAGACAGCCTGCGCCAGGACTTCCAGGTGCCCTTCGTCAGCCTCATCCTGCTCGGCGACAACGCCATGCCGGTCGGCCGCTGGGTCACCCATGCCGAAGCGCAAGTGGCCATTGGCGGCTTGCTGCTGGAAAACAAAAGCATCAGCGGCAGCCTGCGCGAGCACGAACTGGACTTCCTGTTCGGTGAGGAACAGCGCAAGCAGATTGGCTCCACCGCCGTGGTCGCCATCACTCACCAGGGGATACATGGCATCCTGGCCATCGCCAGCCGTGATCCGCAGCACTACAAAAGTTCGGTGGGCACACTGTTCCTGAGCTACATCGCCGAAGTCATGGGCCGCGTGCTGCCACGGCTCAACAGCTCCCTGCGCTCGGTACGCTGATCATGGAACGGCAACTGGACGCTTACTGCGAACACTTGCGCAGTGAGCGACAGGTGTCGCCGCACACGCTGTCGGCCTACCGCCGCGACCTCGACAAAGTGCTGGCCTGGTGCGTCAAACAGAACATCGGCACCTGGGCCGCGCTGGACATTCAGCGCCTGCGCAGCCTGATCGCCCGCCTGCACGCCCAGGGCCAATCCTCCCGCAGCCTGGCGCGGCTGCTGTCGGCGGTGCGCGGGCTCTATCACTATCTGAACCGCGAAGGCCTCTGCAACCACGATCCGGCCAACGGCCTGGCGCCGCCCAAAGGTGAACGCCGCCTGCCGAAAACCCTCGACACCGACCGCGCGCTGCAACTGCTTGAAGGCGGGGTCGAAGACGACTTTCTCGCGCGCCGGGATCAGGCGATTCTTGAGTTGTTCTACTCCTCCGGGTTGCGGCTGTCGGAGCTGACCGGGCTGAATCTCGATCAGCTTGATTTGGCGGACGGCATGGTCCAGGTACACGGCAAGGGCAGCAAGACGCGCCTGTTGCCAGTGGGCAAGAAGGCTCGCGAAGCGCTGGAGCTGTGGCTACCCCTGCGAGCACTCGCCAACCCGGCGGACGATGCGGTGTTTGTCAGCCAGCAAGGGCGGCGTCTGGGGCCTCGGGCGATTCAGTTACGGGTCAAAGCGGCTGGCGAACGCGAACTGGGGCAAAACCTGCATCCACACATGTTGCGGCATTCCTTTGCCAGCCATTTGCTGGAGTCTTCCCAGGACCTGCGAGCGGTACAGGAACTGCTCGGGCACTCCGACATCAAGACCACGCAGATCTATACCCACCTGGACTTCCAGCACCTGGCCACCGTCTACGACAGCGCCCATCCACGGGCCAAACGCATTAAAGGCGATGATTCATGACGATCCAATTGATCACCTTCGACCTCGACGACACCCTGTGGGACACCGCCCCGGTGATCGCCAGTGCCGAAGCCGTATTGCGTGAGTGGCTGACCGAGCATGCGCCCAACCTGGGCGCCGTTCCTGTGGACCATTTGTGGGCCATCCGAGAACGCATCCTGGGCAGCGAGCCAGGCCTCAAGTACCGCATCAGCGCCTTGCGTCGGCGCGTGTTGTTCCATGCCCTGGAAGAAGCCGGTTATACCCACGAACAAGCCTCGGACCTGGCTGACCAGAGCTTCGAAGTGTTCCTGCATGCCAGGCATCAGCTGGAAATTTTCCCGGAGGTGCAACCGACTCTGGAAGTTCTGGCCAACCACTACGCCCTCGGGGTGGTCACCAACGGCAATGCCGATGTGCGGCGGCTGGGGCTGGCGGACTACTTCAAGTTTGCGCTGTGCGCCGAAGACATCGGCATCGCCAAACCCGATGCACGACTGTTCCATGAGGCATTGCAACGCGGAGGTGCAACCCCCGAGACGGCGGTGCATATCGGTGATCATCCGGGCGACGACATTGCCGGCGCTCAACAGGCAGGGCTGCGGGCGGTCTGGTTCAACCCGTCGGGCAAAGCCTGGGAGGCCGATCACCTGCCGGATGCCGAGATTCGCAGCCTGACCGAATTGCCGGCGTTGTTGGCCCTGTGGAACTCCCAGCAATAACGCTGCCCCCTGTAGGAGCAAAGCTTGCTCGCGATGGCGGAACATTCAAAATACATGTCGACTGACACACCGTCATCGCGAGCAAGCTTTGCTCCTACAGGTGTTGTGTCAAGCCTGAGGGTTTTGTTTCAGGCATGAAAAAGCCCGCAGCGACGGCGGGCTTTTTCTTTTCCGTAGATGTCCACAGCACTCCACAAGACCTAGTGAATCCTGGGCTTAAAGGGTATTATCCTGTCCACAGCATCCCACCCATATCTACCTGATCCCACGGAAATGTGTGGGGCTGCGTGTGGGGTTGGATCAGTCGACGAGGAAATAGAATGAGCCGATTGAACCCCAAGCAAGTCGAACACCTGAGTGAGCCAGGCCGGTATCTGGACAGCGATGGGCTTTACCTTGTAATCAGCCCCACCGGTAGCAAGTCCTGGCTGTTGCGATTTCAGCTCAGCGGCAAACGTCGTGACATGGGATTGGGACCGTTTCCTACCGTCAAGCTTAAGGCAGCACGACTGGCCGCTACAGAGGCTCGTTCGCTGATCATGCAGGGCCGCGACCCACTGGACGAGCGCAACGCAGAGCAACAGCGGCAAAAAGAACAGCGGTTGGCGGATAAAGCAAAATCTGTCACGTTCAAGTCGCTGGCGTCCGACTACCACCGATCACACTGTCAGCACGTGACCGATGGCTGGCGCAAAGGTTGGCTTTCCAAATTGGAGCGCTATGTCTATCCAGTCATAGGGGAGCTGCCGCCCGGAAAGGTTCAAACCGAGCATGTATTGCGTGTTTTGCAGCCGATCTGGAGCGAGAAGCCCCGGACAGCGAGCGAGGTTAGGAGCCAAATAGAAAGCATACTGGACTCCGCCAAGGCGCTAAGTCTTCGATCTGGCGAGAACCCCGCACGCTGGCGCGGCCACCTGGATAACCTGTTAAGTCGGGCAGACAAAAAACGAGCTACGCAATCGACCAACCATCCAGCCATGCCCTGGCGTGATCTGCCAGCGTTTATGGAAAGGTTGGCCTCCGCCAATGACCGTGACTCTCAAGCGCTGCAACTGGTGATCCTGACTGCCTCGCGTGCTGGCATGGTTCGCCTGGCGACGTGGGACGAATTCGATCTAGATTCCGCTATCTGGAATTTGCCAGCCGAGCGCATGAAAACTCGGCAGGCGTTCTCCATCCCATTGCCACAGCAGGCGGTTGAACTGCTACGAGCAATCCCGCGCACTGTTGGCAGCCCTTATCTGTTTCCCGGCACTGGGAAATCTGGCGTGATGGGCCGTGTTGCATTCTTGTCACTACTGCGGGCGATGGATCTACCAGACATAACAACACACGGGTTCCGGGCCACCTTTCGCACCTGGGCGAGTGAGTGCACGCACTATCCGCGAGAAGTCTGCGAACTGGCGCTAGCCCATGATGAGCGCGACAAAATCGAGGCTGCTTACAGCCGTAGCAACCTTCTGGAGAAACGCCGCGAGCTGATGCAGGCCTGGGCAAAGTTCGCCACCACTCCGCCATCGGCCAATGTAATTCACGGCGCGTTTGGGCGAGTCGAAGCATGAGTCGTCAATACAGGGGCGACTTGGCCAAACCTATCAAATTGGCACCGCTTCCACTGCTGTATACGTCCGAACAGCGTGAGGCCTGGAGTAAGGCGCATATAGCCGAGTTAGAGCGACGAATGGACCTGCTAATGGATGAGCATGGTGTTAAGTCTCATGACATCTGCCCGCTGGCTCGGAGTCTCGCACTTGACCTGCCGGGCTTCCAGTTGGCCGGCCCCACGCGCCGTGGCAGGAATAAGCACTGGGATCAGCACACTCGTACTTTGTTGGTGCTGAGTATCGAAGAACTCCAAGCGCAGGAGTTTTCGATTACGGGGGCGTGCGAGCGCTTGGCCGCCATGGAACCATGGAAGTCAAAGGTGACTCACTCGAATGGCGCCCGACGATTGAGGGATGAATTTACTCGCCTGGACGAACTCGAACGGAGTTTACTTCCAATATTCCGTGACCAACGGAACCTAATGATTGCGTCGGGCGAGATTACTGATGAGCCCGGCGCATTTGCGCGTAAATACCTGACCGTTAATTACACGCAAGACGAACCCCAAAGCGAGCAATAGTATTGGAATCCATGGCGCCCACTGACGCAGGCGCTCTTAATTCGCGAGGAGCGAACATGGACTCCACATCCCCCGACTGCCCCCCTGTTTGTTTACTACGCCTGCGCGACGTTATGGATCGTGTCGGGCTACGCTCGAGCGCGATTTACCAATCCGTGCAAAGGGGAACTTTCCCAAAGCCCATCAGGCTAGGGAATAGTGTTTCTGTGGCTTGGCTTGACCAAGAGGTTGACGCATGGCTCAGGGCACGACTCAAGTCCCGCCGACCCAATCCCATCCCACGCAAGCGCCGTATGAAGGGAAACGATGTAGAGGGCCAGGTCAAATGACTGACAATCTGCGGGTCATGCGTATCGAGGAGGTCATGAAGCGGACTGGTCTGGCCCGCGCTTCGGTCTACAAGTACGCCCTGAACCAAACCTTTCCACAACAGATTCAGCTTGGGCGTGGCGGGGCCGTGGGATGGCTTGAGCATGAAGTTAATGCTTGGGTACAAGAGCAAATCGACAAGAGCCGGAACAAATCAGTCAGCGCATAAAAAAGCCGGACGTGAGGGGCATCCGGCTGCGCTGATCACTCCCGCCAAGCAGTGGTAAGCACGCTGATTGTCGCACTCGGTCTGACCTTCGACAAACTATTCGGGGGCGATCCTCATGAGTATCAAAAATGAGCATCAGGAGCATTGCTTGCCGCTCGCTGGCGAGCTGTTTCCTGACAGCAAGATTCATCGATTCCACGCTCCCGGTGATAAACCAGGACGCGATAGTGGCTGGTACTGGCTCCACCCTACAGGTGAAGGCTTTTGCACTTCGTGGAACCCACACAGCACAGTCATCTGGCACGGCTCCAGCCATCGTATCGGGAGGGGTTGAGCAATGGCGCGTTCGCGCAACATCAAGCCCGGCTTCTTCAAGAATGAGCTTTTGGCCGAACTCCCCGCCTTTGACCGCCTGCTTTTCGCCGGCCTGTGGTGCCTTGCCGACCGAGAGGGGCGCATCGAGGATCGTCCGAAGCGGATCAAGATGGAGCTATTTCCCTGTGATGATTACCAAGTAGAGCAGGGGCTTGCCGCTCTGGAGCAGGCTGGGTTTATCGAGCGATTTACCGTCGCCGGCTGGACGGTTATTGAAGTTTTGAACTTCACCAAACACCAGAGACCACACAGTACTGAAAAGGACAGCGCGCTGCCGGACAGGCATGGTGAATTAACTATCCATGAACGAAAAAAGAACGGTTGCATCACGGGGGAGACACGCAAGGTCCACGTTCACCCACCGTCAGAAAACGTAAATTCACCGTTAGATAACGCCCTGATTCACTGATTCACCGATTCCTGATTCCTGATTCCTGATTCCTGATTCCTGATTTAGCCCTCGCCCCCGCTTTTGCTTCTGTTCTGCCTGATGATCGAAAGATCATTGACTTTGATCTTTAGCCCGAGTGGGGCCCCGCTTGCGGGGTCGAGGGCTTGGGGGGTGTGCATGACAGCTGGCTATGAATGGGCTACGACGGTGGTTGGCGACCTTCTGGATGGATTTAACGGTGACCCTGTGGCAGCGGTGGTCGGCTTGATGGCACTCGGTTACGGCCAGCCGGTGCCGGTACTGCTGCAAGCTCAATGGCCCGATTTCGACTTACAGTCCGGTGTCTGGCGGGTCGGCGTCGAGGCTCTACCGCTGACCGCGCCTTTCGTGGTGCTGCTGAAGCGCTATCGGCGCTGCTGTGCTGGTCGGGGTGGTGGCTTGTTCGTGGGGAGTAGGGACGGATCGCTGGGCAAGGCTGAGGCTAACGCCAGGGTGCACGAGCTGCTGCGTGAGTTCTTCAACCTGAGTGACCTATGCGCAATGGCCATTTGCGCGTGTCCGGACCTGGGCGCGGCCGAATTGAGAGCGCAGCGCCTACGTGAGTATGCCGATCTGGGCGCAACGGCTGAGCAGCTAGAGGCGCTGGAGCGTGAGATTAACGGTCGCCTGCGCCGCCTGGTGAAGGCTTGGCACGGTGATGTGCTGTGTGTCGCGGCAGCGATGTCGACGCGGGGTTTTACGCACTGATTGAGACCGGAAGGCGTCCTTACTGCCAGGTCGAAGCCGACGTCGAAGGTGTCTTCACTGCCAGGTGAAAGCCGACGTCGAAGGTGTCTTCACCGCCAGGTCGAAACCGACGTCGAAGGTGTCTTCACCGCCAGGCCGAAGCCGACGTCGAAGGTGTCTTCACCGCCAGGTCGAAGCCGACGTCGAAGGTGTCTTCACCGCCAGGTCGAGGCCGACGTCGAAGGTGTCTTCACCGCCAGGTCGAAGCCTACGCCCAAGCAGGCTTCAGCGTCTTCACCGGCAGGCCGAAGGTGATCGGGTAGGAGTGAACGTGCGGCGCGGCCCTGATCGGGCTGACTGCCAGGTTGGTCAGTCGAGTGGCGAGGTATGCGATGGGTGAGACGCGATACATCGAGTTCAGTGATCCAGCGATTAGAGCCGAAGCAAAAGATGAATACGTGCGTGACCTGCGCGACCAGCGCTACCCGGACTTGAGGTTTCGTTTTCTCAAGGATCGACGACGCGGCGCGTGGTACACGGTGCACGATGGTAAGTGGCAGAAAGCGGCTGATTGGCCTTGCTGCGGCTGCAAGGAGATGGATGCGCGGATGTCGTCGCTGATGTTACTGCGTGCTGGCGGTGTTCACCCTGACGCCAGGCTGCGCGCTCTGTATACGGTGGGTGACGTGGTGTCGTGGTATCTGGAGCGGCATTTGAACACGGCCACGGTATCGAAGGCGCGCAAGGCCAGTTGCCGGTCGCTTGCCAAGAATTGGCTTCTCCCAAGGCTGGTGGGTATGCCGGTGGATCAGTTGAACACGGCCACACTTGATCAGCTATTGATTCAACCGATGCAAGCGTTGGTAGCCCCGGCCACGGTGTGCAATGCCTATCGGGTATTGAACGCGGCGTTTCGCACATCCAAGCGTCTGGGACTGCTGAACGTCAATCCTCTGGCTGACGTCAGGTTCACCGATTTCAGGTTGGGCCGCATAAGGCCGAAGGGGGCACGGTTGTTTCCGCGTGACGTTGGTCGGGTGATGGATCTATTGGCACAGCGCCTGCTGAAGTCGCCAGGGCCTTGTCTGTTGGCGCTGCTGATGCTCTGTCACGGTACGCGGATCGGCGAAACGCGGCAGGCGCGCTGGGACCAATTTGACTTGGATACCGGCTGGTGGGTGATTCCGGCTGAGCTGACCAAGACGCGAACGCGGCTTGAGCTGCCGCTGACACCAACTGTAGTGGCTGTGCTGCGTTGGTACAGGGATCAGCTATCCAGCAAGCCGAGCGTGTATCTTTTTCCAGGTGGTCACGGTCACGCGCTGACGGGACCGGGGGCATCGTTGGCGATTGCCAGTCTGAGCGCCGGTGCCTGGTCAAGCCACGACCTGCGTAAGCTGGCACGGGCTGGATGGCAGCATCTGAACGTCAATTATGTCATTGCCGAGCAGTTGCTGAACCATGCGATGCCGGGGCTGACCGAAACCTATGTGCAGGGTGACCTGTCGTCATTGAAACGGCAGGCGCTGGAAGACTGGCACGGTGTCGGTGCGGGTGGTGTGGATGGGCTGGATTTATCGCGGCGCTTCGGCTTTATAGTAAATCCGCTCTAATTTTCCTGATCCTACTAAGGCGCGTGCTAGATGGTCTACGCGCCTGTAGCTGCGTTTGCCCGGTAAAAGTGCTTTTTTTTGTGGGTAAAGCGGGGGCGTTGAAAAAAAGAATAGCTGCGAGATGTTTTCGAGTTAAGGCGTGAATGCTGAGTTTAGAGGGGTTGCGTGGCGTTGGCTGGGTTTGGCTTATTAGTCTGAGGTGTTCGAATGTCAAATCCACTGTGACGCGCTCTAGTGCGTGCCTTTGCGGGCTGCGCGTGAGTCTCGAGGGTCTCGGATAGGTAACAGTCGGCATGAGCAGGGAGCATTGAAAAAATTTACCAGCTCGCATAACACTCAATAAATCAGTGGGTTGCAAAGGGGTTAGAGGGAAAGTCCGGGGAGAGGCGCCTGCAAATTTCTTGCACCACAGCTCTCGGCATGGGATGTCTTCTTCGATCAAGTCCTTGCCTACAGACTTGGCTGCTGTGTGTCCGATGCGCAGCTTGTAGACATCCACATACGTTGAAGTATCTTCACCTTGGGAGCCCGACAGGGAACATGACCAAGTAGGCCTGACAGGTGGGTTGGCTGGCACTTGGTGGAGGGATAATCCAAACGAGCTTGGAGATTGCCTAGAAAACCCAGGGCGATTCATCCTTAAGCTTTCTACCTCTAGACGCGCGCTCAATCTCACTACTCGCCTTCAACTTCGCACGTGAGGAGAAACTCGCGACCGCTTGTCAAATCAAACAGCTCTGCTATACAGTTCTTGTCAAAGGATTTGTCAAATGGTGTAGAATCCCGGCCCTCGTTGGGGACGGTAGAAGGAGATGATCATGACTGAGCGTGATGGGGTTTTAGCAGGAGCACCACTAATCTACGCACTCAGCGTGGTGAGATTTGCTCCCATTCTCAAGCTACCCAAACTTATTCCCGAAATTCATCAAACCATTCGTCAAAGCCTTCCGGGCTTTTTCCAGATGGTCAAAGGTGTGCAGCCAGGGGTCATGCATGGCACTGAGCCGAACTCTTGGGCGTTTTTAGATCGGGACGCTACGTATGCCTGCGTTTTGGGTAATGATCATCTGATCCTACAGAGTACGAGCTACCTTCATTTCGACAACCACCTCAAGCTTTTTCGGCAGTGCCTAGAGGCATTGGTGGAGCAAGTCGGTGGACTCGATATCACCGGCATCGGGATGCGCTACGTTGATAAAGTCGAGCCATTAGCAGGTGAGACTCTAGCCGATTACCTTCCCGAGGCTATGTTACCTATGAGAAGTGATGGGTTAGTTGAGGCTGGAAGGGCTCCTCAAGCTCTTTTAGGGATTTCCACCACTACCTACCATCTAGATCCGGAATTTCTGCATATTAGATGTTGGCGACAAACTGGTATGTGGATACCGGAAGACTTGGCAGAGCCTGCGATGGTTTTTGAAATTGCTAAACAAGCCAAAACCTCCACCAAGCCTGGCATGCCGATGCACAACGCTTTCGTCCCTGTTAGCGAGAACGGGGCGCTTCTAGACATCGATGCATACTGGCCAATGTCGCTAACTGAGCGGCTTACAACTGATGAAATCTGCAAAAAGCTCGATGGTCTGCATAAGACTGCTAATTTTGCATTCAGGGCGGTAGCCAAAGAACATGCTTTTTCGGTTTGGGGGAAAGCCAGATGACAGCATCAATGACAGGTCTGTGGGTCGACCAACGTGGCACTGCGATTAGCCCTTCGGTGACGTGGGAAAGCCCCGAAATTGCTCCGCGTGTCGCCACTAGCACAGTCAGCCCCTTGCTGGCCCTGACTTTTGTGGCTCTGCTTGCGGTGACGGGTTCTACCACCACGTTCAATGGTGTCGAGCACTACCCACTCCTGATTGGCTCCGTCGGCACAAGCTTCCACAACGTAATTCCAGGTGCGTGGACTCAGGTCGATACAGCCCACTCAGCCATAACGGATGAGGTTGCACCTTATGTTATTGAGGAGCTGAGAAGCGAATACAAATTGTCCGATAGCACCATCGCTGAGATGTTCAATGTATCTCGCCAGACGGTGTACAATTGGCGAACAGGGAAGACTGCAACTGGTCTTCCAGATCGGCTTGGGGCTTTAACAGAGGCTCTCCGGCAAGTTAGACCTGAAGACATTCCGTATCTACAGCGCGTGCTTTTTTACCCCACCGCAGATGGCCGCTTGATCCAGGACGCGCTTTCAGATGAGGCTTGGGATCGAGACGGTGCTTCTGGTGTTATTGGAGTAGTTGCTGAACTGGCCGCCAAGGCGCAGCAGCTGCGAGAGAGGGACCTCAAGACCATCGCCAGGTTGGATAGACCGGGTGGTTCTCATTCGGTTTGATTTATGGCTGACACACCTGAGTTCAAGATTGTTAGCGCTATTAGCGCTGCTGGCTGGCTGCAAGGAGATATCATCTCAGGTGAGGCGTTGATCGAGCACATCCCTGCTGGTGTGCTGGAGTCTCAATTTGACGGTAAGGCACCCACATTCTGGGTACTTGCATCCCACTCTTGTACGGTGCATGCGCGAACCTTTGACGATGCGCCGCTCGTTGAGTGGATTGCCGTCAAGGTAAAGAAAAAGCCATTTGCCAAGCACTTGAATGCAATCAACCCTCGGGTTTTGCAGCTACAGGTTGCAGAAAGACAGATCCTTGAGCTGAAAATCCACCGCAGAGTGTGGACCAGCAGAGCGGTACTACCAACTCTTCCCCGTAATTCGGACATCACGTTGAGCGACGAGCTTCGTGGGATATTTTCCTACTGGCTCGCCCATGCCTATAACCGGATCGCTATGCCTGACGAACTGGTGAACCGCTTGAAAGCGGAGCATGACGAAGACGGGATGAAAGGCGTTGCCTTGCTGGTGGACGGTTTTCTTGAAAAAAATAACCATATGCTGGCAAGCGCTTGGGTCTCCTTCTACCCCACTTGGGAAATAAAGGACCCAGCAGAGCCCTACGAAGTCTTGTTCCGTTTTTTAACAAAGCGAGAATATAGCCGCCAATACGAAGAGTTGAACGCCGAACTAAACCAATTACTCGGTGTGGCAAGGGAGTTGAGCCAAGGCTTAGTCTTTGGAGGCGCCGAGGTAACAGTACTCCAGGACTTCACGATGCTGGATGCTGAGGAGTACGTGCGTTACAACCTATACGATTGGCTCAGTGTGGGTGATTCGGATGAGGACGCAGAAGGCGATGACAGCTCCGATCAATAGTCGAGCTGCTTTAGCACATCAAGTATTCGGCGTGCGGCTGAAGCACTCCCGATAGAAGCTGCAGGTAAGGGTCGAGGTAGCCCTCGCTGTGCCGATAATTGCAGACATTGCCGACTGCGAAATTGAACTTCACTTGACCACCATTTTGCATCCGACCTGACCAGTCATTTGCATTCGATCAGACCCAGATTACATCGGAATTGACCAGCACGCTTCCTAACCACGACCGGTAGAAAACGACCCGAAGCAGACATTCATGGTTTGCAAAGACTTCAACAAAGGCTATCAGTTTTTAGTGTTCACTCCGGCGTCATAAGCACTGCAAGCGTCATGTTTATAAACTCTTCGTTTCTGCTAATGGCTGCTAGCGCTCCGCGTACGTTGCTGGAGACCTCGGTTGCCCCCTGTTTCTCTGCCCAGAGTGTCAGCTCCATTATGGCCGCCTCTAGGGCCAACTGATTTTGATTGAGCTTGAACAGCAGGGAAGGGAGTAGGTCTTCATTGGACATCTCGATTCCTCCGTGGAAAAGATCAGCTTAGCCTCTTTATGTCTTGACGTTATTCGCGCTCCAACTGCCGGGCATCCGAAGTCACTGCTTCCATGATTGAAACCAACTCCTCCAGAAGCTCCGCGTAATGACGCGTCATGTAGGCAGCAATGTTTTCATTTCGAAGGATCCGCATGAGATATCCTTTGGCTACGACCAGAACCAACATCGTCTCACCCAGAGTGTCTTCTACCTGCTTGTAGTCGTGATGCAGGTTTTCCAGTTCTCGCTCCATGCGGGCGATGTCTACTGCACTCACGTCAGAAGTCGACTTCTTCTTCGGTTCTACCAACATCTCTGGCCGGGAGGCGGCCAACACCATGCGTGCGTAATTCCTAGTGAAGCAGTTTGCCGAAATCATCATCTCCACCGTTTCGATTTGGCGGATCGGCTTCATCATTCGTAGGGATCGAAAGACATCTTGCGAAACCATTCGCACCTTAAGCATTTCTGCCGCCTCAGGCGCTATTCCTTTGAGTAGGTTTTCACGCTCGTGGACACGATCCACGTTGATTCCAAGCACCTTGGCAATTCGTTCCGCTTCAATCCCCCGCTTCATGGCGGAGATAATCATTTTGTGTTCTTGAATCGGAGTCAGCCGGTTGATTTGTCGGTTGTAGGTAAAGCCTTCGTCATCGGTCGAAACCAGGCACAGTGCTTCTTTTGCCCCCAAGGCCTTGAGCGCCTCAAGACGAAGATGCCCATCCAATAGCATGTACGAAGCAATCCCATCTTCGATAAGCGGCTTGGGATGGACAACCAGCGGCTCGACGACACCAAGTTCCTTCACTGAACTCAAAATGCTGGCATATTTTTTACTACCAACCATCAAATGCGAGACTTGGCGTGACGGCAGGATGCGCTCCAAGGGAACCGCAATGACGCGCTGTTCGAAGGCTTGTTTTACTTGGCTCGTCATTGCACATCCCCTGTTATTCGATCTGCCAACGGTTTGGGCATGTCAGGTATTTCTTCGTTACGAAGAAGGGTGCTGAAGTACTCATCAGCCAGCAGCTTTCGCATGGCAGTTACGATGATTAGAAGCCGCTGCTCATTGATGTCCGATTTTTTGATCATCACCTTTTGGCGCCGAACCTCCTTCTGGTACGCATTGAGCAGTTTCTGAGGTGTGGTTTTCTCTTTCGTCGCTGGAACACTTTTGTAGTTCTTGCCAAACGTTTTTCGTCTATCAATCAGTCGGCGTACCTTCATCAACTGCTCGCCTCTGAGCAACCCGCTTTCGTAGGCGTCTATCATGGCCTGCTGGACGTCGCTGTCTTTAGAACGAGCGATATCAATCGCCAGTTTTATGGATAGCCATCCCTTCTCGACAGCCGCGATCAGCCGCTCCTCTCCTTGCCGAAGCAAGGTCAAAATTCCTTGTATGTAACCTGAGTCCAGGCAAGTTTTATTCGCGATCTGAAGGCACGTATATCCGCGATCGGAAAGGATCTGGATTGCAGTCAAAAGCTCACGATTGGAATGTTTTCTCCGTGCAAGATTCTCTACCAGGCCGATAAGGTAACGGTCGGCCTCCGTGGCGCTGACCACGATACAAGGAATGGTTTTCTCACCTAGAGCTTGAAATGCTTCGAATCGACCTTGGCCACACACGATCTCGTAGGGCTCGGTACCGGTCGTGGTTGGTGCGACTGTAATCGGACGTTTGAGACCTAACGCGGAGATGTTTTCTACCAGTTTGGCGAACACCCGCTTGTTGCGCATACGGGGATTAAGCACCCTAATATCGGTGAGAGGGATGAGGCTTATCATCGACTCTTCTGCCACATGCATTGGTGCTCTATGTGGAGGTAGGATCGCGGTCGTCATGCCACCCTCCTGTATTCAACGCGGCGAGACAGCTCCGAGAGGATATCCAGGGTGTCGAACCGGTAGATTTCAAGATCGGCCTGATTGCTCTCCGCTAGGCGCAACTTAGGAGATTGCATGTCGATGGTGGGAAGGATGTAGTAATCCAGTGCAGCATCTTCGAGCTCTTGCATTCGAACAGCCACAGTGATGTCAGGATTCAATCCCAGATCAAAGCGGATGTTCCAGCGCTTATGGCCAGCCACAGTTGTCAGACAGCGACACAGCACAAGTGATATGGACAGTTCCTGGTTAACCATCATCAGGTCAGTCTGTGGGTCTACCGAGACGTGGCCACCGACCTCCGCGATTTTCGTAATCGTCTGCTGCAAAAGCTTGGGGTGCATCTCGCGTAGTCGTTTGTTGGCTTCGATGTAGTAATAGTCTCTCGCGGGTGTGTACCCAACCAGCGAGTAACACCGGAGCAAACTCCCGAATCGGCTTTGATATGCGCTGCTCGAGGGACATCCCTCCGCTTCGTCGATGACCAGCCCCGATAGAAAGCCACGACGTTCATAAATGCTCTTCAACACGCTAAGCATCTCGTCATCGGGCATGCGATAGGAACGTGTCAGGATGATCGACTGAGCGGCCTGAAAAAGGATCGTGCTTACGATAGGTCGGAATGCTGCATTGGCCCGTATCCACTCTTCTGGCGGGTTCTGAGTCCGTGTTTGCTTCAGCTTGAAGGAGTTGTGATTCCAAACGTTGTTTCCGACGTATTTTTCGTTAATCAACACTTGGTGCACGGTGCCCCGAGACCACAATCGTTTACGATCTGTCAGCACTCCTTGAGCGTTCAACCATTCGGCAATTTCACGCTCACTCCTGCCTTCCTCGACAAACAGTCGATAGATATTCAGCACCATTTCGACTTCACCTGGAGGGCCGGGCACCAGTATCACTCGGTCGGTTTGAATGCTTTTATGCTCGCCAATTCTTAGCTCATTTTTCGGCGAGCCGGTGCTGTCGACCAACTGCCTTCTGAGCCCAAACCCAGCCACGCCTCCTTGGCGATATCCCAGCTCAATGAGTCGGGATTGCCCTGCGAAAACTTTTACCGACAATTCCCTACTGTACTCACCGGCCATCATCCGTTTTACGCTTTTAACGATGTTGGAGACAGGCGATCCGTCATTGGTAAATTGCTCGGCACAGTATTGAACTGAAACTCCCGCCTGCCGGCACCGCACCTCGTAACTGGCGCTGACATCGGGATCCTGGAAGCGACCCCAGCGGCTAACGTCATAAACGAGGACAGTCGAGTATTCAGCTCGGCCACTTTCCACATCGAAGAACAGCTGCTTGAGTGCTTCACGGCCTTCGAGGCGTAGGCCGCTCTTACCTAAATCCGTGTAGACCTTCACGATTTCCAATGTGTGAGTGGCGGCATAAATGCGGATAACGTCGAGCTGATTCTCAGTGGAATATTGCTGGTGCTCAGTGGACATGCGGACATACGCGGCTGCCGGGGTCGTGTTGGACTCATTACCAGCTCCACATGCATCAGTGAGCCTTTGCATCGACAACGTCCTCGCCCTACCAATTTCGGGTTGGGCTAACGCCAAGCGTGACCAATCACTTTGTTTTTCGGATCGCTCTAAAGAAGGTAGAAGATCGGGGAGGGAAAAATGTTCACGAAAACGGGTAATTCTTTTCTGGCCCAAAAACAGTACGCAGCTGCCATCGCCCACGCGCTTCACAACGAGCTTGGCGAAACGCATCAGGCGACGAAAACGTTAATGCGTTGGACGAATGCCAACGAAAGAACGGTCAAGAATTGGATGGCAGGAAGCAACGGCCCGCGTGGTGAACACTTAGTGGCCCTGGTGAAGCATTCTGACTTTGCACTGGCCGCGTTTCTGGGTATGGCAGGAAGACCGCTTGCGTTGAATGCAGCAGAGCTGCCATTGCTAAGACAGAAGCTTCAGATGGCAATCGAGGTAATCGATTCGTGCCTACCGCTTAGGCAATGATTTCTTCAATTAGGCCATTAGTGGATCGAAGTCTTGTACTTTGTACTCTTCTATCATCAGTACCTGTCGCTAATAGCGATGTCTATTACTGTATAGTAAGGGGTTGAGCCAAGCTGGTCAGCGAGAGGCCGCTTATGGCCGTTTTCTGCCTGTTGCGGAGGGCCGTTACCGACCCGAAGCAGCCAAAAGGAATACGAAATCAAGATCGATTCAGTCTGCCGCACCTTCCAGCATGACATCAGCAGATAAGTTTTTCTGTTTCAGCTGCTTGTTAATCAACTTCAGTGGTTCGCGCATTGCCTGCTCGAGCCGAGTCATGTGCTGAATCATCCACTGGATCATCTCGGGCCAGTTCGATTTGTCGTATCCATCAACTTCTTTAGTGTACTGGATACGACAGGCTTTTTTGTTGGGCATGGGCAGCCAAACAAGACTATGTCCAAACGCCACTTCAATCCCATCTCTCTGCGCTTCCAAGCGCTCGAAAACAAAGCTGTTCGCAGCGGCCTGACTGTTTTGCAGGCTCAGACCGACCCGTACTTCGTTTTTGCCGAAGATAAGCTGATATGGCATACCGCTCAAACCTGAACCGGCGTTGAGCCAGTGATCCTTCGTTGGGCTGATGTTGTTATATACGGAGCAATTACTCTGACTGAAGGCTTCTAGCGCCCGCTCCCAAAAGTCCTGCCGCAGGGTGTGACGATGCTTCTGCTCACTGTCGGCATTTTTTTCTTCATCCTCCTTGGCCACCATTCCGATCATGAAATCGGAAGACTCCGGCGTAGGGATAATCTGCTCACAGTTGAGGAACAGTTCGTCACCAGACTGATAGGGCGTCACTTTGAAACACTGGCAGGCGATTCCAAATTGACTGAGCCACAGTACCGTATTCGTAATTTCTTTGCGGTAACGAGCAGCGACTAAGATCAACCGTTGTGTCTTTATCCGGTTGATCTGTGCGGCTTCCAATCCATCGATCTCTAGAAACTCGATCAGATTATCAACAGCACTGCCCGCTGGCTGGCCATGTTCTTGTGCTTTTTGATTTAAGTAGCGTTGGTAAATGTCGATCACCTGAGCCTTGCTCAGATTGGCGCAGTAGCTAGCGTATTTTAGTGCCTGCCAAATAACGTCACGCCCAGAGTCGTCGAGTTTGTTCTCGATGATTACTAGGTTTCCCTCCTTGTCGAGGGCTAAAAGGTCGAGGCGTTCGCGGGTATCATCGAAACCATCAAACTCCTTCTGAATGATCAGCAGTTCCTCCCCATCGCCCTGAGCCAGCGCCTGTGGGCAGTTTTCCAGCCACTCTTGCAAATGCCTGCGTTCGGTGAAGCCCAGCTCTCCAAAGCGCTTGATTTCCAACGGTGCGATACGGTTCTGGATCGGATTGATCTTAAACATGAGCCACTTCCTGTAACTCGGCCTCTATGTCTTGCAAGCGTACCTCGCCAGAGATCATTTTTTGCCGAGTAGGTGCTACGGAGTTGAGTGAGGTTTTGTATGTCGCATTCGTTTTTGACCAAACACTCAAGGACCTGGTCCCGCTTGGGAGTTTAGTGGCCCACTACCCCCAGGGCACTCTAAAGCGTTTGAAAAAATTGCTTCACGCGGGCAAAAAGTGTGGGGTTGCGCGTGGGGCTGGAGACCAAGCATATTTTAGAGCAGCTTATTTAGCGGCCTTCAGAACGAAAAAGCCCGCAGCGACGGCGGGCTTTTTCAGCAAGCGGGTAACAGGCTCAGATAGGCCGGCTGCCGTACTTGTTGTCAGGCTTCTTGGGCGGATCGGCGACCACGTTGGCCTCCACTTCCTGCACTTTGCCGCCACGAGCCAGGAACTCTTCCATGGCCTTGGCCAGGGCGTCACGTTCCTTGTTCTTGGCTTCGACACTCGGCAGCTCATCGACCGATACCGCTGCCTTGGCTTTGCCTTTGGCGGTCGGAACGGGCGCATCACCACCATCGTCTTCAGCGACGTCTTCCGCCGCTGCTTCCAGACCTTCTTCGGTTTCGTCGTCGTCGCCTACTTCGAGGTCGTCGTTTTCCAGATCATCGTCGCTCATGTTCTACCTCATGACTTGCGAAAAGCAGATTAGTTATAGCCCAGCTTTGCCCTCTGTCGAAGGCTGCCGGAAAAAAATCAACAGCCGCTGGTGACCAGCGGTTATGCCCCTTCACCGTGCACGGTGGCGAGGACTTTACGAGCACCGCCATGATCACGGTGCTCGCCCAGGTAAACGCCTTGCCAGGTCCCTAACGCCAGTCGGCCCGCCGAAATCGGCAAACTGAGCTGACAGCCAAGTACGCTGGCCTTGAAGTGCGCCGGGAGGTCGTCCAGGCCTTCGTCGTTATGCTCATAGCCATCTGTTCCTTGTGGGATCAGACGATTGAAAAATCGTTCGAAGTCGCGACGTACCGCCGGATCGGCGTTCTCGTTGATGCTCAACGACGCCGAGGTATGCTGTAGCCACAAATGCAACAGACCGACCCGACATGCCTTGAGTTCAGGCAGGCCGGCGAGTAACTCGTCCGTTACCAGATGAAAGCCCCGGGGCCTCGCCCGCAAGGTAATCAGAGTCTGTTGCCACATACAGTTCTCCGCACGTTCGGGGCGCATTCTAGCGCGCTCTGGGAAAAAACAAAGGCCCTAATAATCCTTCCATCATGTAAGCCTTCGGCGGCACAAATACACGCGTCGTAATCGCTCACAAAGCTGAAAGAAAAAACCTTTCAGCCGCACCCCTAATGATAAATCGCGGACAAAAAAATGCCCGGCAAGCCGGGCAAGTTTTTACATGCGCGTGCTTACAAGTTGTAGCCGCGTTCGTTATGAAGTGCCAGATCGATGCCGACCGATTCTTCTTCTTCGGTGATGCGCAAGCCCATGACAGCATCCAGGACCTTGAGGATGATGAAGGTGGCGATCGCGGTGTAGATCACCGTGACGCCGACGCCCTTGCACTGAATCCAGACCTGCGCGGCAATGTCGGTCACAGTGCCGAAGCCACCCAGGGACGGTGCCGCGAACACACCGGTCAGGATCGCGCCGAGGATACCGCCGATACCGTGTACGCCGAATGCATCCAGGGAGTCGTCATAGCCGAGCTTGCGTTTCAGGGTGGTGGCACAGAAGAAGCACACAACGCCTGCTGCCAGGCCGATGATCAGCGAACCCATCGGGCCCACGGTGCCAGCGGCTGGAGTGATTGCCACCAGACCGGCAACCACACCCGAAGCGATACCCAATGCACTTGGTTTGCCGTGGGTGATCCACTCGGCAAACATCCAGCCCAGTGCAGCGGCAGCGGTTGCGATCTGGGTCACCAGCATTGCCATACCGGCCGTACCGTTGGCCGCAGCAGCGGAACCGGCGTTGAAGCCGAACCAGCCGACCCACAACATCGCTGCGCCCATCAGGGTGTAACCGAGGTTATGCGGTGCCATCGGGGTGGTCGGGAAGCCTTTGCGCTTGCCCAGTACCAGGCAGGCAACCAGGCCAGCCACACCGGCGTTGATGTGAACCACGGTGCCGCCCGCGAAGTCGAGCACGCCCCAGTCGCCCAACAGCGAACCCGGGCCGCTCCAGACCATGTGCGCGATTGGCGCGTAAACCAGGGTGAACCAGACGCCCATGAAGATCAGCATCGCGGAGAACTTCATCCGCTCGGCGAACGCACCGACGATCAACGCCGGGGTGATGATCGCAAAGGTCATCTGATAGGTAACGAACACGGCTTCAGGGAACAGTGCCGCCGGGCCAGTAACGCTGGCAGGCGTGATACCCGCGAGGAAGGCCTTGGCAAAGCTGCCGACGAAGGAGTTGAGGTTGACGACGTTGGCTTCCATCCCCGTGGTATCGAACGCCATGCTGTAGCCATAAATGAACCACAGGATGGTGATCAGACCGGTAATGGCGAAGCACTGCATCATCACGGAAAGAATGTTTTTGGACCGAACCATGCCGCCGTAAAACAGCGCCAGGCCAGGAATAGTCATGAACAGCACAAGGGCAGTTGAGGTCAGCATCCAGGCGGTATCACCGGAATTGAGGACTGGAGGCGCCACCGGATCTGCCGCCAAAGCCAGGCCGGGCATTACGAGGGACAACAGGGCTCCTAGCCCTGCGAATTTACGCAGAGTCATTTTGTTTTCTCCTGGGGCGTTGGGTTTGTGGCGGCTTAGATGGCGTCGGTATCGGTTTCGCCGGTACGGATGCGAATCGCCTGTTCCAGATTGACCACGAAGATCTTGCCGTCACCGATCTTGCCGGTGTTGGCGGCCTTGGTTATCGCCTCGATAACCCGGTCAAGATCCTTGTCGTCAATGGCGACATCAATCTTCACCTTTGGCAGGAAATCGACCACGTACTCCGCGCCGCGATACAGCTCGGTATGACCCTTCTGCCGACCGAAGCCTTTGACTTCAGTGACGGTAATGCCCTGCACGCCGATCTCGGACAACGACTCGCGCACGTCGTCCAACTTGAACGGCTTGATGATGGCAGTGACTAGCTTCATGAAAACTCTCTCCCGAATTGGTGGACTTGCCCCAGGAAAACAAACCCGTCTCAAGTCTAAGCGCAGTGCCTGGCTTTGTAACGCATCGTCGGCCCTACCCTTGTCTCTTATTAACATCTGGCGCTTCCGGAGGATTCGTCGGGTGATGGTTCGGGGGGGTGGTGGTTGTT
>NZ_WTFT01000019.1:30474-142531 GCF_009861505.1 Pseudomonas izuensis | reverse complement strand
GGCAAAAAAAGACCCGGCAAAAAGCCGGGTCAAAAACCGTGATTAGCCTGATGAGGAGATAGTCCAGGAGACCGACCTAAGGTCCCTTGGTCTATCGACTGATCTCGCGATCAGTTGATGCAAGAATAATCATTCTCGTTTGCAAGTCAAATGAATTGTCTGCGCGATTGGAAAATTCTTTCCAGTCCTCTTTGTTCGCACCTTCGTTTCAACCGTTCTGATGCCTCTCCAGTGACCGATCCACCATGGCCTTGGCCATGTCGATCATATGCACCGTCGAAAACGCCAGGTCCCGGTTTGTCCCCTGCAGATGACTGGCTGACTCGCACGCCGTGGCGGCGGCACAACGCAACAGGTCCGAGGCATGGACCAGCGCCTCCTCACTGCTGATGTTGCGGTTCACATCAAAGAATCGTGTCTCGACCGCTTCTTCTGAAACAGCCGGTTTCAAGTAATAGTCCAATGCGCGCTGTGCAGCGGCCGAGCCCTGGGGCGAGGTGAGGGAGGTGTCGATTTGCGTATCAGGCAAGTCGTTGGCAGGTTGGGTCATGGTGATGGCAAGCTCCGTGATAGATTCAGATCCGTGAAGCCATCCTAGTACGATCTGTATTTGTGACCATCGTTTAAATACTACAATTTGTGTTTTGTTGGCCGGAGGCGCCCACGTATCGTGCCGCACATGGATAAATGGATTGAATTGGTCAAGGCCAAGATGAGTGAACTCAAAGTCACTCAAGAGATACTCGCCGAACGCCTCGGGATGTCCCAGGGTGGCGTTGGCCACTGGCTGAACAAACGTCGCGAGCCTGGCATCGACAACATGAACCGGGTGTTGAAGGCACTCGGAATGGACTTCCTCGAAGTGGTGCTGGTGATTCGCGAGCCCGCGGATTCACAGGGCGACGAAATGTCCCTGACGCAAAAGTACAACCCGTACTTCCGCTACCCGGTCAGTGACTGGCGGGAAACCGGAGAAGTGCGCGATGGCGAACAGGCGCAGTACCGTTTTGAATTGTCCGATTATCACGCCCGGGGCGCGGCGTTCTGGCTGACGGTCGTCGGTGATGCGATGACTGCACCGACGGGTCTGAGCATCGCCGAGGGCATGCTGATTCTGGTGGACCCGGACGTGGACGCCGAGCCCGGCAAGCTGGTCATTGCCCAATGGCCGGACAGCAGCGAGGCGGTTTTCCGCAAGTTGATCGAAGAGGGCGGGCAGCGTTACCTGGTCCCGCTCAATCCGACGTATCCGAAAGCCCTTTACACCGAAGAGTGCCGAATCATCGGCGTGGTGGTTCAGGCGACAGCCAAGTTCTAGACGCAGCGCGGTCCTTGTAGGAGCCGAGCCTGCTCGCGATGGTCGTCAACGATGACGCGGGCTGCCTGAATGCCCGCGTTATCTGGACGTTCATCGCGAGCAAGCTCGCTCCTACAGTTTTACGCTTCTTCCAGCTCGACCAACGCACTGCCTTCGCTGACCATCTCGCCTTCCTGGCAATACAGCGCCTTCACCACACCGGCGTGGGGCGCACGAATGCTGTGCTCCATCTTCATCGCTTCCAACACCACCAATTGCGCCCCGGCTTCGACTGTTTGCCCGGCCTCCACCAGCACACGCACGATGCTGCCGTTCATGGGCGCGGTCAGGCCGCCGTGATGACTGTGACTGGCTTCAACGGCGCTGATCGGGTCGTAGGACTCGATACGGCGCAGTTCACCTTCCCATTGCAGGTACACGAAATCGCCCCGGCGGATCGCCCGATGCTGGCGGCGCAGACCGTTGTGCTCGGTCAGCAATTGCTCGCCTTTGAGCTGTGCGCTGTGGGCGTTGCGGTCGCCCAGCGTCAACGCGCGGTCCTGGCCTTCACAGCTCAGGTGCAGGGTGATTTCCGCTGGCAGCCCGGAGCGGAAGCCGTTGCCGATAGCCCACGGCGAACTCGGGTCATCGCTACGCGATGTACTGTGCTGGCTTTGGGCAAACGCCTGGGCAGCGGCTTGCCAGAACTCATCGCTGAGCCCGGACGGCGCAGGCAGCAGTTGTTCCTGATAGCGCGGGATGAACCCGGTATCCAGTTCGGCGGCGGCAAACGCCGGATGACCGATGATCCGGCGCAGGAAGTTGATATTGGTCTTGAGCCCGCCAATGGCGAATTCATCGAGCATGCTCAGCAGGCGCAAGCGAGCCTGCTCACGGTCCTCGCCCCAGGCAATCAGCTTGCCGAGCATCGGGTCGTAGAAGGGTGAAATTTCGTCGCCCTCTTCGACACCGCTATCCACCCGGCGACCCGCGCCCGGCGCGGACTCGCGGTACAACTCCAGGCGACCGGTGGCCGGCAGGAAATCGTTGCCCGGATCTTCGGCATACAACCGTACTTCAATGGCATGGCCAATCAGCGGCACCTGATCCTGGGTCATCGGCAAAGCTTCGCCACGGGCCACGCGAATCTGCCAGGCCACCAGGTCGAGGCCGGTGATGGCTTCAGTGACCGGGTGTTCGACCTGCAGGCGCGTGTTCATTTCCATGAAGAAGAACTCACCGCGAGCATCCAGCAGAAACTCCACGGTGCCGGCCCCGACGTAACCGATGGCTTGCGCCGAACGCACGGCGGCTTCGCCCATGGCGCGGCGCAGCTCCGGGCTCAGGCCGGGTGCCGGTGCTTCTTCGACGACTTTCTGGTGCCGACGCTGAATCGAGCAGTCACGTTCGTTGAGGTACAGGCAGTTGCCGTGTTGATCGGCGAAGACCTGGATTTCCACGTGACGCGGTTTCAGCAAGTATTTCTCCACCAGCATCCGCGAATCGCCGAATGACGATTGCGCTTCACGCTGGGCCGAGGCCAGGGCTTCGGCCAGCTGGCTGACGTCCTCGACCACTTTCATGCCCTTGCCGCCGCCACCAGCCGTGGCTTTGAGCAGCACCGGGTAGCCAATGCGTTCACAGGCGTCGCGGAAGGTGTCGAGGTCTTGCGCTTCGCCGTGATAACCCGGCACCAGCGGCACGCCGGCGGTTTCCATCAGGGCCTTGGCGGCGGACTTGCTGCCCATCGCATCGATGGCCGAGGCGGGCGGGCCGAGGAAAATCAGGCCGGCTTGTTCAATGGCACGGGCGAACCCGGCGTTCTCCGACAGGAAACCATAACCGGGGTGGATCGCCTGGGCACCGCTGGCCTTGGCGGCGGCGATCAGTTTGTCGATTTGCAGATAGCTGTCGGCGGCTTTACTGCCACCCAGATCGACACGAATATCGGCTTCGCGGCTGTGCCTTGCATCACGGTCGGTGGCACTGTGCACGGCCACGGTGGTCAGGCCCAGGGCCTTGGCGGTGCGCATCACCCGGCAAGCGATTTCGCCGCGGTTGGCCACCAGCAGGGTAGTGAGGACGGGTGCGCTCATCAACGCGGCTCCTTGGGGGTGATTTCGGCTTGCCAGCTCGGCGGACGTTTTTGCAGGAAGGCACGCAGGCCTTCCTGGCCTTCGGGGCTGACGCGGATGCGAGCGATAGCATTCTCGGTGTAGCGGCGCAGCGCAGGGAGCAGCGAGCCGTCGCCGACTTCACGCAGCAGGTCTTTGCTGGCGCGCATGGCTGCCGGGCTGTTGAGCAGCAGGTTATCGATCCACTGCTCGATTTTTTGCTCCAGCTCCTGGGCTGGATAGCTCTCCGACAACAGACCCAGTTCCCGTGCCCGTTGCCCGCCGAAGCGCTCGGCGGTCAAGGCATAGCGCCGGGTAGCACGTTCGCCGATGGCTTGCACCACGAACGGGCTGATCACGGCCGGTGCCAGGCCGATGCGCACTTCCGACAGGCAGAACTGCGCGTCATCGACGCCGATGGCCATGTCACAGCAACTGATCAGGCCCAGCGCGCCGCCGAAAGCTGCGCCTTGCACCACCGCCAAGGTCGGTATTTTCAGTTTGGCCAGGTTGTACATCAACTCCGCCAGTTCCCGGGCGTCGTCGAGGTTGGTGTGGTAATCGAGTTCAGCCGATTGCTGCATCCACGCCAGGTCGGCGCCGGCGCTGAAATGCTTGCCGCGACCGCGCACCAGCAGGAAACGCAGGCTGGCATCGCTCGACACCTGGTCCAGGGCGAGGATCAGTTCGCGGATCATTTCGGCGTTGAACGCGTTGTTCTTTTCTTCGCGGCTGAGCCACAGGGTTGCAAAGCCCCGTGGGTCGGTCAGCAGTTCGAGGGTGTTGAAGTCGCTCATATTGTCCGTCTCCACCATTCATATGGGGCGGGCTGGGGCGATTGCTGCGCAATCGAAACGGGGATAAATCCCCTCGCCACAGATGCCCGAGTCCATAAAAAATTACATCCGGAACACGCCGAAGCGGCTCGGTTCGATAGGTGCATTCAGCGACGCCGACAAGGCCAGGCCCAGGACATCGCGGGTCTGCGCCGGGTCAATGACACCGTCGTCCCACAGGCGAGCGCTGGAGTAATAAGGGTGGCCCTGTTCCTCATACTGGTCGAGGATCGGTTGCTTGATCTCGGCTTCCTGCTCGGCGCTGAAACCCTGGCCACCACGTTCGGCCTGCTCACGCTTGACCTGCACCAGCACGCCGGCGGCCTGTTCGGCACCCATCACGCCGATGCGCGCATTCGGCCACATCCACAGGAAACGCGGATCGTAGGCCCGACCGCACATGCCGTAGTTGCCGGCGCCAAAACTGCCTCCGATGATCACGGTGAACTTCGGCACTTTGGCGCAGGCCACGGCGGTCACCAGTTTCGCGCCATGCTTGGCGATGCCGCCGGCTTCATACTTCTGACCGACCATGAAGCCGGTGATGTTTTGCAAGAACAGCAACGGAATGCCGCGCTGGCAGGCCAGCTCGATAAAGTGCGCGCCTTTCTGAGCGGCTTCGGCGAACAGGATGCCGTTGTTGGCAAGGATCGCGATCGGGTAACCGTGCAGGTAGGCAAAGCCGCAGACCAGCGTCGTCCCGAACAGGGCCTTGAACTCGTCGAATACCGAGCCGTCCACCAGTCGAGCGATGACTTCGCGCACATCGAAAGGCTGTTTGGCATCGGCCGGCACCACGCCGTACAACTCGTCGCTGCTGTAGAGCGGGGCGATGGGCGCGCGTTGCTGCACGTCGCCGAGCTTGCGCCAATTGAGGTTGGCGACACTGCGACGGGCGAGGGCCAAGGCGTGTTCATCGCTTTCGGCGTAATGGTCCGCTACCCCGGAAATCTTGCAATGTACATCAGCACCGCCAAGATCTTCGGCGCTGACCACCTCACCAGTTGCCGCTTTCACCAGCGGCGGGCCGGCGAGGAAGATCGTCGCTTGCTCGCGGACCATGATCGCTTCGTCGGCCATCGCCGGCACATAAGCGCCGCCAGCAGTGCAGGAACCCATGACCACAGCAATCTGCGGAATGCCCATGGCGCTCATGTTGGCCTGGTTGAAGAAGATCCGGCCGAAGTGCTCGCGGTCCGGAAACACTTCATCCTGACGCGGCAGGTTGGCGCCACCGGAGTCCACCAGATAAATGCACGGCAGACGGTTCTGCTGGGCAATCGTCTGGGCCCGCAGGTGTTTTTTCACGGTCAGCGGGTAATACGAGCCACCTTTTACCGTGGCATCGTTGGCGACGATCATGCATTCGACGCCTTCCACGCGGCCGATCCCGGCAATCACGCCCGCGGCCGGAACGTCTTCGCCATAAACTTCATAGGCCGCCAATTGGCTGATCTCGAGAAACGGTGAACCCGGATCGAGCAGGCGATTGATGCGTTCACGGGGCAGCAATTTGCCCCGCGAAGTGTGACGTTCCTGGGCCTTCGGGCCGCCACCTTGCGCCACTTGAGCGAGCAGGGTGTGCAGCGCATCGACCTGTTTGAGCATCGCCGCGCTGTTGGCGGCGAACTCCGCTGAACGGGGGTTGAGCTGGGTATGCAGGATAGCCATGGGCAGCTCCGTTAGCGGGTTTCGTTAAACAGTTCGCGACCGATCAGCATGCGACGGATCTCACTGGTGCCAGCACCGATTTCGTACAGCTTGGCGTCACGCAACAGACGACCAGCCGGGAATTCGTTGATGTAGCCGTTGCCGCCGAGAATCTGGATCGCGTCGAGGGCCATTTGCGTGGCGCGCTCGGCGCTGTAGAGGATCACGCCGGCGGCGTCCTTGCGCGCGGTTTCGTTGCGCTCGCAGGCCTGGGCTACCGCATAGAGGTAGGCGCGGCTGGCGTTGAGTTGGGTGTACATGTCGGCGACCTTGCCCTGGATCAGCTGGAATTCGCCGATGCTTTGGCCGAACTGCTTGCGGTCGTGGATGTACGGCACGATCAGGTCCATGCAGGCCTGCATGATCCCGGTCGGGCCGCCCGAGAGGACGACGCGCTCATAGTCGAGGCCACTCATCAGCACCTTCACGCCGCCATTGAGTACGCCGAGGATGTTTTCTTCCGGTACTTCGACGTCATCGAAAAACAGTTCGCAGGTGTTCGAACCGCGCATGCCGAGCTTGTCGAACTTGTTGCTGCGACTGAAGCCTTTCCAGTCGCGCTCGACGATGAAGGCGGTGATGCCGTGCGGGCCTTTTTCCAGGTCGGTCTTGGCGTAGATCACGTAGGTGTTGGCGTCAGGGCCGTTGGTGATCCAGGTTTTGCTACCGTTCAGAACGTATTTGTCGCCACGTTTGTCGGCGCGCAACTTCATCGAGACGACATCGGAGCCGGCGTTTGGCTCGCTCATGGCCAGGGCGCCGATGTGCTCGCCACTGATCAGCTTCGGCAGGTACTTGGATTTCTGTTCGTGATTGCCGTTGCGGTTGATCTGGTTGACGCAGAGGTTGGAGTGCGCGCCGTAGGACAACGCCACCGAGGCCGAGCCACGGCTGATTTCTTCCATCACCACCACGTGGGCCAGGTAGCCCAGGCCGGCACCGCCATATTCTTCCGGAACGGTGATGCCCAGCAGGCCCATGTCGCCGAATTTGCGCCAGAGGTCGGCGGGGAACAGATTGTCGGTGTCGATCTGAGCGGCGCGGGGAGCGATCTCTTTGGCGACGAAGGACTGAACCTGATCGCGCAGCATATCGATGGTTTCACCGAGGGCAAAATTCAGGGATGGGTAGCTCATGGGTCACCTTTTGGCTTTTTTGTCGGGTGGGGAGGGCAGTGATTTGGCTCTCACCTTTACGTTAACGTAAGCCTGTGACGAATGGCTGTCAATCACCCTTTACGTTAACGTCAACTTGAGCGAGAGTAGAGGCAGTTCAAGATAGAACGCGGAGCCACATTGTGGGAGACCGCGAGTAGCCCGTTAATAAAGACAATAGGGATCATCATGGATCAACCCACTGCAAACCCGCAGCGCAGCTACACCCGAGGTTCCCAGGACAAAGCCTTGCTGGCGATGACCATCGGCCAGGCGTTCGACAACACAGTGGCGCAGTATCCGACCGGGGAAGCGCTGGTCGTGCGCCATCAACAGCTGCGCTACACCTGGCGGCAGCTGGCGGAGACGGCGGACCTGCATGCCAAGGCACTGCTGGCGCTGGGCTTGCAGACCGGTGACCGTCTGGGCATCTGGGCACCGAATTGCGCCCAGTGGTGCATCAGCCAGATCGCCAGCGCAAAAATCGGCGTGATCCTGGTCAACATCAACCCGGCCTACCGCAGTTCCGAACTCGAATACGTATTGAAGCAATCCGGCTGCCGGTGGCTGGTTTGCGCCGGGGCCTTCAAGACCTCGAACTACCACGCCATGTTGCAAGGCCTGGTGCCGGAGCTGGCGGAGCAATCCATCGGCCAGTTGCACAGCGAGCGCCTGCCCGAGTTGCGCGGTGTCATCAGTCTGGATGCGCAACCGCCCAGCGGTTTCCTGCCGTGGTCGCAACTGGCCGAACTGGCCGGTGGCGTGTCGGACGAACAATTGCACGAGCGCCAGGACAGCCTGCATTTCGATCAGGCGGTGAACATCCAGTACACCTCCGGCACCACCGGTTTCCCCAAGGGCGCGACCCTCAGTCACTACAACATTCTCAATAACGGTTACATGGTCGGTGAAAGCCTCGGACTGACCGCCGCTGATCGCCTGGTGATCCCGGTGCCGTTGTACCACTGTTTCGGTATGGTCATGGGCAATCTGGGTTGCATCACCCACGGCAGCACCATGATTTATCCCAACGATGCCTTCGATCCCCTGTTGACCCTCAACACCGTCGCCGAAGAAAAGGCCACCGCGCTGTACGGCGTGCCGACCATGTTCATCGCCATGCTCGATCAACCGCAACGCGGCGAGTTCGACCTGTCGAGCCTGCGCACCGGGATCATGGCCGGTGCGACCTGCCCGATCGAAGTGATGCGCCGCGTCATCAGTGAAATGCACATGAGTGAAGTGCAGATTGCCTACGGCATGACGGAAACCAGCCCGGTGTCGTTGCAGACCGGTCCGTCAGACGATCTGGAATTGCGCGTCACCACTGTCGGCCGCACTCAGCCACAGCTGGAAAGCAAGATCATCGACGAGGCGGGCAACCCGGTACCTCGCGGCACTATCGGCGAACTCTGCACTCGGGGCTACAGCGTGATGCTCGGCTACTGGAACAACCCGGAGGGCACTGCCGAAGCGATCGACCAGGCAGGATGGATGCACACCGGTGACCTGGCGAGCATGAATGACGAGGGGTATGTGTGCATCGCCGGACGTAACAAGGACATGATCATCCGCGGTGGTGAGAATATTTATCCGCGCGAGCTGGAAGAGTTCTTCTTCACCCACCCGGCGGTGGCTGACGTGCAGGTGATCGGCATTCCTTGCTCGCGTTACGGTGAAGAGATCGTCGCCTGGATCAAGTTCCACCCCGGCCACAGTGCGACCGAACAAGAGCTGCAAGCCTGGTGCAAGGAGCGCATCGCGCACTTCAAGACGCCGCGTTACTTCAAGTTCGTGGAAGAGTTCCCGATGACCGTGACTGGCAAGATCCAGAAATTCCGGATGCGCGAGATCAGCGTCGCGGAGCTCAAAGCGAAGCTGTAGGAGCAATGCTTGCTCGCGATGGCGTCTTTTGCGCCACCGCGAGGCTGAATGTACCGACGCCATCGCGAGCAAGCTTTGCTCCCACAGGGCGTCGGTGATTTTGTTGAATCGCAGACAGCACAAAGGGGAGCCGAAGCTCCCCTTTAATTTTCGTTGCGCGTGCTCTTTTTTTATTATTGAGGGGCGGTCTGTTTTTGTTTTTGGCAACCGTTGCCCTTTACCGCTGTTTTTGGCGATCCCCATCCGGGATCAAGAGCAAACGTATTTTTTTGAGCGCTGATCTACTTTTTCGCTGAGCGATCCAACCAGTTCGGGAGCTACCTGAAGGTAGTTTTATTGTTCTCTGCCCGGTTGCGGGTTGCTCCGAAAAGCACCCTGAAAAGCACACCTTCTCCAAAAAAATCTGTTAGCTGCGTCTCTGCCGTGTTGTTTTTGTTATGTCAGAGTCGTTACGTCTTATTTTTATTAGCTTTGCTGCTTTTTTTGTTCTTGTTATGCCATAGAGATAGCAGGAGCCGTGCCAACTTTTAAAAACCCTTTAAAATCAATAACTTAATATTTTGTAAGATTTTTCTCTCAGGGAATCCCTGACAATTTGTTTCCGTGTTACTCGCTTTTCCCCACATTTCGGATGTCGCGGTAACACACGGCCGTGTCGTTGCACTCACTGTGCGCTTCGGGCCTTGGCCACGCGTGAACCGGTCGGGCGCCCCAGCACAGAGCAAATTTGCTGGCCGGCCACGATCAGGGCGTCCAGGTCGATGCCGGTTTCGATCCCAAGGCCATTGAGCAGGTAAACGACGTCCTCGGTGGCGACGTTACCGCTGGCGCCCTTGGCGTAAGGGCAGCCACCGAGCCCGGCGATGGAGCTGTCGAACACCGAGATCCCTTCCAGCAGGCTGGCGTAGATATTGGCCATGGCCTGGCCATAGGTGTCGTGGAAATGCCCGGCCAGTTTTTCCCGGGGTACATCTGCCGATACCACCTCAAACATCCTGCGGGTTGCGCCGGCGGTGCCGGTGCCGATGGTGTCGCCCAGAGAAACCTCGTAGCAGCCCATGGCATAGAGTTCACGGGCCACGCGCGCGACTTGTTCTGGTGCGACGTGACCTTCATAAGGGCAGCCCAGCACACAGGACACGTAACCGCGCACACTCACACCGTTCTGGCGGGCGGCGTCCATGATCGGTACGAAACGCTCCAGGCTTTCGCTGATCGAGCAATTGATGTTGCGTTGGGAAAAGGCTTCGGACGCCGCGGCGAACACTGCGACCTCTTTGACCCCGGAGGCGAGGGCGTCTTCAAAACCGCGCAGGTTGGGCGCGAGTGCGCCGTAGGTGACGCCCGGTTTGCGCTGGATCTGCGCGAAAACATCGGCGGAACCTGCCATCTGCGGCACCCATTTGGGTGAAACGAAACTGCCGACTTCTATATAGCCCAGGCCCGCGGCTGTGAGCGCGTCGACCAGTTGCACCTTGTCGGCGACACTGATGGGTTGAGCTTCGTTTTGCAGACCGTCGCGGGGGCCGACTTCGACAATGCGTACTTGGGTGGGGAGGGACATGGGATTCGACCTGTTCTTATTGTCTGAATGCTTCGAAAGTCCTGTAGGAGCGAGCCTGCTCGCGATGGGCGCAAGAGCACTGCGTTTATCCAGCAAGTGCGCGTTATCGTTAACCACCATCGCGAGCAGGCTCGCTCCTACAGGGGGCGGTGTTCTACTGGATTGATTCCTGGCTCTTGAGCGTCTGCTCCAGCGCCTGCACACAGCGCTCTTCCGCGGTATCCAGCTCCAGTTTCATCTGTTCGATGTCCAGCAGTTGCTGTTCCAACTGTTCCCGGCGCTCGCTGATTTTTGCCAGCATGCTGTGCAGTTGCTTGGTGTTACCGCTGGACGGATCGTAGAGCTCGATCAGTTCGCGGCATTCGGCCAGGGAAAAACCAATGCGCTTGCCCCGCAGGATCAGCTTCAGGCTGACCTTGTCACGAGGTGAATAGATGCGTTCCTGACCACGGCGCTCGGGGCTGAGCAGGCCTTGTTCTTCATAGAAGCGAATGGCCCGTGTGGTGATGTCGAGCTCGCGGGCGAGGTCGGAAATGCTGTAGGTCTGGCTGCTCATGGAAGCGCTCGCAAAAGGTCATGCGCTAAGCTAATGGCAGGTTGACGTTTACGTCAAGGGGCGGTTTTTTTCAGCGTTATCGCTGGCCCCATCGCGAGCAAGCTTTGCTCCCCCAGGTTCAGTACCAAACCCGTGGGAGCAACCTGTGGGAGCAAAGCTTGCTCGCGATGAACGATAACGCGGTCCAGAGCTTTACTTAAACCTTCTCCAGCTTCTTCTCATGCGCCGTCACCTGCTGGCACAACTCGATCATCTGCTCGCGCATCCAGCGGTTGGCCGGGTCCTGGTCGGTGCTTTCGTGCCAGTAGAGATGGGTTTCCACCGGCGGCACATCGTTGACCGGCAGGCTGAAGGCATGCAAGTCGTTACGGCGGGCGAAGCGCTCCGGCACGGTCATGACCATGTCGGTCTGTTGCAGCACTTGTGAGGCCATCAGGTAATGCTGGGAACGCAGGGCGATCTTGCGCTGGATGCCCATCTTGCCCAGGGCCAGGTCGACGTGACCCAGGCCGCTGCGACGGCTGGAAATATGGATGTGGGTCAGGCCCAGGTAATCATCAAGCGTGAATTTTTCCTTGGCGGCCAGCGGGTGCCCCTTGCGCATGGCACAGACGTAGCGGTCTTCCATCAACTTGACGTGGCGCACCTGCGGGTCCGTGTTGAGCGGCGCGTCCACGGCGAAATCGAGGCGGCCGGCCGCCAGTTCCTTGGTGGTCTCGCGGCGCTTGGACAGGAAACTCTCGATGATCACCGTCGGCGCGAGGCGGCGCAGGCGCTGGAACAGCGGCGGCAGGATCACCGCTTCGGTCAGGTCGGTCATGCTGATGCGGTAGGTCTTGACGGCCTGCAGCGGGTTGAAAATGCGGCTTTCCTGCACCGACACCCGCAGTAGCGAGAGGGCGTTACGCACCGGGCCGATGATGTTCTGCGCCATTGGCGTGGGCACCATGCCCTGGGCGGTGCGTACGAACAACGGATCGTTGAAGGTCTCGCGCAGGCGGGCCAGGGCGTTCGACACCGCCGGTTGGGTGATGCCGACAATCTGCCCGGCACGGGTCAGGTTGGCTTCGGTGTAGATCGCGTCGAAGACGATGAAAAGGTTGAGGTCGACCTTGCTCAGATTCATTTACGCGGCTCTCTTATTGTGTGGACGGGCAGCCTTGGCTATCAGTCGATCATATATCGGTGATGAATGTTAATACACGCCGAGAATAGGCTAGGTAAATTTTCATGGCTGTTCTAGCATCGATTGCATGAACTAAACAACTCCTTTGACCCCAGCAAAAAGGTAGATCTGCTCATGGATTTCGCTTATTCGCCCAAGGTGCAAGAACTGCGTGAACGCGTGACTGCGTTCATGGACACCTACGTCTATCCCGCCGAAGCCGTGTTCGAACGTCAGGTTGCCGAGGGCGATCGCTGGCAGCCGACGGCGATCATGGAAGAACTCAAACTCAAGGCCAAGGCCGAAGGCCTGTGGAATTTGTTTCTGCCTGAGTCCGAGCTCGGTGCCGGCCTGACCAACCTCGAATACGCGCCACTGGCGGAAATCATGGGCCGCTCGTTGTTGGGCCCCGAGCCGTTCAACTGCTCGGCGCCGGACACCGGCAACATGGAAGTGCTGGTGCGCTACGCCAATGAAGAACAGAAACAGCGTTGGCTCGAACCGCTGCTACGCGGCGAGATCCGCTCGGCGTTCGCCATGACCGAACCGGACGTTGCCTCCTCCGATGCCACCAACATGGCTGCCCGCGCGGTGCGCGATGGCGACGAGTGGGTGATCAATGGCAAGAAATGGTGGACGTCCGGCGCCTGCGATCCGCGCTGCAAGATCCTGATCTTCATGGGCCTGAGCAACCCCGACGCGCCGCGCCATGCCCAGCACTCGATGATTCTGGTACCGGTCGATACCCCCGGCGTGAAGATCCTGCGTCCGTTGCCGGTGTTCGGTTATGACGATGCGCCCCATGGTCACGCCGAAGTGTTGTTCGAAAACGTGCGGGTGCCGTACGAAAATGTCCTGCTGGGCGAAGGGCGCGGTTTCGAGATTGCTCAGGGTCGCCTCGGCCCAGGCCGGATTCACCACTGCATGCGTTCGATCGGCATGGCTGAGCGTGCGCTGGAACTGATGTGCAAACGCTCGGTGAACCGTACGGCGTTCGGTAAGCCCCTGGCACGCCTGGGCGGCAACATCGACAAGATCGCCGACTCGCGGATGGAGATCGACATGGCGCGCCTGCTGACGTTGAAAGCGGCGTACATGATGGACACCGTCGGCAACAAAGTGGCCAAGAGCGAAATCGCGCAGATCAAGGTGGTGGCGCCGAACGTGGCCTTGCGGGTGATCGACCGGGCCATCCAGATTCATGGCGGGGCAGGGGTGTCGAATGATTTCCCGCTGGCCTACATGTATGCCATGCAGCGCACCCTGCGGCTGGCCGACGGTCCGGACGAAGTGCACCGCGCGGCGATCGGCAAGTTCGAGATCGGCAAGTACGTGCCTAAAGAGATGATGCGTAGCGGTCAGTAACGCACCTGTGGCGAGGGGATTTATCCCCGTTGGGTTGCGAAGCAACCCCAAAAAAAAGGACTGCTGCGCAGTCCAACGGGGATAAATCCCCTCGCCACATTTGTCCGCATTTCAATACACCCAAACCTCAACCCGCCGATTCTTGATCCGCCCTTCATCTTCATTGTTCGCCGCCACCGGCATTTCGGCGCCAAAGCCGCGGACCTCGCGCAACACCACGCCGCTTTTCACCAGTTCCCGCCGCACCGCCATGGCCCGGAGTTTCGACAACAGGTCGGCGCGTGCCGGATCGCTCTTGGCATCACCAAACCCCACCAGCGTGACCTGCCGCTCGGTTTTGTCATGCTGCTTTATATAATCGAGTACCCGTGACAGGTCCTGTCGGGCCTTGTTGTCGAGGCTGGCGCTGCCTTCTTCGAAACGAAAATTGACCGTCAATCGCTGCGCGTGACGGCTGAGTCCCTGATAGCCCTCGGGCATCAGCGCATTCGGGGTGACGGCCATGGCCTGCACGGTCTGCGCGATAAATCCGTTGGCGGCAACAATCGCCTGACCCTGGCTGCTTTGGGCGTAGGCCACCAGCGCCTCGGCCCAGGGATTTTTCCCGTTCGGTGGCAAGTAAAAGAACAAGCGGCGGGACAACGGATAGTCTTCGGTGGCGATCAGGCTGCTCTGCGGCAACATGGCCTGGGATTGCCCATCGACAATCGCCACGGTCTTGGCCTGGCGCACGTAGGGCAGGCCAATGAAGCCAATGCCTTGGGGGTCGAGGCTGACCGCATCGGACAATTGCTCGCTGGATTCGAAGCGTTTCGCGGCACCGCTCAGGGTTTTTCCGTGGCCATTGAGGACCAGCTCCTTGAACGTGTCGTACGTACCGGACTGATCATCCCGCGCATACAGATGAATCATCCCGCCACTGCCGCCGAGTTCTTCCCAGGTTTTCACTTCACCACTGAAAATGCGTGCCAGTTGCACGGTGTCGAGCTGGTTCAGTGGGTTTTGTGGATGAAGGATGATCGCCAGGCCGTCGATGGCAATGACCTGTTCCGCTCTGGCACTTTTCAGATCGCCCAGTGATTGAAGGTCGAGCACCTCACGGTCCTTGATCGGACGTGAGGAGGCCGCCAGATCGGCGCTGCCGGTTTTCAGTGCGGTGAAACCGGTGCTGGAACCGTGGGCTGTCAGCTCCACTTCGATCCGGCGCCCCTGTACGGTTTCACCCACGATCCGCAGTTCATTGGCCTTGTCCGGGGTTTCGCTGTGTACTTTTTTAAGGCCCTGTTGGCGCAGCAAACCTTCGACCAGTGCCGGGCCCAATGCCGCGCCGATGGTGTTGGAGCCCTGGATGCGCAGCACCGGGCCTTGCTCGGGCGTCGGCAGATCGCTGGCCGAGGTTGTTAGCGGCAGCCAGGCGCAGAGCATCAACAGGAACAGAACGCGCAGCGTCATGCCGGCACCTTACATAGCGAAAGAGGTGCCGGGAGAATAAGTCAGTAAGGTTTCCGAAATATGACACTTTCCATTGTGGGAGCGAGCCTGCTCGCGATGAGGTCGTGACATTCAACATAGATGTTGGCTGACAGTCCGCTATCGCGAGCAGGCTCGCTCCTACAGGGGAGTTGCGTAGGGCTTGAGGTCAGCTCAATTCAAGCCAGATGGGCGCATGATCCGACGGTTTTTCCATGCCGCGCAGTTCGTAGTCCACGCCCGCATCCTTGACCCGTGGCAGCAGGCCGTGGGACGCCAGGATCAAGTCGATGCGCAATCCACGCTTGGGCTCGTCTTCAAACCCGCGGCTGCGATAGTCGAACCAACTGAAACGATCGGTCACATCAGGGTTGAGGTGACGGAAACTGTCCACCAGGCCCCAGTTTTTCAAGCGGGCCATCCACTCGCGCTCTTCCGGCAGGAAGCTGCATTTGCCGGTTTTCAGCCAGCGTTTCATGTTGTCGGGGCCGATGCCGATGTCGCAGTCTTCCGGGGAGATATTCACGTCGCCCATGACGACAAGCGGCTGGTCGTTCTTGAACTGGTTTTCCAGCAATTGCTGCAAATCGCTATAGAAGCGTTCCTTGGCGGGGAATTTGGTCGGGTGGTCGCGGCTTTCACCTTGTGGGAAATAGCCGTTCATGATGGTCACCGGCAGGCCATTGGCATCGGCGAACGTGCCCCAGATGAAGCGCCGCTGCGCGTCTTCTTCATCGGTGGCGAAACCTTTGTGCAAAGCCAGTGGTTCCTGACGCGAGAGCAGGGCGACGCCGTAATGTCCCTTTTGCCCGTGGAAATATACGTGGTAGCCCAGGGCCTTGACTTCATCGAGGGGGAACTGGTCGTCGTGGACCTTGGTTTCCTGCAAGCCGATCACATCGGGCTGGTGCTTTTCAATCAGCGCCGCCAGCTGATGGGGACGGGCGCGCAGCCCGTTGATGTTGAAGGAGACAATCTTCATGGTCGGCAGTCCTGGCAAAAGGGCGATGCTAGCTGACATGTCGGAATGGGGCCAGTGGTCAGTCGGATCTTCGTCGACGGTGCGGGCCTCATCGCGGGCAAGCCTTGCTCCCACAGGTTCTCGGTCCAGCTTTACCTGTGGGAGCAAGGCTTGTCGGATCGCCGCACCGCCGCGATGAGGCCCGCACAATCAGAGCTGTATCGACTGGCAGAGCCTGCTCCCACAATCAATGAGTCTGGTCTATACCTGTGGGGGAACCGTGTCATCACCCAAAGGCTCCTACCAACAAGAGCGCAGCCACCCGAGCCGCGCCGGGGAGATCAACCGTCATGCCCGAAAACTCCACCGCGATTGCCGATATCCACATGCTCGACAGCGGTTATTCCCGCGAAGCGCGTTCCCTGTTGTACCAGGCTTACCGGCACGAACCGACATTCGGTTACCTGTTCGAGGCGGAACGCCCCGGTTATGAACAGCGGGTGCGCGCCACTGTGCGGGAACTGGTCAAGCAGCACTTTCTGCAGGATTTCCCGGCCATCGGCCTGCTGGTCAACGATCGCTTGATTGGCATCGCGCTGATCGCGCCCCCACTGCGTCGGCTGGGTATCACCGAAAGCTGGGCCTGGCGTTTGCGCATGGTGCTCAGCACGGGATTTCGCTGTACCCGTCGCTACCTTGAGTATCACGATGCCGTAGCGGCGTGCGTGCCGTCCGATTCGGTGCATGTTTTGCCGTTGCTGGGGATTCATCCGCAATTCCAGGGCAAGCATTTCGGCGAGCAGTTGCTGCAAGCAGTGCACAACTGGTGCGCGGTGGATGAAAAATCCCAGGGGGTGATTCTCGACACCGGGGATCCGCGATATCTGGAGTTCTACAAGCGTCAGGGCTATGAGGAAATCGGCGAGGTGGCTGTAGGACCGATCCGTGAACATGTGTTTTTTCACGCCAACCCCCAGGTGGTGCAAACCGCCACGGCATAAGAGTGAGAACTTTCCGGCCACGCTATGCTCTATCACGCTCTCAAGCTCGTGATAGCATCCGCGCCTATGAAGTTTCCAGGAAGATTTACCAGTGGCGTGCTCATGCTGATCAGCAGCTGCGCGGCACTGGCCCAAAGTGAATTGGATGTGCGGATCAAACCGTCCAACGATGCACTGAAAGCCAATATAGAGGGCTATATCGGCAGTCTCGGCGATCGTGACGAAGAAGCCTTGTTGCGCTTCAGTCGAGGCGCCGAGGAACAGGCGCGCAAGGCAGCCCAGGCTTTGGGTTATTACCAGCCGCAGATCGACAGCAAAGTGACGGGGGGCAAGACACCGCACCTGATACTCGAAATCGACCCCGGCGAGCCAGTGCATCTGCGCAATGTCACCATCCGCGTCGACGGCCCGGCGGCCTCCCTCAAAGCCTTTCGTGTGCCCAAGGGCCATGCGCTGCAAACCGGGGCAGTGCTCAATCATGGCCAATACGAGGATGCCAAGCGGCTGATCCAGAATCAGGCCTCGCGCTACGGTTTTTTCAGTGGCCGTTTCACTCGTTCGACGTTGTCGGTCGACCCGCGGGCCGGGGTGGCCGATATCGAATTAATCTACGACAGCGGCCCGCGTTACTCCCTGGGCAAGGTCAGTTTCGAAGGCGACACGCCGTTCGACGAAGACCTGCTGCAACGCATGGTGCCGTTCAAAGCCGGTACGCCGTATGACTCCGAACTGATCGCCGAACTCAACCAGGCACTGCAATCGAGCGGCTATTTCGAGGGCGTTCGTGTGGATGCCGCGCCGACGGCTTCCAAGGAGGATGTCATCCCGGTGGACGTCAAACTGGAAACCCGCAAGCCACGGACCATGGGCCTCGGGCTTGGTTTTTCAACTGACGTCGGCCCACGGGTCAAGGCCAACTGGACCCGGCACTGGGTCAACCCGCAGGGTCACAGTTATGGCTGGGAGACCGAAATCTCGGCGCCACGGCAAAACGTCGGGTTGTTCTATGACATTCCGCTGGACCCGCCGCTGACGGACAAACTGCGGTTTGCCGGTGGTTATCAGAACGAAGAAATTGCCGACAAGGACAGCCTCAGCAAGATGCTGACCCTGGGCCCCGAATGGCACAGCAAGTTGCCCAGTGGCTGGCAGCGGGTTGTGTCGCTCAAGTGGCAGCGCGAGGAATATCGGCTCGGCGATGACTCCGGGCTCAGTACGTTGCTGATGCCGGGCGTGAGTTATTCGTACCTTAAAAGCGATAACCGCATCGATCCGCACAACGGCTATCGCCTGGCATTCGAAACCAAAGTGGCCAAGGAAGGTTTGGGCTCGGACAACAACCTGGTGTACGGCACGGCGCTGGTCAAAGGCCTGACCACGGTGTTCGACAAACACCGTTTGCTCGGTCGGGTGCAGGTCGGCGGCAGTGCCACCAACGGTTTCAAATCGGTGCCGCCGTCGCTGCGGTTCTTCGCCGGTGGCGACCAGAGCGTGCGCGGTTATGACTATCAGAGCCTGTCCCCGGAAAACAGCGAGGGTGACCGTATCGGCGGCCGCTACATGGTCGCGGCCAGTGCCGAGTACCAATACTCCATCGCCGAAAAGTGGCGGGTCGCGACCTTCGTCGACCAGGGCAACTCCTTCAATACCCTCGATCTGCCGAACCTCAAGACCGGGGTCGGCATTGGCGTGCGCTGGGTCTCGCCGGTAGGACCGATCCGCCTCGACCTGGCCCATGCACTGGACGACGATGGCGGTATTCGATTGCACTTTTCCATGGGGCCTGAACTGTGAAGCGTGGTTTGACCGTAACGCTGCTGGCGATTCTGGCGCTGTTGATGCTGGTGGTCTTGACGTTGGCCACGGTGCTGGGTACGGCGGCGGGCAGTCGCTGGGCACTCGGTTTTGTGCCGGGTTTGAGCCTGGACAATTTCCAGGGGCATCTAGGGGGACAGTGGAGCGCCGACCATGTGCTCTGGCAGCAGGACACCAGCCGGGTTGAACTGGATAAAGTGATTTTCGCCTGGTCGCCGTTGTGCCTGACGCGCATGACCCTGTGCATCGAGCAGTTGAAGGCCGATCAGGTCAGCCTGCAATTTCCGCCCGGTGCGCAAGAAGAGAGCAGCGGGCCGATCAGTCTTCCGGATTTGCAGTTGCCCGTGGCGCTCGAACTGGGCGACGTTCGGATCGGCCGCCTGTTGTTCAACGGCAGTGAACAGCTCAAGGGCCTGCAACTGGCGGCGCACTGGACGACCAGCGGCTTGCAGATCGACTCGGTCAGTTTGCAACGCGATGAGCTGAGCCTGAAGCTGTCCGGCCTGCTGCAACCGTCCGGCAACTGGCCGCTCAAGGCAGAAGGCAAACTCATGCTTCCTGCGCCAGGCACCGAGCCATGGGCACTGGCCCTGAAAGTCGATGGCAACCTGCTCAAGACCCTGAACCTGAAAGCCGACAGCAGCGGCTACTTGAACGGGCAACTGACCGGCGAACTACAACCGCTGGTGGAAAACTTGCCGGCCAAGGTGCGGATCACCGCTGACGGCTTCAAGGCCAGCGCCGACTTGCCGGACACCCTGCAACTCAATCAACTGGAACTCACCGGTGCCGGTGACCTGAAAAACGGTTATCAGTTGCTCGGCAACGCCACGCTGCCTGCCGAACAAGGCCCGGTGGCGCTGAGGCTGCAAGGCAAGGTCGACGCCAACGGTGCGCAGATCGCGGCACTGGACCTGACGGCCAGCGACAAGCAAAGCCTCAAGCTCACGGGGCAACTGGACTGGAGCAAAGGCTTCAGCGCCGAAGCCAAGGTCGATTGGCTGGATTTCCCCTGGCACCGCCTCTATCCGTTGATCGATGAGCCGCAAGTGGCCTTGCGCACCTTCAAGGGCGAAGTCTCCTACACCGACGGCCAATATCTCGGGCACTTCGACGCCGTGGCGGATGGCCCGGCCGGAGCGTTCAGCCTGAGCAGCCCGTTCGCCGGCGACCTGACGAAGATCTACCTGCAACAGATCCAATTGACCGCCGGGCAGGGCAAGGCCGAAGGGCACCTGAACCTGCAATTCGCCGATGGCATTGCCTGGGACACCGCGCTGGACCTTTCGGCGATCAACCCGGCGTACTGGGTCGCGGAACTGCCGGGCATCCTCGCCGGACCGTTGCGCAGCAAAGGCGAGATGAAGAATGAAAAACTCAGCCTGAGCGCCGACCTTGATCTGAAGGGCAAGCTGCGTGGCCAACCGGCGGTATTGCAAGCCAAGGCCGATGGCGGCGGCGAGCAATGGAACCTGAATGCGCTGCAAATCCGTCTGGGCGACAACAGCATCAATGGCAAGGGCAGCCTGCAACAGAAGCTTGTCGGGCAGATCGACATCAAGTTACCGCGCCTGGCCCAGCTCTGGCCGCAATTGCGCGGCCAGATCAATGGTCGCGTGGATGTCGCCGGTACGCTCAAGGCACCCCAAGGCAAGCTCGGGCTGCAAGGTACGCAGCTGGCGTTCGCCGACAATCGCCTGCAAAGCCTGAACCTGGACGCCACCCTCGACAGTGCGCAACGGGCGAAAATCGACCTCAAGGGCAGCGGCATCCAGACCGGCGATACCGCGCTCGGCACCTTGACCGCCAGCGGCCAGGGCGACATCAAGAACCAGAAACTGAGCCTCGACCTGCAAGGACCGAAGCTGAAACTGGCCCTCGGCCTGGATGGCGCGCTGGACACCGGCAACTGGCGCGGCCGCCTGGCCAGCGGCGATATCCAGGCCGGTGGCCAGGACTGGAAACTCCAGGGGCCGGCAAAACTGGAGCGGCTGGCGGACGGCCAAATCAACTTTGGCGCCCACTGCTGGATGTCCGGCCAGGCCAGCCTCTGCGGCGAAGATCAGCGGCTGATACCTGAGCCGAAGCTGCGTTACCACCTCAAGCAATTTCCGATCGACAGCCTCGCGCAGTGGCTGCCGAAGGATTTCACCTGGCAGGGCCGACTCAACGCCGACGTGCAGCTGGACCTGCCGGCCAGCGGTCCGAACGGGCAGGTCAGCATCGATGCCAGTGGCGGCACACTACGGATCAAGGAAAAGGACCAGTGGCTGGACTTCCCGTATCAGACGCTGAAGCTCACCAGCAAACTCACACCCAAGCGCATCGACACCGACCTGAATTTCGTCGGCGGCAAACTCGGCGAATTGATGGTGCAGGCACAGATCAACCCGCTGCCGAAGAACAAACCGGTGACCGGTTCATTCCGCTTGAGTGGCCTGGACCTGTCGGTGGCGCGTCCGTTTGTGCCCATGGTGGAGAAACTGGCCGGGCGATTGAATGGCAGCGGCACGATTTCTGGCGGATTGCTGGCACCGCAGGTCAACGGCAATCTGCTGTTGAGCGATGGCGAGGTGTCCGGGCCTGAGTTGCCGCTGGCAATCCAGGCCTTGCAACTGCGGGCGGTGATCGCTGGCGAAACGGTGCAACTCAACGGCGATTGGAAAAGCGGCAAGACCGGACAGGGCAGCCTCAACGGCAATATCGCCTGGGGTCAGGCACTGATGGTGGACCTGGCGCTCAAGGGCTCGCAGTTACCCGTCACCGTCGAACCTTACGCCAAGCTCGAAGTGGCGCCAGACCTGAAAATCTCGATCAAGGACGACAAGCTGGCGGTCGCCGGCAAAGTGCGGGTGCCCAAGGGTGACATCACCATTCGCGAGTTGCCGCCATCGACGGTCAAGGTGTCGGATGACACGGTGATCGTCGGCCAGCAGACCGAAGAGGGCAAGCCGCCGATGGCCACGGTCATGGACATCGATGTAGTGGTGGGGGAAGACAAACTGAGCTTCGCCGGGTTTGGCCTGACGGCGAACCTGCAAGGTCATGTGCACATCGGCGACAACCTCGACACCCGTGGCGAGCTCTGGCTCAACGACGGGCGTTACCGTGCCTACGGCCAGCGCCTGACCGTGCGCCGTGCGCGCCTGTTGTTTGCAGGTCCCATCGATCAGCCGTATCTGGACATCGAAGCGATCCGCCAGACCGACGACGTGATCGCCGGCATTCGCTTGAGCGGCAGTGCCGAGCAGCCGACCACGCAGATTTTCTCCGAGCCGGCCATGAGTCAGGAGCAGGCGTTGTCTTACCTGGTGCTGGGGCGTCCGCTGAGCACCACGGGTGAAGACAACAACATGCTCGCCCAGGCAGCGCTCGGGTTGGGCTTGATGGGCAGTTCGGGGGTGACCGGCGGTCTGGCGAAAAACCTGGGCATCGAGGATTTCCAGCTCGATACCCAGGGCAGCGGCAACACCACCAGCGTGGTCGCCAGCGGCAACCTCTCCGAGAGGCTCAGCCTGCGCTATGGCGTCGGAGTGTTCGAACCGGCCAACACCATTGCCTTGCGCTACAAGCTGAGTAAAAAGGTCTACCTCGAAGCGGCTGGCGGCGTGGCCAGTTCGCTGGACATCTTCTACAAGCGGGATTTCTAGATCCCGTTCCTTCCTAAACCGAGTCGTTTCCTTCGCTGGCGAGCCAGCTCCTACAGGTCCGTGTGATCTTGTAGGAGCTGGCTTGTCGGGCCGCCGCATCGCAGCGAAGGCGTCAGTGTGACCACCCCAAAATCCGACGCCATTGGTCAACTATTTACCAAGCAACCTAACTATTGCGTTGACATTCGCTGCCTAGGCAGTAACATCTCGACATACATTCACTGCCTAGGCAGCTAACTGGTGGTCAGATGAAGCATTTCTCCCCGGACGATTTCCACAATTGCCATCTCGGTCTGCTGCTTGGGCGCGCTGCGCTGCTCAAGGACAAGATCATCGACACGCACATGGAACCCCACGGCATCACCGCCGCGCAGTTCAAGGTGCTGATCATCATGGCCCAGTTTGGCGTCGATACACCGGGCGAGCTGTGCCGGCACTTGTCCCTGGACAGCGGTTCGATGACCCGCATGCTCGATCGTCTGGAACAGAAAGGTTTCCTCGCCCGCCAGCGCTCCGAAGCGGACCGCCGCCAGGTGCGGCTGGTGCTGACCGAAGAGGGCCAGAAACTGGCCGATCGCCTGCCGCACATCGGCGCCGATGCCATGAACGAACTGGCCGGTGCCGTGACTCCGGAGGAGCTGCAAACCCTGGAACGTATCCTCAAGAAAATTTTGCTGGCAGCCGGTGACTCGATCACCCTGCTGCGAGTAGGTGGTAACGATGAACAGTAAAACCCTGCGCACCGGCTTGAGCCTGGTGCTGTTGGCCATGAGCCTGGCCGGTTGCGCCAATTACAGTGGCCTGACCACCGAAGGCGTCAGCCTCGATGCGAAGAGCCTCAAGGCCGGGCAATCCCTTGGCGATGTGAAGCTGTCGCCGGCGGCCTGGCCGAAAAGCGACTGGTGGAAAAGCCTCGGCGATCCGCAGCTCGACGGTCTGATCCGCGAAGCCCTGCACGACAGTCCCGACATGCAGATTGCCGACGCCCGTGCCCATCAGGCCAGCGCCGCTGCTTACGCCGCCGATGCCGATCGGATGCCGACCCTCGATGCCAGCGCGGGCGTCAGCCGTTCGCGCCTGGCCCGGGACCAGGACCCGAGCGGGCAGGGCGACCGCTACGCGACGCTGCGCAATATCAGCGCCAGCTTCAACTACAACTTCGACCTCTGGGGCGGCCAGCGAGACGCCTGGGAAGCCGCATTGGGCCAGGCCCGGGCTGCCGAAGTGGATCGACAGGCAGCACAATTGACACTGTCCGCCGATGTCGCCCGCGCCTACAGCGATCTGGGCCAGGCGCACATCGTTCATGACCTGTCCGCCGAAGACCTCAAGCGCACCCGGCAAATGCTCGACCTGAGCAAGCGCCGACTGAGCGCCGGGATCGACAGTCAGTACCAGTTCCAGCAGACCGAAAGCCTGGAAGCCACTTCCCAGGCCAATCTGATCGACGCCGAAAAACGCCTGAACAGCGCGAAAATCGCCCTGGCTGTGTTGCTGGGCAAGGGGCCGGACCGCGGCAATGACATTGCCCGACCGCAAATCCTCAAGGCCAGTGCCGTGGCGTTGCCGTCGGTGCTGCCCGCCGAGTTGCTCGGTCGTCGTCCGGACCTGGTGGCCGCGCGCTGGCGGGTCGAAGCGGCGAGCAAGAACATCGACGCCGGCAAAACCCGCTTCTATCCCAACTTGAACCTCAGTGCCGCCGCCGGTGCCGAATCGTTGTTGGGCGATGCGATGTTCGGTTCGGCGAGCCGCTTCTTCAACATTGCGCCAACCCTTTCCGTGCCGATTTTCGACGGTGGCCGCCTGCGCGCCGAACTCGATTCCCGCGACGCCGACTACGACCTCGCGGTGGCGCAGTACAACAAAAGCCTGGTGAAGGCATTGGGGGATGTCAGCGACAGCATCAACCAATTGCGTGATATCGGCCGGCAAATCGCTGCCCAGCAGCACGCCACCGACATCGCCCAGGATTCTTACAACACCGTGGTCCAGCGGTACGGTTCCGGCATCGGTAACTACCTGGACGTGCTCAGCATCGAGCAGCAATTGCTCCAGGCCCAGCGTCAGCTGGCCAACCTGAATGCCGAGCAGATCGATCTGTCGATCCAACTGATGCAGGCGCTGGGCGGTGGCTTCCAGCCTGAGGCCATGGCCTCGGCCAACGCTGCTCCAGTCACGCTGACCCATTAATTCAAGGTATTTGTCATGGCCACTGCCGATACAACCCCAACTGAAACACCCCAGGGCAATCCCAACTCGGGCAAACGCAAGTTCATGTTGTTGATCCTTGCCGTCGCGGTCGCGTTGAGCGGCGCTGGTGTCTGGGCTTATCACGAGTTTTATGGTCGCTGGAGCGAAAGCACCGACGACGCCTACGTCAATGGCAACGTGGTGGAAATCACCCCGCTGGTCACCGGCACGGTGGTCAGCATCGGTGCCGATGATGGCGATCTGGTTCATGAAGGCCAGGTGCTGGTGAACTTCGACCCCAACGACGCCGAGATCGGTTTGCAAAACGCCCAGGCTCAACTGGCCCGCACCGTGCGTCAGGTTCGCGGCTTGTACAGCAACGTCGACGGTATGAAAGCCCAGGTCAATGCGCAACAGGCTGAAGTGCAGAAGGCTCAGGACAACTTCAACCGACGGAAAAACCTCGCCGCCGGCGGCGCGATTTCCCAGGAAGAGCTGTCCCACGCCCGCGATGACCTGACCTCGGCGCAGAACGCCCTGGCCGACGTGAAGCAAAAACTGAAGACCACCAGCGCGCTGGTCGACGACACCGTGGTGTCATCGCACCCGGACGTGATGGCCGCCGCCGCGCAATTGCGCCAGGCCTACCTGAACAACGCCCGCAGCACCTTGATCGCGCCGGTCACCGGTTACGTGGCCAAGCGCACCGTGCAACTCGGCCAGCGTGTGCAGCCGGGTACGGCACTGATGGCGGTGATCCCGCTTGATCAGCTGTGGATCGACGCCAACTTCAAGGAAACCCAATTGCGCGACATGCGCATCGGCCAACCGGTGGAAATCGAAACCGACCTCTACGGCAGCAGCGTGAAATACAGCGGCACCATCGACAGTCTCGGTGCCGGTACCGGTAGCGCGTTTGCCTTGCTGCCGGCGCAGAACGCCACGGGTAACTGGATCAAGATCGTGCAGCGGGTGCCGGTGCGGGTTCATGTCAACGCCGAAGAACTGGCCAAACACCCCTTGCGGGTCGGCCTGTCGACCATGGTCGATGTCGATTTGCACGATCAGAGTGGCCCGGTGCTGGCGCAACAGCCACCGCAGAAGGCGTCGTTCAGCACCAGCATCTATGACCGTCAGTTGGCCGAGGCTGACGCGATGATCACGCAACTGATTCATGACAACAGCGCCGCGGTCAGCAAAACCGCGAATCGCTGATTCGCCAATTTGCCATCAACCGGACCCTGTAGGAGCGAGCCTGCTCGCGATAGCGGACTGACATTCAACATCAATGTCGACAGAACCACCGCTATCGCGAGCAGGCTCGCTCCTACAGGGTTAGCGGCACCAGCCGAGATTCAAAGGATTCGCGATGAGCAATAACGCGTCTTTCACGCCACCCAGCCTGGTGCTCAGCACCATCGGCCTGTCGTTGGCGACCTTCATGCAAGTGCTCGACACCACCATCGCCAACGTGGCGTTGCCGACGATTTCCGGCAACCTGGGCGTGAGTTCGGAGCAGGGCACCTGGGTGATCACCTCGTTTGCGGTGAGTAACGCGATTGCGCTGCCGTTGACCGGTTGGCTCAGCCGGCGTTTCGGCGAGGTGAAGCTGTTTATCTGGGCAACGCTGCTGTTCGTGCTGGCGTCATTCCTGTGCGGGATTTCCACCACCATGCCGGAACTGGTGGGCTTTCGGGTCCTGCAAGGAGTGGTGGCGGGGCCGTTGTACCCGATGACCCAGACGCTGATGATTGCAGTCTATCCCCCGGCGAAACGGGGGATGGCCCTGGCGCTGCTGGCGATGGTGACGGTGGTGGCGCCGATTGCCGGGCCGATCCTCGGGGGCTGGATCACCGACAGTTACAGCTGGCCGTGGATCTTCTTTATCAACGTGCCTATCGGCCTGTTCGCCGCGTGGGTGGTCACGCAACAGATGAAGAAGCGTCCGGTGGTCACCAGCCGTCAACCCATGGACTACGTCGGCCTGATCGCGTTGGTCATCGGCGTCGGTGCGTTGCAGATTGTCCTCGACAAAGGCAACGATGCCGACTGGTTCGAATCCAGCTTCATCATTATCGGCTCGGTGATTTCCGTGGTCGCCCTGGCGTTCTTCGTGATCTGGGAAATGACCGATGAGCACCCAGTGGTCAACTTGAGGTTGTTCGCCCATCGCAACTTCCGCTACGGCACCATTGTGTTGATTCTGGGGTATGCCGGGTTCTTCGGTATCAACCTGATCCTGCCGCAATGGTTGCAGACCCGTTTGGGCTACACCGCGACCTGGGCCGGTTTAGCCGTCGCGCCGCTGGGTATCCTGCCGGTGCTGCTGTCACCGTTCGTCGGTAAATACGCACCGCGCTTCGACATGCGGGTGCTGGCGGGCGGGGCGTTCCTGGCTATTGGCCTGAGCTGTTTCATGCGTGCCGGGTTCACCAATGAAGTGGACTTCCAGCACATCGCCATGGTGCAGCTGTTTATGGGCATCGGCGTGGCGCTGTTCTTCATGCCGACCCTGACCATCCTGCTGTCCGATTTGCCGCCGCACCAGATTGCCGACGGCTCGGGCCTGGCCACGTTCCTGCGGACCCTGGGCGGCAGCTTCGCGGCATCGTTGACCACCTGGATCTGGATCCGCCGCGCCGACCAGCACCATGCCTACCTGACCGAAAGCATCACCCCGTTCGATCCGGCGACCCGCGAAGCGCTGACCCATCTGGGCGGGGCAGGGGCGAAGGCCTACACGCAGCTGGAGCAGACGGTGATCAGCCAGGCGTACATCATGTCCACGGTGGATTACTTCACCTTGCTGGGCTGGATGTTCATGGGCTTGATCCTGATCGTGTGGCTGGCCAAGCCGCCGTTTACCGCGAAGGCGGGGCCTGCGGCCTCCGCCGGGCACTAAACACATTATCCCTGTGGGAGCAAGCTTTGCTCCCACAGGGGGGCGGTAATCAGTTAGCAGGTGCTGCAAGTTGCGGCGGCGGGGCAAAATCAAACGGCGCCAGCGCAAACCCCTGCTCATCCACCTGCAACGCCCAACCCTGACGATCCCAGTCCCCCAGCACAATACGCCGGGCCGCCTGATCGCCAAGTTGCAACTTGTGGATGGCCGGGCGGTGGGTGTGGCCGTGGATCAGGGTTTTCACCCTGTACTGCTGCATGATCCGCGGAATCTCTTCGGGTGTGACATCGACGATGTCATTGGCCTTCATCCGCGTTTGCGCACGGCTTTCACTGCGCAGCTTGCGCGCCAGCTTGTGCCGTGTGCTCAACGGCAGATGCCGCAGGATGAACAGGCTGATGGGGTTGCGCAGGTAGCGACGCAGCTTCATATAGGCTTCGTCACGGGTGCAAAGGCTGTCGCCGTGCATCAACAGCACCGGCTCGCCGTTGAACTGCACGACACTCGGGTCTTTCAGCAGGGTGCAGCCGGCCTGTTTGCAGAAGGCCTGGCCGAGCATGAAATCGCGATTGCCGTGCATCAGGAAAATGGCCGTGCCGCTGTCGCTCAAATCGCGCAGGGCCTGGCAGATGGAGCGCTGGAAAGGGGTCATGGCGTCATCGCCAATCCACACCTCGAAAAAGTCGCCCAGAATGTACAACGCACTCGCCGAGCGGGCGCGTCCGGCGAGCAAATCCAGAAACGCCCGGGTGATGTCCGGGCGCTCCTCTTCCAGATGCAAGTCTGAAATCAGCAATATCACTCAATGATCTCGGCTTTCTCGATGATCACGTCGTCTGCCGGTACGTCCTGGTGGCCGGACTTGGAAGTAGTGGCCACGCCTTTGATCTTGTCGACAACGTCGGTGCCGGCGGTCACTTTACCGAATACCGCGTAGCCCCAGCCTTGTACGTTCTTGCCGCTGTGGTTCAGGAAGCTGTTGTCAGCCACGTTGATGAAGAACTGGGCGGAAGCCGAATGCGGCTCCATGGTGCGAGCCATGGCGACGGTGTATTTGTCGTTGGAAAGACCGTTGTCGGCTTCGTTCTGGATGCTTGGGCGCTTGTCTTTCTTTTCTTTCATGCCAGGCTCGAAACCGCCGCCCTGGATCATGAAGTTGCCGATGACACGGTGGAAAACGGTGTTTTCGTAGTGGCCGGCCTTGACGTATTCAACGAAGTTGGCAACGGTGATCGGTGCCTTTTCAGCGTTCAGTTCGAGGACGATGTCGCCGAAGTTGGTGGTCAATTTGACTTGGGTCATGTTGGCTACTCTTTCAAGGAATTCGTGGGTGTCGAGGCAGCGCGGCCCCTAACCGTGTTGGTCTGTTTCGACCAAGGAGCGCAGTTTAGCGCGACAGGCGCGAATTTCGAGGCTGTTTTTCATTTGCATCCGATTAAATGCAGCCGTTTTCGGGCCTGCTCTGTCAGCGGCTTGACGGCATCGGCTATGATAGCGGCTTTGTTTTGTCCGGCCTTCACGCAGGCCATGCACTTGTACGCCAAGGATCCTATGAGCAAGCCCACTGTCGACCCTACCTCGAATTCCAAGACCGGCCCTGCCGTGCCGGTCAACTTCCTGCGGCCGATCATCCAGGCAGACCTGGACTCGGGCAAGCACACGCAGATCGTCACCCGTTTCCCGCCGGAGCCCAACGGCTACCTGCACATCGGCCACGCCAAGTCGATCTGCGTGAACTTCGGCCTGGCCCAGGAGTTCGGCGGCGTGACGCACCTGCGTTTCGACGACACCAACCCGGCCAAGGAAGACCAGGAATACATCGACGCGATCGAAAGCGACGTCAAGTGGCTGGGCTTCGAGTGGTCCGGTGAAGTGCGCTATGCCTCGCAATACTTCGACCAGTTGCACGACTGGGCCGTCGAACTGATCAAGTCCGGCAAAGCCTATGTCGACGACCTGACGCCTGAACAAGCCAGGGAATACCGTGGCAGCCTGACCGAGCCTGGCAAAAACAGCCCGTTCCGCGACCGCAGCGTCGAAGAGAACCTGGACCTGTTCGCCCGCATGAAGGCCGGCGAGTTCAAGGACGGCGCCCGTGTGCTGCGCGCGAAGATCGACATGGCCTCGCCGAACATGAACCTGCGCGACCCGATCATGTACCGCATCCGTCACGCTCATCACCACCAGACCGGCGACAAGTGGTGCATCTACCCGAACTACGACTTCACCCACGGTCAGTCGGATGCCATCGAAGGCATCACCCACTCGATCTGCACCCTGGAGTTTGAAAGCCACCGTCCGCTGTACGAGTGGTTCCTCGAAAACCTGCCGGTGCCGGCCAACCCGCGCCAGTATGAGTTCAGCCGCCTGAACCTGAACTACACCATTACCAGCAAGCGCAAGCTCAAGCAGTTGGTCGATGAAAAGCACGTCAATGGCTGGGACGATCCGCGCATGTCCACGCTGTCGGGCTTCCGCCGCCGTGGCTACACGCCGAAATCGATCCGCAACTTTTGCGAAATGATCGGCACCAACCGTTCCGACGGCGTGGTGGACTTCGGCATGCTCGAATTCAGCATCCGCGACGACCTCGACCACAGCGCCCCACGCGCCATGTGCGTGCTGCGTCCGCTGAAAGTCGTGATCACCAACTACCCGGAAGGCCAGGTCGAAAACCTCGAACTGCCGTGCCACCCGAAAGAAGACATGGGCGTACGTAAGTTGCCGTTCGCCCGTGAGATCTACATCGACCGTGAAGACTTCATGGAAGAGCCGCCAAAAGGCTACAAGCGCCTGGAACCGGCTGGCGAAGTGCGTCTTCGTGGCAGCTACGTGATCCGTGCCGACGAAGCGATCAAGGACGCCGACGGCAACATCGTCGAGCTGCGTTGCTCGTACGATCCGGACACCCTGGGCAAGAACCCTGAGGGGCGCAAGGTCAAGGGCGTGATCCACTGGGTGCCGGCCGCCGCCAGCGTCGAGTGCGAAGTGCGTCTGTACGATCGCCTGTTCCGTTCTCCGAACCCGGAGAAGGCCGAGGACAGCGCCAGCTTCCTGGACAACATCAACCCTGATTCGCTGCAGGTGCTCACCGGTTGTCGTGCCGAGCCTTCGCTGGGCAACGCACAGCCGGAAGACCGTTTCCAGTTCGAGCGCGAAGGCTACTTCGTCGCGGATATCAAGGACTCGAAACCCGGTCAGCCGGTATTCAACCGTACCGTGACCCTGCGTGATTCGTGGGGCCAGTGATTCAAGGATTTAAGACGTGCTAACGATCTACAACACGCTCACCAAGAGCAAAGAAGTCTTCAAGCCGCTCGATGGCAACAAGGTGCGCATGTACGTGTGCGGCATGACCGTGTACGACTACTGCCACCTGGGCCACGGCCGCAGCATGGTCGCCTTCGACCTGGTGACCCGCTGGCTGCGCTTTAGCGGCTACGATCTGACTTATGTGCGCAATATCACAGACATTGACGACAAGATCATCAATCGCGCCAACGAGAACGGCGAGTCGTTCGAAGCCTTGACCGAGCGCATGATCGCGGCGATGCACGAAGATGAAGCGCGCCTGAACATCAAGAAGCCGGACATGGAGCCGCGTGCCACGGACCACATCCCTGGCATGCACGCAATGATCCAGACCCTGATCGACAAGGGTTACGCCTATGCGCCAGGCAATGGCGACGTGTATTACCGCGTCGGCAAGTTCATGGGCTACGGCAAGCTGTCGCGCAAGAAAATCGAAGACCTGCGCATCGGCGCGCGCATCGAAGTCGACGAATCCAAGCAGGACCCGCTGGACTTCGTGCTGTGGAAAGCCGCCAAGCCGGGCGAGCCGAGCTGGGAATCGCCGTGGGGCGCCGGGCGTCCGGGCTGGCACATCGAGTGCTCGGTGATGTCCACCTGCTGCCTCGGTGAGACCTTCGACATTCATGGCGGCGGCAGTGACCTGGAGTTCCCGCACCACGAAAACGAAATCGCCCAGAGCGAAGCGGCCACTGGCAAGACCTACGCCAATGCGTGGATGCATTGCGGCATGATCCGCATCAATGGCGAGAAGATGTCCAAGTCCTTGAACAACTTCTTCACCATCCGCGACGTGCTCGACAAGTACCACCCGGAAGTCGTGCGTTACCTGCTGGTGTCGAGCCACTACCGCAGTGCGATCAACTACTCGGAAGACAACCTCAAGGATGCCAAGGGCGCCCTGGAGCGTTTCTACCACGCGTTGAAAGGCCTGCCGAATGTGGCGCCGGCTGGCGGCGAAGCGTTCGTCGAGCGTTTCACCACGGTGATGAACGACGACTTCGGCACGCCGGAAGCCTGTGCGGTGCTGTTCGAGATGGTGCGTGAGATCAACCGCCTGCGCGAGAGCGATCTCGATGCGGCGGCCGGTCTGGCGGCGCGCTTGAAGGAACTGGCCAGTGTGCTCGGTGTGTTGCAGCTCGAAGCCGATGACTTCCTGCAGGCCGGTGCCGAAGGCCGGGTGGACGCGGCTGAAGTCGAAGCGCTGATCGCTGCGCGCCTGGCAGCGCGTGCCGGTAAAGACTGGGCCGAATCGGACCGCATCCGCGACCAGCTCACCGCCATGGGCGTGGTGCTGGAAGATGGCAAGGGTGGCACGACCTGGCGTCTGGCTGACTGATTGCCGTATTGGCTATAAAACAAAACCCGCCTTGTGCGGGTTTTTGTTTTTTGGACAGGAGTGCATCGTTGTCTGAGTTGACGCCATCGCGGGCAAGCCTTGCTCCCACATGGATGAGTCGTGTCCGAACGTGTGGACGACTAAATCCTGTGGGAGCAAGGCTTGCCCGCGATTGACTGCGCAGCAGTCAGCTGTCCGACTGGCGCAACCGCTTGTAGAGGGTATTTCGACTAACCCCCAGTCTGCGCGCCAGGTGCGAAATATTCCCCCCAACCGCCTGCAACTGCCGATTCAAATCCTCGGCATCATCAAGATCCACCGCCAGCGGTTCCGGTGCCTCGACCGGCTCCATCTCCAGATCGACAAAAAAATCATCCGGCAAATGCTCCGGTCGCACCGGTTGTTCCTCGGCCATGGCCAACGCCACCTGCATCACGCTGCTGACCTGGCGTAGATTACCGGGCCACGGGTGGTGATCGAACAACTCCAGTACCTCACGGCTCAATCCAGCCCACTGGCTCGGTTCGCGGTGCTGCTCCCACAGCCGCTTGAACAATGCCTGCTTGTCGCTGCGCTCGCGTAGCGGTGGCAACTCCAGGGTCAAACCGCCGATGCGGTAATACAAATCCTCACGGAAGCGCCCCAACTGCACCTGTTCGCGCAGCGAGCGGTTGGTTGCGGAAATGATGCGGATATCCACCGGGAACAGCTCACTGCTGCCCACCGGCTGCACGCAACGTTCCTGCAATACGCGCAGCAACCGGGCTTGCGTCGGCAGCGGCATATCGCCGATTTCGTCGAGGAACAGCGTGCCTTTGTCGGCCTTGCGGATCAGGCCGATGCTGCCTTTCTGGTTGGCGCCGGTGAACGCGCCTTTTTCATAGCCGAACAGTTCGGACTCCACCAGTTCGGCGGGGATCGCTGCACAGTTCACGGCAATCAGCGACTGTTTATTGCGCGAGCTGGCCTGATGCAGGGCCTTGACGAAGACTTCCTTGCCGACCCCGGTTTCGCCATGGATCAGCAACGGGATGTCTTTTTCCAGCAGGCGCTCGGCCTGGCGCACGGCTTTTTCCACGCGGCTGTCGCCGAAGTGCAGGGTGCTGAGGCTGATACTGGCCGGCGCCGCCGGGGCGGGCTCGGCGCTCCTGGTATCAGCAAACACTCTGGGCTGAATCAAAGCCTGCTTGGGACGTTTGATCAGGCACTGGAAGCGATTGCGCCCCGAGGCCTGGAGCGAGAAGGGCTGGCCTTCAGGTTGATTGAGCAACTCCAGTAGCGACACCTTGAACAGGCTCTCGACACTGACCCGCGACAATCGCACGCCCAGCAGATTGTCAGCGCGACGGTTGGCGGACAGCACCTGGCCGCTCTCATCGAAGATCAGCAAGCCGGCCCACTGGCTGTCGAGGTTGTTCAGGCCGGTGTTGAAGGTCAACTGGAAATGCTGGCCGTGGAACAGGTTGAGGATCAGCCGGTTTTCCACGGTCTGGCTCATCATCTTGACCATGCCCAAGGTGTGGGATGGCGGCAGGTAGCTGTCGCTGGACACGTCCAGCACCGCAATGACCTTGCGCTCGGCGTCGAAAATCGGCGCGGCGGAACCGGTCATGAAGCGATTGGCCTTGAGGAAGTGTTCATCGTGCTCAATGTGCACCGCCTGCTCGCAGGCCAGCGCGGTGCCGATGGCGTTGGTGCCGCTGCAACGCTCCATCCAGCTCGCGCCGGCGCTGAAGCCACGGGTCAGGCTCGGTTCGATAAAACGCTGGGTACCCCAGGACGTCAGCACCTGGCCCTGATTGTCGGCAAGCATGATCAGGCAGTTGGAGTTGCTGAGGATGTTCTCGTAATACGGCAGCACTTCCTGATGGGTGGTCTGAACCAGTGATTGCTGGCTTTCCAGCAAATGCGCGATGTCGGCGGCCGGCAATTGATCGAACGCCGGAGCGCTCTGATGATCAAGGCCGAACGCGCGGCAGCGTTTCCAGGAGTCCTGGATGATGGCGTCATGGGATAACGCGGGGGCAGGTGCGGCCATGGCAGTTGATCTCTGGATAACGCTTTTATTGTTGTTATCGGTTCCCCTGTAGGAGCGAGCCTGCTCGCGATGAGGGAGTGTCAGTCGACATGAATGTTGGCTGATCTAACGCTATCGCGAGCAGGCTCACTCCTACAGGTTTTGCATCTGTTTCATGGTCCGGGAAAGGCAAAAATTATCCATAGAGTGTTGTTCACTAATGTTCATTGTCAATCGTTGAACTGTTCAGTTGTTCAGTCTCGATTGTTCATTTGTGTTCAGCATCGAACGCGGATTTTCGGCGATTTCAAAGATTTTCCAAATAGATCAATGGCTTGAAATTTTTGGCACAAATGTCGCTATACAGCTCCGGTCGCTTGTCTCCAAAAATAAAAAAGGCCGAGCCATGTCATTAACCCTGGAGCATGTCAGCCGTACCGTCGAGGGCCAGACCTGGATAGACGATGCGTGCCTAAAGTTCGAACCCGGATCCTTCAACGTTTTGCTTGGGCGCACGCTGTCCGGCAAAACCAGTCTCATGCGCCTGATGGCCGGACTGGACAAGCCTGACAGTGGTCGCATCCTGATGAATGGCGTCGATGTCACCCAACGCCCGGTACGCCTGCGCAACGTGTCGATGGTGTATCAGCAGTTCATCAATTACCCGACCATGACCGTCTTCGAGAACATCGCCTCGCCCTTGCGCCAGGCGGGTGTGTCCAATGAGCTGATCCAGAGCAAGGTGCTGGAAACCGCGAAGATGCTGCGCATCGAGAAATTCCTCCAGCGCCATCCCCTTGAACTTTCCGGCGGCCAGCAACAGCGCACGGCCATGGCCCGGGCGTTGGTCAAGGATGCCGAACTGATCCTGTTCGACGAGCCGCTGGTCAACCTCGACTACAAGCTGCGCGAAGAGCTGCGCCAGGAAATGCGCGAGCTGTTCAAGGCTCACCACACCATCGCCATCTATGCCACCACCGAGCCCAACGAAGCCTTGGCACTGGGCGGCACCACGACCATTCTTCACGAGGGGCGGGTGATTCAGAGCGGCAAGTCGTCCGAGGTTTATCACCAGCCGCAGACTGTTCTCGCAGCTGAGCTGTTTTCCGAGCCGCCGATCAATCTGATGCCGGGACGTATCGCAGGCAATGAAGTGAGCTTCGCCAATTTTGTGCATTTCCCGCTGAACGTCGATTTGCGTCCGGTGGGCGAGGGCGAGTTCCGCTTTGGCGTGCGCCCCAGCCATATCTCGCTGGTGCCGAGCAACGACGATGACCTCGAATTGGCAGTGACCGTCGAGGTCGCCGAAATCAGTGGCTCGGAAACCTTCCTGCACGTGCGCAACGAGCATTTCCTGCTGGTGCTGCACTTGCCCGGCGTTCACGAATACGACGTTGATGCGCCGATCCGCATCTACATCCCGACCCATAAACTGTTTGTGTTCGATACGCAGGGGCGGCTGGTTCAGGCGCCGGGCCGACGTGTCGCGAGGGTTGCCTGATGGCCGAAATCCGTTTGCAGAACCTCGCCCACAGTTACACCAGCACACCGAGCGCGCCCGAGGATTACGCGATCCGCGAGATGGATCATATCTGGGAGCAGGGCGGTGCCTACGCTTTGCTCGGTCCTTCGGGCTGCGGCAAATCGACGTTGCTTAATATCATTTCCGGGTTGCTCAGTCCGTCCCAGGGCCACGTGTTGTTCGACGGTAAAGCGGTCAACGACCTGACCCCGGAAAAACGCAACATTGCCCAGGTTTTCCAGTTTCCAGTGGTCTACGACACCATGACGGTGTTCGACAACCTGGCCTTCCCGTTGCGCAACCAGGGCATGGCTGAGGCGAAAATTCACACCAAGGTGCAGGAAATTGCTGAAGTCCTCGACCTTCAGAATCTGCTGAACAAAAAGGCCCGCAACCTCACCGCCGATGAAAAACAGAAAGTCTCCATGGGCCGCGGGCTGGTGCGCGATGACGTATCGGCGATCCTGTTCGATGAACCGCTGACGGTGATCGACCCGCACCTGAAATGGAAGCTGCGGCGCAAGCTCAAGCAGATTCACGAGCAGTTCAACATCACCATGGTCTACGTCACCCACGATCAGCTGGAGGCTTCGACCTTCGCCGACAAAATCGCGGTGATGTACGGCGGGCAGATCGTGCAGTTCGGCACGCCACGGGAGTTGTTCGAGCGGCCGAGCCATACCTTTGTCGGCTACTTCATTGGCAGCCCCGGCATGAACCTGATCGAGGTGCAGCCACAACCGGGCGGCGTCGGTTTCGCTTCGACCCATTTGCCGCTGTCAGCGGCCATGCAAAAACGCATCGCCGAGAGCACCTGGCAAACCCTGAAGGTCGGCATTCGCCCGGAATTCGTCCACGTGTGGGACGAGCCGTTCGATGATGCACTGCGGGCACAGGTCATACACGTCGAAGACCTCGGTACCTACAAGATCATGACCCTGAACCTCGACGGTGTGCCGCTGAAAGTGCGCCTGGCCGAAGACAAACCGGTTCCCCAAGGCACGGCCTATATCAGTTTTCCGGGGCAGTGGTTGATGGTCTACGCCGACGAATTCCTGCTGGAGCCGCATGCAATGGATGAGGTGCAGCCATGAACAAGGTGCAGAACAACAAGGCCTGGTGGCTGGTGCTACCGGTGTTCCTGCTGGTGGCCTTCAGTGCGGTGATCCCGATGATGACCGTCGTCAACTATTCGGTGCAGGACATCTTCGACCAGTCCAGCCGCTATTTCGTCGGTGCCGACTGGTACAAACAGGTGTTGCTCGATCCGCGTCTGCACGACTCGTTGCTGCGTCAGTTCATTTACTCGGCCTGCGTGCTGCTGATCGAAATCCCGCTGGGAATCGCGATTGCGCTGACCATGCCGACCAAGGGCCGCTGGTCGTCGGTGGTGTTGATCGTCCTGGCGATTCCTTTGCTGATCCCGTGGAACGTGGTCGGCACCATCTGGCAGATCTTTGGTCGGGCCGACATCGGCCTGCTCGGTTCGAGCCTCAATGCCATGGGCATCAGCTACAACTATGCGGCGAACACCATGGACGCCTGGGTCACCGTGCTGGTGATGGACGTCTGGCACTGGACCTCGCTGGTGGCGCTGTTGTGCTTCTCCGGCCTGCGGGCGATTCCCGACGTGTACTACCAAGCGGCGCGAATTGACCGGGCTTCGGCCTGGGCGGTGTTCCGGCACATCCAGTTGCCCAAGCTCAAGAGCGTGTTGTTGATCGCGGTGATGCTGCGATTCATGGACAGTTTCATGATCTACACCGAGCCGTTCGTGCTCACTGGCGGCGGGCCGGGCAATGCCACGACCTTCCTCAGCCAGACCCTGACGCAGATGGCCATCGGGCAGTTCGATCTGGGCCCGGCCGCGGCGTTCTCGCTGGTGTACTTCCTGATCATCCTGTTGGTGTCCTGGCTGTTCTACACCGCCATGACTCACTCTGACGCCAACCGCTGAGGCCCGCACCATGAGCAAGAGAAAGCTGATTCCACTGCTGCTCTACATCCTGTTCCTGCTGGTGCCGATCTACTGGCTGCTGAACATGTCCTTCAAGAGCAACACCGAAATCCTCGGCGGCCTGACGCTGTTTCCCCTGGATTTCACCTTCCACAACTACAAGGTGATCTTCACCGATCCCGCCTGGTACACCGGTTACCTCAACTCGCTGTACTACGTGAGCCTGAACACAGTGATCTCCTTGAGCGTGGCGCTGCCGGCAGCCTATGCGTTCTCGCGCTATCGCTTTCTCGGCGACAAGCACCTGTTCTTCTGGCTGTTGACCAACCGCATGGCACCGCCGGCGGTGTTCCTGCTGCCGTTCTTCCAGCTGTACTCCTCGATCGGCCTGTTCGATACCCACATCGCCGTGGCGCTGGCGCATTGCCTGTTCAACGTGCCGTTGGCGGTGTGGATTCTCGAGGGTTTCATGTCCGGCGTGCCGAAGGAAATTGACGAAACGGCCTACATCGACGGCTACAGTTTTCCCAAGTTTTTCGTGAAGATTTTCGTCCCGCTGATTGGCTCCGGCATCGGTGTGACGGCGTTTTTCTGCTTCATGTTCTCCTGGGTCGAACTGCTGTTGGCGCGAACCCTCACGTCGGTGAACGCCAAACCCATCGCGGCGGTCATGACCCGTACGGTCTCGGCGTCCGGCATTGATTGGGGTGTGCTGGCGGCGGCGGGGGTGTTGACTATTCTGCCCGGCATGCTGGTGATCTGGTTTGTTCGCAACCACGTGGCCAAGGGCTTTGCCCTGGGTCGGGTATGAGGAACTGATGATGGAATGGATGAGCTGGACCGTCCCTACGATGGCGTTCTTCGGCGTGATTGCCTTGATCCTGGTGGGCATGACCACCTGGGAGCTACGTTCGCCGAGCGTGCTTCGGCGAGGTTTTCTACCGATTGCCACCACCCGTGGCGATCGGCTGTTTATCGGTCTTCTCGGCAGCGCCTACCTGCATCTGATGGTAATCGGCGTGACCGACTGGAGCATCTGGGTCGCCTTCGCGATGTCCCTGGTGTGGCTGTTGGCTGTGATGCGTTGGGGCTAGTCGAATCGCTCGGCAATGTTGCTCCGAAATCCCATACAGGAGGTCTCTATGTTCGACAAAAACAATAAGCTGCGACATAGCATTTCATTGGCAGCCATGCTGGCACTCAGCGGTTTGAGCGCAACGGCTTGGGCCGATGCCTATGAAGAAGCGGCGAAGAAATGGATTGGCAGCGAGTTCAAGCCATCCACCCTGACGGCCGATCAGCAACTGGCGGAATTGAAGTGGTTCATCAAGGCGGCCGAGCCGTTTCGCGGGATGGACATCAAGGTCGTCTCGGAAACCCTGACCACTCACGAGTATGAATCCAAGGTACTGGCCAAGGCCTTCACCGAGATCACCGGGATCAAGGTCACCCACGACCTGCTGCAAGAAGGCGACGTGGTGGAAAAGCTGCAGACCGTGATGCAATCGGACAAGAGCATCTATGACGGCTGGGTCAACGACTCGGACCTGATCGGTACCCACTTCCGCTACGGCAAGACCGAAGCGATCACCGACCTGATGGCCAACGAGGGCAAGAACTTCACCTCGCCGACCCTGGACATCAAGGACTTTATCGGCACTTCCTTCACCACTGCGCCGGACGGCAAGCTCTATCAATTGCCCGACCAGCAGTTCGCTAACCTGTACTGGTTCCGCGCCGACTGGTTCGAGCGGCCGGAGCTGAAAGCCAAGTTCAAGGAAAAGTACGGTTATGAATTGGGCGTGCCGGTGAACTGGTCGGCCTATGAAGACATTGCCAAGTTCTTCAGCGAAGACGTCAAGGAAATCGACGGCAAGCGCGTCTATGGACACATGGACTACGGCAAGAAAGACCCGTCCCTGGGCTGGCGCTTCACCGATGCCTGGTTCTCCATGGCCGGTGGCGGCGACAAGGGCCTGCCTAACGGCTTGCCGGTGGATGAGTGGGGCATTCGTGTCGAGGATTGCCATCCGGTGGGTTCCAGCGTGACTCGCGGTGGCGACACCAACGGCCCGGCAGCGGTGTTCGCCACCCAGAAATACGTTGACTGGATGAAAGCTTACGCCCCCCCGGAAGCCGCGGGCATGACCTTCTCCGAGTCCGGTCCGGTGCCGTCCCAAGGCAACATTGCCCAGCAAATCTTCTGGTACACCGCCTTTACCGCCGACATGACCAAACCTGGCCTGCCCGTGGTGAACGCCGATGGCACGCCGAAATGGCGCATGGCGCCATCGCCACGCGGGCCGTACTGGGAGGAGGGCATGAAGCTGGGGTATCAGGACGTGGGTTCCTGGACGTTCATGAAGTCCACGCCTGAGAAACAGAAACTCGCGGCCTGGCTCTATGCGCAGTTCGTAACCTCGAAAACCGTCTCGTTGAAGAAAACCATCGTCGGCCTGACCCCGATCCGCGAATCGGACATCAACTCCCAGGCCATGACCGACCTGGCACCGAAACTGGGTGGCCTGGTTGAGTTTTACCGCAGCCCGGCCCGCGTGCAATGGACCCCGACGGGGACCAACGTGCCGGACTATCCACGCCTGGCGCAACTGTGGTGGAGCCACATCGCCGAAGCCGCCAGCGGCGACAAAACCCCGCAAGAAGCACTGGACGGTCTGGCCAAGGATCAGGACGCCATCATGAGCCGTCTGGAGCGCTCGAAGGCACAAGCCACCTGTGCACCGAAGATGAACCCCGAGCGCGATGCGCAATACTGGTTCGACCAACCGGGCGCACCGAAGCCGAAACTGGCCAACGAAAAACCGAAAGGCGAAACCGTGAGCTACAACGAACTGCTGAAATCCTGGGCGGATGCGCGTAAGTAAACGGCTGGAGTGAGAAAGGCGAACGGCACCGGAAGGTGCCGTTTTTGTTTGTGCCTGTACCACCGCAATCGCGAGCAGGCTCACTCCCACATTTGATCGGTGTTGTGTGCGAGTTGTGTGTTCACAGAAGATCCCCTGATAGGAGCGAGCCTGCTCGCGAAGAGGCCATCTCAGTCACCAAATTTCATCAGCCGAACAAACATCTGAAAGAACTACCGGGTGCAAGACCCTTTGAGGTCAGGTCAGGGCTGCGAGATGTTCGATCGTCTGTGGAAAGCGCTCCACCAAGCGGATAAGGGTCGTGGCTTGGGCATTGGGCGTTGCCCGGCCCTGCTCCCAGTTTTCCAGGGTTCGGGTATTGGTGCGCAGATACATCGCAAACACCGACCGAGAGAGGTTGAGCTGTTGGCGGATGGCGACCACTTCCTCGGCAGTGATGGGCATCAGTTCTGGCAGCTGAACCTTGTGAGTTCGCAGCGTGATCTTGCCTTGGCGCTCATCGGCCAGGGATTCGAGGCCATCCATCAGTTCCGCAAAAATGTCACGTTTCATAGTGGGATCTCGTTTTGATTTCTCTATCCAGCGTTTGTCTGAAAAGCTTTTTCTGGGAGGGCGACAGGTCGTCTTGCTCGTCTTTGCCGTACACGGTGAACAGCCAGAATTGATTGAAGCCTGACCACCAGTAATAAATCACCCGTAAACCACTGCGCTTGCCTTTACTTCGTCGTTGGTCGCAGAAGCGAATTTTGCGCAGCCCGCCGGTGCCCTCAATGAGATCGCCCGCTTCGGGGTTCTTCAGCAACTCCAACTGAAAGCTGCGAAACAGATCGTCATCCAGGTAATCGTTTCGATGTTTCTGAAACATACGTAACTCGACAAATAGAGCATCCATGTTCTGTACGCTACCTACGTATAGTTTTGTCCGTATAATCGAATCGGTCAAGGCATCGAGGCCAACCTTTTCGTTCCCGTTTTCAACGGTAGATCCCGGTCGTAAAAACACCTGTAGGACGAGTCGACCAATCCAGCGAGAGCTTTCGGGGATTAGAGAAGGAGGGCAGGGCAGCGGTAACAAATCCTACAAAAACAAAAACGGCACCCGAAGGTGCCGTTTCTATTTACTACCGAGTGTCGCTAAGCGATCAACCCGCCAGACCCGATTGTTGAACCAGGTTCAGCAGCGGTTGTGGGTACAGACCGAGGAAGAACGCCAGGACCGCGATGGCCAGCAGCATCACGCCGCCTGCACGTTGTTCCCAGTGCAGTTGCGCATCGTGGCGACGCAGGTTTGGTTCGATCAGGTACAGGGTGACCATGACGCGCAGGTAGTAGAACACGCCGATGGCACTGCCCAGGACCAGGGAGCCGACCAGCCACCATTGGTGTGACTCGACACCGGTGGCGATGATGTAGAACTTGCCGATGAAGCCCGCGGTCAGCGGGATACCGGCCAGGGACAGCATCATTACGGTCAGTACGGCGGTCAGGTACGGACGACGCCAGAACAGGCCGCGGTATTCGTACAGGGCGTCCGCGTCACGGCCGTTGTACGGCGAGGACATCAGGGTGATCACGCCGAAGGCGCCGAGGCTGGTGATCACGTAGGTGACCAGGTACACGCCGATGGCTTCCACGGCCAGACCCTTGCTCGCCACCAGGGCGATCAGCAGGTAGCCGAAGTGGGCGATGGACGAGTAACCCAGCAGGCGCTTGAGGTTGCTCTGGGTCAGGGCCAGCAGGTTACCGAACAGGATCGACGCGATGGCGATGATGGTCAGCACGTTGCTCAGCACACCGCTGCTCGCCGCTGGCGAGATCTGGAACAGACGCACCATCACCGCGAACACGGCAACTTTCGAAGCGGTTGCCAGGAACGCGGCAACCGGTGCCGGAGCACCTTCGTAAACGTCCGGGGTCCAGAGGTGGAACGGAACCAGCGACAGCTTGAACGCCAGGCCGATCAGCATCATGCCCAGGCCCAGTTGCGCCAGCGAACTCGGCATGCCGGTGGCCGCCAGGGCCTGGCCGATACCGACGAAGCTCAGGGAGCCGGCGTCAGCGTAGAGCAGGGCCATACCGAACAACAGGAACGCGGAGCCGGCAGCCGACAGCACCATGTACTTGATACCGGCTTCCAGCGAACGCTTGTTGAAGAAGGCATAAGCCACCAGGCCGTAGACCGGTACCGAGAGCAGCTCCAGACCGACGAACAACCCGGCCAGGTGTTGCGCGCTGACCAGCACCAGGCCACCGGCGGCGGCCATCAGGATCAGCAGGTACAGTTCTTCACGGTTGCCCGGGTAACCCGAACCGCCATCGCCGAGGTAGGCGTGGGCGAGGGTGACGCAGGCGAGGGTGGCGACCAGGATCAGCGCCATATACAGGCAGGCGAAGGTGTCGATCTGCAGCAATGGGGTCACGGCCAGGGGCGCGACTTTCAGGGCCGGCAGGATCGACAGCAAAGCCAGGTTAAGACCCGCCACCGACAGCAGGAAGGTCTGGGAGTGGTTGCGGCGCCAGGCGATCGCCAGCATCACCACGATGATCGTGGCGCTGGTAATCAACAGCGGCGCTAGCGCGATAAAGTGTTGAGTCGTGAATTCCATAGCGCTCTTACCGGGCCGAAGCGAGTTGAGTGAAGGCGGTGCCGAGCCACTGCTGCACGCCATGCATTGTCGCGGCAGAGGTATCGAGGAACGGCTGCGGGTAGACGCCGATGTAGATCAGCAGCGCTGCCAGACCGACCACCATGATCATTTCGCGACCGTCCATGCCATGCAGCACCGCGTCCGACTTGGCCGGGCCGAAGTAGGCACGGTGGATCATGATCAGCGAGTAGACCGAACCGAACACCAGGCCGGACGTCGCGATGATGGTGACCCACGGGGCAATCGGGAAGGTGCCGATCAGGATCAGGAACTCACCGACGAAGTTGCCGGTACTCGGCAGGCCCAGGGAAGCGGCTGCAAAGAACAGGCTCAGGGCCGGCAGGTAAGCGATCTTCGACCACAGGCCGCCCATCTCGCGCATGTCACGGGTGTGGGTGCGCTCGTACAACTGGCCACTCAGGATAAAGAGTGCCGCGGCCGACAGGCCGTGCGCCAGCATCTGCATCACCGCGCCCTGCAGCGCCAGTTGGCTGCCGGAATAGATACCGATCAGTACGAAGCCCATGTGGGAAACGGACGAGAAGGCGATCAGACGCTTGATGTCGGTTTGCGCGAACGCCAGGAACGCACCGTAGAAGATCCCGATCAGACCCAGGGTCATGGCGAACGGCGCGAACTCGGCCGAAGCGTTCGGGAACAGCGGCAGGGCGAAACGCAGCAGGCCGTAGGCAGCGGTCTTCAGCAAGATACCGGCGAGGTCCACGGAACCTGCGGTCGGCGCCTGGGCGTGAGCGTCAGGCAACCAGGAGTGGAACGGGACGACTGGCAGCTTCACCGCGAAGGCGATGAAGAAGCCGAGCATCAGGATGTACTCGGTAGTCATCGACATCTTGGTCTTCAACAGATCGGCGTAGTTGAAGGTAATCACGCCGGTGTCGTTGAAGTTGACCAGGACCAGGCCCAGGATCGCCACCAGCATGATCAGGCCGGAAGCCTGAGTGAAGATGAAGAACTTGGTCGCCGCGTAGATCCGGGTTTTCTTGCCGTCCGAAGAACTGTGACCCCAGAGCGCGATGAGGAAGTACATCGGCACCAGCATCATTTCCCAGAAGAAGAAGAACATGAACAGGTCGAGGGCCAGGAATACGCCGACGACACCGCCCAGGATCCACATCAGGTTCAGGTGGAAGAAGCCCACGTGACGCTGGATCTCTTTCCAGGAGCAGAGTACCGAGAGGACACCCAGCAGGCCTGTCAGCATGATCATCAACAGCGACAGACCGTCGAGGGCCAGGTGCACGTTGATGCCGAAACGCTGGATCCAGACGTGCTTGAACTCAAGCGCCCAGGTCGGATCGGCGCCAGGCGCCGGGGCAAACGAATAGTCGCCGTGGGCCCACAGCCAGAGGCCGAGGGCGAGCAGCAGGGACATGGTGATCAGCGCAATCCAGCGGGGGAGGGTGGCGCCGAAGCGCTCACCCAGCCAGCACAGCAGGCCGCCGATAAAGGGGATCAGGATTAGCCAAGGCAGAATCATGACGGGCTCAATTCCTTTCGCAAGTTCGCAAGGTTCATATCAGACCGCTACCAGCACGACGGCGCCGATTACCAGCACGGCACCAGCAGCCATCGAGGCGGCATACCAACGCAGTTGACCGGTCTCGGTACGGCTCAGGGCGGTGTGACCGCCTTTGGCCATGCGCGGGATCAGACCGATGGTCTGGTCGAGCGGGTCTTTGCGCAGGATGTGGCTGATCGCCAGGTAAGGCTTGACGAACAGTTTGTCGTAGATCCAGTCGAAGCCCCAGGCAGCGAACCACCAGGCCGACAGGAAACGGCCGATGCCGCTGTTGGCGATGGCGGTCACGAAGCGACGCTTGCCGAGGAACAGCAGCGCGGCCAGCAGGATACCGGACAGGGCGATGGCGCCCGACGCGATTTCCAGGCTGTGCTTGGCTTCGCCGCCGGCATGGCCGACGCTTTCCGGCAGTACGCCGTGCAACGGTGGAACGATCATCGCGCCAATGGCGGTGGACAACACGATCAGCACCGACAGTGGCAGCCAATGGGCAATGCCATGGCCGGCATGGGCTTCGGTCTTCGCTTCACCGTGGAACGCGATGAAGATCAGGCGGAAGGTGTACAGCGAGGTCATGAACGCGCCGACCAGACCTGCGTAGAGCAGACCGTGGTTGCCGCTGGCGAACGCTTCCCAGAGGATTTCGTCCTTGGAGTAGAAGCCTGCGGTCACCAGTGGCAGGGCCGCCAGGGCCGCGCCGCCAACGATGAAGCTGGCGTAGGCCAGCGGCAATTTCTTCCACAGGCCACCCATCTTGAAGATGTCCTGCTCGTGGTGGCAGGCAACGATCACCGCACCGGAGGCAAGGAACAGCAGCGCCTTGAAGAAGGCGTGGGTCATCAGGTGGAAGATCGCGCCATCCCAGGCACCGACGCCCAGGGCCAGGAACATGTAGCCGATCTGGCTCATGGTCGAGTAGGCGAGGATACGCTTGATGTCGGTCTGGACCAGGGCGGCAAAACCGGCCAGCACCAGGGTCACGCCACCGACAATGCCCACAAGGTGCAGGATTTCCGGCGCCAGGGTGAACAGGCCGTGGGTACGGGCGATCAGGTAGACACCCGCGGTCACCATGGTTGCAGCGTGGATCAGTGCCGAAACCGGAGTAGGGCCGGCCATCGCGTCCGCCAGCCAGGTCTGCAGCGGCAGTTGCGCGGATTTACCGACCGCACCGCCCAGCAGCATCAGGGTGGCCAGGACCATCCAGATGTTACCGGCCTGGAATTTCTGCGGTGCTAGCACCAGCAGTTCCTGGACGTTCAGGGTGCCCAACTGGGCGAACAGGATGAACAGGCCGATGGCCATGAACACGTCGCCGATACGAGTCACGATGAAGGCTTTGAGTGCGGCGTTACCGTTGTTGCGGTTGCTGTAGTAGAAACCGATTAACAGGTACGAGCACAGGCCCACGCCTTCCCAGCCGAAGTACAGGAACAACAGGTTATCGCCCAGCACCAGGAACAGCATGCTGGCGATAAACAGGTTGGTGTAGGCGAAGAAGCGCGAGTAACCGGCTTCACCGCGCATGTACCAGGACGCGAACAGGTGGATCAGGAAGCCCACGCCGACCACCACACCGAGCATGGTCAGGGACAGACCATCCAGGTACAGCGCGAAGTTCGGCTTGAAGCCTTCCACCGCCATCCACTGCCACAACACCTGGGTGTAGTGGCCGCCTTCCGGTGGCGCGACGTTGAATTGCCAGATCACGTAAGCCGCGACGATGGCAGACAAGCCGACAGAACCGACGCCGATCAGCGCCGACAGGTTTTCCGAGAGCCGTCCACGGGAGAACGACAGCAGCAGGAAACCAATGAGAGGGAATACGAAAGTCAGATAGAGAAGATTCATCCGCGCATCTCACTGGCAGCGTCGATATCGAGCGTGTGGAAGCGGCGATACAGTTGCAGCAGGATCGCCAGGCCAATACTGGCCTCGGCGGCTGCCAGGCTGATCACCAGGACGAACATGATCTGTCCATCCGGCTGCGCCCAGCGGCTACCGGCAACGATGAACGCCAGGGCGGAGGCATTCATCATGACCTCCAGGCTCATCAGCACGAAAAGAATGTTGCGGCGGACCATCAGGCCGACCAGACCGAGGCAGAACAGGATGCCGGCGACCGCCAGACCATGCTCCATGGGGATAGCAGGCATCGTCATTGCTCCTTGGCTTCGTTGCGGCCCAAGTGGAACGCCGTGACGGCTGCGGCGAGCAGCAGCATCGAGGCGAGTTCGACCACCAGCAGGTACGGACCGAACAGGCTGATGCCCACGGCCTTGGCGTCTACGGTGGTGTGGCCGACGGCCTGGCCGGTCTGGTGGGAGAACAGCACGTACAGCAGTTCAACCAGCAGCAGCGCGGCGAGGGCGACCGGGCCGCCCCATATACCGGGCTTGAGCCAGACGCGCTCCTGCTGAACCGAGGCGGGGCCCAGGTTCAGCATCATCACCACGAACACGAACAGCACCATGATGGCGCCAGCGTAGGCGATCACTTCCAGTACACCGGCGAACGGCGCGCCGAGGGCGAAGAACGTCATCGCCACGGCGATCAGCGAAATGATCAGGTAGAGCAGGGCGTGCACGGGGTTGGTGTTGGTGATCACGCGAAGCGTGGACACCACAGCGATACCCGATGCGAAATAGAAAGCGAATTCCATCTTTCTTCCTTAAGGCAGCAAGCTCTTCACGTTGATCGGTTCGGCTTCATTCTGCGCGGAGCCCTTCGGCTTACCGGCAATCGCCATACCTGCAACACGATAGAAGTTGTAATCAGGGTTTTTGCCGGGGCCGGAGATCAGCAGATCTTCTTTCTCGTAAACCAGGTCCTGACGTTTGAACTCGGCCATCTCGAAATCCGGTGTCAGCTGGATCGCGGTGGTCGGGCAGGCTTCCTCGCAGAGGCCGCAGAAGATGCAGCGCGAGAAGTTGATGCGGAAGAAGTCCGGGTACCAGCGACCGTCTTCGGTTTCAGCTTTCTGCAGCGAGATGCAACCCACCGGGCACGCCACGGCGCACAGGTTGCAAGCTACGCAGCGCTCTTCACCGTCGGGGTCGCGGGTCAGGACGATACGGCCACGGTAGCGCGGCGGCAGGTAGACCGGTTCTTCCGGGTACTGCAGCGTGTCGCGCTTGCGGAAGGCGTGGCCGAAAATCATCACCAGGCTGCGAAGCTGGGTGTAGAGGCCATGCACGATGTCAAATATGTACTTCATGATTCTCTATCCTCACTGAGCCGCGACGGCGGACGTGTTGAGCAACACGATCGCAGCGGTCACCAGCATGTTGACGAGGGTCAGCGGCAAGCAGAACTTCCAGCTGAAATCCATCACTTGGTCATACCGTGGGCGCGGGATCGAAGCGCGCAACAGGATGAACATCATGATGAAGAACCCGGTTTTCAGTGCGAACCAGATGAACGGGATCTGCGGCAGAATGCCGAACGGACCGTGCCAGCCACCGAAGAACAAGGTCACCAGCAGCGCCGAAATCAACACGATGCCGATATACTCGCCGACGAAGAACATGCCCCATTTCATGCCGGCGTATTCAATGTGGTAACCGTCGGCCAGTTCCTGTTCCGCTTCCGGCTGGTCGAACGGGTGACGGTGAGTCACGGCCACGCCAGCGATGAAGAAGGTCAGGAAACCGAAGATCTGCGGAATGATGAACCACAGGTGCTGGGCCTGGTAGTCGACGATGTCGCGCATGTTGAACGAGCCGACCTGGATCACGATGCCCATCAGCGACAGGCCCATGAACACTTCGTACGACACAGTCTGAGCCGAAGCACGCAAGCTACCCAGGAGGGCAAACTTGTTGTTACTCGACCAGCCGGCGAACAGCACCGCGTAGACCGACAGACCGGCCATGGCGAAGAAGAACAGGATACCGATGTTCAGGTCCGCCACGCCCCAGGTCGGGGTGATCGGGATGATCGCGAAGGCAATCAGCAGGGCGCTCATGGCGACTACCGGTGCCAGGGTGAAGATCATCTTGTCGGCGAATGGAGGCGTCCAGTCTTCCTTGAAGAACATCTTGATCATGTCGGCGGCGATCTGGAACGCGCCGAACGGACCGACGCGGTTCGGACCGTAACGGTCCTGCCAGAGGGCGAGCAAACGACGCTCGACCCAGCTGAGCAGGGCGCCGCAGACCACCACGGCCAGCAGAATCACCACGGCCTTGAGGACCGCGATGATGATGTCGATCACTTCAGGAGTGAACAAGGTCATTGAGCTGCCTCCTGCAGACCGTCAACGGATTTGCCAAAGATGGCTGGCGGAATGCCGGCGATGCCCGCAGGCAATGCCACCAGGCCAGCGCCCAGCTCTTCATTGATACGCAGCGGCAGACGCAGGGTCTGGCCGGCCACGTTCAAGCTGAGCATGGCGCCGTCGTTGACACCCAGGCGATCGGCTTCGGATTTGGCCAGGGCGACGTAGGCGGCCGGGATGCGTTCCTGAACCGGAGCGGCTTTCGAAGAGTTTTCTTCGCTGCCGAACAGGTGGAAGAACGGCACAACCTGCCAGGTGCCCGGAGCCGGGTTGAACGCACGCGGAACGCTGGCGAACCAGTTCAGCGAGTCACCGGTGCTTTCGATCAGGCGGGTGCCCGGGTCGCCAGCACGGATGTGACCGCCGACTTCGTCCTGGAACTTGTTCCAGGCTTGCGGCGAGTTCCAGCCCGGAGACCAGGCGAATGGCACTTGCTGACGCGGTTCGGCCGAACCCGAGTAACCTTCCATCGAGAAGGCGAACGCGGTGTCCTTGTCCTGCGGGGTACGCGGTTCGTGCACGCTGATGTCGGCGCGCATGGCGGTACGACCGGAGTAACGCAGCGGTTCACGGGCCAGTTTCAGGCCCTTGATGCGGAACGCGGCGGACGGTGCAGCGTTGACGATACCGGCCAGTTGCTCGGTGCTCGACGCAACGGCAGCGGTGGCATGGTCCAGTTGCGTCCAGTCGATCGGCTTGTTCAGCAGGGTGGCGCGCAGGGCGTGCAGCCAGCGCCAGCCTTCGTGAACCAGGATGCTGGCGTCCATGTATTGCGGGTCGAACACCTGGAAGAAACGCTGGGCGCGGCCTTCCTGGCTAACCAGGGTGCCGTCGCCTTCGGCGAAGCTGGCGGCTGGCAGTACCAGATGCGCGCGATCGCTGGTGGCGGTCTTCTGATGGTCGGCAACGATCACCACTTTCGCGGCGGTCAGGGCAGCATCAACCTTGGCCTTGTCGGTACGGGTGTACAGATCGTTTTCCAGCACGACGATGGCGTCGGCCTTACCGTCGATCACCGCTTGCAGCGCAGCGTCGACCGACTCGCCACCGAGCATGGCCAGGCCGAGGCTGTTGGCCTCCGGCACGATCAGGCTGATGGAACCGTTCTTCTCGCGCAGCTTCAGGGCCTTGGCGATGTTCGCAGCGGCTTCGATCAGGGCTTTGGAGCCCAGGGAAGTACCGGCGATGATCAATGGGCGCTTGGCGGCGAGCAGGGCGTCGGCAATGCGCTTGGCCAGTTCGAGGGCTTCGGCGTCCAGGCCTTCAACGGCCGGGGCGCTGGCGTCGAGGGCGTGAGCCACGGCGAAACCGATGCGGGCCAGGTCGTCTGGAGCGGCGTGAACGCATTCTTCGGCGATGTCGTCGAGTTTGGTTTCAGCCAGGCTGGCGATGAACAGCGGGTTCAGCGCGTGCTGACCGATGTTCTTCACCGCGGCGTCGAGCCAAGGCTGGACGCGCATGGCATCAGCCATGTCTTCAGCTTTACCTTTGACCAACTGACGCAGGCCCAGGGCCATACGGGCAGCGGTCTGGGTCAGGTCTTCACCGAGGACGAACACGGCGTCGTGGTCTTCGATGTCGCGCATGTTCGGTACAGGCAGCGGGCTGTCTTTAAGTACCTGCAGCACCAGGCGGATGCGTTCCAGCTCGGAAGCCTCGATACCGGAGTAGAAGTGCTCGGCACCCACCAGTTCGCGTAACGCGTAGTTGCTTTCGAGGCTGGCGCGTGGCGAACCGATACCGACGATATTGCGACCGCGCAGCAGGTCGGCGGCTTTATCCAGTGCTTCGTCGAGGGTCAGCTTGGCGCCGTTGGCCAGCAGCGGCTGACGTGGGCGGTCCTTGCGGTTGACGTAGCCATAGCCGAAACGGCCACGGTCGCACAGGAAGTACTGGTTGACCGAACCGTTGTAACGGTTTTCGATGCGACGCAGTTCGCCGTAGCGCTCGCCCGGGGAGATGTTGCAACCGCTGGAGCAGCCATGGCAGATGCTCGGCGAGAACTGCATGTCCCACTTGCGGTTGTAGCGCTCGGAGTGCGTCTTGTCGGTGAACACACCGGTCGGGCAGACCTCGGTGAGGTTGCCGGAGAATTCGCTTTCCAGGGTGCCGTCTTCAACGCGACCGAAGTACACGTTGTCGTGGGCGCCGAACACGCCGAGGTCGGTGCCGCCGGCGTAGTCCTTATAGAAGCGCACGCAGCGGTAGCAAGCGATGCAGCGGTTCATTTCGTGGGAAATGAACGGGCCCAGTTGCTGATTCTGGTGGGTACGCTTGGTGAAGCGGTAACGGCGCTCGTTGTGGCCGGTCATGACCGTCATGTCTTGCAGGTGGCAGTGACCGCCTTCTTCACAGACCGGGCAGTCGTGAGGGTGGTTGGTCATCAGCCATTCAACGACGCTGGCGCGAAATACTTTCGCTTCTTCGTCGTCGATGGAGATCCAGCTGCCGTCGGTGGCGGGGGTCATGCAGGACATGACGATCCGACCACGCTTGTCGTTCTCGTCGGTGTACTGCTTGACCGCGCACTGGCGGCAAGCGCCAACGCTGCCCAGGGCTGGGTGCCAGCAGAAATAAGGGATATCGAGGCCTAGCGACAGACATGCCTGTAACAGGTTGTCTGCCCCATCGACTTCGAGCTCTTTGCCGTCTACGTGGATAGTGGCCATGGTTCAAAGTTCTTCGTTGGCCCGGTGTCAGCGGGCGTGGCTAATGGAATCTTGTTATCCGCGCGAATCAAAACAGCCGGTGAAGGCGTCATCGCGCGAAAAGCGAAGGGCACGGACCCTTCGCCTTTTTTAAGCGTTTACGCGCCGACTACGATCGGCCTGGCCAGAGGCGGGACGGCGGCGCTGGTGGGCGCGATGCCGGCTTCGAACTCATGGCGGAAGTATTTGATGGCGCTGCCCAACGGCTCCACGGCACCCGGTGCGTGAGCACAGAAGGTCTTGCCTGGGCCGAGGAAACCGACCAGACCCAACAGGGTCTCGATGTCGCCGGCCTGCCCTTGACCGTTCTCGATCGCACGCAGCAGCTTGACGCTCCACGGCAGACCGTCACGGCACGGGGTGCAGAAACCGCACGACTCACGGGCGAAGAACTCTTCCATGTTGCGCAGCAGGGACACCATGTTGACGCTGTCATCCACCGCCATGGCCAGGCCGGTACCCATACGGGTGCCCACTTTGGCGATGCCGCCGGCATACATTTGTGCATCCAGGTGTTCCGGCAACAGGAAACCGGTACCGGCACCGCCAGGTTGCCAGGCCTTGAGCTGGTAACCGTCGCGCATGCCACCGGCGTAGTCTTCGAACAGCTCGCGACCGGTGACGCCGAATGGCAGCTCCCACAGGCCCGGGTTCTTGACCTTGCCGGAGAAGCCCATGAGCTTGGTGCCCATGTCTTCACTGCCTTCACGGGCCAACGATTTGTACCAGTCTACGCCGTCGGCAATGATCGCCGGGACGTTGCACAGGGTTTCGACGTTGTTCACGCAGGTCGGCTTGCCCCACACGCCGACGGCGGCAGGGAAGGGCGGCTTGGAGCGCGGGTTGGCGCGGCGGCCTTCCAGGGAGTTGATCAGTGCGGTTTCTTCACCGCAGATGTAACGCCCGGCGCCGGTGTGGACGAACAGCTCGAAATCGAAGCCGCTGCCCAGGATGTTCTTGCCCAGCAGGCCGGCTGCCTTGGCTTCTTCCACGGCACGGTTCAGGTGCTTGGCAGCGGTGGTGTATTCGCCACGCAGGAAGATGTAGCCACGGTAGGTTTTCAGTGCGCGGGCACTGATCAACATGCCTTCGATCAGCAGATGGGGCAGTTGCTCCATCAGCATGCGGTCTTTCCAGGTGTTCGGTTCCATCTCGTCCGCGTTGCACAGCAGGTAGCGGATGTTGATGGATTCGTCTTTGGGCATCAGGCCCCACTTCACGCCAGTGGGGAAGCCTGCACCGCCGCGACCTTTAAGGCCGGAGTCTTTCACGGTCTGGACGATGTCGTCCTGAGCCATGTCGGCGAAGGCTTTGCGCGCAGCGGCGTAACCGTTCTTGGCCTGGTACTCGTCGAGCCATACGGCTTCGCCGTCGTCACGCAGACGCCAGGTGAGCGGGTGAGTCTCGGCCGAACGCTTGATGCGGTTGGCTGGACCGAAAGAAGTCAGGGTCATACGTAGCCCTCGAGCAATTTGGCAACGCCTGCTGGCTGCACATCACCGAAAGTGTCGTCGTCGATCATCAACGCCGGCGCCTTGTCGCAGTTGCCGAGGCAGCAGACCGGCAGCAGGGTGAAACGACCGTCGGCGGTGGTCTGACCCAGGCCGATGCCCAGCTTGCTCTGGATTTCGCTGACCACGGACTCGTGGCCACCGATGTAGCAGACCATGCTGTCGCAGACGCGAATGATGTGGCGACCGACCGGTTGACGGAAGATCTGGCTGTAGAACGTCGCCACGCCTTCAACGTCGCTGGCCGGGATGCCGAGGATTTCGCCGATGGCGTACAGGGCGCCGTCCGGCACCCAGCCACGTTCCTTCTGGACGATCTTCAGGGCTTCGATGGACGCCGCGCGCGGGTCTTCGTAGTGATGCAGCTCGTGCTCGATGGCCGAGCGCTCGGTTTCGCTCAGGGCGAAACGGTCTGTCTGGATAAGCGTGCTGTTCATGCTTAGCGGTCCACGTCGGCCATAACGAAATCGATACTACCCAGGTACGCGATCAAGTCCGCGACCATGCTGCCTTTGATCACCGAAGGGATCTGCTGCAGGTGCGGGAAGCTTGGGGTACGGATCCGGGTGCGGTAGCTCATGGTGCCGCCATCGCTCGTCAGGTAATAACTGTTGATACCCTTGGTCGCTTCGATCATCTGGAAGGATTCGTTGGCCGGCATGACCGGGCCCCACGAAACTTGCAGGAAGTGCGTGATCAGGGTTTCGATGTGTTGCAGCGTGCGCTCTTTCGGCGGCGGCGTGGTCAGCGGGTGATCCGCCTTGTACGGGCCTTCCGGCATGTTGCGCAGGCACTGGTCGATGATCTTGATGCTCTGGCGCATTTCTTCCACGCGCACGATGCAGCGATCGTAGGCATCGCCATTGGCCGCCAGCGGTACTTCGAACTCGAAGTTCTCGTAGCCAGAGTACGGACGCGCCTTGCGCAGGTCGAAATCGCAACCGGTCGAACGCAGGCCGGCACCGGTGACACCCCATTCCAGGGCTTGCTTGGTGTTGTAGTCGGCGACGCCGATGGTCCGGCCACGCAGGATGCTGTTGTCCAATGCGGCTTTCTGGTATTCGTCCAGACGCTTTGGCATCCACTCGACGAAATCCTTGACCAGTTTTTCCCAGCCGCGCGGCAGGTCGTGGGCGACGCCACCGATGCGGTACCAGGCCGGGTGCAGGCGGAAACCGGTGATGGCTTCGATCACCGTGTACGCACGCTGACGGTCGGTGAAGGTGAAGAACACCGGGGTCATGGCGCCGACGTCCTGGATGTAGGTACCCAGGAACAGCAGGTGGCTGGTGATCCGGAAGAACTCGGCCATCATGATGCGGATGACGTCGACCTTCTCAGGCACCTTGATGCCCGCCAGCTTCTCGACCGAGAGCACGTACGGCAGGTTGTTCATCACGCCGCCGAGGTAGTCGATACGGTCGGTGTACGGAATGAAGCTGTGCCAGGACTGACGCTCGGCCATCTTCTCGGCACCACGGTGGTGGTAGCCGATGTCCGGTACGCAGTCGACGATTTCTTCGCCGTCCAGCTGCAGGATGATGCGGAACGCACCGTGCGCCGAAGGGTGGTTCGGGCCGAGATTGAGGAACATGTAGTCCTCGTTCGGACCGGAACGTTTCATGCCCCAGTCTTCAGGCTTGAAGCGCGCGGCTTCTTCCTCGAGCTGTTGCTTGGCCAGGGTCAGGCTGAACGGATCGAACTCGGTGGCACGGGCCGGGAAGTCCTTGCGCAGCGGGTGACCTTCCCAGGTCGGCGGCATCATGATGCGCGACAGGTGCGGGTGACCTTTGAAGTCGATGCCGTACATGTCCCAGACTTCGCGCTCGTACCAGTTGGCATTCGGCCAGATGCTGGTGACGGTTGGCAGGCTGAGGTCGCTCTCGGACAAGGCGACCTTGATCATGACGTCACTATTACGTTCGATCGACATCAGGTGATAGAACACGGAGAAGTCGACGCCGTTCGGCAGTCCTTGACGCTTGGTACGCAGACGCTCGTCCACGCCGTGCAGGTCATAGAGCATGACGTACGGCTTGGGCAGGTTGCGCAGGAACGTCAGGACTTCGACGAGTTTGGCGCGGGCAACCCAAAGCACCGGCATGCCGGTGCGGGTAGGCTGGGCGGTGAACGCCTCGGGGCCAAAACGGTTGTTCAGTTCGACGACCACATCCTGGTCGTCTGCCTTATAAGGCGGGATGTACAGAGCACTGCCTGTAGTCATGGTTATTTATCGCTTTCGGTCAACGTAAAGAATGAAGCCAGTTTTTCGTTTCTTTGAAACAGCTGAACTGGATCAGACTTCGTCGGGGCTGCGCAGGTTGGTTACCTGAATACGCTGTTCGCGGCGCTTTTCCTTTTCGGAAGGCATCTCGGCGCGATACACGCCTTGATCGCCAACGACCCAGGAAAGTGGGCGACGCTCCTGGCCAATCGACTCCTGCAACAGCATCAAGCCTTGCAGGAAAGCTTCAGGGCGGGGCGGGCAGCCAGGCACGTAGACGTCCACGGGCAGGAACTTGTCCACCCCTTGAACGACGGAGTAGATGTCGTACATGCCACCGGAGTTGGCGCACGAACCCATGGAAATGACCCATTTAGGCTCGAGCATTTGCTCGTAGAGACGCTGGATGATCGGCGCCATCTTGATGAAGCAGGTACCGGCGATAACCATGAAATCCGCCTGACGCGGCGATGCCCGGATAACCTCGGCGCCAAAGCGCGCGATGTCGTGGGGCGCCGTGAAGGCGGTGGTCATTTCCACGTAGCAGCACGAAAGACCGAAGTTATACGGCCACAGGGAGTTCTTGCGCCCCCAGTTGATCGTGCCGTTAAGCACGTCTTCGAGCTTGCCCATGAAAATGTTTTTGTGGACTTGATCTTCTAACGGATCGGAAACGGTTTCCCGTTCGCCAATCGGATACTGCTCGTTAGGAGCATCGGGGTCGATCCTGGTGAGATTGTATTGCATTGCCAAAGCCTCATTGTTTCAGCTTCGCTTGTCGCTTACGACGAGCTTCCGGAGCCCAGTCAAGGGCGCCCACTCGGAATAGGTAGACAAGGCCTGCCAACAGAATTGCTATGAAAACGAGAGCTTCGACGAATCCGGTCCAGCCGCTTTCGCGGACGGACACAGACCATGCAAAGAGAAAGAGGGCTTCGATATCGAAGATCACGAACAGCATCGCGACCAGATAGAATTTTGCCGAGAGCCGCAAGCGGGCGCCACCTGTAGGTAGCATGCCGGACTCGAACGGTTCGTTTTTGCTGCGGCCCCAGGCTTTTGACCCGAGGAGGCTGGAGACGCCGAGCATGAAGGCACAGAGGCCGACAACGCCCAGAAGGAAAATGGCAAAGCCCCAGTTGTGGGCCATGAGTCCTGTCGCTTCGGGCATGCTGGTAATCCTTAACAGAGAGCAAAGGTCTCTGAGCTTGAAAAGAAACAAAGCAGTGACGATATGTCGCAGCAATCAATCCCGCTGATTTTATGGCTAAACACCCGGCAAGTAAAATTCCTATAGCGAAATTATTTATAGGAATAAGGACATAGCGCAGGCCAAAAGCGCCGCAGGCCTTGCGTTGCGGGCATTAGCCGGCATTTTGGGAAATATGTTTTGTAGGGAATGTAACGAACATAGTTGTGGCTAAATGATAATCAATATTGTTTGGGTGGGGTTTTAATCTGTTTACTCGCTAGTGAGTTGGGAAGTTGTCTTATATGGGGGTTGCTGCAAGTAGCGTGCGGTGCCGTTTTACCTGGTTTTTCTGATCGCCATGCCGCTTTGGATCAATGTTTTTGCACGCGATTTTCGGCTTGACTCATTCCCTGTGGAAGCCGGGCTTGCCCGCGATGGCGGCGTGTCAGACGCCGAATTTGCTGACAGGTGTACCGCCATCGCGGGCGAGCCCGGCTCCCACAGGGTTCAGTGGTGTTTATTAAATCCCACGCAAAAAAACGCCCCGAACCAGTCGGGGCGTCAGATGTGCAGCGTTGCGGTTAGCTTTCTATTCGTTCCGCAACGGCCGTTGTCTCAGGCGAAGCAGATCAGTGGAACTGTTCTTCTTCAGTCGAACCGGTCAGTGCGGTTACCGAAGACGAGCCGCCCTGGATCACGGTGGTCATGTCGTCGAAGTAGCCGGTGCCCACTTCCTGCTGGTGAGCCACGAAGGTGTAGCCTTTGGCGGCGTCAGCGAATTCCTGCTCTTGCAGCTTCACGTAGGCAGTCATGTCGTTGCGGGCGTAGTCGTGCGCCAGGTTGAACATGCTGTGCCACATGTTGTGAATGCCGGCCAGGGTGATGAACTGGTGCTTGTAGCCCATGGCGGACAGTTCGCGCTGGAACTTGGCGATGGTCGCGTCGTCCAGGTTTTTCTTCCAGTTGAAGGAAGGCGAGCAGTTGTACGACAGCAGTTGGTCCGGGTATTCCTTCTTGATCGCTTCGGCAAAGCGACGGGCTTCTTCCAGATCCGGCTTGGCGGTTTCGCACCAGATCAGGTCGGCGTACGGTGCGTAGGCCAGGCCGCGAGCGATGGCCTGGTCCAGACCGGCGCGCACTTTGTAGAAGCCTTCCTGGGTACGTTCGCCAGTCACGAATGGCTGGTCGTACGGGTCGCAGTCGGAAGTCAGCAGGTCAGCCGCGTTGGCGTCGGTACGGGCCAGGATGATGGTCGGAGTACCGGCAACGTCGGCCGCCAGACGGGCAGCGGTCAGCTTCTGTACGGCTTCCTGGGTAGGAACCAGTACCTTGCCGCCCATGTGGCCGCATTTCTTCACGGAAGCCAGTTGGTCTTCGAAGTGAACGCCGGCGGCGCCCGCTTCGATCATGCTCTTCATCAGCTCGTAGGCGTTCAGTACGCCGCCGAAACCGGCTTCAGCGTCAGCAACGATTGGCGCGAAGTAGTCGATGTAGCCAGCGTCGCCCGGGTTTTTACCGGCTTTCCACTGGATCTGGTCGGCGCGACGGAACGAGTTGTTGATGCGCTTGACCACGGTTGGAACCGAGTCAACCGGGTACAGCGACTGGTCCGGGTACATCGATTCGGCGGAGTTGTTGTCCGCAGCCACTTGCCAGCCCGACAGGTAGATGGCCTGGATGCCGGCTTTGACTTGTTGGACTGCCTGGCCGCCGGTCAGGGCGCCCATGCAGTTGACGAAATCTTTCTCAGGACGGAAGGCAGGCTTGGCACCCTGGGTAACCAGGTTCCACAGCTTCTCGGCGCCCATTTTTGCAAAGGTGTGCTCAGGTTGAACCGAGCCACGCAGGCGGACGACGTCAGCAGCGGAGTAAGTGCGTGTCACGCCTTTCCAGCGCGGGTTTTCAGCCCAGTCTTTTTCGAGGGCTGCAATTTGCTGTTCGCGTGTCAGTGCCATGGGAGATAAACCTCGTCGCGTCTTTATGAAAAGTTGTTCTGCGGTGGAAAATTCCTGCGCTCGCTGACCAGAAGCTTAGGCGGTCAAGTCGGTTTCGGCGGGGATGGCGACGGGATGAACGATGGGCTCGAGGGGAAGTGAGCAGGTAAAGGCGAACTGCGGGCGCATTCGGGCGTCGTGGGCCTTGGTACGAACATCAGTGTGGTGCCGGGTTACCTAAAAACGCTTCCGTCCCTCGGGACAACTTCGTTCCAGTCGACAACCTCGTCAAACACACCTTGTGGGCGGTACAGACACGAAGCGGTTCGCGGGGTAGGTGCGAACATCGCCTCGAAGGCCCTTGCCAGGGCCCCTGGTTAGCGGGAGCGAGGCCATCATGCCTTCGCTTTTTTGGCTCGTCAAACATTTTGTAGTGCTTTTTTTCAAGCACTACATCTTTGGTCTAACAAGACTTGCCGGTCAGTTTCCGGTGACTCGGTCCAAGGCATCGACTTTGACCCGCAGCGTCATGTCGTTGCGGCTTTGCGTAGAGTAACTGCGGGCCAGGCCTTGTTTGTCGGCCTGTGTCTGGCCATTTACCCCGGCCAGCAGGATCCATTCACCCAGTCTGCCAGTGACGGTTGTGTCGGTGCTTTGCACGTTCACTACATCGGGACGTTCCTGGCTCATGCGGTCACGGTTGGTACTGATCGACAAGTGAACGATCTCGCCGGTAACGTTGGCGGTCACATAAAACCCCTGGGTCACGTTGCGGTATTGGGTCTGGCTGCTGTAACCGCCATAGGAATCACTCTGGCTGCTGGTGATTGGCACGCTCTGGCCGACCTGGATAAGTGCCGGCATGCCGTCGGTGGCCTGGATTTGCTGGATGCCGCCGTCACGGCTGTCGGTGCTGCGGTTGATGATCCGGGTCTGGCTCGGTTTGGCGCCATTCACGGTATAACCCTGGTCACCCTGAAAGTTGTTTTCATTGGTGTCGACGGTGATCAGCAGGCGTTTGGGGGCGGTATCGAGTTGGGATAAAAGTGCTTTAAGTTCGTCGATCTTGCGCTGATCGGCATTGACGATGAGCTGATTGCCGTAGGCGCTGACCTGGCCTTCCTTGCCGATGAAATCTTGCGCAACCGGTAGCATGTCGGCACTGGTGTGGTAGTTCAGGGGCACGATTTCGGTGGCCGCCATGACCGAAAAACTGCAGCTCACCAACAGGGTGGTGAGCAGGGTGCGTAGGGACATATCCGTTATCTCCGACTTCGTGGTTTATGTAGGAGCGAGCCTGCTCGCGATGGTCTTGAGAGCGCAGTGGAGTATCAGGTTTCCAGCGTTATCGTTTACGTTCATCGCGAGCAGGCTCGCTCCTACAGGTGCATGTGTTGATAGTGCCAGTTTGTCGGCTCGTATTGGCGCTAGTTGAATCCTAGACAGCAAAACGCCCCGGCATCCGAAAATGACGGGGCGTTTTGTGGTGTGTTTCACAGCCTGTTCGCGATGGCCTCAGGCCGAATGGCGCACCATGTCCACATGAGGAATCCCTGCCTCCAGGAACTCCTCACTGACCATGCTGAAACCCAGTCGCTCATAGAACGCCGTAGCCTGAACCTGGGCGCTGAGCATTTGCTGCTTCAGCCCGCGCTTCTCGGCTTCGTCAATCACTGCGTGCATCAGCGCATCGCCGACTTTCAATCCACGCCAGTCCTTGAGTACCGACACCCGGCCGACGTGACCGTCGGGCAGCAGGCGTGCGGTGCCAATCGGGAAGTCGCCTTCGAGGGCGAGGAAATGCACCGCAGTGACGTCATCGGCATCCCATTCCAGTTCAGGTGGAACGGACTGCTCGGCAACAAACACCGCTTCACGAATGCGCCGGATCTCGGCGTTGTCCTTCTGCCAGTCTGCGACACGTACGTGAATTTTATTCATCGTCAGCGAACCCCAGGCTTCCCTGTTTGACCAATTCGTGCAGCAGGCCGCAACCGTCTTCGTCGCTCAGCCATGAGCCAAGGTTGTCAGCATGCAGCGCGTCGGCGGCGCAGATCATCTTCAGCAGTTCGCGCAGTTTACCGGGCAGATAACGGCTCTGGCCGCTGGCGAACAGCAGCAGGTCTTCGTCGACTTCGGACCAGGCCAGTCGGGCGCTTGGATTGCGAACCAGGATCGCGCCGTCTTTGATGGCGGCGAGGAAGTCAGCTTCTTCAACTTCTTCCAGGCCTGTCACCAATTCCGGGTAGCGCGGCTCGGTCATGAACTGGCCGAACCAGGTCAGCAGCAGGCGCTCGTCACTCATGTGCTCGGCCAGCAGGCTTTTCAGGCGGTCGAGAGCGTCGTGCTGAATCTGGTGTGGGTCTACTGCTGGCAGGGCGTCTGCGTCGGTGTAACGCTCTTCGTCCGTCAGGAACTGGCTGAGGAAGTCAGTGAAGTGGGTCAACACTTCGGCAGCGCTCGGCGCACGGAAACCCACGGAGTAGGTCAGGCAGTCATCGACGGCCACGCCGCAGTGGGCCAGGCGCGGCGGCAGGTACAGCATGTCGCCCGGTTCAAGGACCCACTCGTCGGTCGCTTCGAAGTCGGCGAGGATGCGCAGGTCCGCATGTTGCAACAGTGGGCTTTCGGAGTCGCACATCTGGCCGATTTTCCAGTTGCGCTTGCCGTGGCCCTGCAGCAGGAACACGTCGTAGTTGTCGAAGTGCGGGCCGACACTGCCACCCGGGGCGGCGAAGCTGATCATCACGTCGTCGATGCGCCAGCTCGGCAGGAAGCGGAAGTGCTCCAGCAGTTCACTGACTTCCGGGACGAATTGATCGACGGCTTGCACCAGCAGGGTCCAGTCGCGTTCCGGCAATTTGCTAAATTCGTCCTCGGCAAACGGGCCGCGACGCAATTCCCACGGGCGCTCGCCGTTCTCGATGATCAGGCGCGATTCGACTTCTTCTTCCAGCGCCAGGCCGGCCAATTCGTCGGCATCGATCGGGCTTTCGAAATCAGGAATTGCCTGACGGATCAGCAACGGTTTTTTCTGCCAGTAGTCGCGCAGGAATTCCCGTGCCGTGATGCCGCCCAGAAGTTGAAGAGGAATGTCAGGATTCATGTGTAACCTATTGAAAAAATGCACTTTTCATACGGGAATAAAAACGCCCGGCGCGGCCGGGCGTCTTAAAAGGGTCTAGCGGTCGATCAGATGCGTTTGGCTTGCGCTACAGCGTTACCGATGTAGTTGGCCGGAGTGAGCAATTTCAGCTCGGCCTTGGCGGCGGCTGGCATCTCCAGGCCGTCGATGAAAGTTTGCAGCGCCTCAGGGCTGATGCCCTTGCCGCGAGTCAACTCTTTCAGTTTTTCGTACGGGTTTTCGATGTTGTAGCGGCGCATCACGGTTTGGATCGGCTCGGCCAGGACTTCCCAGCAGGCGTCCAGATCGGCAGCAATTTTTTCCGCGTTGAGTTCGAGCTTGCTGATGCCTTTGAGGCTCGCTTCGTACGCGATCACGCTGTGGGCGAAGCCGACGCCGAGGTTGCGCAGAACGGTGGAGTCGGTCAGGTCGCGCTGCCAGCGGGAGATCGGCAGCTTGCTCGCCAGGTGCTGGAACAGTGCGTTGGCGATGCCCAGGTTGCCTTCGGAGTTTTCGAAGTCGATCGGGTTGACCTTGTGCGGCATGGTCGACGAACCGATTTCGCCAGCGATGGTGCGCTGCTTGAAATAGCCCAGGGAGATGTAGCCCCAGATGTCGCGGTCGAAGTCGATCAGGATGGTGTTGAAGCGTGCGATCGCGTCGAACAGTTCGGCGATGTAGTCGTGCGGTTCGATCTGCGTGGTGTACGGGTTGAAACCCAGGCCCAGCTCGTCTTCGATGAAGGCGCGGGCGTTGGCTTCCCAGTCGATCTCGGGGTAGGCCGACAGGTGGGCGTTGTAGTTGCCGACAGCGCCGTTGATCTTGCCCAGCAGCGGAACGGCGGCGACCTGAGCGATCTGGCGCTCCAGGCGGTACACCACGTTCGCCAGTTCTTTGCCCAGGGTGGTCGGCGAAGCCGGTTGACCGTGGGTGCGCGACAGCATTGGCACGTCGGCGAAGCGGATGGCCAGTTCGCGGATGGCTTCGGCAGTCTGGCGCATCAGCGGCAGCATCACGTCATCACGGCCTTCGCGCAGCATCAGGGCGTGGGACAGGTTGTTGATGTCCTCGCTGGTGCAGGCAAAGTGGATGAATTCGCTGACCTTGGCCAGTTCCGGCAGCTTGGCCGCTTGCTCTTTGAGCAGGTATTCGATGGCCTTGACGTCGTGGTTGGTGGTGCGCTCGATCTCTTTGACGCGCTCGGCGTGCTCCAGGGAGAAGTTTTCCGCCAGGGTATTGAGCACAGCGTTGGCTTCGGCGGAGAACGCCGGTACTTCGTTGATGGCAGGGTGAGCGGCCAGGCGCTGGAGCCAGCGCACTTCAACCAGAACGCGGGCACGGATCAGGCCGTACTCGCTGAAAATTGGGCGCAGGGCCTGGGTTTTGCCGGCGTAGCGGCCGTCAACAGGGGAAACCGCAGTGAGCGAAGAGAGCTGCATGGGGTGTTCTCGGACAGTCGGGCAACGAAATAGGGCGCGTATCATACATGAAAAAATCCGCGGGTCCGTTGCCAACTGACCAGCGTATTACGCGTTACTGACTACAAATCGGTGTTGCCGGTGCGCTTCAGCTACTGCGCATCAGCGGGTAAAGCTCTTTGAGCAATTTGCGGCGGCTGACCACCAGTTGCCAGCGATGACCGCCCAATTGCCGCCACAACCGTGCCGAACGAATACCGGCCAGCAACAGGGCGCGGATTTTCGAGGCGTTGCTTGGTTGCTGCAGGTTGCGCATGTCGCCATGGACCTGGATGCGCTGGCGCAGGGTGCTCAGGGTGTCCTGGTACAGTGCGCCGCAGGCGGCGATCACGTTTTCGTGAGCCGGGCCGAAGTGCTCGACCTGGGACTGGATCTGCGGCAGGCGTTTGCCGATGATGTCCAGCATGTCGTTGCGCTTTGCCAGCTGACGCTCGAGACCCAGCATGGCCAGCGCGTAGCGCAGCGGTTCGCGCTGCAAGGCGCTCGGGTCGCGTTCGAGGGCGCCGATCAAGGCACGATAACCTTCACGCAGATTGATGTCGTCGCCGCCGTACACCTCCAGGGTGTCCTTGGGATCGCGAATCAGCAGGCTGCCGAGCATGCAGATCAGGCCGGCTTCGTTGGTCTGGCCGGTCTTGGCGATCTTGTCCACCAGCACGGCGGCGAGAAACACGCCGCCCAGTGCTGTCAGTTGCTCCTGAGTCGGGCTCATCGGGCCTGGCCTTTGCTAGTCCATGGTTCTGCAACTTCGATAACACCGCCGCCGAGGCAGATTTCACCGTCGTAGAACACCACGGACTGGCCCGGCGTGACCGCTCGTTGCGGGTCGTCGAAGGTGGCGCGGTAGCCGGTGGCGGTTTTTTCCAGGGTGCAGGGCTGGTCGCTCTGGCGATAGCGGACCTTGGCGGTCAGCTTGCGTGGCTGGCTCAGGTCGATCGGGTTGACCCAATAGATATCGGAAGCGAGCAGGGCGCGGGAGAACAGCCACGGGTGGTCATTGCCCTGGCCCACGATCAGCTCGTTGTGTTCCAGGTCCTTGATCAGTACGTACCACGGCTCTTCGCCGGCGTCTTTCAAGCCACCGATGCCGAGGCCCTGGCGCTGGCCGATGGTGTGGTACATCAGGCCGTGGTGGCGGCCGATGACTTCGCCTTCGGTGGTTTTGATTTCGCCCGGTTGCGCCGGCAGGTACTGCTTGAGGAAATCGCTGAAACGGCGCTCGCCGATAAAGCAGATCCCGGTGGAATCCTTTTTCTTCGCGGTCGCCAGTTCGTACTTCTCGGCAATTGCACGCACCTGGGGTTTTTCCAGTTCGCCGACCGGGAACAGGGTCTTGGCGATCTGTTCGCCGCCGACCGCGTGCAGGAAGTAGCTCTGGTCCTTGTTCGGGTCCAGGCCCTTGAGCAGTTCGGTACGGCCATCGATATCGCGGCGGCGCACATAGTGACCGGTGGCGATCAGGTCGGCGCCGAGCATCATGGCGTAGTCGAGGAACGCCTTGAACTTGATCTCGCGGTTGCACAGGATGTCCGGGTTCGGCGTGCGGCCGGCCTTGTATTCGGCCAGGAAGTGCTCGAACACGTTGTCCCAGTACTCGGCGGCGAAGTTGGCGGTGTGCAGCTTGATGCCGATCTTGTCACACACAGCCTGGGCGTCCGCCAGGTCGTCCATGGCGGTGCAGTATTCGGTTCCATCGTCCTCTTCCCAGTTCTTCATGAACAGGCCTTCCACTTCATAGCCTTGCTCGATCAGCAGGAGAGCGGAAACGGAAGAGTCCACGCCGCCGGACATGCCGACAATGACGCGCTTCTTTTGTGTATCAGAAGGGGCTGGATCACGCATAGGGATTCAATGAGTGTCTTGAAAAAGGACGCGATTCTAACAGGCTCAAGCCCGCAAGGCTAAAGAGAAGGACGGATCAGTTCGAGACCGAAGTGTTGGCCGTCCAGATAGTCGTCGATGCAGCGGATGATCAGCTCGCTACGCCAGTTGTCGCGCTGTGCCATTAATTCCTCACGGGTCAGCCACTTGGCGCCGACGATGCCGTCGTCCAGTTGATAATCGGGGTGGTGTTTCAGCGCTTTGGCGATGAAGCACACCCGTTGGTAGGTTACGCCGTTGCTCGGCGCGGTATAGAGATAAATGCCCAGCACTCCGGTAGGCTCGACGTCCCAGCCGGTTTCCTCAAGGGTTTCGCGCACCGCGGCTTCGGTCAGGGTTTCGTTCGGGTCCAGATGGCCGGCGGGCTGATTAAGCACCGTTCGTCCATGCTTGAGTTCTTCGACCATCAGGAAGCGGCCATTGTCTTCGACGATGGTGGCGACGGTGATGTGGGGTTGCCAGTCCATGAACGATCCTCAATTTCCAATGTTGAAACACAGTCCATTGTAGGAGTGAGCCTGCTCGCGATGGCGTTTCATCAGTCACCATTAATATTGAATGGCATACCGCTATCGCGAGCAGGCTCACTCCTACAGGGGCTCTGTGGATTCTAAAAACACAAACCCCGGCACATGGCCGGGGTTTGTGATGTTCCTTTACAACCTTACACCAGCGCAGCAATCGCCGCGTTGAGCGTGGCGCTCGGACGCATGGCCTTGCTGATCAGCTCGGCGTCGGCGTGGTAGTAACCGCCGATGTCCACTGGCTTGCCCTGAACGGCGTTGAGCTCGGCAACGATAGTCGCTTCGTTCTCGGTCAGGGTTTTGGCCAGGGTCGCGAACTGCGCTTGCAGTGCAGTGTCTTCGGTCTGGGCGGCCAGGGCCTGGGCCCAGTACAGCGCCAGGTAGAAGTGGCTGCCGCGGTTGTCGATGTTGCCGACTTTGCGCGATGGCGACTTGTTGTTGTCCAGGAACAGGCCGGTGGCCTGGTCAAGAGTCTTGGACAGAACCAGGGCTTTCGGGTTGTTGTAGTTCACACCCAGATGCTCAAGGGACGCGGCCAGGGCCAGGAACTCGCCCAGGGAATCCCAGCGCAGGAAGTTCTCCTCCAGCAGCTGTTGAACGTGCTTCGGTGCCGAACCGCCGGCGCCGGTTTCGAACAGGCCACCGCCATTCATCAGCGGTACGATCGACAGCATCTTGGCGCTGGTGCCCAGTTCCATGATCGGGAACAGGTCGGTCAGGTAGTCGCGCAGTACGTTACCGGTCACCGAAATGGTGTCCTTGCCTTCGCGGGTGCGCTGCAGGGTGAACTTCATGGCGTCGACCGGCGCCATGATCTGGATGTCCAGACCGGCAGTGTCGTGATCCTTCAGGTAAGCCTGAACTTTTTCGATCACTACGCCGTCGTGAGCGCGCATCGGGTCCAGCCAGAAAATCGCCGGAGTGCCGCTGGCGCGGGCACGGTTGACGGCCAGTTTGACCCAGTCCTGGATCGGCGCGTCCTTGGTCTGGCACATGCGGAAGATGTCGCCGGCTTCAACAGCCTGTTCCATCAACAGGGTGCCTTTGCTGTCGGTCACGCGAACCACGCCGTCGGCCTTGATCTGGAAGGTCTTGTCGTGGGAACCGTACTCTTCGGCTTTCTTCGCCATCAGGCCAACGTTTGGCACGCTGCCCATTGTGGTTGGATCGAAGGCGCCGTTTGCCTTGCAGTCTTCGATCACCGCCTGGTAGATGGTGGCGTAGCAACGATCCGGGATCACGGCCTTGGTGTCGTGCAGCTGGCCGTCGGTGCCCCACATTTTACCGGAGTCACGGATCATGGCTGGCATCGAGGCGTCGACGATGACGTCGCTCGGCACGTGCAGGTTGGTGATGCCCTTGTCGGAGTTGACCATCGCCAGCGACGGACGAACGGCGTACACCGCCTGGATGTCGGCTTCGATGGCCGCTTGCTGCTCGGCCGGCAGGGCCTTGATGCGAGCGTACAGGTCGCCGATGCCGTTGTTCAGGTTGAAGCCGATCTGTGCCAGCACGTCAGCGTGCTTGGCCAGTGCGTCTTTATAGAACTCGGCAACGATCTGGCCGAACATGATCGGGTCGGAGACCTTCATCATGGTGGCTTTCAAGTGAACTGACAGCAGCACGCCTTGTTGCTTGGCGCTTTCGATTTCAGCGGCGATGAAGGCGCGCAGAGCATTCTTGCTCATGACGGCGCAATCGAGGATCTCGCCAGCCTGAACGCTGGTTTTTTCTTTCAGGACGGTGCGGGTGCCGTCTTGCGCGATCAGCTCGATCTTCACGGCGTCAGCGGCGTCGATCAGGGCGGCTTTTTCGCTGCCGTAGAAATCGCCGGTGCTCATGTGCGCAACGTGAGACTTGGAGTCCGCAGCCCAGGCGCCCATTTTGTGCGGGTGCTTGCGTGCGTAATTCTTGACCGAGAGCGGGGCGCGACGGTCGGAGTTGCCTTCGCGCAGGACCGGGTTTACGGCGCTGCCCTTGACCTTGTCGTAACGGGCCTTGGCTTCTTTGTCGGCGTCGCTGCTCACGGTTTCCGGATAGTCCGGCAGGTTGTAACCCTGGGCTTGCAGTTCCTTGATCGCGGCTTGCAGCTGCGGAACCGAGGCGCTGATGTTCGGCAGCTTGATGATGTTGGCTTCAGGCGTGACGGCCAGGTCGCCCAGTTCGGCGAGGTGGTCGGCTACGGCTTTGTCGCCCAGTTGCTCGGGGAAGCTGGCCAGTATGCGCCCTGCAAGAGAGATATCGCGGGTTTCAACGGCGATATCAGCGGAGGCGGTGAAGGCCTCTACGATAGGCAACAGTGAATAGGTGGCGAGGGCTGGGGCTTCGTCGGTGAAGGTATAGATGATCTTCGAGCGGTTGGGCATATTCGGATTAACTCTCTCTTCTTTGCTAAAGCGTGCGCAGAAACTCGAGGGGCGCCGGGTAAGCGCGTTCGTTCAAAGTCATCCATGAGCCGAATTTCGAGGTTTCTTCGCGGTGATGTTGGGTGCATCAGTAGAGCGTCAAGCAGTCGGGCTGCGGTAACAGTCCGGCTATGGGCGGAAAGTCTCGGCTACATTTGGGTAGCAAGGAGAGGTCGGCCTTTGTGACCCTTTGGTCAGCGGGCGGCATTATACATAGGTAGCTGGCAATCTGCCGATGGTTCAAGTGAATCGATTCTCGTCCATTGGTCTAAAGGTCGCAGGGAGCGTTGAAGGAAATTAGCGGCGCAGGGTCATTCGTCGTGCTTGAGTTTGGCGTTTTTCCCTTTGCTTTCAGGCTTGTAGCTCAGCGGTTGTGCGGCTTTGCGGCAGATCGATGGAACATAGGGTTTGCGCGCCGATTTAACTGGGTTACGCTCGAACCAAGCCAGATGTTCAATCCAATCAATGGAGTTCAGCATGGGTTACAAGAAGATTCAGGTTCCAGCCGTCGGCGAAAAAATCACCGTCAACGCCGACCATTCTCTCAATGTTCCTGATAATCCGATCATTCCGTTCATTGAAGGCGACGGCATTGGCGTCGACGTCAGCCCCGTAATGATCAAAGTGGTTGATGCTGCCGTGGAAAAGGCCTATGGGGGCAAGCGCAAGATTTCCTGGATGGAAGTCTATGCCGGTGAGAAAGCCACCCAGGTCTATGACCAGGACACCTGGCTGCCCCAGGAAACCCTGGATGCCGTGAAAGATTACGTCGTCTCCATCAAGGGGCCGCTGACCACGCCGGTCGGTGGTGGTATCCGCTCGCTCAACGTTGCCCTGCGCCAGCAACTCGATCTGTATGTATGCCTGCGGCCGGTGGTGTGGTTCGAAGGTGTACCAAGCCCGGTGAAAAAGCCTGGCGACGTCGACATGGTGATCTTCCGCGAGAACTCCGAAGACATCTATGCCGGTATCGAATGGAAGGCTGGCTCCCCGGAAGCCACCAAAGTCATCAAGTTCCTGAAGGAAGAGATGGGCGTCACCAAGATCCGTTTCGACCAGGACTGTGGTATCGGCATCAAGCCTGTTTCGAAAGAAGGCACCAAGCGTCTGGTGCGCAAGGCCCTGCAATATGTAGTGGACAACGACCGCAAGTCGCTGACCATCGTGCACAAGGGCAACATCATGAAGTTCACCGAAGGTGCCTTCAAGGACTGGGGTTATGAGGTGGCGAAGGAAGAGTTCGGCGCCGAGCTGCTCGACGGCGGCCCATGGATGAAGTTCAAGAACCCGAAAACCGGTCGCGAAGTCATCGTCAAGGACGCCATTGCCGATGCCATGCTTCAGCAGATCTTGCTGCGTCCAGCCGAATACGATGTGATCGCCACACTCAACCTCAACGGTGACTACCTCTCCGACGCTCTGGCGGCGGAAGTGGGCGGCATCGGTATCGCGCCAGGCGCCAACCTGTCCGACACCGTGGCCATGTTCGAAGCCACCCACGGTACGGCGCCGAAGTATGCCGGCAAGGATCAGGTCAATCCGGGTTCGGTGATTCTTTCGGCCGAGATGATGCTGCGTCATCTGGGCTGGACCGAGGCGGCGGACCTGATCATCAAGGGCACCAACGGCGCGATCAAGGCCAAGACCGTGACCTATGACTTCGAACGTCTGATGGAAGGCGCCACCCTGGTTTCGTCTTCCGGGTTTGGTGAGGCGTTGATCAAACACATGTAAGCGAACGACACACGTACAAAAACCGCCCGATTCAAATGATTGAGCCGGGCGGTTTTTTTATGACTGGATGACAGGTGGAGCTGTTAACTCAGGGCGGTGTCTTGAGCGCTGGCGGGCGTCGCAAGGGCAGCCGCTTCAGCATTCTTGACGGCTGCGTCATTGATATCGACCGCATGCAGCCCCTTGGGCCCCTGGATGATGTTGAAGCTCACGGCCTGGCCGGCCTTCAGGGTTTTATAACCGTCCATTTTGATGGCTGAGTAGTGGGCAAACAGGTCTTCTGTCTTGCCGTCCTCATTGATGAAACCGTAACCCTTGGCATTGTTGAACCATTTCACCTTGCCGAACGCCATGCTCATATCCCTCTGCAACAGACTCCATCACTGGAGTATCATCCAGTTCATCCGCAGTCACTTCTTCGAAAAAAGTTGACTCCGCGGACCTTTTTTACCCACTGTGGGCTCTATTGGTTGTAACACCGTTTTGCCGATAGTCAAGCTGACCCGGCAGTCGGAGTTGAAAACGTTCAAGACCGCCCCCACCACTGTATTTGCACAACTGACGAACCTTTCTTTCCATGCATGCAATCAGCCAGATTCGACTAACATTCAATCAGGATCGCCCTGATTTACACGACGACGATTCCGCAGGCATTGCTGTTCAGGAGGCTAAGCCTGCTTTACAGGCGCCGCCGATGTACAAGGTGGTTTTGTTTAATGATGACTACACACCGATGGATTTCGTCGTCGAAGTGCTCGAGGTGTTTTTTAACCTGAATCGCGAGCTGGCGACCAAGGTCATGCTGGCCGTCCATACAGAAGGGCGGGCAGTATGTGGAGTGTTTACCCGCGACATCGCCGAGACCAAGGCCATGCAGGTCAACCAGTACGCCAGGGAAAGCCAGCATCCGCTACTCTGTGAAATCGAGAAGGACGGTTAATCGCCGGACACTTGGGTATGAGGTGAAGCTATGTTAAACCGCGAGCTCGAAGTCACCCTCAATCTTGCCTTCAAGGAGGCACGTTCGAAGCGTCATGAGTTCATGACCGTCGAGCACCTCCTGCTGGCCCTATTGGACAATGAGGCTGCCGCCACCGTTTTACGCGCGTGCGGCGCAAACCTCGACAAACTCAAGCATGACTTGCAGGAGTTCATCGACTCCACCACGCCATTGATCCCCGTGCATGATGAGGATCGCGAAACCCAGCCAACCCTGGGCTTCCAGCGTGTCCTGCAACGTGCTGTGTTTCACGTACAGAGCTCGGGCAAACGCGAAGTGACTGGTGCCAACGTGCTGGTCGCGATCTTCAGTGAGCAAGAGAGTCAGGCAGTGTTCCTGCTGAAACAGCAGAGCGTTGCCCGCATCGATGTCGTCAATTACATCGCCCACGGCATTTCCAAGGTGCCGGGGCACGGCGATCACTCTGAGGGTGAGCAAGATATGCAGGACGACGAGGGCGGTGAGTCTTCTTCTTCAGGCAATCCACTGGATGCTTATGCCAGCAACCTTAATGAACTCGCGCGCCAGGGTCGTATCGATCCATTGGTAGGCCGTGAGCTGGAAGTCGAGCGCGTCGCGCAGATCCTGGCGCGTCGTCGCAAAAACAATCCGTTGCTGGTGGGCGAGGCGGGCGTGGGTAAAACTGCGATTGCCGAAGGCCTGGCCAAACGCATTGTCGACAACCAGGTGCCGGACCTGCTGGCCAACAGCGTGGTGTACTCCCTCGATCTGGGTGCCTTGCTGGCCGGAACCAAATACCGCGGCGATTTCGAGAAGCGCTTCAAGGCGTTGCTCAATGAGCTGAAAAAACGTCCGCAGGCGATCCTGTTCATCGACGAAATTCACACCATCATCGGTGCGGGTGCTGCGTCCGGTGGTGTCATGGATGCCTCTAACCTGCTCAAGCCGTTGTTGTCGTCCGGTGATATCCGTTGCATCGGTTCGACCACGTTCCAGGAATTCCGCGGCATCTTCGAGAAAGATCGTGCCCTGGCGCGACGTTTCCAGAAAGTCGATGTGTCGGAACCGTCGGTGGAAGACACTGTTGGCATCCTGCGGGGTCTGAAAGGGCGTTTCGAACAGCATCACAACATCGAATACAGCGATGAGGCCCTGCGTGCCGCTGCGGAACTGGCGTCGCGTTACATCAATGACCGGCACATGCCGGACAAGGCCATCGACGTCATCGACGAGGCGGGTGCCTACCAGCGCCTGCAGCCGATCGAGAAGCGCGTAAAACGCATCGAAGTGCCTCAGGTCGAGGACATCGTCGCGAAAATTGCGCGGATTCCGCCAAAACACGTCACCAGCTCCGACAAAGAGCTGCTGCGTAACCTTGAGCGTGACCTGAAGCTGACGGTATTCGGTCAGGATGCCGCGATCGACTCCCTGGCGACCGCGATCAAACTGTCCCGCGCCGGTCTCAAGTCGCCTGACAAACCTGTCGGTTCGTTCCTGTTCGCCGGGCCTACCGGTGTCGGTAAAACCGAAGCGGCGCGTCAGCTGGCCAAGGCGCTGGGTGTCGAGCTGATTCGGTTCGACATGTCCGAGTACATGGAGCGCCACACCGTATCGCGTCTGATCGGTGCGCCTCCAGGCTATGTCGGGTTCGATCAGGGTGGCCTGTTGACCGAAGCCATCACCAAGCAGCCACATTGCGTGCTGCTGCTCGATGAGATCGAGAAGGCGCATCCGGAAGTCTTCAACCTGCTGCTGCAGGTCATGGACCACGGTACGTTGACCGATAACAACGGACGCAAGGCGGATTTCCGTAACGTGATCGTCATCATGACGACCAACGCCGGTGCCGAAACCGCGGCGCGTGCTTCGATCGGCTTCACGCTTCAGGATCACTCGTCCGATGCGATGGAAGTGATCAAGAAGAGCTTTACGCCTGAATTCCGCAACCGTCTGGACACCATCATTCAGTTTGGTCGCCTCAGTCATGAGGTCATCAAGAGCGTGGTGGACAAGTTCCTCATCGAGCTTCAGGCGCAACTGGAAGACAAGCGTGTACTGCTGGAAGTCACCGATGCTGCGCGCAGCTGGCTGGCGGCCGGTGGTTACGACGCGATGATGGGTGCTCGGCCCATGGCTCGCCTGATCCAGGACAAGATCAAGCGTCCACTGGCGGAGGAGATCCTCTTTGGCGAACTGGCCGAACATGGCGGTGTGGTACACATCGACATCAAGGACGGCGAATTGAGCTTCGAGTTCGAGACCACGGCCGAAATGGCCTGACGTTAACCGCAACAAAGCAAAAAGGCGCCTTCGGGCGCCTTTTTGCTATCCGCTGCATTCTTGTGGGAGCAAAGCTTGCTCGCGATAGCGGTGTAACTGTCCACATCGATGTTGAATGTCAGTCAGCCATCGCGAGCAAGCTTTGCTCCTACGGGGATCTTGTGTAGGCAGTAAATCCCAAGCAAACAAAAACGCCCGGCATAAGCCGGGCGTCTTGTATTGACCTGATTAGCGAGCGCGGTAAGTGATGCGCCCTTTGCTCAAGTCATAGGGCGTCAGCTCGACGCGCACTTTGTCGCCGGTAAGAATACGAATGTAGTTCTTGCGCATCTTGCCGGAAATATGCGCGGTTACGACGTGCCCATTTTCCAACTCCACGCGAAACATGGTGTTGGGCAGGGTGTCGACGACAGTGCCTTCCATTTCGAAGCTGTCTTCTTTCGACATGCAGTAAAGCCCTCGGTGTCCAGTGAATGGCCCGGTGCAACTGCGCCAGGCAAAAGCGGCGTGCATTGTGCCCGAAAAGTGGGGTTCAAGCCAAGGGGTTTAAGGCTGTGCTCTAGTTCAGAACGACCCAGCGCTGGTTAACCAGCAGCTCAATGGGGCGGTATTGGGTCTTGTAGCTCATTTTTTTGCAGTTTTTGATCCAGTAGCCCAAGTAGACCGCATCCAGCCCCAGACGCCGGGCCTCGGCGATTTGCCAGAGGATGGCGTAACGCCCCAGGCTGCGACGCTCTTCGTCGGGCTCATAGAAGGTATAGACCGCCGACAGACCGTTCGGCAGAAGGTCGGTGACGGCGATCGCCAGCAGCCGGCCGTCGAGGCGGAATTCGTAAAACCGTGAAAACGGCAGGTCACGCACCAGGAACGTCGAAAACTGATCGCGACTGGGCGGGTACATGTCGCCGTCGGCATGCCGCTCTTCGATATAGCGCTGATAGAGGTCGAAATATTCTTCGCTGAATCCCGGCTTGGCCGGCCGGACCTGCAAGTCGGCGTTGCGCTTGAAAATGCGTTTCTGCTGGCGGTTGGGGGTGAATGGCACGACAGGAATGCGCGCCGGTACACACGCATTGCAGTTCTGGCAATGGGGTCGATACAGGTGGTCGCCACTGCGACGAAAACCCATTTCCGACAGGTCTGCATAGACATGCACATCCATGGGCTGGCTAGGATCGAGAAACAGGGTCGTGGCCTGCTCCTCGGGCAGATAACTGCAGGCGTGGGGCTGAGTGGCATAAAACTTCAAACGCGCCAACTCGGTCATGATCAACCCTCGGGATAAGCTTTTGATTAGGGGCGTCTCTAAGTGTAAGCCACACGCGCGAAAGACGCTCAGCAAACCCAGGTTGCGCGGCTGGGTTGGTCCAGGTACTGCGCCAGGTAGCCGGCAAATGCCCCGCGCGGAATCGACCGGGCGCCCAGGCTGTGCAGGTGGTCGGTGGGCATCTGGCAGTCGATGAGCACAAAACCCGAGTCTTTCAGGTGTCGCACCAGTGTGGCAAAGCCATATTTGGAGGCGTTGTCGGCGCGGCTGAACATGGATTCGCCGAAAAACAGCCGGCCCATCGCCAGGCCGTACAGTCCACCGACAAGCGTGCCCTGGTCCCAGACTTCCACCGAGTGCGCGAAACCGCGGCGATGCAGTTCCAGATAGGCGTCCTGCATGGCTTCGGTGATCCAGGTGCCGTCGGCATATTCCCGTGGGGCGGCGCAGGCGCGGATGACCGCGGCAAAATCCCGGTCGAAGGTGACTTGATAGCGTTGTTGACGCAGCAGCTTGTTGAGACTGCGGGAAACGTGCAGTTCGTCGGGAAACAGGACGGTGCGCGGGTCCGGTGACCACCAGAGAATCGGCTGGCCTTCCGAGAACCAGGGAAAGCAGCCATGGCGGTAGGCCTGAATCAACCGGTCGGCAGACAGGTCGCCGCCGGCGGCCAACAGGCCGTTGGGGTCGCGCATGGCTTTTTCCAGCGGCGGGAAAGTCAGGGAGTTGCGTTGTAACCAAGTCAGCATGGCGTCCGGGCTTGCAGAAGGGGAGGGTGGTGGCGGGCACAAGGCCCGCCACCCAGTGTGCCGTTAAACGGCGGGAATGTCGTCGAGGTATTTTTCCGCATCGAGGGCTGCCATGCAGCCGGCCCCGGCGGAGGTGACCGCCTGGCGATAGACGTGGTCGGCCACGTCGCCGGCGGCAAACACGCCCGGGATGGCGGTCGCGGTGGCATTGCCTTCGCTGCCGCCCAAGACCTGCAGGTAGCCATCGCGCATTTCCAGTTGGCCGATGAAAAGATCGGTATTGGGTTTGTGGCCGATAGCGATGAACACGCCGGTGACCGCCAGGTCGGTGATTTCGCCGGTATGGCTTTCGCGCAGGCGGGCGCCGGTCACGCCGCTGGAGTCGCCCAGTACTTCATCCAGATTCTGGTTCCAGTGCAGGCGGATATTGCCATTGGCGGCTTTCTCGAAGAGTTTGTCCTGGAGGATTTTCTCCGAGCGCAGCTTGTCGCGACGGTGAATCAGATGAACTTCCCTGGCGATGTTCGACAGGTACAGCGCCTCTTCAACCGCCGTGTTCCCGCCGCCGACCACCGCGACCACCTGATTGCGGTAGAAGAACCCGTCGCAGGTTGCGCAGGCCGAAACCCCTTTGCCGGCGAACGTCTCTTCCGATGGCAGGCCAAGGTACTGCGCCGAAGCACCGGTGGCGATGATCAGCGCGTCACAGGTATAAGTGCCGCTGTCGCCGGTTAATTCGAACGGACGCTTTTGCAACTTGGCCGTATGGATGTGGTCGTAAACGATCTGTGTATCGAAGCGCTCGGCGTGTTTTTGCATGCGCTCCATCAGGACCGGTCCGGTGAGGCCTTCGACATCGCCTGGCCAGTTATCGACTTCGACGGTAGTGGTGAGCTGGCCACCTGCCTGTATGCCAGTGATGACGACGGGTTTGAGGTTGGCGCGGGCGGCATACACGGCTGCGCTGTAACCGGCGGGGCCGGAACCCAGAATGATCAGGCGGTGATGTTGCGCTTCGCTCATAAAAACACCTCATAAGCCTTTGTCACAAAAGAGAATGCATGCTCAAATTGAGTCGCATGTAATGTGCTTTTGACTATGCTACATCCAAGTGTTCCAAGCATGGCATCGAACGAACAAACCCGTACAATGCCTGGTTGTAACAGCGTTTGTAACAAAATGACCGTTGCGCACCCTGTTTATAAAAACCAGGGCGCAGTGTTAAAAGTAGTCCCAGTTGCGCCTGTTAACTTTTTTACCTGCCTGGATTGGGCAGTTTTTTATAGTCAATCAACAGATGGACGCGCCTTGGGCGCAGGAATAGAAGCGTTTTGAAGAAATCCACCGAAGCACCCAAGACAGTCGTTCCGCTCTGGCGCCAGCAATTGCACTACCGCCTCAAGGAAGGTGCATTGATCGCCATCGGCGCGTTGTGCCTGTTCCTGATGATGGCCTTGCTGACCTACGGCAAGGACGATCCGGGCTGGAGCCATAACAGCAAGATCGACGACGTTCAGAACTTCGGCGGTCCGGCAGGTTCGTACAGCGCCGATATCCTGTTCATGGTGCTCGGTTACTTCGCCTATATCTTCCCGCTGTTGCTGGCGATCAAGGCTTATCAAATCTTCCGTCAGCGTCACGAGCCGTGGCAGTGGAGCGGCTGGCTGTTCTCCTGGCGCCTGATCGGGCTGGTGTTCCTGGTGCTGTCAGGCGCTGCGCTGGCGCATATCCACTTTCATGCCGCGACCGGTCTGCCGGCCGGCGCTGGCGGTGCGCTGGGCGAAAGCCTGGGCGACCTGGCGAAAAACGCACTGAACATTCAAGGCAGTACGCTGCTGTTCATCGCCCTGTTCCTGTTCGGCCTGACCGTGTTCACCGACCTGTCGTGGTTCAAGGTGATGGACGTTACCGGCAAGATCACCCTTGACCTGTTCGAACTGTTCCAGGGCGCCGCCAATCGCTGGTGGGCGGCCCGGACCGAGCGCAAGCAACTGGTCGCGCAATTGCGTGAAGTCGATGACCGCGTACATGACGTGGTCGCGCCGACCGTCACCGACAAGCGCGAGCAGGCCAAGGTCAAGGAACGCCTGATCGAGCGTGAGCAGGCCCTGAGCAAGCACATGTCCGAGCGCGAGAAGCAGGTGCCGCCGGTGATTGCCCCGGCCCCGGTCAAGCCGGTGGCGCCGAGCAAGCGCGTGGAAAAAGAGAAGCAGGCGCCGCTGTTCGTCGACAGCGCCGTGGAGGGCACGTTGCCGCCGATCTCGATTCTCGACCCGGCGGAAAAGAAACAACTCAATTACTCGCCGGAATCCCTGGCGGCAGTCGGTCACTTGCTGGAAATCAAGCTCAAGGAGTTCGGCGTCGAAGTCACCGTGGATTCGATCCACCCGGGCCCGGTGATTACCCGTTACGAAATCCAGCCGGCGGCCGGGGTCAAGGTCAGCCGTATTTCCAACCTGGCCAAGGACCTGGCGCGTTCCCTGGCCGTGACCAGTGTTCGGGTCGTGGAAGTGATTCCGGGCAAGACCACCGTCGGTATCGAGATTCCCAACGAAGACCGGCAGATCGTGCGCTTCTCCGAGGTGCTGTCGACTCCCGAGTACGACAACTTCAAGTCGCCGGTCACCCTGGCCCTGGGCCACGACATCGGCGGCAAGCCGGTCATCACCGACCTGGCGAAAATGCCGCACCTGCTGGTGGCCGGTACCACTGGCTCCGGTAAGTCGGTGGGCGTGAACGCGATGATCCTGTCGATCCTGTTCAAGTCCGGCCCGGAAGACGCCAAGCTGATCATGATCGACCCGAAAATGCTTGAGCTGTCGATCTACGAAGGCATCCCGCACCTGCTGTGCCCAGTGGTCACCGACATGAAGGACGCCGCCAACGCCTTGCGCTGGAGCGTCGCCGAGATGGAGCGACGCTACAAGCTGATGGCGAAGATGGGCGTGCGAAACCTGTCGGGCTTCAACGCCAAGGTCAAGGAAGCCCAGGACGCCGGCGAGCCGTTGAGCGATCCGCTGTACAAGCGCGAGAGCATCCACGACGAAGCGCCATTGCTGCAGAAGCTGCCGACCATCGTGGTGGTGGTCGACGAATTCGCCGACATGATGATGATCGTCGGTAAAAAGGTTGAAGAGTTGATCGCCCGTATCGCCCAGAAGGCGCGGGCAGCCGGTATCCACCTGATCCTGGCGACCCAGCGGCCGTCGGTGGATGTGATCACCGGTCTGATCAAGGCCAACATTCCGACCCGCATGGCGTTCCAGGTATCGAGCAAGATCGACTCCCGGACCATCATCGACCAGGGCGGCGCCGAACAATTGCTGGGTCACGGTGACATGTTGTACATGCCGCCGGGTACCAGCCTGCCGATCCGTGTCCACGGTGCGTTCGTTTCCGATGACGAGGTTCACCGGGTAGTGGAAGCCTGGAAACTGCGCGGGGCGCCGGAGTATAACGACGACATCCTCAACGGTGTCGAAGAGGCCGGCAGTGGCTTTGAAGGCAGCAGCGGTGGTGGCGATGGCGATGATCCCGAGACCGACGCGCTGTATGACGAAGCGGTGCAGTTCGTCCTGGAAAGTCGTCGCGCCTCCATTTCCGCCGTTCAGCGCAAGCTGAAAATCGGCTACAACCGCGCCGCGCGCATGATCGAAGCCATGGAAATGGCCGGGGTCGTGACCTCCATGAACACCAACGGTTCGCGTGAAGTCCTGGCCCCTGGCCCGGTGCGTGACTGACCTTATTGAAAGGGCGGTGCTCTTGGGCGCCACCCGCACTCCCACGAATGTTATGAGGACTCCCATGCGTCTTATCCGCATGCTGTTGCTGCCGGTACTGGCTTTGACCACGCTCTCGGCCCACGCCGATGACAAGGACGTGGCGCGTCTGACCCAACTGCTGGAAAAATCCCAGACCCTGACTGCGCGTTTCTCCCAGCTGACCCTTGACGGTTCTGGCACCCAATTGCAGGAAACCGCTGGCCAGATGTCGCTGCAGCGTCCGGGCCTGTTCTACTGGCACACCGATGCGCCTCAGGAGCAGTTGGTAGTATCCGATGGCAGCAAGGTCACCCTGTGGGACCCGGATCTGGAGCAAGCGACCATCAAGAAGCTGGATGTGCGCCTGACCCAGACCCCGGCCTTGTTGTTGTCCGGCGATGTCTCAAAGATCAACCAGAGCTTCGATATCAGCGCCAAGGAAGCCGGCGGCGTGATCGACTTCACCCTGAAGCCGAAAACCAAGGACACCCTGTTCGACAGCCTGCGTCTGTCGTTCCGCAACGGCCTGGTCAATGATATGCAATTGATCGACAGCGTCGGCCAGCGCACCAACATTCTGTTTACCGGCGTGAAGGCCAACGAACCGATCCCTGCGTCCAAGTTCAAGTTCGACATCCCCAAGGGTGCCGATGTAATCCAGGAATAAAACACCGGACCACTGTAGGAGCGAGCCTGCTCGCGATGAACCTGAGCGCGCCGCTGGGTGTCAGGTTGCCAGCGTTATCGTTGACGACCATCGCGAGCAGGCTCGCTCCTACAGGGATCGTGTTGATTGGCATCAGAGCCCAATGAGGTTTTAACCGCAGTGATGGACCTGTTTCGCAGCGCCCCGATCTCCCAACCCCTGGCCGCCCGCTTGCGTGCGGCCAACCTGGATGAGTATGTCGGTCAGGAACACGTGCTCGCTCGCGGCAAGCCTTTGCGCGAAGCCCTGGAGCAGGGTGCCCTGCATTCGATGATTTTCTGGGGGCCGCCGGGGGTGGGCAAGACCACGCTGGCGCGGCTGCTGGCGGAAGTATCCGATGCGCACTTCGAAACCGTGTCTGCGGTGCTGGCCGGGGTCAAGGAGATCCGTCAGGCGGTGGAAATCGCCAAGCAGCAGGCCGCGCAGTACGGCCGGCGCACGATTCTGTTCGTCGACGAAGTGCACCGTTTCAACAAATCCCAGCAGGATGCGTTCCTGCCCTACGTCGAGGATGGCACGCTGATTTTCATCGGCGCGACCACGGAAAACCCGTCCTTCGAACTCAACAATGCCTTGTTGTCCCGTGCCCGGGTCTACGTGCTGAAAAGCCTCGACGAAGCGGCGTTGCGCAAACTCGTGCACCGCGCCCTGACCGAAGAGCGCGGCCTGGGCAAGCGTAACCTGACCCTCAGCGATGAAGGCTTCCAGATGTTGCTGTCGGCCGCCGATGGCGATGGCCGGCGACTGCTCAATCTGCTGGAAAACGCCTCGGACCTGGCCGAAGACAACAGTGAGATCGGCGTCGATCTGCTGCAAAGTCTGCTGGGCGATACCCGCCGTCGTTTCGACAAGGGTGGCGAAGCCTTTTACGACCAGATCTCCGCGTTGCATAAATCGGTGCGCGGCTCCAACCCCGACGGCGCGTTGTACTGGTTTGCGCGCATGATCGACGGCGGCTGCGATCCCCTCTACCTGGCCCGGCGTGTGGTGCGCATGGCCAGCGAAGACATCGGCAACGCCGATCCGCGTGCGCTGAGCCTGTGCCTGGCAGCCTGGGAAGTGCAGGAGCGCCTCGGCAGCCCCGAAGGCGAACTGGCAGTGGCGCAGGCCATTACGTATCTGGCCTGCGCACCGAAAAGCAATGCGGTGTACATGGGCTTCAAGGCCGCCATGCGCAGTGCCACCGAGCACGGTTCGCTGGAGGTGCCACTGCACCTGCGCAATGCGCCGACCAAACTGATGAAACAGTTGGGTTACGGCGACGAATACCGGTATGCCCACGATGAGCCGGAGGCCTACGCCGCCGGCGAAGACTACTTCCCCGAAGAGCTCGAACCGCAACCTTTCTATCAGCCGGTGCCCCGAGGCCTGGAGCTGAAGATCGGCGAAAAGCTCAATCATCTGGCGCAACTTGACCGATTAAGTCCCCGGCAGCGGAGAAAATAGTGATTCAAACGATTCTTGCGGTGTCCGTGGCCGGCATCGCTGGTACATTACTGCGTTTCGCCACCGGCAATTGGGTCAACGCCAATTGGCCCCGGCATTTTTATACCGCGACCCTGGCGGTCAATCTGGTGGGCTGTCTGATCATCGGCGTGCTGTACGGGCTGTTTTTGACACGCCCGGAAGTGCCGATCGAAATTCGTGCCGGCCTGATCGTGGGTTTTGTAGGGGGTCTGACGACCTTTTCATCTTTTTCACTGGATACGCTGCGCCTGCTTGAAAGCGGGCAGGCGCCGATAGCCTTCGGTTATCTGGCCATCAGCGTATTCGGCGGGTTGCTTGCCACCTGGGCTGGCCTATCCTTGACCAAACTTTGATAAACGAGAGACCGACATGCTCGATTCCAAACTGTTACGTAGCAACCTTCAGGACGTAGCGGACCGCCTGGCATCCCGTGGCTTTGCCCTGGATGTCGCGCGCATCGAAGCGCTGGAAGAACAGCGCAAGACCGTCCAGACCCGCACCGAAGCACTGCAGGCTGAGCGTAATGCGCGTTCCAAATCCATTGGTCAGGCCAAGCAGCGCGGCGAAGACATTGCACCGCTGATGGCGGATGTCGAGCGCATGGCCGGCGAGCTGGCCGCCGGTAAGGTCGAACTGGATGCAATCCAGACCGAACTGGATTCGATCCTGTTGGGTATCCCGAACCTGCCACACGAATCGGTGCCGGTCGGTAAGGACGAAGACGACAACGTCGAAGTGCGCCGTTGGGGCACGCCGACCGCCTTCGATTTCCCGGTCCAGGACCACGTTGCCCTGGGCGAGAAGTTCGGCTGGCTGGATTTTGAAACTGCCGCCAAACTGTCCGGCGCCCGTTTTTCACTGCTGCGCGGCCCAATTGCCCGCCTGCATCGCGCCCTGGCGCAGTTCATGATCAACCTGCACGTTACCGAGCACGGCTACGAAGAGGCCTACACGCCTTACCTGGTCCAGGCCCCGGCGCTGCAAGGCACCGGTCAGTTGCCCAAGTTCGAGGAAGACCTGTTCAAGATCGCTCGCGAAGGCGAAGCCGATCTGTACCTGATCCCGACCGCCGAGGTATCGCTGACGAACATCGTCGCCGGCGAGATCGTCGATTCGAAACTGCTGCCGATCAAGTTCGTCGCCCATACGCCGTGCTTCCGCAGTGAAGCCGGTGCGTCGGGTCGCGATACCCGCGGCATGATCCGCCAGCACCAGTTCGACAAGGTCGAGATGGTGCAGATCGTTGAACCATCGACATCGATGGAGGCGCTCGAAGGCCTGGCCGCCAACGCCGAGAAAGTCCTGCAACTGCTGGAACTGCCTTATCGCACCATTGCCCTGTGCACCGGCGACATGGGCTTCAGCGCGGTCAAGACCTACGACCTGGAAGTGTGGATTCCGAGCCAGGAAAAATACCGCGAAATCTCGTCGTGCTCCAACTGCGGCGACTTCCAGGCCCGTCGCATGCAGGCGCGTTTCCGCAACCCGGAAACCGGTAAGCCTGAACTGGTGCACACCCTGAACGGTTCCGGCCTGGCAGTCGGTCGTACCTTGGTGGCGGTGCTGGAGAACTACCAGCAGGCCGACGGTTCGATCCGCGTGCCAGAAGTCCTGAAGCCGTACATGGGTGGCCTCGAGGTCATCGGCTAAATGGATTATCTGCCGCTGTTCCATAACCTTCGCGGCAGTCGTGTGTTGGTCGTCGGTGGGGGGGAGATTGCCTTGCGCAAATCCCGCCTGCTGGCCGACGCCGGTGCGCTGCTGCGGGTGGTCGCACCTGAAATCGAACAGCAATTGCGCGAACTGGTGGCCGCCAGCAGTGGCGAGTGCCTGTTGCGTGGCTACGTTGAAGCGGATCTGGACGGTTGCGGGCTGATCATCGCCGCCACCGATGACGAATCGCTGAACGCGCAAGTGTCCGCCGATGCCCATCGGCGTTGTGTGCCGGTCAACGTGGTCGATGCGCCAGCGCTGTGCAGCGTGATTTTCCCGGCGATCGTCGACCGCTCGCCGTTGATCATTGCCGTGTCCAGTGGCGGCGATGCGCCGGTGCTGGCGCGCTTGATCCGCGCCAAGATCGAAACCTGGATCCCCTCGACCTACGGTCAACTGGCTGGGCTGGCGGCACGTTTCCGCCACCAGGTGAAAAAACTGTTCCCGGATGTGCAGCAACGTCGTGCGTTCTGGGAAGACGTGTTCCAGGGCCCGATTGCCGACCGGCAACTGGCCGGGCAGGGCGCCGAAGCCGAGCGCCTGTTGCAGGCAAAAGTCGATGGCGAGGCACCGGTGGCGACCGGTGAGGTGTATCTGGTGGGCGCCGGTCCCGGTGATCCGGACCTGTTGACCTTCCGCGCCTTGCGCCTGATGCAGCAAGCCGATGTGGTGCTGTATGACCGCCTGGTGGCGCCGGCCATTCTCGAATTGTGCCGTCGCGACGCCGAGCGGGTTTACGTCGGCAAGCGCCGGGCCGATCACGCCGTGCCCCAGGATCAGATCAACCAGCAATTGGTGGACCTGGCCAAACAGGGCAAACGCGTCGTGCGGTTGAAGGGTGGTGATCCCTTCATTTTCGGCCGTGGCGGAGAAGAGATCGAGGAACTGGCGGCCCATGGCATCCCGTTCCAGGTGGTGCCGGGTATCACGGCAGCCAGCGGTTGCGCGGCCTATGCCGGGATTCCGCTGACCCATCGCGATTACGCCCAGTCGGTGCGCTTTGTCACCGGTCACCTCAAGGACGGCTCCACGGATCTGCCGTGGGCCGATCTGGTCGCGCCGGCGCAAACCCTGGTGTTCTACATGGGGCTGGTGGGCTTGCCGATCATCTGCGAACAGTTGATCAAACACGGCCGCAGCAAAGATACCCCGGCGGCGTTGATCCAGCAGGGCACCACAGTCAATCAGCGGGTGTTTACCGGCACGCTGGCTGACCTGCCACAGCTGGTGGCGGAGCATGAAGTGCATGCGCCGACGCTGGTAATCGTGGGTGAAGTGGTGCAACTGCGCGAGAAACTGGCGTGGTTCGAAGGGGCTCAGGGGCAGGTCTAAAAACCGAGTCGGTCGAGCGCGACCCCGACCCATCGCGAGCAAGCTTTGCTCCCACAGGGGATTTGTGTCGGTCACAAGTCCCGTGTGGGAGCAAAGCTTGCTCGCGATGAGGCCCTCATAACCCACACAAATCTCAGGCCCTGCGCCAAACCCCTTTCCCACTCAACCGGGCCCGATCATGGGCCGCGGTGAAATCCTGCGCCGGCCCTTTCGGCACGATCCCGGTCGGGTTGATGGTCTTGTGGCTGCCGTAGTAGTGATGCTTGATGTGGGTAAAGTCCACCGTCTCGGCGATACCCGGCCACTGATACAGCTCCCGTAGCCAGTTCGACAGGTTCGGATAATCGGCAATTCGCCGCAGGTTGCACTTGAAGTGGCCGTGATACACCGCGTCGAATCGAATCAATGTAGTGAACAGGCGGATGTCTGCTTCGGTCAGGTATTCGCCCGTCAAATAACGGTTCGCGCCCAACAGTTGCTCCAGTCGGTCCAGTTCGACAAACAACTCATCGAACGCTTCTTCGTAGGCCTGTTGCGACGTGGCAAACCCGGCGCGGTACACGCCGTTGTTCACCGCCGGATAAATCCGTTCGTTCAGCGCGTCGATCTCGGCCCGCAACGGTTGCGGGTAGAAATCCAGGTCGTTGCCGGTCAAATCATCGAAGGCGCTGTTGAACATGCGGATGATTTCCGCCGATTCATTGTTGACGATGTGTTTCTGCTGCTTGTCCCAGAGCACTGGCACGGTGACGCGACCGGTGTAGTCGGCGGCATCGGCGGTGTAGCGCTGGTGCATGAAGTTGAAATGATCAAGTTTGTCGCCGGTGGAGCCGTGGGACTTGTCAAAAGTCCAACCGTTTTCGAGCATCAGATAGCTGACCACCGACACGTCGATCAGGCTTTCCAGGCCCTTGAGTTTGCGCAGGATCAGTGTGCGATGGGCCCACGGACAGGCAAGGGACACGTAGAGGTGATAGCGCCCCGCCTCGGCAGCAAAATCACCGGCACCGCTCGGACCGGGCTGGCCGTCAGCGGTAACCCAGTTGCGACGCTGCGCCTGCTCACGCTGGAACGCGCCGTCCTTGCTGCTTTCGTACCACTTGTCCTGCCAGCGACCTTCAACTAACAAACCCATGTCCAAGACTCCTCAACCCGTAAGCGTTGGAGAAGAGTCTATTCCCTTAGGTTCGATAAAAAAGCGCAAAGGTTGAAGGGACATTATCGATTAAATCGATTTGTCTCGAGCGTCCCAGTAGCGCTGGGCGGTTTCGAAGGCCTGCTCGCGGGGTTGGCCGAGCCCGCGCAAGGCCAGGGCCATGGTCGAAATCAGGGCCATTTGCGGATAACTGTCGACTACATCGCCACGCCATACGGCTTTCAGATGTTCGGGGTCGAGCGCGGCCGGTTTGACGTGACGTTGCGCCGACAGCTGCGGCCATTCCTCGTCCCAGCTTTCGCCGCCCGTGGTGCCATACAGATGGCTGTCGGCATCCGGGTTGATTTCAATCTCGCCGCCATCGCCCTTGACCACGATGGCGGTGTCGCCAAGCAGGCCGCTGGCATCGCGGTGCACCGCCTGATAGCCGGGGTGGAAAATGCTTTGCAGGCCGCAGCGAGCGCCCAGCGGATTAAGGATCCGCGCCAGGGAGTGGATTGGCGAGCGCAGCCCCAAGGTATTGCGCAGGTCAATCATGCGTTGCAGCTGTGGCGCCCAGTCGACCAAAGGCATAAAAGCCAGTCCACCGTTGTCCAGGGCTGCACCTACCTGTTGCCAGTTGCGGCACAGCGGGATCTTCAACTCATCGAGCAATTGCTCGCTGTACAGCCGACCGGCTGTATGTGCACCAGCGCCATGCATAAAGATGCGCACGCCGTTTTGTGCCAGGCATTTGGCCGCCAACAGGTACCACGGCAGGTGTCGCTTCTTGCCCGCGTAAGTGGGCCAGTCCAGATCGACATTCAATACCGGTGCCTGCAAACGCTCACGCAAGGCTTCGGTGAACCCGGCCATTTCTTCCGCGCTTTCTTCCTTGTGCCGCAAAAGCATCAGGAAGGCACCGAGTTGGGTCTCCTCGACCTTGTCGTCGAGCACCATGCCCATGGCCTGGCGTGCTTCTTCCCGGGTCAGGTCGCGGGCGCCGCGTTTACCTTTGCCCAGAATCCTTACGAATTGGGCGAACGGATGTTCGGCGGGCGTTTCGAGAGTCAGCGCTGGGTAATCGGTCATAAGCAATTCGTCGGTTTGGGCAGGCCCGCCAGTTTCGCGGCGAGTTTGGCGGGGGTGCCTTTGAACAGTCGGTTCAGGTGCAGGCTGTTGCCTTTGTCCGGGCCGAGCTTCAACGCGGTGTATTTGATCAGCGGGCGGGTGGCCGGCGACAACTGGAACTCTGAATAAAAACTGCGCAGCAGTTCGAGGATTTCCCAGTGTGCAGGGGTCAGCTCGATGTCTTCGGCGGCCGCGAGGGCGCTGGCAACGTCGATCGACCAGTCACTCAGCTCGACCAGAAAACCGTCCTTGTCCAACTCGATGGCGCGCGCGCCGACCGTCAGGGAATTCATAGCCAACTGTTGACCTTGTCGTGGTGGATCGACAGCTCGACGAAGGCCGGATAATCGACGGCTTTAGCCCAGTCTGGAATCGCGATGGCCCGGGCCTGGGCGTCTTCGGCCAGGACGTAGAGTTTCAGGCCGCGTGCGTAGAGCGCCGAGAAAGGCGCGGTGCCCGGCTGCAAGGCGTAGGCCGCGTCACCGGACAGCAGCAGCGCATCGTTGACGCCGATCAGTCGCAGGCAACTGCTCAGGCGGTCGTCGCCGAAAGGGGAATGAGACAACACATGCAAAGTCGACATCAGAGGGTGATCACCTGGTCGTAACGGTCAATGAGTGCGGTGATTTCATCGGCGGCCAGCACCCGGGCTTCTTCCAGCGCCAGAGCGCCGGGGTCGAGGCCACGTTGCGCCACACTGTCGGCACAGACAAACAGTTCTTCGACGCCAAACATCGGCAGGGCCTGCAAGTTGGCGCTCAAGTCTTTTTGTTGCAGGGCCTTGGCGTCCTGTCGGGGCGCGAGCTGGAACACGCCGTCATCGAGGAACAGCAGGCCGATCGGCAGATCGAACGCACCACCGGCCAGTACGATGTCCAGTGCTTCCCGAGCGCCCGGCCCGGACCACGGCGCCTGACGGCTGATGATCAATATGGATTTAGCCATCTCAAGCGCCTCCGAAACAGATCAGGCGGTCGGCGTCCTGCACCGCGTCATGCAACTGACCGAGGCCGGACAGTTCCCACGGCGAGCCAACGGCGACAGCCTCACGCTGATAGCGGCGGGCTTCTTCCTCGTTCAGCACGCCACGGCGCAGCGCGGCGGCAATGCACACCACGCCATCGAGTTGGTGCTCGCTGACGAAGGCGTGCCATTGTTTGGGCAAATCCAGCTCGTCCTGGGGCGTGACCACGCTACCGGAGGCGTTGTAGACGCCATCCTGATAGAAAAACAGCCGGACGATCTCATGCCCGCCGGCCAGCGCGGCCTGGGCGAACAGCAAGGCGCGGCGCGAGGAGGGCGCATGGGCGGCGGAAAACACGGCAATGGCGAACTTCATGACGGACTCGATCAGCGAAACTGCCGCCATGATAAAGCTTTATCGGCGGGGCGGCTAAATCGATGTTGTCTTTGCGGCCCTCATCGCGAGCAGGCTCACTCCTACATTGGAATGCATTTCAAATGTAGGAGTGAGCCTGCTCGCGATGAGGGCCAGATTGGCGCAACATTCATCAAAGTTGATCGGCCAATCCATACAACTCGCAATACTCCAGCCAATCCATCCCCGCCATCTCGGCCACTTCCTTGTGCACTTCCAGGCGCTGGGCCTGATAGTCCTCTTCTGTGGCAGCCGTCAGCTTCAACGTCAGTTCCCAGGCAAACAGCCCCAGGCGCTCGGCTTCGGCTTCGAAGGCTTCGTGCAAACGCTCGTCACGAAACTGCTCAAGTGTTTCGCCCTTGGCCTGGGCGAGCAGCGGGTTGAGGTTGTCGAGCTCGACGCATAGCTCGGGGCGTGCATCGAGAAACTTCTTCAGTGCCTGTTCGTGTTGCAGCTCGGATGCCGCCATGGTCGCTCCTTGATATGGATTACGCAGACTGCTTCTTGTTGGCCTTGGCCGCTGCTGCCAGACATTCGAGGGCAAACTGTTCCGTGTAGGTCATCTGGATCGGCGTGGTTTCGCCTTTGACGGTACGTTCGCCGTCGAGGATGTAACGGATCCGCTTGTCGGTGACACCGATTCGCTTGGCGATCCAGGAAGGCGTCTGTCCGATCTGGCTGATCAGCTTGTCGGCATACTCAGTGGTCGGTTTGTAGAACTCGGCGTTGGGTGTCATCAGGTTTCCAGAAAGAAAGGTGAAGCGGCGTATTGGCGCGACAGGGTGCGCGAATCGTTGCGCGGTGTCGCGGTATAAATGAAGTAAAGCAGAACGATACGCGCTGCCGCAGTGATAAAGTCCGCTTTTTCCTGATGAGCGACTGCAATGCGAATTTTGATGGTGGCGCTGGCCGTCACGTTGCTGGCCGGGTGCGCAGGCTCGGTGATGAGCGATGCCCGCAGCAAACCCCCGTACAAGACCCTCAATTCGGACAAGCCGGAAAAAGACGTGGCCCAGTGCGTACAGTTTTCCTGGCAGGACGAAGCGGTGTTCGGGGTCGATGCCAGCGGCTATCTGCAGCCTGGCGAGAAGGGCGGAACGACCGTGTACACCCGTTCGGCGGAGTCATTCGTGGACGTGACCACCGATGCCTCGGGCACCGTATTGAGTTACTACGCGCAGCACGACGACTTCGTCGCCAAGCGCCGGCTGGCGGCGTTGGCGACTTGCCTGTGATCTAAGGCTTGATGCTTTACCCCTGTGGGAGCGAGCCTGCTCGCGAATGCGTCGGGTCAGTCGACATCAATGTTGGTTGATAGTCCGCTTTCGCGAGCAGGCTCGCTCCCACAGTTCATTTAAGTGTTGTTAATCAGGCGCTTCTGGAAAAAGAAGTGCTTGTGCCCCGGCGGGTAGTCGGCGATGTGCCCGATCTCGCTGTAGCCGCATTTCCTGTAGAACTCCGGTGCCTGGAATTCGAAGGTGTCCAGCCACAGCCCGATGCATTTTCTCTCCCGCGCCAGGTCTTCGGCCATCTGCATCAGCTTCGTGCCCATGCCTTGTCCCCGCGCCTGCTCCGGTACCGACAGCAGGTCGATGAACAGCCACTGGTAAAACAGCCGGGCGTAAAGGCCGCCCAGGATCTCGTCGTTATCGTCACGTACCAGCAGGGCAATGTGCTCGGGTATGGCGCCGTCAGCCTTCGAGGCGTTGTAGGCACGCAAGGGCAGCAGGATGGCCTGGCGTTCTTCTTCCGTGGGGTTTGGCGAGAACTCTATCCGCAGTGTCATGGCTATATCCTTATGGCAGTGAAACCGCAGCCTATCGTGGTGACCGCGATTGTTCCATCACCGTCATGGAACCGTCGCCCCGGCGCCAATGTCTAGCCTCAAGAAGCGTCATTCCAGGACGCTGTCCCCGAGGACTCTCTCCGTGAATATTTTCGAAGCCCTGCGCGAAAGCCACGAGCGCCAGCGTACCTATGCCAAGGCGCTGATCCACACCAGCGGCGACACCCCTGAGCGCGTCGAAGCGTACAAACAGCTCAAGTCCGAACTGCAGGCCCATGAAACCGCCGAAGAGCGTCACTTCTACATCCCGTTGATGAAGTTCGACAACGGCGTCGATCTGAGCCGCCATGGGATCGCCGAGCATCACGAAATGGACGAAATGATGGAGGAACTGGACGGGACCGAGATGTCCAGCCCCGCCTGGCTGGCAACGGCGAAGAAACTGTCGGAGAAAGTCCACCACCATCTCAAGGAGGAAGAGCAGAAGTTCTTCCAGATGGCCGGCAAGCTGCTCGATGACAAACAGAAAGAGACGCTGGCGAACCAGTACGAGAAGGAATACAAGGCGCAGCTGGCGTGAAGGCGCAGAAGTCGGGCGTTTTGACCTAAGATGTCGATTCACTGAAAAAAACAGGATGCGTTTTCATGTTGAACACAGCCGAGCGGGTCAACATCCTTGAGTCCCAGGTGTTGTCCCACGACTGGTATCTGTTGAAGAAAATCACCTTCGATTACCAACGCAACAGCGGCGAATGGCAGCGTCAGACCCGGGAAGTCTACGACCGTGGCAATGGCGCGGCGATTCTCCTGTACAACCGGGAAAAAAAGACCGTGGTGCTGACCCGGCAATTTCGCTTGCCGGTGTTCGTCAACGGTCATGACGGTTTGCTGATTGAAGTCGCGGCAGGGTTGCTTGAAGGTGCCGCGCCCGAAGAGCGCATCCGTGCCGAGGCTGAAGAGGAGACCGGGTACCGCGTGCACCATGTGCAAAAGGTGTTCGAGTCCTACATGAGCCCTGGTTCGGTGACGGAGAAACTGCACTTCTTTATCGCTGAATACGATGCGGCATCAAAAGTCAGCGATGGCGGTGGACTGGAAGAGGAAACCGAGGAGCTGGAGGTGCTGGAATGGTCGTTCGATGAAGCGCTCGACGCGTTTTATCGCGGGGACATCTGCGACGCGAAAACCATCATGCTGTTGCAGTATGCGGCGATGAAAAACATCTTCACCGCGCCCTGACCTTGTAGGAGCTGGCTTGCCAGCGAAGGCGACCTCGAGTCGAGCGCAGAGTCCAAAGGCCCCTTCGCTGGCAAGCCAGCTCCTACGGAGTCAGAAGCCTGGCAGGCGTGCGGTGCCAGGCCAATGTCCGCCCTCCAGCGTCAACAACAGTTCCTTGGCCTCCAGCCCCCCGGCAAACCCGGTCAGTTTCCCCGACGCGCCAATCACCCGATGGCACGGCGCGATAATCGAAATCGGGTTCCTGCCATTCGCCGCACCCACGGCCCGCACCGCGCTCGGGTTGCCGATCTGTTCGGCGATCTGGCTGTAGCTGCGGGTTTCGCCGAACGGAATCGTCAGCAACGCTGCCCAGACCTTCTTTTGAAAATCCGTCCCGGAAAAATCCAGCTCCAGTTCGAAACGCTGACGTGTGCCGGCGAAGTATTCGCGCAGCTGCCTGGCAGCCTGCACCAGGATCGGGTTGTCCGGCGCTTCGCTCATCGGGCCCAGGCGCACTCGACCGGGCTTGTCGTTTTCCCAGAGGATGGCCGCCAGTCGCGAGCCGTTCGCCACCAGCTTCAATTCACCGACCGGGGAGGCCAGGGTGATAAAGGTGTAAGTCATACCTTGGGGCCGCACCGAATTGTTGAACGGGTGTTAAGGATACTGTCTCGCCGGGGAGGCGCAATACGCAATCTTGTCCATACTTGCCTACTGCTCCTGAAGCGTTCCCTCTGTTTTTGTACAGAGCCTTAAAACAAAAAGAGACCGACTCATGAAGTACGAACCTTTTGCCAAATCGCTGATTGCGACTGCCTTGTCGCTCGGCTGTCTGACTGCTCAAGCGGCCTCCGTGGCCCCGGTCGCGGGGGAAAACGGCATGGTGGTCACGGCCCAGCATCTGGCCAGCCATGTGGGTGTGGATGTGCTCAAAAGCGGCGGCAACGCCGTGGATGCCGCCGTCGCGGTGGGGTACGCACTCGCAGTGGTTTATCCCGCGGCCGGTAACCTCGGTGGCGGTGGTTTCATGACCATTCAGCTCGCGGACGGGCGCAAGACCTTCCTCGATTTCCGAGAAAAAGCACCCCTTGCCGCCACCGCCAACATGTACCTCGACAAGGAGGGCAATGTCGTTCCGGAATTGAGCACCCGTGGCCACCTGGCCGTCGGTGTGCCCGGCACCGTTTCCGGCATGGAACTCGCGCTGTCGAAGTACGGCACCAAACCGCGCAAGGAAGTGATCGCCCCGGCTATCAAGCTCGCCGAAGACGGTTTTGAGCTGGACCAGGGGGATGTCGACTTGCTGCATGAAGGCACCGACATGTTCAAGAAGGACATGAAGGATTCCGGCTCGATCTTCCTGAGCAACGGCGAACCGATGCAGGTCGGGCAGAAACTGGTGCAGAAGGACCTGGCCAAGACCCTGCGGGAAGTCTCCGAGAAGGGCGCCGACGGCTTCTATAAAGGTTGGGTAGCCGATGCCATCGTCACGTCCAGCCAGGCCAACAAGGGCATCATCACCCAGGCCGACCTCGACAAATACAAGACCCGCGAACTGGCGCCGATCGAATGCGACTACCGTGGCTATCACGTGGTCTCGGCACCGCCACCGAGTTCCGGTGGCGTGGTGATCTGCCAGATCATGAACATCCTCGAAGGTTATCCGATGAAGGACCTGGGCTATCACTCGGCCCAGGGCATGCACTACCAGATCGAAGCGATGCGTCACGCCTATGTCGACCGCAACAGCTACCTCGGCGACCCGGATTTCGTGAAAAACCCGATCGCCCACCTGCTCGACAAAAACTACGCGACCAAGCTGCGCGAAGCCATCCAGCCGCAAAAGGCCGGCAATTCCAAGGAGCTCAAGCCCGGCGTAGCGCCCCATGAAGGCAGCAACACCACCCATTACTCCATTGTTGACAAATGGGGCAACGCGGTGTCGGTGACCTACACACTCAACGACTGGTTCGGTGCCGGGGTCATGGCCAGCAAAACCGGGGTCATCCTCAACGACGAGATGGATGACTTCACCTCGAAAATCGGTGTGCCGAACATGTACGGGCTGGTGCAGGGCGAGGCCAACGCCATCGCCCCCGGCAAGGCACCGCTGTCGTCCATGAGCCCGACCATCGTCACCAAGGACGGCAAAGTGGTGATGGTCGTCGGCACCCCCGGCGGCAGCCGCATCATCACCGCGACCTTGCTGACCATGCTTAACGTCATCGACTACGGCATGAATATCCAGGAAGCGGTCGATGCGCCACGTTTCCACCAGCAATGGCTGCCGGAAGAAACCAACCTGGAACACTTCACCACCAGCCCGGACACGGTGAAGATGCTGGAAAGCTGGGGTCACAAGTTTGCAGGTCCCCAGGACGCCAACCACCTGGCGGCGATCATCGTCGGGGCGCCGTCGCTGGATGGCAAACCGGTGGGCAAGAACCGCTTCTACGGTGCCAACGACCCACGGCGTAAAACCGGGTTGTCGCTGGGTTACTGACGGTTGTGTTTGAAAGGGGACGGACTTATGTTCGTCCCCTGGTTTTTCAACTCATCAAGGAAGGCACCATGACCAGTGCGCTGTTAATCATCGACGTTCAACAAGCCCTGTGCACCGGCGAGTACGAGTGCCATGAGATCAAACGCGTCATCGACACCATCAACGGCCTCAGTGCCAGAGCGCGAAAGGCGGGTGTTGTGGTGGTGCTGATCCAGCACGAAGAAGAGGGTGATCTGTTGAAACACGGAGCCCCGGGCTGGCAACTGGCCGAAGGGTTGCAAACCTCACCCGACGATCATCGCGTGCGTAAAACCACCGGCGATTCGTTCTACCAGACAAACCTGCAGAACCTGGTGCCCGTGCAGGACTTCGAACGCTTGGTCATCTGTGGCCTGCAAACCGATTACTGCGTGAATGCCACCCTGCGTCAGGCGCATCAATTGGGCTACGACGTGGTGCTGGCCGCCGACGCGCACTCCACCGTCGACAACGGCAACACGACTGCCGAAGACATCATTGCCGAACATAACAGGGATTGGGCGGACCTGAGTGGTTCGGTGGCCCGGATCGATGTCATCCCGGCCAAAGGCATCCATTTCTGACACCACCGCAATCCCTGTAGGAGCGAGCCTGCTCGCGATGGACCTGAGAGCACCACGGGGTGTCAGGTTCCCAGCGTTATCTTTGACGACCATCGCGAGCAGGCTCGCTCCTACAGGGTTCCCAGCGTGTCTCAAGTCGCAAACATCAGCACCTTGGGTGCCCGCACAACCTGCGGCATCACACCCCCCAGCACCAACCGGGTGATGGTCGCCGCGGCCTCCTGATAATCCACATCCTGCGGCGTCTCCCGCCCGGTGATGTGCGCCATCTGCCAGCCAAGATTGGTGTAGGTGCGCGTTGCCGACCAGATAAACAGCATCAGATGTTCCGGGTCTACCGGCGCCAGCAATCCCCGTTCGATCCAGCTGCGCAGGCATTCGACGTTGCGCCGGGCTTCGGCGTACAGCAGTTCGCGACATTCTTCGGGTAAATATCTGGCCCCCAGCAGTAACTCACCACTGAACACCTTGGCTACGTGCGGATGTTCACGGGCGATGCGGATCCGCGCCGCGATATAGGCAGGCAACCCCACCAGCGGATCATCGCTCTCACGCAGCACCGCCGAAGCTTCCAGCAACGGTTCGACGAAACCGAGCAGCACTTTGGCGTAGAGGTTCTCTTTGCTCTGGAAGTAGTAATACAGATTCGCCTTCGGTACCCCTGCGCGCGCTGCGATGTCGCGGGTCTGGGTAGCGTCGAATCCCTTGGCGGCGAACTCTGCGCTGGCGGCCTCCAGAATCAGCTGTTGGTTGTGTTGGCGAATACGGCTCATGGGCATGTCTTGGCGATTTGAGCTGCGCAATATACAAAACTATATAGCGTGTGAGCCAGCCATGAAGATGAGCGGTGCGCTGACGCTCGGCGCCTGGCACAGGACAATTCGACATGCAGTGCTAGTCTTTGAGCTTGATCGACCGTCGTTGGATCCATATTGAGAGGCGGATATGGGCGCAGGCAAACCCCGGCAACCGACCCGACGAAACCTGACGGCGGAGCTGGTCGCCCATGTCGAACGGTTCGAGCCCGACCCGGGGCCGGAACCCGGTACCACCGAACATACCCCACAAGAATTTGATGCGATGGTGGATACCCTCTTGCGGGAACACACCCCGAAGGATCTTTGGGTATTCGCCTACGGCTCGCTGATCTGGAACCCGGAATTCGAATTCGAGGAACGCCGCAGCGCCATCGCTTATGGCTGGCATCGTTCATTCTGCCTGACCCTGACTCGCTGGCGCGGCACCCGCGAGTTGCCAGCACTGATGCTGGCCCTCGATCGGGGCGGAAGCTGCCAGGGCCTTGCCTACCGGCTGCCCGCGCAGGATCACTTCAAACAGATCGCTCTTTTGCTGGCCCGGGAGATCGACGCCAACCCGCCGACCAACGTGGCACGCTGGATCACGGTGAAGACCGCGTCCGGACCATTGCGTGCACTGGCCTTTGTCGCCGCGCGGGATGGCAAGGCTTATGCCGGCAAGTTGCCGATGGACAAGGTCGCCCAGGTCCTGGCCCGCGCGGCGGGGCACTGGGGTTCGGCGGCCCAGTACCTGTTCCGCACCGTGACCATGCTCCGGGAGCAAGGCATCCGCGACCGCAACATGAGCCGCATCGAAAGCCTGGTGGCCGAGGAAATCGAAGCCTTGTTGCTTACGCGATCTACTGTAGGAGCGAGCCTGCTCGCGAAAAAAGTCTGAAACGCGTTCATTCAGGCAGCACGGGTTTTCGTTAATGTCCATCGCGAGCAAGCTCGCTCCTACAGGAGGCGTGGACGTCGTTAGGGGGCCTGTGGCATGGTCCAGCCCCCAGACCACGCAGCCAATAGGACCAGCACGATGGAGGAGGCACATCAGGGCAGCATCGATACGTCGATGACCACGCTGCAGGCATTTAACCGTTGCGTATTGGAGTTGGGGCGCCTCGCACGGGAGCGGGGTGCCGCCGAGTTCATCGCCGACGGCCTGCAAGCGTTCCGCCAACTCGTACCCTTCGCCTCGGCCTGGTGGGGCGAGATGTCCGTTTCGGACGCCAGCGCACCGCCGCAAAGCTGGATGCACGGGCGCATCGACCTGGCCGACTCCTTTGCCGCCGAATGGCAAAAGGGCGCCGGCAGCGACAGGTTTTCCCATGACACCTTGAGCCGTCCCGGCGAGGTCATCCGCGACAGCGGTTACACCGATCCCCATGCAGAGGTGGACGCCTTCGCCCGGCGCCATGACCTCTACCACCCGATGTGCATCACCTTCGAGCTGCCGGAAAGCGGCTTGATGTTTTTCGTTTGTCTTTACCGGGGCAGCGAAGCACCGGCATTCAACGACAGTGAGGCCGGTTTGTTTGCGGCCTTCTGCGACCACTTGTTGCAGTTGTGGCGATTTCAGGTGCAGGACATGATCCGCGTCGACACCGGCAACGGCGCCACCGACTTCGCGGTCGCGCGGCTGGACGGTGGTCTGCTCTATGTGGGCGCCGGCTTGTGCGCGGTCATTCAGCGCGAATTGCCCGGCTGGAACGGCTCGACGCTACCGGCCGAAGTCATCGCGCAGTTGCCCAATGCGCCCTGTGTCATGCGCCTGGGACGTTCGGCACTGACCCTGACCCCAAATGCCGAGCACGTCATCCTGTCGCTGGAAACCCAGCCACGCGGGGTCGTGTTGGCGCCTCGCGAACGGACTGTCGCCATGCTGTTTGCCGCCGGTCACTCCTACAAGGAAATCGCCCGAATCCTCGTCCTCAGCCCGGCAACGGTGCGCACCTATCTGCGCAATTGCTACCTGCAACTGGGCGTGAAGAGCAAGGTGGAACTGGGTTCGATCCTGCGTTCAACACCTGCACTGGTGCCAACGCCACGCCGCGATTGAGTCCCGCGGTTCAACAAATTGCCTGACCCCTCCTCATTTGCAGAGGTCCGTCCAGCCGCCGCGCGCTATAGGGTATGCCCTGCATATCAAGGGCATGCGCGGCCGTCTGGTCGAGTCCTTGCAAAACAATAAAAAGGGGTGGGGCATTTGAAATTTTCCAGGCTATTTATCGCCGTTGCCGGTGCAACGGCCGTTTCCTGCGTGGCGCTGGTGGGATGCCAGCGTCCGGGTTCGACCAGTGCCGACATGGTCATGCGCAATGGCTACGTCTACACCGTCGACGGCAAGAATTCGGTGCAGCAGGCGGTGGCGGTCACGGGTGGCAAGATCGTCTATGTCGGCAGTGATGAGGGGGTTGCTGCGTACATTGGCGCACAGACACAGTTGATCGATCTGGCGGGACGCATGTTGATGCCCGGCTTCATCGACGCGCACATGCATCCCGGGGATGGTGGTCGCGCCATGACGTTGTGCGACCTGAAATACCAGACCATGACCCGCAAGGTGTTCCAGGAAACCATCCAGGCTTGCCTGGACGCCGACAAGGACAAGGGACCGGATGTCTGGCTCGAAGTCGGCAGCTGGGATCGCATGGGCATGGACGGACTCGACGGTGACCCCGACAAATCGACCCTCGACGCGCTGAAGACCCGGCGTCCGATTCAGGTGCGCTCCACCGACTTCCATACCGTGCTGGTCAACTCCCGTGGCCTCGCGGTGGCGGGCATCGACAAGCACACGACCAACCCCGGCGATGGCAAATACGTGCGCGACCGTGCCGGCAACCCGACCGGTATCTGCGAGGACGGCGCGGCCGATGCCATGGCCGCCGTGGTACCGCCCGCCACCGATGCCGAGAAGCTGACCCAGAGTCGTGCCGCGCTCGACGCCATGCGCCAGCAAGGCATCACCAGTTTCTTCGATGCCTTGTCGGGACCGGAGAACGGCAAGGCATTCACCACGTTGCAGCAGTCCGGCGAACTGACCGCCCGGGCCTTGCTGGCGATCAAGCTCGATCCGGCCGCCGCGACCGCCGACCCGGAGAAAACCATCGCCGAAGCCAAGGCAATGGCCGCCACCTACGATCAGGGCGAGGCCAAGGTCGCGCCGGGGGTGAGCATGCGTCACGTCAAACTGTTCATGGACGGCATCATCAACGCACCGGCCGATACCGGGGCGATGTTGACGCCCTACCTGCACAATGCCGGCACCGAAAAGGCGCCGAAATGGACTCCCGGCAAAAACCGTGGCGAGCTGTATTTCCCGCCGCAGGTACTCAATCCGCTGCTACTCAAAGCTGTGCAGGCCGGTTTCGATCCACACCTGCACGCCACTGGCGACCGCGCAGTGCGTGACTCGCTCAATGGCATCGAATACGTGCGCCAGCAATTACCCGGCAAGGGCTTTCGCCCGACCATTACCCATGCCGAGTCGGTGGATCCTGCCGACTACGGACGATTCAAGGCGCTTGATGTGACCGCCAACATGTCCTTCCAGTGGGCGCAGCAGGCACCGTCCACGGTCGATGGCACCAGCGATCACCTCGGTGCCGAACGGTTCGCGCGCATGGAACCGTCCGGCAGCATCGCCCGCGCCGGGGGGCGGGTGGCCTATGGGAGCGACTGGCCGGTGGATCCGCTCGACGAGTTCCTCGCGCTGAAGATCGGTGTCACCCGCTCGGGCGACCCACAGAACCCGCACAGCTATGGCCCCAACTATGCCGGCAGGCTCAACGCCGACCCGGCGCTGTCCCGTGCCGAGGTGCTGCGCACCATTACCCTCAACGCCGCCGAGCAGCTCAGGTTGGAGCCGGTGGTCGGTTCGATCGAAGTGGGCAAGTTCGCCGATCTGATCGTCCTGGATAAAAACTTCATGCAGGTGCCCGAGGACGAACTGGGGCGTAATCAGGTGTTGCTGACGCTGGTGGGCGGCAAGGTGGTGTGGGCCAAGGCGCCGTTTGTGGGGCAGGTGGCTGTTGCCGAATCAGTGAAATAGCCAACGACCACATCCCTGTGGGAGCGGGCTTGCCCGCGATGGCGGCGGCATGTTCAACATTGATGCAAGCTGACCCACCGCAATCGCGGGCAAGCCCGGCTCCAACAGGGAACGCGTTATGCCTCTAATTTGGAAGAGAACAAGAATAATGACCCAGCAACGCAGTCCCCTGATCGAAACCCGTTCGATCGATTACATCCCCGAAGCCGAGCGCCATGGCAGCCTGTACAGCCAGTTCACCCTGTGGCTCGGGGCCAATTTGCAGATCACCGCCATCGTCACCGGGGCACTGGCCGTGGTGTTGGGCGGTGATGTGTTCTGGTCGCTTATCGGCTTGTTGATCGGCCAGGTGCTCGGCGGTGCCGTGGTGGCGCTGCACGCGGCGCAAGGGCCGAAGCTCGGGTTGCCGCAGATGATCTCCAGTCGCGTGCAGTTCGGGGTGTACGGCGCGGCGATCCCGATTGTCCTGGTGTGCCTGATGTACCTCGGCTTCAGCGCCACCGGCGCGGTGTTGTCGGGGCAGGCGATTGCGCAGTTGATCAGTGTCAGCGACAGTGCCGGCATCCTGATTTTCGCCGCCTGCATCGCCTTGCTGACGATGTTCGGTTACCGGGTGATCCATCTGGTCGGGCGGATAGCCAGCGTGCTGGGCGTCATCGCGTTCGTCTATCTGTTTACCCGGTTGATGGCCCTCAACGATATTGGCCTGCTGCTGGAACATCGCCATTTCGCCTGGAGCACGTTCCTGCTGGCGGTGTCGCTTTCCGCGTCCTGGCAGATCGCCTTCGGCCCGTATGTGGCCGATTACTCACGCTACCTGCCGAGCAAGACCTCAACCTGGAAAACCTTCACTGCCGTTGGCCTCGGTACAGTGCTCGGCGCCCAGGCTTCGATGGTGCTGGGGGTGTTCGCCGCGGCATTGGCGGGAGCGAACTTCCGCGGTCACGAAGTGGCGACCATCGTCGGTCTGGGCAGCACCGGGGTGATGGCCTCCTTGCTGTACTTGAGCGTGGTGTTCGGCAAGGTCACGGTGTCGACCCTCAACGCCTACGGCAGCTTCATGTGCGTAGCTACCATCATCACCGGTTTCCGCAGTCGTCTGGAATTCAGTGCCGGCCAGCGCATGGTGTTCGTACTGGTGATTGTCGCGGCATCCACCACGCTGGCGCTGCTGGGGCAGTACTCGTTCTTGAACAGCTTCAAGTATTTCATCCTGTTCTTGCTGACGTTCTTCACCCCCTGGAGCGCGATCAACCTGGTGGATTACTACTTCATCAACAAGGAGCGCTACGACATCCCGGCCTTGTCCGATCCGGCGGGGCGGTACGGTCGCTGGAACCTGCTGGGGATCAGCGTGTACGTCATCGGCGTGCTGATTCAGCTACCTTTCGTCGACACCCATTTCTATTCAGGTCCGATGGTCGCATGGCTCGGCGGCGTGGACGTGTCCTGGATCGTGGGGCTGGTGGTGCCGGGTGCTCTGTATTACTTCTTGGCCCGGACCTCGGTAGTGATCGTGCCGGTTGACCGCAGCTCCAAGGCCTGAATAAGATACATCCGCAATCACGTCTTCATTCGGTGGTACAGCGCAAACCCTGTAGGAGCGAGCTCGCTCGCGATGGTGGTGAACGATTACGCGTAAAACCAGATGCCCGGCGGCGCGTTTGATTTTTTCGCGAGCGAGCTCGCTCCTACAGTTATGAGGCCGGTCATGGATGTTCTCGCACCACTCTACCAATACCTGTTCAGGTGGGTGATCGCCCCTGTCAGCGAGCAGTTCCTTGGCCTTTTCGATCTCAATGGCCGTCTGTGTATCGCCTTTCTCTTCACGTCCTATGCCGTTGCCTATGGTCTGTTCCGCGTGCGCAGATCCCGCGGGCTGACCGACGCCCGTTCTTTCTGGCAGTTCATCGGTGGCAATCGGGTGCATTTACATCCTTCGGCGTTGCTCGATTACCGCTACTACTTTGTGCGGGCGATCCTCCGAGTCGTGCTGGTGGTGCCCATTGTTGGCCTGGTTGACCCCTACGTGCTGCGCTCTGGCGACTACGTGCGTTTCTTCACGCACCTTTGGGGCGCGCGGGTGCAAGTGGAAGAACACCTGGCACTGACCCTGGCCTACGGGCTGGGTGTGTTCCTCGTGCAGGACTTCATCCATTACTGGGCCCATCGCGCCTACCATTCCCGCTACCTGTGGGCGTTTCACAAAGTCCATCATTCGGCGCCGGTGCTGGTGCCGGTCACGGCCAGTCGGGTGCATTTCATCGAGAAAATGGTCGAGCGACTGATCGATATCGTGTTCCTCAGCGCCTTTGCCGGCCTCTTCTGGTACGCCTGCGGCGGGGAGATCAGCCGCTACACGCTGTTCGGCGTGACCTACGTGGTGTTCATCCTCAACGCGCTGGCGGCCAACCTGCGGCACAGCCATGTCTGGCTGTCGTTCGGGCCGGTGGTCGAGCACGTGCTCAATAGCCCGGCCCAGCACCAGATCCACCACAGCGACGCCCCTCGACACTTCAACAAAAATTTCGGGATCAACCTGTCACTCTGGGACTGGATGTTCGGCACGCTCTACGTCACGCAGTCGCAGCCCGAGGCGATCCGCTTCGGCACGGGCGAGGCGGATCACGAACGTTACCTGACGGTCTTCAGCCTGATCGTGACGCCGTTTGTCGAAATAGCGCGCAAGCTACGCAATCCATCATTTCGACGAGCGAGAAGGGCAACACTGCTCCGTTGAACCTGTGGGAGCGAGCCGGCTCCGGGCGGCGTTCCGACGAAGACGTCGGCACATTCAGCATTGATGTGACTGATGCACCGCATTCGCGAGCAGGCTCGCTCCCACAGGTAGTTCAACGCCCGGGAAGCTGCCAGCGTTCACGCAAGCGTTGGTATTCAGCCTCGGGCAATTGCACCAGCAGCGGGGACTGGCGCGGGTCCAGCCAACTGAACAAACGCGCGATATCTGCTGGCGCCATGGCGGTACAGCCCAGGGTCGGCATCGTGTGGCCGCGCCAGATGTGGAAGAAAATGCAGGAGCCCGCGGCGGGGGACGCCGGGGTGTTGTGCTCGATGAAAATGCCTTGGCGATACATGTCATCGTTGCGCCGCATGCGCTCGGAACTGTTCCAGTCCTTGTCGACCGTCGAGCCGTCGACCAGTTGGTTGTAGCGTTTGGACTGGCTGTCATCTACGCATTCAATGGCGGTTGTCAGCGCGAGGTAGGGCAGTCGGGTTTCAGCCGTTGGGGCATAGCCGAATGCCGTGCTCAGTTTGAACATCCCGGCCGGGGCCTTGCCGTCGCCTTCCTGTTTGAGTGGTCCCTGGCGTTCTGCAACGCTGTTGAGGCCCTTGCCCCAGGCCATGCCGTTTTTTCCCAGCACCACCGGAAACGGTGCCTCGAATTTTTCAAAGGTGTTGCCGTGGCGTTCGTATCGTTGGGCGATGCCCTGAGTGTCATTCCAGTCCTTGCTGGTGACGACAATCAGTTGCCGACTGTCGTCGAGCCCCTGGGCCATGGCTGCACAGGGCAACAGCAGCAGGACGCACGCCTTGAGCAATGGGTTCATGGTGTGGGCTCAAGCGGGGTGATGGGGAAATCCATGACCGTCTTCAACGACGCATCCCGCGTGTATGTGAAATGCCACCACTCGGCGGAGTAGCCGGTGAATCCCTCTTGCTCCATGGCACGGGTGAGCCGCTGGCGATTTTCCAGGGCGGTGGCATTGATCAACGCGGTGTCGGTATGGGCGCGCTCATCGAAGCAGTCGAAACCGGTGCCCATGTCGACGGCGCCGTCGTGCCAGCGCTGACCGTAAGGTGCCGTGCAATCGACGGGGGTGGCCGAAGGCGTCCAGCTGTCGGCGGGCAGGGCGTCGGGACCGGTCAGTGTCAGGTCGACAGTGCCGCCTTTGGAGTGATTGGACACCCGTGCCACGTAGCCCAGGCGCCAGAAGTCCTGCTTGTCCACCCGAGGATAGAACTCGGCCTTGCGCGGATCACCCGGCTGCGTCGCAAAACGCCCCATGTCCGCGACCGCCCGACTGGGGCGATAGCAGTCGAATACCTTCAAACCATAGCCTTGGGCCCGCAGTGTCGATTGCACCCGGGCGAGGGCCCTGGCGGCGTCCAGCGACAGCAGGCACTCTGGCGCTTCGTAGCCGTCGAGTGGATGACCGGTGAAATTGTGGGCGCCGGCATAGCGGATGTCCTGCTCGATGCCGGGGTCGATCGCGCGCAAATACACCATGTGCGCGGGCCTGTCTTCAGCAGCGGCGAGGCCGGGCAGGGAGAGGCAAAGGAACAGAAGCAATGATCGAGCTGCAAATGGCATCGTGCCGGACCTCCGAAAATGCCCTGTAGGAGCTGGCTTGCCAGCGAAAAGCGGATTGTCAGTCAACCAAGAGGTTGATTGTGCCGCCGTCTTCGCTGGCGAGCCAGCTCCTACAAGGGATCAGTCGCGGTAGACCGGGAAATCACTGCACATGGCCGCGGCCTGGCGGGCGACTCGCGCTTCGACTTCGGCATCGCCCAGGTGATCGAGGATGTCGCAGATCCAGCCCGCCAGCTCAATGCTCTGGGCTTCCTTGAAACCGCGACTGGTGATTGCCGGCGTACCGATGCGCAGGCCGGACGTCACGAACGGCGATTGCGGATCATTGGGCACGGCGTTCTTGTTCACGGTGATGCCGGCCCGGCCGAGGGCGGCGTCGGCGTCTTTGCCGGTCAGGCCCTGGCGAATCAGGCTGACCAGGAACAGGTGGTTGTCGGTGCCGCCGGACACCACGTCGTAGCCCCGCTCGACAAAGACCTGCGCCATCGCCTGGGCATTGCGGATCACTTGCGCCTGATAGCTCTTGAACGCGGGCTCCAGCGCTTCCTTGAAGCACACGGCCTTGGCCGCGATCACGTGCATCAACGGGCCGCCCTGGCCGCCGGGGAACACCGCGGCATTGAGTTTTTTCTCCAGCTCGGCATTGGCCCTGGCCAGGATCAGCCCGCCACGGGGACCACGCAGGGTCTTGTGGGTCGTGGTGGTGACCACGTCGGCGAACGGAACCGGATTCGGGTACAGATCAGTCGCCACCAGCCCGGCGACGTGGGCCATGTCGACAAACAGATAGGCGCCGACCTTGTCCGCGATCTGCCGGAAGCGCGGGAAGTCCAGGGTCTTCGAATAAGCGGAGAACCCGGCAATGATCATCTTCGGTTGATGCTCCACCGCCAGACGCTCGACTTCGTCGTAGTCGATCAACCCGGTCGCAGTGTCGATGCCGTACTGCACGGCGTTGTACAACTTGCCGGAAAAACTCACCTTGGCACCGTGGGTCAGGTGACCGCCATGGGCCAGGCTCATCCCCAGCACGGTGTCACCGGCTTGCAGCAACGCCAGATAAACCGCGGCGTTGGCCTGGCTGCCGGAGTGTGGTTGCACGTTGGCGTAATCGGCGCCAAACAGTTGTCTGGCGCGGTCGATGGCCAGTTGCTCGACCACGTCGACGTGTTCGCAGCCACCGTAATAGCGCTTGCCCGGATAACCCTCGGCGTACTTGTTGGTCAGGCCGCTGCCTTGCGCCTCCATCACCCGCCGGCTGGTGTAGTTTTCCGAGGCGATCAACTCGATGTGGTGTTCCTGCCGAGTGTCTTCGGCGTTCATCGCCGCCAGCAGTGCGTCGTCGTAGCCTTTGATCTGGTCGTGCTTGCTGAACATGGTGGAGTCCCCTTGGTTGTACTCCTGTGGGAGCAAAGCTTGCTCGCGATGAACGATGACGCAGTTCATCAGATAGACCGCGTAACGGCCATCGCGAGCAAGCTTTGCTCCTACAGGGTTTCGTTGTTGTTGGACGTTGTTATTCGCAAGGGCGATGCCAGTATTTATTATTTGTTTTAAAACAAAGGCTTATGTGTTTTTTTGATTGAGTGGCGCAGGCGTTCCGTACTGAAATCAATACAGCCATGCAGGCATTGGCGAGCGAAGTCCGGGCCAGGCGGGTTATCAGGGGCTTGTCTTGATTTCACTACGGTGTAGCGATTTGCGTACAGCTCCCACAAAGGAAAGTCCGTCAGCGCCTCTCGGATGGTGGCGCTTTGCGCGAACAGGCCGCCAGGTCTTCGAGGAACGCCTGGAGTATTGGCGGTGACGCCGTGCCGCGCCGGGTGATCACGTCGAACGGCGACATCAGTTGCAGACTCTGCGGGGCAAGCTGGTGCATCTCCCCGGACTTGATCCACTGGGCGGCGAAGTGGGCCGGTAGAAAGCCCAGGTAGGCGCCGGAGATGATCAGGATCGCCAGGGCCTCGATATTGTCCACGGTCGCTGCCGCCTTGCTGACGCCCAGGTGCTCCAGATCGTATTGCTGCATGTAGCCGCGCACGACAATGCGGCTGGTGCTGATCTCTTCGAGCAGATCATCGCCTTCGGCCTGGCTGCCGAACAGCGGATGGCGGCGCCCGCAATACAGCCCCAGGGCTTCCTGATACAGCGGCGAATGCAACAGCCCCGGCACATGGATCGGGAAGTGCCCGATGGCCAGGTGCAAGCGACCGTCGAGTACCCGTTCCTCCAGTTCGGCGGGTTCACCGACGTAGACGCTGAGGTGCACATCGTGCCCCCGCGAGACGAAGCGCTGGGTGGTGCGCGGGATCGGCGAGTCCGGATCGGTGATGGTGCTGTCGATGATCCCCAGGTTGAGCTTGCCGCTGATGTGCTGCTTGAGCACGTCGGCGTCCATGCAGAAATTTTCCACCGCCGAGAGCAGGCGCTGGGTGGCTTCGTGAATCGCCACGCCTTGCTCGGTCAGGCGAAAGCCACTGCGCCCGCGCTGGCAGAGCTTGACCCCGAGCCGGGTCTCCAGATGGGTCATCTGTTCGCTGATGGTCGACTGGCCGGCGTTCAGCGCCGCCTGCGCCGCGGAGAAGCCGCCACAGCGGACAATCGTGGCAAACACCCGAAGCAACTTCAGGTCGACATCGTGCAGTTGAATCACCCTGGACCTCCCGTGTGTGGATGCATCGGCAATGCCGATATGAGTATCTGATGTTTAGCATTTTTTCCACGAAAAGCTGCGCCCATAGTCACTCCAACGGCGGTCGCCCTGCAGTCCGCCAAGCCGATAACAAGAAGTGGAGAGGCTTGAAATGTCGAACAACGGTTATGAATCCGGCCGCCTGAACCTGCCCTTCGTGGGGCATTGCACCTTCGGCAAATCCCCGGTGTGCACCGACTGGGATGCCCTGGACGCGGATGTGGCGGTGCTTGGTGTGCCCAACGACATGGGCACCCAGTGGCGTTCCGGCGCACGCTTCGGACCACGGGGCATTCGCGAGGCATCGACGCTGTTTTCCTTCGGCCATGCCGGCGCCTATGACCACGAAGATGACGTCATGTACCTGACCGCCGCCGACGTGCGCATGGTTGACGTCGGTGATGCCGACATCGTCCACACCGACATGGTCACCAGCAACGAAAACACCGAATACGCCGTGCGCAAGATCCTCGATGCCGGAGTCATGCCGGTGGTGCTCGGCGGCGATCACTCGGTGCACGCGCCGGTGATCAAGGCGTTCGAAGGCCGTGGACCAATCCACATCATCCATTTCGATGCGCACCTGGATTTCGTCGACGAGCGCCATGGCGTGCGCTACGGCCACGGCAACCCGCTGCGCCGCGCCTCGGAAATGAACCACATTGTCGGCATGACCCAGATGGGCATACGCAACGTGTCGTCGTCCAACCGTGACGACTACGAAGCGGCCCATGCGGCGGGTTCGAAGATCCTTTCGGTGCGCGATGTTCGTCGCTTGGGCGTCGACGGGGTGCTGGCGCTGATCCCGCAGAACATCAACTACTACATCACCATCGACATCGACGGTTTCGACCCGTCCATCGCCCCCGGCACCGGCACTCCCAGCCACGGCGGCTTCCTCTACTACGAAGTGCTGGAGATCATCCAGGCCCTGGCCAAACGCAGCAAAGGCAACATCGTCGGCATGGACCTGGTGGAGGTTGCGCCGGTTTACGACCCGACCGGCATGACCTCGATTCTGGCCGCGCAACTGCTGCTCAACAGCATCGGCTTCATCTTCCACGAACGCGCCCAGGCGCGGCAGTCCATCCACGAAGCCAGCCCGGCCTGAGAGCATGAACATGGACACGAACGTCAAAAGCTACCTGCAGAAATACGGCGTCAGCGAAGCCACCCAGACCTTCCTCGGCAAGGTCCAGAAAATGTTCATCGGCGGTGCCTGGGTCGAGGCCAGCGACGGCCAGACCTCCGAAGTCATCGAGCCATCGACCGAAGGCCTGATCACCCGCATCCCCATGGGCACCGTCGAGGATCTGGACCGCGCCGTGCAAGCTGCCCGCGCCCAGTTCGACGGCGGCGCCTGGCGCCAGGCCAAACCGGCGGAACGCGAACGGCTGATGCAACGTCTGGCGGACCTGATTGAAGAAAACGCTGCTGAACTGGCCGAGATCGAATCAATCGACATGGGCAAGTCAGTCGCGTTTGCCAAGGATGTCGACATCCAGGGCACGGTCGATACCCTGCGTTATTTTGCCGGTTGGGCGACCAAGCTCCACGGGCGCACCGTCGAGCCGTCGCTGCCGGGCAATTACCTGGCCTATACGCGCAAGGAAGCGGTGGGTGTGGTCGGCGCCATCGTGCCGTGGAACTTCCCCCTGCAAACCATGGCCTGGAAACTCGGGGCGGCGTTGGCCACCGGTTGCACCGTGGTGGTCAAACCCGCCGAACTGACCTCGCTGTCGGCCCTGCGTTTTGCCGAACTGGTGCAGCAAGCGGGGATTCCGGACGGTGTGATCAACATCGTCACCGGCCGCGGCAGCGTGGTCGGCGCGGCCATGGCCACCCACCCCGACATCGACAAACTGACCTTCACCGGCTCGACCCCGGTGGGCCGCACCGTCGGCCGCGCCGCGCTGGACGAAATGAAACGACTAACCCTGGAACTCGGAGGAAAATCACCGGTAATCGTGTTGGCCGATGCCGACATTCCGGCCGCTGCGCAAGCGGTTGCCAATGGCGTGTTTTTCAACTCGGGGCAGGTGTGCGACGCCGGTACGCGGGCCTATGTTCATCGCAGCGTCTATGACCAATTCCTGCGCGAACTGATCGCCTACACCCGGACCTTGAAGATCGCGCCCGGCATGGATCCGGACTGCTTCATCGGCCCGCTGGTATCGGCCCAGCAGAAGCAGCGGGTGACCGAGTACATCGAAACCGGCAAGCGTGAAGGCGCCGAACTGGTCTACGGCGGCCAGCCAGTCGAAGGTCCGGGCTATTTCGTCGAGCCGACCATCTTCGCCCATTGCCGCAACGACATGCGCATCGTCCAGGAAGAGATCTTCGGCCCGGTGCTGGTGACCGCGCCCTTCGACGATGAAGAAGAGGCGCTGGCCCTGGCCAACGACTCGGCCTATGGCCTGGCGGCGGCCCTGTATTCCAACGACCTGGGCAAGGTGCACAGCCTGATCCCACGGTTGCAGGCGGGCTCGGTCTACGTCAACGCCCACGGCACCCTCGACCCGTCGATGCCGTTCGGTGGCTACAAGCAGTCCGGTTTCGGCAAAGACCTGGGTGCCGAGCAGCTCGATTACCTGCTCGAAACCAAGGCGGTGTGGATCACCTTGCCCTGACTGCCGAACACCGGCCTCGCTTCTGTGGGAGCAAAGCTTGCTCGCGATGACGTCAGCACTTCCAGCAGAGATGTCTACTGACAGACCGCTATCGCGAGCAAGCTTTGCTCCCACAGAGGCAGGGTTTGGGTATTTGAATAAATTGGAACTGCAAGGAGGCATCCGGACGTCGTTCACCCGAAAGAATGCGGTTATCTCGTCATGATCTTCCAACAATAAGAGACCATCATGAACATTGACGCCAAGCCTGCTCCGAGTGTGTCCATCCTCGACGACAAATCCGTGGTCGAGAGTCATTCCATCGATTTCATCCCGGAAAGCGAGCGTACCGACAAACTGTCGAGCCAGGGCCCGTTCTGGTTTCTCGGCAACTTTACTTTCTTCACCATGACCATCGGCTTCGTCGGCCCCAGCGTCGGCCTGACCGCCCTCTGGACCACACTCGCCGGCACGCTGGGCATCATGTTCGGCACGCTGTTCATGGCCTTTCATGGTTCGCAAGGCCCGCACCTGGGCCTGCCGCAGATGATCCAGTCCCGGGCGCAGTTCGGTTATCGCGGGGTGATTCTGGTGTTGTTGGCGACACTGTTCGTGTTCGCCGGTTTCAACATCGTCAACCTGGTGCTGATGATGCAAGGGCTGCACACGCTGTTCGGTTTCAGCCCCACGGTGATCGCGGTGGCGGTGACGATACCGGCGGCGGTGCTGGCGATTCTCGGCCATGACTGGATGCACCGCAGCTTCAAATGGGCGTTGTACCTGTCGCTGCCGCTGTACGGTCTGGTGACGTTGGCGGTGCTGATGGGCTGGGTGCCGGATGCGGTGCTGCCGGCACTCGCCGAAGGCGAAGTGGCACCGGCGCCGCTGGGCTTCAACTGGACCGGTTTCATCGCCCAGTTCGCAGCAGCGGCCAGTTACAACATCGCTTACGCACCCTATGTCTCCGACTACTCGCGTTACCTGCCGAAGAACACCTCCAGCGGCAAGCTAATTGCCGTGGTGTTCCTCGGTGCCTCGTTGTCCGGTGCGTGGATGATTTCCGTTGGCGGCTGGCTGGCCGATCACCTGCACTCCACCGACGTGCTGGTGGCCCTGGGGCAAGTCGGCAACACCGTGTCGCCGCTGATGGGCACGGCGGTGGTGGTCATCACCATCCTGGCGTTCCTGCCGGTGATCGCGATGAACATCTACAGCGCCAAGCTGACCACATTGACCTGCGTCGACTCGATCAAGCACATCGAACCGACCCGCAAGGCTCGCATCCTGGCGATTGCTTTCGTGATCCTGCTGCAACTGGGCGTGGCCCTGAGCATCCAGAGCTCGGGCAAGGGCCTGTCGGTGCTCGGCATCTATCTGGTGGTGATGTTGTACTTCCTGGTGCCGTGGACCTCGGTCAACCTCACCGACTACTTCTTCGTGCGCAAGGGCCGCTACGCCATCCCGCATTTCTTCATGCCCCACGGCAACCTCTACGGCAGCTGGGGCCTGCGTGGCATCGCTGCGTACGCCATCGGCTTCATCTCGATGATCCCGTTCTTCTACATCTTTGATGGCGTCGAGCAGCGCGAAGTGTATGTCGGCCCGCTGGCCAAGGCGCTGGGCAGCATCGACATCGCCTGGCTGGTCGGGCTGATCGTGTCGGGGCTGGCGTACTACTGGCTGAGCCGCTCGATCGATCTCAAGCGTGAAGAAACCGTCATCCAGCACATCGAAAAAACCTGCCCGCAATACACCACCGGCGACTCGCTCAGCGTGTTCAACGAGTCGGCGGTACGGAGATAAATCATGGCTACGCAAAAATACGACTACATCATCATTGGCGCAGGCTCTGCCGGTTGTGTGTTGGCCAACCGCCTGAGCGAAGACCCTTGCACCTCGGTACTGGTGCTGGAATTCGGTGGCAGCGACCGCAGTGTGGTGATCCAGATGCCCAGTGCGTTTTCGATTCCGATGAACACCAAAAAGTACAACTGGCGCTACGAAACCGAGCCGGAAACTTACCTCAATGGCCGGCGCATTCACTGCCCGCGTGGCAAGGTGTTGGGTGGGTCATCGTCGATCAACGGCCTGGTCTACATCCGTGGCCATGCCTATGACTTCGACGAATGGGAAACCCTCGGCGCCCAAGGCTGGGGTTATAAGAATTGCCTGCCGTACTTCAAGCGGGCCGAAAGCTACGAGTCGGGGGGTGACAGCTATCGCGGGCAAACCGGACCGCTGCACACCACCAATGGCAACCACATGAAAAACCCGCTGTACGGGGCCTGGGTCGAGGCCGGTGCCGAAGCGGGCTACATCAAGACCGACGACTGCAACGGCTTCATGCAGGAAGGCTTTGGTGCGATGCACATGACCGTGAAAAATGGCGTGCGCTGCTCCACCGCCAATGCCTACCTGCGGCCCGCCATGGGTCGGCCGAACCTGACCGTGATCACCCACGCAATGACCCGGCAGATCATTCTCGACGGCAAGCGCGCGGTGGGTATCCGCTATGACCACGACGGCCAGACCCACGAGGTGTATTGCAACCGCGAAGTGCTGATTTCGTCCGGACCCATCGGTTCGCCGCACCTGCTGCAACGCTCCGGCATCGGCCCGGCCGAAGTCCTGCGCAAAGCCGGGATCGTCGTGCGTCATGACCTGCCTGGAGTCGGGGAGAACCTGCAGGATCACGCCGAGGTGTACATCCAGTTCGGCTGCAAGGAGCCGGTGACGCTCAACAGCAAAATGGACCCGCTGAGCAAGTTGTTGATCGGCCTGCGCTGGCTGCTGTTCAAGGATGGCCTGGGCGCTACCAACCACTTCGAGGCCGGCGGTTTCATCCGCTCCGACAAGGGCTTGCGCTGGCCGGACATTCAGTTCCACTTCCTGCCGGCGGCCATGCGCTACGACGGCAACAAACCGATCAAGGGCCACGGCTTCATGGTGCTCACCGGGCCGAACAAACCGAAAAGTCGCGGCTATGTGCGGGTCCGTTCCGCCGACCCTTACGAACACCCGGAAATTCGCTTCAACTACCTGCAACGCGAAGAAGACCGCGAAGGCTTCCGCCGTTGCATCCGCCTGACCCGGGAAATCATCGGCCAGAAGGCGATGGACCGTTTCCGCGACGGCGAAATCGCCCCCGGTCCGCTGGTGCAAACCGATGAACAGATCGACGCCTTCGTCCGTGAAAACCTCGAAAGCACCTACCATCCCTGTGGCTCGTGCCGTATGGGCGAGGACGACATGGCGGTGGTGGATTCCGAATTGCGGGTGCATGGCATTGTCGGGTTGCGGGTGATCGACTCCTCCGTGTTCCCGACCGAGCCGAACGGCAACCTCAATGCACCGACCATCATGCTGGCCGAGCGGGCTTCGGATCTGGTGCGCGGGGTAACGATGCTGCCGGCATCGGAGGTGCCGGTGGGGTTGGTGGAGAACTGGGAGAGCAGCCAACGCTCGTCGTTGCCGGGGCGTAACGTGCGGGTCTGACTTGATTTTGCGGGTATCCCCAAATCCCCTGTGGGGGCGGGCTTGTCGGGTCGCCGCATCGCAGCGAAGGCGGCCTGACAGCCGACCTGTCTCTTGCGGATGTATCCAATCCCTGTGGGAGCTGGCTTGTCGGGACGCCGCATCGCAGCGATGGCGGCCTGACAGCCGACCTGAATGTTGTTGACCGAGTACATATCCATTCCTGCGGCAACGGCTGCTTAGGGTTCCGCTCTTACAGCGGGT
>NZ_WTFT01000019.1:0-30366 GCF_009861505.1 Pseudomonas izuensis | reverse complement strand
CTGACAGCCGACCTGATTTTTCAGATACCCCATCCCTGTGAGAGTGAGCCAGGAAAAATTCGATTCCCATTGCTAGGCTCTAGATCCCCAGAGACCGCAATGGAGCACCCTCATGCCTATCCAGGCCCTGCGCGCCGACGCTTCCCACATCGAAAAAATCGCCCCGTTATTCGACGCCTATCGCGGCTTCTACGGCCAGCCATCGAACCTGCCGCAATCTCGCGCCTTCATTGCCGAACGGATCGCCCGCGACGAGTCGGTGATTTTCTACGCCGAGGACGCCAGTGGCGAAACCCTGGGTTTCGTGCAGATGTTCCAGACGTTTTCCTCCATCGACGCACATCGCACCTGGCTGCTCGGCGATCTGTTCACAACGCCCGCCGCCCGTGGCAAGGGCGTCGGTACGCTGCTGATGAACACCGCCCGCGACTTTGCCCGGTTGATGGGTGCCAAAGGCATGACCCTGGAAACCGCCACCAACAATCACAGCGCGCAGGGTTTGTACGAGTCGTTGGGTTGGGTGCGTGATCCGGGTTACTACACCTACTGCCTGGATTTGACGAAGCCACCTTCAGCCAAGGCGCCAGCCCAAGGCTAGTCGGTCAGCGTTTGGCGTCACCGAAGACCGGCCTGAAAAAACTGCGCTCATAGCTGAGGATGCAGCGGGTTTCTTCGGCGTACTTGAAGGCGGCGATGCATTGCGGGTCGCTCATCGACTGTTGCCGGTAAGTTTCGTAGGCCGCCAGGCTGGGGAAGGTGAACATGGCCATGGCGATGTTGTTGGCGCCTTCGGACGGCAGGAAGTAGCCGTGATGCTGGCCGCCGAATTTTTCCACCAGTGGAATCCACAGCTTGCCGTAATGCTCGAACGCTTCGAGCTTGAACGGGTCGAGCACGTATTTCAGGTAGCAAGTGACCATCTGTTTTCTCTCTGACAGGTTAGTAGCTGGTTGAATCATTGGGCAGGTCGGGCAGCACCCGCACCTTTACCTGAGGCGCATCTTCACCGCTTGCATCGCGCTTGAGCCATTCGGCCGGTGGGCTGCCCACCACGTTGAGGAAGGTTCTGGAGAATGATGCTTGCGAACTGTAGCCCACCGACGCGGCTATCACCTTGATCTGCACCCCGTCGCGCAGCAAGTCCTGGGCCAGTTTCATGCGCCAGGCGGTGACATAGCCCATCGGTGAGATCTGCATGATCCGGGTGAAACACGCCGAGAATTTCGACCGGGACATGTTCGCAAGTTGCGCCAGTTTCTCTACGGTCCAGAGTGCCTCCGGTTCCTCGTGAATCCGGTTGAACACCGTCGCAAGGCGCCCATCCTGAAGGGCATACAGCAGACCGCCGGAGATCTTGCCCTCCATCACCGAGCGCCGCACCAGCTGCACGAACAGGTATTCGAGCAGCAGGTTCAGCGCCTTGGACCGGCCGGGGGCCTGGTCCTGGAATTCGTTGATCAGGGTGCCGAGCAGGGGTGTGAGGTTGTCCAGTTCCTTGAACGCAAACACCAGGGTTTCCTTGAGCCCGAGCGGGAAGGGCTGCAGGGAGTTGCGCCCGAACTGGAACGACGCGCAGATCAGCTCGGCGCCTTGAGCGGAACTGGAACGCAGCTGGTAGCGGCAACTGCTGGGACAAAACAACACGCTGGGTTCGCGGATGGAAATGTTCGGCAACCCCGGCTGCACCATGTCGATATCGCCGCGACTGATCACATGGATAAACGCCATGCCCGGCGGTTTGTCGAGCATCAGTGTGCCGTCCACGGGACCGGCGAAGAACAGCCGGCCCTGCAAGTGCGTGCGTTCGAAAAATTCGGAAAGGATATCCATGTTGAAGACGCCCGGGTAAAGACTCTGTACGTCCTGGCAAAAGTGGAGCAGGGCGCGGCCGTAGGATGCAGCTCTCGCCGATGGTAATCAACGCCCCTCAAGGGTGCCATGGCGCAGAGCGATATTTCTCGTCCACCACCGGAGTCCATGTACATGAGCAATGATTCGATCCGCACCGCCGCCGAATACGCTGACCCGACAGAGCCGGCGCTGCCGGACCCGGGCATGAAGCTTGACCTGTCCCGCGCCGCGCTGGTGGTCATCGATCCGCAGATCGACTTTCTCAGCCCCGAAGGCGTGAGCTGGGGTGTTTTCGGCAAGAGCATCGTCGAGCACGACGTGGTCAATCACCTCGGCCAGTTGTTCGCCGCGGCCAAAGGCGCGGGCATTACCGTCGCGGTTTCCCCGCATTACTACTACCCGTGCGACCACGAATGGCATTTCGGCGGGCCACTGGAAAAGGTCATGCACAGCATCTGCATGTTTGATCGCAAGGGGCCGCTGACCCTCGACGGTTTCGAAAACTCCGGTGCCGATTTCATGCCCGAGTTCAAGCCGTACATCCTCGACGGTAAAACCATCATCGCCTCGCCGCACAAGGTGTACGGTCCGGAAACCAATGACCTGGCGCTGCAACTGCGCAAGCACGGCGTGTCGCAGATCATTCTGGCGGGCATGGCGGCCAACCTCTGTGTCGAGTCGCACTTGCGTGAGCTGCTGGAGCAGGGCTTTGAAGTGGCCGTGGTCCGCGACGCCACCGCGGGCCCGACCACCCCGGAAGGCGATGGTTACCTGGCGGCGTTGATCAACTACCGCTACATCGCCAACGCCCTGTGGACCACGGCGCAAACCGTGGAATATCTCAAGTCCTGATCCACAACCTGGCGGCGCACCGTTGCACGGGCGCCGCCATGCCACCGAGAGGTCCGCAACATGCCAAGACTTCCCCCGCGCTACCGTCAGCACGCCACTGGCGTGATCCAGTCGGCCATCACCTGTGCCATTGCCGCGGCGATTGCCAGTCCGTCCGGTCTTTCTCTCAGCGCACTGCTCGTTTACTGGTTCAAGGCCTGGTTGCTGGCCTGGGCCACCCTCATTCCCTTCGTGCTGCTGGCAACGCCGTTGATCAAGCGTCTGGCCGGACTGTTGGTACAGGACGAGCCTGGCGTGGGCTCGTCTGTCGATCAGCACGAACGAATTCAATAAAGGCCTTGAGCGTTGCGGGTACATGGCGACGACTCGGGTAATACAGGTGCAGTCCGGGATAGTAGGGGCACCAGTCGTCCAGCACTTGTACCAGGCTACCGTCAGCCACCTGCGCCTTGACCATGTCTTCGAAGAGGTAGGCAATGCCGACGCCCTGCAACGCCGGGCCGACCATCAGGCTCACATCACCCAGGGTCAGCGGGCCGTCGACTTCGATTTCCTCGGCAATACCACCGCGTTCGAACTCCCAGCGATACAGCGATCCGCTGGGGAAACGATGGCGGATGCACGGCAGGCCATGCAGGTCTTCGGGTTTCTGTGGCACAGCGTGCCGGGCAAAGAATGCTGGCGAGCCCACGACCACCGAGCGCAGGTACGAGCCGATGGGCAGCGAGACCATGTCGGCCTCCAGCCGCGCACCGAAGCGCACACCGGCATCAAAACCGCCGGCGACCACATCCACCAGGCCGTCGTCCGCCACGATCTCCAGTTTCACGTCCGGATAGGCCGCGAGGAATTCGCTGGCCAGCGGTAACAGCACCAGTTCCGCGGCCTGGCGTCCGGCGGTGATGCGCAGGCTGCCCGAGGGTTTGTCGCGGTAATTGTTCAAGTCTTCCAGGGCATCGTCGATGTCGCGAAAGGCCGGTTGCAATCGCGCGCGCAGGCGTTCGCCTGCCTCGGTCAGGCCGACGCTGCGGGTGGTGCGGTTGAACAGCCGGACGCCGAGCCGGTTCTCCAGGGTGCGCACGGCATGGCTCAGCGCCGAAGGCGTCACGCCCAGTTCGACCGCCGCCCGGCTGAAGTTCAGGTGATTGGCCACGCTCAGGAAGATCGAGAGGTCTGCCGCTGAAGGTGCTTTCATCTGTGAATACCTTTCACAAAGCCATGCAAAATTATTGGGATTATCACATCAGTAGTGGAGTTTTAAAGTGGCGTCAACTCATCAAGAAGGCCCGGCAATCACGCTCGGGTCGCTGACAGGAGGAGTTGAAATGCGTACTTGGTTCATTACTGGAGCTTCCCGTGGTTTTGGCACACTCATCGCAGAACGTGCTCTGCGTGCCGGCGACGCGGTGATTGCCACGGCTCGCAAACCCGAAGAAATCACCGCCCGCCTGGGCGATCATCCGAACCTGCTGGCCGTGCGCCTGGACGTGACCCGTGAGGAAGAAGCGCATCAGGCCGTGGCGCAAGGCATCAAGCGTTTCGGCCGCATCGATGTGCTGATCAACAATGCCGGCTTCGGTGTGTTGGGCGCGGTGGAGGAGACCAGCGCCAGCGAGACCGAGCGTCTGTTCGCCACCAACGTCTTCGGCGTGCTCAACGTGACCCGCGCGGTGCTGCCGCACATGCGTCGCCAGCGCGCCGGGCATGTCATCAACATCTCCTCCATCGGTGGTTACCAGGCCTACATGGGTTGGGGTGTCTACGGTTCCACCAAGTTTGCGGTGGAAGGCATCACCGAGGCCCTGCATCAGGAACTGGCGCCGCTGGGCATCCACGCCACCGTGGTCGAGCCGGGCTTCTTCCGGACCGACTTCCTCGACGAGCAGTCGCTGGTGAAGACCGCGCTGGAATTGCCGGATTACGACGAGACGGTGGGGGCGATGCGCAAATATGCCGAATCCGCCAACCATGCCCAACCCGGTGATCCGGTGAAGTTCGCCGAGGCCATGTTGGCCCTGGTCAACGCGCCGAACCCGCCACAACGGCTGGCCCTGGGCAGCGATACCATTGCGCGCATCGAAGCGAAAAACCGTTTCGTTGCCCAGGAACTGGCCGAGTGGAACGAACTGGCGCTGTCCACGGATTTCAAGGATTGAAACGTTAAGGCATCAAACCTGATGTGGAGCGAGCTTGCTTGCGATGGCGGCGGGTCAGTCAACGGTGATGTTGGATGTCAGGCCGCTTTCGCTGGCAAGCCAGCTCCTACAAGGATTTTGAGTGATATCCAATGGCCATCATTTTCGTTAAAGTGTGCGCCGCCCGAGAGCTGGATCCCGGGCGCTTACTCATGGAGTTGTGCAGTGAAATACCTCAGTAAAGTGGTGGCGGGTGCCTTGGCTGGCCTGGTGTTGGCGGGTTGCAGCAGTGCCCCAATGAACACCCGGCAATATGACAGCAATCAGTACACCGTACTGGGCCACAGCGAAGCGAGCGCCACGGGCCTGATGCTCTTCGGCGTGATCCCGATTCGTCAGAACAGTCGTTTTGTGCGGGCACAGGACGAGGCGATCAAAGCCAAGGGCGGCGATGCCATGATCAACACCCAAGTGCAGGAACGCTGGTTCTGGGCATGGGTCCTCAATGGCTACACCACTCAGGTTTCCGGTGATGTGATCAAGCTGAAGAACGTTCAGTAATTGCAGTCACCCAAAAAATCCGGAGTCCTGTATCAGGCTCCGGATTTTTTGTTTTATACAGCTGCTCTCAGGGTCAAGGGACCGGGATGACCGGTGGCTTGCCCTGGTCCTTCAACAGAAACACGACGAATTTGGCGGGTTTGTCCTTGCTGGCATTGCGGCCCACGGTGTGTATGTCATTGGGGCCTTCGTAGAAGCTCTGTCCGGGCATCAGCGTGACTTCCTTGCCACCCTTGACCGCCATGACGATGGAGCCTTCGAGCACATAAATGAAGCCGTGGGCATTGTGCCGATGAACCGGGTCGGCACCGCCGGGCGGGAACTCGACGGTGAGCATCAGCACTTCCTTGCCCGGGTAATCGGGAAGTGCCGTTTCCGAAATCACTTTGACATCCGGGTGTGGCGCATCGGCCGCCAGGGCTGGGGTGGTGATGAGCGGCAGGGCAAGCAGGGCGAGAATAACGGGGGTTCTCATGGGATGCTCCTGATGAGAGTGGAGGGCGGGGCCTTGGCCTGATCGGGCAGGGAGCGAATCGGACGCCCCCGTCCGTCATCACTGGGCGCTTGTACTCTTGAGCCACTGATCGAAATGAATCTTTCCGAGGATGGGATTGGCGCCCGGGGTCAGCGACTGGTCGTTAATGCTCGCGCCGTAGTATCCGGCGTTATCGTCGGTCACCACTTTGCGCTGATCCCCGGTGTGTTGCAGGTACGTCTTGACGAAAGACACCAGGGGTTGCTTGTCCGGGCCGGCCACTTCCAGCGTCTGGCCCGTGGGCGCCGCCACGGCAATTTTGGCCAGCGCCGCCGCGACATCGGCCGAGGCGACCGGTTGCAGGGCGGCCGAAGTCAAGTGAGCGGTGTCGCCTTGCATGCTGAATTGGACAATGGCGCCGATGAACTCGAAAAACTGCGTCGCACGCAGAATCGTGAAGGGCACCCCGGACTTCTTGATCAACTCTTCCTGGGCCATCTTGGCGCGGAAGTAGCCGCTTTCGAGCATCCGTTCCGTCCCCACCACCGAGAGGGCGATGTGGTGCTTGATGCCGGCGGCCTTCTCGGCGGCGGCGAGATTGCGCCCGGATTTTTCGAAGAATTCGAGCACGGCGGCATCTTCGAACGAGGGTGAGTTGGCGACGTCAACCACGACCTCGGCGCCTTTGAGTGCGGCCTCCAATCCTTCCCCGGTGACGGCGTTGACGCCCGATCTCGGCGAGGCCGACAGCACATCGTGGCCACCTTCACGCAGGAGTTTGCAGAGCTGTGTTCCGATCAAGCCTGTACCGCCGATGACGACAATTTTCATGATTGTGCCTCCGTTTGCTGGTGTGGCTGTGGATGGGTGGCAGTTGCTCAGGCCACGCATGTTGTGAATAGGTAGTCTAGGCGGGCAAAAGCGGGGCGTGGAGTGGCGGGATGGACGGCAGGCATGGGCCTCGTGCGTCTGAAAAGCTTCGGTTTAACACCCTGGTCATGCTCAAATGGCGGCCATTTTTTTCGCTGCAGGCTGGAGCTGTAAATGAACAAAGCGGCCTTGATGACCCTCGTCCTGAGCCTCGGTGCAGGTTTGTTCGTCGCGCAGGCGAACGCGCAGGGTGATGCCGAAGCGGGCGGGAAACTGTTCAAGCGCATGTGCAGTGGCTGCCATCAGATCGGCGAGTCGGCGCGGGCCTTTTTCGGTCCGCAGCTCAACGGTATTGTCGGGCGCACGGCGGGAAGCACGACGGACTATCAGTACTCGAATGCGATGAAGTCCTCCGGCATTGTCTGGACGCGGGAGAAACTGGCGGCGTATATCGAAGATCCGAAGGCGGTGGTGTCGGGGACGCGGATGATTTTCTGGGGGATCAGCGATCAGGAGAAGATCGATGATTTGCTGGCTTATCTGGAGAGCTTTCCGGCGCCCTGACAGAGGGTAATGCCTTGAGATTTGTGGTGACTGTGATGCCGCCTTCGCGAGCAGGCTCGCTCCCACATTTGGAATGCATTCCCCTGTAGGAGCGAGCCTGCTCGCGATAGCGGTAGTTGCCTCACCAAAAATCCTGGATCAGTCAACGAACTAACGACGCAACTTCGCGCAGTGATCCTGCTCCGGCTGCGCCGCCGTATACCACACATAATCCGCGCTTTCTGCGCTCACTGTCTTACCGGCTTCGGCCAGCACCAACACCGCATTACCCTGGCCAGCACCCAGGTCCTTCAAATGCAACGGCACCCCCAAATCCTTGCGCACATGAAACGCCCCGGCCAACAACACCGCCGGCGTCGGTGCCGCCAACAGGCGTTCGGCCATGCGCCGGTCACGCTGCTGTTGCACGGCGAGCATCGCCGGCATTTGCGTTTCGGGCAGCAAACCGCAATGGGATTCGCGGATGTCCTCCAGCAAAGTCGCTCGTACCTGTGGGGTCGTGGACGCTTCGCCGGTGAGCATCGGGCGCTGTTTGTAGATCTGCATGATCTGCGCCCGGTCCAGGTTGGCTGACAGCAGCGGGTAGGGTTGGCGCAGGGCGTAGGTGACCAGCGCACCGTAGACGCCCCAATCCCAATTGGCTTGCCAGGACAGCGCCTGGTACGGATCGGCCGGCGGTTGACCGGCACGGGTGGCGGCCTGCGCCGCATCGACCTTGGCCTGTTGGTCGGGGTTGAGCATTTCCATCAGCAGACTGCCTTGCGGGCGTTGCCTGGCCAGTTCGCGCAGTAGCCACAGTTGCAGGGCATGGTGATCGGGATTGTCGTGCTGCTCGCCGACCAGCACACGGGGAGCGCCAGCCAGGCGCTCGACCAGCTCTTGCGGCGTGAGGGTGCGCCCGGTGGCGAGCTCGCGGATCACACCGAGATCGGCATGATCCCGACCTTGCGGCGCAATCGCTGCCGGGGGCGGTGACACGTAGTGGGACTGGCAGGCAGCCAGCAGGCTGAACAGGCATAACAGCAGAATGCGCATCGGTATTCCTTATTAGACAGTGGCCCCCTCACGCGCAACGGCGGGAGAGGGCGGGTATCAGCGCGCGATAATCAACGGGTGGCCGCGTTCCGGGTGCTGGTGAATCAGCACCTGTAGCCCGTACACCGCTTGCAGAGCTTCGGCGGTCAGGACGTCGTCCGGCGTGCCGTAGGCGTGGGGGCGACCGTCCTGCAACAGCAGCAGGTGATCGCAATAACGCGCCGCCAGGTTGAGGTCGTGCAGGATCACCAGTACCGCCGCACCGCGTCCGGCAAAATCACGCACTGCTTGCAGGATAGTGTGCTGGTGCAGCGGGTCGAGCATCGAGGTCGGCTCGTCGAGCAGCAGCGTCTGCCCCTCGGCACCCGGCCACAGTTGGGCGAGTACTCGTGCCAGGTGCACCCGCTGGCGTTCGCCACCGGACAACGCCAGATAACTGCGCCCGGCCAGGTGCAGGGCGTCGGCGGCGCCGAGCGCTTCGGCGACGATTTCGGCATCGCGCACACGACCGCTGGCATGGGGCAAACGACCCATGCCCACCACTTCATTGACCGAGAAAGCGAAGTTCAGGCTCGAGCTCTGGGGCAGTACCGCCAGGCGTTTGGCCCGCTCCTGGCCCGGCCAGTCGGCGAGCTTGCGCCCGTCCAGGCTGACCGTGCCTTCGCTGGCCGGCAGCTCATCGCACAAGGCGGCGAGCAGGGTGCTTTTGCCGGCACCGTTGGGCCCCAGGACGCCCAGGACTTGCCCTGGGTGCAATTCGATATCGATGCCTGCCAGCACCGTGCGACTGCCGCGCCGGACCAGCAAGTTGTTTGCCCGCAGCATCAGGAACGCCCCCGTACCAGCAGATAAAGGAAGAAGGGTGCACCGATGAGTGCGGTGACGATGCCGATCGGCAATTCGGCCGGCGCCAGCAGCAGGCGGGCGACCAGGTCGGCCAGTAACAGCAGGCTGGCTCCGGCGAGTAGCGACGCCGGCAACAGCACCCGATGATCCGGGCCGATCAGCAGCCGCATCAGGTGTGGCACCACCAGACCGATAAACCCGATCAGGCCCGCGGCCGCCACGGCGGCTCCGACACCCAGCGCCGTGCACAGCACCAGTTCCAGCTTGATCCGCTCGACATTGAAGCCCAGGTGCCGTGCTTCGGATTCACCCAGCAGCATCGCATTGAGCGCCGCCGCCCGACGGGGCAACCATAACGCCACGCCCACCGCCACGATCAGCAATGGCCACAGACGCGAGTAGCTGGCGCCGTTGAGGCTGCCCAGGTTCCAGAAGGTCAGGGTGCGCAACGTGGCGTCATCGGCCAGATAGGTAAACAAGCCGACGCCGGCACCGGCCATGGCGGTCATCGCTACGCCGGCCAGCAGCATGGTGGCGACGTTGGTCTGGCCATTGCTGCGGCCGAAGCGATAGACCACCGCCGTGACGATCAGGCCACCGGCGAAGGCGCAAACCGACAACAGATACGGTTCGATGGCCGGCGGCAAGCCACCGAGCATGCTTCCGCCGACGATGGCGAGAGCCGCGCCTAATGCAGCGCCACCGGATACTCCGACCAGCCCCGGATCCGCCAGCGGGTTGCGAAACAAGCCTTGCATGGCCACGCCGGACAATGCGAGTACCGAGCCGACCGCGATGCCGAGCAAACTGCGCGGCAGGCGGATCTGGCCGAGGATCAACTCCGCCTGTTGCGTGTCACCGCCATCAACCGGCAGCCCGAGCAGACGCAACCCGGCGAGCAAGGTATCACCCAGCGGCAGACTGACCGGCCCCAGAGCCAGCGACAGCCAGAACACCAGCGCCAGCAACAGTCCCAAGGCAATCAGCATCGGCCGCGGCCGGACAATGGCCGTCATCGGTTGTTCTCGGTTTTCTGGAGCTGGGCAATCTGTGCGGACGGGTAGAACGCCTTCGACAATGTGGTCAGTGCATCTGGAATACGCGGACCCAGACCGCCGACCAGCAGCGTCGGATCGATCACCAGTACCCGGCCTTCGCGACCGGCCCGGGTTTGCGCGAGGATCGGATTCTGCTCAAGCAGGGCAGCCCGCGCGGCATCCCCTTCAAGACGGCCGCCGGCGAAGATGATCACCTGCGGGTCAAGGGCCAGCATCGCCTCGTTGGACACGGGTTTGTAGCCGTTGTGTTCGGTCAGGTTCTGGCCGCCGGCCTGGGTGATCATCCAGGCGGCCAGCGTGTCCTTGCCGGCTGCCTGAAGATTGCCGCCGGCATGGCTGAGCAGCATCAACACCCGCGGCGCGGGGTTTTGCTGCTGCACCTGCTTGACCCATGCGGCCTGACTGTCCAGACGCTGCTTGTAGCCGGCCATCAATGCTTGCGCTTGATCAGGTTTGCCAAGCAGTTGCCCGAGTTCGGTCAGGTTGTGTTGCAACGAGGGCACGTCGGCCTTGGCCGACAACAACTCGATGCGCACCCCGGCAGCCTTCAATTGAGCCAGCACCGGTGGCGGGCCCATTTCCGCGCTGCCCACCAGAATGTCCGGCTTCAGCGCCAGAATGCCTTCGGCCGCCAGCGCACGCTGATAGCCAATGCCCGGCAGGCTGTGCAGCGAGCGCGGGTACTGGCTGGTGCTGTCGACACCCACCAGTTTGCTTTCGCCACCCAGGGCAACCACCCATTCGCTGAACGCGCCACCGGCACTGACCCAGCGCTGGGGCAGGGCATCGGCCACCGCCATCTGGCTGAGGAGCACGCCGGCGCAGGCCAGCAGTGATTTGATTTGCATCGTAAGACTTCCTTAGTCGATCAGGACGGTGGCGGTTTCAGCCAGGGCACGCCAGTCGTCACGCTCCGGGATGCCCGGCTTGCGCACGCCGAACAGCTGGATGACCAGTTCACCGTCGGCATCGAAACCTTCGTAGCTGGTGATGATGCCATCGACGCTCGGCTTGCGCACACGCCACAGTTCGGTCACGCCGGTGGTCTTGAGGTGCAGGTTGAAGTTTGGATCAAGTACGTTGAACCAGGTGTCCATCCAGCGCAGGTTGCTCACGGGGCCGGAATGAATCTGGATGCAGTGCTTGTTGCCGACGAAGACCATGATCGGCACTTCGCCCTGACCGGCGGCTTCCATGACCTTGGTCAGCTCGACGGTGGCCAGGGGTTCGGCCCATTCGTGACCGGCCAGGCGCAGGGCCTGGGTGCGCGCCACGTCGTTGCGCTTGAGCAGGGCGAAGAAATCGTGGGTGTCCTTGAGCTGCGACCACTCGCTGCGCAGGGCGGTAACGTCCACGTCGGCGTCGGCACGCGGGGCCTTGGCTTCGGGTAACGGTTGCAGGTCCAGCTCGGTGCTTTGCTCTTCGGCGCGGAAACGCTCGATCAACGGAGCCCAGGCGGCTTCTTCACTGGTGGCGGTGAGGAACACCTTGTGCACGGCCACACCCTGGCGGTCGAACACCTGGATGCTGCGTTGCGGGCCACGGGCGGTAGCTTCGTCGATGGCGAACACGCTGGCCCATCCGCTGAGGAACAGGCGCAGGTCGATGTCCGGCGACAGCACCATGCCCATCTGACCGCTGCCCATCACCGTCACGTCGGCGTACACACCCTTGCGCTCGTGCACGCAGTGCTCGTTGCGGGTCAGGGCCATGATGTAGCCCAGCTCGCCGAGTGCCGGCAGCAACGCCGCCCACTCCGGGCGCAGGCGCACGGCGTCAGTGCCCAGGCGGCTGGCGGTCAGCTCGGCCTCGCTGACGCCCAGTTTTGCAGCGGCATCGCGGGCGCGCAGGCCCGACTGTTCGGCACGCAGCTGTTGCCAGTTCTGGTACAGCGCCGGGGTCGCGGACAGGGCGTTGGATTGAGCGGTCATGTGAACTCCTTCAGGGTCATCGGTTCGCCGTGAGGGCGAATTCTATGGGTATTTCCACGCGGCTGGGCACGGCCCGGCCATCGACAATTTCCGGGCGAAAACGCCATTGGGTAACGGCTTCCAGCGCGGCCTGGTCGAGGCTGTCCACACCGGAGGAACGGGTCAGCACACGCTTGAGCTGCTGACCGCGTTCATCCAGGTGTACCTCGACCCGCACGATGCCTTGCTGATTGCGCCGGCGTGCGGTGTTCGGATAGCGCGGTGCCGGTGGCGGGGTGACGAAACTGGGGCGCAGGCTGACCACGGGCGTGAGTGGTGGAGCCGGGGTGATCATGGCCGGGGGCAGGGTAATGACTGACTTTGCTGGCGCGGATGGCGTGGCGGCTTGCACCGTTGAAGAGGGGGAACTTGAAGGTTGAGCCGGACGCGGCTCGACAGGTTTTGGTGACGGTGTCTGTGGCTGCGGTTTCACGGGTGGTGCCGCCTTGACGATCGCAGGCTGGGTACTGACCGGCAGGGGCTTGACGGATGCAGGTTCTGCTTTCGCCGGCACCAAGGCCTTCGGCAGCGTAATGGGCTGACGCACCGGCTCGGGACGTACAGCGGGAGCCGGGTTGGCCTTCGCCACCGGTTCAAGATCGACCAGTTGAATCGCCATCGGCGGCTGCCAGGCGAGCGGTTCAGCCTCGGCCCGAAACTCGCGCAACAGCCAGCCCACGCTCAGATGCAGCGCAACCGACAGCAGCAGATAGCCCCAAAAGTGCTTCATGTACGTTCGTACTTATTCCTGATGAGAACGCACATGATAATAATTTGCATTTGCGTGTCAAGCTCGTTTATCTTCGCCCCCCGCTGCCAAGCAAGCGTTTGGTCCAGGCCTTCCCAGAAAGGTCTCGAACGCTGCGTTACCTAAAAAATCAAACACATGCCGGACAGCTCTAACCGCTGACAAGGTCCTGCCAAAGGTCCTGCCAAGTGACGGCTGTCTGCACATCAGGAGTGAGTAGATGTCGATCCGCCCGCCATTCGCCAAGCGTCCCTGGCTGTCCCTGTTGTTGCTGTCGCCATCGTTGGCCCTGGCTGCAGAACCCGTGACCCAGTTCGATACCGTCAGCGTAACCGCCACCCGCACCGAGCAAACCCTGCTGCAAGTGCCGAGCACGGTGTCGGTGCACAACGAACGGGAAATCGATCAGCACAACGACAAGGACCTCAAGGACCTGGTGCGCTATGAACCGGGCGTTTCGGTGGAGGGCACCGGTAGCCGCTTTGGCAACACCGGGGCGACCATCCGCGGGATCAACGCCAATCGCGTACTGACCCAGGTCGATGGCGTGCGCATGCCGCAGAGCAACTTCTTCAGCCCGTTCCAGGACGTGCGCAGCAACTACGTCGACCTCGACACCGTCAAGCAAGTGGAAATCATCCGCGGCCCGGCTTCTTCGCTGTACGGCAGCGACGCCATCGGCGGTGCGGTCAGCTACCTGACCAAGGACGCCGGCGATTACCTGGAGGAGGGCGACGACACCTACGCCCGCTTCAAGACCGGTTATGACGGCAGCGATGACAGCTGGCAGCGCAGCGCCACCTTCGCCGCCCGTGAAGGCTCGGTCGACGGCCTGCTGCACCTGGGACGCCGCGATGGCCAGTCCACCGATACCTGGGGCGGTATTGGCGGCGTCGGCGCAACCCGCGAGGACGCCAACCCGCTCGACTACACCACCAAGAACCTGCTGGCCAAACTGGGTTGGGACTACGCCGACGGCGACCGTTTGCAGTTCACCTACGAGCGCTACGAGGACGACGCCGACAGCAACCTGCTGAGCGACGTCGTCACCCGCGCCACCACGGCCAGCCCGGCGATTCTCGGCTCCACGTCCGAAGACAGCATCGACCGCACCCGTTATAGCCTGGCGCACACCCTGAGCCTGGACAGCCTGCTGGCCGACAAGCTGCAATGGCAGCTGAACTATCAGGAAAGCGGCAACAACCAGAAGACTTTGCAGCAGCGCCAGACTGTCTCCCGTGTGAACCGCGTGCGTACCCGCGACTCGCAATACGATGAGCGCCTGTGGAGCCTCAATACTCAGCTCGACAAAGAATTCGCCATCGCCGATACCCAACACCACCTGATCTACGGTGCCGAGGTCAAGCGCATCGACGCCAGTAACCTGCGCAAGGGCAGTGAAGTGCGTCTGGACACCGGCGCAACAGTGCCAGCCACGGAGAATTTCCCGGTCAGCGACTTCCCGGACCCGACCAGCGATTCCCTGGGCCTGTTCGTGCAGGACAACATCGAGATCGGCCGCTGGACCTTGTTGCCCGGCGTGCGCTACGACTACTACCGCCAGACGCCGCATGTCACCCAGGAGTACCTCAACGGCCTGCCATCGGAAACCGATCCGTCGCGCATCACCGACGATCACATCTCGCCGAAACTCGGTGTGACCTATCAACTGACCGAACACGAAAGCCTGTACGGCCAATACGCCGCCGGTTTCCGCGCGCCAAGCGCGATCAACATGTTCGGCGAATTCAGCAATCCGCAATTCGGTTACCAGCAGATCGGCAACCCCGACCTGAAACCGGAAACCAGCGACAGCTACGAATTCGGCCTGCGCGGTCGCTACGACCTGGGCAGCTTCGGCATCGCGCTGTTCTACAACAAGTACAAGGACTTCATCGACACCGACACCGTGCCGGACCCGAACGGCACTGGCCTGCTGACCTTCCAGCCACGCAACATCGGCAAGGTCACCATCCGTGGCGCCGAAGCCAAGGGCGATATCAAGCTCGACGCGTTTATGCCGGCGGGCACCCGTGCCCTGGGCTCGATTGCCTACGCCCGTGGCAAGGACGAAGAGACCGGCGAGGCGCTGAACAGCGTCGATCCGCTCAAGGCCGTATTGGGCCTGGGCTACGATGCGCCGAGTGGCGTGTACGGCGGTCAGTTGACCTGGACCCTGGTGCAGGCCAAGGACCGCGTCGACCACACCAAAGATGCCGAATTGCTGATCAACCGCCAGTTCGAAACCCCGGGCTACGGCGTGCTCGACCTCAATGCCTGGTGGCAAGTGACCGAGCAAGTATCGATCAATGCCGGGCTGTTCAACCTGACCGATCAAAAGTACTGGAACTGGGGCGACGTCCAGGGCCGCGATGAAAACGCCGCCGGCCTCGGCCGCCTGACTCAACCTGGGCGTTACACCGCCGTGAACCTGATCTGGGAAATCTGATCGGGATCGCGATGCAAGGCTCGAGGCCGCCTTCGCTGCGGTGCGGCGGTCCGACGAGCCAGCTCCTACGAGGGCCGGGGATGAATGAAACATCCACGGCTGACGCAATAACTGTAGGAGCCGGCTTGCCGGCGAAGGCGTCCGCATGGGCGATGCATGACGTGAGGCCGCCTTCGCTGGCGAGCCAGCTCCTACGAGGGCGGGAGATGAATGAAACATCCACGGCTGACGCAATAACTGTAGGAGCCGGCTTGCTGGCGAAGGCGTCTTCATTAGCGCTACAAGACTTGAGACCGCCTTCGCTGCGGTGCGGCGGTCCGACGAGCCAGCTCCTACAAGGGTCGGGGATGAATGAAACATCCACGGCTGACGCAACACCTGTAGGAGCCGGCTTGCCGGCGAAGGCGTCCGCATGGGCGATGCATGACGTGAGGCCGCCTTCGCTGGCGAGCCAGCTCCTACAAGGGCCGGGGATGAATGAAATATCCATGGCTGACGCAATAACTGTAGGAGCCGGCTTGCTGGCGAAGGCGTCCGCATGGGCGATGCATGACGTGAGGCCGTTTTCGCGAGCAAGCCCGCACACATTTGGATCTGTGTTTTACCGATCTATCGCGGCCAACGCCCTGGCAACCCCCGCACCATAGAACGGATCGGCCATTGTGCAGTGGGCGATATGCCGTTGTTGCACCTCCTGGGAAACGCCACTGAGCGAACGCGCCGTGTTTTCGAACAACGCTCGTTTCTCGGATTCCGACATCAGGCGGAAGAGGTTGCCCGGCTGTTCGAAGTGGTCTTCGTCCACACGATGGTCCCAATGTCCGGCAGCGCCGGCGATCTTCAGCGGCGGTTCACGCCAGTCCGGTTGGTCGGCCCAGGCGTTGTCGCTGTTGGGTACGTACGCCAGTTGGCCGCCGTAGTTGCCGTCCACGCGCATGGCACCGTCGCGGTGGAAGCTGTGCACCGGGCAGCGGGCGGCGTTGACCGGAATCTGGTGATGATTGACCCCCAGGCGGTAACGCGCGGCATCCCCGTAGGCGAACAGGCGCGCCTGCAGCATCCGGTCCGGTGAAAAGCCAATGCCCGGCACCACGTTCGAGGGGGAAAACGCCGCTTGTTCGACTTCGGCAAAGACGTTTTGCGGGTTGCGGTTCAGTTCGAAGTAACCCACTTCGATCAGCGGGTAGTCCTGGTGCGGCCAGACCTTGGTCAGGTCGAACGGATTGACTGCATGATCCCGGGCCTGCTCTTCGGACATGACCTGGATATAGAAGGTCCAGCGCGGAAAGTCCCCTGCCTCGATGCTGTCGAACAGATCCCGATGATGACTTTCCCGGTCCCGGCCGATGAGGTCCTGGGCCTGTACATCGCTCAGGTTCTCAATGCCCTGTTGGGACTTGAAGGTGAACTTGACCCAGTGCCGCTCGTTGCTGGCATTGATCAGGCTGAAGGTGTGGCTGCCGAAACCGTGCATGTGCCGGTAGCTGCGCGGAATGCCGCGCTGGCTCATGACGATGGTCACCTGGTGCAGGGCTTCGGGCAGTGACGTCCAGAAATCCCAGTTGCTTTGCGCATTGCGCATGCCGGTGCGCGGATCACGCTTGACCGCGTGGTTGAGGTCCGGAAAGCGCAACGGATCGCGGAAAAAAAACACCGGGGTGTTGTTGCCCACCAGGTCCCAGTTGCCTTGTTCGGTATAGAACTTCAAGGCAAAACCACGGATATCACGCTCGGCATCGGCCGCGCCGCGTTCGCCGGCAACGGTGGAGAAACGGGTGAAGATCGGTGTTTGCTTGCCCACCTCCGAGAACAGCCGGGCCTTGGTGTAGCGCGTCACATCGTGCGTCACGGTGAAGGTGCCGTAGGCGCCGGAGCCTTTGGCATGCATGCGCCGCTCGGGAATCACTTCACGGTCGAAGTGGGCGAGTTTTTCCAGAAGCCAGACATCTTGCAGCAAGGCAGGGCCACGAGGGCCGGCGGTCTGGGTATTGAAGTTGTCGACGACGGGGGCGCCGTTGATCGAAGTCAGTTTGTTTTTCGGCATGGCACGGTTTACTCAAGTTAAAGTTTTTAGTTGCACGGAAAGCGTGAAAGGCCTGAATGAATCAAGCACTGATAGGGAAGATGTTATTTGTTCAAGAACCGTGACGCATTGCTGCGAACGGTCAGTGGGTGCATGCTTGAGTCTGAGACGGTTAAACCAACGTATTAAGAACAATCGGGTTACTGACCCCGGCGTTTCAAAATCGCTTCAATACAGGCCAACAACGCATTCGTGTTGAAAGGTTTGGCGAAATAACCTTCCGGCTGTCGCACCTTGTCGCTGAACTTTGGTGGCATACCGGACTTGCCGGTGATGAACAGTGTGGGGATATGGATGTTTCTTGCCGCCAGGGCTTCATACATTTTCACGCCGCACATGTCGGGCATCTGGATATCCGATATCAGGCAATCCGTCTGCTCGGGCCCGCTGGATTGAAGAAAGGCATAGGCACTGTTGTAGGTTTTTACTGTGTAACCATAAGAGCGCAATAAGCTATCCAGTGAGATAAGAATACATTCGTCATCATCAACAACTGAAATAATAGGTGTGTTGAACATGTAAAGACCTTGCGTCATTGCGAGTGGCGCCCGCCATACTTGCAAGATACGCGCTCCAATAATGCGGGATAGTATACTTGGGTATGTCTGGTTGTTTCTTCGCGGTGGCTGAGATGGGTTGTCAATATCAACAAGCGAATTAATAAGTGTGTATTAGTTGCCGGATTCTTGTGCAAGGCCTTAACCAGAGGCTTCACCCTGGTGGCTCATGGGTCAGGTTATCTTCGATCAACAAGATGAAATGCGCGTTGTGCCGGACGCATTCTCCAAAGAAGCGTTTGCTGGCGTTGTCCTTGTTGGCGATGGCGCATTCACGGTAATCACGCAGCAAGGCGTCGGCGGCCCGCAGCCGGCGTGTGCCCCTATCAATGCCGGTCAGGCAATCGGCAAAACACGGCCACTCGCCGGTGTCATTGAGGTGATAGAGCGTTGCGGTGTCGGCGTAGCCACCCAGGTCGGTGATGGCCGTGCTCAGGAAGTCGGCATAGCCGGTATTGGCGCGCACCAGGCGATGAAACAGTTGTTGGACCGGCAGGAAGCTGACGTTATGCAGCTGCTGCTGAGCCCGTTTGAGCTGCGCGAGGAGGCTCAGCACGGTGCCCAGGATGTCATTGAGTACATCGATGATCTCCACACGCTCGGCGCAGGACAAGGACGTATGCGCGCCATAGCGACTGATGCGCAGCGGATGACTGACGATGTACAGCTTTTGCAATGCGTTCATGACAACCGTCCCCTAGGCAGCGCATCGGCGCGATGAATTGATCCATTCGATGTGGCCAGATTAAGTCGACGCGCGCCCGATAACACTCCTACCTCAAGACGGCGGCCTAGCACATGGGGCTATGTCCGTTATACCCGGGTATAGGCGGTTAGCACTGAGGTAGGAGTGCCTGATGCCAGCGGGCGGCTTACAGTGCGGGGACGATTGAATTCACAAGGCTGGTTGCCTGTTTTTTTCGACGGCCCGTTGCGACGGTCTTCGCGGCTTTTCTCCCATCAACGCTACTCTGTTTACTGACGGCGATCGCAGGCGGGTTCCTGTTTGAAGAGGGGCATCCGCCTGCAAGGTTGTGGAGAAATCATTCATGTTCACCTTCCTGCAGGCTCATCCGTTGATCTGCGGTGTCATCCTGATCCTCATCGACCTGGCGTCCTGGCAATTGATCGGGGTCTCGCGGCACAACCTGCGTTTGTGCGTGCGCATCGGCATTTTCGTGGCGTTCAGCTGGGTCATGACCGCGGCCGGCATCAGTCCGTTACAGCCGCCGCTATGGCCGGAGGACGCCATCCTCAACCTGATGGGCACGGTATTGGGCATCGGTTGGTGGCTGTTCGCGGCCCGGACCGTGACCATCATCCTCGGCTATGGCCTGGTCTCCCGGGCCGGGCACAGCGCACGCTTGCTCTACGATCTGATCGGCGCGGTGATTTTCCTGATCGCCATCGTCGGTGCCGCGGCCTATGTCCTGCAGTTGCCGGTCAAGGGCCTGCTGGCGACCTCCGGGGCAATGGCGATCATTGTCGGCCTGGCCCTGCAAAGCACCCTGAGCGATGTGTTTTCCGGGATCGTGCTCAACACCACCAAGCCTTACCAACTCAATGACTTCATTTCCATTGATGGCACCTCGGGCAAGGTGGTCGAAATCGATTGGCGCTCGACCCACCTGATGACCGACATGGGCGGCATCGCTGTGGTGCCCAACTCGGTGGCGGCGAAAGCGCGGATCATCAATTTCAGCCGGCCCGGCGATGTCAACGGCATCAGTGTGACCATTGCCGTGCCCAGCAGTGTGCGCCCGCGCCGGGCCATCGATGCCCTGGAAAAAACCTTGCGCGGGACCCGGGCGCTGTTGCAGTCCCGCTCGGCCAAAGTCTCGGTCAAAAGCTCCCACCTGGATTACACCGAGTACGAGCTCAAGGGGTTCATCGCGTCGGCCAAGAGCAGGAACGAAGTGTGCAACCTGATGTTCGACCTCGCCCATCGTCACCTCGAAGCGGCAGGCGTTATTTGGGGATATGGCCAGGAAGAGCAGCGCTGGAACCGTCAACGTCGGCTGCTGGAGGATGTGCGGATCTTTCGCTCGCTGAGCAACGCTGAACGTGACAGCCTCGCCGACGAAATGAGCCCGGTGGACTACCAGGCCGACGAAGTGATCCTGGCGTTCGGCGAAGTTGCCGATTGCCTGATGATCATCAGCACCGGGGTGGTATCGGTATCGATTCACGATGGCGAAAAGCTTATCGAAGCCGGGCGCATGGGGCCGGGTGAAGTCTTGGGTGAGGAGGGGATTCTTGCCGATAAACCCTCCCGGGGCGAGTTCCGCAGCATCACCAGCGGCCGGTTGTTCCGCATTGAAAAAAACCTGTTCGGCAACCAGCTCGAACACCTTGGTGAACTGAAAACCGCCCTGAGCAACTTGCAGGACCAGCGCCAGGAAATCCGCGAGACCGTGGTCATGCAAAAGCCCGTCGAGGTCAAGAAAAGCGGCTTGTTGCAGTGGTTGATGCAACGCCGGTGATGCCTTTCACGAGCCCCCTGTGCCCAGGGAGCTTTTCTGTGGGAGCGAGCCTGCTCGCGAAAGCGTCATCCGCCGCACCACACAAAACCGAGGTGACTTCTTCGCGAGCAGGCTCGCTCCCACAGGTAAGCTTACTTGCCACAGGTCATCCTCGTTTGCGGTCAGGCACTGGCCGGGCATTGCGATTGCAACAGCGGACTCCATTGGTCCTGATTGTCCGGGCGGCGGTAGTACACCACCATGCGCCGGGCGACTTGCATCGCCATTTCACGCCCGCAATCGGCCTCGACCAGCGCCAGGGCCAGATCGATCCCGGCACTGATGCCCGCCGAGGTCCACACCGACTGTTGCTGCACGAAAATCGCCTCGCGATCGAGTTCGACCTGCGGGAACAGGCGCTCGAACATATCGGCCATCACCCAGTGGGTCGCTACGCGCAGGCCATCGAGCAAGCCAGCCTGTGCCAGCAAGAATGTACCGCTGCACACCGACGCCATGCGTCTGGCCGTGGTTGAGGTAACGCGCAACCAGTCCACCAGCGCTGGGTTGTCGGCCATGACCTGGCGGATCTGCGGGGAGCCCGGGACGATCACTGAGTCGATCGGGCTATCGACCAGTTCACTCAGGCGCCGGGTCTCCACCACCAGGCCCTCGGCCGTCGGGATCGGTCCACCTTCCATGCTGGCCGTGTGCAGGGCATAACCCGGCCGGCCGCGCTCAACCAGGCCATGGTTCGCCGCAAAAAAAACAGTCTGCGCAGCGGTCAGGTCCAACAAGCCTATTTGCGGGTAGGCCACGAACACGATGGTGCGCGGTGGTGCCTGCTCGGCGTTGGCGCGTTCAGGGGTGTAGCTCATCTCATCGATAGACACTGCTGGTACTCCAGGTCGCCGCATGGCGTCGTCAGGTGTGGGGGGAGGGTTATTCGTCGTGTCCCAGGGTGGTCAGCGGAATCGCAAACAGGAACTGCGTGCCGACCCCCACCGTGCTGCTGACCCAGATGCGACCGCCATGGAATTCAATGATCGAGCGGCAGATCGCCAGTCCCATGCCCAGGCCGTTTTGCTTGGTGGTGAAGAACGGATCGAACAGCGACGCCAGAATGTCTTCGGCAATGCCGGTGCCGGCATCGGCGACTTCGAGCACCGCCTCGTTGTCCTGCACCAAGGTGAGAATCCGCAGGGTTCGTGGTCGGTCGTGCACGTTGGTCATGGCCTGGCAGGCATTGACGATCAGGTTGATGATCACTTGCTGCAGCTGAATCCGGTCGACTTTGACCAGGGCACCGGGAGCGCGCAGTTGCAGGTAAGGGCGCACCTGATGGTTGGAGGTGTCATGTTGCATGAGGGTCAATGAGTCACTGACGATGTCATCGAACACTTCGGTCCTGCGCTGCACGTCACTCTGGCGCGACAACGCCCTGATGCACGCGATGACTTCGGAGGCCCGGCAAGAGTTTTGAATGATCCGGTCCAGTGACCGGCGTGCTTCTTCAAGATTCGGTTCCGCGCGATTGATCCAGCGTTTGCAGGATTCACCACTGGTGATCACGGCGGCCAGCGGCTGATTGATTTCATGGGCGATGGAGGCGGCTAGCTCACCCATGGAGGTCACCCGCGTGACGTGCGCCAGTTTTGCCTGGGAATGAAACAGCGCTTCTTCGGCCTGCTTGGCGGCGGTCACGTCCATCAAGGCACCGACATACTCGATGCGCCCGTGAGGGTTGAACAACGGATTGGCAATCAACCGCACGTGCTTGATTCGACCGTCCGGCATCACCAGCCGATGTTCCACTTCGATCAGTTTTTCCCGAAGCGCGGCCTTTTCGAAAACACTTTCGACAATCGGCCAATCATCCGCAGGGGTGCGCGCCCTGACCAGGTCCAGCGACGGTGTGACATCCAGTGGGTACTCCAGGATGCGTGCAGACTCTTGCGACCACGACACGCTGTAATCATCGACAATGAGACCGATGCTGCCCGTGCGACTGAGTTTTTGTGCACCCAGAAAAAACGCCTCTTTGCGACGCAAGCTGTCATTCGCCCGTTTGCTCCTCAATGCCAGTAGGGCGATGGTGCTCAGTGCGATCAGACAGCGCACGAATCCGGCGATCAGCTTCTGGTCTCGATAGCCTTCGTCGATAATGAAGCTGGCGGTCATGAAGGCCACGCAACTGAAGGCCACGGCAAGGAAAACAGGGACGGAAAAGATGTTGGCCGACATGAACACCAGGGTGATGTAGAGCAGTGTCGGTGCGACATCCACGTTGAGCAGGGAGTTGGTAATGAAGATCATGCTGCCCACCGCGATGGTGGCCAGCCAGGCTATGGCGTCTGATAAAAAAAGTTGCTTGCAACGTTTGATGATAGACATTTGTTCTTCCAGATTTGCTATCGAACGACGCACCCGAGAGGCCGGGCAAACTCTTCATTACGTTTTACTTGCGCTCCTGCAAGAAAAAACGCCCGCCAAAAAAACCAGTGGCAGGCGCTTGGGAAATGTCCCGGTCCAGCAAGGAGAGGGCTGGTCGGGATACAGGCATTGACTTCACATCACCTGCCACATCCGGGTAGGTCACTGCAAAAGGGGGGCTGCCGGATGAGGGCCCGGCAACCCCAGCGGATCAGGCCACCGGGATCAGCGGGTCGGCCGCGGCCAGCGCAGCGGCACGATCAGCCGCCGGCGGATAGATCCACACGGTGTTGATCTGGGTTTTTAGTTCCTTGGCTTCGTGCTTGACCAGTTTCACCTGGCGATCCCAGCCCTCGGTGAACACCGCGCCCCAGCTGCCCAGGTCCAGGCAGGTGACGTACTTGGGCTGGCTGTAGGCAATCGGTTCCACGCCCAGCAGCTCGGCGACGACGTTGTTGCCGGCATGACGGCCCAGGCAAATCGCATGCTGGCAGGACATCGCCGCGAAGTTGCCCAGTTCATCGGTTGCGGCATAGGCCACGTCGCCGGTGGCATATACGTCGGCGTGACCGCGCACCTTCAGGTTCTGGTCGACATGCAGGCGACCCTGACGATCACGGGTACCTTGCACTTGCTCGGTCAACGGGCTGGCGCGGAAACCGACGGTCCAGATCACGGTGCTGGACTCGATGCGCTGGCCATTGGCGAGGGTGACGCCACCGGCATCGACCGAGGCGACGCTGGTACCGACAATCCACTCGATGCCCAGGTGCTCCGACGCTTCGATAATCGATGGACGAATACCATCGCCCAAGGACGCGGCGATTTGCGGGGCGAGGTCGACCACAATCACGCGGATGTCGGCGTTATCACCCAGCACGGCACGCAGGCGCGCCGGCATCTCGGTCGCGGTTTCGATACCGGTGAAACCACCACCGGCGACTACCACGGTGTTGCGGGCCGCGCTGGCAGGCAAGTCTTTCAACCCGTTGATGTGGGCTTCCAGGCGCGTGGCGGACTCGATCTCGTCGACATCGAACGCGTGCTTGAGCATGCCCTCGACCGGTGGACGCATCAAGCGACTGCCGGCGGCCAGCACCAGGCGGTCGTAGCTCAGCTGGCCTTGTGCGCCAGAGACCTTGGTGTAGCTGACCTGCTTGTTTTTTTCGTCGATCACCTCGGCCGAACCCTGGACGAATTTCACGCCCACGGCGTCGAACAAGTCGTTCAATGGCGCCTTCATGTTGTGCACGTTAGGCTCGTAGAAGCGCGGACGGATGCGCAATTCGGCTTGTGGAGCCAAAACGGTGATCTCGACGTCATTGCGATCATGCATATCCAGCAGACGAGCAGCGCTCAACGCACTCCAGACCCCACCGAACCCAGCACCAATAATCAAAATCTGTTGTTTCATTGTTATAGCTCCTGAAGAACAATCGAGGGCGTGAAAAAAGTGTTGCGCAGTCAGCGCGACCGCTATGGCTCTTTATTGCGATGTGCTTGTACATCGCTCAATAGAGAGGGTTCGGCTTGATCTGAAACAGATGTTATTCGAGGGCCTGGTTTCTGGCACTGCTACATTGGGTCATTGGCAGTATGACTAAGTGTTATCGGGCTATACCAAGGTGTTAGTTGCACGCTGTGAGCAGACATTAGTTGTGCGGGTCGAGGACTGTTTCGATACAGTCGAGCAACTTTTCGGTTGCGAAGGGCTTGGGGAAAAAAGCGACTGGCTTCAAGGTGTTGGCGTCGGGATGACGCTGTGCGTCGGGGCTTCCGGTAATGAAGATCACCGGAACATGAATGCCTCTGGCTGACAGTTCTTCATACATTTCAATGCCGTCCATTTCCGGCATTTGTATATCGGAGATCAGGCAGGACGTCACGCCAGGCCCATCGGAAAAGAGGAACTCGTGGGCGCTTGCATAAGTTCGCACCGTATATCCGCTGGAACGCAATAAACTGTCCAGTGCCATCCTGACGGATTCATCATTATCGACGACGGCAATCATTGCCTTATTGCACATAGTTGTGTCCTGCCTGGTAGCGGAAAGCACTTAGAGGCTGTCCACCATCCCTGCAAGATACGCCGTCCTGAAAGGATGCCCAGTATACGTGGGTATAGTCACCTGATAGCCGGCTGAGCCGAGATTACCTCCGCCATGCGCACCAGATCGGCAAATGAACGAGCACCCATTTTGCGCATGGCCTGGCCGCGATGGATCTTCACGGTGATTTCGCTGAGGCCGATTTCCCCGGCAATCTGCTTGTTCATCAAGCCAGAGGCCGCCAGTGCCATCACCGTTTGTTCCCGGGCCGTCAGGGTCTGGTGGCGCGTACGCAACTGGTCGGCGTAGTGTTCGGATTCACGGCGCTGTTTGTCCCGGGTATGGGCGGCGCACACCGCATCGATCAAGTCCTGTTCGCGGAAGGGCTTGGTCAGGAAGTCCACTGCTCCGGCTTTCATCGCCCGCACGGTCATGGCGATGTCACCGTGCCCGGTAATGAACACGATAGGCACGTTGATGCCGGCGGCGGCCAATTCGTTTTGAAAGTCCAGGCCACTGCTGCCTTGCAGTCGTACATCCAGTACCAGGCAACTGGCGGTGTCCGGGCGTGTGTATTTCATGAACTCGGCGACCGAGCCGAACAACTCGACCCGCAGGCCGATGGAGCGCAACAGACTGCCGAGGGATTCACGCAGCGGCGCATCGTCGTCAACGATGAAAACCATGGATTCGCTTAAGGTGGTTTTATGGAGGGGATGTTGTTCGTTCATTGCTTGTTCCCAAGGGGTTGGACATGTACCCGTCCTGCGCTGTGTTCCTTGCGAAGGGAGCTACATTAAGTGTGTACTGGGCTTGCGACACTCCTACCTGCGGGTAGCCGATCAATACGTTGGCATGCCTGCGTCATACCTTTGTATTAAATGGCTGCGGCGTAACCCGAATCGTTGACGACCCGTATTGGCAGGGCAAACAGAAACGAGCTGCCTTGGCCGATGGTACTGGTGGCCCAGATCCGTCCTTCATGGAAATCGATGATCGAACGGCAAATGGACAGCCCCATGCCCAAGCCGTTTTCCTTGGTGGTGAAGAACGGCATGAACAGCTGCGGCAGGATCTCGGCGGGAATACCCGGGCCATGATCAGCCACTTCCAGCACGGCTTCGTTGTCCTTGACCCAGGTACGAACGCTCAGGGAACGCTCGCACGGGTCCACCGCGTCCATGGCCTGGCACGCATTGATGATCAGATTGATGATCACTTGCTGCAGTTGCACGCGATCGGCACTGACCTGGCCGCCGAATGCAGTCAGCTCGATCACCGGATTGATCTTGTGATGGGCCATTTCATAGCGGACCAGGGTCAGGGTCTCGTTGACAATCTCGTTGAGCGACTCGTTCTGGCGCAGCGGGTCACACTTGCGCGACAAGGCCCGGACGCGGCGCGTGATCTCGCTGGCGCGATGGGAATTGGCAATGATTCGGTCGAGTGACTGGCGTGCTTCGATCAGATCGGGCACCGGGCGGCTCAGCCAATTGCGGCAGGCTTCGCCACTGCTGGTGATCGCCGCCAGCGGTTGATTGACTTCATGGGCGATGGACGCCGCCAGTTCACCCAGGGACGTGACGCGGGAGACATGGGCCAATTGGGTCTGGGCCCGGCACAGTGCTTCTTCGGCCTGTTTGCTAGCGGTCACGTCGCGTAACGCGCCCAGGTAGTCAATGTATCCGAGGTGGGTGTAGAGGGGGGTGGCGGTCAGGTGCACATGCTTGATGCGGCCATCGGGCATCAACAGGCGATGTTTGATTTCGATCAGTGGCTCATGGCGCCCAGCCTTATCGAAACCGGCCTGCACCAGCATTATGTCGGCTGGATGGGTTCGCGCCAGGATCATCGACACCGTTGGCATGACATCTGCCGGATACTCGAAGATCCGTGCCGACTGGTCCGACCAGGAGAGTCGTTCACGACCACTGCGAAAGCTCATGCAGCCTGTCTGGCTCAGTTGCTGGGAACCGGAAAAATAAACGACTTTTTGCTGCAGGCCATTGCAGATTTTTTTGCAGCGCAACGCCAGCAACGTCATCGCTGCCAGCAACGTCAGGCCATGGAGAAAATCCTCCGTTGATTCCCAGCGGTCAAACCCGCCGTGGTAGAAAAATACAGTCGTCAGCAGCAGCATGCAGAACAGGGCGACCACGATCACCGTGCTGACCGAAACCAGGTTGATCGCCATCAACAGCACCGCAATGCACAGCGTTGCGACGGGGAGGTCGGTGCGGGTTTCGGTATTGACGATGATCCCGCAGGCCACGATCAGCCCCATCAGCCAGACCAGCAGGTTTTCAAATGGCTTGAGGCTGGTTGCGATCAAGGGGCGAGTCGTCCTTTGGCCTGAATTGAACAGCATCTTGCTCAAGCTACCTTTCAAAAATGTATGCGTGCTGCGTGTATTGGCAGGCTTGTCTGTTTTCGAATCGATCATGCGCGCCTCGTCTTTTTGTTCGGGCTGGGCGGTGAATCGCATCGCTATGCTAGGAGCTACGGTTCTCATTCGGTTAGGACAAAAAACCCGAAAAACCTGCCACTCCCCTGATCCGGTCAAGCGCTCGAAAGCATGTGCAAGTCATTTATTGCATTGGCTTTTTTTGCTGCGTCGCTATACCCAGGTATCACCATGCGCACCTAACGCATGATCGCGCTGTCCCCATGTACGACAGACGTTTTTCATCGACGGCCATAACCTGTTCACGAACTTTCGAACTCAATGGCCTCGTGCCGGGTAGCGAACCTCATGAACAGAAATGACCTGCGTCGTGCCGACATCAACCTGCTGGTGGTTTTCGAGACGATGATGCATGAGCGAAATGTCAGCCGTGTCGGCGAAAAGCTGTTCCTCGGTCAACCCACCATCAGCGGTGCCCTGAGTCGATTGCGCGTGCTGTTCGATGACCCGCTGTTCATACGTGCCGGACGGGTGATGGAGCCGACCGCGCGGGCCGAAGAGATTTTCGCCAACCTGGCACCGGCGCTGGACGGCATTGCCGCTGCGCTGAGCCGTTGCCAGCCGTTCGACCCGCGCACCAGCGAGACGACGTTTCACGTCGGGCTTTCCGATGATGTCGAATATGCGTTGCTGCCACGGCTACTACGGCACCTGCGGATCGAGGCGCCGAACATCACCTTGATCGTGCTGCGTGTCGATCAGCAGCAGATGTCGCAACGGTTGATGAACGGTGACATTTCCGTGGGCATCAGCCATACCCTCGACTTGCCGGCCAATGCGCATCGCAAGGGCTTGCGGCCGATCCGGCCGATGCTGTTGCGAGCCGATATCCGGCCCGGCGTTCTGGGGCTGGAAGAGTTTTGCCGACGCCCCCACGCGGTGGTGTCGTCCATGGGCAATGCCACGGATGACACCGACCACGCGCTGGGCCGGCTGGGGCGGCAGCGCAAAGTGGTGCTGACCGTGCCGCAGTTCAGTGCCTTGCCGATGTTGCTGGCACAAAGCGACTTGCTGGCGATCGTGCCGGATTACGTGGCCAAGGCCATGACGTCAGTGGGGGGCGTGAGGGCCGAGCCGGCACCGTTGCCATTGCCGACACCGGAGTTGTCGATGGTCTGGCGTGCAGCGGCGCACAGCGATTGCGGACAGCGCTGGCTGCGCTCGAGGTGCAGTGCGTTTTTCTGTGAGCCGGTCGAGTTGCAGATGGTGCCGAAGTCTCGACCGGCCTTGCACAACGATCAGGCTTTGCTGGCGGCCAGGTAAGCACCCAGGCGCTTGCCCATTTCCTCGCCCAGGGCCTGCAAGCCGCTCATGGGCCGGACCATCACCTCGAAATCGACGATTTTCCCCTGTTCGTCGAAGCGGATCATGTCGATGCCCTTGAGCTGTTTCTCGCCGACCCTGGCGCTGAATTCGAGGATGACATTCAGGCCGTCGGCGCTCGCCAGTTCACGGTGGTAGGTAAAGTCTTCGAACACCTTGGATACCGTGTTGAGAATCATCGAAACCACCGGGGCACCGGGATACGGTGTATGCGCCATTGGTGAGCGGAACACGGCCTGTGGGCCCAGCAAACCGGGCAAGGCCTTCAGGTCGCCGGTGCGGATCATCGCGTGCCACAGGCTCAAGGACTCTGCGGCTTTGGGGTGCAGTTGCAGTTCAGACATGGTCAACTCCTGTTTTTTGTTGTTGTTCAAAGCGTGCCTGACGGGGTTCTTCCCAAGTGCCGGGCGATGACCTGCGCGGCGTCACCTGTCCAGGCGCTGTAGATCGCCGGCCCCGGATGGAAACCGTCTGGCGCCATCGCACCGGCCACGGGTGCCAGGTGGGTCGTCAACAGCGTACAGCGATCCGTGCGATCTGCCAGTTCAGCGAGGCGCCCGTTAAATCGCGTCGCCCGGTTTCCCAGGTACCAACGCAGCGGTTGCGGTAAGGCGGGAAACAAATGCATCGGCGGCAGAGGGGAGACGACGATCAGCCTGACGCCGAACTTGTCGGCCAGTATCGCCAGCAACTGCTGTTGTCGGGTGACCCACTGATCCGCCGTCAGCGCACCGGTGACGTCATTGACGCCGATGGACAGCAGCGCCACATCGAAGGGTTCCGGCCCGTGCTGTTCGAGCAGTTCCAGCAAGGCTTGCGAATCAAGACCGGACCGCGCCCAGAGCTTCCAGCCAACCTGATACGCCCTGGCCAGGCGACTGACCACCTGACCGCTCAGGGCTTGCGCCTGCGTCGGCGCCCCGACACCCGCCGCGGCGCTGTCGCCAAGAATCAACAGACGCAGAGGCTCGCCATCGCCGGCCAGACCTTCGCGCTCACCCTTGGCCTCCGGCAATTTCGGCGTGATCCGGCGGGTGTAGGCACCTTGCATCAGCAATAGGGGGCCGAGCATGATTTTGGCCAGGGCTTCGGTTTTGCTCATGTCAGGGGGTCCTGAGAGGGTGCCTTAGACTCGCTTAAAAATCGTGCATGAAACAGTCCTTAATCCGTTGTAATGCTGTTCATCAGGAATGGAAATGGGGCGGTATATCCATTACCCAGGGGGGGGCGCTGGCGCGATTCTCTGTAGGAGCTGGCTTGCCAGCGAAGGCGTTTTTCCAGGCGATAAAGATTTCGACTGACCCACCGCCTTCGCTGGCAAGCCAGCTCCTACAGAGGATCGTGCATCCAACTAAACCAGGTCAGCCGGAAAACTCTGGAGACTGCTGAAGACGGGCAACAAAAAACCGGCTGATCAGGCCGGTTTTTTGTGGAGGACTGCGGTAGGGCAGTTGGGTTTATGCAACACGGTTGCCTTGCAGGTGGTCGGAACCATCGGCGGCGACGCGGTTGCCTTGCAGGTGGTCGGAGCCTTCGGCAGGGGCGCGGGTGGGTTGGGGGGGGGCGGGGGGACGCGGGCCGG
>NZ_WTFT01000018.1:1886-5119 GCF_009861505.1 Pseudomonas izuensis | reverse complement strand
CCACTCCCCAAGGGCCGTCAAGAAATTCGGGTACCGAGTCGTGGCCGGTTGGCCGCGCTTCAGCAAATTGGGTAAGTGATAGCATTCGGTGTTTTGTGCGCTTCGAACTTTCGGTTCATTGCGTCTTCACACACCGCAATCTGGCCTCTGTCGAGTTCGCAAATTGCTTGGGTGTTATATGGTCAAGCCTCACGGGCAATTAGTATTGGTTAGCTCAACGCCTCACAGCGCTTACACACCCAACCTATCAACGTCGTAGTCTTCGACGGCCCTTCAGGGGACTCAAGGTCCCAGTGAGATCTCATCTTGAGGCTAGTTTCCCGCTTAGATGCTTTCAGCGGTTATCTATTCCGAACATAGCTACCCGGCAATGCCACTGGCGTGACAACCGGAACACCAGAGGTTCGTCCACTCCGGTCCTCTCGTACTAGGAGCAGCCCCTCTCAAATCTCAAACGTCCACGGCAGATAGGGACCGAACTGTCTCACGACGTTCTAAACCCAGCTCGCGTACCACTTTAAATGGCGAACAGCCATACCCTTGGGACCGGCTTCAGCCCCAGGATGTGATGAGCCGACATCGAGGTGCCAAACACCGCCGTCGATATGAACTCTTGGGCGGTATCAGCCTGTTATCCCCGGAGTACCTTTTATCCGTTGAGCGATGGCCCTTCCATACAGAACCACCGGATCACTAAGACCTACTTTCGTACCTGCTCGACGTGTCTGTCTCGCAGTCAAGCGCGCTTTTGCCTTTATACTCTACGACCGATTTCCGACCGGTCTGAGCGCACCTTCGTACTCCTCCGTTACTCTTTAGGAGGAGACCGCCCCAGTCAAACTACCCACCATACACTGTCCTCGATCCGGATAACGGACCTGAGTTAGAACCTCAAAGTTGCCAGGGTGGTATTTCAAGGATGGCTCCACGCGAACTGGCGTCCACGCTTCAAAGCCTCCCACCTATCCTACACAAGCAAATTCAAAGTCCAGTGCAAAGCTATAGTAAAGGTTCACGGGGTCTTTCCGTCTAGCCGCGGATACACTGCATCTTCACAGCGATTTCAATTTCACTGAGTCTCGGGTGGAGACAGCGCCGCCATCGTTACGCCATTCGTGCAGGTCGGAACTTACCCGACAAGGAATTTCGCTACCTTAGGACCGTTATAGTTACGGCCGCCGTTTACCGGGGCTTCGATCAAGAGCTTCGCGTTAGCTAACCCCATCAATTAACCTTCCGGCACCGGGCAGGCGTCACACCCTATACGTCCACTTTCGTGTTTGCAGAGTGCTGTGTTTTTAATAAACAGTCGCAGCGGCCTGGTATCTTCGACCGGCGTGGGCTTACGCAGTAAATGCTTCACCCTCACCGGCGCACCTTCTCCCGAAGTTACGGTGCCATTTTGCCTAGTTCCTTCACCCGAGTTCTCTCAAGCGCCTTGGTATTCTCTACCCAACCACCTGTGTCGGTTTGGGGTACGGTTCCTGGTTATCTGAAGCTTAGAAGCTTTTCTTGGAAGCATGGCATCAACCACTTCGTCACCCAAAGGGTAACTCGTCATCAGCTCTCGGCCTTAAGATCCCGGATTTACCTAAGATCTCAGCCTACCACCTTAAACTTGGACAACCAACGCCAAGCTGGCCTAGCCTTCTCCGTCCCTCCATCGCAATAACCAGAAGTACAGGAATATTAACCTGTTTTCCATCGACTACGCTTTTCAGCCTCGCCTTAGGGACCGACTAACCCTGCGTCGATTAACGTTGCGCAGGAAACCTTGGTCTTTCGGCGTGGGTGTTTTTCACACCCATTGTCGTTACTCATGTCAGCATTCGCACTTCTGATACCTCCAGCAAGCTTCTCAACTCACCTTCACAGGCTTACAGAACGCTCCTCTACCGCATCACTTACGTGATACCCGTAGCTTCGGTGTATGGTTTGAGCCCCGTTACATCTTCCGCGCAGGCCGACTCGACTAGTGAGCTATTACGCTTTCTTTAAAGGGTGGCTGCTTCTAAGCCAACCTCCTAGCTGTCTAAGCCTTCCCACATCGTTTCCCACTTAACCATAACTTTGGGACCTTAGCTGACGGTCTGGGTTGTTTCCCTTTTCACGACGGACGTTAGCACCCGCCGTGTGTCTCCCATGCTCGGCACTTGTAGGTATTCGGAGTTTGCATCGGTTTGGTAAGTCGGGATGACCCCCTAGCCGAAACAGTGCTCTACCCCCTACAGTGATACATGAGGCGCTACCTAAATAGCTTTCGAGGAGAACCAGCTATCTCCGAGCTTGATTAGCCTTTCACTCCGATCCACAGGTCATCCGCTAACTTTTCAACGGTAGTCGGTTCGGTCCTCCAGTCAGTGTTACCTAACCTTCAACCTGCCCATGGATAGATCGCCCGGTTTCGGGTCTATTCCCAGCGACTAGACGCCCTATTAAGACTCGCTTTCGCTACGCCTCCCCTATTCGGTTAAGCTCGCCACTGAAAATAAGTCGCTGACCCATTATACAAAAGGTACGCAGTCACCCAACAAAGTGGGCTCCCACTGCTTGTACGCATACGGTTTCAGGATCTATTTCACTCCCCTCTCCGGGGTTCTTTTCGCCTTTCCCTCACGGTACTAGTTCACTATCGGTCAGTCAGTAGTATTTAGCCTTGGAGGATGGTCCCCCCATATTCAGACAAAGTTTCTCGTGCTCCGTCCTACTCGATTTCATTGATAAGAGATTTTCGCGTACAGGGCTATCACCCACTATGGCCGCACTTTCCAGAGCGTTCCGCTAATCTCAAATCAACTTAAGGGCTGGTCCCCGTTCGCTCGCCACTACTAAGGGAATCTCGGTTGATTTCTTTTCCTCAGGGTACTTAGATGTTTCAGTTCCCCTGGTTCGCCTCTTAAGCCTATGTATTCAGCTTAAGATAACCATCTTATGATGGCTGGGTTCCCCCATTCAGACATCTCCGGATCAAAGTCTGTTTGCCGACTCCCCGAAGCTTTTCGCAGGCTACCACGTCTTTCATCGCCTCTGACTGCCAAGGCATCCACCGTATGCGCTTCTTCACTTGACCATATAACCCCAAGCAATCTGGTTATACTGTGAAGACGACATTCGCCGAAAATTCGAATTTCTCAACTAAGAGAACTCACAAATTTTACCTTAGCCTGAACAACACCAGTGAAAGTGCCATTCAGTCTATCTTTCTATCACATACCCAAATTTTTAAAGAACGA
>NZ_WTFT01000017.1:164527-193250 GCF_009861505.1 Pseudomonas izuensis | reverse complement strand
CATTCTACAGCAGCCTCATTTACTGTCAAGTGATTTGTTTCAGAAGCTTTCAAGGAATCCTTAACAACTTCAACCACTTGCGCTGTCAATCTCTCGTCAGCGGGAGGCGAATTCTACAGCGTTACACGCTGCTGTCAACACCTCTTTTTCAACTTCCTTTCGGCTTCGATGACCTGAAGCAACTCACTGTCGAAAACTGCGTAACTCATTGTTTACCAAGGAGTTTTCCGTTTCGACTGCGCCGGAAGTGGGGCGAATTATAGGCCTTCAGAATCTGCCGTCAAGTCTTGATTTGGTTTTTCTATCAGCAAGTACAAATTCGCCGCTTATATATAGACTAGCCAGCCACGATTGCGCAGTATATTGCCCAACACAAGACAGTACCCAGCTCCCTACTTCGGACGATGCCACCCAATGAACGATCAGCCTCGCAGCCTTGCCTCGACCTTGTTTTCGGTGGGCCTGCTATTAATAGCCATGGCATCGATCCAGTCCGGAGCCTCCCTGGCTAAAAGCATGTTCCCTGTCATCGGCGCCCAGGGGACCACAACCCTTCGCCTGATCTTTGCCAGCGTCATCATGTTGCTACTCCTGCGCCCATGGCGAGCGAAGCTCACTGCCAAGTCCCTGCGCACTGTCATCGTTTACGGCATGGCGCTGGGCGGCATGAACTTCCTCTTCTATATGTCCTTGCGCACAGTTCCCCTGGGAATTGCGGTAGCACTGGAGTTCACCGGTCCATTGGCCGTAGCCATCTACGCTTCACGCAGGGCAATCGACTTTCTCTGGATCGCCCTCGCAGCGGTCGGATTGTTGTTGCTGATACCGACCGGTGCAACGACCGCGGGCATCGATCTTTTAGGCGCTGGGTACGCCTTGGGCGCTGGAGTCTGCTGGGCGCTGTACATTCTTTTCGGCCAAAAGGCTGGCGCTGATAATGGCGTGCAGACGGCTGCGCTGGGCGTAATGATCGCCGCCCTGTTCGTAGCCCCCATCGGTATCGTTCATGCGGGTGCGGCCCTGCTGACGCCATCATTGATCCCGGTGGCCATCGGGGTCGCTCTATTGTCCACAGCCCTTCCCTATACGCTGGAAATGGTCGCCCTGACGCGCATGCCGGCCAGGACCTTTGGCACATTGATGAGCATTGAACCCGCATTCGGTGCGCTGTCAGGCTTGCTGTTTCTTCATGAATATCTCTCCCTTTCGCAGTGGATGGCCATTCTGTGCATCATTCTGGCATCCGTCGGTGCCACCATGACCATGGGGAGTACCGTCAAGCCCGCAGTTGCGGCGGATTAGCGCAAGATTTGATGAGACGCTGGTATTTGCCGCCCGTTTAGGCCATGTTTAGGTCCGCAACCCAGTGCCAGACATGGATATTTCAGGACAGGGATATCAGAACGCTTCATGCAAAAGCGAATTTTGCCAGACCGGGCCCCAGATCCGGAAACGCACCAAGGACAGCAATGAAACGAATTTTGATACTGATCGCCGTACTTGCAGTTGCGGGCTGCGCGGCGACTTCGAAAACGCAAGTGAAACACGGCAAGAAAGGGCTGCACATCAACTGTTCAGGACTGACTTCATCCTGGGACAAGTGCTACACCAGCGCCGCCAACTCGTGCGCCCCCAAGGGATACAAGGTCATCGCCAAGTCAGGGGATGCCGTGGAAGAACCCGGGGATTATCCGTTCGGCCTCAACCCCGCCGGGTATACCAGCCGCAGCATGATTGTCATCTGCAAATAAAAAATCGATACCTCGCCGTCAGGTTCTCGAACCTGCGATCTGACGGCCGATCTCTGTGTAACTCGACTTCAGCACCGTACGCTGAAGCTCCGGCGTGGCGAGCATCCGCGCCACCACCAACGCACCAATACATTGCGACAGGATGGCCCAGGCCAAGCTATCGCTCTCCAGCACCTGCGCCCAATTCTCCTGAAGTCGACAGATCCAGTGCTCCGCCTGCTGTCGGATCATCACATCGGAACGGGCAATCTCGGCGCCCAATGCCGGCAATGCACAGCCGGTTTCCGGATGATCCACATGGGACATGCTGAGATAGTGCTTCAGGCAACGCTCAAGCTTGTCGCGATCCTGATCAGCACCCAAACGCTCCATACTCTGGCGCAACTCATGTTCGACTATTGAAGCGAACAACTCGTCCTTCGACGAAAAGTGGCTGTAAAAAGCACCTCCACTCAAGCCGATGGCTTTCATCAGGCCGTCGACACCCACCGTGGAAAAGCCGGACGCCTTGGCAGACACCGCACTGCTCTGCAGCAGTTTTTCCCTTGTTTCCAGCTTGTGATTGGCTGAGTAACGCATGCCCTTCCCTCAGAGATGATCGTCTTGACGCTGATCGAATCGTAGCATAACGTTCGTTTAGTTAACGATCGTTTACCAAAGGGATCTATCCATGAATAACAAGAAGGTCGTACTGGTCGTCGGCGCAGGTGATGCCACGGGTGGCGCCATCGCCAAACGTTTTGCGCAGGGAGGATTTGTCGCCTGTGTCACCCGGCGCAGCGCGGATAAGCTTCAGCCGTTGGTGGATTCCATCAAGGCCTCTGGCGGTGAGGCCCACGGTTTTGCCTGCGATGCCCGCAAGGAAGAAGACGTAGTGGCACTGGTCGAGCAGATCGAAAGCGAGATTGGCCCCATTGAAGCGTTCGTGTTCAACATCGGCGCCAACGTGCCTTGCAGCATTCTTGAAGAAACTGCCCGCAAGTATTTCAAGATTTGGGAAATGGCCTGTTTCTCAGGGTTTCTCAATGCCCGTGAAGTGGCCAAGCGCATGGCCACGCGACAACGGGGTACGATCCTGTTTACCGGTGCCACCGCCGGCATGCGCGGTGCCGCCGGTTTTGCCGCATTCGCGGGCGCCAAGCACGGGATCCGCGCGCTGGCGCAAAGTATGGCCCGCGAACTCGGGCCGATGAACATTCACGTCGCGCACATCATCGTCGACGGTGCTATCGATACCGATTTCATCCGCGAAAGCTTCCCTGAAAAATACGCGACCAAGGACCAGGACGGCATTCTCAATCCCGAACACATTGCCGAGAATTACTGGTACCTGCACAGCCAGCCCCGCGACGCCTGGACCTTCGAACTGGACCTGCGCCCCTGGAACGAACGCTGGTAAGCCCTCCCCCACAACAATAAGCAGAGTGCATCGACCATGAGCAAAACCGTGGAATTCCTGTTCGATCTGGGCAGCCCCGCTACCTACCTGGCATACACCCAGCTACCGAAAATCTGTGAGCAAACCGACAGCCAGTTGATCTACGTTCCGATCCTGCTCGGTGGCGTGTTCAAAGCCACCGGCAACGCCACACCGGCGGCGATTCCGGCCAAGGGTCGCTATATGTTTCAGGATCTCGACCGGTATGCGAAACGCTATGGCGTGCCGTTGAAGTTCAATCCGCATTTCCCGATCAACACGCTGATGCTCATGCGCGCCGTCACCGGCATGCAGCTACGCCATCCTGAACGCTTCGCTGCATTCATCGATTGCCTGTTCAAAGCGCTGTGGGTTGAAGGCCACAACCTCAATGAACCGGTAACCGTTGGCACCGTACTGAGTCAGAATGGTTTCGATCCCGACGAAGTGCTGGCCCTGACAGCTGATGAAGAAGTCAAAGCCGCGCTCAAGGACAACACCGAGAAAGCGGTGCAACGCGGTGTATTCGGTGCGCCGAGCATGTTTGTCGATGGCCAGCTATTTTTCGGCCAGGACCGACTGGAATTCGTCCGCGAAGCCCTGAGTTAAATCTCGATGACCACCCGCCCCTGTGCCGCTCCCGACAGGAGCAGCCCATGGGCGGCCTCGGCGGTCTGCAGAGTGAAACGGCGCGGATCGATAATCGGTGTGACTTTGCCCGCCTCGATCAGACGCGCCGCCTCGCGCAAAATTTCACCATGACGCTCACGCCCCTGGCCCGTCAACAACGGCAACAAGGTGAACACCCCGGAATAACTCGCCCCGCGAAACGACAGCGGCGCGAGACTGTGCTGCCCCCAGCCCAGACAACTCACCACATGACCGTGATACATCCGTACAGCCTTGAAAGACGCATCCAGGGTTTCGCCGCCCACAGTGTCGTAGACGATATCGAAGCCCTCCCCGGCCGTGTGCTCAGCCACATAGTCCTCGACTGAAGCGTTGCGGTAATCGATAAAGGTCGCGCCCAATGCTTCTATGATCCCCTGCTGCCGCGCAGAGCCGGTAGCGAAGACCTCGGCACCGAATGCGCGAGCAATTTGTACAGCGACATGCCCTACACCACCCGCCCCGCCGTGAATCAGCACTTTGTGCCCCACCCGTACCCGAGCCCGGTCGACCAACCCTTCCCATGCCGTGATCAGCACCAACGGCAACCCGGCCGCTTCACGCATGCTCAGATTGCCCGGTTTTCGCGCCAGCAGCCGTGCATCGACCACCACGTATTCCGCCAGCGATCCCTGGGTCCCGCCAATCCCCGTTGCCATGGCAAAGACCTCGTCGCCCGGCTCCCAGCCACTGACGCCTTCTCCCGGCGCCTCCACGGTTCCCGCCAGGTCCATGCCCAACACCGCCGGCAGCGGCTGCCGCGCATGAGCGGCCTGGCCCGAACGAATCTTGCCGTCCAATGGATTCACCCCGCTGGCCGCTATCCGTATCAACACCTGTCCAGCGCCAGGTACGGGCCGCTGTAGGGAAGCCAAGCGTAGTGGCGCGTTAGCCGAGTCAACAATCAGTGCGCGCATTTGCAGTGAGTCAGTCATTTCGCCTATTTCCGTCAGAGGTGGTTGTAGGACTGATTTTCCCCCCACCCACTCATGCCGATAAGACGCTGTATAGCTATAGTAAGCATGCCCCCTTGGCATGAATGAGAAACCCCTGTGGATAAGCTCAACGCAATGGCCATTTTCGTGCGGGTCGTCGAACGCGGCAGTTTTTCCGCCGTGGCCCGGGAGCTGCAGACCAGCCAGCCGACCATCAGCAAAGTGCTGCGAGCGCTGGAATCAGAACTGGGGGGAAAGTTGATTGCCCGCAGCACCCGACGGCTGTCCCTGACCGATGAAGGGCAGCGCTACTACAACGAATGCCGACAAATCCTTGCGGCGGTGGACGCCGCCGAGAACAGCTTTCAGTCCGGCCGGGAAATCATCGCCGGGCCACTGAAAATCGGTTCCTCGGTCAGTTTCGGGCGCTTGCAGATTGCTACGCGCCTGCCGGAATTTCTCAGGCGTCACCCCGAAGTTCAGATTGACTTGCAACTGAGCGATCAGAATCAGGATCTGGTCAGCGAAGGTCTGGATGTCACATTCAGGATTGGCGCGCTGAACGACAGCGGTCTGATCGCCCGCCATGTCGGCATCACTCACCGAGTGACTGTCGCAACGCCGGATTACCTGGTCCAACACGGCCTGCCGCAAACGCCCGAAGACCTCAGCAGACACAACTGCCTGCTGTTCAACTTACTGAGCAGTCAAAATCTTTGGAGTTATGAGAAAGATACCCAGCGCCATGAAGTGCGGATCAAGGGCAATGCGCAAAGCAACAATTCCGAAGCGATTCGCGAGATGGTGCTCGAAGATTTGGGAATCGCTTTGTCGCCGGTATGGCTGTTCAGCGAGGATCTGAAAGCCGGGAGAGTGACGGCAATATTGCAGGAATACACCGCGCAGTCGTTGCCAATACATGCCGTGTCCCCGGCGAATCGTCGCCAATCCGCCAGGGTCAAAGCCTTTGTCGACTACATGAGCCAGGCGCTGGAATCAGCGCCGGAGCTACAGCCGGTTAAATAGCCGCAGTGCGTGTGTTCAGCCACTCAAGGGCCGCACCGTCGAGCAACGGGCTCAGGCGCTCTCGCACCTCGGCGTGATAAGCGTTGAACCACTGCTTTTCTTCCTCGCTCAGCAACGACGGTTCCAGGCAACGGGTGTCGATCGGGCACAGGGTCAGGGTCTCGAACTTCAGGAACTCGCCGAATTCACTGCTGCCTGCTTCACGGTTCATCGCCAGGTTCTCGATACGCACACCCCAGCGACCCGGACGGTAGGTGCCCGGTTCGATGGACGTGATCATGCCCGGTTGCATCGCGGTTTGCGGTGCAGGCGCGGCTTGATAGGCGATGACTTGCGGACCTTCGTGTACATTGAGGAAGTAGCCGACGCCGTGACCGGTGCCGTGACCATAGTCGACGCTTTCGGCCCAGATCGGCGCGCGAGCGATGGCGTCGAGCAGTGGCGACAAAATGCCTTTGGGAAACTGCGCGCGCGACAAGGCAATCACGCCCTTGAGCACGCGGGTGCAATCGCGCTTCTGCTCGGCGGTCGGCGTTCCCACCGCTACCATTCGCGTGATGTCAGTCGTTCCGCCCAGATACTGGCCACCGGAGTCGATCAGCAACAGACCATCGCCCTCGATCACCGCGTGCTCTTCTTCGGTGGCGTGGTAATGCGGCATGGCGCCGTTGGCGTTGAACGCGGCAATGGTGTTGAAGCTCAACGAAACGTAACCCGGACGACGTTCACGTGCCGCGGTGAGTTTCTCGTCGATGGTCAGTTCGGTAATGCGCTCTCGGCCCAGCGCCGAGTCGAGCCAGGTGAAAAACTCACAAAGCGCCGCCCCGTCCTGCTCCATGGCCTGACGGATGTGCTCGGCATCGGCCAGGCTTTTCTGCGATTTGGCCAGGGTGGTCGGGTTGAGGCCTTCAATCAGCTTGACGCCGCTGTTGAGGTTATCGAGCAGCCCCGCCGTCACGCGTGCCGGATCGACCTGCAGGCTCGCACCGCTCGGCACCGCGCGCAGTGCATCAGCCACTTCGCTGTAATCGCGCAGGGTCACGCCGTCCTGTTCCAGGACCGCGCGCAGCTCGGCATCGACCTTGCTCAGCGCCACGAACAGGGTTGCCTGTTGCTGGCTGATCAAAGCAAAGGAAACGAATACCGGGTTGAACGACACATCGCCGCCGCGCAGGTTGAACAGCCAGGCGATGTCATCGAGGGTGGCGATGAAGTGCCAGTCTGCACCCTTGGCCTGCAAGGCCTCGCGCAGTTTGGCGAGCTTTTCGCCACGGCTGACGGTGGCTTGCGGTGGCAAGTGCTGATAGATCGGCTCGTTCGGCAGAATCGGGCGATCTTTCCAGACTTCGCTCAACAGATCGATGTCGGTGCGCAGGCGTGCGCCCCGCTCCTGTAGTTTGCTGCCCAGGGTGCGCGCCGAGGCCACGGCCATGACTGCACCATCGACCGCGACCACGCCGCCTTCAGGGGTTTGCTCGGCCAGCCAGTCCAGAGGACTCGGTTGCCCCGGTTGCAGCTTGACCAGCTCGATGCCGCTGCCCTTGAGTTCCTTGGTCGCCTGTTCCCAATAACGGCTGTCGGCCCACACCCCGGCAAAATCCGGGGTCACGATCAGGGTGCCGACCGAACCATGGAAACCGGACAACCACTGGCGCCCTTGCCAATAGCCCGGCAGGTATTCGGACAGGTGCGGGTCGGCCGACGGCACCAGAAGCGCGTGAATGCCCTCCCGGCTCATCAGCTCGCGGGTGTGCGCCAGGCGCTGGGGCACAGATCCATTGATCGAAGACTGCGTATTCATCGTAACTCCTGCTAAACACTCATCATTTTTGTGTAGTGCCGATCAAGGTCGGCACTTGATCGCCTATTGCCAGAATGCCGGAGCACTGGCGCAGGCCGCTTTAATCAGTTGTGCTGCTTGATCGATATCCTGCTCGGTGGTGAAACGTCCCAGGCTCAAGCGAATGGTTCGACTCGCCGCGCGAGCGTCATGCCCCAGTGCCAGCAGCACATGGGACGGCGCATTGCTTGCAGAATTGCAGGCCGAGGTCGCGGAAAACGCGATCGAGGCCAGCAAGGCCGTCGAATTGAACTCACCTTCACTGAAGGTCAGGCTCAGGGTGTGCGGGATGCGTTGGGTCGGGCTGCCGTTGAGTCGCACGCCCGCAATACCGAGCAATTGCTTGAGCAAGCGCTCACGCAAACCCACGATCAAGGCCTTTTCTTCATCGAACGAAGCGGCGGCCAGTGCGAAAGCTTCGCCCATCGCGACAATCTGATGAGTCGCCAGGGTGCCGGAGCGCAATCCGCCCTCGTGCCCGCCGCCGTGAATCTGCGCCAGCAAGCGCTGTTGCGTCCGCGGGCCGACATACAGCGCGCCGATGCCCTTGGGGCCATAGAGTTTGTGCGCCGAAAACGACATCAGGTCCACCGGCCACTCGGCCAGGTCGATCGCCACTTTGCCGGCGCCCTGGGCCGCGTCGACATGGAACAGCGCACCGCGATTGCGCACCACCTGGCCGATGGCAGGGATGTCGTTGACGGTGCCCAGCTCGTTGTTGACCAGCATCAGCGAGACCAGGAAGGTGTCCTCGCGCATGGCTTCGCTGACGGCTTGCGGGGTGATCAGGCCGTCGGCGTCCGGCACCAGGAACGTCACCGCGATGCCGGCGTCCTGCAATTGCTTCGCGGTATCGAGGATTGCCTTGTGTTCGATCTGGCTGGTGATGGCGTGGCCGCCGGCAATGCCCCGTGCCTGGGCAACACCCTTGAGGGCGAGGTTGTTGGATTCGGTGGCGCCGGAGGTCCAGACGATCTGCTCAGGTTGCGCGCCGACCAGTTCGGCGACCTGGCGTCGCGCCTGCTCGACCGATTGCCGGGCCTGCTGGCCGAACGCATGGGAGCTGGAGGCCGGGTTGCCGAAATTGCCGTTGAACCCCAGACACTCGACCATGACCTTGATGACCCGCTCATCCACCGGCGTGGTGGCAGCGTAGTCGAAATACAACGGACGTTTATTCATAAAAGACTCGCAGAGCGTGTTCCGGGATCAGGAAGCTCGTGACTGAAAACGTCGAGACGCAGCCTCGTGAGCTGCGTCCGGGTTCAGAACGTTACCAATACCTGATCGGATGCCGTTAAAGAAGTACAACTTCATTTAAAAGTGCGTAGGAACGCTCCTGAAAAGCCAGCTTAACAGGCATCGGGCAACCGGTTGAAGCAATGCGTCAGCTAAAGCTTTCGAGCAATATCGGATACAGCGATGCCACCAGCAGCGCGGCCATGCCCCAATTGAACAGACGCAACCAACGCCGGTCCTTCAGCACGTTGCGCAACAGCGTGCCGCATGCCGCCCAGACACCGACGCTCGGCAGGTTGATCACCGCGAACACCGCGGCAATCACGATCACATTGGTGAAGTAACCCTGCATTGGCGTGTAAGTGGTAATGGCACCGATGGCCATGATCCAGGCCTTGGGGTTGACCCACTGGAACGCAGCAGCGCCGAGATAGCTGATCGGTTTGGCCTCACCGTTCTCGCTGTCCGAGACCGGTCCGGAATGGGCTATTTTCCACGCCAGATACAGTAAATACGCCGCGCCGACGTAGCGCAGCACCGTATAGAGCACAGGGTAAGTCTGGAATACCGCGCCCAGGCCGAAACCGACCGCCACGACCAGCACGAAGAAGCCGCAGGTGATACCAAGCATATGGGGAATGGTGCGGTTGAAGCCGAAGTTCACGCCGGATGCCAGCAACATCGTGTTGTTCGGGCCGGGCGTGATCGAGGTGACAAGGGCAAACAGGGCGAAGCCCAGCAGCAGATCGAGCGAGAGTGTCATGGGTGGCAGTCCGTCAGGGTCGGTCAGGTATTGACCCTATCGCACACCCCGGGGGAAACCCACGGACAGTTAGGTGAAAGTTCGAGCAGTACAGTTCTTGATCAGCTTGGGCGACCGTGCAGCTGTACAGTTCGCTCGGCATTCATTTCGCCCTGTTTGTCGAAGCCAAAAGTCTTGCGCGGCTCACCGAGCAATTCGGCTTTCTTCGCGTGGTACTCGTCGAAGGACAAACCACGGCGATTCAACGCCTCCAGCGCCAGCTCCCGGGTTTCTTCAGCGGTGTAGGGGCGCAACTCCGGGGATACATGACTGGCACATCCGGCAAGCACGGAAAGGGTCAGCATCAGGAAGGTGGTGATTAGAGTTTTCATGTCGAGCGTCCTGGCAAACTGGGTTCGGGGCAATGAACACAGGCTACTCGCGCCTTCGAACGGGCAGAAATCAACGCTCTCGATAGTCGTTATCGTGTTTTTCTAATTGGCTCGCCATTCGGAACCTTATATTCCATAAAGAACTATAAATATCAAATAAACTTCTTTTACGGAATAAAAACGAAGCTTTATAACGAGTGCATCCGCTGATGAACTGTTGCTCTCGCAACTGTTCGCCACGCAACAGTCATTCAACAAACAGCCCTGAATTTTCAACAGCGTGGACTGATCAACGCGCTGTAAGCCCCGTAAAACCTGGCTTCGAGGGATTGGTACAGCTCTTGCTCAAGGGGGATAAGCCCAGTGATGACTCACTGCTCCTCCAGCAACTGTTTAAAAAAGGAACTGATCATGTCGCGTCCATTGAAAGTCGTTGCCGTTTCCGGCGGTACCTGGCGCCCCTCCCGCACGCTGGTGCTGACTCAAGCACTGTTGGCGCAATTGGCCGAGCACCTGCCGATCGAGAGCAAGTTGATCGAGCTGGGTGACATCGCCCGGCCGCTGGGCGCGGCGCTGTCCCGTCAGGAAGTGAGTGCGCAAATCGAGGCCGAGCTGCAGGCGATTGAAAAGGCTGATCTGCTGATTGTCGCCACACCGGTGTATCGCGGTTCCTACCCTGGCCTGCTCAAGCACCTGTTCGACCTGATCGATCTGAATGCACTGATCAACACCCCGGTGTTGCTGGCTGCCACCGGTGGCAGCGAACGACATGCGCTAGTGCTCGATCATCAGTTGCGGCCGCTGTTCAGTTTCTTCCAGGCGCTGACCTTGCCGATTGGCGTGTATGCCACCGAGGCCGATTTTTCCAATTACCAAATAACCAGTGAGCCCTTGAAGGCCCGCATTCGATTGGCTGCAGAACGCGCCGCGCCCTTGTTCAGTGCCTATCCCGACCCTCTGCTGAAAATCGCTTAAGGACTTCTTCATGGATGTTTTCTGGTTTCTGCCCACCCACGGTGACGGCCATTATCTGGGCACCACCCAAGGCGCGCGCCCGGTCACCCTCAACTACCTGAAACAAGTGGCCCAGGCGGCCGACAGCCTGGGTTACCACGGCGTGCTGATTCCCACCGGACGTTCCTGCGAGGATTCGTGGGTGATCGCTTCGGCGCTGGTGCCACTGACCGAACGCCTGCGTTATCTGGTAGCAATCCGCCCGGGAATCATTTCGCCGACCGTATCGGCGCGCATGGCCGCCACCCTGGATCGACTGTCCAACGGCCGCTTGCTGATCAACGTGGTGACCGGCGGCGATCCCGATGAAAACCGCGGTGACGGCAGCTTCCTCGATCACAGCGAACGCTACGAAGTGACCGACGAATTTTTGAAGATCTGGCGCCGGGTGTTGCAAGGTGAGTCAGTGGATTTCGAGGGCAAACACCTGCGGGTGCAGAACGCCAAGGCGCTGTATCCGCCGGTGCAGAAACCCTATCCACCGCTGTATTTCGGCGGTTCGTCCGATGCTGCTCATGACCTGGCCGCCGAGCAGGTCGATGTCTATCTGACCTGGGGCGAGCCACCGGCTGCCGTGGCGCAAAAACTCGCCGATGTTCGTGAGCGGGCCGCCCGTCACGGGCGCACGGTGAAGTTCGGCATTCGCCTGCATGTGATCGTTCGCGATAGCGCCGAAGAGGCGTGGAAAGCCGCGGACAAATTGATCGAACACATCAGCGACGAAACCATCGCCGCCGCGCAGAAATCATTCTCGCGTTTCGATTCCGAAGGTCAGCGGCGCATGGCCGCCCTGCATGACGGGCGTCGCGACAACCTGGAGATCTCGCCGAATTTGTGGGCCGGTGTCGGCCTGGTACGCGGTGGCGCCGGGACGGCGCTGGTGGGCGACCCACAGCAAGTGGCGGCACGCATCAAGGAGTATGCGGACCTGGGGATCGAGAGTTTCATCTTCTCCGGCTACCCGCATCTCGAAGAAGCGTATCGCTTTGCCGAACTGGTGTTTCCGCTGCTGCCAGAGCCGTACGCCAGCCTTGCCGGGCGCGGCGTCACCAACCTTACCGGGCCGTTTGGCGAAATGATTGCCAATGATGTGTTGCCGGCCAAAGCCTCAGCCTGATTCCGCTCCTGTAGGAGCAAAGCTTGCTCGCGATGCAGACACTGCGGTTTATCCAGCTGGACCGAGCCATCGTTCATCGCGAGCAAGCTTTGCTCCTACAGAAGTGTGTCGATTTTTAGAAGGAAACCCGCGTGACTGCCAAGCCGCACAGCGCCCTGATCTCCCCGCTACAAACCGCCCGCCAATTGGCCGCCGGGTTTGCCTTGACTGCCGTCGAACGCGACGAGCGTGGCGGTACGCCCAAGGCCGAGCGTGACGCCCTGCGTCAAAGCGGCCTGCTGGCGTTAAGTATTCCCACCCGGTTCGGCGGTCTTGGCGCCCACTGGAGTGAAACCCTGAACGTCGTGCGCGAGTTCGCCAAGGTCGACAGTTCAATTGCCCATGTCTTCGGTTTCCATCATCTGATGCTCGCTACCGTGCGCCTGTTCGCCCGCCCAGAACAATGGCAGCCATGGTTCGAACAAACCGCCCGCCAGAACTGGTTCTGGGGCAATGCCCTCAACCCGCTGGACACCCGCACCGTGGTGAAAAACCTCGGTGGCTGGCGTGAGTTTTCCGGCAAGAAGAGCTTCTGCTCCGGGGCCAGCGATTCGCAAATGCTGATCGCCTCGGCAGTCGACGAAACCGCCGGCGGCAAACTGTTGATCGCCGCCATTCCCAGCGGCCGCAGCGGCATCACCTTGCACAACGACTGGAACAACATGGGCCAGCGCCAGACCGACAGCGGCAGCGCCACGTTCGAGCGGGTGCGCGTCGAGGAGTCGGAACTGCTGCTTGATCCGGGGCCGCTGAGCACGCCGTTCGCCTGCCTTCGCCCGCTGATCGCCCAGCTCACGTTCACCCACCTGTTTCTCGGCATCGCCGAAGGTGCCTTCGAAGAAGCGCGGCAATACACGCTGACCGAGACCCGTCCGTGGCACAAATCCACGGCTCGGGATGTGCGCCAGGACCCATATGCACTCGGCCACTTCGGCGAGTTCTGGGTGGCGCTTGAAGGCGTCCGGTTGCTGGTGGAGCGCGCCGCCGAACGGCTCGACAAGGCCTGGGCCAAAGGTCCGGACCTCAGCGCCGAGGAGCGCGGACAACTGGCCATCGCCATCGCCACGGCCAAGGTCGCCGCGACCCGTCATGGCCTGGAGTTGTGTAGCCGCTTGTTCGAAGTGACCGGCGCGCGTTCGACCCACGCCTCGCTGCGCCTGGACCGTTACTGGCGCAACCTGCGCACCCAGACCCTGCATGACCCGGTGGACTACAAGATTCACGAACTGGGTGACTGGGCGCTGAACCAGGCCTTGCCGATTCCGACTTTCTATTCCTAGCCTGCCCTCATTGGAGCGTGCCTTATGCAACTGCTGACCTTACCGCCCTCGCCCGCTCTGGCGACATCGATCCGCGCCACCGCGCAGGTGTTCGAAGACCCGAAATCCCAGGCCTTGCTCGCGCATCTGCAACAAGTCGCGCCGAGTGAAGCCAGCGTGCTGATCATTGGCGAAACCGGCACCGGCAAAGAGCTGGTGGCGAGGCACATTCACAACCTCAGCGCCCGGCGCAACCGGCCGTTCGTGGCGGTGAACTGCGGCGCGTTCTCCGAATCCCTGGTCGAGGCCGAACTGTTCGGTCATGAAAAAGGCGCGTTTACCGGCGCATTGAGCGCCAAGGCCGGCTGGTTCGAAGAGGCCGACGGCGGCACGCTGTTCCTCGATGAAATCGGTGATTTGCCGATGGCGATCCAGGTCAAGTTGTTGCGCGTGCTACAGGAGCGCGAAGTGGTGCGCCTGGGTTCGCGCAAGAGCATTCCCATCAATGTGCGAGTGCTGGCAGCGACCAACGTGCAACTGGAAAAAGCCATCAACGCCGGGCATTTCCGCGAAGACCTGTATTACCGGCTCAATGTGGTCAGCCTGGAGTTGAGTCCACTGCGCGATCGTCCCGGCGACATCTTGCCGCTGACCCGCCATTTCATCGACGCCTACAGCCAGCGCCTGGGCTACGGCAGTATCACCATCAGCAAAGAGGCTGAACTGAAACTGCGCGGCTACAGCTGGCCGGGCAACATCCGCGAACTGGAAAACGTCATTCACCACACCCTGCTGATTTGCCGTAACGGCGTGATCGAACGCGACGATTTGCGCCTGTCGAACATGCGTATCGAGCGTCAGGATGACCACCAGGCGCAGGTCGATGACTCTGCCCAGGCGCTGCTGGATCGTGCTTTTCAAAAGCTCTTCGAAGAACAGGCGGGCGCGCTGCACGAAAAAGTCGAAGACGCCCTGTTGCGCGCCGCCTATCGCTTCAGTCATTACAACCAGGTGCACACCGCCGCGTTGCTGGGCCTGAGCCGCAACGTGACCCGCACGCGCCTGATCAAGATCGGCGAATTGGCGGTGAACAAGCGCCGGCCTACGGAAAACGTGCAGGGAGAGCGATTGATGCAGCTCTCGATTTAAGCCACCGATGGAGGCGTGTCCGTTGCGTAATTTTGGCGATGTGCTGGGGGAACAGGGGCCGGGAGCGCATCTGCTGGAATCGGGGCCGCATCCAAAATAATGGCGCGGCTATCGCGGGCAAGCCTTGCTCCCACAGGTTTCGAGTCGTTTGAGAAAATTTCGTACAACTCAAAACCTGTGGGAGCAAGGCTTGCCCGCGATGGCGTCCTCAAGGTTGCTGAAAATTTAGAACCCCGGCGCAATCTGCCCTTTGTAGCGCGTCAGAATGAACTGGCGCACGTCATCGGAGTTCAACGCCTTGGCCAGTTTCTGCAGGCCCGGGTCGTTGATGTTGTCTGGCCGGGCCACCAGGAACTCGATGTACAGGCTCTTGCCCTTCTCGACGATCAACGCACTGTTGGTGTCGATCCCCGCTTCCAGCGCGTAATTGGCAAACACGAACGCCAGGTCCACCTGGCTCACCGAGCGCGCCAGCAATGCACCTTCCAGCTCACGGATTTTCAGGTGTTTGGGGTTTTCGGCGATGTCCCGTTGGGTTGCCAGGGTATTGCTCGGGTCCTTGAGTTTGATCAGCCCGGCTTCGTGCAGTAGCACCAGCGCGCGACCGGTGTTCACCGGGTCGTTGGGGATCGACACGGTGGCGCCGTCCTTCAGCTCGGAGATGTTTTTGATCTTGGTCGAATAAGCCCCGAATGGCTCGATGTGCACGCCGACCACCGGAACCAGATCGGTGTGTCGGGTCTTGTTGTAATCATCGAGGAACGGCCGGTACTGGTAATAGTTGGCATCGAGATTCTTCAGCGCCAGTTGCTGGTTCGGCTGGATGAAGTCCGTGAACACCTTGATGTCCAGGTCCACGCCTTCCTTGGCCAGGGCCGGTTTGACGAACTCGAGGATTTCCGCGTGGGGCACCGGAGTGGCGCCGACGGTGAGTTTTTCATTGGCGTGAACGCTCATCGAGACGAGGGCAGCCAGAATGGCCAGGGTCTTTTTCATGCTGTGCTCCTAGGCATATTTAAGTGGCCGTCGTGGGGCGGACGTGGGCCGGTTTTTGGTTTCTTTTGAATTGAAAGGAATCGAATACTTATCGCCGGCTGTATCGCGCCACCAGCCGGTCGCCACTCATTTGCAGGGCCTGGACCAGGATCAACAGCAGCACCACGGTGACCACCATCACGTCCGTCTGGAATCGCTGATAGCCATAGCGGATCGCCAGATCGCCCAGACCGCCACCACCAATCACCCCGGCCATCGCCGTGTAATCGACCAGCACGATCGCGGTCACCGTGACCGCCGCCAACAGCCCTCCCCTGGCTTCAGGCAACAAGGTGTGACGGATGATCTGCCAGGTATTGGCGCCCATGGCCTGGGTCGCTTCCACCACACCGCGGTCGACTTCGCGCAAGGCGGTTTCCACCAGCCGCGCGAAGAACGGCGTGCACCCCACCACCAGCGGTGGGATGGTGCCCGGCACACCCAGCGAGGTGCCCACCAGCAAGGTGGTCAGGGGAATCAGCACAATCAGCAAAATGATGAACGGCAGCGAACGCAGCATGTTCACGATCACCGACAGCACCCGGTAAATGCCGACGGCTTCATGCAATTGGCGCTTGCCGGTGAGGAACAGCAACACCCCCAGCGGAAGCCCCAGCAGCACGGTAAAACCGAGGGCCGCGCCGAGCATGCTCAGGGTGTCGAGGCAGGCCTGGCCGATGTCCGCCCAGTAAATGTTTTTGAACAGTTCGGCCATGGTCACGACCAATCGTGGCGTGGCGGTTTCACACCGTTGAGCAGCCAGTTGCCAACCACGTGGTACTTCCAGCGCACCGGGTCATGCAGGGTATGCACCCGTGCGTTGCGCCAGTGACGGTCGAAGTTGTGCTTCTTCAAGGTCGAGCGAGTGCCGCCGAGCTCGAACAACTTGTTGGTTGCTTCGATGGCAATTTCGGTGGTCAGCACCTTGGCCTTGGCCACCGCCAGCGAGGCATGGGCAACATTGTCTTCATCCGGTGCCGGGCGCGCCGCATCCAGCGCTTGACCAGCGCGTTCCAGCAAGGCTTCGGCGGCTTCAAGGCGAATCTCCAGGCCACCGACCTGGATGATGGTCAGTGGGTCTTCGCTGGCCTTGTCCACCCCGGCATCGATCCACGGCCGGGCAAATTGCCGGACAAAAGCAATGGTGTCGCGCAGGGCGGCACGGGCGATGCCGGCGTCGATGGCGGCCGTCGTCAACTGGGCGAACGGGCCGGCCAGGGTCGGGCTCTCATAGGAACGATAAGTCGGGAACAGGTTGAATGCCGGGACGTGCAGATCCTCGGCCAGCACCGTGCCGCTGGAGGTGGTGCGCTGGCCGATGCTGTCCCAGTCGTCGACGACCACCAGCCCTTGGGTACCGCGCTCGACGAAGGCCAACTGGCCCTTTTGCTCTTCATCCAGCGCCAGCACCGCCAGCCAGTGGGCGTAGAGCGAACCGGTGCAATAACCCTTGCGCCCGTTGATCACATAACCGTCGCCGTAGCGACGGACTGTCGCCTGGATGTCCTGCACGTTCTTGCCGCCGGTTTCCGACAAGGCATTGGCAAACCGGTGACCTTGCAGCGCCAGCGCGAAGAAATGCGCCTGTTGCTCCGGTGTGCCCTGCAGGCGGATGTCTTCCAGCAGGCAGTAGTGGTTTTGCGGAATTTGTCCCAGGGACGGATCGGCCGCCGAGATGATCGCGATGACCTGCGCCAGCACGGCATAGGACACCTGCGCGCCGCCGAATGCCTTCGGCACGGTGATCCCCCACAGGCCACTGTTGGAATACAGATCGACGACTTCGGCGGGTACCTGGCGGGTTCGGTCACGCTCGGCGTCCTGCTCCAGCAGGATCGCGGCGACACGCTCCGCCACCCGCAGGGCTTCAGCTTCGTCGACGATCCGGTGGGCGGCCGGAGGATTGATCGGATAAACGGCAGATTCGGAAAAGGCAGACATACAAGACTCTCGATATCAGTGATGGCTGAGTCATTGCAGCTTCTGTGCCTGACCGCGCCGGTCAATGTTTTCGAGAGTTTCAATGGCCTTGAGAGGGTTTCAGGATGACGAAGCCGGGCAGTCTGTTGCTTCACTGTTGATGGCTGAACAGTGGCGTTGCTACCGATCGCTGCGATTTTTTTGTGAACTTGAAACATGCTGAAAGTCAAAATCATGAGATCGCCGCCTTCAGCAGCTCCTACACTTGTTTGTCCTGCTCAAAGGCAGCGGATTCACAACAACTTCAGGGAGAACCATCATGAGCGTCAAACCTATTCCAGAGGGTTATCACAGCATTACCCCGTACCTGGGCATTCAGAAAGCCGCTGAAGCCATCGACTTCTACAAAAAAGCCTTCAATGCCATCGAAGTCATGCGCCTGGCCATGCCCGATGGCCGTGTTGGCCACGCCGAACTGCGCATCGGCGACTGCCCGATCATGCTCGGCACGCCGTGCGATCAAGGGCCGTTGAGCAATCCGAGCCAGTCGCCGTCCGTGGGTCTGCATCTGTATGTGACCGATGTCGACAAGTCTTATAAACAGGCGATTGCCGCCGGCGGCATCGTGGTGTCGGAGGTCAAGGATCAGTTTTATGGCGATCGTTCCGGGACCCTCAAGGATCCCTATGGCCATCTGTGGTTCCTGGCCACGCGCAAGGAAGATCTGACTCAGGAACAGATCGAACAGCGGGCGAAGGAGATGTTTCAGCAGGGCTGAGTTCTTCGTCGACAGATCGGCCGTCATCGCGGGCAAGCCCGCTCCCACAGGTATCATGTCGGTCGCAAAATGAGCGTGCGACTCGGATCTGTAGGAGCGGGCTTGCCTGCGATGACGTTAGTACATTCCACAAATGTGTTGGCTGTCAGACCTCAATCGCGGCTCAAGGATTTAGACTTTTGATGAAACAGAGGTCAGGCCCTTGTGCATGGGAATGGCCTGGAGCCCTGAGACCATGAAGGCCCGGGCACAGGGCTGATAGCCCAGATGCCGGTAGAACGCTTCGCTGGTGCGGGTGCTGTTGAGTCGTACCTGGCGCAGGCCCTGACTGATCAGCCAGCCTTCGAGGTCCTGCACCAGTGCTTGCCCGGCGCCCCGGCGAAACCATTCCGGTTGCACGTAACAGAACGCCACCTTGCCGCTGACCGAGGCCATGGCGACGCCAACCGGTTTGTCCTGCAACAGGGCGATGTTCAGGTACAGCCGCGGGTCGGTGAGCCAGGGCTGGATGTGCTCGATGGTCTTGTTGTGGGTCCAGGAGGCTACAGTTTGCGGATGGTTGCGGTGATCGCGGGCGCAACCGACGCGAATGGAGCGCTCGATGATGCGGCTGATGATGCCGGCGTCGGCCGGAGTTGCCTTGCAGGTGTGAATCGGATCTTCCATGGCGCTGTTACCTCAATCCGTTGAGTGCGAGGAACAATAGTCTTGCGAGGCCCGGGCGGCCAATGCAGAGAAGTTACATTTGATGTGCAACACAGCCCCCTGTAGGAGCGAGCCTGCTCGCGATGGTATTAAGGAAGCCATGGGGTGTCAGGCTTCCTGCGTAATCGTTAACGACCATCGCGAGCAAGCTCGCTCCTACAATGGACATCTGTGTTTTTTAGACCGGCTGCAAAGGCATGGTCAGCTCAACCCGCAGTCCATCCGGCCGGCTGTCGAAATACAGGGTGCAGCCGCAGCGCTGGACAATGGCCTGGACAATCGCCAGTCCGAGGCCGCAACCGGTGCTCTGGCCGTTGCGCCAGAAGCGCTGGGTCAAATGCTGCAGATCGTCTTCTGCAATGCCCGGCCCGTGATCGCGCACCACGAACTGCACACGGTTGCCAGTGGTTTGCAGGCTCAGTTCCACCGAGCCGTCGCCGGGCGTATGGCGCAGGGCGTTGTCCAGCAGGTTGCGCAGCGCGGCAATCGACAGCACCGCGGGCATTTGCACCGGCGCTTGGGAGAGTCTGGCCGGTACCTCGAACCTGATGCGCTGGCGATCGCCGCCGGCGGTGTCTTGAATCGCCAGTTTCGCCACTTGTTCGGCGCTGCATTGCACACCATCGTCAAACGACAGGCTACCCTCGACCCGCGCCAGCAACAGCAATTGTTCGAGTGTCCGGTGCAGACGGTCGGCGCCCTCCTCGGCCCGGGCCAGGGATTGATCCCGGGCCGCCCCCTCGGTCATGCGCGCCACTTGCAGGTGAGTCTTGATTGCCGTCAGCGGGCTGCGCAATTCGTGCGCGGCGTCACCGGTCAGCCGGCGTTCGCGCTCGATGGTCTTGCCGATACGCTGGAGCAATTGGTTCTGCGTATCGAGCAATGGTTGCAGTTCACTGGGCAATGGCTGGACCTGCAAGGGTTCCAGGGAATCGGCGCTGCGGCGCATCAAGGCATCGCGCATACGGTTAAGCGGCGCCAACCCCTGGCCGATCCCCAGCCAGAGCAGGCATAGGCAACCAAGCAAGGCCACGCCCACCGGCACCGAGGCGGCCAACAGGATCGACATGTTCAACGCCTCCCGCTCGATCTGCCGATCAGCCGTGGTGATGCGCAGATCGCCACGGGCCAGGGTAAAACTGCGCCATGGCGCGCCGTCGATCATTTGATCGTGGAAGCCCAGTTTTTCGGCTTCCAGGGTTTGTCCCGGTTCGCTGTGACTGCGGGCGAGGATTTCCCCGCGCAATGAACTGACCTGACAGGCCATGCCCCCGGGAATATTAAGCTGTTCGGCACTGAAATGGGTGCCCTCGCCCTTGCTCGGCACCGGCGGCAACTGCTCCATCAACCCGGCGACCATCCGCGCCGAAGCCACCAGGCGCTGGTCGAGGGAAAACATCATTTGATTGCGCAAGTCGCTGAGCATCCAGGCCGCCGCCAGCGCCCAGATCAGCGCAAACGCGGCGCCGAGCGTCAGGCTCAGGCGCAAACGCAGACTCATCACTTCGATTGTTCTCCGCCATCGGCCGGCCCCAGGCGATACCCCAGGCCGCGCACTGTCTCGACGATACCATTGCCGAGTTTGCGCCGCAGGTGATGGATATGGACGTTGAGGGCGTTGCTCTCAAGCTCGTCGTTGAAGCCATAGACGCTGTCCTTGAGTTGCTCGGTGGACAGCACGCGACCACGGTTATGCAGCAGGGCCTGCAACAACGATTGCTCGCGGCGCGAGAGATCCACCGGCTGGCCGGCCAGCGTTGTTTCGCGACTGCTCGGGTCGTAGGTCAAGGCACCGTGTTCGATCAGGTTGACGCTGCGCCCCGCCACCCGTCGCAACAGGGTGTGCAGGCGCGCGGCCAATTCGCGCAGGTCGAAAGGCTTGAGCAGGTAGTCGTCGGCACCGGCCTGCAAACCGTCGACGCGGTCGGTGACCGAGTCCCGGGCCGTGAGGATCAGCACCGGCAGTTCCAGACCGTTATGGCGCAACTGCTGCAGCAGCTTCAGACCATCCTCGTCGGGCAAGCCGAGATCGAGCACCATCACGTCGAACTCCGCCACCTTGAGCATCGCCCGGGCCGCGGACGCCGTGGCCACGTGTTCCACAGTCAGGCCCTGGGCGGTCAAGCCGGCGACGATGCCGCTGGCGATCAACTCATCGTCTTCGCATACCAGTACGTGCATGGGGTGCTCCATGGAAAAAGGCGATTCAAGCAGACCGGGATTAAGTCGTGATTATGTGGGGGAGTAGCGGCGTAGAGAAGCCTGAGAATTCAACTGCACCTTTCCAACAACCGAATTTGCCCAATGAACTCCCAGAAAGACAAATAAATTCACCAACAAAACCAATATTTTACTGAACTCGAATGAGCCCACATATCAAAAACAACAAATATCGGCATGAAAACAACTTCCTGGTCTGCGGACCAAAAATTACCATGACAAAAAACATGCAGCAACTGACAACTTTGACAGGTTACGCAATCATCGCACGGCTATAAAATAAATACGGCAGACAAGCCATTTCCAAAGGGACAGACATCATGCCGAACATTACCAACTGCTTTACCTTCGATTGGAGAGACGGGCCGGACAAGACGTTTTTTTTCTGGCCAAACCTAAACCTATATACACGCTTTGACAACGGGAGAGACAGGACTGACTCGGGATATCCCAAACCCATCATTGGTAATTGGGAAGGATTCGGCCCAAACGGCTATGTAAAAGATATAAAAGAGTTGCGCTTTGCATTTACCTTCTCCACCGACTTAGCAAATGACACCATTCTCTTTTTCCGAGATAAAGCTGGCACACCCGAGTTGCTCTATTACTCACCTGAACGTGATTCCCTTTCAGGATATGAAGACCTAACAAAGTCGAGATGGAAAAAAATAACACCTTATTTCTATCAGATTGTATTCGCGGTATGGTGGAGAGAACGGCCCGGAAACGGTGTCGTGATTTTCTGGTTAAATAATGGAAAGTACTTGCGCTACACCGTAGATAGCGATCATCTGGAGGTGAAGAATATCAACGGAAACTGGCCTGGACTGGAACAATATCAAACTGACGTACTTACAGGCGTTCAATGGAACAGAAGCCCTAGCAATGACTGGCTTTTTGTCTTCTTAAAAGGAAATAGGTACATCAAATACGACATAGACGCAGACAAAACAATTGGAGGACCATGGCGCGTTGACGAAACAACTTGGCCCGGAGTCGTATAACAACAATCAGGACTTAAGACTCGCCCCAAGAAAAAGCCTCACTCCATTTCAAAAAGTAGCATTTTAAGCTGATTGACTATTACCATCAGGACACCGACTTTCAGGAGCAGTTAATCATGGGAAAATAACCGGCTTCCAAAGTGCAATCAATCTGCACCAGAAGAGCAAAACCCATGCGTAACTTGCTCCTGCTTTAATATTCTTCACGGGACTAGTTCAGGCGACAACTATTCCATTTGATACCAAACCCGATTTCTCCCTGTCAACAAGCATTCACTCTTACCTCAGAACTCGCTTAAATTGACGAGAAGTCAACATTCAATTCAACGCGATACATATATACCGCCCCATCCCCCTCCGTCTCAATAGCCTGTATCGGGTCGCATTCAAATTCATTCCTACTCGATAGAGGCTGCAAATATGCATTCCCATTTAAGTGTTTTAACGACTTTGTTCAACCTGCGTGACACCCTGAACGCACTGATAACCCGAATCAATGATCAGCCCCAAGAAGCGATCACCAAGGGCATCGTCTTGTACAACTTGGGAGAATTCAGCCAGGCCAAGTCCTATCTGACGACTGGCGCCACAGCAGGCGACCGTGTGTCGCAATGGGGTGCTCCATAAAAAACACGAGTCAAGCAAACCGGCATTAAGTCCGGATTATGTCGATGAATTCGGCTGGGGAGAAGCTCAAATCCGACGGTGTACCGACATCGCTGTACAGCGTTTGTGGTACCCACTCAATTTTTCCTACCAACAATTACAGCGACGTAACTATACAACCTTTAACTCCATTCATTTTAGAAATAACCCTATACAAAAGCCAAAACACACCACACTTAATTCATAGTAATTTCAACCCGCAACTTAAGACCGCTGCCAAATATAGTTAAACACCGATCTAATTATAAAACCTCTTAAACGAGCTTGAAGCACTCACTTTACTGAAAGGAAACAAACCATGCCAGCACTTAAAAATTTTGTTGCCGTCGACTGGCGCGCGGGCAAAGACAAGATTTATTTCTTCTTCAAGGACATTAACAAATACTCTCGATTCGACCTCGCTGATAATACCGTCGAAGCTGGATACCCCTTCGACATCAATGCCAAGACCTGGGGAGATTTTCATTCCCATGCAAAAAACCTGCGCTTTGGCTTCACGACGACCGCACATAATTCAAAAATAGACACTGGGGCCAGCATGACCGAAATGGACCTGGATGTTTTGTGGCTTTTTTATTACGTAGGCGACACACCAACAGTCTGCCGATTCGATCAAGACCTGGACAAGGTCATTAGCGTACACCGCGTAAAAGACTCAAAATGGCACCAACTAGCCCCCTACTTCGATCGTATCGTTGCTGCCACGTGGTGGGAATTACCCGACAATTATTTTTTGTTCCACTTCTTTTTGAACGATGGCACATTCCTGCACCTTGACTTTAAACCCGAAGCCGTAACCCATAAATTAAAAACCATTAGACATGCGTCGATCACAAACAGCAACCATCCAGGACTTGAGCGCTACAAACATCGAATTATTGGTGCAGTACAGAACGACCACTCCATATTCAGTCGTTACTATTATATTTTCCTGACCAATAACGAATACATCAAATACGACATGGACAATAATCGAGTCAAGACCGGCCCAGTCAAAATTGACGACCTGTCCTGGCCTGGGTTGTTGCGCGACTGAATATCGCGACGACGTCGCAGCCGACCAGTCCTTGGGGGCGGTTAATCATCGCGAGCGTCTACAGGATTCCACGCGGTACATATATACCGCCCCCATCCCCCTCCTACTCAATAGCCTGTATCGGGTTGCACTCAAATTCATTCCTACTCGATAAAGGTTGCAAATATGTATTCCCATTTAAGTGTTTTAACGACTCTGTTCAACCTGCGTGACACCCTGAGCGCACTGATATCCCGAATCACCGATCAGCCCCAAGAAGCGATCACCAAGGGCATCGTCTTGTACAACCTGGGAGAATTCAACCAGGCAAAGACCTATCTGACGATTGGCGCCACCGCAGGCGACCGTGCGTCGCAATACGCGTTGGCCGAGGTGACAAGGCGTCAGGCAGGCAGCATCACCGACGAAGCCAAAAACTGGTATCGACTCGCTGGCGCTCAGGATCATGTTTACGCCCTGATGCGACTGGGTGACGAAGCCTCGCTCAAGAAAGCGAAGGAACTGGCCCAGGCCGAAGCCGCCAAAGGCAATGCCGACGCCATGCTTGAGTTATACGAACTGGATCAGAACATTGAAACTTTAAAAAAAGCCGCGCATGCCGGTTCCCTGGAAAGCCAATACATACTAGCGGTCAAGTACGACAAGGATGCATCGCTCTTTACCAATGAGGGCGTACGTCAATCAACTATCGATTTACTGCTGAAAAATGCAGCCGAGTCCGGTTACTCGAAAGCCATGCACTGGCTCAGCAACCGTTTCCCAGCCAACCGGAACCATCCTGTCAGGCGTCAATGGCTGGAAAAGCGCGCCGAACTCAATGACGTCAATGGGGTACTGAACTACGGCCTGGGGCTCTGTGGTTTCTATGAGGATGATAACGGCGTCGACAACGAGTACGGGTTCAGCCGGAATCTGGTTAAAGGCTATGGTTTGATCTGGCTGGTTGTCGAAACCACCACAGAACTGTCTCGACACACGACCGCCAAACAGTGCCTTGAAGAGACTGCCAAGGAGATGTCAACCGATCAAATAGCCGCCGCGAAAACCTTCGCGCAACAGTGGGAGCAGTCTCATCCTCCGATGTCCGAGTACCGGCTGACCTATAGCGACGTCGTCTGATCCGGCCTGGCGCCCATTGCCAGCGACGGTCATCGACATGTTGCGTTAACACCCGGTTAATCGCGGGCCATCATCTTGGGCGATGTGTGTCATCCCCAAGGCGTTGTCGATGCGTTACATTCTTTCATTGCTATTAGTATTTTTTGCCAGCCTGGGTCAGGCCCAGGCTGGCAGCAATCCGTTTGAAACCAAACCCGATTTTCTGCCCGTCGGCAAAGCGTTCGTTTTCACCTCGGAACGCCTTGAGTCCGGTGAGACCCAGTTGTTCTGGCAAATTGCCGACGGCTATTACCTGTATCAGAAACGCCTGAAATTCGATGGTTTGTCTGCCGAGCAGCATCCTGTGCTACCGGAGGGCGAGTCTCACAGCGACGAGTTTTTCGGTGAGCAGCAGGTCTATCGCCAGGGCCTGGAACTGAAGGTCCCGGCCGGTGCCACCGGGCAGATCAAGGTGGGTTTCCAGGGTTGCGCCGACGCCGGTTTGTGTTATCCGCCGCAGACCCAGGTCGTGGATCTGGGCGGTAACATCGATGTTTCCGCGACGAACCAAGCGCCGGATCAAGCCCTGGCCAGTGGCCTGCAACAGCGGGCGCTGGGCTGGAGCCTCATGGTGTTCTTCGGCCTCGGTTTGTTGCTGGCCTTTACCCCGTGCTCACTGCCAATGTTGCCGATCCTGGCCGGGCTGATCGTCGGCAGCGGCGCCTCGCCCAAGCGCGGTTTTGCCCTGGCCGGCAGTTATGTGGTGAGCATGGCACTGGTGTACGCGGCGATGGGCGTCCTGGCGGCGTTGCTCGGGGCAAATCTGCAGGCCCTGCTGCAAAACCCTTGGCTGCTGGGCAGTTTCGCCGCGATTTTCGTGCTGCTGGCGTTACCCATGTTCGGCTTTTTCGAACTGCAACTGCCGGTGGCCGTGCGTGATCGACTGGAAAATGTTTCGCGCAACCAGCGCGGCGGCAGCCTGGTCGGCGCGGGTGTGCTGGGAGCCTTGTCCGGTCTGTTGGTGGGCCCGTGCATGACCGCACCGCTGGCCGGTGCCCTGCTCTATATCGCGCAAAGCGGTAATGCACTGCATGGCGGGCTGATCCTGTTCGCCCTGGGTATTGGTATTGGTGTGCCACTGTTGTTGCTGGTGACAGTCGGCAATCGCTTCCTGCCCAAACCCGGTGCCTGGATGAATCTGGTCAAGGGCATCTTCGGCTTCCTGTTCCTTGCCACCGCATTATTGTTGCTACGCCCGGTACTGGATGAGTCACTTTGGGTTGGCTTGTGTGGTGCGCTGCTGCTGATTGCCGCCTACAGCGCCTGGAAGCAATCGGACGGTTTTGGACGCATCGCGCATCTGTTCGGCGCCAGCTCTTTACTGCTCGGTCTGTGGGGCAGCCTGTTGATGATCGGTGCTGCGGGCGGCAGTGATGATCTGTTCAAGCCGTTGCAGGTGTTCCGCGCTTCCGGTTCGGCTGTCGCCGCGATGCCAACGGGCCACGACGCCTTCACTACAATCAAAGACCCGGCCGCACTACAGCGGGAACTCGATGCGGCGCAAGCACAAGGCCAGTGGGTTTTGCTGGACTACTATGCCGACTGGTGCGTGTCGTGCAAGGTCATGGAAAAACAGGTGTTCGGCAAGGCCAAGGTGCTCGAAGCCCTCAACGATGTGCGCTTGCTCCGGCTGGATGTGACCGCCGACAATGCTGCCAGCCGCGAACTGCTCGGCCGTTATAAAGTGCCGGGGCCACCGAGCCTGCTGTGGGTCGGTGCCGACGGCGTTGAGCGTCGCAGCCAGCGCATCACCGGCGAGGTCGATGCCGAGACCTTCCTGCAACGCTGGACCACCACCCGAGACGCCCGTTAATGCTGACCCTCACCCTCGGCACCCTTGCCATCGCGCTCAACCATCTACTGTTGATCAGTGCATTGGTACTGGCGACGTTCGTCGGTTGGCGGGTGGCCAGGCGCGGTGGCGATAACCCCGAGTCGGTGCTGTTCAGCCTGTTTTTGATCGGCTTGCTCGCGGCACGGGTTGGTTTCATCGCGGCTTACTGGACGCACTACCGCAACGATCCCTGGCAGGTGATCGACCTGCGCGACGGCGGTTTTCTCGCCTGGCCGGGGGTGATCGCGCTGGTGCTTGCCACGCTGTACCGGGGCTGGCGCCGCCCCGGCCTGCGCCGTCCGTTGGGCTTTGGCGTGGCCAGCGGCCTGGCGTTCTGGCTGTTGGCGACCCTTTCCCTGAGCCTTTATGAGCAAGGCACGCGCCTGCCGGAAATCACCCTGCGCAACGCCGCCGGTGAAACCGTGCAACTGGCCGACTACAAAGGCGGCCCGCTGGTGATTAACCTGTGGGCCACCTGGTGCCCACCCTGCCGCCGGGAAATGCCGGTCCTGGAAAACGCCCAGCAACAACGCCCGGACCTGACGTTTCTATTCGTGAATCAGGCCGAAAGCATGCAAAGCGTCGCCACCTTTCTGGAAACCCAAGGCCTGAGCCTGGCCAACGTGCTGTTCGACGGCGGTGGTCGCCTGGGCCAGGCCGTCGGTTCCATGGCCTTGCCGACGACGCTGTTCTATAGCCCCGACGGTCGCCTGTTGGGCAGCCATCTGGGCGAACTGTCGCAAGCCAGCCTGGCCCGCGCCCTGGAAAATTTCGACTCCGCACCTGTCACCTCTTCAAGGAAACCGCCATGCCTCGCCTCCGCCACCTGCTGACCCTGACCCTGGGTGCCACCCTGTTGCACCTGCCGTCGGTGCAGGCCGAAGAGTTGCCCGAAGCGATCAAGAAGATCGAAGCCAAAGGCGCGAAAATCGTCGGCCAGTTCGACGCACCCGATGGCTTGCGTGGTTATGCGGCGCAATACCAGAACCGCGGCATGGCGCTGTACCTGACACCCGATGGCAAGCATGTGCTGCTGGGCAACCTGTACGACGCCGAAGGTAACGACTTGAGCAGCGCGCCGTTGCAAAAACTGGTGTACGCGCCGATGGCCAAGGAAGTCTGGGGCAAGATGGAAGCGAGCAATTGGATCGCCGATGGCAACAAGGATGCGCCACGCGTCATCTACCTGTTCAGTGACCCGAACTGCCCGTACTGCAACATGTTCTGGGAACAGGCGCGGCCCTGGGTCAAGGCCGGCAAGGTCCAGTTGCGCCACATCATGGTGGGCATCATCCGCGAAGACAGCCCGGGCAAATCCGCCGCGCTACTGGCCGCAAAGGACCCGCAAAAGGCCCTGCATGACCACGAAGCCGCCGGCAAGGGCAGCCCGCTCAAGGCGTTGAAAGACGTGCCGCCGGCGATTCAGGCGAAGCTCGCCGCCAACATGCAATTGATGGAAGACCTGGAGCTGCAAGCCACTCCGGCGATTTTCTACATGGATGACAAGGGCGAACTGCAACAGCAACAAGGGGCGCCTTCGCCGGACAAGTTGGTGAAGATTCTCGGGCCTAAGTGACCTCACTGTCCCCATCGTCGGAACGCCGACCGGAGCTGGCACGTATATAAGGGGATTGGGTACATCTGCGAAAGCCAGGTCGGCTCGTAGGCGCCTTCGCTGGCAAGCCAGCTCCTACAGAAGCGGATCGGGGTGCCTGCAAAAGCCAGGTCGGCTCGTAGGCCGCCTCGCTTTGGCTTTCCGCGGTGTTCGCCCCCTCGTG
>NZ_WTFT01000017.1:0-164447 GCF_009861505.1 Pseudomonas izuensis | reverse complement strand
ACCCGCCGTCAGGGCGGAACCGTCAGTGGCCGTTGTTGCAGGAATGGATATGTACTCGGTCAACAACATTCAGGTCGGCTCGTAGGCCGCCTTCGCTGGCAAGCCAGCTCCTACAGAAGCAGATCAGCTCCACACACCGGTGACCTGCTGGATTGCAGCGTTCTAATTGATGGTTTGTAACGGCATTTTAGGAAGCGTCTGACATCAATTCATTGGCAGCCTTGATAGCGTGCACCTGAACCCGGCTTCAGAACGTTTACCGTAAAGGGTCATGGATGACCTTTTTACACGCGTTGCATCAACGTTCCGGAGTCTTTGCAACGCCGCAAGACAAGGAGTCATGCATGCCCGACGCGACCCTCGATACCCGTTTCACGCTTGCGATCACCGATTTCGAACACGATCTTCAGGTCCTATCCTTCGTTGGCAATGAGTCCATCAGCCAGACTTACGCCTTCGATGTCGAACTGGTCAGCGACAGACCGAACCTGGACCTGGAAAACCTCCTGCACAAACAGGCTTTCCTGGCCTTTAACGATCATGGCAACGGCGTTCATGGCCAGATACATAGCGTTGCCCGCGGTGAGAGCGGTCATCGCCTGACCCATTACAGCCTGACGCTGGTGCCTCGGCTGACCTACCTCAAACACCGAATCAACCAGCGCATTTTTCAGCAATTGACCGTTGCACAGATCATCGCGACGGTGCTGGAAGACCACGGCCTCAATCGTGAGTTTCACGAGTTCCGCCTGACCTCGGTTTATCCCCCTCGCGAATATTGCGTGCAATACCAGGAATCTGATTTGCACTTCATCCAGCGCCTCTGTGAAGAAGAAGGCCTGCATTACCACTTCAGCCATAGCCGCGAAAAACATCTGCTGGTGTTTGCCGATCATCAGTCCATATTCCCCCGGATTGAAGGGATAACGCCTTATCGACGGGACAACGGCCTGGTTGCCGAAGGGCCGGTCATCAAGCGATTCAAGCGGCAACTCAATACCCGCCCCAGCCGCACCACACGTCGAGAGTACGATTTCAGGAAAGCCAGCATACTGCTGGAGTCCAGCTGCCGATCCGCGCCCGGCCAGGTTCAGCCGAATCTGGAAGATTATGCTTACCTGGGGGGGATTGATCTGGGTGAGCGTGACAAGGTGCGAAGTCAACGGTCCCTGGAACGTCACCGCGTCGATCACAACCGGGCAAAGGGTAAAAGCGATCAACCGACCCTGGTCTCCGGGCACCTTCTGCAGATGTCGGAGCACCCGATCCGTGAATGGAACGACCTCTGGCTACTGACCAAAGTGCGCCATGAAGGCCGGCAACCCGCCGTGCTCGAGGAGAACTTCAGCCACGACGCGACCGATCGACAGGATGGATTTGTCCAGGGTTATCGCAACCGGTTTGTTGCCATTCCCTGGGATGTTTTCTACCGCCCGCCCCTCGTCCACGAAAAACCGCGAATGCTCGGCAGCCAGACCGCGAAGGTCACCGGTCCCGAAGGCGAAGAGATCCATTGCGATCGATACGGGCGGGTCAAGGTGCAGTTTCATTGGGATCGCGAAGGGCGACACAACGATAAGAGCAGTTGCTGGCTGCGGGTGGCCTCCGGTTTGGCCGGTAATGCCCACGGTAGCGTCAGCCTGCCGAGGGTCGGCATGGAAGTACTCGTCAGCTTTCTGGAAGGTGATCCTGATCAACCGCTGATCAGCGGATGCCTGATCAACAGCATCAACCCACCGCCCTACGCATTGCCGGAGCATAAAACCCGCAGCGTGTTTCGTTCGCGCAGTACGCCGAACAGCACCGGCTTCAACGAACTGCACCTGGAGGATCGCGTCGGTCGGGAATTGATCTACCTGCGTGCCCAACGGGATATGGAGCAGAAGATCGAAAACGACAGTCGCCTCGAAGTGGGCAATGAGCGGCGGGAAACCATCAAGGGCAACAGTTTTACGCTGCTGGAAGCGGAAGAACATCGCACCGTCCTGGGGGATCACATGGTCCATGTGGCCAGCAACAGCCACACCCGCGTCGATCAAAACCTGGTCATCGAAGCTGACCAGGTTTGCATCAAGGCCAACAAGTTTCTGATTCTGGAGGCCGCCGCGGGCGTCAGCATTCGGGGAGGCGACCAACACCTGGTGATTGGCCATGGCGGCATTTTCGGCAGCAGCGACCTCCAGCTCGGTGGCGCACCGGTGCCGGGCTTGGCCATCTCGGCACCCGCAATGGTTGAAGCACTATCGGCGCCCGCGGAACTGCGCCCCGTGCTGGCACCCAGCCAAAGGGCATTGATGACGCACAGCAAAATGCTGGGCGCGGACTTCTGCCCCGTTTGCGAAGCCTGCCGTGCAGGCATCTGCCTGCCACAAGGAGACCTGGCATGACTGACTTGTTTGTCCGTCGCTGGATGACCGACCAGCAACGTGCTGGTCATTCATTGTGCTTGATTCTGGACTCTGAAAATGAAAGCGACATCCGCCAGTCACTGTTGAACGCCAGCCCGATCGAGCAGTATCTGAGTGTCTACGAAGGCACTGCCATCGCCGACCTGGCCAATGCCGGGCCGTTCATTTTCACCCTCGACCAGCCCGGCGACAGACGCATCGATGGACTGCTCGAACATCCGCAGCGCAACTGGGGATGGCTGGCCAGCCTGCCGAAAGGTGACTTGCCCAACCTGGGCAAACACTGGCGCGAACGCTTGCTCATCGGTCCGCGTGCGCATCAAGCGCTGTATCGCTTTCATGACAATCGGGTGTTGGCCCGGGCCCTCGAACAATTACCTGCCGACGCTCTTCCGGCCTATCTCGGGCCGGTGTTCAGTGTGTGCTACTGGGATGGCGCTGGCTGGAAAATCACCGACAACCCGGCACCCGGAGCTTATGTGGTGCCCAGTGAACCCCTGTGGCTGCGCACATCAGCTTGCACTTTGCAGGCAATGCAAATTCGCCTTATCAATGCCCATCGCTACCTGTTGGCCGAGCACGTAAAGGCCTACGCCGACCTCGCCGGACTACATGATCCGGATGCCTGGCTACGCGATCGACTGGCCCAAGCGGATGCATGGGGCTGGCATACGCCGGAGCAAGTGGAGTTTCTCTTGGTGCAGAGTCTGCAAGCACCGGCCTATACCCTGGAGGCGTATTGGCAGGCGCGTGCCGATGAAACACCGGCCATGCATTTTGAGCGGGTGTATTCGTTACAGGGGTTTGGCAAAAGGCAGACGTCATTATGAACGGCCCATGGCGTGGCGCCGGCCTGGGGGGATACATGGTGTTATTGGCTGGTTGCGCCAGCCAGCCAAATACCTTCACCTTCACGGCGGAGTTACCGCCGGATTTCGCCTACGTCGCAACGGTCTTCTATGGGCCCGCCAAGGGTGAAACCTGCACCGTCGAAAACCGCGACAACATAGCGCCTATGTTCAACAGGGAATGGCGCACGCAATACCAACCGGATGCCGAGATCACCATTCGCCGAACCCGCAATGGCTGCCCCTTGGTGATCCGGCGTATTGAGCTGGATATCAATGCGACTTATGGAAAAGACCGGGGGGACTTTGGGGGAGACAGTGCCAATGTCGCCTTTCGCGACGAGTTGGAGGAGCAATACAAGGGCACGTTCAGTAACACGGGTGACAGTACGTTTTACGGTGAATGCCAATGGCTGTTCCGCACTGCTGGCACTTACCGACGCATCGTCAAAATCCTCGACTGCAAAAAAACCAATGCACAGGGCGAACTGGGCAAGGGTCGTCCGTTCTCGGCGTACACCCTCGATCAACTGCCGGGTAAAACCGTGAGGATGAAGATCACGCTGGCTGAGGAAGAACGGCCTGCCTTTGGCGACACCTGGGTCAAGGTACCCAATGGCTGGAGGCGCTGCATGGGTAAAAGCTTTGAGGATCAAGACGCTTACTGCTTCGGTAATTACACAAACTTCAGCACCTTCACCCTGCCTGATGGGCACATCTGCAGCATTTATCCCGACTGCACGGAATAAGGAGATTTAGACATGACATCAATGGATGAAGAATTGTCATCACGCTTGAGCAGCAGAGTGCTGACATGCCCGGTACAGGGCATGTGGACCAGTTTTCAATTGGTTGACGAATTCGGTTCGGGTGAGCCCTATGCAGGACTGATCTATACCGTAATCGATTCGGAAGGTCAGAAATACAGCGGCTACCTCGATATCGCCGGCACAGGAAAAATCACCAACCATTTTGCAGGCCCGGTCGCGCTGTTTTTTGAACCCTTATACGAAGGGCAAGAAATGATTTACGTGCGAGCCATGAAAAGACAACACTATCCCCTCAAAATAACCGAACTCCAGGTACGCGCCGAGCAAACCCGCTTCCTGAACCCGGACGCAACGCGCCCCATCAGCAATCCAGCCCATGCCTGCGCCGATGAGTTCGTCCAGATAGAAGTGCGTCATCTGGTCGAGCATGTTTCGCATCTCCCTCCAGAGTCGTCCTTCCCGGGTAGTACAGGACGGGCAACTATCATGGGGGAGCATGGCAAGCTCGGCTTTGCCCTGCTACCGCAACAGCACACGGTGCTTGAAGTACGACCACTGCGGGCCTTGCGCCCCATGCTGTCGACCGGCCCCGATTTCTGCGCACTGAACCTCTATCAACTCGCGCTGATGTCTACCCTGAGTTATTGCCCTTTTGGTCAGGAACCAGAGAAAGCGCCCATAAACTCTACCGTGAGCTTTCCTCTGCAACCGAGCGTGGGAAACTGGTTTGGCGATGCGATGGCCGTGTCAGATGAAATTTGGCAGGTCAATTCATCACAAACCAAACCTTACTATCCGTTGTATGAAGACGTGCCGTACTCCAAACGTCTGGAAATCGTGCCGTTTGATCCCTCTCTCTATGACGTGAATAACCCTGAACTAAAAAGCGATCAGGAACACCCTGCCAAAGTTCACTTTCTCAACGATATCGATAGAGAAGATGCCACAGATACCCAGGCCTTCATTACCCACAACGACGATCTGATCCTGATTGCCGTGCGGGGTACTTCCGAGAATCCCCCCGACGCCCTTCGCGATGCCGATGCATACCAAGTACCGTTTCAAGGCACCGACAGCAAGGTACATCGTGGTTTTTATGGAAGTGCATTAAAGGCTTACGACTTTGTACTGAACTACCTCGACAGATTTTATGCCGGCCAAAAACTCCTGATCTGCGGCCACAGTCTCGGCGGCGCTGTAGCGTTGCTTCTTGCTGAGATGCTGCGTCGTCGAGCAGGTTTCAATTACACCCTCCAACTCTACACCTACGGCGCCCCCCGAGCCGGTGACGCCAACTTCGTCAAAGGTGCGGAACCGCTGGTGCACTACCGCATGGTCAACCATAACGACCCGGTGCCCAGCGTGCCCGGCACCTGGATGAACACTAAGGCCAATGTTTTCGGCACCGGGGCCGCGATGACCTTTGTCAATGTTCCGCTCGGCCTGTCGGTGTTTGTCGCGGGCATTACCAATTGGACCGGCGAGCCGTACGACCACCACGGCGCCTTGCTCCACTTCATGCCTGTGCGCTTCAACAGCCAGGAAATGTCTTCGATTCTCTGGCAGCCGGGCTGCGACGTCATCAACCAGCATGCCGCGTGCACAGTGGCGTTGCAGCAGCAAAACGGCCTGCCGCAGCGACCCTCGTTGCTGTCTCAGATTTTCCAGGCCGCGGACCATTTCATGGCGCCTGCCTACATTCCCGCCTGCTGGGCGACGTTGCGGCGCTGGCAGCAAGCATCGGAATCGAACCTTCCCCTGATCACCCGTCGCGAACTTCAATTTGTAGAAGGTGCATTGAACATCGTCTCTGAAAAAATGCGCCGCAAACGGCAGGATCTGATGGCCAGGCCGGATGCCTATGTCCGGAGCCAGGAAAAGCTCATCAATGCCCTCGAGCAGGAGATTGGCAGGATCAAAACCACACAAGCGCGACTGGCGCCCCTGTCTTATCAGTCCATCAAACAGGAAGATGTCTACGGCGTACTGTGTGCGCAACCCGAGCAACTGGCGCAGAACCTGGCCCGCTGGCGGGCACATCCACAGAACCAGGCTCCCGTGCAACTGGCAGTGGCACCGAAACCAGGCGCGAACGAACGCTCGATTCCGCCGATGACCATCGATATCGATTCGATTGTTTGAACCGCATCCGGCATCAACGGTGACCGATATTCCGCCATCGCGGGCAAGCCCGCTCCCACAGTGCGCAGTGGTGGACACCCAATATATGAACACCCTGAATCACTGTAGGAGCGAGCCTGCTCGCGAAAAACCGGAGAACACCGCGGGGTGTCATGAATCAGCGTGTGGTCGCGCTCACACCACACATTCGCACGAATTGCTCCTCTTTCTCAATTGACAATAATTATCATTACGCCTAATTTGTCGCTCGACGTGCAGGACGGCCAGGATTTCCTGGCGTCCCACTAACCTATTGGCAGAAGGGTGATTTCCATGACGGAACAAGTGTCCACAGGCAGGTGCGATTCACCGCTACTTCAGGCCTTCGTCGACAATCGACTGATCCTGGTCAAGATTGCAGCGCGTATCACCGGCTGCCGTTCGCGTGCAGAGGATGTGGTGCAGGATGCATTTTTCCGGCTGCAATCGGCGCCACCGATCACGTCCTCGTTCAAGGCTCAACTCAGCTATTTGTTCCAGATCGTGCGCAACCTGGCGATCGATCACTACCGCAAGCAGGCACTGGAGCAGAAGTATTCCGGGCCTGAAGAGGAAGGGCTGAACGTGGTGATTCAGGGCGCTTCGCCGGAAACGTCACACATTAATTTTTCGACCCTGGAAAACATCGCCGACGCCCTCACCGAACTGCCGAGCCGTACTCGCTACGCCTTCGAAATGTACCGCCTGAACGGCGTACCGCAAAAGGACATCGCCAAGGAACTCGGCGTCTCGCCAACCCTGGTCAACTTCATGATTCGCGATGCGTTGGTGCATTGCCGCAAGGTGTCGGGCAATCGTGCGAATGCCAGTGCACGTCGTTAAGCAACGACATTCGTGTTGCTCCCATCGCGGGCAAGCCCGCTCCCACAGGTTCAGCGCTAACCCTGTAGGAGCAAGCTTGCTCGCGATGGACGTCAACGATAACGCGTGATGTCTGAATGAGCGCGACCTGTGGAACCCTCTAGTGCAGAACCGGCACCACCGCAATCTTGTACGGATCAAAAATCCTCAGCATCTGGCCATTGTCCCGCAGCTCTTGCAGCAAGCTGCCGAATGCCTCACCCGTGATCGGCGCTGTCGGGCGCAGGATGGCGTAATGGTGATAAACCTGGTCGACGCGATCGGACACCAGCAATTGATCAGCGACTTTCAGATTGCGTAAAAAGTAGTCGCTCAAGTATGAGCGCGTCACCAGGGCGATGTCGGCGCGGCCACGCAGTACCATCAACAGGTTACTGTCATGGGAGTAGGTCAACGTGGCGTTGTAGTGGGTGGCGAGGTATTTGGGCTCGGCGTTGAAGCTGGCAAACTCATAGTGGTAACCGCTGAACAGCGCCAGACGCTTGCCCGTCAAGTCGTCAAAATAGTCTTGCTGGCGAGCCGACCGGCCTTCGGGTTGACGTTGGGCGACGAATATTTCGGCGTCTTCCAGGCCCATGTCGACAATGGTGTGCGGGATTTCTTTCCAACCCCAGTCGGGATTTTCGAAGATCGCCATGTCCACCCGCCCTTGCTTGAAGTCACCAAAGCGTCGGGGAATGGAAGTGGGCACCAGCACGAATTGATAGTCGCTTTGCAGGGCATTGAGCGCTGCTACCAATTGCGGCAACAGGCCCGTGTCGGCCCCGGTTTCCGGGCGCACGGTGTACGGAGGAAAGTGCGCGGCACCGATGCGCACCAGTTGTGCAGCCTGGGACGGCAAAATCGATAACGCCGCAAGCGCTGCCAGCAAAAAACGCGAAGCCGTCCGAATTGGCGAAGACATCAATACGACCCACTCCCCAAAAATACTGCATCAATGCTTTCAAGCTAGGCGGTTTCGCCCAGTTAGCCAGTTTCCTGCCGACCAACACAAACTTATTATTTTTCCTCCAGCACCAGTGTCAGCGCCTCATCGGCCAACTGATCGAGGCTCATGCTGCCATCGGCGCGAAACCAGGTGGTCGTCCAGGACAACGCCCCGGTCAGGAAACGCCGGGTGACGAATACATCACCGCGAATGAACCCGGCGCTCTTCGCTTCGCCCAGCACCTGCAACCAGATGTCTTCATAGATATCCCGCAGTGCGAGGACTTTTGCCTGGCCGTCCTCGGACAGCGAGCGCCATTCGTAGACCAGCACCGCCATGGCCTCGCCACTGCCGCCCATGATCGACTGCAATTCGCAGCGGATCAGCGCCAGCACCCGCTCGCGCACACTGTGGGCCTCGGCGAGGGCTGCGCGCATCAACGCGGTGTTGTATCGGACGGTCTCTTCCATCACGGCCCGCAGGATTTCGTCCTTGCTTTTGAAGTGATGGAAAATGCTCCCCGACTGAATGCCCACGGCACCGGCCAGATCGCGCACGGTGGTGCGCTCGTAGCCTTTGTTGCGAAACAGGTGGGCCGCCACTTGCAGCAGCTTGCCACGGGCGCTGTCCGGATCGGTCAACTGGCCGTTGTCGACCAGATCACGCATGACCCTCAGGGCTTTTTGCTCGTCCACCCGTTCTCTCCTACAGTCTTGATCACCGCTAAAACAGCGGGCTTGCGCGGGCAATTTAAGCTGGCATTGGCAACCAAGCAAGCGCTCGGGCAGAAGATATTTCAGTCATTTACAAACCAAGCGCTTGCTTGGTAGTCTCGTTTCACATCTGTCGGAGGTGGTTATGGAATTGACTGCGCCCAAAACGATCCGCATCGGTTGCGCAAGCGCCTTCTGGGGCGATACCTCGACTGCCGCCGCGCAACTGGTGGAAGGCGGGCGCCTGGACTACCTGGTGTTCGATTACCTGGCGGAAATCACGATGTCGATCATGGCCGGTGCGCAGATGAAGGACCCGCAGGCCGGTTATGCCAGTGACTTCATCGAAGTCCTGAGCCCCCTCCTCACTCAGCTCGCCGAACAAAAAATCCGCGTCATCAGCAATGCCGGCGGAGTCAATCCACAGGCCTGCGCCGCCGCCCTGCAAGCGGCCTGCGACAAGGCCGGAGTGACATTGAAGATCGCCGTGCTGCTGGGCGACGACCTGCAACCGCAGTCCAGACAGCTGAGCACCCTTGGCCTCCATGAAATGTTCAGCGGCGCCCCGCTGCCGCCGATGTGTGTCTCGACCAACGCCTACCTCGGCGCGCCGGGCATCGTCGAAGCCCTGCGCCTGGGCGCGGACATCGTGATCACCGGGCGCGTGGTCGACAGCGCCGTGGTCAGCGCCGCGCTGGTGCATGAATTCGGCTGGTCGTGGCACGACTACGACAAACTGGCCCAGGCGGCGCTGGCCGGGCACATCATCGAATGCGGTGCGCAGTGCACCGGGGGCAACTTCACCGATTGGCGCGATGTGCCGGACTACGAACACATCGGCTTTCCTATCGTCGAAGTCAGCGCCGACAGCCAGTTCATTGTCAGCAAACCCGAAGGCTCCGGTGGGCTGGTCACGCCACTGACGGTGGGCGAGCAGATGCTCTATGAGATCGGCGATCCGCGCGCTTATCTGCTGCCGGATGTGGTCTGCGATTTCACCCAGGTCAAACTCGTTCAACAAGGCAAAAATGCCGTTCAGGTGCATGGCGCAAAAGGCCTGCCGCCGACCGGTCAGTACAAAGTCAGCGCCACGTATCCGGATGGTTTCCGCTGCACCGCCAGTTGCCTGATCGCCGGCATCGATGCGGTCGACAAGGCCCGTCGAGTCAGCGCGGCGATCATCAACAAGACCTCGGAAATCTTCACTCGGCGTGGCTGGGCACCCTACAGTGACGTCAGCATCGAACTGCTCGGCAGTGAAGCCACGTACGGCCCCCATGCCCAGCGCCAGGACAGCCGCGAAGTGGTGATCAAGCTCGCCGTACGCCATCCAAACAAGCAGGCATTGATCGTGTTTTCCCGGGAAATCGCCCAGGCGGCCACCGGTATGGCGCCGGGGCTGACCGGCATCGTCGGCGGAAGGCCGACGGTGTATCCACTGATCCGCTTGTTCTCGTTCCTCATCGACAAATCCGCCTGCACGCTGGAAATTGATTTCATGGGTCAACGCCATCCGTGCGCCCTGCCCGCCCTGGACGTGCTCGATACTCATGACTTGCCCGCGCCGTTCGAACCGCCCAGGCCCGATGGTCCGGCTGACGCCAGCGTGGCGCTGATCAAACTCGCCGTGGCGCGCTCAGGTGACAAGGGCAACCATAGCAACATCGGCGTCATGGCTCGCGCACCCGAGTACCTGCCGTGGATCGCCGAGGCCTTGACCCCGGAGGTGATCGTCGACTGGATGAGCCACGTTCTCGACCCGGTCCACGGACGTGTCGAACGCTGGTATTTACCCGCCACCCACAGCCTGAATTTTCTCCTTGAAAATGCCCTCGGTGGCGGCGGCGTTGCCAGTCTGCGCATCGACCCGCAAGGCAAGGCCTTCGCCCAGCAACTGCTGGAAATCCAGATTCCGGTGCCGCAGCGCATCGCCGACCAGGTCAACTAGAGGATTGCCGCCATGGCCTACGATTCGATTTTCAAAGCCGATTTGTTTGCCGGTCAAACTATCATCGTCACCGGCGGCGGCAGCGGTATCGGACGCTGCACCGCCCACGAACTGGCGGCCCTGGGCGCCCATGTACTGCTGGTCGGGCGCAAGGCCGACAAACTGAAAAGCGTCGCCACGGAAATTGCCGAAGACGGCGGCAAGGCTGACTGGAGCACCTGCGACATCCGCGAGGAGGAAGCGGTTTCGCATCTGGTCAGCGAACTGATCCGCAAGCACGGGCCGATTCACGGCCTGGTCAACAATGCCGGCGGGCAGTACCCGTCGCCCCTGGCCTCGATCAACCAGAAGGGTTTTGAAACCGTGATGCGCACCAATCTGGTGGGCGGTTTCCTGATGGCCCGGGAAGTGTTCAATCAGTCCATGAGCAAGCACGGCGGGGCCATCGTCAACATGCTCGCCGACATGTGGGGCGGCATGCCCGGGATGGGCCACTCCGGCGCGGCGCGTTCGGGCATGGACAACCTGACCAAGACCGCCGCCTTCGAATGGGGTTACGCCGGCGTGCGGGTCAACGCCGTGGCGCCGGGCTGGGTTGCGTCCAGCGGCATGGACACTTACGAAGGTGCGTTCAAGGCGGTGATCCCGACCTTGCGCGAACACGTTCCACTCAAGCGCATCGGCACCGAATCGGAAGTCAGTGCGGCCATTGTTTTCCTGCTGAGCCCGGCGGCGGCGTTTATCAGCGGCAGCACCTTGCGCATAGATGGTGCGGCCAGCCTCGGCGGACGGGCGTGGCCGATTCACAAGGCGACGAACAGTGAGTCGTACAACGGTTTTCACCGTGCGTACCTTCCTGATGTCCTCAAGGATAAGGAATAGCCCATGCCGGTGATTCAATCGCAACTCGATTCCCACAGCGAACAGTTCGCCCGCAATCGTGCGGCGATGCTGACGTGCATCGAACAGGTCCAGTCGCTTGAACAGAACCTGCTGAACAAGGCTGCCGAGGCAAAAGCCAAATTCGATAAACGCGGGCAGTTGCTGCCCCGCGAACGCCTCAATCTGCTCCTGGACCCTGGCGCGCCGTTCCTCGAACTGGCGAGCCTGGCTGGATACAAACTGCACGACGACAAGGACGGCAGCTCGGCCGGTGGCGGCTTGATCGCCGGCATCGGCTATGTGTCCGGCGTTCGCGTGCTGGTGGTGGCGAACAACAGTGCGATCAAGGGCGGGACCATTTCCCCCAGCGGCTTGAAAAAGTCCTTGCGCCTGCAACAGATCGCCATGGAAAACAAACTGCCGGTGATCACCCTGGCCGAAAGCGGCGGCGCCAACCTCAACTACGCAGCGGAAATTTTCGTCGAGGGCGCGCGCAGCTTTGCCAATCAGGCACGGATGTCAGCCATGGGTTTGCCGCAGATCACCGTGGTGCACGGTTCAGCGACGGCGGGCGGCGCCTATCAGCCGGGATTGTCGGACTACGTGGTGGTGGTGCGCGGCAAGGCCAAGCTGTTTCTCGCAGGTCCCCCACTGCTCAAGGCTGCCACTGGCGAAGTCGCCACCGATGAAGAACTGGGCGGCGCCGAGATGCACGCGCAAATGGCCGGCACCGCCGAATACCTGGCCGAAAACGATGCCGACGGCGTGCGTCAGGTGCGCGAGATCGTCAGCCTGCTGTCATGGAACGATCAACTGCCGTGGCTCCCTGAACCTCAGTGGGAAGAACCGCTCTACCCCATCGACGAACTGCTGGGGCTGATCCCGGATGATCCGAAAAAGCCTTACGACGTACGCGAAATCATCGCCCGTATCGCCGACGGCTCGAACTTTCTCGACTTCAAGAACGAGTTCGATCAACAGACCGTTTGCGGTCACCTGAAAATCCACGGGCGCACCTGCGGCTTCATCGGCAACAACGGCCCGATCACGCCCAAGGGCGCGAGCAAGGCGGCACAGTTCATTCAGCTGTGCGACCAGAGCCAGACGCCACTGCTGTTTTTCCACAACACCACCGGGTTCATGGTCGGCACCGAATCGGAGCAGCAAGGCGTGATCAAGCACGGCGCCAAGATGATCCAGGCGGTGGCCAATGCCCGCGTGCCGAAGCTGACCATCGTGGTCGGCGGTTCCTATGGTGCCGGCAACTACGCGATGTGCGGCCGTGGCCTCGACCCGCGCTTCATCTTCGCCTGGCCCAACAGTCGCACGGCGGTGATGGGCGGCGCCCAGGCCGGCAAGGTGTTGCGCATCGTCACCGAGGCCAAACAGGCCAAGGACGGCCTGGTGCCCGACCCGAAAATGCTCGACATGCTGGAGCAGGTCACCGCGCAGAAGCTCGACAGCCAGTCCACGGCGCTCTACGGCAGCGCCAATCTGTGGGACGACGGACTGATCGATCCACGGGATACCCGGACCCTGCTCGGTTACTTGCTGGATATCTGTCACGAGGCCGGGATGCGGCCGCTGCAAGCCAACAGTTTTGGTGTGGCCCGGTTCTAGGCCGATTGATAAGGAGAACAATAAAAATGATCTTCACCCAGGAACACGAAGCACTGCGCCGCACCGTCCGCCAATTCGTCGATCATGAGATCAACCCTCACGTGGACGAATGGGAAAAGGCCGGGCGCTTTCCGATTCACGAGATCTTTCGCAAGGCCGGTGAGCTGGGTCTGCTGGGCATCTCCAAACCGGAAAAATTCGGCGGCATGGGCCTGGACTACAGCTACTCGATCGTTGCCGCCGAAGAATTCGGCACCATTCATTGCGGCGGCATTCCGATGTCCATCGGCGTGCAAACCGACATGTGCACCCCGGCCCTGGCGCGTTTCGGCTCCGATGAGCTGCGTGACGAGTTCCTGCGCCCGGCAATCAGCGGTGAACAGGTCGGCTGTATCGGCGTCTCCGAAGTCGGTGCCGGTTCCGACGTGGCCGGGTTGAAGACCACCGCGCGCAAGGACGGCGACGACTACGTGATCAACGGCAGCAAAATGTGGATCACCAACTCGCCCAGCGCCGACTTCATCTGCCTTCTGGCCAACACCTCGGACGACAAGCCGCACGTCAACAAGTCGCTGATCATGGTGCCGATGAACAGTCCCGGCATCAGCCTCAGCTCGCACCTGGACAAACTCGGCATGCGCAGTTCGGAAACCGCCCAGGTGTTTTTCGACAACGTGCGCGTGCCGCAGCGCAACCGCATCGGCCATGAAGGCGCGGGGTTCATGATGCAGATGCTGCAATTCCAGGAGGAACGCCTGTTTGGCGCGGCGAACATGATCAAGGGTCTGGAATACTGTGTCGACAGCACCATCGAGTACTGCAAGGAGCGCAAGACCTTCGGCAGTGCGCTGATCGACAACCAGGTCATTCACTTCCGCCTGGCCGAATTGCAAACCGAAATCGAATGCCTGCGCGCGCTGGTCTATCAGGCCACCGAGCAATACGTCAAAGGCCAGGACGTCACGCGCCTGGCGTCCATGGCCAAGCTCAAGGCCGGTCGTCTGGGACGCGAGGTCAGCGACAGTTGCCTGCAATATTGGGGCGGCATGGGCTTCATGTGGGACAACCCGGTGGCCCGTGCTTACCGCGATGTGCGGCTGGTGTCGATCGGCGGCGGTGCCGACGAAATCATGCTGGGGATCATCTGCAAACTCATGGGCATCCTGCCGGGGAAAAAGCCATGAGCAGCCTGCCGGTTTGCCAGACGTTGCTGCTGGAGCTGCATAATGGCGTGCTGCACATCACCCTCAATCGCCCGGAAAACCGCAATGCCATGAGCCTGCAGATGGTCGCCGAACTGCGCGCGGTGCTGGCGGCGGTGCGCGATGACCGTGCTGTTCGCGCCCTGGTGATCGGCGGTGCCGGCGGGCACTTCTGTTCGGGTGGCGACATCAAGGACATGGCCAGCGCCCAGGGTGCAACGGCGCACCGCGAAATGAACCGTGCCTTCGGTGCCCTGCTGGAAGAAACCCAGCACGCGCCGCAAGTGGTGATCACCGTACTGCAAGGTGCGGTGCTGGGCGGCGGCTTTGGGCTGGCCTGTGTCAGCGATGTCGCCCTGGCCGATCATCAGGCGCAATTCGGTCTGCCGGAAACCAGCCTCGGCCTGTTGCCGGCGCAGATCGCGCCGTTCGTGGTCCAGCGCATCGGCCTGACCCAGACCCGGCGCCTGGCCCTGACGGCGGCGCGTTTCGATGGCACTCACGCGCGGCGAATGGGGCTGGTGCATTTTGTCGAGCATGATCCGCAGGCATTGGCCGAACGCCTCGATGAGGTGCTGGCCCATGTGTTGTGTTGTGCGCCGGGGGCGAATGCGGCGACTAAAAAATTGTTGTTGGCGAGTGCCGTGCAGCCATCGAATGAGTTGCTGGATCAGGCGGCCGAGTGGTTCAGCGAAGCGGTGATCGGCGAAGAAGGGGTCGAGGGGACCATGGCCTTTGTGCAAAAAAGAAAACCGGGGTGGGCCCTTTAAAAGCATCGCTGGCAAGCCAGCTCCCACAAGGATATTTGTCGTTCACAAATCCTGTAGGAGCTGGCTTGCCAGCGATGAGGCCCTCACATTCACCGCAAAACCAGGGGAATAAACCATGCCCGGATTCACAAAAATCCTGATCGCCAACCGCGGTGAAATCGCCTGCCGCATCCAGCGCACCGCCCAGGCCATGGGCTACCGCACTGTCGCCGTGTTCAGCGATGCCGATGCGGATGCGCTGCATGTGCAAATGGCCGACGAAGCCGTGCATATCGGTCCGGCCCCGGTGCAACAGTCTTACCTGAACATCCAGGCGATCCTCGACGCGGCGCGCCTGACCTGCGCGGATGCTATCCATCCGGGTTACGGTTTTCTCTCTGAAAACGCCGGGTTCGCCCGCGCTTGCCAGCACGCCGGCATCACGTTCATCGGGCCCAGCCCCGAAGCCATCGAGCTGATGGGCAGCAAACGCCTATCGAAAATCGCCATGCTCAACGCTGGCGTGCCGTGCATCCAGGGTTATCAGGGCGCCGAACAGGATGACGCAACGCTCAGTCGCGAAGCCGAACGCATCGGCTATCCAGTGATGATCAAGGCCAGTGCCGGCGGTGGCGGGCGCGGCATGCGGCTGGTGCACGATGCCGGTGATTTGCTGGAACAGATTCGCACCGCTCGCTCCGAAGCCCTGCACGGGTTTGGCAGCGACGAACTGATCCTCGAACAGGCGTTGATCGAACCCCGGCATGTCGAGGTCCAACTGTTCGGCGACCAGCATGGCAACCTGATCTACCTCGGCGAGCGCGATTGTTCGATCCAGCGCCGCCATCAGAAAGTCATCGAGGAAGCGCCGTGCCCGGTCATGACCGCCACTTTGCGCCAAGCCATGGGTGAAGCGGCGCTCAAGGCCGGTCGGGCGGTGAATTACGTCGGTGCGGGCACCGTGGAATTCCTGCTGGATGCGCGCGGGCAGTTTTATTTCCTGGAGATGAACACCCGGCTGCAAGTGGAACACCCGGTCACCGAACTGATCACCGGCCTGGATCTGGTGGCCTGGCAACTGAACGTCGCCGAAGGACAACCGCTGCCGTTGCGTCAGGAGCAGGTACAACTCAACGGGCATGCCATGGAGGTGCGCCTTTATGCCGAGGACCCGACCCGGGGCTTTCTGCCACAAACCGGGCGCATAGACGCCTGGGAACCGGCACTGCAAAGCGGCGGCGTACGGATTGACCATGGCCTGCTCGAAGGCCAGCAGGTCAGCCCTTTCTACGATCCGATGCTGGGCAAGATCATCGCCCATGGTGCCACCCGCGAGGAAGCCCGGCGCAAGTTGCTGCGGGCGGTGCAGGACAGCGTCCTGCTAGGGGTGCAGAGCAACCAGTGCCTGCTCGCCAGCCTGTTGCAGCACCCGCAATTCATCAGTGGCGAATTCAGTACCGGATTCATTGCCCGGCAATTCGCTGACCATCCGTGCCTGCATCCCCCTGTACCGAGCGCCGAGGAACTGGCGATTGCCGCCGCCCTGCTTTACCAGACCTCGGCCCAGGCGCACCGCGGGCCGCTGGCCGGGTGGCGCAACAACGCCAGTGTGCCGCTGCATTATCGCCTCGGCCTGGACGATCAGCAGTGGTCAGTGGCGCTGAACGCCGTACCGGGCGAAGCCTGGCGTGTTCAGGTCGCCGGCCGCAGTCTTGAACTGAAGATCATCGAGTGCGACGGGCGCTGGGCCACCCTGGAAATCGACGGCATCCGTCGTCGCCATGCCTACCGACTGCACGCCGGGCAAATCTGCCTGTTTACCCGCCCCGGCAGCCTGCGACTGGATGACCGGACCCAGGCATTGGTCAGCAGCCAGGCCAGTATCAGCTGCGGCACCCTCAAGGCGCCGATGGACGGCGCCATTGTCGATGTGCTGGTCAACGAGGGCAGCCCGGTCAGCAAGGGGCAATTGCTGGTGGTGCTGGAGGCGATGAAAATGGAGCATCCACTCAAGTCGGGCATCGATGGCGTTCTCAAGCGTCTGCAGGTGCGCGTCGGCGATCAGGTGAAGAATCGTCAGATTTTACTGGAGGTGGAATAAGCCGCTAGGCGGAACCGTCGCGTTTGGCTACGCTCAAAGCCTATCAGGACGCGGATACCAGGAACCCTGCAATGCCTCACTGGCTGGTCATTGATCTGGAAGCCACCACCGATGAGGGTGGCTGGCCAGTAACTGAAATGGAAATCATCGAAATCGGCGCCACCCTAGTGGACCGCAAAGGCCGCGAAGTGGATCACTTCCAGTGCTTTGTGCGGCCATTGAGGCGGCCGTTGCTGACACCGTTTTGTCGGGAACTGACGCACATCACCCAGGCCGATGTCGATGCGGCGCGGACGCTGAGCGAAATCTGGCCGTCATTCGAACGATGGCTCGGGCAACATCATGCGCAACTGGAAGGCTGGATAAGTTGGGGCGATTACGATCGCCAGCAGCTCATTCAGGAATGGCAGCGGCTGCAACTCGACAGCGTCCTGAGCCGCACACCGCACATCAATCTCAAGCAGCGCTTTGCCAAGGCCCGTCGCCTGGAACGCCCGCTGGGGCTCAATGGCGCACTGCAACTGGCAGGTCTGCAATTTACCGGTCAACAACACCGTGCGCTGGAGGATGCACGCAATACCGCGCGCCTGTTACCGCAGATTTTCCCTCCTTTGGAGAGGTGACGACTCCGGCACCCTTGTGCATACTGGCCGGCCCTTTTTAGCCCTTTTCGAGGAATCGCCCATGTTTAAAGTCAACGAGTACTTCGACGGCACCGTCAAGTCGATCGCCTTTGGCACCGCTGAAGGTCCGGCGACCATCGGCGTCATGGCTCCGGGCGAATATGAATTCGGCACCAGCCAGCGTGAAATCATGCACGTAGTATCCGGCGCGCTGACCGTCAAGCTGCCGGACAGCAGCGACTGGGAAACCTTTGCCGCCGGCAGCCAGTTCAATGTGCCCGCCAACAGCAAATTCCAGCTGAAAGTCGCCGTCGACACCGCTTACCTGTGCGAATACCGCGGCTAACCCACCGGGTTTTCACGGCAACAAAAAAACGCCCGTGTCTTTGAAGACACGGGCGTTTTCCATTTCAAGGCGATTATTCCAGGATCGTCACCGGCATACCCACTTCCAGCCGTCCATTGCTGTCATTGACTAGATTCTGCCCGAACATCGCGCCATCAGCCTCGGCACGGTACTTCTGCAAGGTCGCCAACGGTTCGCGATCTTCGCTACGTTCGCCGGTTTGCGGATCGATGGTGGTGAGGATGCAGCGTGAGCACGACTTGACCACCCGGAATTCGACATCGCCAATGCGAATGCGCTTCCAGCCATCCTCGGCAAAAGCGTCACTGCCTTCAATCACCAGGTTCGGTCGAAAGCGCAGCATTTCCAGCGGGCGACCGACCCGTTGCGACAGATCCTCCAGCGACGCCTGACCGATCAGCAATAGGGGGAAGCCATCGGCGAACGCCACTTGATCGTCTTCCTTGCCGTAACCGGCCTCGGTAGTACGCGCCCGCTCCAGTGGCACATGCACCAGACGTGTCGGCTTGCCAATGAATTCACTGACCCAGGCACCCGCCGCATCGCCGGCATCCGGCACACGCAAGCTGTCGCGCCAGATGGTCACGCCGCGCAGCTCAGCATCGCTACCAGGCAACGCGATATCAATCGGCGAGTGACCGGGAGCATTGAGGGTCAAACCGCCATCGGCATTCCACAACGCCGAGAGTTGGCTCATCTGCGCCACCGCCCGCTGGGTCAGGAAACGCCCGCTGGCCTCGTCCACCAGCATCCAGCGGCGATCGCCGTCCAACCCCAGCTTGTCGAGGCCGACCTGCTGCAAGGTTTCACCCTTGCCGGATTTCAACGGATAACGATAAAGCGCGCTCAGTCGCAACATGGCCGGCTCCCTGATGGGCAAAAACGCCACCCTATACGAGCCTGCCCCCTGAATCAAAGTGCAAAAATAACTGTAGGAGCGAGCCTGCTCGCGATGGTGTGTCCGCTGCACTGATGTTGACTGACACACCATCGCGAGCAGGCTCACTCCCACAAGGATTACATCGTTATCAGGCAGGGACAGCGTCCAGCATCAGGCGCTGGCGCACCACGTCGACGAGTTTGTCCGGCTGGAACTTGGAGAGGAAGTTGTCGCAGCCGACCTTCTTGACCATCGAGTCGTTGAAGCTGCCGGACAAAGACGTGTGCAGCACCACATAAAGGCCACGCAGACGCGGGTCGTTGCGGATTTCCGTGGTCAGGCGATAGCCATCCATCTCCGGCATTTCCGCGTCGGTGAAGACCATCAGCAGTTTGTCGGTCATGTTCACGCCGGTGTCGGCCCAGGCCTTGAGCATGTTCAGTGCCTTCAGACCATCGCTGGCGATGTGCATTTTCACGCCCAGTTGACCCAGGGTGTCGCGCAATTGCGCCAAGGCCACATTGGAGTCATCCACCAACAGCACTTCACGTCCACGGGCACGCTCGAGCACCGGGTCATCGAGTTTGTCGCGGGACACCTTGGCGTTGTAGGGCACGATTTCCGCGAGGACTTTTTCCACGTCGATGATTTCCACCAACTGGTCGTCGACCTTGCTGATGGCTGTCAGGTAGTGCTGGCGACCGGCGCTGGTCGGCGGCGGCAGAATCGCTTCCCAGTTCATGTTGACGATACGGTCCACGCCACCGACCAGGAACGCCTGCACGGAACGGTTGTACTCGGTGACGATGATCGTACTGTTCGGGCCCGGCACCAGCGGACGCATGCCGATCGCCTGGGACAGGTCGATGACCGGCAGGGTCTGGCCACGCAGGTTGACCACGCCGCAAACGAACGGGTGGCGTTGAGGCATCAGGGTCAGTTTTGGCAGTTGCAGGACTTCCTGCACTTTAAACACATTGATTGCAAACAATTGCCGCCCGGCGAGCCGGAACATGAGAATTTCCAGGCGATTCTCACCCACCAGTTGCGTACGTTGGTCTACCGTATCGAGAATGCCAGCCATCAATGACTCCTGGGCTTGTACTGATGAATTCACTAATAGAGGGTTATCGGCTGTTTTTGCCAGACCTTGACCCCTGCGAAATGCCACGCCCAACCATTGATGTCACATTAACATCATGGTTTACTGGCGCTATGATTTGATCTGCTGCATGCTCTGCGCGGCGACCTTTATTTTGGCCCAAGGTTCCGTCGCGTAAGGGATTCCCCTAGCAACAATCAGCCACAACCTGATATTCGCAATATCCAATAGCCATTAATGTGACGCCATTCTCATTGCATGAATGGAGTCAGGCTTTTGTGTGCGATCGCAGGTCAGTGGCCAGCCACCCTCTCAAGTAGTTTCCCCGCCTGTGTTCAAGCCGGCCGGAATGCGATCTCACGACGAAACGGTTACGTCGGGACAGCCATTGTCCCCGTCGACACGCACGACATCCCCTCATTAGTCATGACGTTGTGGAGATAAGCATGCCGAACAATCGTAAAGAGTGGGCAAAGCGGGTCCCGGAATTTCTCGTCGAAGCCGAATCACTTCTGGCCAAAACCGAGGAATGCCTGAGCCATCTGCAACTGATCAGCAATGACAAGGACGCCATTGATTGCATGCTCAGCACGCTGCTCAAACTGGCCAGCAAGGCGGACGCCCTCGCGCTGGCGGCGGTTTCAGAGTTCTCGCTGCACATTCATGGCTTGCTCAACCACGCGCAAAATCACATGGCACTGCACGACGAGGCCCTGAGTGCGTTGAAAGACTGCCTGACATTGATTGCCTGGCAACTTGAACTGATCGACCAGAAAACCGGCCAACTGAGTCTCGATGAAACCGAACAGACGACCCTGATCGAGGCCTTTGCCTTCCAGGTCGGCCAAAGTCAGTTTCAACCACCGGTTAATTCCAAACCGTTCACACTGGTTCCCTACTTGGAGCGGCAGGCTTAGACCCACGGAGTCGTGTCGCGCTACACACTTAATTGTCACGACTGTGCAGTAACTTGAGCGCGCACATGTCGCAATTGAATACTGCATACCCATTAACGACAGCGGCAAATAAAATAACTATTCTTTCCGGCAATAGCGTGTCTGTCCCGACTAGGGTTTTGCCTGACGTCAAAAGACAAAATCCATTTGATAAACGCCCCCCTCCGACAACGATAACCACACTTTCCAATGTGGAACTCACCTGCGCAACACCTTGCCTCCTGACGCCCAGGACATATATCGCATGCGCGACCAACGGTATCTTAAGTGGTATTATGCCGCCCATTAGTTGGCGTCAATTAATGGCAATATGATTGCCACGGCTGTAGCCTGACCAAGTTCCAGGCTGAATTTTCTTATACAGAAACTATGCACCGTTGAAGTTGTTGTACAACATTACAAAACAGAGACCCGTCAATCAACATGGCCGGTCTGCCCGCAGCGAACATCCATTGGCTCCATCCGCTATGTACGCCAGCCTCAAGTCAATTGCCACGTGGCCACCCTCCCGAGAAAACGCGCGTCGGTTCACGCTTTTGCTATGTGCCTGCTCCACCCTTGGCAGCCTGCTGATCTATTTTCTTTCCACTCATCTGCCGCTGGGTCTGCTGGCGCTCAACATGGCTGCCTTGGGTTGTGTCTGGGTGCAATATCGCCTGTCGCGCAAGTCGATCAAGTTCCAACCCCAGGAACTTGCCGACCGTTTGCTCCAGGTCCAGGAAAACGAACGCCACCGACTCAGCCGGGAACTGCATGACGACATCGGCCAGTTGCTCACCGCCGCCAAACTTCAAAGTGACTGGCTCAAGCGCCGGATGCCGGAAGAACTTCAGGGGCAATGTTCCGTACTTTGCGACACCCTGGAAGAAACCCTCGCCAAAGTCCGCGACGTGTCAGCCATTCTGAACCCCCGACAGCTGACCAGTCTCGGGCTGGAAGCCAGCCTGCGGGCACACCTGCTCAAGACGCTGGCCAATACCTCCGTGCACTGGAGCCTGGAATGCCACCAACGCCTGACGGGGATTCCCGAAGAAATGGCCGTGGCGGCCTATCGCATTACCCAGGAAGCGGTCACCAACATATTGCGGCATGCTCAAGCAAAGAATCTGCTGGTTTGCCTGCAGCGTTTGCCCCAGGGCCTGTCATTATCCATCAGTGACGACGGGCAGGGATTCGCCCCCGCCACCGACCCGGGTCGTGAGGGCCAGCGTGGCATGGCCGGGATGTCCGAGCGGATCAATCAACTGGGCGGTACATTGACCGTGACCAGCGAACCGGGCAAAGGCACTCAAATCGAAGCTCTCTTCCCCTGGGCGCCCCGCGCGCTCGAACGGGCCAGTACAAATAAGGTTATGCATTGACTTGTAACTTACTTCTGGTGGATGACCACTCGCTGATCAGGGCTGGCGTGCGCGCCCTGGTGCTGGACCTTCCTGGCTATGCGGTCATCGGCGAGGCCGATGACGGCTCACAGCTGCTGGCGATGGTCGAGCATTTGTCCCCGGATATCGTGTTGCTGGATATATCCATGAAGCAGACCGGTGGCCTTGATGCCTTGCAGCAACTCAAGCGAGTCCGCCCGCAGTGCAAGGTATTGATCCTGTCGATGCACACCGATCCGGCACTTATCATGCGAGCACTGGAGTCCGGGGCTCACGGCTATCTGCTCAAGGACACCACGGCCACTGAACTGGCGCATGCCCTGGAAGCCTTGCGTAACAACGAACGCTACCTGAGCCCGGCCATTGCCCATACCGTCATCACCCAGGCACTGACCCGGAACCAGAAAAACCCCGAACCTGCTGACTCGCACAACCTGACAGCCCGCCAAATGGAGATTCTGCGCCTGATTGTTCGCGGAAAGTCTACCCGCGAAATAGCCAACGGCCTGGGTCTGAGCGTCAAGACCGTTGAAACCCACCGCTCGCAGATCATGAAGCGCTTGCAGATTTTTGATGTGGCTGGCCTGGTGCTGTTCGCCGTACGCGAGCAGATCATCAGCCTGGATGACTGACAGGCTGCGACGCACTCAACAGCGGCGAGCCTTCAGGCAAGTGCACCCGAAGTGCCGCCGGCTGCGTTGAAAAACGCAGACAGTCACCTTCGAGCGGCTCGCCATCGAGATTGATATAGAGACCTTCCGAAGCCTTGATCTCGACCCATGGCAAGCGGGCTCTCACGAACATGCTGTCGATGCCGAAGCCGTCGGCCAGCAGGTTTTTCAAGGTATCGACCACTTCCTGTGGGGCTGGCAAAATGCTGATATCGAGCAAGCCATCATCCGCCAGCGCCTGCGGGCATAATTCATGGCCACCACCCGCCTGCCGACCATTACCGATGCCCAGCGCCAACAAGTCCCCACTCCAGTGAAAACCCGGCCCCTGCAACTCGCCATATGCCGCGTGCAGCTCACTGAAGCGTGACAAGCCCGTGAACAGGTAAGCCGCGCCGCCGAGTACCTTTTTCAAGTCCTCGGAGGTATTGGCCGTGACCTGACTGCCAAAACCGCCTGTGGCCATATTCAGAAAAACCTGCCCACCGACCTCCCCCAGATCAATGGCACTCGGCTTCACGTCCAATAAATCCAGAGCCTGAGCAGGTTCCAGCGGAACACCGGCGGCGCGTGCAAAATCGTTGGCGGTGCCCAGCGGCATCAGTACCAGACTGGCCTGTGTCGACTTTGCGGCCATGGCTTGGGCAATATCGCGCAGGGTCCCGTCACCACCGCCGGCAACGATCTGCCTGTACCCTGCCGCCAGCGCTTCATCCACCAGCCGCTGTGCGTCGCCCGCTTCCCATGTCAGCCTGACGGCCAGTTCCCAACCTTGTTCGCGCCGGCTTTCGACGGCGGCGCGAACTGCCTCGTTGAGCGCCTGCTTGCCATGCAGAATCAACAGCGCCTTGCGATCGCTCATAGATGTCACTCCCGGGTGTGAATAGCGTATGGGAGATGTTGACCGCGTCGATCACCCTAAAAGTCGAAAAAAGTGATTTTTTTCCAGGCGAGCCATCTTGCCTCCTACATGACGGGATATTTCTTACAAATCGTGAGGAATCGGCTCAATTGACCAATAAGTGTGATTGGTACACTTTGGTGTCCAGTTTTTTCAGTTATCCGCAAGACCATCACAAGGATGTGCCATGCACCACCACGACCTGAAGTTGCCGATGATTCCGGGCGTATCGCTCGCAGAGAAACGGCCCCGTCAGCAAGCTGCGAATCCCACTGGAGAAGTTGATATGGAGCCTCGCGTCATTGAGCTGGAAAGACACCTCAACAACATGCGAAGAGAGATGGAAGAAGTTCGCAGTGACGTAAAGTCCATCAAACACAGGCTTGCCTATTCCGCTGGCGGAACAGTCGTAGTGCTCGGCCTGCTCGGCTGGGTCGCCAATAGTCGCTTCGATCAGCTTGTGACACTGCTCCTGGCGCATTGATTGGTCTTGACGCCAAACCCGGTCAGATCAACCGGGCTTGCTCGGCAGGACAATTACCAAGGTCAGCTCAGTACTTCACTCAGCGCAATGAAATAGACGGAATCACCTGCAGTCAGGGTGCGATGCTCCGGCACTTCGACCAGTCCATCAGCCCAGGCGGCACTGCGTAACACGCCGGAACTCTGATTTTTGTAAATGATTGCCCGACCATTTTCCAGGCGAGCGCGCAAGTACTCGCGTCGATTGCCGGCGGTGGGCCAGTCAAACCCTGCTGGCACCTGCACCTTCAGCGGCTCCACCTGTTTGACGCCCTGAAGACGCAAGAGATAAGGCCTGGCCAACAAGGCAAATGTCACCAGGGTAGATGCCGGATTGCCCGGCAAGCCAATAACCGGTACGCCGCGAAAATGCCCGAACGTCAGCGGCTTACCAGGTTTGATGGCAAGCTTCCACAAACTCAACTCACCCTCTTCGCGCAAGGCAATGCCCAGAAAATCTGCCTCGCCCACCGATACGCCACCGGTAGAAAGGATCAGATCGACATCCTTCAATTCACCGAGGCGCGCACGCGTGGTGACCAGGTCATCGGGAAGAATGCCGGCGTCGATCACTTCACAGCCCATCCGCTGCAACCAACTGCAGAGCAAAACACGATTGCTGTTATAGATCTGCCCTGGCCCAAGCGCCTGACCCGGTTCGACCAACTCATCCCCGGTCGACAGCACCGCAACGCGCACCTTGCGAATGACTTCCAGATCGGCGCAACCGAGCGAGGCAGCCAGCCCCTGCTCAATCGGCCCCAAACGCGTACCCGCCGGCAGAATCAGTTCACCCACCGTGGTTTCCTGGCCTTGTGCACGGATGTTTTGTCCAGGGGTCAGGGTTTCGGTGAAGCGCACTCGCTCATCCGCCTGTACTTCGGCATTTTCCTGCATCTCGACACAATCGGCGCCAGCGGGAACAGGCGCCCCGGTGAAGATTCGTGCACAGGTGCCCAGCTTCAAGGCATCAGGTGCCTGCCCGGCAAAAACCTTCTGGCTGACGACCAGGGGCTCTCCCGTCCAGTCGGCTGCACGCAATGCATAACCGTCCATGGCGCTGTTAGGCCATGGCGGCAGATCAAGCGTCGACACCAGATCATCGGCCAGCACTCGCCCCTCAACCCGCGCCAACGGCAAGCGCTCGCGTTCGACAATCCTCGAGGCGTCAGCCATTTCCAGCAAACGTGCGAGCGCCACCTCGACCGGCATCAGGCTGCCGGATTTGCCCGGCTTACCCGCGGGATTCACAGGGAGCCGCCTGTTTCAGATGAGGCACGAAATTGCAGGGGCGATGCCGCGAATCCAGCTGCTCGGCAAGAATGCCATCCCAACCGGTGCGTACGGCATTGGTCGATCCCGGCAAACAGCAGACCAGCGTGCCATTGGCCAGACCCGCCAGCGCGCGGGATTGAACGGTCGATGTGCCGATATCCGCCACGGAAATCTGCCGGAACAACTCACCAAATCCATCGACTTGCTTATCGAGCAGGCAACTCACTGCTTCCGGCGTACTATCGCGTCCAGTGAAACCGGTGCCGCCAGTGATCAGCACCACCTGTACGACATCGTCGGCAATCCAGTTGGCCACTTGCGCGCGAATTTTGTAGAGATCATCTTTGAGCAACACCCGGGAGGCCAGGTTGTGGCCGGCAGCGGTCAAGCGGTCGACAAAGACCTGGCCTGAAGTATCGGTTTCCAGGGTTCGGGTGTCGCTGACCGTCAGCACCGCAATGTTGAGCGGGGCGAAAGGTACATCAGCCTTGGCTTTCATAGGCTCATCCAGTTGTAGGAGAAACAGCCCGGTGTTATATCACAGCGCCCCATTTTTTCGCCGCCCCCATGGAGACTCGCCATGACCTCGAATCCGGATTTACCACCCTGCTCCATTCTTCTCCTGGCAGGCGGTCGCGGCCAACGCATGGGCGGTCAGGACAAGGGATTGGTGCAATGGCACGGCGAACCGCTGATTGCACACCTGCATCGCAAGACGCGCCCGCTGAGCGATGACCTGATCATTTCCTGCAACCGCAATCTGGAAAAGTACGCGCCCTACGCCGACCAACTGGTTCATGACGATGAAGGCGATTTTCCGGGGCCATTGGCCGGCATTCGCGCCGGCCTGAAAGCAGCTCGCCACTCGCATCTGCTGGTCTTGCCTTGCGATGTACCGCGCATCGATGAAGCGCTGCTCGCCAACATGCGCGAAACGGCCAGCCAACATCCCGACAAACCGTTGATGCTGCGCCATGACGAGCATTGGGAACCTTTGCTGTGCGTCATTCCCGTGGCACTTCGCAGTGATTTCGAACGCGCCTGGAGCGACGGCGAGCGTAGTCCGGGGCGACTCATGCGCAAACTGGGCGCAACCGCGCTACAGTGTCCTGACAACGACCCGCGCCTGGCCAACCTCAACACGCCGGAACTGTTAAGCACGCACGGCACTGTGTCAGACTGACCGTACCCGAGGAACTTGCACACGCCGTATACGTCTCAAGTTCAGTAACCAAAAGTATTCAATTTCGGAGACACAACATGACTCAACGGACCCTGGCCACTTTCATGCTCGCGCTGGGCCTCACGACCCTCGCCGGTTGCGCCTCGCCTACAGTGATCACCTTGAATGACGGTCGCGAAATCCAGGCCGTCGACACGCCACACTATGACAAGGATTCGGGCTTCTACGAATTCGAGCAGCTGGATGGCAAACAGACCCGCATCAACAAGGATCAGGTTCGCACCGTTAAAGAGTTGTAATCTACGCGGCGACTACCGGATACAGAAATGCCCCGATTTATCGGGGCATTTGCTTTTCTGCAATCCGGAAACCAAGCCTGTTCGTCAAGGGTTTGGCTCATTGGTCAGTTGATCTACCCGGGCCAGCGCTTGCGTGGCTTCGGTGATGCACTTCCTGTCATCGTCGGCAGCTCGAGCCGATTCCGCGCTGGCCTGCATCCGCCTGATTTCCATGGCGGTATTTTCGGACGTGGCCGGCAGGCTGGAAACCTTGTTCTTGAGTTCCTGAAGCTTGATGGTGCAAAGGTCGTGGTCTGCGGCGAATACGGGAGAAGCCAACATTACAGCGCAAATGAACATCCCGGCGAAAACGGTACGTCTCATTGGTATCTCCTTGCATGGAAGGTTTCGGGCCGCACGATCTGGCTGCTGTACCGAGGGTCGCTGAATGCCACGTTCGTGGGGCCTGTTCAAATGACTGCAAACCTGCCCATTAATTCGAATTTTCAAATCAATGCTTTGGATCGGATTTTGGAACACTTGATCACCATTGCAGGGTGATCGTGCTCTCGAACTCTCTTTCCTGCCCCGTGACCGGGTCCACGAATTTCAGGCCTTGGGCCAACAGCTTCAAGGGATTGGCGTAGTCATCCTCGATATCCTTGAGTACCCGAGGATAGAAAGGGTCGTTGCAAATGCTCGCGCCTAACGCGGTCATATGTACCCGCAACTGATGTTTCTTGCCGGTCACCGGATAAAGGCCATAGCGCCAGAGATCACCATTCTTTTCCCTGACTTCGACAGCCGTTTCAGTATTGCTGACACCCGGTCCCTCCTGCATACGGAAGAAAGGCTCGCCATCGATGAGCCGGCTTTTATGAACCAATGGAAACGAGAGCTCAGGCAACGCCGAGGCAATGGCCTCGTAGCGTTTTTCGATCCGGCGTGAAGGAAACAGCGATTGATACGCCGAGCGACTTTGCGGGTTGGCGGAAAACAGCACCAGTCCCGCCGTATGCCGATCTATACGATGCAACGGCACCAGGTGCGGGTTGTCCAGACGACGGATCAGCCGTCTCAGCAAGGTTTGCTCGACATATTCACCCGCAGGCGTCACGGGTAGAAAATGCGGCTTGTCCGCCACCACCAGATGCTCGTCCGCGTAGAGGATCGACTCGATCACCGGGATCGGTTTTTCATCGGGCACTTCGCGGAAATAGTGAATGCGCAGACCTTCCTTGTAGGGCAAATCAAGGGCGATTGGCACACCTTGACCGTCGAGAACACGGCCCCGGGCGATTCGGTCCAGCCATTGTTCACGATCGATGGCGCTGAAATGTTCGCACAGGCAATCGAAAACGGTCTGCCACGAGCCAGGCGGCAAGTAGAGCGTGCTGGCCTGGTTGTGTGCGGCAGAAAAAGATGAAGTGGACATACGAAAACTCTAACCCTCGATACAGAGCGGCATTATCCAACAGCACCGGGAACGAACCTAGCGAAGAATCCTCAGGCCGGTATCTGCGCGCGCGCCGCCGCCTCGGTGTACTCCTTGAGCCAGCGCAGTACATCGACCGCTTCCCATCGACCCGGGTCATACAGGGCATACAACAAGCCCTGGTAACCCACGACATCAAGTGGCCGGTGATAACCCGCTCGCTGGAACAGGGCTTCGATTTCAGCGAAACAGGTATTGAAATGCAGTTTGTTGAAAGGCGTTTTCCCTTCCGTTACCAGCCCGTCCAGACGCAATTCGAGGACAGCCTCGCGCACCACGTCCGCCGACATCCGGTTCACGCTGCTTTTCAATTGTTCGACATTGACCACGATTCATCCCTCTAACGCCCGGACTCGCCCGGCCATCCCCTGAACCGGGGACGGGCGGACAGCAATCCGAATAACTGTATGCGCATACAGTATCCGAATCACAACAGTTAAGCCAAGGGGATCAATCGCAAAGTTCGACAGGCGGGGACCCCGCCATCCCGAAAAACCGTTTAACGCAGGAACGCCACGACTTCGTCCGGCCCGAACGGCCAGCCCAGCTCAGCCCCCGTATCGACACGACGCAGTACCGGAATACGCAGGCTGTAAGACTTGAACCATGCTTCGTCGTCAGCGATGTCCACCAGTTCCACCAGCAGGCCACGCTCGACAAATTCCATCAGCATGGCTTCGGCCACTTCACACAGATGGCACCCCAAGGTGCCGAACAGCTGACATTCAGGAAGCATGAGCGCTCAACCGAAAAAATTTGAGTGCCTATTCTAGGCCTGCCCCGAAAAACCGTCGAGCGCCCGGGCGCGTCAAAGCCGGCAATGAGCAGCAGGGACAGGCCACCACTCAGTCCTGGCTGACCGCGCCGATCTTGTGCACCGACAAATCCGCCCCGTAATACTCTTCTTCCTGGCTCAGGCGCAGACCATGGAGCGCCTTGATCGCACCGTACACCGCGAAGCCGCCGGCCAGTGCCACCAGCACACCCAGTGCCGTACCGATCAACTGGCTGATCAGGCTCACCCCGCCCAGCCCTCCCAGCGCGCTCTGGCCGAAGATACCGCAGGCAATTCCACCCCATACGCCACACAGACCATGCAGCGGCCAGACACCCAGCACATCGTCGATTCGCCATTTGACCTGAGCGGCGGTAAAGCACCAGACAAACAATGCCCCGGCAACGGCCCCGGTCGCCAAAGCGCCCACGGGGTGCATCAAATCCGAGCCGGCACAGATCGCCACCAGTCCGGCCAGCGGACCGTTGTGCAGAAAGCCCGGGTCATTGCGCCCGACAATCAAGGCCGCCACCGTGCCACCGACCATGGCCATCAGCGAGTTCACCGCCACCAGCCCGCTGACCCCTTGCAGGGTTTGCGCACTCATCACGTTGAATCCGAACCAGCCGACGATCAGGATCCACGACCCCAACGCCAGAAACGGAATGCTCGATGGCGCGAAGGCCACCAGGCGCCCTTCGCGGTAACGGCCATTGCGTGGCCCGAGCAACAATACCGCCGCCAGCGCCAGCCAGCCGCCCATGGCATGAACCACCACGGATCCGGCAAAATCATGGAAGCCGGCGCCAAAGCGCTCCAGCAACCGGGCTTGCAAGCCAAAGTTGCCGTTCCAGACCATGCCTTCGAAGAAGGGATAGACGAACGCCACGATTAGCGCCGTCGCGCACAGTTGCGGTACGAATCGCGCACGCTCTGCGATACCACCGGAAATGATCGCCGGGATCGCCGCGGCAAAGGTCAGCAAAAAGAAAAACTTCACCAGCCCATAACCGTGATCGGCATTGATCACCGCAGCCGGCTGCATGAAGTTGACCCCGTAGGAAATCCAATAGCCTATAAAGAAGTAAGCCAGGGTTGAAACCGCGAAGTCGCTGAGGATCTTCGACAGCGCGTTGACCTGGTTTTTTTGTCGGACCGTACCGACTTCAAGAAAGGCGAAACCGGCGTGCATGGCCAGCACCATCACCGCACCGATCAGGATGAACAGTGTGTTGGAACTATGGACCAGACTGTCCACAGCGCTTTGCAGATTTTCCATGGATTAGGCAGACCTTAAGGCTGAAAAAGGCACCAAAGCAGTTCGTGCGGGCAATCCATGCACCAAGTTGTGTCGCCTCCAATGGAGAGCGCCACGCCCGATGAACCGCTTTGGCGCACAGCGTTCGCCGAAGTCGATCATGATCGGGGACATTTGCTCGGGTTTTGATTGTTTGAGTTATGGTTTACGTAAATCATGCCCGGCAACAGCGCATCCGCGCAGGCTGGCGCACCAGCACACAGCAAAAGTTGTACCAGTCATTTGTACTGAACCTTCGTACAAGGCTCATACTCGAACGTTTCAGACGCCACCTATGGAGATCACCAATGGCCAGCATCAAGGCAAAGACTGCTCAAGAAATCCTGATGAATGACTTTCAGACACTGGTCAGCGACACCGAAAGGCTGCTGGAACACACCGCTTCCCTGGCCGGTGACCAGGCCGATGAATTGCGCGAACAGATCCACGAGACCCTGATGCGTGCACGGGAAACCCTGAAACTGACCGAAGACTCCGTGCGCGAACGCGGCAAGGCTGCCGTGACCGCCACCGAGGACTATGTCCAGGCCAATCCATGGCAATCGGTCGGGATCGCCGCCGGGGTGGGTTTCCTGATCGGTCTGCTGGCAACCCGGCGCTAATGATGGCGATCGACGAAATCGGCGCGTCCACGACGGGCGCAAGTTCCTCATCGCGGCGCCTGGGTGCGGCCGTTCTTGGATTACTGCACAGCCATGTCGAACTGTTCGGCATCGAACTGCAGGAACAAAAGGCGCGCACCGTCAGCCTGCTGCTGTTTGCAGGCCTGGCGCTGGTGTTCGCCCTGCTGTTGCTGGTGGGGTTGTCCACGCTGGTGCTGATTCTGTTTTGGGACACCTATCGCCTGGCAGCCATCATCGGGCTTTGCTTGTTCTATGCCCTGGCAGCGGTCTTCTGCGGCATTCGCCTGAGAGCAGCGATTTTCGATGAGTCCTCGCCCTTCCATGGCACGCTGGAAGAGTTGGCAAATGATCGGGAGCGCCTGTTGCCATGAATCTGCCTGAATTGCCTCAAAACAGTTCGCGCACGGAAATGCGCAAGGCGCTGATCAGACTGCGCATGGAAATGCATCGCCAGGAAATCCGCCACGAATCCGCGCAACTGTTGCAACCCTTGCAGCGTGTTCGCGGTATGACGCAAAACCTGCACGAAGGCCTCGGCCTCAAACACGCTCCACTCTGGGGCGTCGCAGCGGTGACCCTGCTGGGTTTTCTGACCGGCAAGGGCGCAAAAAATGGCGGAGTCGCAAGTCTGACCCGACTGGTTCAGCTCGGTACCACACTGGGCCCACTGATAAAGCTGGTCATGCAAGGCTCCTCTCGCAAACCCTGAGCCGTTTCTATCTGGCTGCATTCTTGCAATACCCGTGGGATGAACCTCTTGATCGAGGGGTTCAATCCTGCGTGCCTACCCGGTGACCAGGCTTTATCCAAAAAACAAGATCAACCAAGGAGGATTTGTGATCGATGGGCAACCGCTCGCCTGCTTTCAGCCGTTCATCGATACCGCCACCGGCCGTATCGCAGGTGTCGAGGCGCTGGGTCGATTGCGTCAGGCCAACGGTCAATTGGCATCGGTGGGACCACTGTTTTCCGATCCACGAACCAACGCCATTGCACTGCGTCGCCTGGATCGCCAGCTGCGCGACAACGCCTTGAGCCGACTGCATGAAGCGCCCTCGGACTGGTTTCTCAGTCTGAATATTTCCCCGCGCTGGATCAGCCGATTACGCCCTGAACAGCCGCTGCCCAGTCTCAGTCAGCTGAGCAAGTACGGTATCGATCCACAGCGAATCGTTTTCGAAATTACCGAACTGGGGGGCGATATCCAGCGCTTGGCCGAAGTGGTGACACGTTACCGGTCAGCCGGCGCGCGAATCGCCATCGATGACTTCGGTGCCGGCTACTCCCAGCTCGATCGCGTGCTGGCGCTGCAACCGGACATTCTCAAACTCGACATGCGTTTATTCCAGGCCGCAGCCCTGGGCGGTCCCAGCAGTGACGTGGTCAGGGCCCTGGCGCAAATGGCAGAGAAAACCGGTTGCTGGATTATCGCCGAGGGCGTGGAAACCGATGCGCAGCTCAATTTTGCGCTGGAGTGCGGATCACGCTACGTGCAGGGATTTCTTTTCGCAGGCGCGCAAGAAGACTTTTTTCCCACCGCTGACTTCGTTGAGCCCTTTGCACAACTGCGTCAGCGCTATGTTCAGCAGAAACTGGCCGAGCGCGGTCGTCTGATGATCATGCGCCGGCAACTCAGCGAACTCATGGCGATCCTGCAAGCCTGGGCCCAGGCTCGCGCCCCGCTCAGTGACTTGCCTCACCTGGACGCCTTTCCCTGGCTGCTTCGCTTTTATCAATGCGACCGCAACGGCACACAACTGACGCCGAACCTGGAATGGCGCAACAACGCCTGGGTCGCCGACAATCGCTACATGGGTCATAACTGGTCCTGGCGTCCGTACTTCTATCACCTGCTGGCGCAGGGCTGGGAAGACCGGCAGTTGACCCTCTCCAACACGTATCGCGATGCCACCAGCAATCAATACTGCCTCACCGCCGGACAGTTTTTTGATAATGGTGAGCGGTTGTTGCTGATCGATATCGATGCGGTCGGGCTCTAGGGCCAAGGCTTCCCCTGTAGGAGCGAGCTTGCTCGCGATGGACGCCAACGATAACGCGCCCTGCCTGAATGACCGCGTTGTCTGGGCGCTCATCGCGAGCAAGCTCGCTCCGACAAGTCCCCCTTGCAGGGCACGATGCGAACCGGGAAGCTAGGTACTCAATTCCCCCGACGGAGATACCCGCCTTGGATTGGCACACCCTGCTTACCCGCGAACGCCTCGGAAAGCCTCTGCACAGCCCGCAAGAACTCGGGCGCAGTCCTTTCCACAAAGATCATGACCGCATCATTTTCTCGGGGGCGTTTCGTCGTCTGGGACGCAAGACCCAGGTGCATCCGGTTTCCAGTAATGACCATATCCACACGCGGCTGACTCACTCGCTGGAAGTCAGCTGCGTCGGCCGTTCGCTGGGCATGCGCGTCGGTGAAACCATCCGCGGGGCCCTTCCTGAATGGTGCGAACCCAGCGACCTGGGGATGGTGGTGCAATCGGCTTGCCTGGCCCATGACATCGGAAATCCCCCATTTGGTCACTCTGGCGAAGATGCGATTCGTCACTGGTTCCAGCAAGCTGCCGGCCGTGGCTGGCTCGATGCAATGAGCGAAGCCGAACGCAACGACTTCCTCAATTTCGAAGGCAATGCCCAGGGTTTTCGGGTACTGACCCAATTGGAATATCACCAGTTCGACGGTGGCACGCGGCTGACCTACGCCACCCTCGGCACTTATCTGAAGTACCCGTGGACGGCCAGGCATGCCGACTCGCTGGGGTACAAGAAACACAAGTTCGGCTGCTACCAGAGCGAACTGCCCCTTCTGGAACAGATCGCCCAGAAACTCGGCCTGCCGCAACTCGAAGAACAGCGCTGGGCACGCCACCCGCTGGTTTACCTGATGGAAGCCGCCGATGACATCTGCTACGCGCTGATCGACCTCGAAGATGGCCTGGAAATGGCGTTGCTGGAATATGCCGAAGTCGAGTCTCTGCTGCTGGATCTGGTGGGCGACGATCTACCGGAAACCTATCGGCAACTCGGTCCCGGGGATTCTCGCCGACGCAAGCTGGCCATCCTGCGTGGCAAGGCTATCGAGCACTTGACCAATGCCGCGGCCCGCGCCTTTGTCGAACAGCAAGACACGTTGCTGGCTGGCACGCTGGCCGGCGATCTGGTGGAACACATGCACGGCCCGGCCAAACGTTGCGTGTTAAACGCAAAGGACATGGCACGCAAAAAAATCTTCCAGGACAAACGCAAGACCCTGCACGAGATCGGTGCCTACACCACGCTGGAAATCTTGCTCAACGCCTTCTGTGGGGCAGCGCTCGAGCAACACAACGGTCGGACGCCATCTTTCAAGAGCCGGCGGATTCTCGACCTGCTGGGCAACAACGCACCCGATCCCCACGGCACGCTGCACACCTCGTTTCTGAGAATGATCGATTTCATTGCCGGCATGACGGACAACTACGCCAGCGACATGGCGCTGGAAATGACGGGGCGCTCCAGTCACTGAAGAGCACTGGCTGATCAACCATTACGCCACCTGTAATGGCCGATCAGCCACTAAAAAACCAAGTGCATTCAACACTCGCTGAATCCCCCTACAGTTGATGTCGAGTGAACTGATCGATTGCCCGGTATCGACGCGAAACAATCACGGCTACTTTGTTCTATAAAAGAAGCGTGAATAATATGATCAAAGACAATCTGCGCATCTTGCTGGTGGAAGACCATCCGTTTCAGCTAAGGGCCACTCAATATCTGCTCGAAAGTTATGGCTTTACCCGATTGACCACAACCGACTGCGCCCAGGGCGCTTTGCAACAAATGCTTGGCGCCGAGCAACCTTTCGATATTCTTTTGTGCGATCAATGCCTTCCCGATATTTCCGGGATTGATCTGGTCAAATTCGCCAGTCGCCACGGGATGATCAAACAGGCAATCCTTCTGAGTAGCCTGACGCCTGATGAACTGGATGGACTTGAAAATATGGCAAGCATTCATGACCTTCCATTACTGGGTTATTTGGTCAAGCCATTGAAACAAGCCGAACTCACAAAACTATTGATTTCAAAGCCGTTGAACACAAAACAAAAAAACCGATAAACATATAATAAAAAACACACAAAATAATTCATTAACAACATAACAAAATTAAACAAACTGCTAACCATCTACATAAAAAACCTAGTTGACGCGTAAGCCTATTCTTTTTCACCTGTAGGAACATTCCTATTTTGCTGCTACAGGTAGGTCAGTTCATACGTGACCCCAACTATCTGAGCTAAGGTGCGCGCTTTATTTCAGTTCGCATGGGATTTGATTATGAACTCCGTTTTTATCGTCGACGATCACCCTGTCATCCGACTTGCAGTTCGCATGCTGCTAGAACACGAAGGCTACAAAGTCGTCGGTGAAACTGACAATGGGGTCGATGCCATGCAGATGGTGCGTGAATGCATGCCCGATCTGGTCATTCTCGACATCAGTATTCCAAAACTGGATGGCCTGGAGGTGTTGGCCCGATTCAATGCAATGAGTACCCCCTTGAAAACATTGGTACTCACGGCACAATGCCCAACACTTTTTGGAATTCGTTGCATGCAGTCCGGTGCTTCCGGATATGTCTGTAAACAGGAAGATCTCAGCGAACTGGTCAGCGCCATCAAAGCAGTACTATCGGGTTACAACTATTTCCCGAGCGAAGCGTTGAACCCGGTTCGTGGCGATGAGGTGCGTAATGCCGAACTGGAATTATTCAAATCCGTCAACGACCGGGAGTTGATGGTATTGCAACTTTTTGCTCAAGGCCGTACCAACAAGGAAATTGCCAAAGGCATGTTTCTCAGTAACAAGACTGTCAGCACTTATAAAAAACGTCTCATGCAAAAACTCAAGGCCAAGTCGTTGGTTGAACTCATCGAAATGGCAAAACGCAATGCGTTGGTGTGAGAAACAGGATGCCCGGTCATTTAAAGGACTACCTGATACTGATGGCCGTGGGCCTCTCCCTGAGCACCTCATCGCTCGCGGCCCAGGGCAGCGAACACTTCGCCTTGCTGAGTCGCTCGACGGCCGGGCACCTGGACATTCAATTGGACACATCGCAAAGACAGTGGCTCCAGTCCAGACAAGAACTGATCCTTGGCACCTCGGCACCGGATTATCCGCCCTTCGACCTGACCCTCAGCGGCCACGACTATGAAGGCTTCACCGCCGATTATGCGGGCACCCTGAGCCAGGCAACCGGTTTACCCATCAGGGTTCAGCGCTTTGCATCCCGGGGAGCCGCCATTGAAGCCCTTGAAAAGGGTGAGGTCGACCTGCTCGGTACCGCCAACGGGTTCGAGGCACGCAATGCCGACATCGTACTGTCCAACCCCTACGCCGTGGATCAGCCAGTCCTGGTGACCCGTGAAGGCGAAACCAGATCCCTGACCGATGGTCTCGCCGGCATGCGCCTGAGCATGGTGTATCACTACTTGCCGCAGGAGGAGGTCAAGGCCCTTTATCCGAAGGCGATCATCACGTCCTATCCGTCCTACCAGAATGCGATCAATGCCGTGGCCTTCGACCAGGCTGACGTGTTTCTCGGCGACACCATTTCCACCCACTACATGATCAACAAGGGCTATCTGAATAACATCCGCATGGCCAACTTCGGCAAACATGAAGCCCACGGCTTCAGTTTTGCGGTGCACCGCAACAATCCCGAGCTGCTTGGCATCCTCAATGCGATGCTCCTCGCCATCCCCACCAGTGTTCGAGAAAACATTGCCAAACGCTGGAGTGCCGGCAGTGACATTCTGCTCACCGATCACAAACTGGAACTCAGTTACAACGAGGAGCGCTGGCTGGCGCAACACCCGGTGGTACGCGTGGTGGTCAACGAAGCCTTCGCACCGCTTACATTTTTCGACAGTGCCGGCAACTTTCGAGGGGTTGCCGCGGACCTGCTTGAGCTGATCCGATTGCGTACCGGTTTACGTTTCGACATCCAGCGCAACCGCAGCGACAGCGACATGATTCAGCGAATCAAGGACGGCCAGGCTGACCTGATTGCCGCACTGCTCCCCAGCGCACAACGCGACACCCAACTGAACTTCAGCCGTCCCTACCTGCAAAATTCCTATGTCCTGCTGACGCGCAAGGCCCCGGATAGCCCGACCAACCTGACGCAGCTAAACGGCAAACGCCTGGCCATAGCACAAGGTCATCCGCTGATGGCTTATCTGCGTAGCGAGTACCCGCAGATAAAGCTCGTCGAGACCCCGGACACGTTCAGTGCCGTAGAGATGCTGGCCGAGGGTCAGGCAGAGGGCACGGTGAACTCATTGGTGATCGCCAATTACTTCATCTCATCGAGTCTGTTCGAACACACCCTGCAGATCAGTACCACCATCGGCACCGAGCAGGCGGCCTTTTCCCTGGCGACCGGCCTGCAAGCCAAGGAACTTCATGACATCCTCAACAAGGCCCTGTTGAGTATCGCGCCGGAGGAACTGGGCATCATCAACAGCCGTTGGCGTGGCTATTCGGCGTCATCGCAAAGCACCTGGCGCAACTATCAGCGGCTGTTCTACCAAATCGTCATCGGTGCTGGTGTGCTGTTACTGATTTCCGTGGCCTGGAATGCCTACATGCGGCGCCAGATCAATCAACGCAAGGCTGCCGAACGTGCATTGAATGATCAGTTCGAATTCATGCGCTCGCTGGTCAACGGCACCCCTCACCCGATTTATGTGCGCGATCGTCAGGGCCTGCTGCAAAGTTGCAATGACAGTTACTTGCAAGCCTTCAGCGCCAAACGCGAGGACGTCATCGGCAAAAGTGTCATCCACGGCACCCTGAGCAATGCCTTCGAAGCCCGGGAATACCACGCGGACTATCAGCGAGTGGTGGCCGAGGGCACACCACTGATTCTCGACCGTGCGTTGCATATCGGCGGCCGTCGGTTGACGATCTATCACTGGATTCTCCCCTACCGCGACTCAAGCGGCGAAGTGCAAGGCATCATCGGTGGCTGGATCGACATCAGTGAACGCCGGCAATTGTTTGATGACCTGCGTTGCGCGAAAGAGCGCGCCGATGAAGCCAACCGTGCCAAAAGCACGTTTCTGGCCACCATGAGTCATGAGATCCGCACACCGATGAATGCGGTTATCGGCATGCTCGAACTGACACTCAAGCGTATCGAACACAACCACCCTGACCGCCCGGCCATCGATGTGGCGTACAACTCGGCGAAGGATCTGCTGGACCTGATCGGCGACATACTCGACATCGCGCGCATCGAATCCGGACACCTGAGCCTGAGCCCGGAACCTGTCAATCCGCGAGAGATCGTGGCATCGGTGGTGCGGATTTTCGATGGGTTGGCCCGGCAGAAAGAACTTGAACTCCAGCTGGATTTCAGCCCGGCCACTCCGTCCTGCGATGTCCTGCTGGACCCGCTGCGTTTCAAGCAGGTGCTGTCCAATCTGGTCAGCAATGCCATCAAGTTTACCGAGCACGGCCAGATCAGGATTAGCGTCAACCTGCACCCCACCGCCGAGCACGATCAGGTGCAGATGCAGTTGCAGGTCGAGGACAGTGGCATAGGCATCAGCGAAGAGGATCAACGGCGCCTGTTCGAACCCTTCGCTCAGGCCGATAACGCCGGGCAAACGGCCCGAGGTGGCACCGGGCTTGGCCTGGTGATCAGCCGCAGCCTGTGCGAAAGGATGGGCGGCAGCTTGCAATTGAGCAGTCAGCCGGGTGCCGGTACGCAAGTGCTGATGTCGCTGCTTCTGCAAACACTGCCAGGCGCGTCCCGGGTGGAAAAAACCGAAACGCAGATCCACCACACAACAGCCTCATTGAACGTTCTGGTGGTCGACGACCATGCCGCCAATCGTTTGCTCATGTGCCAGCAACTGGAGTTTCTGGGTCATCGGTTCAGTGTCGCGCAAGATGGGCAGACAGGCTTGGAGGTGTGGAAAACCGGTGCGTTCGATCTGGTGATCGCCGATTGCAACATGCCGGTCATGAATGGATATGAGCTGGTCCGAGCCATTCGCCGACATGAAAAACAAACGCAACAGGCACCCTGCACGGTTCTGGGATTCACTGCCAATGCGCAACCGGAAGAAATTCAACGCTGCAAGCATGCCGGAATGGATGACTGTCTGTTCAAACCCCTGACCCTGACCGCCCTGAGCCAATGGGTCAAAGGCATCGCACCGACCGCCCTCGTTCCGGCTTTCAGCCTGGAAGGGTTGCAGCAGTTGACCGGCGGCAATCCCGTGCTGAACCAGCGACTGTTGACCGAACTGCTCAACAGTAACCGTCTCGATCGCCAGGGGTTGCTGGCACTCTGCGGCACCTTGGACCCGCAGGCCTTTATCGATATCGCCCACAAGATCAAGGGTGCCGCGCGAATCGCCCAGGCGATTCGCTTGATCGACAGCTGCGAAGCGCTGGAATCAACCTGTCGCGACGACTTCCGCCCCGACAAAGTGGCCGAATGCTGTGCCGCAGTGGAACGCGCCCTGCTGGAACTGGATCAGGCGCTGTTGCAACAAATCGGACAGAGCGACGAAAGCAGAATCACAGAGGCTTAACTATGCTTGGACGCTGAGCAGTGTGTTAACCATCATGGAGTGACCTGCATGTCCAGCCCACTGCGCCCGGCTCAACGGCGGCTTCCGCTGCACATTCATATCAGCGTGATGCTTACCTGCCTGCTGTTGCTGACCGGCCTGGTGCTGGGCATTTTCAATTATCAGCAATCCACTCAGATCATCCTGTCCAGCAGCGAGAAGCTCTTCGATCGCATCGAGCAGGATGTCCGTCTCGACCTCAAAGCGACCTACGAACCGATTCGTCACCTGCTGAGCGTGCAGATCCTCAATCCCGCTGTACAGGCGCCGGACCTGGAGCAACGCCTGGCGTTGCTCAAACCCTTCAGCCAGTCACTCACCGACAACCCCGATCTGGCGTCACTGTACCTGGGCTACGGCAATGGAGATTTTTTCATGGTTCGCCCCCTGCGAACCGACGACCTGAAAACACTGCTCAAAGCCCCGACGACAGCGGCGTATCAAGTGTGGAGCATCGAGCGAAACAGTGGCGGCCAGGTACATTCGCAATCCTTGTTTTTCGACCGGAACCTGGCTTTCATCAGCCGTCAGGATAATCCCGACGATCCCTACGATCCGCGTAGCCGCGCCTGGTTTACCAGCGCCGCCCGCGACAACGATCAAATCACCACCGAACCCTACGTCTTTTTCTCCACCCACAACGTCGGTACCACCCTGGCCCGACGTAGCGGCGAGCAATTGGTCATGGGCGCGGACCTGACCCTGGTCGAACTCAGTGCCACCCTGGCCAAGCATGTGGTGACCCCTGCTACCGAAATCGTCCTGTTCGATGCCCTGGGCAACGCCATTGCCTACCCCGACGCCAGCCGGCTGATCATCGACGATCAGACCGTCCGCCTGGCCAAGGCCGCCGACCTGAGCCCCAGCCTGGGTGCCCTGCTCAACAACCCTCCCGAAGGTAATCGCCTGAATGCCGGCGGTCGCCAATGGATCGTCGCCCGCAGCAGCATGCAGGAAGGAGGCCCCCGGGGACTGCAATTGGCACTTTTGGTGCCGGAAGATGAATTGCTGATCGACGCTTACCGCGTGCGCTGGCAAGGTGCGCTGATTACCCTGGCGACGCTGCTGTTGTGCGTGCCGCTGGGCTGGTTGACCTCCAGAGTCCTGGTCAAGCCCCTGCGCGCACTGGTGCAGGAAGCGGATGCGATTCGCAGTTTCGATTTCAACTTTCCGCTGTCCCGTCGCTCTCCGGTGCTCGAAATCGACCAGCTGAGTGTGTCGATGGCGCGCATGAAAGACACCCTGGCAAGCTTCTTCCAGATCACCGACAGCCTGAGCGCCGAAACCCGGTTCGCCCCGTTGCTGCAACGGGTACTGTTTGAAACCGTGAAAATCGGCCAGGCCCAGGCCGGCCTGATCTACCTGCGCGAAGGCGACGGCGATCGCATGGAACCCCACGGCCTGGTCATCAACGAGAGTGCGCAGGCCCTGTCGTCGTTCGATATCCAGGCACACGAACTGCACAACCCGCAGAGCCCCGCCTGGCTTCAGCAGTTGTCGAGCGCCGACAATGTCGTGTGCCATCTCGGGTTCGAGCAGGCGGGGGATTTGCAGAAAGTGCTGCTGGCACTGGACTGTCCCCGGGTGCACCTGATTGGCATCCGCTTGCACAATCGTCATAACGAAACCGTGGGTCTGCTGGTGTTTCTGCTGGCCGACAGCGGCAATCAGAGCGACCTGGAGAAACTTCGCCCGGATCGCATTGCGTTTCTGCAGGCCGTGTCCGGTGCAGCGGCGGTGAGTATCGAAAGCCAGCGCCTGCAAGCCCGGCAGAAACAACTGCTGGATGCCTTCATCAAGCTGCTGGCCGGTGCAATTGACGCCAAGAGCCCTTACACCGGCGGGCATTGTCAGCGTGTGCCGGCCCTGACCCTGATGCTCGCTCAAGCCGCTGCCGCCAGCAAGGATCCGGCCTTCAACGGCTATCAACCCACCGACGATGAATGGGAGGCCCTGCACATTGCGGCCTGGCTACACGACTGCGGCAAGGTCACCACCCCGGAATACGTCGTTGATAAGGCCACGAAACTTGAAACCCTGAACGATCGCATCCACGAAATCCGCACCCGTTTCGAAGTGCTCAAGCGCGATGCCTGGATCAGCTACTGGCAGGCGGTCGCCCACGGCGGCGATGAGCAACACCTGGCGCAACTGCGTGAGGCCACCCTGGCCGGGCTGGATGATGACTTCGTCTTTGTAGCCCGCTGCAATCTCGGCGGTGAAGCCATGGCCGAGAGCGACCTGCAACGCCTGCGCAGCATCGGACAGCGCACCTGGACCCGAACCCTGGATGACCGGCTGGGGGTTTCCTGGGAAGAGAATCAGCGACAGGCCCGTACCCCGCCTCCCGCATTGCCGGTCGCCGAATCGCTGCTGGCGGACAAGCCCGAGCATCTGTTCGAACGCGCCGAAGCCGAACTGATTGCGCCGGACAATCCCTGGGGGTTCAAACTCAATGTACCCCGCTACAAGTACAACCGTGGCGAACTCTACAATCTGAGCACTACCCGCGGCACCCTGACCAGTGAAGAGCGCTACATCATCAATCACCACATCGTGCAGACGATCCTGATGCTCAACCATCTGCCGTTCCCCGGCCACCTGCGCAATGTGGCGGAAATCGCCGGAGGTCATCACGAAAAGATGGACGGCACCGGCTATCCAAAACGCTTGAAGCGTGAGGACATGAGCCTGCCGGCACGGATGATGGCGATCGCCGATATTTTCGAAGCGCTGACCGCTGCCGACCGGCCGTACAAGAAAGCCAAGTCCTTGAGCGAAGCGCTGGGCATCATGGCCACCATGTGCCGGGAAGCCCACATTGACCCTGAGTTGTTCGGGTTATTCATCAAGGCGCGCATCTATCTGAAGTACGCCGAGCGTTTCCTCGACCCACGGCAAATCGATGTGGTAGACCCGTCAGGCCTGCTGATCAAGGCAGGCCTGACGGCGTGATCAGCAGTCGGTGAGGCGCAGGAAAATCGCCGCCAGTTGCTCGATACCGGCCTGGTCCTGCGCGGTGAAACGTGCCAGTTTCGGGCTGTCGAGGTCCAGCACACCGATCAGGCGACCGTCCTTGACCAGCGGCACCACCAGTTCGCTGTTAGACGCACTGTCACAGGCGATATGCCCGGGGAATGCGTGCACATCTTCGACCAACTGCGTCTGCAAGGTGGCCGCCGCGGTTCCGCACACCCCCCGACCGAACGGAATCCGCACGCAGGCGATCTGCCCCTGGAACGGACCCAGTACCAGCTCTTCGTGGCGATTGAGGTAGAATCCGGCCCAGTTCAGGTCATCGAGCTGATTGAACAGGAACGCTGAAAACTGCGCGGCGTTGGCAATGAAATCCCGCTCATCCGCCAATAGCGACTCAAGCTGCGCGTGCAGCATGCCGTAGCCTTCGAGGCCCTGGCCGCTCTTTTGTAAATCGATCATGCCTTGTGCTCCAACAGTTTCAGCCCGACCCAATAACGGGCAAATTGATACGCGCAACGTCCGTTACGATTGCCGCGCCCCGTGGCCCAGCGCACCGCGAGGATGTCCAGCTCTTCGGTGCGTTGCCACTTGAGGCCGGCCTTGTCGGCCAGTTGACCGATCCAGTGCTCGACGACGTTGAGAAAGTGTTCCTGGGTGAACGGATAGAACGACAGCCACAATCCGAAGCGATCCGACAGCGCGATCTTGTCCTCCACCGCCTCGCTGGGGTGCAATTCGCCATCGACCCGTTTCCAGTTTTCGTTATCGCTTTCCTTTTCCGGCACCAGGTGGCGACGGTTGGAGGTGGCGTACAGCAATACGTTGTCCGGTGCCTGTTCCAGGGAACCGTCGAGTACGCTTTTGAGCACGCGATAGTCACCCTCGCCCGACTCGAACGACAGGTCATCGCAGAACAACACAAAACGCTGGGGCAGTTTGGCGATCTGTTCGACCACCCGCGGCAAATCCGCCAGGTGATCGCGCTCGATCTCGATCAGGCGCAAACCGGCCTCGGCGTGCTCGGCCAGCAAGGCGCGGACCAGCGAGGATTTACCGGTGCCGCGCGAGCCCCAGAGCAACGCATGGTTGGCCGGCATGCCATCGAGAAACTGTTGGGTATTGCGCCCCAGTTGTTCCACCTGGCGGTCGACGCCGATCAGGTCGGACAAACGCATGTCGAGGCTGACCTGTAGCGGCAGCAGAAAGCCGCTACGGCCCTCGCGTTGCCAGCGCGCCGCCAGGCAGGTTGTCCAGTCGATGGCTTGCCGAGGGGTAGGCAGCAACGGTTCGATACGGGCCAGAACGGCATCGGCGCGTTCAAGAAAAGCATTCAATCGGGAATCCACGTCTTCTCCTCGGGCACGTTCACAGTAATGATGGCGATACAGCGACAGAACATAGAGCTCCAAGACCGGGATCAGCACCGATACAGAGACTCGCGAGAACATCGGCATCCATGCATCGGCTATGCTTGAGCAGCGAAGGGAAACGAAAGTGATCCAACACCCCATGGATATCAAGTTCACCAACCGGCTGTCTTACAAACAAGCCCGGCTGACCGTGCTGGTCGGTTTTATTCTGGGCACGCTGCTCAGTCTGCTGCAAATAGGCATCGATTATGCCAGCGAAGACGCCTCCATCAACCGTGAAATCCTGTCTTTGCTGGAAATCAGCCACAACCCTGCCTCACGCATCGCCTACAACATCGACGCCGAACTCGCTCAGGAATTGACCCTGGGCCTGCTGCGCTCGCCGGCGATCATCGGCGCCAGGCTGACCGACAACAACGGTAACGTGCTGGCCAACGTCAAGCGCCCCGGCCTGCAAAGCGGCTATCGCGTGCTCAGCGATCTGCTGTTCGGTGCCGACCGGCAGTTCGAGGACCGCCTTTATCTGGACCATTTGCCAGGTGAATCCCTCGGCACGCTGCAACTGGACGTCGACACCTACTCATTCGGTTATCGGTTCCTGCGTCGCGCCGAAGTGACCTTGCTCAACGGCTTCGCCCGCAGCCTGATCCTGACCGGCCTGCTGCTGGCGCTGTTTTATGTGATGCTGACCAAACCCTTGGTGCGGGTAATCCGTGAGCTCAGCGGCCGCGATTCGCGCAGCATTGAACCCACTACCCTGGAATGCCCGGCCGGACACGCCAACGACGAAATCGGCGTGCTGGTGAAAGTCGCCAACCAGCAATTCGAAAATGTCGCCACCGAAATCCAGCAGCGGCGCAACGCGGAAAACCGCCTCACCGACTACCTCAGCCAACTGGAAAACATCGTGTCGGCGCGCACCGCCGAACTCAAGGCGATCAACACCCGCCTGAGCCAATCCAATGAAGAACTGGAAGTCGCCCGCAGTACTGCCCTGGACATGGCCGAAGCGCGTTCGGTATTCCTGGCCAACATGAGCCACGAAATCCGCACGCCCCTCAATGGCCTGCTGGGGATGATTGCGCTGTCGCTTGACGGCCCCCTGACTGCCGAGCAACAGCAACAGCTGTCCATTGCCCATGACTCGGGCAAGGTGTTGGTGGAATTGCTCAACGATATTCTGGATCTGTCGAAATTCGATGCCGGCCAGCTTGAGCTCGAACACATCCCGTTCGACCTGGCCTCGCTGATCGAAGACACCGCCAACTTGCTGTCACAAAACGCGGCACCGAGTGTCGAGCTGACCTGCCTGATCGATCCGCATTTTCCGGCACTGGTACTCGGCGATCCGACCCGGGTCCGGCAGATCGTCAGTAACCTGCTGTCCAACGCCCTCAAGTTCACCCGTTTCGGGCGGGTCGATGTGCGCCTGTCGACCGCCGGCGATGGCGTCAGAATCGAGGTCTGTGACACGGGCATCGGTATTCCCCAGGACGCTCAGGTAAAGATCTTCCAACCCTTTACCCAGGCCGGTGCCGGAATTACCCGGCAATTCGGCGGCACCGGATTGGGCCTGGCGCTGACCTACAACCTTTGCGAAGCCATGCAAGGGCGCCTCACCATCAGCTCGGAAGCGGGTTTCGGCAGCCAATTCTGCGCGCAACTGCCACTGCCCCGGCACACCCGGACCCTCGTACCGCCGTCTTTGAAGGGCAAGGTCATCGCCATTACCGCCGCCAGTAGCGGCCTGGCGGAACTGCTGGGCAGCGTGTTACCTGGCTGGGGAGTGGACTATCAGCAGCGCGCCATCGACGACCCGTTGATCGGCCTGGATTTCGACATGCTGATTACCGATTGCCCGGAATGCTTGTTTAACCTGCGCCCCACCTTCACCGCGCCGATTTTGCTGGTGACCGCTTATGGCAACTTCATGCCCAGCGAACAAGTCAATGCCCTCGCCCCCTTGCAGCAGCAGGCCCGCCCCTTGGCACGCAATGCGCTGCACCAGAACCTGCGCCGCGTCCTGCAACCTGAAATCGCCGCCATTGGCGACATCCGGATCGATGCGCAATCCCCACAACGCCGCGCGCGGGTGCTGCTGGTCGAGGACAATCCGGTCAATCAACTGGTGGCCAAGGGCATGCTCGGCAAACTCGGGTGCGAAGTGATCGTCGCCGCCCATGGTGTCGAGGCGCTGGATCAGTTGGAGGGCAGCGAGTTCGATCTGGTGTTGATGGACTGCAACATGCCGGTGATGGACGGCTATGAAGCCAGTCGGCAAATACGCCGCAGCGGACGCTGGCCGCAATTGCCCATCGTCGCCCTGACCGCCAACGCCATGTCCGAAGAGCGCGAACGTTGCCGTGCGGCGGGCATGAGCGACTACCTGGCCAAACCTTTCCGCCGGGAAGAGTTGGTCGCGCTGCTGGATATCTGGATACCCGTTACGACAGTGCCTTGATTTGCCCCAACAGGTGATCCAGGCCATCGCGCAACTGATTCAGGCGATCCAGATCCACGCCGCTGTCGCACAACAGTCGAGCCTTCAGCGGTCCGACCTGATCGCGCAGTGCCAGGCCGGTCGGCGACAGACTCAAGTGCACCTCACGCTCATCCCGGGCCGAACGCTGACGCTGCACCAGCTGCAATTGCTCAAGACGCTTGAGCAACGGCGTCAGCGTGCCGGAGTCCAGCGCCAGGCGCTCACCCAGGGCCTTTACGGTCGGCTGCTCCGGCGCTGTTTCCTGCCATTCCCACAACACCAGCATCGCCAGGTATTGCGGGTAGGTAAGGCCCAGTTGATCGAGCATCGGCTTATAGGCACGGATCACCGCCCGGGAAGCGGCGTACAGCTTGAAGCAGAGCTGGCTGTCGAGGTTCAGGGAGTCGACGGACAAGGTGTTCATTTGAGCAGGGCTTCGATCTCGCGGCTCAGGTCCTGTGGTTTGGTCGCCGGGGCGAAACGCTTGACCAGCTTGCCGTCCTTGCCGATCAGGAACTTGGTGAAGTTCCACTTGATGCCTTGGGAACCTAGCACGCCCGGTGCCCGCTTTTTCAATTGCACGAACAACGGATGGGCGCCGGCGCCGTTGACCTCGATCTTTTTGAACAGCGGGAAACTGACACCGTAGTTCAACTCGCAGAACTCGCTGATCGCGCCTTCGTTACCCGGCTCCTGCTTGCCGAATTGATTGCAGGGAAAGCCCAGCACCACCAGGCCTTGGTCCTTATAGGTCTGCCACAACTCCTCCAGCCCTTTGTACTGCGGGGTGAAACCGCATTTGCTGGCGGTGTTGACCACCAGAACGGCTTTGCCGGCGAAATCCGCCAGGGTCTTTTGCTCACCTTTGATGGTGGTGCACGGGATGCTCAGCAGGTTGTCGCTCATGATGAAGGCTCCGGATTCGGGAAGATGCGCTAAACATAGCGAGCAATTGAATTGTGTGCAATTTAAATTATCGGACCCCCCCCTGTAGGAGCGAGCCTGCTCGCGATGGTCGTCAACGATAACGCGGGAAGCCTGGTGCCCCGTGCTGCCCTCAAGTCCATCGCGAGCAGGCTCGCTCCTACAGGGTAGGCATCACGCGCGCGGTACCAGGTCCAGGCACACCGAGTTGATGCAGTAACGCAGGCCGGTGGGTGGCGGGCCATCGGGGAACACATGCCCCAGGTGCGCATCGCATTTGGCGCAGACCACTTCGGTGCGGATCATGCCGTGGCTGGTGTCGCGAATCTCGACCATGGCGCTGTCGCCGATCGGCGCATAGAAACTCGGCCAGCCGCATCCGGAATCAAATTTGGTTCTGGAATCGAACAGCGGCTCGTTACAGCAGATGCAGTGGAAAATGCCGTCGACCTTGCTGTCGTTGTATTTGCCGGAGAACGGGCGTTCGGTGCCCTTGAGCCGGCACACGTTGTACTGCTCGGGATCGAGCATGGCTTTCCATTCTTCCAGGGTTTTTTCCAACTTTTCCATCATCACACCTCGGCGGCTGAAAAAGCCCGATCTGTACCTTTTCCACGGATCAGGCGGCACGTATGATTGCGCCTCGTCAAACGCCAGTCTGGCAGCCAGACCACGCGCATTCAAACGGATTTATGGATGCTGCCTCTCAAGGCGTCAGGCCTGTGTGATTACGCAGGATTCCCAGTACGGTTGTTCACACGCCGCCTGGATCGTTCATTTTCGGGAACACATCGCCATGCAGGTCAGCAAATCGAACAAGCTCGCCAACGTCTGCTACGACATTCGCGGCCCGGTGCTCAAGCACGCCAAACGCCTGGAAGAGGAAGGCCATCGCATCCTCAAGCTGAACATCGGCAACCCGGCGCCCTTTGGTTTCGAAGCGCCGGATGAAATCCTCCAGGACGTCATCCGCAACTTGCCGACCGCCCAGGGTTACAGTGATTCCAAGGGCCTGTTCAGCGCGCGCAAGGCCGTGATGCAGTACTACCAGCAAAAGCAGGTGGAAGGCGTCGGCATAGAAGACATCTACCTGGGCAATGGTGTTTCCGAGCTGATCGTGATGTCGATGCAGGCTCTGCTCAACAACGGCGACGAAGTGCTGGTACCGGCCCCGGACTACCCGCTGTGGACCGCGGCAGTGAGCCTGTCGGGTGGTAATCCGGTGCACTACCTGTGCGACGAGCAGGCCAACTGGTGGCCGGACCTGGCGGATATCAAGGCCAAGATCACCCCGAACACCAAGGCACTGGTGATCATCAATCCGAACAACCCGACTGGCGCGGTGTACTCCAAAGAAGTCCTGCTGGGCATGCTGGAACTGGCCCGCCAGCACAATCTGGTGGTGTTCTCCGACGAAATCTACGACAAGATCCTGTACGACGATGCCGTGCACATCTGCACCGCCTCCCTGGCGCCGGACTTGCTGTGCCTGACCTTCAATGGCCTGTCCAAGTCCTATCGCGTCGCCGGTTTCCGCTCCGGCTGGATCGCCATTTCCGGCCCGAAACACCATGCCCAGAGCTACATCGAAGGCATCGACATGCTGGCCAACATGCGTCTGTGTGCCAACGTGCCGAGCCAGCATGCGATCCAGACCGCGCTGGGTGGTTATCAGAGCATCAACGATCTGGTGCTGCCGCCCGGGCGCCTGCTGGAACAGCGCAACCGCACCTGGGAACTGCTCAATGACATTCCCGGCGTGAGCTGCGTCAAGCCGATGGGCGCGCTGTATGCGTTCCCGCGCATCGATCCGAAAGTCTGTCCGATCCATAACGACGAAAAATTCGTCCTGGACCTGCTGCTCTCCGAGAAGCTGCTGGTGGTGCAAGGCACGGCCTTCAACTGGCCGTGGCCGGACCACTTCCGCGTCGTGACCCTGCCACGGGTCGATGACCTGGACATGGCTATCGGGCGCATCGGCAACTTCCTCAAAACCTATCGCCAGTAAATAGCCATCACCGTGCGACGCCCACACGCGTCGCACGGTGATTCATTCAGCAACACATGTTTACGCCCTGCCGAATACAGTCATCTCGTTTCCCGACCAACCACACACGGCCTGCTCTCGCCTAACAACAGCGGGCGCTGCAATGCCCACAAGTCTTACAAACACTTCCCAGTACAACGTCGGAAATGCCCTGCAAGCAGCTAAGCTATTGCCGTAGGACACAGTTTGAAATAGTCACCTGGTTGAATACCCCAGTGCAGCACCTTATATACCCCGCAGTACGCTACATCTTTAGCATAAGGAGATTTCTACAACCATGATGCGCATCCTGCTGTTTTTGGCCACTAACCTGGCGGTCGTGCTGATTGCCAGCATCACGCTAAGCCTTTTCGGCTTCAACGGGTTCATGGCGGCCAATGGGGTTGATCTCAACCTCAATCAGCTGCTGATTTTCTGTGCGGTCTTTGGTTTCGCCGGTTCCCTGTTCTCGCTGTTCATCTCCAAGTGGATGGCGAAGATGAGCACCAGCACCCAGATCATTACCCAGCCACGTACTCGCCACGAGCAATGGCTGCTGCAAACCGTCGAGCAACTGTCCCGTGAAGCCGGGATCAAGATGCCCGAAGTCGGGATTTTCCCGGCCTACGAAGCGAACGCGTTCGCCACCGGCTGGAACAAGAACGACGCACTCGTCGCGGTCAGCCAGGGCTTGCTGGAGCGTTTCTCGCCGGATGAAGTGAAGGCCGTTCTGGCTCACGAAATCGGTCATGTGGCCAATGGCGACATGGTGACCCTGGCGCTGATCCAGGGCGTGGTGAACACCTTCGTGATGTTCTTCGCACGGATCATCGGCAACTTTGTCGACAAGGTGATCTTCAAGAACGAAGAAGGCCAGGGCATCGCTTACTACGTGGCGACCATTTTCGCCGAACTGGTCCTGGGTATCCTGGCCAGCGCCATCGTCATGTGGTTCTCGCGCAAACGGGAATTTCGTGCCGACGAAGCCGGGGCAAACCTGGCCGGTACTGCCGCGATGATCGGTGCGCTGCAACGCCTGCGTGCAGAGCAAGGCCTGCCGGTGCATATGCCTGACACACTGAATGCCTTCGGCATCAACGGTGGCCTCAAACAGGGCTTCGCTCGCATGTTCATGAGCCATCCACCGCTGGAAGAGCGTATCGACGCACTGGCTCGTCGTCGGGGTTGAGTGCTTCCAAGGCAAACAAGAAGGCCCGCAGTAATGCGGGCCTTTTTTTCCGTTTGAATATCGCATTGATTTTCAGGGCCTCTTCGCGGGCAAGCCCGCTCCCACAGGAAACGCGCGATCTCATGATTGGCACATGACCTGTGGGAGCGGGCTTGCCCGCGAAGGGGACCTAAGGGTCGCTACAAATCAGCGGCTGGAAACCCGATACACCCGCTCCTCAAGCCGCGTAACACCCGCCTCCAGAAATTTCCCGCTCTCGCTCAAGACATCCCGATCCTCCAGGATCTTCAACCCCCACGCAGCCCCGTACAACCGCTGCACTTCATCGTCGAGCACGGCGAATGGTGGCCCGGACATTTGTGCCTGATCGTAATCCAGGGTGATCAATAACCCGAGGGACTGCCTGGGCAATATTCGTTTCAAATGTTCGGCATAGCGCTCCCGCATCGCCGGCGGCAACGCAATCAGCGCCGCGCGATCATAAAGCGCGGAGCAATCCGCCACATCACCGGCACTCAGGGAGAAGAAATCACCGCACCACAGTTCAATCGAACCGGCGCGATAGACCTTGAATGGTCCCTGCTCGCTGATGGCGGGATCGAAACCATGCTCTGCGAAGAAATCCTCCACGGCTTTTTCCGACAACTCTATGCCCAGGACTTCATGCCCTTGGTGAGCCAGCCATAACAAATCCAGGCTCTTGCCGCACAACGGCACCAGCACCCGCGAACCTTCCTCCAGACCCAGCTGTGGCCAGAACCGTTTCAGATGACCGTTCACCTGCGGCAGATGAAAGCCGATCTGATTCGACGCCCACTTCTTGTGCCAAAACTCCGGCTGCATAAATAACCCCGAAAATTCGATCAAAACACCCTAAAACTTATATTAGATTTAGATCAATGATCTGACTGAAGATGGTGCCATCTTAACTCTCAGGAGCTCATTCATGTTCCCCAGCCTGTACATATCCCATGGCTCCCCGATGCTGGCCCTGGAACCCGGCGCCAGCGGGCCGGCCCTCGCTCGCCTGGCGGCAGAAATGCCCAAGCCCAAAGCCATCGTGATTGTTTCGGCGCACTGGGAAAGTCATGAACTCTTGGTCAGCGCCAATCCCCGGCCCGAAACCTGGCATGACTTCGGTGGTTTTCCAAAGGCGCTGTTCGAAGTGCAATATCCGGCACCCGGCGATCCCAGGCTGGCGGCCGAGGTTGTCGAGCTGTTGAACGCAGCCGACCTTCCCGCACGCAGCGACACCCAGCGGCCGTTTGACCACGGCGTCTGGGTGCCCTTGTCATTGATGTATCCGCAGGCCGATATTCCGATCGTCCAGGTTTCCCTGCCAACCCGTGGCGGTCCCGTCCTGCAAACCCGCGTCGGCCATGCCCTGGCCAGCTTGCGCGAACAGGGTGTGCTGTTGATCGGCTCCGGCAGTATTACCCACAACCTGCGGGAACTGGACTGGCATGCCGGCCCTGAGAGCGTCGAACCCTGGGCGCAGGCATTTCGCGACTGGATGATCGAAAAACTTGAGGCCAACGACGAAACGGTTTTGCACGATTATCGTCAACAGGCACCGAACGCCGTGCGCAACCATCCCAGCGATGAACACCTGCTTCCGCTGTACTTTGCCCGCGGTGCCGGGGGAGATTTCAGCGTTGCCCACAAAGGCTTCACGATGGGGGCGCTGGGTATGGATATCTACCGCTTCGGCTGACTTGAAGTTCAAAGGATCGCAGCCTGCGGCAGCTCCTACAAAGAAATACAACTCGATGTAGGAGCTGCCGCAGGCTGCGATCTTTGTTACAGGCAAAAAAAATCCCCGAACTAGTCGGGGATTTTTTATGTTCGATCAATCAGCCCGAAAGCGGATCAATCTTCGCGATAGCGACGCAGCTTCAACTGCTTACCGGCAACGCGAGTGTCCTTCAGTTTGGTCAGCAGACGCTCCAGACCATCTTCCGGCAGCTCGACGAGGCTGAAGCTGTCGCGCACCTGGATGCGACCGATGGCTTCACGGGCCAGACCACCTTCATTGAGGATGGCGCCCAGCAGGTTCTTGGCAGCGATACCGTCACGCGCACCCAGCGCGGTACGGCAACGGGCACGACCTTCGGCCAACGGGATCGGAGCGCGACGCTCACGGTCACCACGGTCAGGACGATCACCGGAACGCTCTGGACGATCGCCACGCGGTGCGTTGTTCGGCACCAGTGGACGCTCTTTCTCGATAGCAGCCAGGTTCAGCGCTTGACCGTTGGTAGCCTTGCGCAGCAGGGCTGCGGCCAGGGCACGCGGGCTGCAACCGATGTCGGCGGTCAGGCGATCCAGCAGATCACCGTGAGTCGATTCGGCATCGGCCACCAGCGGCGACAGGCTGTTGGTCAGCTTCTTGATGCGTGCATCCAGAACGGCTTGAGCGTCCGGCAGGCGAACTTCAGCAACCTTCTGACCGGTTACACGCTCGATCACTTGCAGCATGCGGCGCTCACGTGGAGTCACCAGCAACAGCGCACGGCCTTCGCGACCGGCACGGCCGGTACGGCCGATACGGTGAACGTAGGATTCCGGGTCGTACGGCATGTCAACGTTGAATACGTGAGTGATGCGCGGTACGTCCAGGCCACGAGCAGCAACGTCGGTTGCCACAACGATGTCCAGACGGCCATCCTTGAGGGAGTCGATCACGCGCTCACGCTGGTTCTGGGCAATGTCACCGTTCAGCGCAGCGGCTTTGTAGCCTTTGGCTTCCAGGGCGCTGGCCAGGTCCAGGGTTGCTTGCTTGGTGCGCACGAACATGATCAGCGCGTCGAAATCTTCCACTTCCAGCAAGCTGAGAACGGCAGAAGTCTTCTGGTCAGCGTGAACCAACAGGTGAGCCTGTTCGATCGCGGTAACGGTCTGGGTCTTGCTCTGGATCTTCACGTGCTTCGGATCGCGCAGGTGGCGTTCGGCGATGGCACGGATCGATTGCGGCAAGGTGGCCGAGAACAATACGGTCTGACGGGTTTCCGGCATGGCCTTGAAGATAACTTCCAGGTCGTCCATGAAGCCCAGCTTGAGCATTTCGTCTGCTTCGTCGAGAACCAGGTGGTTCACGGTCGCCAGCACTTTTTCGTCGCGACGCAGGTGGTCGCACAGACGGCCCGGAGTGGCGACAACGATCTGTGCGCCATTACGGATTGCTTTCAATTGTGGGCCCATCGGCGCGCCGCCGTAGACAGCCACAACAGTTACGCCCGGCATTTGCTTGGCGTAGGTTTCGAAAGCGGTTGCAACTTGTAGCGCCAACTCACGAGTTGGGGCCAGGATCAGAGCTTGCGGCTCGCGCTTGGACGGATCAATGCGGTGCAGGATAGGCAGGGCAAAGGCAGCGGTTTTACCGGTACCGGTTTGCGCCTGACCAATCATATCGTGACCGGCGAGAATGATCGGGATCGACTGCTGCTGAATGGCCGAAGGCTCTTCATAGCCGGTAGCGACTACTGCAGCGACAATATTGGGATGAAGTTCAAGAGCGGCGAAGCCGCCGATTTCCTGGGTCATGGGTCTGCCTCTAAGTGCATCCGCAAAGACCCATGCTCCAAAGCTGCGCATGCCGTGTTGAGACTCAAGAGTCGCCCTGGCAGCTTTGTCGGCGGGGATTTGCGAAAACGAATGAATGAAAAGAATCGTTAAGGAAGAGTCCGCTGTACGGACGTGCAACCGAAGCTGACTTCGGGTAATTGCTCCACCTAAACGCGGCCCGGCTAAAGGCCGGCGCGCACTATACCGGAATTTGCCGAAAAAGGGAGCCTTTTTTTAACGTAAAACTGCCGCGTACAGCGTTCTGTCACAGGCTTTGCGGATAATCGTGCAAGCGTCTATTTTTCAAAGGCCCGGCCCTGCGGGTCATGGCGCTAAAACGGTTCACCTTGAACACGCGGACCGTCGGTCCGACTCCCCTTCCCGCTCGAGGAAATGCCCTCATGAAAGAGCTCGACACCCACCGTGTGAGCCGTGAAAAGCGCGGTCATGTCCTGTTGATCGGCCTGGATCGGGTCGCCAAACGCAATGCCTTCGATCTCGACCTGCTCAACGAGCTAAGCCTGGCTTATGGCGAGTTCGAGGCCGACAGCGAGGCGCGGGTGGCGGTGGTATTTGGTCATGGCGAGCATTTCACCGCCGGTCTGGATCTGGTGAATGCCAGCACCGCGCTGACCGAAGGCTGGCAGGCTCCGCCCGGTGGCTGCGATCCATGGGGGGTATTTGCCGGCCCCCGAGTCAGCAAACCGGTGATCGTCGCTGCCCAGGGTTACTGCCTGACCATCGGCATCGAGTTGATGCTGGCCGCCGATATCAACTTGTGCGCCAGCAATACCCGCTTCGCGCAAATGGAAGTACAGCGTGGCATCTTTCCCTTTGGCGGTGCCACGCTACGCCTGCATCAAGTGGCCGGCTGGGGCAATGCCATGCGCTGGATGCTGACCGGCGATGAGTTCGACGCCCATGATGCCTTGCACTTGGGCTTGGTGCAGGAAGTCATGGCCAGCGAGGATTTGCTGCCCAGGGCGATCGAGCTGGCCGAGCGCATTGCCCGTCAGGCGCCGCTGGGGGTTCAGGCCACATTGATGTCGGCGCGACAGGCGCGTTATGAAGGGGAAACGGCTGCTGCCCAAGGGTTGCCAGCGCTGGTGAAGAAATTGCTGAGCAGTGAGGATGCCCAAGAGGGGGTGCGATCGCTGGTGGAGCGGCGGCCCGGAGTATTCAAAGGCTGTTGAGAATTGTGTCGGCATTGATATCGCAATCGCGGGCAAGCCTTGCTCCCACAGGTTTTACATCGTCCACAGAGAATGTGAACGACACAAAACCTGTGGGAGCAAGGCTTGCCCGCGATGAGGCCCAACCAGACAGCACTCAAGTCGCCGGGCGAATCGCCTTGATCAACGACTGCAACGAATACCCCAACCGCGGCGCCAGTGCTTCAGCGCGAGCGATCAGACCGTCCATGTCCAGCTCCTGATCCAGCTCCGAAGGCACGATCAGGATCACGTTGCCCTCCTTCACCGGCAACTCCCAGTAATGCCGGTGATAGAGCCCGCGCAGCAATGCGGCGCCCAATGGCTTGCCGTCATCGGTTGCCCACTGATTGATCACCAGCCATCCACCCGGATTCAGGCGTTTCTGGCAGTTCTCCAGGAAGGTCCAGGCCAGATGCCCAACGCCCGGACCCACGTCGGTATAGAGGTCGACAAAAATCAGGTCCGCCGGCTCGGCGGTGTCGAGCAGTTCCAGTGCATCACCCACGCGGATATACAGGCGCGGATCGTCATCCAGCCCCAGGTATTCGATGGCCAGGCGCGGCACATCGGGGCGCAGTTCGATGGCCTCGACATCTTCCAGCGGCAGGAACTTGAGGCAGGCCTGGGTCAGCGTGCCCGCGCCGAGACCGAGGAACAGCGCGGTTTCGGGCTGTTCGTGGCACAGCGCACCGATCAGCATCGCCCGGGTGTAATCGTATTCGAGCCAACTCGGGTCGGCTGTAAACACACAGCTTTGCTCGATGGCATCACCGAATTCGAGAAAACGGTAATCAGCCACTTCCAGCACACGAATCACGCCAAATTCGTCCTGCACCTCGGCGAGCAAATGCTCGACGCGCTCCTCAGTCATTTCGTCTCCCGATCGTCACCATGCCTTCAATATAAAAAGCGGCAACGCAATAACACCGCGAACAGGGTGCGGCAAAGGCGCGATTGTCCGCCAAGCTTCGGGAACAGGTCACGCACTAATTGCTGATAACATGGTTGTCCGAGCGTAAAACATTAGAGACCGCGATGAGCCAACCCTGGAGCCCTGACAGCTGGCGCGCCTTGCCGATCCAGCAACAACCCCGATACCCCGACGCGGCGCATTTGCAGCATGTCGAGCAAACCCTGGCCAGCTATCCACCGCTGGTGTTTGCCGGTGAAGCCCGGGAATTGCGCCGTCAGTTTGCCGAGGTGACCCAGGGCCGCGCGTTTCTGTTACAGGGCGGCGACTGCGCGGAAAGCTTCGCCGAGTTCTCCGCCGCGAAAATCCGCGACACCTTCAAGGTGCTGTTGCAAATGGCGATCGTCATGACCTTCGCGGCCGGTTGCCCGGTGGTCAAGGTCGGGCGCATGGCCGGGCAATTCGCCAAGCCCCGCTCGGCCAACGATGAGACGATCGACGGCGTGACCCTGCCGGCCTACCGTGGCGATATCGTCAACGGTATCGGTTTCGACGAAAAAAGCCGCGTGCCGGACCCGGAGCGCCTGCTGCAGTCCTATCACCAATCCACCGCCACCCTGAACCTGTTGCGCGCATTCGCCCAGGGCGGGTTTGCCGACCTGCATCAGGTGCACAAGTGGAATCTGGACTTCATCGCCAACTCGGCCCTGGCGGAAAAATACAGCCACTTGGCCGACCGCATCGATGAAACCCTGGCCTTCATGCGCGCCTGCGGCATGGACAGCTCGCCGCAACTGCGCGAAACCAGTTTTTTCACCGCCCACGAAGCGCTGTTGTTGAACTACGAAGAAGCCTTCGTGCGCCGCGACAGCCTGACCAACGATTATTACGACTGCTCGGCCCATATGCTGTGGATTGGCGACCGCACCCGTCAGCTCGACGGTGCCCACGTCGAATTCCTGCGCGGGGTGAATAACCCGATCGGGGTCAAGGTCGGCCCGAGCATGAACCCCGAAGACCTGATCCGCCTGATCGACGTGCTTAACCCGGACAATGATCCTGGCCGTCTGAACCTGATTGCGCGGATGGGCGCGAACAAGGTCGGCGATCACTTGCCGCAGCTCATTCGCGCCGTGCAGCGTGAAGGCAAGCAAGTGCTGTGGAGTTCGGACCCGATGCACGGAAACACCATCAAGGCCAGTAGCGGCTACAAGACCCGCGACTTCGCGCAGATCCTCGGCGAAGTGAAGCAGTTCTTCCAGGTGCACGAAGCCGAAGGCAGTTATGCCGGTGGCATTCACATCGAGATGACCGGGCAGAACGTTACCGAGTGCATTGGTGGCGCGCGTCCGATAACCGAGGACGGTTTGTCAGATCGTTACCATACCCATTGCGACCCGCGGATGAATGCCGACCAGTCGCTGGAGCTGGCATTCCTGATTGCTGAAACCCTGAAGCAAGTTCGGCGCTAGATTGTGCTACGCCCATCGCGAGCAAGCTTTGCTCCCACAGGTTTTGTGTCGTTCGCCGACCGTGTGCACGACACAAACCTGTGGGAGCAAAGCTTGCTCGCGAAGGCGCCGGTTCAGGCACCATCAATTTCGGCCAATGCCACCCGCAACCGCCCGGCACTTGCCCGCGGGCAATTCAACTGCACCCGCTCCAACCCCAACCAATCCGCCATCCGCCGCAGATTGACCGCCAACGCCAGCATCCCGTCCTCATCCAGCCCTGGCTCTTCCTCATGCACCGCATGCACCGCCAACTGCCCCGCCGCCCGTTCGGCGCGCAGATCAACCCGCGCGGCGATCCGTTCGTTGTGCAAGAACGGCAGGACGTAATAGCCATAGACCCGTTTGTCCTGCGGCGTGTAAATTTCCAGCCGATAGCGAAAATCGAACAGGCGCTCGGTGCGGCTGCGTTCCCAAATCAGCGAGTCGAAAGGTGAAAGCAGCGCACTGGCCGCGACCTTGCGTGGCAGCTTGGGCTCGGGCAGACAATACGCCGGTTGCCGCCAGCCCCGGACCTCGCAAACGAGCAACTCACCCGCCTCGACCAATTCATCAAGACGCGGGCGACTGTCAGCGGGGTTCAAGCGAAAATAGTCACGCAAGTCCTTCTCGGTCCCAACCCCCAAAGCTGTCGCGGCATGCAGCAACAGACCACGCTGGGCCTGGGCCTCGCTCAACAGTGGTTGCGCAAGAATCGCCGAAGGAATCACCCGTTCAGGCAGGTCATAAAGCCGCTCGAATCCGCGCCGGCTGGCGACGGTCACTTCACCCGCGGCGAACAACCATTCCAGCGCATGCTTTTCCGCGCTCCAGTCCCACCACGGCCCCGCCCGCTCCTGGCGCGTCGACAAACTACCCGCACCCAGCGCGCCCTGTTCCTGAACGCTAGCCAGCACCCGGCGAATCGTGTCCTGCTGTTCACGACCGAATTGCGCCAGTTGCTGATAGATATCTTCGCCCCGGGTCGCACGTTGCATGCGCCAGCGCATCAACGGGTACATCGACAAGGGCAGCAACGAGGCCTCATGACCCCAGTATTCGAACAAGGTGCGACGCCGGCCCTGACTCCAGGCGGCCTGGTCGAGCAAGTCGGATGAGTAATTGCCGAGACGGGAAAACAGCGGAAGGTAGTGCGAACGCACCACTGCATTGACGGAATCGATCTGCAGAATGCCCAGCCGCTCGATCAGACGGTTGAGTTGAACCGGTTTGATCGCCGCCGGCGGCTGGCGCCCGTTGAATCCTTGGGCAGCCAGCGCCAGACGCCGAGCCTGTTTGAGGGAAAAGGACTGTGTTGCGGGCATGAGCATCTCCTTGTCTGCTCGCAACCTACCTCACCGAAAGTCGGTTTGTGTAGTTGTGATCTACTCATTTGTGCATCGGGTCGCTCCAGAACGGTTTGACCGACTCGAACTCCACGTCCGCGCGGCTCATACCGATGTCTTTCAGCGCTTCGTCACTCAGGCTTGCCAACAACTCGCGTTCCCGGTGAAGTTCATACCAGCGGCTGAACTTGTGCAACAGATCCGATACCAGATGGTGAGAGTGTTTTTCTACGGCTGGATATTCATGTTGACCTTTCATCTTGTTGCCCTCCGTTTGGATGGCTTCAGTCTCACCCCAGGCTTAAGATCAATCCAACGAATGTTTCTGATGTCACATATCTCGGAGATTGATGAATGTCGGCCTACCCGAGTATCGATACCGAAGTGCTGCGCACCTTCGTTGCCATCGCCGACCAGGGTGGGTTTACCCGCGCCGGTGAACAGGTCAATCGCACCCAGTCCGCCGTCAGCATGCAGATGAAACGGCTGGAAGAAGATGTGTTGCAGCGGCAATTGTTCCAGCGCGACGGCCGCCAGGTGCGGCTGACGGCGGAAGGCCAGGTGTTGCTTGGCTATGCCCGGCGCATCCTCAAGCTGCACAGCGAGGTGTTCAATACCCTGCGCGAACCGCACATGGTCGGCATGGTGCGCATCGGTACGCCGGATGACTATGTGATGCGTTTCCTGCCGGGGATTCTGCGCCGGTTTGCCCAGTCCTACCCGCTGATCCAGATCGAGGTGCACTGCGAATCATCAAAACAATTGCTGATGCGTCAGGACCTGGACCTGTCCATTGTCACCCGCGAACCGGGCAGTGAAATCGGCCAGTTGTTGCGCAAGGAGCGATTTGTCTGGGCCGAAGCACAGTGCTACAGCGCCCACGAGAACACACCGTTGCCGCTGGCGATGTTCAACAGCGATTGTTTCTGCCGCTTATGGGCCTGCAATGCGCTCGATGCCATAGGCCGCGATTACCGGGTGGCCTACAACAGTGACAGCCTGTCGGCGATCATGGCGGTGGTCAGCGCCGGCCTGGCGGTGACCGCGCAACTGGAAAGCCTGATAACTCCGGACATGCGCATCCTCGGCGAAGATGAAGGGCTGCCCTTGTTGCCCGAAGCCAGCATCATGCTGGTGCGCAACCTGCACAACCCGTCGCCGATCACCGAGTGCCTGGCCGAACACATCATCGAAGGCTTCAAACTTTAAAGGCGAGTGTCACCGCGCAGCACACCAGATAGCCACAGAACAGTCCGCGCAACAGGCGCTCCGGCAGCGCGTGGGCAATTTTCACGCCCCAACTGATGCTCATCAACCCGCCGGTTGCCAACGGAATGCCAATCATCCAGTCCACCTGGTGATGCACCGCATAAGTGACCAGCGTGACACCCGTGCTGGGCAATGCCAGCGCCAGCGACAAACCTTGCGCAACCACCTGACTGGTGCCAAATACACTGGTCAGTACCGGCGTCGCCACCACGGCACCGCCCACGCCAAACACGCCGCCCATGGTGCCGGATGCCGCGCCGAGTACACCCAGCCACGGCCATGGGTGATTCATTTGTGAGGCTGCTGGCGCACTGGCGGTAAACATACGTGCCAGGTTGAGCGCCGACAGGGCGATCAGGAACCCGACAAACCCCAGGCGCATGGTTTGTGCATCAATGCCCACCGCCCACAGGGAACCGAGCCAGGCGAAGCTGAATCCCATCGTGGCGAGTGGCAACGCGTGGCGCAATTCAATCCGGTTGCGCTGTTGATAACGCCACAGTGCCAGCATCACATTTGGCACCACCATCACCAGTGCCGTGCCTTGTGCAATCTGTTGGTCGAGACCGAACAGCACACCCAACAGCGGAATGGCAATCAGACCGCCGCCAATTCCGAACAACCCGCCGAGCGTACCCAAGGCCGCGCCAAACACCAGATACATCAGAAACTCAATCACGAGCGTTTTATCCCAGTCACATCACGCCTTCGATCCTACGCAGTTGATTCTGGCGCGGAAACGCACAGCGACGCACAATGGCTTTGCCAAATTCGCACAAGCAATGAGCGCACCATGAACCCCAATCAACTGACCGACCAGCTCGGCCTGTTCCTCGACGTGCTGGAAACCGGCAGTTTTTCCGCCGCTTCGCGCCGCCACCCACTGACGCCCTCGGCGGTGGCCCGGCGTATCGACAGCCTGGAAAGCGCCGTCGGCAGCCAGTTGTTCATTCGCAGTACCCACGCCGTCAGGGCCACCCCGGCGGGCCTGGCATTTGCCGAGCGCGCACGGCGCATTGTCGCGGAGTTGCGCCTGGCCAGGGCCGAGGCCGTGTCCCTCAGCAGCGCCCCGGAGGGGTTGATTCGGGTGGATGCGCCGGCAGCGTTTGGTCGACGGCATCTGGCGCCGGTGATTGCCGACTTTCTGATGCTCTACCCCGGCCTCGACGTGCAACTGCAACTGATCGACAGTTTCGTCGACATGCAGGGCATGAACCTGGGCAAGGTCGATCTGGTGCTGCGCGCCGGTCAATTGGCCGACACGCGGCTCGTGGCCACGCCACTGGCGAGCATGGTGCGCATCGCCTGCGCCAGCCCCGATTATTTGCAACGTCGCGGCGTGCCGAATGATCCGGCCCATCTGATTGAACACGATGGCCTCGATTGGGCCGGCCTGGCACCGCCCTTTGCCTGGCGCTTCGAGCAGGATGGCCAGATGCAATTGCATCGCCCGTCGCGTATTCGCATGAGCGCCAACAATGCCGAAGCCCTGGTTTGCGGCGCGCTGGCTGGCCTGGGTATCGCGCACTTGCCAACGTGGCTGGCGAGCGAGTACTTATTGCGCGGCGAACTATTGCCCTTGTTCTGCGAAAGCGGCCTGCCCAAACCGGAAAGCGCCGGGATCTATGCTTTGCGCCTGGAGCAGCAACCCAACGCCCGCAGCCGCCTGCTGCTGGAATACCTGAAAACCCGTTTCAGTCCGATCCCTCCCTGGGATCTGGTGCTGCAAACCCATCTGGACCGCCACTAGTCTAGAATTGTCTGGTGCATTAAAGATTTGCCCGCTAGATTCATGACGACCACCGATCAAGGCTTCGAAATGACCACCGAGCGCAAAACCCCGGACAACTGCGACGACCTGCTGCTGGACAACCAGGCCTGCTTCGCCCTGCACTCCACTTCGCTGATGATGACCAAGGTCTACAAACCCTTGTTACAAGCGTTGGGACTGACTTATCCACAGTACCTGGCGATGATGGTGCTGTGGGAACAGGACGGTTTGACCGTAGGCGAAATCAGCGCCCGATTGTTGACTGACCCCGGTTCGCTGACGCCGCTGCTCAAACGCCTGGAAGCCGAAGGTGTGCTCAGCCGCACCCGCAGCCGTGAAGACGAGCGCGTGGTGATCGTCGAACTCACCGAGCAAGGCCGGGCGCTGCGCGACAAGGCGCGGGACATTCCCCAGTGCATCCTCGGCGCCAGCGGCATGACGCTGGAACGACTGCAGAAGTTGCAGGCGGAGCTGCAAGCGCTGCGCCGGCATCTGCAAGACAGCCTCTGACCTCCCCCCGCACATCTCACTGTAGGAGCGAGCCCTGCTCGCGATGGTGCCAACGATAACGCGGGAAACCTGATTCACCTCAGTGTGCTCAGGTTTTTCGCGAGCAGGCTCGATCCTACAGTTTCCATCGTCGGTGAAAAAATCCTGCTGCCGACAATCTTGCCTGAACAGCTCTAATTCAATACTTCCAACCTGATCAGGTAGATCCACCATCCGCCTGTGCCGATTTTTCTCAAAAAATTATCTTGCGCACTAAACATTAGCGCGATACATTCATTTCGCACTTACTTAGCGCGCAAACATTTAGCGCAAAACAAACATTCCCCGAACGAGGCTTCCACCATGCAAACTCTCTACACCGCAATCGCAACCTCCACTGGCGGCCGTGATGGTCGTGCGATTTCCAGCGACAACATTCTCGACGTCAAACTCGCCACCCCGAAAGAACTCGGCGGTGCCGGCGGCGCAGCAACCAACCCTGAGCAACTGTTCGCAGCCGGCTATTCCGCCTGCTTCATCGGTGCACTGAAGTTCGTCGCCAGCCAGACCAAACGCAAAATCCCGGACGACGCCTCGATCACAGCCCATGTCGGCATCGGCCAGATCCCTGGCGGTTTCGGCCTGGACATCGACCTGCACATCAGCCTGCCAGGCCTTGAACAAGCCGATGCACAAACCCTGGTCGACGCGGCCCACCAGGTCTGCCCGTACTCCAACGCCACCCGCGGCAACGTCGAAGTGCGCCTGCACGTGACCGTCTAACCGTTTTTGTCCACTCAGGCCCGAACAGGAAATGAACATGAACACTTTCAGCAAAGTCTTGACCGGTACCCTTCTCGCCCTGTCCGTCCACAGTGCATTCGCCGGCGACGTTGAACACAACACCCAGGCGTTTCTCGATGTGTTGAACGCCGGCACCGGCAAACCGATGGAGCAGTTGACGCCCAAAGATGCCCGCGCCGTGCTGGTAGGCGCGCAGTCGGGGGTGAAGCTGACGCTGCCAAAAGCCGATGTCAGCGAAAAGACCATCCAGGTCGACGGCCAACCGCTGAGCCTGACCATCGTCAGGCCGGCCGGGGTCAAAGGCGAGTTGCCGGTGTTCATGTTTTTCCACGGCGGTGGTTGGGTACTGGGAGACTTCCCGACCCACGAGCGGCTGGTTCGCGACCTGGTGGCGGGTTCGGGGGCGGCAGCGGTGTTCGTCAACTACACGCCGTCGCCGGAAGCGCATTATCCGGTGGCGATCAATCAGGCTTATGCCGCGACCCAATGGGTGGCCGAGCACGGTAAAGAGATCAACGTCGACGGCAAGCGTCTGGCCGTGGCCGGCAACAGTGTCGGCGGCAACATGGCGGCCGTGGTCGCATTGATGGCAAAAGACAAAGGCACCCCGGCAATCAAGTTCCAGGTGCTGCTGTGGCCGGTGACCGATGCCAACTTCGACACCGGTTCCTATAACCAGTATGCCGAAGGGCACTTCCTCACCCGCAACATGATGAAGTGGTTCTGGGACAACTACACCACCGACGCCAGGCAGCGTAACGAGATCTATGCCTCGCCATTGCGGGCAACCCCTGCGCAACTCAAGGGCCTGCCACCTGCGTTGGTGCAAACCGCTGGAGCTGACGTACTGCGTGATGAAGGTGAAGCCTACGCCCGCAAACTGGACGAAGCCGGCGTACCGGTGACCTCGGTTCGCTATAACGGCCTGATCCACGACTACGGTTTGCTCAACGTGGTGAGTCAGGTGCCGGCGGTGCGTTCGGCGATGTTGCAGGCGTCCGAAGAGCTCAAGCAGCACCTGAAGAAATAACACTCCCCCCTGTAGGAGCGAGCCTGCTCGCGATGGGCGCCCAGACAACGCAGGCATTCAGATAGCCCACGTTATCGTTAACGACCATCGCGAGCAGGCTCGCTCCTACAGGGGATTGGGGTGTTTCTGACAGGCACAAAAAAGCCCGACTCACTGGTCGGGCTTTTTCATTCCTGAAGCAGTGCTTATTTGGCACGGCCTTTGTAGGAACCGCCTTCGCGGGTATCAATTTCGATCATGTCGTCGATATTGATGAAGTCAGCAACCGACAGCTCGGTACCGTTCTTCAGTTTGGCAGGCTTCATTACCTTGCCGGAAGTGTCGCCGCGAGCGGAACCTTCGGTGTAGGCAACCTGACGCACGATGGTGGTCGGCAGTTCTACGGAAACCAGACGGCCTTCGAAGAATACGGCTTCGCAAACGTCGGTCATGCCTTCTTCAACGAACGGCAGAACGGCTTCGATGTCTTCGGCGTTCAGCTCGTACATGGTGTAGTCAGTGGTGTCCATGAACGTGTAGGAATCGCCGCTGATGAAGGACAGGGTCGCTTCTTTGCGATCCAGGATCACGTCATCCAGCTTGTCGTCCGCACCGTAAACGGTTTCGGTCTTGTAGCCGGTCAGCAGGTTTTTCAGCTTGGTCTTCATGATCGCGCTGTTACGACCGGACTTGGTGAATTCAGCTTTCTGAACCAGCCAAGGGTCGTTGTCGATACGGATCACTGTACCGGGTTTGAGTTCTTTACCAGTTTTCATTGCGAATATCCGAATTTGGATGGGATTTACAAAAATCTAGGCCGCGTATCATATCCAATTTACATAAAACTGTACCAGCGCTGCCGCAAGATCAGCCTGCGAGGCCTGTTCCAGACACCATGTCTCGGCGTGTTTTTGCAGTTCCGGCCAGTGTTTGCGGGTCGATTGCCAGTGGCCTGCCATATTGTCACCGGCATTCCATGCCCGCCAAAGACCGCTGATCGCCTCACGAGCAGTCTCCGACAGACCGTTCACATACAACGCGAGGAAGGCTTCCAGTTTATCCAGGTGGATGTCTTCCTCTTGTTGATAGATGTGCCAGAGCAATGGCCGCCCCGCCCATTGGGCGCGGACAAAGGAATCTTCGCCGCGTACCGCATTGAAATCGCAGCACCACAGTAAATGGTCATACTGGTCCTGGCGGACGAACGGCAACACTTGCACGGTCAACGCATCGCGCACATGCAGCGCACCGGCCTTCAGTCCATCCACGCCAAGCCAACGCTCGACATCGCCGAGAATCCGCCCTTCCGGCACCAACAGATGAGTGGGCGTCGTGTCGCCCCCCATCGCGTCCAGCCAACTGGCCAGCCCGGTGTTTTCGTAGGCAAACAGCGAGATCAATTGAGCACCCTGCGCAGGATTTATCCCAAGACCTTGCAGGAACTCGCGCCGCATTTCAGGACTTTGCTGAAACGTCCGTCGCCGCTCGAGCAATCCGCTTTCACGCAACAAGCCACCCGTACCTTTCTGAAACCCCGGAAAGAAGAAGAATTTCTGCACATGCCTGTACTTCACCGATGGCAAGCCGTGGCAGCCGACCACCCAGCCCTCGGCACTCAGGTAATCGAGATTCATCCACAGCGGTGTTTTTTCCCGCTCGGCCATGGCGTCCATGTAGGCACCCGGCAACTGGCAGGCGAACGCGGCGATCACCACATCCGCCGCTTCGACAGACTGCCAGTCGCTCGCCCAGTGACGCACCTCCACACCCTGCTGCCATTGCTGCGAGGTGTGGATATCAATGTCCGGGCACATGCGCTCGAAGGCACGCAGGTCATCGACCCACAACCGCACCGCTATCCCATGCTCGGCAACCAGTTGCCGGGACAGGCGCCAGGTCACGCCGATGTCGCCGAAGTTGTCGACCACGGTGCAAAAAATATCCCAGCGGGTCTTCATTTCAGGCATTCCAGGCTCCCGTTGGCAAAGGCAGCGATTCTGCGCATAAATTACCCCGTGCAGAAGAGCCGACGACGATTATTCTTCGTGCGACAATCGCCAACAACCCGCGACCCACTGCCAGGAGGCAGCCATGCCCTACCGTCCCAATCCGCGCCGTCCATTGCCGATCCAGCTCAATGTCGTGCAACTGACCGGTAGCATCGCCTTCGGTTTGTGGCTGGGTTTCATCGCCATCGCGCTGACCTGCTGGCTCGTCGCCCGCCTGTTCTTCAACGAACAATTGGCGCCCGTCGCGGCGACGATAGAGCAACTGGCCAAACCGCCCGCGGCGGCGCAACCGGTACCGGATATTCCTCCACAGAGCCCGATCTTCGAGCAATACGAAGAAAACCTGCGCAAGAACGAACAGGCGCAACGACTCGATCAGGCACGCAGCAGCAATCGCAATCTGTCGAACGCAAAATGCCAGTTCTGGTTGCAACAGGACCAGACCGCCCCAAGCGAAAAAAGTCGCGCCAACGTCCTGCAATTCTGCGATTGATCATGAATAAACAAAGTGTCCACCAACTGATTCTCGATAAGCTGCGCATCGACCTCGACATCGCCGAACGCGCTGCGCAAACCGCCTACGAAACCGCTACCCACGAAGAAAACATCGCCGAAAACAAGTACGACACGCTGGGTCTGGAGGCGTCCTACCTGGCTGCCGGGCAAGCCAGGCGGGTCGAAGAGATCCGGCAGTCACTGGCGCTTTGCCAAAACCTGGTCCTGCGTCCTTATGACGAACGGCGTGGTATTGAAGTCGGCGCGCTGCTCGGCCTGGAAGACGAAAAGGGCCGCGAACAGTGGCTGTTTCTGGCACCGGATGCGGCGGGCCTGAAAGTCGATCTGGTGGGGCAAAGCATTACCGTCATCACCCCGCGCTCACCGCTGGGCAAAGGCCTGCTGGGCAAGTTCGAAGGCGATGAGGTGGAGATTCTGGTGGCGGGCGCTCGGCAACAGTTTGCTGTCACCGAGGTTGTTTAAGAAAGCTTAATGCACCGGCAGTTCGACGCCGTCGAACAGTTCTTCCAGTTCCTGCTTGTTGTGGCACTGGATAGCCTTGGCCATGACTTCGCGGGTCAGGTGCGGGGCGAACTTCTCGATGAAGTCGCACATGAAGCCACGCAGGAAAGTACCGCGACGGAAGCCGATCTTGGTCACGCTGGACTCGAACAACTCGCTGGCATCGAGCACCACCAGGTCGTTGTCGAGTTTGGTATCGACCGCCATTTTCGCCACGATGCCCACGCCCAGGCCCAGGCGCACGTATGTCTTGATCACGTCGGCGTCGGCCGCGGTGAACACCACTTTCGGCGTCAGGCCACGATGGCTGAAGGCTTCGTCGAGTTTCGAGCGGCCGGTAAAACCGAATACATAAGTCACGATCGGGTATTCGGCCAAGGCTTCGAGGGTCAGCTTCGACAGTTTGGTCAGCGGATGCCCCTGAGGCACAACCACGCAGCGGTTCCAGCGATAGCACGGCATCATCACCAGGTCGCCGAACAGCTCCAGCGCTTCAGTGGCGATGGCGAAATCCACCGTGCCGTCAGCCGCCATTTCGGCGATTTGCATCGGCGACCCCTGGTGCATGTGCAGGGCAACGTCCGGGTATTGCTTGATGAAATTGCTGATCACCGGTGGCAACGCATAACGCGCCTGGGTGTGGGTAGTGGCGATCGACAGGGTGCCTTTCTTCTCGTTGGAGAATTCCTGGGCGATCTGCTTGATGCTTTCAACCTTGCGCAGGATTTCGCCGGCAGTGGTGATGATGCGTTCGCCGGCCGGAGTGACGCGGGTCAGGTGCTTGCCGCTGCGGGCGAACACCTCGACGCCTAATTCGTCTTCCAGCAGGCGGATCTGTTTACTGATGCCCGGTTGCGAGGTGTAAAGGCTTTGGGCTGTAGCGGAAACGTTGAGGTCGTGGTGCGCCACTTCCCAGATGTAGCGCAATTGTTGAAGCTTCATATGAATCCCTCAAAGCAGATAGACGCCACGGGCATCAGCGACGGTATATAACTATATTAATGGTTTGAAGAATAAATCTAGAACTTTTTATCAGAATGCCACTATTCGTGTTCTAGCGATCCCCCTGGCGACGACGCTGCACCAGCGGCACCAGGTAAACCGGCACCTGCGACAGTTGCAACACACGCGCGGCGGTCCGGCCCAATGGCGTTTCCGCGCCAGCACCATGGCTATGACTACCTACGATCAGCAAATCCACGGAGAGTTTCTGCGCCTGGTCGAGAATCACCTGCGACGGATCGCCCTGCAGCACCCGCACCGCCTGGATCCGCTCCAGATCGTGCTCGCCCTCCCCCCCCAGTTCTTCACGAAAACTGTCGAGCACCCGCTGCTCGATACTGGCAATGACGGTGTTCAGCCCCTGACTGTGGAACTCGTTCAACGCCTGCTCATCGAGGTAGCTTTGCAGCACCGACTCGGCGAACAGCCCCATGGGTTCAACCGCGTGCACCACGTACAGGTCGGCATTGAATGTCCGGGCCAATGCCAAGGCATGCTGCATCACCAAAGGGGCGTACAGACCGAGGTCAGTGGCATAGAGCATCGAGCGAATCATATGACCTCCTCGAATGCCAACATGGCGGAGATTGATTCAGCTTAGCAGTGCCTTGAGGAGTACGACGTCCTGCGCAACGCGTTGATCGGCGGGCTTAAACCTTTTGCTCGTTGCTTATGCCATGGGGCACATGGCCGGTGGCGACGACTTCCCGGGCCAACTCGCAGTGACCGGCCTGATCATCGAAAAACACATCGGCGGCGAAGGCTTCGAGAAACGCCGATTTGGTCAGGCCACCGAGGAACAGCGATTCATCCAGCCGGATGTCCCATTCGCGCAAGGTGCGGATTACCCGTTCGTGGGCCGGTGCCGAGCGGGCCGTCACCAGCGCCGTGCGGATCGGGCAGGCGCCATCCGGGAACTCGCGCTGCAACAGATTGAGGGCCGCCAGGAAGCCCTTGAATGGCCCACCGCGCAACGGTTGCCGGGCCGCCTCGCGTTCGCTGGCCTGAAACGCTTCCAGACCACCGGCCTGGTACACGCGCTCCGACTCGTCGGAAAACAGCACCGCATCGCCGTCGAAAGCGATGCGCAATTCATCGCTGGCGGCGCGGCTGGCGCCTCCCGACAGGATGGTCGCCGCGGCAAAACCCGCGTCCAGTGCACTGCGCACGTCTTCGGCATGGGTGGAAAGAAACAGGTCGCAGCCAAAAGCCTTGAGGTACGGATAGGGACTGCGCCCGCCGACAAACGCCGCACGGGAAATGGCCAGTCCATAGTGATGGATCGAATTGAACACGCGCAGGCCGGTGTCGGCGCTGTTACGCGACACCAGGATCACCTCGACACGGGCACGGCCGAGGCTGGCATTGAGGTTGAGGAGTTTCTGCACCAGAGGGAAGGCATCGCCGGGTTCGAGGATTTCGTCTTCATGCTCGATCTGATACTGCCGGTAGGCCTCGACGCCACTCGACAGGTACACCTTGTGGCTTTCGCTCAGGTCAAACAATGCGCGCGACGAAATCGCCAGCACCAATTTGTCGTCGATAGTCTTTGCCATGCCCTTCCCTCTCAGGTTGATCGACTTACCGGTTGCGTCGATCGATAAAACCCAGACTGCGATACAGGGCCTCGATGCGCGGCATCTCACACCCCGCGGCCTTCGCGGCGGCCAGCGGCCGGGCGTAAATGGCGTCCAGCTCCAGCGGTCGCTTGTGCAGATAATCGTGGTACATGCTCGGCCAGTAGTCGGGCATTTTCTCGGTCACCCTGAACAAATGCTCGGCATAACCCGCCGGCACCTCATGACCACAGGCGATCGCCCCCTGCACCACTTCGGCCATCAGTGCCTTGATCAGCTCGCGGGTATCGGTATCGGCCATCAACGGCGTGGTGCTCGCCCCCAACAACACCGACAGACCGTTGTAAGGGATATTCCAGACCAGTTTTTGCCAACGCGCCTGGTGCAGGTTCGCCATAGCCTGGGAGTCGATGCCGGCGACACGGAACATCCCGACGCCTTCCTCGACAATCGCGGCGCGTGTCGGCCCTTCGGCGGCGGGACCGCTGTGGTAGCCCACATGCACGGCACCCAGCGCCTGATGGGTGACGACGCCAGGCCCCTCGCGATGGACGCAGATGTAGCAAAGCCCGCCCAGCACATGCAGCGAATCGGGCAGCAGCTCACGCAGGCTGTCCTCGACGTCCAGGCCGTTTTGCAGCAGCAATATCTTGGCATTCGGCGCCGCGGCCTGAAGAATGGCCGGCGCGAGGTCTGCGTTGCTGGTGGTTTTCGCCCCCACCAGCAACCAGTCACAGGGCGGCATGTCTTCGGCCGACGAATAGGCTTGCACCGGGTTCAACATCAGCGCGCCATGAACGGCGCTGTGAAGTTGCAACCCGCGCTCGGCCACCGCGGAAAATTCGCTGCGCAACAGAAAATGCACATCGAAGCCGGCACGCGCCAGCATCACCCCGTAGAAACCGCCGATTGCACCGGTCCCGATAATACCGACCGTCGGCTTGGCAACTGCCCCCATCATGGCAACTCCTCTGCTGTTCGACTCAACGCCTGACGTATCGCCCGATTGAGTTCGGTGCCGGTCAGGCGCGCATGCAACGCCCCAAAGAACTCACCGTCGCGTACCACAAACAGCGCCGGCAAATGAAAGACCTGATAACGCTCGACCACCCCGCCATTGTTCCCGGCATCGATCCAGCACAGTCGATCGACGGCCAGTTCGAGCACCGGCAACTGTTCACGGGCAAAACGGCAGCTTGAGCAACCGACGCTGGTGAAAATAACCAGTGATACACCGTTCATCGTCAGCAGCCGTTGGTCGGCGTCGAAATCGGTCAGCTCCAATTCGACCACTATACTGGGGGAAACAATGTCAGATGGCCGACACATGGAGTCCGTGTTCATGGGACGATTCATTCCTCATCCTGACGATGTGCCCGTTGAATTAACGTTATTCAAACCTGAGTGTATTTCGCGGCACCAGTTGCACACTAGCAGCCTCGGGGGCATGGCTTGCAATTATCACCGCGCGTGGCGCTACGGCACAGCGCTTGAAGTGCGCATGCCGACGCTTAATCCCGACATGCGCATTCTGGGCTATGTAGCCTGGTGCTTGCGACGCAAGCATGGCTATCTGGTAGGTATTGCCTTTCTCGACGAACAGACGCTGTTCAGTGCGCGGATGGGCGAGCAGGTGTGTCAGATAGAGCGTTATTGCCGCCAGCACGACGCTCACGAAGACCTGCAGGAGATTCAGGCCCTGGCCCTCGAATGGGTTCAGGAGCATGCCGACGAGTTCTCCCACGACAGGGTCCATCGGGCATTTGCACAGTCAATGCAGGATTAGGGCGCGCCCAAAGGCCGGGAATTCATCGAGAATGCCCGCTAAAGCGGCGCATGCCCATTGTCGAGCCACGGTGTAACGCGCTAAGGTTCGGCTCCCCGACGCGCTTAATTTGCTGTGCTCCGCCGCGCGGGTTCGCTGGCGGCCGGCACCCGTGACCTGACGAGTAAACGATGGCTGATTTACCGATCAACGACCTAAACGTCGCCTCCAACGAGACGCTGATCACCCCCGATCAGCTCAAGCGTGACATCCCCCTGAGCGACGCCGCCCTGCGCACCGTCACCAAGGGCCGCGAAGTCATTCGCAACATTCTGGATGGCACCGACCACCGTCTGTTCGTGGTCATCGGGCCTTGCTCGATCCACGACATCAAGGCGGCCCACGAATACGCCGAGCGCCTGAAAGCGCTCGCCGCGGAAGTGTCCGATACCCTGTATCTGGTCATGCGCGTGTACTTCGAGAAGCCACGCACCACCGTCGGCTGGAAAGGCTTGATCAACGATCCGTACCTGGATGACTCGTTCAAGATCCAGGACGGTTTGCACATCGGTCGTCAATTGCTGCTGGACCTGGCCGAAATGGGCCTGCCAACCGCCACCGAAGCCCTCGACCCGATCTCCCCGCAGTATTTGCAGGACTTGATCAGCTGGTCGGCCATCGGCGCGCGCACCACCGAATCCCAGACTCACCGTGAAATGGCTTCCGGCCTGTCCTCGGCCGTCGGCTTCAAGAACGGCACCGACGGCGGTCTGACCGTGGCCATCAACGCCCTGCAATCGGTTTCCAGCCCGCACCGTTTCCTGGGTATCAACCAGGAAGGTGGCGTGTCGATCGTGACCACCAAGGGCAACGCCTACGGCCACGTGGTACTGCGCGGCGGCAACGGCAAGCCGAACTACGATTCGGTCAGCGTCGCCTTGTGCGAGCAAGCGCTTAACAAGGCCAAAATCAAGCCGAACATCATGGTCGATTGCAGCCACGCCAACTCCAACAAGGATCCGGCCCTGCAACCGCTGGTGATGGAAAACGTCGCCAACCAGATCCTCGAAGGCAACCAGTCGATCATCGGCCTGATGGTCGAAAGCCACCTGAACTGGGGCTGCCAGGCTATCCCGAAAGACCTCGCCGACTTGCAATACGGCGTGTCGATCACCGATGCCTGCATCGACTGGACCGCGACCGAGAACACCTTGCGCAGCATGCATGCCAAGCTCAAGGATGTGCTACCTAAACGCGATCGCACCTGATCGGCGTTTAGTGTAAAAAAGCGCAGACAAAAAAACGCCGGGCAGTGCCCGGCGTTTTTTTATGTGTTCGTTTTGCTGAAAGTCACTGACTCAGCTTGGCCGCATGCCGCTGGTGACGCTCCATGTAGCGCTCGACGTAGGAACACGATGGGATGACTGTGTAGCCCATTTCCTCGGCGTACTCCAGCGCCTTCTCGGTCAGTGCCGCGGCAATGCCACGGCCGCGCAATGCGTTGGGCACAAATGTGCGATAGATATCCAGGGTCTGTTTCCCCAGATCCATATAAGTCAGGTAGGCACGATGACCGTCCACATTGGTCTCGAACTGATGACCAGCCTGGTCATGGTGGATGGACAACGCCTCGCTCATCACTACTCCTCGCGGGTCTTGAATTCCGACCCCTACCTTACCGATGTTTTTCCGGCGAAGGAACATCTACGCCACCCCGTGCCCGAATGGACATCGAGAAGAGCTACACCGATCTCGCGCAACCGAGCACGTACAAATAGTAGGCACCATTGGCAGAAATGCTCAAGGTGCGCTCGTCATCATGCTGGTTGGCGGGTGCTGCCCCGGGATCACGCAGGGACGGCTCGACCAGTGGTCTCCCAGGGTCGAACGCCTGAACATTGCCGGATGTTGAGACTTGAGACGAACGCCCGTTGTTAAAGTCACCGCAACATGGAGAAAGATATGAGAGGCGTCGCGCAAAATCCGAACAAAAGTGTAGACGAATCCATCTAGACACACTTTAGCCAAGACCGGAAAAAGAGCTGCGAGCACAGGGGAACTTTTCCTGGTCGGCTCGCTCATCTCGGGCCTCCCAGCTGAATATTTTTTAAACAGTGCAGTTAAAAGTTGCTCGAAAAAGAATCAAAGCCTACAATTTTTTTTGCTTCTTGCTTTACGTCAGTTTACTTACGACAAGTAATGGGTAGTATGTACGCCGGCTATTTCCTCAATCTGAGGAGACAGCCACTTAATTGAAAGTCCTTGAAGGGGAACACGATGAACAACGTTCTGAAATTCTCTGCTCTGGCTCTGGCCGCAGTTCTGGCTACCGGTTGCAGCAGCGCATCGAAAGAAACCGAAGCACGTCTGACCGCTACTGAAGACGCAGCAGCTCGCTCCCAGGCTCGTGCAGACGAAGCTTACCGTAAAGCTGATGAAGCTCTGGCTGCTGCTCAAAAAGCACAACAGACTGCTGACGAAGCTAACGAGCGTGCTCTGCGCATGCTGGACAAAGCTAGCCGCAAGTAATAGTCCTTCGGGATTGTTATCAAGCCGACCCATTATTGGGTCGGCTTTTTTATTGCCCGCCGTTTCGTGCAGGCATAAAAAAACCCGCCGATGCAGCCAGCATCGGCGGGTTCTCTTCAAGCGTTACTGCAGCGGATCGATCGGTGCACTCGTGACCATCGGCGCCGAATTGTTCGGCACGGCGATTTCCACCGGCAAGCCGTCTTCGGCAGCAACGACGTCACGCACCACATCCCAGTTCATGCGCAAGTTGTTGGTGATGTCTTCACGCTTGAGCATCGCGTTGATCACCGCGGTGTGCTTGTCGACCACCGACGGGTTGCCCTTGTCGTCCAGTGGCGTGTGCGCTTCCAGGTAGACCTTGCCGCCACTCACCCCGAACTTGTACGGGTCATTGATGATGCGAACCGACGTACCCACCGGCACCATGCCGGCCATTTCCAGCACGTTGTTGTTGAACATGCGGAAGCAGCCGTGGCTGGTGCGCATGCCGATGCCGAACTTCTTGTTCGAACCATGGATCAGGTAGCCCGGGGTGCCCAGGGTGAACTTGAACGGCCCCAGCGGGTTATCCGGGCCTGCCGGTACTACGTTTGGCAGCGGATCACCATCGGCCGCGTGCTCGGCCTTGATCGACGCTGGAGGCGTCCAGGTCGGGTTCGGCGTCTTGGCAGTGATGCTGGTGTGGGCAATCGGCGACCCCCAACCTTCACGGCCGATACCCAGCGGGAAGGTGTACACCACGTTCTTGCCTTTCGGGTAGTAGTAGAGACGGTACTCGGCGAGGTTGATGACGATGCCTTCACGCGGGCCCGGCGGCAGGATGAAGCGGGTCGGCAACACGATTTCAGTGCCGGCGCCCGGCAACCAGGCATCGACACCCGGGTTGGCCGCGACCATTTCCGAGTAGCCAAGATCGTAGGCGGTGCCCAGGTCGGCGAAAGTATCTTCGTACTTGGCCTTGATCACCTGCACCTGGCCGATGATGTCTTCACCAGGCGGAGGCAGGGGAAACTCCAATGCAGCAACGGGACCGGCCACACACAGGGCGGCAAGAGACAGGCAGCGGGTGACGGCAGGAAAGCGCGGCAACATCCGGAAAATCCTTCGCATGATCAACAGAGGTATAAGAATCGGATTGTACACCGCCGCCTGTTATTTCGGGGAGCTTCACCGATGGAGCGTGCCATGCTGGGAAAAGATCGCAGCCTGCGGCAGCTCCTACAGCTCGAATCGCAGCTCCGGCCAGATCGGCGAGGTACCGCGCTTTTGCGATTCGAGAATGGCCCGGCACAACGAGCACAGGCGCTGGTCCTGGAACACCTTGCGATCGACGCTCGACCAACGTGGCTGCGCCGGCAACAGGCTGCCGCACAAAGTCCGGTCAGCCGAACCGCCCAGCTCCAGCTGACGGGTCACCAGATGTACCCGCACTTCCTGGCAGGCGAACAGATCCAGCTGTTCGTCAGGCTCGATCAGTTGGTAGGCAAACAGGGACCAGGCAGGACGCGGCATCGGGGGCTCCAAATCGGGGGCGCCACCTTAGCCGAAAGCCTGCGCGTAGAAAAGTGTCATAACAGCGGTTTTAGCGTAGGCCAGACATTTTCCAGCAACTTGTCCTGAGCCCCGGCCGCCGGGTGGATGCCGTCGGCCTGCATCAGGTCGGGATGACCGCCTACACCGTCGAGGAAAAATGGCACCAGGGGAATTTTCTTTTCTTCGGCAACGTTGCTGTAGGCCTCGGCGAAAGCCTTGGTGTAGCGCACGCCATAGTTGGGAGGCAACTGCATGCCAAGCAATAGCACCTTGGCACCGCTGGCGCGGGAGCTGTCGATCATCGAAGCAAGATTTTGTTGCAATTGCGTTGGCAGCAATCCGCGCAGCCCGTCATTGCCGCCCAGCTCGAGGATGACCAGCTCCGGCTTATGCTCTGCAAGCAGCGCCGGCAGCCGCGCCTGGCCTCCGGCACTGGTGTCGCCGCTGATGGATGCATTGACCACTGTATCGTCAAAACCTTCGCGCTTGAGCCGTTGTTCGAGCAACGACACCCACCCCAGCCGGGTATCCAGTCCGAAACCGGCGCTGATACTATCGCCAACGATCAGGACAGTACCCGCCGCTGCGTTCTGGGCCATGCACATCAAGGCCAGGCCAGCACTCAAAAACCACACACGCATCGGATTCTCCATGGGCGCAAGCATTCTCACCGCGAAGAACCTTAGCAAAGTGGTTCCCAGCGCGGAAGGTGAACTGACCATCCTGCACGAACTCAGCCTTGAACTGAACAAGGGCGACAGCCTGGCCATCGTCGGCGCATCCGGCTCCGGCAAATCCACCCTCCTGGGCCTGCTCGCCGGCCTCGACTTGCCGAGCAGCGGCGAAGTCACCCTCGCCGGGCAGGGCCTGAGCAACCTCGACGAAGACCAGCGTGCTCGCATCCGCGCCGAGCACGTGGGATTTGTCTTCCAGTCGTTTCAACTGCTCGATAGCCTCAATGCGCTGGAAAACGTCATGCTGCCCCTGGAGCTCGATGGCCGCAAAGATGCCCGTGGTCGCGCCACCGAGCTGCTGCAACGGGTCGGCCTTGGCCAGCGCCTGACCCACTCGCCACGTCAGCTCTCCGGCGGCGAACAGCAGCGCGTGGCGATTGCCCGGGCATTTGCCGCCGAACCCGACGTGCTGTTCGCCGACGAGCCCACCGGCAACCTCGACAGTCACACCGGCGAGCGCATCAGCGACCTGTTGTTCGAACTCAACAAAGAGCGCGGCACGACCCTGGTGCTGGTGACTCACGATGAACGCCTGGCGCATCGCTGCCGGCGCCTGATCCGCCTTGAAGCCGGCCTGCTGGTCGCCCCACTGGAGCCTTGATGGCACGCCTGCCGCTGCTGCGCCTGTTCAGTCTCGCCATCCGCCAGTTGCTGCGTGATGCTCGCGCCGGTGAGTTGCGCGTGTTGTTCTTCGCCTTGCTGGTGGCCGTGGCGGCAAGCACCGCCATCGGTTACTTCGGTGCCCGCCTCAACGGTGCCATGATGCTGCGCGCCACCGAGTTCCTGGGTGCAGACCTCCTGCTCGAAGGCAGCTCGCCGGCGCGCCCAGAACAGATAAAAAGCGGCACCGAGCTGGGTCTCGAACATGCGCAGGTGGTGGAGTTCTCCAGCGTCATCGCCACCGACAACGGCATCCAGTTGTCCAGCATCAAGGCTGCCGATGACGCCTACCCATTGCGCGGCGAACTGAAGAGCGCCCCTGCCCCTTTCGCCCCGGAGGCGTCCGGTGGCGGGCCGAAACCCGGTGAAGCCTGGGTTGAAGCCCGGTTGCTGACCGCGCTCGATCTGAAGATGGGCGACAGCATCGATGTCGGCATGAAAACACTGACACTGGCGCGGGTGTTGACCTATGAACCCGACCGCGCCGGCAACTTCTACAGCCTGACGCCACGGGTACTGATCAACCTCGACGACCTCGCCGCCACCGGCGTGGTGCAGCCCGGCAGCCGGGTCAGTTACCGGGAGCTCTGGCGCGGCAAGGCCCAGGCGCTGGAAACCTATCGCCAACTGATCAAACCCGGCCTCGCCGCCAACCAGCGCATCCAGGATGCCCGCGATGGCAACCGGCAGATCGGCGGTGCCCTGGGAAAGGCTGAACGTTACTTGAACATGGCCAGTCTGGTGGCCGTGTTGCTGGCCGGTGTGGCGGTAGCACTGTCGGCGACACGATTCGCCACTCGCCGCTTCGATGCCAGTGCGTTGTTGCGTTGCCTGGGCTTGTCGCGGCGGGAAACCATGGTGCTGTTCAGCGTGCAACTGACCGTCCTCGGACTGCTCGCCAGTATCAGCGGCGCCTTAATCGGTTGGCTGGCACAACTGGGGCTGTTTGCCTTGCTGCACGACTTGCTGCCGAGCGATGTGCCACCGGGCGGCCTGTTTCCAGCCATCGCCGGGATCGGCACCGGGCTGGTGGCGCTGGCCGGTTTTGCCTTGCCGCCGCTGGCGGCGCTGGGCAGGGTTCCACCGTTGCGCGTGTTGCGTCGCGACCTGCTGCCGATTCCTTCCAGTACCTGGATGGTCTACGGCGCAGCGCTGGGCGCCCTCGGGTTGATCATGTGGCGCCTGAGCCTGGACCTGGTGTTGACCTTTGCCCTGCTCGGCGGTGGCGTGATTGCGGCGCTGGCACTGGGTAGCTTGCTGTTGCTGCTGTTGAAAAGCCTGCGGCGCCTGCTCGCCCGGGCCTCCCTGCCGTGGCGCCTCGGTCTCGGCCAGTTGCTCCGTCATCCGCTGGCAGCGGCGGGACAATCCCTGGCATTCGGCCTGATCCTGCTGTCGATGGCATTGATCGCCTTGCTGCGCGGCGAACTGCTGGACACCTGGCAGAACCAGTTGCCGAAAAATGCACCGAACTATTTTGCCCTGAACATTCTGCCAGCGGACAAGCAGGCGTTTACCGATCGCCTGATCTCAGTGTCGGCGCAATCGGCACCGCTGTACCCGGTGGTGCCGGGTCGGCTGATCAGCATCAACGGCGAACCGGTGCAGCAAATCGTCAGCAAGGATTCGGCCGGTGATCGTGCGGTCCAGCGCGACCTGAGCCTGACCTGGGCCGCCGACCTGCCGGCGGGTAACAGGATCACCGCCGGCAACTGGTGGCCTGAGCAACCGCCTGATGACATTCCCGGCGTATCGGTGGAAGGCAAGGTCGCCGAAAGCCTGAAGCTCAAGCTCGGTGATCACATGGTCTTTACCGTGGGCGGGGTCAATCGCGAGGCGAAAGTCACCAGCCTGCGGGAGATCAACTGGGACAATTTCCAGCCGAACTTCTTCATGATTTTCCAGCCCGGCACCTTGAAGGACCTGCCGGCGACTTACCTGACCAGCTTCTATCTGGCGGCAGGCCATGACCAACAGATCGTCGATCTGTCCCGCAGTTTTCCGGCGGTCACCATTTTGCAAGTCGAAGCCCTGTTGGCGCAGCTGCGCAGCATCCTCGCCCAGGTCACCCTGGCGGTAGAGTATGTGCTGTTGTTTGTGTTGGCGGCGGGGATGGCGGTGCTGTTTTCCGGCTTGCAGGCGACGCTGGATGAACGCATCCGCCAGGGGGCGCTGTTGCGAGCGCTGGGGGCGGAGCGGCAATTACTGGTCAATGCGCGGCGGATCGAGTTCGGTTTGCTCGGTGCAGTCAGCGGTTTACTGGCCGCGCTGGGCTCGGAAGTCGTGAGCCTGGTGTTGTACCGCTACGCGTTCGACCTGCCCTGGCATCCGCATCCATGGCTGCTGGTACTGCCGCTGATCGGTGCGCTACTGATTGGTGGCGCCGGTGTATTTGGCACCCGTCGCGCCTTGAATGCCAGCCCCCTGACAGTACTGCGCGAGGGTTGATAGACTCAGCCCTTCACCCTTCAAAGAAATTACCATGAGCCGTTATCGCCCTCCCCGCACCGCAGGCACCGCGCTGATCACCCCCGAAGGTGAAGCGCGGATGCGCGCCGAGTTTCATGAGCTCTGGCACGTAAGGCGACCGCAAGTGACGCAGTCTGTCAGCGAAGCCGCTGCACAGGGCGATCGCTCGGAAAACGCCGAATACACCTACGGCAAAAAGATGCTGCGCGAGATCGACAGCCGTGTACGTTTTCTCACCAAACGCCTGGAAGCCCTCAAGGTCGTCAGCGAGAAGCCCAGCGATCCGAACAAAGTCTATTTCGGGGCCTGGGTCACCATTGAAGACGAGGACGGCAAAGAGTCACGCTATCGCATCGTCGGGCCGGACGAACTGGATTTGAAACAGGGCCTGATCAGCATCGACTCACCGCTGGCCCGCGCGTTGATCGGCAAGGCACTGGACGCCGAAGTTCGGGTCCAGACACCTACTGGCGAGCAATGCGTGTACATCGTGGCCATCGAGTATCTTTGAGCCGCGGCGCCATGAGCCATGGCGCTCCGGGCCTCAGCGACGGGTAATCAGCCCTTGGCGGGCGACACGGGTCAGTTGCCTGATGACTTCAGGGGCATCTTCGGCGCTGGGCGATTGAATCACCGCCAGATCAAAACTGTCGCTGGCAAATCGAGCCAGGGATTCGCCGTCTTCGACAAACTGGATCAGAAAGGCTGCCGGCCCACCGGTGCGACGCGGCCAGCCATCGAGGTAACGCAAGAGCGTCGGCTGATGTTTACCGCCAAGCAGGATTTTTGGATTGCGCTGGGTGAGATGTGCCGTGATCGGCGCGGGACGTACAACGGGGCTTAGTGCATTCATCGTGTCGTGTCTCTGCCTCAAAAGTCTGCATGGCAGGTGAGAGGCAACACCGAACCAGCGCTTTAGCGGTATTTCGAAGCCTGCTCCAGGCTTCTATCGGCAACTGATCGAGTCACCTGGCGCCCCGCAAGTAGCTGTTTAAATCGGCGCATGAGCAGCATCCTAGAGAAGCTGACTGGACAGTGTCAAGAATGACGAATAACAAAAAAGATCGCGCAATCAGACCCTATGAAAGGCAATCCGCCCCGGATTCTGGATAGGGCGCATAAAAAATGCCCGTATCTTGCGATACGGGCATTTTTTCTAACCGGCCAGCAGCTGAGTGAGCCGGCCTGAATGGATCGCTCGGGATCAGTGACGCTTGTGACCGTTGGCCAGGTTGCTGCCTACGCCGCCGCCCAATGCGCCGCCCAGGCCTGCACCGATGGTCGAACCGGTCTTGCCGCCCAGGCTGTTACCGATAACCGAACCGCCAGCAGCACCCACGCCGCCGCCGATCGCAGCACTGGTACGGTGGCCTTTTTTGGCGGCAACAGCACTACCCGCCGCGCCTGCCACACCCGCACCAATCGCTGCACCGGTGCTGCCACCCATGCTCTGGCCCACGACGTTACCCAGCGCGCCGCCCAAACCACCGCCGATTGCGGCAGTACCGTCGCCAGCCATTGCACCTTGAGCAACCAGAAGACCCAGAACCAAAGCAGGCAGAGTGAAACGCATGACAAAAACCTCAAAATAGGGATGAAAATCAAAAGGGTCGAGATTGAAAGCTTTAGAGGAGACAAAGTCCAGACATGCGCGCACTCAACCTCGTAGTTAGCGACGGTTGGACAGCAATTTTGGAAAAGGTTTTATGCCAGGCAAAAAAAAGCCCGCTGGGGAACGGGCAGGGTGTTGCTTTCTAACGGATGAGTTGAGCCTACGTAGGACCTCGTGAAAACTTTGTGAAAAAAAACCCGGCTGAATATTCGTTCACACCGTCCTCAAAAAATAAAAAACAACACGAAACCCAGGCTCAAAAAACCCCGCTCAATGACGGGGTTCGCTTGTTGGTTCATTACTTCCTGACAGGGGCTGTCACCTTGGGCAGAAACTTCCCCTTCTGTACCCGACACGCCCTGGTCTTGATTTTGTCGACCTCGGTCTGGTCTTCGCCGAAGCTGGCTACGTACGCCGTCTGGCCACACTGTACGCAGTTGTTGATCGGAAATTCTGCACCGTCGTCTTCGATATACGGATCAGCCATCTCTTCACCCCTCTTCAAAAGCGGGACCGACACCGGCAAGCCCATTTGCCAAAAAAAATATCGATCACCAAGGCCATCGAGACTAGCCGGTCATTAATGGACTTGCAGTTCAGATTACCCAATGCCCGACGAATGGACCTGACCTGATCACCTCAGTTTGACAGCCGTTCCAGTCACAAATACCACCACCATTCCACCCTTGCCGGCCGGCATGCTGATCTCAAAATCGAGCCCAACCACCGCATCCGCCTGAAGCGCCCTCGCCCTCTCCTTGATCTCGTCGGTGGCCTGGATACGCGCCTCCTTCAATGCTCGCTCCAATGTCTGAGAGCGCCCGCCGAAAAAATCCCGCATCCCGGCGAACACATCGCGGATGACGTTGACGCCCTGTACCGACTCGGCGCTGACAATATCCAGGTAGGCGGTGATTTGTCGGCCTTCGACAGCGTGCGTCGTGGTGGTGATCATGGGATTTCCTTGTCGTTCAGAGAGTGAGCCAGTGCATCAATACAACTGCGATGAGCATGGATACACCGCGAAAATCGGCGCGAGGCCGGGGCATGGGGGGGTCGATTCGTTCGAAGGTTGGACAGCATTGCTCACACTGAAAAGATCGCGAAACCGAGTGAACCTGGCCTGTTATGCAAATCGCAAATACAGCGCTATAAAAGCTTGACCAGCACCGCAGTGATAGTCGCCACTGTGCCAATCAAGCCCGTGGAAACAGCCACCGGATACCAAAAAGTTTCACGAGTCATCTTGCCGGCTTCTGCGTTCAGCTTGCGCTGCTCAGCCATTAGCTTGCGCTGCTCGGCCATCAGCTTGACGATTTCCACATGTACCTTTTCCAACTCGGCCTGCTGCATGGTGAATTCCTGCATAACGTGCGTGTTTCCGTCCTATTGGAGGGGCGCGATACACGCTGCCCTTTGATTCATTCTGTACCTTGAAGGTGCAAAGCGAATACCCCCGGCCGAGACGGGTTTTGTGAGGTGCTGGAACCTATCAAAGCACTCAACCACTTGCCTTTCCAGCGTTGCTTCCTACGCTGCGCGCCTTTGTCCTACATAAGTTTCGGAAGCGCCCTCTCTTCTGCGTTTGCGGGCTCAGCACTCAAAAGATGAAGGGAAGTCCTTACGCTGCCCCCGCGCGTGCCGCGTGAAGCGACGCAGTGGAGTCGCAGTGGTCAGAGTACGATAAGATGCCTGCAAACCAGGCTTGCTGTGAGTAGCCCCGCATGACAGATAACAGTCGGAACACCCCCCGTCTGATCAAGAAGTACCCGAATCGCCGTCTGTATGACACGCACACCAGCAGTCATTTGACCCTTTCGGATATACGCCAATTGGTCGTCGATAGAATCCCTTTCGAGGTGGTCGACGCCAAGACTGGCGAGAATCTGACCCGAAGCATTTTGCTGCAGGTCATCCTGGAAGCCGAAAGTGGCGGTGAGCCGATCTTCTCCAGTGAGATGCTCATGGGGATTATCCAGTTCTACGGTCCCTACCAGAGTGTCCTCGGCAGCTACCTGGATAAAAGCATCCAGACGGTCATCGACATCCAGTCTCAGACCGGCGCTCAGTCCTCTGAGGCCTGGAGCGCATTCATGCACCAGCAAGCACCGGTCATGCAGGACTTGATGCGCCAGTATGTCGACCAGTCAAAAGCCCTCTACATGAACACTCAGAACCTCTTTGGCCTGTTCGGCGCCATGCCGGCAGGCAAGCCGGGGGCCGGCGGCGGGCCAAAAAAAAATGACGATGGGGAATAAACCCATCGTCATCCTGTAACCGTTCTGATCCGACTTATTTGCTTTCGCTAGTAGCCTTGGCACCAGGAGCGGTTTTGCCGGCAGCAGCGGTCGCTGCGCCAAAACCACTCTGGGCAGCGTCAGCAGCCTGTTTTACGGCTTTCTGTGCACTTTCAAAAACGGTACTGGCATTCGCCAGCGATGACTTGAATCCGGCCACAACAGACTCGGAGCCAGCCGGTGCATTCTTGCTGATCACTTCAACGAACTCTTGCACCTGCCGGGTGCCCGCCTCGACCTGACGCGTGGCCAGTTGGGCAATTTCCGATTGGGTGCCAACAATCAGCGCGTGTACTTGACGATTGAACTCAGCCAGACGTTCGGCTTGCACATTAGGCTGGGTGAACGAAGCCTGGAGCTCAGCGAACCCTTGTGGATCACGTACCGCCAGCAGTTTGCGGAAACCGTCGAACTGCTCCTCGGTTGTGGCCTGCAAGGTCTTGAACTGCAATTGGCTGAGCTGCTCAACACTGGAGAAGATTTTGCCGCTGATTTGCTGCAGGAGGTCGAGGTTGGCTTTCTGAGCGTCTTGCAATTTTTCCAAGTTGAAAAAAGACATGCTTGAATCTCCTGATTCTGAAAGGCCGACGTGGGCCTGAGGACGCGATAGCGATCCTGCCGGTCATCGCGTTAGCCTTTATATTGCAGTGCACAAATCCGTTTGGCAATGCTTTTTTGTGCGCCGCACAAAAAACCTTCACCTCCCGCCGCTATTCGCTATAGACTCCTGAAAGGCAAACGGCCGGCCAAGCGCTCTTTGATGATGAGAGGCAGGCAAGCTGCTTCTCATGCATAAAACCAGGAGATCACCATGGGCCAGGAAGATATTATTGCATCGCAATATGACAGACTTTCCTCTCAACGCGGCCTGTTCGAACACCTGATTCATCTGCAGCGCCTCAATACGCTGAACTTCCTTTTTGCTTGTCGCCAGCGCCAGGAAAAAACCCTCGCACCTCTGAAGCGGGGTCAACTCAGACAACCTACGCCCGCTGAATGGCAGGAATATGTCACGGACTTCGGCCAACGTTGCCTGCTGTTTTGGGACACCCTGCGCCAGCGCGGCGACAATACGCTGGCCCATGAACGCGCCGGGTATCCGCTGCTGCTCAAGTTCGCTCATGAAACCCTGATCGCAGGCTCCGAGCTCCCGCACCCGGTCAACTATTCACTGCTGCAAATCCTCCCCGGACCCGGGCAAGAAATCGACAGCAACGCCCGGCCGGTGATCATCATTGACCCACGCGGCGGCCACGGCTCGGGCATCGGCGGTTTCAAACAGGATTCGGTATTAGGTGAAAGCCTCAGAGCCGGCCACCCCACCTATTTCATCTCTTTCAGCCACTCACCACAGCCCGGGCAAACCCTGGCCCATATCGCCGAAGCCCAGGCCCGGTTCATCGAAGTCGTCGGCGCCCTACACCCGGCCAACAGCAAGCCGATCATCATTGGTAACTGCCAAGCCGGCTGGGCCCTGATGGGACTGGCGGCAACACGACCGGAACTGCCGGGATTGATCATTATCAATGGTGCCCCCCTGTCCTACTGGGCCGGTGTCAATGGACGCAATCCGATGCGCTATACCGGTGGCCTGCTGGGTGGTGGCTGGTTGGCTCGCCTGGGCAGCGACTTGGGCAACGGCCGTTTTGACGGTAGCTGGCTGGTCAGCAATTTCGAAAACCTGGACCCGGCCAACACTTTTTGGGGCAAGTACTACCAGTTGTTCAGCCAGGTCGACAGCGAGGCTGCGCGCTTTCTCGACTTCGAACGCTGGTGGGGCAGCCCGACCCTGCTCAATGGCGAAGAGATCGAGATGATTGTCGACGATCTTTTCATCGGCAACCAATTGTCCGGCGGACTCGATCGCAAGAGCAGCGGTATCGACCTGAAACGGATCGAGGTACCGGTGGTGGTGTTCTGCTCCTACGGCGACAACATCACCCCTCCCCAGCAGGCATTGAACTGGATCACCGATGTCTATCCCAGCGATCTCGCTTTGCATGAGGCAGGCCGCACCATCGTCTATCTTCGGCACGCCAGCATCGGCCATTTGGGTATTTTCGTCTCCGGCAAGGTGGCGCGGCGTGAACACCGGGAGTTGCTCGGCGCCGTCGAAGCCATCAATGCGCTGCCGGCAGGGCTGTATGAAATGCTGATTGACGATCTGCCGGCCCCTTCAGGCAGCCATGACGTGCAATACCGAGTGCAATTCGAATCAAGGCGAATCGCCGATATCCACGACGACATCGAGCCGGCCCGTGATGACGATCGCGAATTCTCTCTGGTAGAGCGCATCTCTGAAATCAACAGCGCGTTTTACGACGGATTCATACGTCCATGGCTGCGTCCGATGATCAACGAACCCGTTGCCGAATTGATGCGCAGGACGCACCCCTTCCAACAGCAGCGGTTGCTATGGAGCAGCCTGAATCCGGCGCTGTGGTGGTTGGCCGGGAGCACATCCAAAGTCACCAGTGATCGTCGTCCCGCCCGCAAAGACAACCCGTTGCTGGCCTGGCAGGAACTGTTCTCCAACCAGATGCAGGACACCCTGAATGCGTACCGCGATATGCGTGATGCCACTCAGGAGCTGTGTTTTTACGGAGTTTATGGCGCACTGAATGCCCTCACTGGCAACAAGCCTGCGCGAAATCTCCAGGCACATGCCGACAGGCAGGACCAGGCCCTGATCGAACGCCTGCAGGATTCGCTACCCCATGGTGGCCCCCTGGAAGCCTTGGTGAGGATTCTGTTTCTACTGGGCCGTGACAGCGACAAGGCGGGCAAGGAAAACATCGAAAAACTGGTCCAGCAGGTGCATCGGCAGGTCCAGGATTACAGCAATGAGCCCACGGCCCTGCGCGAGGCCATCCGCTTGCAGAATCTGCTGGTTTTTGCCCACCCGCAAGAAAGTTTGCGCACCCTGCCCTTATTGCTCCCAGAGGCAAAGGAACGCCAACAGGTCCTGACAGCCGTTGGGCAAATGATGCCTGAACTGCCGGCGACAACCGGAGCAAAAGGCGAACTCTGGCGTGAACTCCACGCGCTGCTCGAAGTCCCTCTGCCGGGCTTTGGCCTGACCCAACCGCCCAGTGAAACAGTTGTCACCCCGACGCCCGCTCCCGCCATCGTCGTTAAAGCCCCGAAGCGCAAAGCGAGCAGAAAGACAAAAGGCCCCAAACCTCAATAAACCTTCACAAGGGATTAGCGGTGTATCCGTTCGGCGTAGACGTTGGCGAAGCCTGCGACCTTTTGATCCCTGTACAGGCCGACGGGGTTCATGGGTCGGACCGGCGTGACTTCTTCGACCACAGGCGACAACTCGTCGGTTCGATACTGGCCGGGGGTCATACCGAACCAACGGATGCATGCCTTATGGAAGCTGCTGTGATCATGGAAGCCGAGCAGGCATGTCACATGCTTCAAGTTGAAATGAGAATGGCGCAAATAGAAGTCAGCCATCTGGCGGCGCACATCGTTCAGGACGTCCTTGAATTGCGTGCCGTCCTTCTCAAGGCCTCGTTGAAGCGTTCGCTTGCTGATGTTCAGTGCCGCCGCAATCGACTCCATATCGCATTGCCCCTGGCTCAAGCGTTCGGTAATCAGCCCGCGAATCCTGCCAACGATAGAGCAACCGGACAACAGGTCCAATTGAGCCACGGCAAAACTGTCATGGAGGGTGGCCAACGCCTCGTTGGCCATGCTCAAAGGACTCAGAAGCTCCTGGCCATCGAACAAGATGCTGTCATACGCCGAGCCAAATTTCAGCGGACAGCCAAAAAGCCGCTGATGCTCCGACGTGTCTTCGGGTTCGGGATACGTGAACTCCACACTCAAAGGTTGCGGTGACTTGCCACCTGCCAGCCAATGGCAGAACCCCAGCAGCGAAGACAAGCCTGCATCCGTATATTGCCGGGGTTTGACCGAGCCAGATTGCTGATGATCGAGGCTGGCCAGTCGGTAATGCTGCTGCTCCCGGACAAGGAAAAGGCTGAATCCGGTACCGATCAACGGGCTGAAACGAACCAGACGCTCAAGTGCCCTTTTCAGGTTCGAACTGGACATCATCGTGTAACCCACGATCTGAAAACTGCTGGGATGGAAATTCCCGTAGGCTTTCAAACCGATGTTCGGGTCATCCGAAGCCTGAGCAGCCAGATCCCAAAGACGATAGATAATACTTCTGTCGCAGAATGCCCCCGGTTCATTCACAAACCTGATATCCAGCCCCGCCTCCTCGCACAGACGGGCAACGTCCAGTCCTTGGGCCAAAAACGTATTCGCCAGCACGCTGGCATAACCTGAACTCATTCTATACATGGCGTCCTCATTGACCTGTGGAACCGAACGTCCTGTCCGGAGCCGATACTGACATGCGTTGAACATATTTCAATAATGTTTCACAAATATTAACTATCCATGGAGTTTCAGAAATTGATCCCAGCAGGGTAGTTCTTCATTTTTTTGCCATCAGGCCAGAATAGCCGCGTGGCACCGATGGACAGGAAATCGTCACCTTCAAACACTTCCGCACGCCCCGTCGATATCGAACAATCTTCTCTCCTGCAGCGCAAAAAAAATGGAGTAGATGTATGGAATCGCGTAGTCGTATTGCTTTGGTAACGGGTGGTATGGGCGGTATCGGTACGGCAATCAGCCAACGTCTATACAAGGAAGGATTCAAGGTAATCGTCGGCTGCAGCTCTGATTCCAGCCGCAAGAACGACTGGGCTGCCAGCCAGCGCGAGGCGGGTTATGAGTTCGAGTTCATCTATGGCGACGTCACCGATTGGGAGACGACCCGCAAGGCTTTCGAGATGGCGCGTGAACAATTCGGCCCGATCGATGTGCTGGTCAACAACGCCGGCATCACTCGCGACGCCTCTTTTCGCAAGCTCACCCCGGAAGACTGGAACAGTGTGATCGGGACCAACCTGACGGGCCTGTTCAACACCACCAAGCAGGTCATTGAAGGCATGTTGGCCAAGGGTTGGGGGCGGATCATCAATATCTCCTCGATCAACGGTCAGCGTGGCCAGTTCGGTCAGACCAACTACTCCGCCGCCAAGGCTGGCATCCATGGTTTCACCATGGCACTGGCCCGGGAAGTTTCCGGCAAGGGCGTGACCGTCAATACCGTTTCCCCAGGCTATATCGAAACCTCCATGACCGCGGCCATTCGCCCGGACATTCTCGAAGGCATGATCGCGGGCATACCGGTGGGTCGCCTTGGCCAACCCGAAGAGATCGCCTCAATCGTGGCGTGGCTGGCTTCCGATGAGTCCGCCTACAGCACCGGTGCCGACTTCTCCTTGAACGGCGGCATGAACATGCAATAACCCTGATCAGGGCAGCAATGCCCTGGTTTGCTCGACGAATTTTGTCTTTCCATGAGGTCACGCATGAACGAAGTCGTAATCGTTGCCGCTACTCGTACCGCCATTGGCAGTTTCCAGGGTTCCTTGTCTGCAATTCCCGCGACCGAGCTGGGTGCCGCAGTGATTCGCAACTTGCTGGAGCAGACGGGTCTCGATGCTGCTCAGATTGATGAAGTGATCCTGGGCCAGGTACTCACTGCCGGCGCTGGACAAAACCCGGCACGCCAGACAGCGATCAAGGCTGGCTTGCCAAACACCACACCTGCCCTGACCTTGAACAAGGTCTGCGGCTCCGGCCTCAAGGCGATCCATCTCGCCGTCCAGGCAATCCGTTGCGGCGACGCGGAACTGGTGATCGCTGGCGGTCAGGAAAACATGAGCCTGGCCCCTTATGTTCTGCCCAAGGCACGTACCGGCCTGCGCATGGGCCATGCGCAGCTGCAAGACAGCATGATCCAGGATGGCCTGTGGGACGCCTTCAACGACTACCACATGGGTATCACCGCCGAGAATCTGGCGCAGAAGTACGAGATTTCTCGTGAAGCACAGGATGCCTTTGCTGCCGCCTCGCAACAGAAGGCCGCCGCCGCCATTGAAGGCGGGCGTTTCCAGAGCGAAATCACCCCGATCCTGATTCCTCAGCGCAAGGGCGAACCACTGGTCTTCGACACCGATGAACAACCGCGTATCGACAGCACTGCGCAAGCCTTGGCGAAACTCAAGCCTGCATTCCAGAAAGACGGCAGCGTGACCGCCGGCAACGCGTCGACCCTCAACGATGGTGCGGCCGTGCTGTTGCTGGCCAGCGCTGCTAAAGCACAAGCGCTGGGCCTTCCAGTACTGGCACGGATCAAAGCCTATGCCAGCGCCGGTGTGGACCCGTCAATCATGGGCATCGGCCCGGTCCCGGCTACACGCCTGACCCTGCAAAAAGCCGGCTGGAGCGTCGAGGACCTCGACCTGATCGAAGCCAATGAAGCCTTCGCCGCCCAGGCGCTGGCGGTTGGCAAAGAGATGGGTTGGGACACCAGCAAAGTCAACGTCAACGGCGGTGCAATCGCCCTTGGTCATCCGATCGGCGCGTCGGGGGCACGGATTCTGGTGTCGCTGGTGCACGAACTGGTCCGTCGCGATGGAAAGAAGGCGCTGGCTACGTTGTGCATCGGTGGTGGACAAGGCGTAGGCCTGGCTATCGAGCGCTAACCAACGGCATCTGAATCGCCAATGCGCGGACCTGCGAGCCTTGCTCCGCGCATCAGATTGGCGTCAAACAATGCAGCCCGCATTTCTGCCGTCGCAATGCCGGAGTCCGGCACAGCGCGGCTTTTTTCTGCCCGGCTCATCGGTAGGGGCAAGGAACTTTATGGACAATAACGCGCATACATTCACCACCTATTGGTCAGGCCAGGTTCCGTTCATCGCGTCCTATGCAGTGCAACAATTGCGCCTGTGGGTCAGCACCAATCCCTGGTTTTCCGGGCATGAGCACGGTGCCTGGTTCGACCTGCCTCGCGAAACCCTGGATAGCCTTCAAATGGACTACCAGGTTCAATGGGGTCAACTCGGCCAAAAATTGCTGACCGGCCAACCCTTCAGCTTCGATGATCGACGCTTTGCCAGCGGCAACTGGAGCGACCCACTGTTCGGCTCCCTCGCTGCGTTTTACCTGCTCAACTCCAGCTTTCTCCTGAAACTGCTCGACAAACTGCTGATCAACGAAAAGAAACCGCGCCAACGCCTGCGCTATCTGGTCGAGCAAGCCATTGCCGTCAGTGCGCCAAGCAATTTTCTGGTCAGTAACCCTGACGCGCTGCAGCGTGTGGTTGAGACTCAGGGTGCCAGCCTGCTCACGGGCATGCAGCATCTGGCCAGCGACATGAACGAAGGCAAAATGCGTCAGTGTGATAAAGACGCCTTCAAGGTTGGCGTCGATCTGGCCAACACCCCTGGCGAAGTCGTCTTCGAGAATCATCTGTTCCAGCTGATTCAGTACTATCCGCAAAGCGAAACCCAGTACCGGCACCCGGTATTCGTCGTACCGCCTTCGATCAACAAGTACTACATCCTTGATCTGCGTCCGGACAACTCGATGGTCCGTCACCTGCTGGAAAAGGGACATCCCGTATTCCTGATATCTTGGCGCAACTTTGACCAGGAACACGCTGGCACCACCTGGGATGACATGATTGAGCACGGGGTGATCAATGCCCTGCAAGTGACCCGCGAGATCAGTGGCCAGCAGCGACTCAATTGCGTGGGTTTCTGCATCGGCGGCACCCTGTTGAGCACTGCACTGGCCGTACTGGCTGCACGTGGCGACAGAGAGATTGCCAGCGTGAGCCTGCTCACCACGTTCCTTGATTACCTCGATACCGGCGCCATCGACGTCTTCGTCGACGAAGAGCTGGTGGCCTACCGCGAGCGCACAATCGGCGGCAAGAATGGCCCTATCGGGCTGTTTCGTGGCGAGGACATGGGCAATACCTTCTCCCTGCTGCGCCCCAACGAATTGTGGTGGAACTACAACGTCGACAAATACCTCAAGGGACAAAAGCCGATCCCCCTTGATCTGCTGTACTGGAATAACGACAGCACCAACTTTCCGGGCCCGATGTACTGCTGGTACCTGCGCCACACCTATCTGCAAAACGATTTGAAATCAGGCGAGCTGGAATGCTGCGGGGCCAAACTGGATTTGCGTGCAATTGAGGCTCCCGCTTACATCCTCGCCACCCATGACGATCACATCGTGCCCTGGAAAAGTGCCTACGCCAGCACCAACCTGCTCTCCGGGGCCAAGCGTTTTGTATTGGGTGCGTCAGGGCATATCGCCGGCGTCATCAACCCACCGACCAAGCAGAAGCGCCATTACTGGACCAATAATCGGGTCACGAAAAACCCGGAGACCTGGTTCAAGAATGCCGAGCAACAACCCGGTAGCTGGTGGAATGATTGGTTCAACTGGCTGGAGGGACACTCCGGCGAGCGCCAACCCGCGGTAGCACACACAGGGAATGACAAATTCCCGCCTCTGGAACCGGCGCCAGGCAGGTATGTAAAACAATGAACGACTGCTATGGGCCAGAGCTCGGCACATCATTTGTTGGGTACAAGGAGAGACGACCGATGAGCACCCCGCTGCGCATCAACGAAGCACTTTTGATTGCCGGCCACGCACTCGAACCTTTTCAATGCGTCGCCTGGGCTCCGCAAGACGGTAATGGCGAACTGAGCCTGACTGTCGTCGACCGGGCCAACACACGTATTTGTCGCAAACAGATACCAAGCAGCGCCTATTCCGACCCGGCGCAGCTGGAAAGCCTGCTGGAAGAGGTGCGCGCCAAATTGAGCCAGGAAGGCTACACGCTACAATCCTGGACGATGCCAGAGTAAGCACTTTCGCGGATCACTCCCGGTGATCCGTCCAAGGTATGAACTGGATTTTTTTCCGAAACGCAGAAACGAAAAAGCCCCGAATAATCGGGGCTTTTTCGTTTAAATGTGGCGGTGAAGGAGAGATTCGAACTCTCGATACAGTTTCCTGTATACACACTTTCCAGGCGTGCTCCTTAAGCCACTCGGACACTTCACCGTATCTCTTCAAACAAGTTCTGTCTGTCGAGGCGCGCTAATGTAGTCGAAAGCTTTTCTGATGGCAAACATTTTTTCAGAATTTTCATGCGCTTAACGCAATTAGTCGTTTCGAGCCGGTCAAGGCAATGGCAAACCGGCCAATCTCTGGCTTCGCACACACAACTATATAGAGGGCAATGTGCCGCTGGCAGGGCGGGCTACGCTTGGCGGGCGGGCAAAGGGTGACTGGCGGGTCAGTCATGGCGCTTTACCTGGCCTGAGACGGTGGGTAACTTCTGCCCAACTTTATTGAAAGGAATAGCGTCATGAGTGAGTTGATTTCCTACCATCTCGAAGACGGTATCGCGACCCTGACCCTGAGCAATGGCAAGGTCAATGCCATTTCTCCGGATGTGATTGCAGCCTTCAACACGGCGCTGGATCAGGCGGTGGCTGATCGTGCGGTGGTGATCATTACCGGTCAGCCCGGCATTCTCTCGGGCGGTTACGATTTGAAGGTGATGACGTCCGGCCCTAAAGAAGCCGTGGCGCTGGTAACTTCCGGCTCGACGCTGGCCCGTCGCCTGTTGTCACACCCGTTCCCGGTGATCGTGGCCTGCCCAGGCCATGCGGTGGCCAAGGGTGCATTCCTGCTGCTGTCAGCCGACTACCGCATCGGTGTCGACGGCCCGTTCAGCATCGGCCTGAACGAAGTGCAGATCGGCATGACCATGCACCACGCCGGTATCGAGCTGGCCCGTGATCGACTGCGCAAGTCGGCATTCCACCGTTCGGTGATCAACGGTGAAATGTTCAATCCACAGACTGCGGTGGATGCCGGCTTCCTTGACCTGGTAGTGTCGGCCGAAGAACTGCAAGGCGCGGCATTGGCGGCGGCTCGTCAGTTGAAGAAGATCAACATGACCGCACACAAGAACACCAAGCTGAAAGTCCGCAAGGCACTGCTGGACACCCTGGATAACGCGATCATTCTGGATCAGGAGCATTTGGGTTAAGCCTCAACCTGCCTCAACGAAAAGCCCGACCGTCGTGTCGGGCTTTTTCGTACGTATCCTGTTGAAAAGCCAGAAACCGCTCTAGAACGCGTCTCACCCATCAGCCGGAAACATGTGCTTAAACATCGGCTATCTCCCGCTTCTTTAGCGGCAATTGCCGAAAACAGTGCACATCCGTACACTGCGCCACCTTTTGTCCCGGTGGGGCCTGAAAATGCTGTTTGTTTTACGTATGTCATTGATGGGCCTGCACTTTATTGTCGCGGGTGTGCTGGGCGTGATGCTTGGCCTGTGCCGCCCGTTCAATCCGGATAACAGTCGTCTGTGCGCGCGTCTCTATGCGTGGCCGGCGATGTGTATTTTGCGTTTACGGGTGAAGGCCGATGTCGGGCCGCTGATGGATAAACCCGACAGTTGCGTGATCATTGCCAACCACCAATCCAACTACGATCTGTTTGTATTCGGTAACGTGGTGCCCCGCCGTACCGTATGCATCGGTAAAAAGAGTCTGAAATGGGTGCCATTGTTCGGTCAGTTGTTCTGGCTGGCCGGTAATGTGCTGATCGACCGTGGCAATGCGCAGAAAGCACGCCAGTCGATGGTGACCACCACCCACACGCTGCAAAATGAAGACACCTCGATCTGGGTCTTCCCGGAAGGCACGCGCAATCTGGGCGAAGAGCTGTTGCCCTTCAAGAAAGGCGCCTTCCAGATGGCCATCGCGGCCGGGGTTCCGATCGTGCCGGTGTGTGTCAGCAGTTACGTCAAACACATGCGTTTGAATCGCTGGCGCAGTGGGAAAATTCTGATTCGCTCGTTGCCGGCCATTCCTACCGCCGGCTTGAGTCTGGACGACATGCCCATGTTGATTGCCCAGTGCCGCGAACAGATGCGCGAATGCATCGACTCGATGGACCGGCAACTGCAAGCCGCTTGAATGAAACCCGCCTGGTGCGGGTTTTCTTTTGCCTGAGAACCGCGCAGATTTCACTGACGCTCCAGCAGCAGACAAGGCTAAGCTGAGTATCGCCCGCTACTTTTTGCTAATGAACGCCTGCTAATAAGAAGTGAATCACCATCATGGGTAGAGTTGTTGCTGCTGCGGTTTACAGCGCTGGCAAGAGAGTCACCAATATCACCCTCGACGAAGGCGCGTCCTGGGCTGCAAAGCCGGGGCATTTTGTCTGGATCGGCCTTGAAGAGCCGAGCGCCGAGGAACTGTACAACCTGCAACGCCAGTTCAACCTGCACGAACTGGCCATCGAAGACGCCCTGGAAAAACACAGTCGACCGAAACTGGAAACCTTCGGCGATGCGCTCTTCATCGTCACGTATTCCCCCATTCGGGAAGAAGGCAAACTCAAGTTCATCGAGACCCATATCTTTGCCGGCAAGGGTTACATCATTACCGCACGCAACGGTCACTCGGCGTCCTACGCCTATGTCCGACAGCGTTGTGAGGCGCGACCACTGCTGCTTGAGCACGGAGAAGATTTCGTACTCTATGCCATCCTCGACTTCGTGATTGAAAACTACCAGCCGATGGGCGAAGCGATTCATGCCGAGATCGATGAGCTGGAACGCAACGTCCTGTGCGGCACGCTGAACGAACGCGATATCCAGGACCTGCACAGCCTTCGCCGCGATGTGTTGCGCCTGCGCCGTTACGCAGCGCCGATGGTGGAGATCGGCGAGGAGCTGCAAAGACTGAGCTTTCCATTCATCGACAAGAACATGCGCCCGTACTTTCGCGATGTGCAGATTCACGTTACACGGCAGATGGAAGACCTGACCACCCTGGCGGACATTGCCAGCCAGACGATCGAAGTCGGGGTGTTGCTGGAGGCGTCACGCCAGAGTGTGGTTCAGCGCAAGTTTGCTGCGTGGGCGGCGATCCTGGCGTTCCCGACGGCGGTAGCTGGGATTTACGGGATGAACTTCCAGAACATGCCCGAGCTGAGCTGGCATTACGGCTATTTCGCCGTACTGGGGTTTATTACGGTTGGGTGTGTGGCCTTGTGGGCGAGCTTCAAGAAATCGGGCTGGCTGTAGGGCTGTGTGCTTTCAGTGAAAACCAGTCGCCTCATTCGCGAGCAGGCTCGCTCCCACAATCGATCGAGTTTCAAATGTGGGAGCGAGCCTGCTCGCGAAGCTTTTAGCCTTTGACCGATTCTGGCTTATGCGCCACAAACCGCATCATCCACTCGGCCACCGTGGCGCCGTGATGCTCACTTTCCAGGCTCGCAATGCCCTTCGAATACACCTGCTCGCCCAGCGCTTGCTGACGGATTTCCAGCAAGGCCCGGGAATAGTCGTGAATGAACTCCGGATGCCCCTGGAAGCACAGCACCTGGTCGTTGATGTGATACGCGGCATACGGGCAGAAATCGCTGGAAGCGATCACCGTGGCGTTTTCCGGCAGTGAGGTCACCTGGTCCTGGTGGCTGATCAGCAGGGTCAGCTCTTCGCGCACAGGGCTCATCCACGGTGCCTTGGCAGCGAGTTTGTAATTGTGGGTACCGACACCCCAGCCCTGGCTCGCCCGTTCGCTCTTGCCGCCGAGCAACAGCGCCAGCAACTGATGGCCAAAGCATACGCCCAACAGTTTGTCGCCACGCTTGTAGCGGGTCAGCAGATATTCCTTGAGGGTCTGGATCCACGGGTCGGTGCCGAAGGAATCAGCCTTGCTGCCGGTGACCAGGTAGGCATCAAAGGTCAGGTCATCGCTGGGATAGTCACCCTGTACCACGTTGTAAATAGTGAATTCAGCGGCAATGGGTTGCTGCGAAAACAGGCGCTTGAACATCTGCCCGTAGCCCTGATATTGGTCGACCAATTCCGGACGCAGGTTGTCGGTTTCGAGAATGCAGATGCGTAACGACATAAAAAATACCTGACACGTGATGGGAATAATGCACACCCCAGAGCCTGCCTTGAAACACCGTAACAAGGCAAGCCCCGCGATGCGTCACCGATCCCTAAAACGTCTCCCCTTTGGCGGCTTTCTCCAGCAGCAATGCCGGTGGTGCGAAGCGCTCGCCATATTGTCCGGCCAGGTACTGGGCGCGGGCGACGAAGTCCTTGACCCCGTATTGATTGATGAACTGCAGCGCACCGCCGGTCCAGGCGGCGAAACCGATGCCGAAAATCGAACCGACGTTGGCGTCCGCCGTCGAGGTCAGTACGCCCTCCTCCACACAGCGCACGGTTTCGATGGCTTGCACGAACAGCAGGCGATCGCGCACGTCCTTGGGCGAAATCTGCCCGTCGGCCTTTTCAAAGCGGGTTTTCAATTGAGGCCACAGATGTTTCTGGCCACCCGCCGGATACTCGTAGAAACCACCGCCTGCCGCCTTGCCCGGGCGCTTGTATTCGTTGAGCAGCAAGTCGATCACGGCAAATGCCGGATGCTCGACCAGCGGTTTGCCTTCGGCCTGCAAGTCTTTGGCGGTTTGCTGGCGGATATGACTCATGAGACTGAGGGACACTTCGTCGGAGATCGCCAGCGGCCCGATGGGCATGCCGGCCTTGCGCGCTTCGGTCTCGATCATTGGCGCACTGACGCCTTCACCCAGCATTGCGATGCCTTCATTGGTAAACGTGCCGAACACCCGCGAGGTGAAGAAGCCGCGGCTGTCGTTGACCACAATCGGGGTTTTCTTGATTTGCAGGACGAAATCGAAGCCGCGAGCCAGGGTTTCATCGCTGGTGTGATTGCCCTTGATGATTTCCACCAGGGGCATTTTGTCCACAGGACTGAAGAAATGCAGACCGATGAACTTGCTCGGGTCCGGCACCGCCGAGGCCAGGCCGCTGATCGGCAGGGTCGACGTGTTCGAGGCGATCACCGCATCCGCGCCGACGACTTTTTGCGCGGCCAGGGAGACCTTGGCCTTCAGCTCACGGTCTTCGAACACGGCTTCGATGATCAGATCGCAACCGGCCAGATCGGCGTCGCTTTCGGTGGTATGAATGCGTGCCAGAACGGCTTCGCGCTGCCCGCTGTTCATTTGACCGCGCGCCACTTTCTTGTCCAGCAGCGCTGCCGAGTGTGCCTTGCCCTTCTCGGCAGCCGCCAGGCTGATGTCCTTGAGCACCACCTCGATACCGGCCGACGCGCTGACAAACGCTATACCCGCGCCCATCATTCCGGCGCCGAGTACGCCGACTTTCCGGGTGAGGTGCGGAGCGAATCCCTGCGGCCGCGAGCCTCCGGCATTGATTTCGTTGAGCTGGAACCAGAAGGTACCGATCAGGTTTTTCGAGATCTGACCGGTGGTTAACTCCGTGAAGTAGCGGGTTTCAATCAGGTGTGCAGCGTCGAAATCCACTTGCGCACCTTCCACCGCGGCACAGAGGATCTTCTCCGGGGCCGGCAGGCAACCCTGGGTTTTGCTGCGCAGGATCGACGGCGCAATCGCCAGCATCTGTGCAACCTTGGGGTTCGACGGCGTACCACCGGGAATTTGGTAACCCTTCACATCCCAACGCTGCACGGCGGTCGGGTTGGCGATAATCCAGGCGCGGGCCTTCGCCAGCAGCTCCTCCTGATCCGCCGCCAGTTCATCGATCAGCCCCGCCTGCAACGCCTGTTGCGGTCGTACTTTTTTACCTTCGAGCAGGTACGGCAGGGCTTTTTCCAGGCCGAGCATGCGCACCATGCGCACCACCCCGCCGCCGCCTGGCAGCAAGCCGAGGGTCACTTCCGGCAAACCGAGTTGCAGCGAAGGGTTGTCCAGCGCCACGCGGTGATGGCAGGCCAGGCAGATTTCCCAACCGCCGCCGAGCGCCGCGCCATTGATCGCCGCAACCACCGGTTTGCCGAGGGTTTCCAGGGTGCGCAATTGCCCCTTGAGGTTCAGCACCATGTCGTAAAAGGCTTTGGCTTGCGGTTTGCCGACCTTGATCAACTCATTGAGGTCGCCGCCGGCAAAGAAGGTTTTCTTGGCCGAAGTGATGATGACACCGGCAATGGCGTCCCGGTCGGCAATCAGGCGGGTCACGCAGTCGGCCATGGCGTCGCGGTACACCGCGTTCATGGTGTTGGCGCTCTGGCCCGGCATGTCGATGGTCAGGACGACAATCCGGTCCTGGCCTTTTTCGTAACGAATGGCTTGGGTCATGAAAGGTTTCCTTGGATACGGGGCTCAGAGGCGTTCGATGATGGTGGCAATGCCCATGCCGCCACCGACACACAGGGTCGCGAGGCCGTAGCGCAGGCGCCGGATTTCCAGTTCATCGAGCAGGGTGCCGAGAATCGCGCAGCCGGTGGCGCCCAGCGGGTGCCCCATGGCAATGGATCCGCCGTTGACGTTGACCTTATCCGGGTCGACGGCCATGTCCTTGATGAACTTCAACACCACCGAGGCAAAGGCCTCATTGACCTCGAACAGGTCGATGTCTTCAACCCGCAGCCCGGCCTTGGCCAGCGCCTTGCGGGTGGCCGGTGCAGGTCCGGTGAGCATGATGGTCGGATCGGTGCTGGTCACCGCCGTGGCGACGATCCGCGCCCGCGGCCGCAAGCCCAGCGCCTGGCCCTTGGCTTCGGAACCGATCAGCATTAGCGCGGCACCGTCGACGATCCCGGAGCTGTTGCCGGGAGTGTGAACGTGGTTGATTCGCTCCACATGGCTGTAGACCCGCAATGCGGTGGCATCGAAGCCCATTTGCCCGATCATTTCGAAACTCGGCTTTAGCTTGCCCAGGCCTTCCATCGTCGAGTCAGCCCGGATGAACTCATCGTGATCGAGCAGGATGATGCCGTTCTGATCCTGCACCGGCACCAGCGACTTGCTGAACGATCCATCGGCACGCGCCCGCGCGGCTTTCTGCTGTGAATGCAACGCGTAGGCATCGACGTCGTGACGGCTGAAGCCTTCGAGCGTGGCGATCAGGTCGGCCCCGACGCCTTGCGGAGTGAAGTGGCTATGCAGGTTGGTTTCCGGGTCCAGGGCCCATGCACCGCCGTCGCTGCCCATGGGGACGCGAGACATGGACTCGACACCGCCGACCACCACCAGGTCTTCGAAACCCGAGCGGACTTTCATCGCCCCAAGGTTCACCGCCTCCAGCCCTGACGCGCAAAAACGATTGATCTGCACCCCAGACACGCTGACATCCCAGTCCGCTACCTGGACCGCGGTCTTGGCGATGTCGGAGCCTTGATCGCCGATGGGCGTCACGCAACCGAGCACCACGTCATCGACCTGACGGGTGTCGAGGGCAGTCCGCTCTTGCAGCGCCCTGAGCAACCCGGCCACCAGATTTACCGGTTTGACGCTGTGCAAGGCGCCGTCGGCCTTGCCTTTGCCACGGGGCGTACGTAACGCATCGAAAATCAAAGCTTGGGTCATGACGTCCTCGAACCGCAGTGCAGGTGAGTGGAAAACACAACTCACACTCTTGGCCCGGGGCGCAATGGATTCAATGACCGCAGCGCTCATCGGCATTGACGCTCACGCTCAGACGGACGGTCATCAGCGATGCGGTGAACCGGTTCAGGACACGCAGGTGTCTAGCAAAAGGCCGCCCAAGAAGCTGGCAATAGGCCTCATGCCTTTTTAATAGCATCGAGTGAGATCACCATACTAAATGGATCTAAAACAAGCGTGACGCGGGCTCTAAGGTGAAGTTATACGAAGTTGTCGTCGGGTTTTGCCGAGGCGCTCGTCCTACAGGAAGTGCAACGTTTGCCGTCATGGATATATGCAGGCAAGCATCAGGAAATAACAAAAAAAAGGCGGTCAGCCATGTTCAAACAATCGAAAGTCCGTCAAGCAGGTCTCATTCTCTTTGCTACTACGCTGTTGTTGATTTTGCCCAACCTGACCAAGGTGATCGGCTAGTCGGTATTCAAAAAATACGACACCAGAGTTTTACATCGCCACGTTAAAAATGTGACTGGCTCGCTACCCGGGCCAGCGTGGCTGTGCCAACCTTTGTGGCACTTCCACGACATGGACGGCGATAAATTGAAAACGCTCATTCTGTTCGGGGCCTTGCTGCTCGGCACGCCCCTGTACGCCGCACAACTCAATCTGGAGCTGGGCGCAGACAGTCGCACCTGGCAGACCGAGGAATTGCTCAAGCATCCGCTGGTCCAGACCATCAATATCCCCAATGACGTTTCCTACAAACGGGACATGAGCTACCGCGCTGTTCCGTTGGCGGCGTTGTTGACGGGGGTCAAGCCCGACGATCATTTGCAAGCTGTGGCACTCGATGGTTTTGCCGCGGAATTGTCAGCGGCACCCCTGCTCAATGCCAAGGGAGCGCGGGCCTGGCTGGCAATCGAAGACCCGGCGAACCCGTGGCCACCGCTGTCAGAAGGCAAGCACAGTGCCGGGCCGTTTTACCTGGTCTGGACTGATCCGCGGGCGGGCAACATCAGCCCGGAACAATGGCCGTTCGAAGTCGCCAGCATCAAGAGCATGGCGCCGGTGGCCGAGCGCTTCCCTGCCCTGCTGCCCGATCCTGCGTTGAAGGCCGACGACCCGGTCAACAAGGGCTTTGCGCTGTTTCAGAAAAACTGCCTGGCGTGCCATCGATTGAACGGTGCCGGGGATTCGCAGTTCGGGCCGGACCTGAATATTCCCTATAACCCGACCGAGTACTTCGGCGCGGACTTCCTCAAGCGCTACATCCGCGATCCACAGGGTTTGCGCCAGTGGCCCCAGGCGAAAATGCCCGGGTTCTCGACCGAGGTCCTGCCGGATGAGGATCTGGGGATGCTGGTGGGGTATTTGAAACATATGGTGGGGCGCAAGGTTAAGCCCTGATTGCCTTCTACCCTGTAGGAGCAAAGCTTGCTCGCGATGGCGGTTTGTCAGTCAACATTTCTGTAACTGAACCACCGCTATCGCGAGCAAGCTTTGCTCCTACAGGGGTTGGCGCCTTACTGTTGTTGGACGGAAATCACCGGCGCGGGCGTCGGTGAAACGAACACCTTGGCATGCATCTGCTCAGCACCACCACCGCGACGCATGCCGCGCACCGGACAGGCATCCAGATAATCCAGGCCCACCGCCAGTTTCAAGTGGCGCTCGGGCCGGGCCAGTTCGTTGGTCACGTCGAAGCTGTACCAGGCATCATCGAGCCAGGCTTCGGCCCAGGCGTGGCTGGCCAGGTGTTCGCTGTTTTCACTGTACAGATAACCGGACACGTACCTCGCCGGGATACCCAGGCTGCGGGCGCAGGCGAGAAAGGCATGGGTGTGGTCCTGGCACACCCCCGAACGCCCGGCGAAAGCCTTGGCGGCGCTGGTGTCCACTTCGGTGGCGCCCGGCGTATAGGTCATGTGCTGGTTCAGGCCATGCATCAGGTCGATCAGCGCGGTGCGGTCCCGCCGCTGCTTGCACGCCTGCTGCGCGAACGCACGCAACGCCGCATCCGCTTCAGTCAGGCGGGTGAAACGCAGGAACGGCAACGCCGACTGGCTCTCGTGCTCGGCTTCGCGCAGCTCGTCGATGTCGACCTGACCACGGGCACCGATGATGATCGCCTCGTGGGGCTCGTCCAGGGTCAGCACATGCAGGATATTGCCGAATGGATCGAGTTGCGCACGCACCGGGCGCGGCAGGTCGAGCTGCCAGCTGAGCACATGCTGGCGTTCGCTGTCGTGAGGGGTCAGTCGCAAATACTGGATGCTCGCCCGCACCTGATCTTCGTAGTGATAGGTGGTCTCGTGGCTAATGGAAAGTCTCATGCAGCCTCCAGGTAGGAACTGTGAATCGCGTTGCCCAGCTGGCGCACCAGCGGGATGAACTCGGTCAGCCAGGCGTGCAGGCCTTCATCGAGAATTTCGCTGATGCCGGTGTAACGCAGGCGCGCGTCCATTTCTGCCGCCAAGCGTTGCGCCGGTCGGCCATTGGCCCCCGGCAACTGAGCGAGAATCTGGTCGATTTCCTCGGTACAGGCGCGCAACGAACGCGGCACATCCGCCCGCAGCAACAGCAACTCGGCCACATGCCGGGCGCCGGGGGCGTCACGGTAGATTTCGGTGTATGCCTCGAACGACGACAGCGCCCGCAGCAAGGCACTCCACTGGTAATAGGCGTGGGCCGTGCCGTCGCTGACCGCTTCAGCCTGATCACCGGCCATTTCGTAGCGGGCATCGAGCAGGCGCAGGGTGTTGTCGGCGCGCTCGATGAAGGTCCCCAGGCGGATGAAGCGGAACGCATCGTTACGCATGATGGTGCCGTAGGACGCACCCCTGAACAGGTGGGAACGCTCCTTGATCCATTCGCAGAAACGGCTCATGCCGTAGCGACTCAGGCCCTGCTCCGCGATCCCGCGAATTTCCAGCCAGGTCGCGTTGATGTTTTCCCACATGTCGGCGGTGATTCGCCCACGCACCGCATGGGCACTGGCCCGCGCCGCGCCGAGGCAGCTGTAGATACTCGCCGGGTTGGCCGCATCCAGGGCGAAAAAATGCAGCAGCCGTTCGGCATGCAGTTCGCCATGGCGTTCGAGGTAATCGTCCAGGGTGCCGGTAATCAACAGTGGCATGGCCAATTCGTGCAGACCGTTGCCACGGCCATCCTGTGGCATCAGCGACAGCGAATAACTGATGTCGAGCATCCGTGCGAGGTTTTCCGCCCGCTCCAGGTAACGCGACATCCAATACAAATCCGAGGCAGTTCTACTTAACATGACAGGCTTCCTTCAATCCTCGACCACCCAGGTATCCTTGGTTCCGCCGCCCTGGGAGGAGTTCACCACCAGGGAGCCTTCGCGTAGCGCGACACGGGTCAAGCCGCCAGGCACGACCCGGGTTTCACGGCCGGACAATACAAACGGACGCAGGTCGATATGGCGCGGCGCGATGCCGTTTTCGACAAAGGTCGGACAGGTCGACAGCGACAACGTCGGTTGCGCGATGTAGGCATGGGGCTTGGCGATGATCCGCGCCCGGAAGGCTTCGATTTCCGCTGCGGTTGCGGCTGGCCCCACCAGCATTCCGTAACCGCCGGAGCCCTGGGTTTCCTTGACCACCAGCTCCGGCAGATGGGCCAATACGTGGGAAAGCTCGGAGGGATTACGACACTGCCAGGTCGGCACGTTCTTCAGAATCGGCTCTTCGTCCAGATAGAAACGGATCATGTCCGTGACGAACGGGTACACCGACTTGTCGTCCGCCACTCCCGTGCCGATGGCATTGGCCAGCACCACATTGCCGGAGCGGTAGGACGACAGCAGGCCCGGCACGCCGAGCATCGACTCCGGGTTGAACGCCAGCGGATCGAGGAACGCATCGTCGAGACGGCGGTAGATCACGTCGACGGCTTTTGGCCCGTCGGTGGTGCGCATGTAGACCTTGTCGTCACGCACAAAAAGGTCCGCGCCTTCCACCAGCTCCACGCCCATCTCCCGCGCCAGAAAAGCATGTTCGAAGAACGCACTGTTGAACCGTCCCGGCGTCAGCACCACCACGCTCGGGTTGTCGATGGGACTTGAGCTTTTCAGGGTATCGAGCAGCAGGTTCGGATAGTGATCGATGGGCGCGATGCGTTGCGCCGCGAATAGCTCGGGGAACAGGCGCATCATCATCTTGCGGTCTTCAAGCATGTAGCTGACGCCGCTGGGCGTGCGCAGGTTGTCTTCGAGCACGTAGTAGGTGCCGTCGCCGTCGCGTACCAGATCGACGCCGGAGATGTGCGAGTAGATGTCGCGGTGCAGATCCAGCCCTTGCATCGCCAACTGGTACTGCTCGTTGGCCAGCACCTGCTCGGCCGGAATGATGCCGGCCTTGATGATCCGCTGCTCGTGGTAGAGGTCGGCGAGAAACATGTTCAACGCCTTGACCCGCTGGATGCAGCCGCGCTCGACCACCCGCCATTCGCTGGCGGGGATGCTGCGCGGAATGGTGTCGAAGGGAATCAGGCGTTCTGTCCCCTGCTCATCACCGTAGAGCGTGAATGTAATCCCGGCACGATGAAATAACAGATCGGCCTCGCGTCGCCGTTGTGCCAGAAGCTCGTCAGGCGTCTCGGCCAGCCAACGGGCAAACTCCCGATAATGCGGACGGACCTGGCCGCCGGCATCGTACATCTCATCAAAATAGGTGCGGATCATGCCGTACTCCTTGTCACCCGGACACCCAGGCCTTCGCAAGGCCCGTGCCATCGGCATAAACGCTTTGATATCAATCGGTTGGATAATCAATACGCAGACACCGCACCAATCCTGTGCGGCAAATGCCCAACCTGATCGCCCCCCGCTTCATTGCAAGGCAATGTTGTTGCCTATCACGAGCATAGCCCGTAGGAGCCGGCTTGCTGGCGAAGGCGGTGTATCAGGCGCTGCATTGTTGACTGGACGGCCTTCTTCGCTGGCAAGCCAGCTCCTACAGGTCCGTGTTCGATTTCACATTTGCTTAAACGAAAACGGCCAACCCGAAGGTCAGCCGCTACTGATACTTGTCACTGTTCATAGGGTTATGCGAGTCGCCCTCGTACCTCCTGCTTGACTCCCCAGCCTTCAATGATGCCGCCCAACGGCTCGACCACCGCTTCGAAACCCTGCTCGAAATCGCCGATATCGTCGTAAGTGGCGTACATCACCTTGCTGAGCTCCAGCGCCCATGCGCCGTCGTCGCGCACACTGATCTGCGCATTCAGGGATTCTCCTCGATGAAAATGACCTGCCGCCCTGCGTGCCCGCTCCTCGTCCGGGAAAATGGCGTAGAACTCGATGGGATGGAACCGTGAAAAGTCGAAACCGCCTTCTTTCATGCGGCGCAGCACGCTGCTGCTGATGTCTTCTTGATAGGCTGTGCTCATGAAACGTCCTCCTCAAACCGATGGATAGACTTTCCGTACTCCCTGCGCGCGCAACCATGGCCGCGCGCGTTTCGGCAACCGAAGTGCCGGCGGGAAACAAGCATGTAGCTGACAAGACCAGACCTTAGCGATCCATTCGCTGATCTCGATTGCAGAGTAGCCTCAGGACAGAGGCGCTGCCAAGGCCTGGTTGAGAATGTGACAGGAGTTGTTCAGATTGGCGTGATGCCGAGGATTTGAATGCTGTTCTGGGTCTTGAGGTTTTTGACGCTCGCGTCAGTGGTTCGACCTTCCAGATCGTTCAGATCCAGCTTGGCGGCGACAGGAAGGAGCCGTTCCTTGATGAGTTTGGCGGCCTGCTCATGACTTGGGCATTCCTCGCACTCGAAGACTTCGTCGATTGTTTCACCGTGATCATCCACGAAGGTGACTTTCCACTTTGACATCGGAGCCTCCTCAATCAAAACCCGTAAATGGGCTTACACCTATCTCGACTTTAGCTTGAATTGATCGTTCCAATCGGTTGCTGTGCGTTGGCATAAAAACACACATGCATACATTCAGTCGTTGCTTGGCTTGCCCACCGCCTGCAGTACGTACTGTGGCAAGGCAAACGCGCCGATGTGTATCTCTGGATTGTAGTAGCGCGTGACGATGCCGCTGCCAGCGAAGCGCTGTTGCAGGGTTTCACGAGTCAACTTGCGATAAGCGGTATTGGTCGAGCCCCAGGCGAAGGTCATCGAGCCGCCGATGTAGGTCGGCACCGCGGCCTGGTAGAAGTGCCAGTCCGGGAACAGGCTGCGCAGGCGACCGGCAGTGGTTTTGACTTCTTCGATCTGCATGAACGGCGTGCCGTTCTGGGTCACCAGGATGCCGCCTTCGTTCAGGCAACGATGGCAGGCCTGGTAGAAATTTTCCGAGAACAGTACTTCACCCGGCCCTATCGGGTCGGTGGAGTCGGAAATGATCACGTCGAACTTTTCGGTGGTGGTGGCGACGAAGCGCATGCCGTCGTCGATCACCAGGTTCAGACGCGGGTCGTCATAGGCGCCTTTGGAGTGGTTCGGCAGGAACGCCTTGCACATGTCGACCACGGTGCCATCGATCTCGACCATGGTGATATGTTCGACGCTGCGGTGCTTGGCCACTTCACGCAGCATGCCGCCGTCGCCACCGCCGATGATCAATACGCGCTTGGCGGTGCCGTGCGCGAGGATCGGCACATGGGTGAGCATTTCGTGGTAGATGAACTCGTCGGCTTCGGTGGTCTGGATCACGCCGTCCAGCGCCATGACCCGGCCCATGCGCGGGTTTTCGAAAATCACCAGGTGCTGGTGCTCGGTGCGCACTTCGTGCAGCAGTTTGTCCATGCGAAAACGCTGGCCGTAGCCTTCGTAGAGGGTTTCCAGGTAGTCGCTGGTTGGGGTGGTGCTCATGGGAAGTGCTCCGATGAATGCGGGTGGCAACGGACGGTTACCCGCCCATGATGGCCAATCGAGTGCCTCGATTGCCCGGGAAAGGCGCGCATTCTACGTTGCGGAAGATGACAGGTCGAACCTTCTGATTCACACCGTCCTGTGGGAGAAAACCTGTGGGAGCAAAGCTTGCTCGCGATCAGGGCAATGCGGTCTTACAGGCAGACCGTGGCGATCCCATCGCGAGCAAGCATTGCTCCCACAGGATTGGCGTCAGATCCTGACATTGCCCCGTGGCCCGGCGATGGCCCAGATGATCAGGCCCAAAACCGGCAGCAGCACAATCAACAGCACCCAGAGAATTTTCATCCCGGTTTCCGCGCCGCTTTTCAGCACATTGATGATGGCCCAGATGTCCAGGGCAAGAATGATCAGCCCGACCAGGCTGTTGAAGGTGGAACCCATGGTGACGCTCCCGAAGAGTGGTATGCCCCTTAGGATAGCCGGCCGTGGCGAGGGTTCCGTTTTATTGACAGCTTTGCCGCCTCAGACGTGGATGGCCACTTTCAAGGCTTCCAGGGCGGGCGCGGCGGCGATGCCGACCTCTGCGCACAACTCGAGCACCCGTGGTACGTCGTTGCCGAAGACCAGAACCACTTGCAGTTCGTCGTCGAGCAATTGGCTGAAGTTCATCAGCACATAGCCGCCGTTTTCCTTGTTCAGGCTGCTCATTTGCACCTGAATGCGATTGAGCGCGGTCAACGCCTCGGTCTTGGCCAGTTGCTTGGACTTGAGGTTGAACTCGACGCCCGGGCCGAACGAGGCGACGATTTGGGCGAACAGGTCCATGTAGGTGTCAGCCTGGAACAACACCGTCTCGGGGAGGCTGCCGACGACGACCCACTCGCCCAGCGGGATCGGGAAGGTGTCGTCGTAATTGATGTCCGGATTGGCTGCCAGAAAGCCCTGTGGGTCCGCGTAGGCCTGGGCCGCTTCGTCAGCGACCTTGAGGATTTCGTCTTCGCCCATGCACCCGGAGCTGATTTTGCTGATGAGTTCGACGAGTGCGGCTTTCATGGGGCGGATCCTGTAGCGAGGGATATTTGAGGGCGCGAAGAATACCGCATTAAGCCCTGCTTTTGCTTCCGTAGGAGCAAAGCTTGCTCGCGATGGCGGTGTATCTCTCACACCGATGGTGGATGTGATGGCGTCATCGCGGGCAAGCCTTGCTCCTACAGGTTTGGGGGTTAGCCCAGCAGTTTCTCCAGCTGCGCAACGGTATCGGTGGCACCCATGGTCTTGGCCGCATCCAGCGCCGTAATGCCATTGGCGTCCTTGGCTTTCGGGTCGGCGCCTTTGCTGATCAGGTAGTCAACGATGGCGACACGGTTGAACATCGCCGCCATCATCAACGCAGTACGCCCGTCGAACGACGAACCCTCAACCTGCGCGCCCCCTTCAACCAACGCCGTGACAACCGCCAGGTCGCCCTTGAAAGCAGCCCCCGCGATCGGACTCTGGCCGTTATCGTTGCGGATTTCCGGATCGGCCTTGTGTTCGAGCAGGACTTTCACCGTGTCCACATGCCCGTGGTACGCGGCCAGCATCAGCAGCGTGTCGCCCTTGTGATTGCGCAAGTTCGGCGGCAGCCCTTTGGTCAGCAGAGCAGCCATCATGGCCGCGTCGCCCTCCCTTGCCTTGTTGAATACCTGCTCGGCAAACTCGGCAGCTTCTTCGGGGGTCATCTGGCGGCTTTTGTCTGACATCGAGTACTCCACATTCAGTTATTCGCAAAGCCGACAGTTTCCCGAGCAGTCCCGACACTGTCACTTCTTTTTTCTGATGCGCAGCTATAGCCACATTCAATAACGATACAGGCCACCCTGAATGTCGCTCAGCATCTGCTGGGTGACCTGCACGTAAGTGTCGGTTCCGGGCAACCACGCATAGATCGGGTCATCGCCGGTTCGAGCGGGGTCGAAAGCTTCATCCTTGAGCCGGGTCTTCTGGTATTTGAAGGTGGCGGTGGTTTCCATTTTCACCTTCACCCGCAGAAACAACGGCACCGCATAGGCCGGCATTTGCTGCCGGGCAAACGCCAGCAATTCACTGAAGTCCAGGGTCGCCAGGGATTCGGCGGGCGTGATCGCCGCCATGCCGGCCCGGCCGTTGGTGTTGCGGATTTCCACACCGTAGGCCACAGCCTCGGAAATATGCGGATGTTTCAGGAGGATGTTCTCGACTTCGGTAGTCGAAACGTTTTCACCCTTCCAGCGATAGGTGTCGCCCAGGCGATCGACAAACTGCGCATGGCCAAAACCGATATCGCGCAACAGGTCGCCGGTGTTGAAGTAACAGTCGCCCTTCACGAACACGTCGTGAAGCACGACCTTCTCGGTTTTCTGCGGATCGGTGTAGCCATCCAGCGGCGCCTTGTCGTCGATTTTTGCCAGCAACAACCCCTGCTCGCCTTTGCCGACCTTGCGCATGAAGCCATTGGCGGCACGGGTCGGCTTGCCACTGTCATGGTCGTAAGCCGCCAACGCCCAGGACATCAAGGAAAAACCGACGGTGTTATCAAAATTCAGAATGTTGGTGAAACCGATATTGCCGTCACTGGCCGCATAGAGTTCGCAGATGTGGCTCACGCCAAAACGCGTCTTGAACTCGCGCCACGCGTCGGGCCGCAGGCCGTTGCCGATCATCTTGATCACGCCATGCCTGCTGTCGTCGGCACTGGGCGGTTGATCGACCAGATAACGACACAATTCGCCCACATAACCAATAGTGGTCGCGCGGTACTTGCGCACATCGTTCCAGAACTGGCTGGCACTGAACCTGCGGCGGATGGCAAACCCCGAGGCACCGCTGATGGCCGAACCCCAACACACGCACAGGCCGGTGGCGTGGTACAGCGGCAAGGTGCAATAGACGACGTCCGCGGGGCGCATATCCAGCGCGACCCTCCCGAAGCTGACGAAGCTGCGCATCCAGCGACCGTGCTTGAACACCCCGGCCTTGGGCAACCCGGTGGTGCCAGAGGTGTAGATATAGAAACACGGGTCGTCGAAGAAAACCTGCTGGCTGGTGGCGGGGTTGTCGCTGTCGGCGTCGACGCTGGCGGTCATCAGGTTGATGAAGCCTTCGGGGGCAATACCGGGATGGTTGTAGGTGTTTTGATCAGCAACAAACCAGGTACGCGCGGCTTCGATCGATACCCGCTCACGCACCGCCAGAAACGTCGGGACCAGCTCTTCGCCGACTACAATCGCTACCGGTGCCACCAGATTCACGCTATGGACCAGGGTATCGCCGGTCTGCGAGGTATTGAGCAAGGCACTGATCGCGCCGACCTTGGTCACCGCCAATATCGTCACCAACAGTTCCGGGCGGTTCTCGATGAACACGGCGACCACGTCGCCCTTGCCGATACCCTGTTCGATCAGGTGATGGGCGATGCGATTGGCCCATCGGTTGACCTGTGCATAAGTCAATGACACTTCGCCGTACAGCAAGGCCGGGCCATCAGGATTGCGCAGGGTTGCCTGTTCGAAACTCCAGCCCAGGCCACACGGTTGGGTCGGATCCTTGACGTTGGCGACCTTCATGCCCTTGACCACCCGTGGCAGGGCTTTGGCAATGGAAGGCAGCTTGCGGAGCATCATGCTCCAGGTAATCGTGTCGCTTGAGGTGCGGCTCATGGTTGCTCCCGTTCGATCTTCTTATTGTCGGGCGGCGCTGTTTGATGCCCGAAAATACGTCAACGGTTCTTGAGCTGTACACGCGGTTTTTGAAATGTTTTGTATCCGCCACAGGGTGTTGGAAATCGAGAGCGCCGGCACACAAAATGGTTCCATCGAATCGCCGACGACCACGCAAAATGCAGGATGCACGATGGCCATTCTTGCAAATTGCACGAAACCGAAAATTCACAAAAATCCTAACCAACTGTTTTTAAAGAATTTTTCTAGAAACAAGATACTGGCACAATCACTGCAACGCTCTGTGCACGCTTGCCATCAAGTAATCACGGAGCTGATAGACATGAGCCTGATCCAGGAAAAGTTTTCATCCTTGTTCTCCAACTTCGAAGTCACCACCCAGGCACGACCTGACGGCGGGATTCTGCTGACCCTGAGCGCCGAAGGAAAAGTCTTCAAACGCTCGATTTCCTATCAGCAATTGCACAATGGCGATCAATTGTCGTGGGTCATCAGCGCGATTCGCCGCGACCTTGCCGAACAGGCCAGCGAGCTGCCGCAGATTTCCATGCTGCAAAGCCAGCAACGGTTTGCTTTGCCGACTTATCACTCAGCATAAACAAGCCCTTGCAGGAGCATGCCTGTGGGAGCAATGCTTGCTCGCGATGGCGATGGTTCTGTCACATCGATGGTGAATGTGATGGCGTCATCGCGAGCAAGCTTTGCTCCCACAGGGGTCCATCCCACAAGGACCCACAGAGGTAGGTGTGTTTAGAAGGTGGCGGGGTTTATGAGGGCGAAGCTGTCCACAGTGACATGCCCCGCCAATTCCCCACCCTCACGGGCCAATCCACACGTGGCCATCCCCGCGGCGCGAGCAGCGTCCAATTCTTCGACGATGTCCGACAGGAACAGAATCTGCGACGCCTCGATCTCAATCGCCCGGGTGATGTTGGCGTAGGACTGCGCTTCGCGCTTGGGCCCGGAGGTGGTGTCGAAATAGCCGCTGAACAGCGGCGTCAGGTCCCCCGCTTCCGAGCAACCGAAGATCAGGCGCTGGGCCTGGATCGAGCCTGAGGAATAAACAAACAGTTGATAGCCGGTCTGGTGCCAGCGTTGCAGTGCCTCGACGGCGTCCGGGTACACATGGCCCTTGAGTTGTCCCGCCTGATACCCCTGCTCCCAGACCATCCCCTGCAACGCCTTGAGCGGCGTGGCCTTGCGGTCTTCGGCAATCCAGCCCAGCAGGATTTCGATAACCCGCTCGACGTCGGCGTTCGGCTCGTGGCTGTCCCGGCGCACGGCGTCCAATTGTTCGGCCACATCGAAGCGCGTGGCGTTTTGGCTCACGAACGCTGGCAGATGTTTCGCTGCATAGGGAAACAGCACGTCGAACACAAAACTCACCGCGCTGGTGGTGCCTTCGATGTCGGTGAGAATCGCTTTGATCGGCATCGATTCAGTCCTCAAGACGCGGGAATTGGCTGGCGATGTCTTCGCCGGTGAAATTGGCCACCCAGCCTTCCGGGTTATTGAACAGGCGAATCGCCACGAAATGCGGGTGCTCGCCCATATCGAACCAGTGTTTAGTACCGGCCGGCACCGAAATCAGGTCGTTTTTCTCGCAGAGCACGGCATAGACGTAATCGTCGATGTGCAGGGTGAACAAGCCACGTCCGGCGACGAAAAAGCGTACTTCGTCTTCGCCATGGCGGTGTTCTTCGAGGAACTTGGCGCGCAATTCGGCTTTTTGCGGGTGATCGCTGTTCAAGCTGACCACATCGACCGTGATGTAGCCGTGCTCGGTCATCAGCTTGTCGATTTGCACCTGGTAGGCAGCGATCACTTCGTCCTGGCTTGCGCCGGGCTGGATCTTCGCGGCGGCTTGCCAACGGTCGAAGCGCACGCCCTGTTCGGCCAGGGTCGAGGCGATGTCTTCGAAATGGGTCAGCACCTTGTTGGGAATGTCGGGGCTGGAGACGTGATAAACGGACAGGCTGCTCATCAGGGCAACTCCTTAACGGTTAAGGAGCGAGCGGGTCTTCAGCTCGCACTCAAACAAAAATTCAAAGGCTTCGATCTGCCGTAGCGCATCGCTCATCCGCGCGCCCCAGGTGTAGAGGCCGTGGCCACGAATCAGGTATCCGACGCAATCGGGATGGGCGTCCAGCCAAGGCTGCACCTTGGCGGCCAGCCGCGCAATGTCCTGATCGTTGTCGAAAATCGGCACCCGCACCCGGGACTCGTGGGTCGTCACGCCGCTGAAGGCTTTTTGCAGTTCGTAGTCCTCGAACTCGATGAAGTCTTGCGGCGTCAGGCGCGACAGCACCGTGGCGTTCACCGAATGGGTGTGCAGCACGGCGCCGATCTCCGGGCGCCAGCTGTAGAGCTGCGTGTGCAGCAGGGTTTCGGCGGACGGTTTCTTGCCCGGCTCCAGGCTGTTACCGGCGAGGTCGGTGGCAAGTACATCGTCAAGGCCCAACTGGCCCTTGTGCTTGCCCGACACCGTCAGCAAGGCTTCAGTCGGCGACAGTCGGGTCGAATAATTGCTGCTGGTGGCCGGCGACCAGCCGCGGCCATACAGAAAACGCCCGGCGTCGATGATTTCCTGGGCGAGGTGTTCACGGGTAAGGCTCATGGCCTGTCCTCTTGCATGCGTGTGGCAATGATAACGGCAGCCGCGAGGGCTGCGAGACTGGCAATACTAAAGGTCCATGCCGCGCCGAGGGCATTCCAGCTGTAGCCGGAATACAACGCGCCCAGTGCACCGCCAGTACCGGCCAGTGCGGCGTACAACGCCTGGCCCTGCCCTTGCTGGCGCGCACCGAAACTACGTTGCACGAAGGAAATGGCAGCGGCGTGAAAGCTGCCGAACGTCGCTGCGTGCAGCACCTGGGCAAACAACAACACCCAGAGAAACTCGGCCAGCGAACCGAGCAGCAACCAACGCAACGCCGCCAGCAGGAAACTCGCCAGCAGCACCCGACGCAACGAGAAGCGCGCGAGGATCTTGCTCATGGCCATGAACATCAACACTTCGGCGACCACGCCGACGGCCCAGAGCATGCCGATCACCCCGCGGCTGTAGCCCAATCGCTCAAGGTGCAGGGTCAGGAAGGTGTAATACGGCCCATGGCTCATCTGCATCAATGCCACGCAAGCGTAAAAAGCCAGCACGCCGGGGCTGCGCAATTGGCCGAGGAAGCCCTCACCCGCCAATCGTTCGCCCTGGACCGGCTGCGCGTTCGGCACCCACAGGCTGCTCAGTACGATCCCGGCCATGATCAGTACCAGCGCCGCCGGATAAATATCCAGGCTCAACCATTCGAACAGGCGCCCAAGCGCGACCACGGTGATGATGAAACCGATGGAACCCCACAAGCGGATCTGGCTGTAGCGTGAGGTCTGCCCCTGCAAATGCGCCAGGGTGATGACCTCGAACTGCGGCAGCACCGCGTGCCAGAAGAACGCATGCAGGGCCATGACCATCGCCAGCCAGGCGTAGGTCTTGCTGACGAAAATCAGCGAGAAGGTCAGCAGTGTGCAGACGGCGCCGAAGCGCACGATGGCCAGGCGTCGACCGGTGTAATCACCGAGCCAGCCCCAGATGTTCGGCGCCACGCAACGCATCAGCATCGGAATCGCCACCAGTTCGCCGATGCGCGCGGCGGAAAACCCCAGATGATCGAAGTACAGCGCCAGAAACGGCGCTGTCGAACCGAGCAAGGCGAAATAGAAAAGGTAGAAACTGGAAAGCCGCCAGTACGGGAGCGCCGCAGCCATCAGACTGCGGCGCTATTCAAGTCAGCCATTCAGAGCTGACCCAGCACCGGTGTGCTCACGCGCACATCGGCATTCTGCCCACGGTGACGCAACAGATGGTCCATCAGCACGATGGCCATCATCGCTTCGGCAATCGGCGTGGCGCGGATGCCGACGCACGGGTCGTGACGACCCTTGGTGATGACCTCCACCGGATTGCCATGGATGTCGATGGAACGGCCCGGCGTGGTGATGCTCGACGTCGGTTTCAATGCCAGATGCGCCACGATCGGCTGACCGGACGAGATGCCGCCCAGAATGCCGCCAGCGTTGTTGCTGAGAAAACCTTGCGGGGTCATTTCATCGCGGTGCTCGGTGCCGCGCTGGGCGACGCTGGCGAAACCGGCACCGATTTCCACGCCCTTGACCGCGTTGATGCTCATCAGCGCATGGGCCAATTCCGCGTCGAGACGGTCGAAGATCGGCTCGCCGAGGCCCGGCATCACGCCTTCGGCAACCACCGTGATCTTCGCGCCGACCGAATCCTGGTCGCGACGCAACTGGTCCATATAGGCTTCCAGCTCCGGCACCTTGTCCGGATCAGGGCTGAAGAACGCGTTCTGTTCCACCGAATCCCAGGTCTTGAACGGGATTTCGATCGGGCCCAACTGGCTCATGTAACCGCGAATGACGATGCCCTGGGTGGCCAGGTACTTTTTCGCAATCGCACCAGCGGCAACGCGCATGGCGGTTTCACGGGCCGAACTGCGACCGCCGCCACGGTAATCGCGTTCACCGTATTTGTGGTGGTAGGTGTAGTCGGCGTGGGCCGGGCGGAACAGATCCTTGATTGCCGAGTAGTCCTTGGACTTCTGGTCGGTATTGCGGATCAACAGGCCAATAGAGCAACCCGTGGTGCGACCTTCGAACACGCCGGAAAGGATTTCGACCTCGTCGGCTTCCTGGCGCTGGGTGGTGTGACGGCTGGTGCCGGGCTTGCGGCGGTCCAGATCGCGCTGCAGATCCTCCAGGGAGATCTCCAGGCCCGGCGGGCAGCCATCGACAATGGCGACCAACGCCGGCCCATGGCTTTCGCCAGCGGTGGTGACAGTGAACAGCTTGCCGTAGGTATTGCCGGACATGCAGGACGCTCCGTGAAATCGAACCCAAATACGTAATGCGCGCCAGTATACGCAGGCTACCCAAGTAGTTCATCCTCGAACCTTATGGGTGCCCGGGAGTCCAACCGGCATTCTGTTGATAATGGCGTGATGATGCTGCGAGTTTTGATCTTGAGCCTTACCCTGATTTCCGGCTTCGCCCAGGCCACTGTCCTGCAACGGCCGATCACCCTGGACACCGGTACCGGCGAGCTTTTCGGCTCGCTGTTACTGCCCAAGTCCGACAAACCGGTACCGGTTGTCCTGATCATCTCCGGCTCCGGTCCTACGGATCGCGACGGCAATAACCCCGACGGCGGGCGCAATGACAGTCTCAAACGCCTGGCCTGGGTCCTGGCCAAACACAACATCGCCAGCGTGCGTTACGACAAACGTGGCGTGGCGGCCAGCCTGGCGGCCACGCCGGACGAGCGAAACCTGACGGTGGAGGCCTATGTTGCCGACGCTGAGGCCTGGGGCCAGAAGCTTAAAACCGATCCGCGCTTTGGCCAACTGATCCTGCTGGGGCACAGCGAAGGCGCGTTGATCGCCAGCCTCGCCGCACCGAGCGTCGATGCGACGGCAGTAATTTCCATGTCCGGCACGGCCCGGCCGATCGATCAGGTGTTGCGCCAGCAATTGGGCAATCGCCTGCCGCCGCCATTGATGCTGCGCAGCAATGAGCTGCTCGATAGCCTCAAGGCCGGCAAAACCGACGACAATGTGCCGCCGCAACTGCAAGTGATTTTCCGCCCGAGCGTGCAACCGTACCTGATTTCACTGTTCCGCCAGGACCCGGCGGCGGCCTTCGCCCGCTTGAAAATGCCGGCGCTGATCATTCAGGGCAGCAACGATATCCAGGTCGGGGTCAATGATGCCCGCCTGCTCAAGGCGGCCAAACCGGACGCCGAACTGGCGCTGATCGAAGGCATGAACCACGTCATGCGCATCGTCCCCAACGACGTGAAACGCCAGTTGGCCTCCTACAAAGATCCGAATTTGCCATTGGCGGCGGAACTGGGCGCGCGAATCCTCGGGTTTATTGACGGACTTCGCTCCAGTTAACCTCTTTTTGCCCTCCAGTCCTGAAAAAAACGGCCGATAAGCCATTGTCGCCAGCGCAATAGCTGGCGGCAGCAGAGCTTGGACAGGATCTCGCCGTTATGACTGATACCCAGACTTCACCCGACACCACCGCTGAACAAGACGCACCGCCAGCGGTCGAGCTGCCATGGGCGGACGTCCACGTCGAGCACCACAAGATGCTCCGCCTGGCACCGTTGCAGACTGATCGCAACACCGGTGGGCGGCCCTTGCGTTTTGTCGAGTTCGGTTACGCCGAACGTAACGACCATCAGCGCAGCCTGTTGCGCATGACCATCTCCCTGCCCGCCCAGCGGGTGCGCAAGGAACAGAACCATCTGGACGTGTGGGTCGACCACACTGAAAAACGCGTGCATTTCGCGCCGGAAAGCGGCCTGCAGATCGAACCGCTGAATCGCGGCATCGGCCGATTCATGGCGGCGCAAGGCATTAACTGGGCGAAGGCGCGCTGGCCCGGTTACACCGTCGACGGCAGCGATCTCAACAACAAGGACGCGCTGAACGAAGACACGCGCCTGCGCCGCGATCATTTTTTGAGTGTGCACGGTTTCGATGTGGTCTACGCCGACGCCCAGCATCTGAAGGGCAGCGTCAAAGAGGTGCGAGTCAGCGACCTGTTGGGTGACTGGAACACGGAAAAACTGCAAATCGTGGAGATTCTTGAAGCCGCGCAGATGCTCCAGCAGGCCGAGCAGAACCTGGCCGAGCAGGAAGTCCAACTCAAGAAGCACGAAGAAAAGGTCAGCAAGTACAAACGCGAAGACGCCGGGCTGCGTTTCACCATTACCTGCCTGGTAGCGTTCGCGGTGTTTCAGGCGGGGTTGTTGATCTGGATTGCGACGCACCGTTGAAGGCTTGAAACCGCGGCGCGACCATCGCGGGCAAGCCACGCTCCCACAGGATTTATGTTATCGCATCCTTCGAGTACGACATAAATCCTGTGGGAGCGGGCTTGCCCGCGATAGGTTTTAAAGGTCAGACGCGAGAAGCGAACAGCACCTGATGATCCCGGCATTGCTCGGCCGTCAACATGAACACACCATGCCCGCCACGCTCGAACTCCAGCCAGGCGAAGTCGACTTCCGGGTACAACGCTTCGACGTGCACCTGGCTGTTGCCCACCTCGACAATCAGCAAGCCCTTCTCGGTCAGGTGATCCGCCGCTTCGGCAAGCATGCGTCGCACCAGGTTCAAGCCATCGTCACCGCAGGCCAGGCCCAGTTCCGGTTCATGCTGGTACTCGTCCGGCATGTCGGCAAAATCTTCGGCGTCAACGTACGGCGGATTCGACACGATCAGGTCGAAACGCTGCCCCGGCAAGCCATCGAAACCATCACCCTGCACCGTGTACACCCGCTCATCGACGCCGTGACGCTCGATGTTCTGATTGGCCACTTCCAGCGCTTCGAACGACAGATCGGCCAGCACCACTTCGGCGTTCTGGAACTCGTAGGCGCAGGCGATACCGATGCACCCCGAGCCGGTGCACAGGTCGAGAATTCGTGCAGGCTCGGTGCCCAGCCATGGGGTAAAACGGTTTTCGATCAACTCGCCGATCGGCGAACGCGGGATCAGCACACGCTCATCGACAATGAACGACATGCCGCAGAACCAGGCCTCGTTCAAAAGGTAAGCGGTCGGTACACGCTCTTCGATGCGGCGCTTGAGCAACAGCTGCAAGTGGGCCACTTCGTCTTCTTCCAGATTGCAGTCGAGGTAGCTGTCAGCGATTTCCCACGGCAAGTGCAGTGCACCCAACACCAGTTGACGGGCCTCGTCCCAGGCATTGTCGGTCCCATGGCCGAAAAACAGATCCTCCCCATGGAAGCGGCTGACGGCCCAACGGATATGGTCACGCAGGGTACGAAGGCGGGAAGTGATCACGACGGCAAACTCCAGAAAAATCGACGGGCGATTCTAACAGCCTAACGTCGCCACGACGACGCGGGAAATACACCGCGGCAGATGTAGGACTAATCTCTTTTTACAGCTGGGCATTGAACAAAACGGGCCACTTGACAACGCTGCACGCCAGTAACGACGGTGCCTACGATGGTAGCGATTCACAGAAGCGCTCAGCCAGAGGACAATGTCGCAAAAGCCCCACTCCAAGGAGCCCCAGAATGTCCGTTCCACAAACGATGTTTCAACTCAGCGGCCGCGGTTATGCAGCCGCCAAACTGAGTCATGCGACGCTGATCATCATCGATGCCCAGAAAGAATACCTCAGCGGTCCCCTGGCCCTGAGCGGCATGGATGCGGCTGTCGCGAACATCAAGAAATTGGTGACTGCTGCCCGTGCGGCCGGCCGGCCGATCGTGCATGTCAGCCACCTCGGCACTGTCGGTGGTCTGTTCGACCCACGCGGTGAGCGCGGGCAATTCATCCCTGGGCTGGAGCCGCTTGCCGGCGAAATCAAGATAGAAAAGATCCTGCCGAGTGCATTCCACGGCACGGATCTGAAAAAGCGCCTGGAAGATCTGGGTTCGGTGGACCTGGTGGTGTGCGGCTTCATGAGTCATTCCAGCGTCAGTACCACGGTTCGAGCAGCGAAAAACCTGGGTTTCCGTTGCACCCTCGTGGAGGACGCCTGCGCCACCCGCGATCTGCCGTACAAAGGCGGTGTCCTGAGCGCCGAGGATGTGCAGCGGACCGAAATGGCGATCATGGCGGACAACTTTGCCGCCGTCGCCCAGACCAACGACCTGGTCTGATCGACGCTTGATGAGCGGTTCATGCCGCCGCTCATCCGTAAAAGCCTCTCATTAGCCGTAATTGTCTTAGCCTCAGGAACATCCCGGTCAACTTCCGGTCGAAGGGCCGATACCCATTGAGGAAGGTCGGAATGAAGTTATCCGATGGTTTTGACGCTCGCCGCTTGCGGCCCAAAGGCCAACGCAACTGGCGTTTTCGAATCGGCGCAGCATTCGCTGCGTTGCTGGCAACCTGTGGCGTGCTGCTCGCCATGGCCGGTGTCGCCAGCCTGCTGGGCCACGCACCTGCCCTGGGCGAGTTGAACACCAACCGCGCCGGGGCGGCGGTGATCCTGGCGATCGGGCTGTTCGTGCTGTATCTCGGCGTGTGGTTGTGGCGTCGCTGCCGACGCCGCTCACGGCAGTCGAGGGAGCTGAACATGTCCCCGCATTTGATGAAAAAACACGACTGAGCCGAATGCAGCGCATTTTGTCGCGCCCCCATTCGCTTCGAGTTGGGTAAACTGGCCGCCCTTCGCGGAGGCTGACATGCAAGACGACGATTTTTCCCTGTTCAAAAGCGCGATCCACGGCGTCAAGCCGATCAAGCACGATCGCGCCGACACCGGCAAACCCAAGGCTGACCGAGCGCAGATCGCCAAGCTGCGACAGGCCGCTACCGTGCGTACCGATGCCGCCACCGTTGATGGGCTGTCCGATCAGTTTGTCATTGATGTCGGCCCTGAAGACGAGTTGATGTGGGCCCGCGACGGCGTGCAGGAAAGCCAGATGCGCAAGCTCAAGATCGGACAGATTCCGTTCGAAGGCAGCCTCGACCTGCATGGCATGAACGTGGAAAAGGCCCGGGAAACCCTTTGGGCCTTCCTGGCGGAAGCCACCAAATTCGAAATCCGCTGCGTGCGCGTCACCCATGGCAAGGCCGTGCGCCTGGACGGCAAGCGACCGATGATCAAAAGCCACGTCAACACCTGGTTACGCCAGCATCCGCAAGTGCTTGGCTTCACTTCCTGCCAGGCGAAACATGGCGGTGCCGGCGCGGTTTATGTGATGCTCAAACGCACCATGATGGAAGGTCGCGACGAGTAAAGCTGATGCGTCACGCTTGCAGCGCCGTGTCCGCCACCGTACCCTTGTTCTTTGCGTAAAATCCCACAGGTAGTTTCATGTCCCTGGAACAGAATTACACCGCGATCCTCGGCCAATTGGGCGAGGACGTGTCCCGCGAAGGCCTGCTCGACACGCCAAAACGTGCCGCCAAAGCCATGCAGTACCTCTGCCGCGGTTATGAACAGACGCTCGAAGAAGTCACCAACGGTGCCTTGTTCAGCTCCGACAACAGCGAAATGGTGCTGGTCAAGGACATCGAGCTCTACTCGTTGTGCGAACACCACCTGCTGCCGTTCATCGGCAAGGCCCATGTCGCCTACATCCCGAGCGGCAAGGTGCTGGGGTTGTCCAAGGTCGCGCGGATCGTCGATATGTATGCCCGCCGCCTGCAGATCCAGGAAAACCTCAGCCGCCAGATCGCCGATGCGGTCCAGCAGGTCACCGGCGCCCTGGGCGTTGCGGTGGTGATCGAGGCCAAGCACATGTGCATGATGATGCGCGGTGTGGAAAAGCAGAATTCGACGATGATCACCTCGGTGATGCTCGGCGAGTTCCGTGAGAACGCCGCGACCCGCAGCGAATTCCTCAGCCTCATCAAGTAATTCGCAACACAGGAAAACCGGCATTCATCGCCGGTTTTTTTTCGCCTGTGAAAAATCAGGTAAGCTGCGCGACTTTCTTCATTCGCCCATTGAGGCTTACAACGTGTTCGTCAAAGCGCTTCGTGTCGGCCTCGGCCAACTGATCATCTTCATCGACTTCCTTACTCGCCCCGGCAAGAAGCAGCGCCCCGCCGCCGCCCAGGCCCAGGTCGAAACCGCCGCCAAGGGCCTGACCCTGTATCAATTCCACGCCTGCCCGTTCTGCGTCAAAACCCGCCGCACCCTGCGCCGCCTGAATGTGCCGGTGGCCCTGCGTGATGCGAAGAACAACGAGCAGCACCGCCAGACCCTGCTGGAGCAAGGTGGCAAGATCAAGGTGCCGTGCCTGCGCATCGAAGAGAACGGCCAGACCACCTGGATGTACGAGTCCAAGGTGATCATTGCTTATCTGGATCAGCGTTTCGCAGCGGTCTGATGGTTTTGCGGTGTCATCGCGGGCAAGCCCGCTCCCACAGTTGACCGCAATCCCCTGTAGGAGCGAGCCTGCTCGCGATAAGTCCCTTCCAGGCACCACAAACTCCAGACAAAAATAAACCGGCCCTTGAGCCGGTTTTTTTGTTTTCAGCGTCCCTTGAGCCTGCTCGCGATGGCGCCCTCCTTGGCGATATACCGCAATTGCCAAACTTTTCGTCCACAAAATCAAAAACATTATTTGCTTTCTTTGTATACAAAAGCATAATCCACTTCGTGCGAGTTCCTGACCAAACAGTCAACAAATTCGCAAGTGCCTCAAAGGGCCGCTGCCACCCCCTCGGGTCCGGCCCTGGAAATAAAAATAAAACTCTTGAGGAGTACTCGCTGTGGAAAGCCGCAAATCCGAAGCATCGACGCTGGATCTCTCGCCGCCTTTACGCAATGGCTGGCTGGAGCGCATCTTTAAACTCAGCTTGCATGGCACCACGGTGAAGACCGAGCTGATTGCCGGTCTGACAACCTTCATCACCATGGCCTACATCATCTTCGTCAACCCCAACATCATGGCTGACGCCGGGATCGACCATGGCGCGGCATTCGTCGCCACCTGTATTGCTGCGGCATTGGGCTGCCTGTTGATGGGCCTGTACGCCAACTGGCCGGTCGGGCTGGCACCAGGCATGGGCCTCAACGCGTTCTTCACCTACACCGTGGTCGGCACCATGGGCTACAACTGGGAAACCGCCCTCGGTGCGGTGTTCGTGTCCGGTGTGCTGTTCATGATCCTGACCTTTTCCCGGATCCGAGAATGGCTGCTCAACAGCATTCCGGTGAGCCTGCGCTTCGCCATGGGCGCCGGCGTAGGCTTGTTCCTGGGCTTGATCGGTCTGAAAACCGCCGGCATCGTCGTCGATAGCCCGGCGACCCTGATCAAGCTCGGTTCCCTGCGCGAGCCTGGCCCGCTGCTGGCCGCCGTGTGCTTCCTGATGATTGCCATCCTCAGCTACCACAAGGTGTTCGGCGCGATCCTCATCAGCATCATCACTGTGACGCTGGCCGGTTGGGGCCTGGGCCTGGTGCATTACGAAGGAATCATGTCGGCACCGCCGAGCCTGGCGCCCACCTGGATGGCGATGAACCTCGCCGGCGTATTCAACGTCAGCATGATCAGCGTGGTGCTGGCTTTCCTCTTCGTGCACATGTTCGACACCGCCGGCACCCTGATGGGCGTGGCCCAACGCGCCAACCTGGTGGGCGCTGACGGCCGAATCGAAAACCTCTCCCGCGCGATGAAAGCCGACAGTGCGTCCAGCGTATTTGGCGCCGTGGTCGGCGTCCCCCCGGTAACCAGCTACGTGGAAAGTGCCGCTGGCGTAGCGGCGGGTGGTCGGACTGGTCTTACCGCCGTGACCGTAGGTGTGCTATTTATTGCGGCCATGTTCTTCGCACCGCTGGCCGGGATGATCCCTGCTTATGCCACCGCCGGTGCGCTGATTTATGTGGCCATGCTGATGATGGGCGGCATGGCCCACATCGAATGGGACGAAGCCACCGACAGCATTCCGGCGATCGTCACCGCGATCATGATGCCCCTGACCTTCTCCGTCGCCGACGGTATCGCTCTGGGCTTCATCACCTATGTGGCGCTGAAGGCCGGCACCGGCAAGTACAAGGAGATCTCCGTGAGCCTGTGGGTGCTCTGCGCGATCTTCATCGCCAAGTTCATCTTCTTGTAACCGCGGTACGCATTCGAAAGCAGCCTCACCCCGTCGGGTGAGGCTTTTGTGCAAATGGAGGAAAGTGATGAGTGTGGAAACCTGGCTGCTGTTCAGCGGCGCTGCGTTGGTCGTGATCCTGATCCCGGGGCCACTGTCTTTGCTGATGATCAGCAACAGCCTGAACTACGGCCTGCGCCGTTCCTATCCGGCGTTTCTCGGCGGTGTGATCGCGTCTATCTGCCTGTTGAGTGCTTCGGCACTGGGCCTGGGCGCGCTGCTGCTGGCGTCGGAACAGTTGTTCAGCGCGCTGAAAATCGTCGGTGCACTGTACCTGTTCTATCTTGCGTGGCAGAGCTGGCAGCAATCGCGTCAGCCGTCCCACGGCGCCGAAGTGCCTCAGGCTGCGCCGGTACCGCGCTTTCGCGCACTGTTCGGCCGCGCGTTCATGCTGGGGGCCAGCAACCCGAAAGACATCCTGTTCTTCGCCGCCTTCCTGCCGCAGTTCTTGAGCGCGGAGCAGCCATTCCTGCCACAGTTATTGGTGATGATCGCCACCTGGACCGTGCTGGATCTGCTGTGCAAAATCACCTACGGACTTGGCGCCCACGGCGCAGCCAGGTACTTGCGCTCGGGCAAGGGGCAGAGCTGGTTCAATCGGATCAGTGCCGGTTTATTCGGTGGTGCCGGCGCTGCTTCTCTGCTGAGTGGACACTGATACTTCCCGCTTAGAGAATTCCCCCCCTGCCCCGCCCATCCCGGCAGATTGAGGCCGCGGATGGGCTTTCGCACCCTTCACGTGATACAGCGTCGGACGCAACGTCATCGGCAGAAACACACGTCATACATATTTATCGCTGTACGAACATCACGCATCTCTACTGTTCAGGCCAACGTTTTTTAAAAAAGCCTCAACAAGGAAGTACGTATGGCGCAGTTATTCACTTCTCCCGATGCCACAGACTACGACGCGATCAAAGTCTCGGATATTGAACCGCTTTCCCTGGCCACGGCCGATCAGGAGATCGTCGATTTTATCCGCAATAACGGAGCGACAGCTCCGAAAAATCAACCTTCCCGATCCCCCAATAAACGGGAACGGATTCTGCGGGCCCTGGATCAGTACTACGGGCCGCTGATTGTTGGCCAATTTACAGTCAGCCGCATAGAACTTCATCTGATGAATGCCACGGTTCATGGCGAGCCGCTGGATATCGGCAACACCAACTTTCGCCGCACACCCCAGGCATTTATCGACGGCCTGCAATTGAACCCCGCGGATGTCGAAAATCGCATCCGGGCGAGCGGCACCGTTGGCGACTACACGATCCCGACCCTGTTGTTCGAGATTGCAACCCATCGCTCGGTCGACGCATCACCGCTGTTCAGCGAGGCACAAGGCACTCACGCGCAAAAGATCGACAGGCTTTTGCAATCAGCCCAGAAACTGGATATTCGCGATACCCGCTTACCCGAAAATGTGCCTGGCTGGGTCAACAAACAGAAAAGCAAAGTCGTTAACGGCATGGGCGTCGGGTTACAGGCGTTTGGTATCTATAGCGGTTTGATGGGCATTTCCGACTCGATCAAAAGCGGTGATCGTACCGAAGCGGCGATCAATGCCGGGGCGGTGGTGACGGAGCTCGGTTCGCTGATCATCGAGCGCGGCCTGGTTAAAACCGCCCAGGAGCTGATTGAAAACAGTGCGCTGGTCTACCAGGGTTTTGCCAGGACTCATTTTGGTCTACACCTGTCGCGGGCAGCAGGTTTGATCGCAGGCGCGTTGACCCTGCCCTTCGACATCTACTTCGCGATCAAAGCGCTGAACGATGCGTCCAAGACCACCGGCAAGCAGGCCCTGGATCATTACGTCGCTGCCGGCATGAACCTGTCCAGCGCCGCATTGACCCTGATTCTCGGCACTGCAGCCCTGGCCGGCTTCGCATATGCCGGTCCGCTGGGAATCGCGGCGGCAGCCATTCTGATTACGGGATCGCAGATCTACAGCGCCGTTCGCTATGTGGACGACATCGACGATTACATTGAGCTGAGTGTCGATGAACGTCTCGTTACCGGCTTTCTTGCCTTTCTCAACCAAAGTCCGCCGCAACGTATTGAGGACCGATACAGCGTCGCGCTGACAAAGGACCAGCATTCGAAAATGGTCACCAGGCGAGCACGGAGGTGGCTCGATGGACAAATGAAAGACCGTGTTGAGGCTATCGTGAATGGCAAGGTGCATGTCTCCCTGAAAGCCGAACAGGTTTTCTGGTTCGAGGAGGATGCCCAGGGCCGCGAATATATGGGCTCCAAGGAAATCAAGGCGCCACAGGTTCAGGACGAAAACGATACCATCGACGCGCGCAACGGCATTCCTTCGGATCTCCCTGGAGTAGTGAAGGGAACCGACGGTGAAACCAAAGCAACGCTTTGGCTGCTGGGAGGCGGGAAAGACACCGTCATCGGTGTCGAGAACAAACCCAATCACTTCAGCTATGGCACAGGCTCCAAGCACCTGACCGGTGGTGAGAAGGACGATCACTTCCTGTTTGAAGGGGCGGTAGAGACGCTCAAAGCACCCGCGCCTGCCCAGACAGATGCACGTCTTCTGGGGGGCGACGGCAATGACACGCTGGTTTTCCAAGGCAATTTGGAAAGCCGGGACGTTTCTCCACACACCGGCTATGAAATTGATTTGGAGAACGGCCGGATCCGCCTGCTGAGCCCTATCGATTCGACGGGGCCTGCCCTGCTTACAACCCTGGACAGTATTGAAAACGTCGAAACACTGGTCGGCGCGAGAAACGTCGTGAAAGGGTCCGCCAGCGCGAACCTTATCGTTTCCAGAGGCCATGACCAGATCGACGCCGGTGAAGGCGATGACACCATCTATCTGATGGGGAGTCATGGAAGCGCTGCAGGTGGCGCCGGCAGGGACCAATACTTTATCGCCCATACAAGCGGCACCGTCACCATCAGTGAGGACGCGCAGCAAGAAAGCGTGATCGTCATGGACTGGTCATTTGAGAGCATTCAGAAGTGGTCTATTGAGGACACCTCGCTGGTCGTCTCATCGCTCTGCGGTAAAGACGGAGAGTTGCCACCCAGGACGCTTATCATCAAAGACGTTTATAAAAAAGTGGCCGACAAACGCCTGTTTCAGGAACAGACACTGCGCTTCCTGACCCAGGACGGTTTTCACCTCACCCCTGATTTTCCCGATGAACTGGAAGGCGTCGATAATCACAGTGTTGAGATCTTGATCCTGACACCGGGAAAGCGACCAATGCCAATGATTATTAACCATCGCGCACATCGGATGTCTGACGTAAAAACCTCACACTATTTCATCGATCGCAACTTCGATGTGAGGTCATTCAGCATTCCAAAAACAAATTTCAACAGCAGCAATACCCTTTCAATCGATTGTGACAGTACAGAGATAACCGAAGTACGAGCCACCTATTCGGTTCAAGTCGAAAACCGGAACGCTAACTATTATCTAACGTACAGCAATGTTGATCTTGAGCTTAGACTCGGCATAAAAAAAATAAGATTACGTGATATCACCAACACCCCTTCCGACGAGTATTTTAATATTCGGGACACACCCTACATGGTCAATGCGCTGGTATTGAACCAGGAGATAAACCTGACGATGCGCGATGGAGTGTCCTATAAAATTCGAACGCCATCTCCCAATTACGTTAATGACGTAAAAAATCCAGGCCTCAAGGAACTGGATGGATGGCAAATGCTGCAAAAGCGGTCGGGCAACTATTTGTTGAACACCCCAAATGACAGTAAACCCCGACTGCTGGACCCTCGACCTCAACGTATCGATTTCCCTGTTCACCTGCAAAATGCAGTGGCGTCGCTTGAAGGAAGTGGCTCTACCTATTATGTGTACTTCTCCGACAACACCACACTTAGAATCTCCACTCCGGGAGCACTCGCAAAAACCTCGAACGCTTCTACCTGGTATTTCCATTCAAGAGATGAACATTCCGGCTCTATAAGACTATCGGGAAATAAGTTACTGGCCGGACGAGGACTTATTATCCTTCTCCCGGATTACAAGGACGAAAATATTCCGATTGAAGAACTGTATGTCATTACACCCTCCGGCATTACTTATGCAGTGGACCTTTTATTCGAACAAGTCTATATCCACTCGGAAAAATAATCTCATCTGCTTTCCAAGCCGCCATACATAGTTACCACCCGCTGCACTTTCCCAGAAGGGATATTGAGCATCGGCCTGGCAGGAGGACCTGTTCGGTCCCTTCAGCTCTTAAAAAAACCGACACATCTGATACCTGTTACTGGAGTGACATTGGCATGAAGCCACCAAGAAAACCAAAACCCGGTACACCGGAAACTGACCCTTTTATTCGAAACAACAATGCCGAGGATGGGAGAGTGCCCTGGCACCACCTGCCTGACGCCAACATTCCCGACCCTTCCATCGACTTGCCGAGAAACCTGCTGCCGGAAGGGCAACAATCAAGCAACACCCCGCAAGAACCGTCGATTATGGTGGTGGACATATCCACACCCGGGCCACTTGTAATCAGCCCCGCTGGCACAACATCCGACATCAACTTTCTACCCTCCGCTCTGATATCGAGATTACCCGCCCCACTTGCCGACGGATTACGCCACGGCCAACGCAACGCGATGTATGCAGAAATCGAAAATGAAGGCGTCACGCTGGTGCGGCGCCGAGATGACGGCGAGTACCAGGCATCATCCGCCAATGAGCTGACCGCTACAGGTCCGGTACTCGAAAGAATTGCCGAAACGGTGTTCTGGCGCAGGAAAAACACAGACGCCCCTGGGCGCAACCCACAATCGTCAAGCTCGACGGACGAACAACCCGGCCCAAGCACCAACAAGCGGCCGCGTCTGGATGAAGACGACGGCAATTTAGCCCAAGCACATCCCATCCTCTCAGACCTTCTCACGCAGCCCTCCTCCCCCATAGATCTGTCTTCTGCGCTATGGAAGAACTGGGGAAGTTCGACGAGGCCTCAATCGGCGAACTCCATTGAGATCGAAGGGCTTCATTATCGCGTCGTACCTCAAGGATCGCTGGCGAACACTGACGTGGCTTTGATTGAACACCCCCGGTTTGCACCCTCACGCTATGAAGCCTTCGAGCAGATGCTGCAGGACGATCTGTCACTGCAACCCAGATGGGCAGTCAAACAGAACGGCGAGTGGAAAGTGCTAGACAACCTCTACCCATTCGACAAGAGCTTGACCGCTTACATCGCCGAAACTTTCAGGGACTACTCGGATGAAACATTAAATACCGTTGCAAGAACGCTATTTAATCGCGCCGATCATTCGGAGGTTATCAACAGCCATGGCCTTTTGGTCTTGAAACAGACCTTTCGTAACTGGGCCGACGCCAGCAGCGCCACTATCCCTCGACGAGAACTGGCCGACCCGCTGCTCATGCTGCCCGTCATTACCAGAACGACCGACACTGGCTGGTTGGCGCTGACGCCTTCCGATGCAACTGTAACGTTACGGCGGCTGGACTTTGCCCCGCATCGTTTCCCTGAGGAGTGGAGAAACTTTTCTGCCACCCCTTCCAACTTCAACCTCAAGCGGCTGGTGGGAAGCGTGCTGGTGCGTAATGGGTACAGCGTTTTTCCGTTAACCAACGAACACCAAGGCCCAACGCTCGTTTTCACCCGCGCAAACCACGATGCCGTTTTTTTCCTGAAACTCGGCCGTATAGAGGGGCACGCGATCAGGGATATCACCCCTCCGGGTAATGAACTTTCCGATCCACACCTGACAGCCCGAATCGGCGTACCGGCACGTACTGCACTGCTTGCTGCTCACGACCAGAACAAAGTGGTCTGGCTGCTTGGCGGAACCCAGACAACCGATTCTGGGTGGCAGTCGGTTTTCATCATCAGGGAACGCTGACATTCACCTTCCATCTCGCCGGTCAGGCCGGCGAGAGCCAACTGAGCATGTGATGCACATAAATTTCATACGACTCTAAAAGAGCATGGTTTTCAATGAGCCCAAAACACCCCATTCGACCCAAACTCCCCGATTCCTCAATCGATAGTCCCTCAGGCATACGCGACACGGATCCAGGCCATTTTCCCAGGCGCCCCGTCAATACACTGGATCCTGAACCCGCTTCGCAACCAGGACAACATTTCCCGGAGCACGCTCAAACAATTGATGCCCAGCCCCCGGCAATTGAGGTCATCGACCTTCCCGCCGATTTACACATCAGCCAAATCATCGCTGACCTCCCGATAAGCAATTATTATCTGGCACCGGGACTGGTAGACCGGTTACCCGATCCCGACCCGGCGACCGGACTCCGATCTATTGTCGTCGGGCGCCAGTATGTCGATCTTGTAGAGGGCGGAACGGTGGCTGTGGCCAACGATGCGCAAGGTTATTTCAGGGCCAAGCAGATGTCCGAACTCGTACCGTCCGGCCCGCGGCTTGAACGTGTGGAAGGAATGCTCAAATGGCATCAGGTTCGACCCGACAACAGTGGCATGGGGGATTCAGAACTGATTGTCACCATCAACCGTCTGCCGGGCGATGGGCAAGAAGAAGCCGGCCCGTCCAAGCGTCCACGCCGGACTGAAGAAGAATATCCCGCCGAGGACGCGGCCTCATCCGTTTCGCGGATTTCCGAAGCCGATACATCCTCCGAACCATGGAACAACTGGGGAATCGCCCCCCAACATGCATCGCCCGAAGACATCACCATCGCGGGGGTTATCTACAAGACCGTACCGCGCGGTGAATCGCCGGACCACCCCATTGTTTACATCAAGAACCCGACACATCTGATCTACGACTTTGATTTATTGCAAGCAACCCTCAGACGAGAGCCCGAACAACAACCCCGTGGCACTATCCAAATCCCGCCCACCAACCACTGGGAAGTCGATCCTCACCTGCCTTTTGACAGAGCACTGACCGCCTATGTCGCCGCTTACTTTCCCGAGCTCTCGGAAAGCTCTTTACTGAATGTCGCCAGTAAACAGTTTTACCTCGCCAACGGTTCCGATGTCGCAACCAGCGCCGGGCTGACGACCCTCAGGCAAGTGTTCAATGACTGGAGGTCCCTGAACATCGCACCACGGCCAGAGCTGGCTGATCCACTGCTCATGCTCCCCGTGTCGCCAATGACTGCTGGCGAGGGAATGTCCCGGGTTATGGAGCTTCCCCTGCAGTCCGATCAGGCGCGATTACAGCGACTGGAATTTGATCCACACAAGTTCCGTACAGAGTGGCAGCACTTCACCAAGACCCAATATGCCGTAGATCTCAAACGATTCATGGCCAGCCTGTTGACGCGTAATGGATACGCCGTATTTGATCCAACCATCGCCGACTCCTACCCAATGCTGGTGTTCGGGCGAATTGGGCATGATTTTGTGTTCTGCATGACTCTGCATCGCGTTCTGGGTAAAAAAATTCATATCCCGCCTTCCCACGATCAGGGGTTCTCCCTGGACAGGTTGCCAGAGCTGATAGGCCTGCCAGCCATGCAAGCCGTTCAAGGCGCCCAAGCGGCGAACAAGCTGATCTGGCTCAAAGGCGGGAGTCAGGTTTCAAGGGATCGCCCGGATTCGATCTTTATCGTGCGATCGAATGATCCAAGGGCCTAAGCACGGCGCGAAAAAAAGCCCGCAGTGTGAGCGGGCGAAAGACCAAAGAAGCTATATGCGCAGTCGCTTCCAGGGTGAGGCAGCTGCTTGGGGGATCAGCTGCCGCGGTACGTGGAATAGCTGTAGGGCGAAATCAGTAGCGGCACGTGGTAGTGATCCTGTTCCGCCGAGATGCCGAAACGCAGCACCACGACATCCAGGAACGCAGGCTCCGGCAACTGGACCCCACGGGCGCGGTAGTAGTCGCCCGCATGAAACTGAACCTGATAGACACCGGTGCGGTAGTCATCACCCTGCAGCAGCGGTGCATCGACACGGCCATCGCCGTTGGTTGTCGCAGTGGCGACCAATTCCAGGTGCGATCCTTCAACGCGGTACAGCTCGACCTTGATCGAGCTGCCCGGGCAACCGTGTGCAGCGTCCAAAACGTGTGTAGTCAAACGTCCCATTGATTCTGCGCGCCTGCCTGCATGGAAGCAGTCAGACCTCGCGCCTCCCGAAGTCAGTTAAAAGGAGACCGCACCGTTTCAGAACACGAAAAGCTGCGGCGAGCGATTGATTAAGACATTTTTCAAAAAAATTGTACACAATAAAAGCGACATTTTTACGACCCTCCCCGCCACCCAGGGATTTCCAGGCGATTTACGGCGAAAGCGCCAGGAATCTGAACCTCGCAGCCATTAGCTGACCAACCAGGCAAATTTCTTGCAAGCTCCTCCCGATAGCACGCGAAGATGACCGTTAGCGAAAAATGCAAAAAATCAGGCTTACAAAGTGAATATAAAGTTGTATACAATCAGCCCATCGCTGTGACGCCAGCCTGCCATCCCCATTCAGGCGCGCCACACAATCTGCTACCACGAATAAGAAGGAAGACTGCAGTGAGCGCTGACTACCCACGCGACCTGACCGGTTACGGCAGTAACCCTCCGCACCCACACTGGCCGGGCAATGCTCGCATCGCGCTGTCCTTCGTGCTCAATTACGAAGAAGGTGGCGAGCGCAATATCCTGCACGGCGACAAGGAATCAGAAGCCTTCCTCTCGGAAATGGTCTCGGCGCAGCCGCTGCAAGGCGCGCGCAACATGAGCATGGAATCCCTTTACGAGTATGGCAGCCGCGCCGGCGTCTGGCGGATCCTCAAGCTGTTCAAGGAATTCGACATTCCACTGACCATCTTCGCCGTGGCCATGGCCGCCCAGCGTCATCCGGACGTGATTCGCGCCATGGTCGATGCCGGTCACGAGATCTGCAGCCACGGCTACCGCTGGATCGACTACCAGTACATGGACGAAGCCCAGGAGCGCGAGCACATGCTCGAAGCGATCCGCATCCTCACCGAAATCACTGGCGAACGCCCGCTGGGCTGGTACACCGGCCGCACCGGCCCGAACACCCGTCGCCTGGTGATGGAAGAAGGCGGTTTCCTCTACGACAGCGACACCTACGACGACGACCTGCCCTACTGGGAACCGAACAACCCGACCGGCAAGCCGCACCTGGTGATCCCGTACACCCTGGACACCAACGACATGCGCTTCACCCAGGTCCAGGGCTTCAATAAGGGCGACGATTTCTTCGAATACCTCAAGGACGCGTTCGACGTGCTCTACGCCGAGGGCGCCGAAGCCCCGAAGATGCTGTCGATCGGCCTGCACTGCCGCCTGATCGGCCGTCCGGCGCGTCTGGCCTCGCTCAAGCGCTTTATCGAATACGCTAAAAGTCATGAACAGGTGTGGTTCAGCCGTCGCGTTGACATCGCGCGCCACTGGCAGGAAACCCACCCGTACCAAGGGGCTGCCAAATGAGCACCTTTCAATCGATCAAACCCTCGACCCTGAGCCGCGACGCCTTCGTCAGCGTGTTCGCCGATATCTACGAACATTCGCCATGGGTGGCCGAAAAGGCCTTCGAGCTGGGCCAGGATGCTTCGATCGACCAGATCGAAACCCTGCACCAACGCATGAGCGACATCCTGTTGAGCGCCGATCACGCCAGTCAGCTGGCACTGATCAACGCTCACCCGGACCTGGCCGGCAAAGCCGCCGTCCAGGGCCAATTGACCGAAGCCAGCACGAATGAACAGGCTGGCGCCGGTATTCACCAATGCACGGCCGAAGAGTTCCAGCGCTTCACCGAGCTGAACGACGCCTACAAGGCCAAGTTCAAGTTTCCCTTCATCATGGCGGTAAAAGGCAGCAACCGGCATCAGATCCTCGCAGCGTTCGAAACGCGCATCCATAACCCGGTCGACACCGAGTTCAAATGCGCGCTGGCGGAGATCAACAAGATCGCCCTGTTCCGATTACTGACCCTATAGCGATCCTGGCCCGAGCGTGCTCAAGAACGCCGAACACGCCCAGGGCCCTGAGAGCATCCCAAGCCACTTATTTAAAGGCAGACAAGAAGAATGAAAGCTTACGCCGTACCTTTCGAGAAGTTCGTCAACCTGGCCGACGCCCGCCTGGGCACCAAAATCATCTCGGTCACCGATGACTGGTTCGCAGACGCCAACCGTCTGTTCCAACCGACCCCGGCCGTATGGAAGGAGGGCGTGTTCGATGACAACGGCAAGTGGATGGACGGCTGGGAATCGCGCCGCAAGCGCTTCGAAGGCTTCGACAGCGCAGTGATTCGCCTGGGCGTACCGGGCTCGATCAAGGGCGTTGACATCGACACTTCATTCTTCACCGGCAACTTCCCGCCGTCGGCTTCCCTGGAAGCCTGCTTCCTGGCCGAAGGCGAGCCGGACGAAAACACCCAGTGGACTGAAGTGCTGTCCGCCGTCGAGCTGCAAGGCAACAGCCACCACTACCACGAAATCAACAACGAACAGGCCTTCAGCCACCTGCGTTTCAACATCTACCCGGATGGCGGCGTGGCCCGTCTGCGTGTGTACGGCGTGCCGTTCCGCGACTGGTCGGCCATCGGCGACAACGAACAGGTCGACCTCGCGGCAGCCCTGAACGGCGGTCGTGCCCTGGCCTGCTCCGATGAGCACTTCGGCCGCATGAGCAACATCCTCAACCCGGGCCGTGGCATCAACATGGGCGACGGTTGGGAAACCGCGCGTCGTCGTACCCCGGGCAATGACTGGGTGATCGTCGCCCTGGGCCATGCCGGTGAAGTCGAGAAAGTCATCGTCGACACCCTGCACTTCAAGGGCAACTACCCGGACAGCTGCTCGATCCAGGGCGCGTTCGTGAAAGGCGGCACCGACAGCCAGATCGAAACCCAATCGCTGTTCTGGCGCGAACTGCTGCCAAGCCAGAAACTGGAAATGCACGCCGAACACACGTTCGCCGAGCAGATCAAGGCGCTGGGCCCGATCACCCACATCCGCCTGAACGTGTTCCCGGATGGTGGTGTGAGCCGCCTGCGCGTTTTGGGCAAGGTCGCTAAATAAGAGTGAACGAAAAACTGTAGGAGCACAGCTTGCTGGCGATGGCGCCAGTGAGGTCGCCATCGCCGGCAAGCCGTGCTCCCACAAAAGCCACACAACACAGAATTCGGAAAAGAACAGCATGCGCACACTGACGATTGAACCGCTGACCAAAGAAGCCTTCGCCCCTTTCGGTGACGTGATCGAAACCGACGGCAGCGATCACTTCATGATCAACAACGGTTCGACCATGCGCTTTCACAAACTGGCGACGGTGGAAACCGCCACGCCAGAGGACAAGGCGATCATCAGCATTTTCCGCGCCGACGCGCAGGACATGCCGCTGACCGTCAGCATGCTGGAGCGCCATCCGCTGGGCAGCCAGGCTTTCATACCGCTGCTCGGCAACCCCTTTCTGATCGTGGTCGCGCCACTTGGCGATGAACCTGTATCAGGCTTGGTCCGCGCCTTCGTCACCAACGGCAGGCAGGGCATTAATTACCATCGCGGCGTCTGGCACCACCCGGTGCTGACGATCGAAAAGCGGGATGACTTCCTGGTGGTTGATCGCAGTGGCACAGGCAATAACTGCGATGAGCATTTTTTCAAAGAGGATGAGCGTTTGATCCTCGCCCCCCACCAATAAGAGAAGGTCTGATCACTCGACAACAGAGTGACAGGCGAGAGGTAAAGACTGTGGAAGCACATCTGTTGGAATGGCTGAACCTGAGCGTGCGCTGGGTTCATATGATTACCGGTGTGGCCTGGATCGGCGCGTCGTTCTACTTCGTCTGGCTGGAAAACAACCTCAATCGGGTCAACCCGAAAAGCGGTCTGGCCGGTGATTTGTGGGCGATCCACGGCGGCGGCATCTACCACCTGGAAAAATACAAACTGGCCCCACCGACCATGCCGGACAACCTGCACTGGTTCAAATGGGAAGCCTATTTCACCTGGATGTCGGGGATCGCGCTGCTGTGCGTGGTGTTCTACTCCAACCCGACGCTCTACCTGCTGGCTCCGGGCAGCACCCTGAGCGGCCCTGAAGGCGTGGCCATCGGTATCGGCTCGCTGTTCATCGGCTGGTTCATCTACTCCTTCCTTTGCGACTCGGCCCTGGGCAAACGCCCTGCCCTGCTCGGTTTCATCCTGTTCGTCCTGATCATCGGCGCCGCCTACGGCTTCAGCAAGGTGTTCAGCGGTCGTGGTGCGTACCTGCACGTCGGCGCGATCATCGGCACCATCATGGTCGGTAACGTGTTCCGCATCATCATGCCGGCGCAACGTGCACTGGTCGCGGCGATTGCCGAGAACCGCACGCCGGATCCGGCACTGCCGGCCAAAGGCCTGCTGCGTTCGCGCCACAACAACTACTTCACCTTGCCGGTGCTGTTCATCATGATCAGCAACCACTTCCCGAGCACCTACGGCAGCCAGTACAACTGGTTGATCCTGGCCGGGATCGCGGTACTGGCGGTGTTGGTGCGTCACTACTTCAACACCCGTCACGACAGCCACAAGTTTGCCTGGACCCTGCCAGTGGCAGCGGTGGGCATGATCAGCCTGGCTTACGTCACCGGCCCAGCGCCGATGAACAGCCCGGAAGTGGCCAAGGCGCCTGCGAAGATCGAATACCAGCCGCTGCCGGAAACGGCATTGGGCGGTGGTTTGAAACCGGCTGAGGCAAAACCTGCCGAAGCTCCGGCAGCGGCACCGGCGCAAGCGTCCAATGCCGGCCCTGGTTTCGACAAGGTGCACAGCGTGATTCAAGAGCGTTGCGCGGTCTGCCACTCGGCCAAACCGACCAGCCCGCTGTTCAGCGCGGCTCCGGCCGGCGTGATGTTCGATACCCCCGAGCAGATCCGCCAGAACGCTGCGCGCATTCAGGCGCAAGCCGTCACCAGCCAGATCATGCCACTGGGCAACATCACGCAGATGACCCAGCAGGAACGTGACCTGATCGGCGCCTGGATTGTTCAGGGTGCCCCGACCAATTAATCGTTAAAAGCTTCGCTGGCAAGCCAGCTCCTGTAGGAGCTGGCTTGCCAGCGAATGGCCGCACCGCGGTCCACCTGATTCGAAAACAGCTGCCAGCAGCACTGCAGCTGTAAATCACAAGAATAAAAATGATCCGAGGTGTTGCATGTCCGAGCTATCCGAAGCGCGCATCCCCGACGCACCCGCCATTCAGCGTTTACCCCTTTTGCAACTGATCCTGGTTGGCCTGCAACACGTTCTGCTGATGTACGGCGGAGCCATCGCGGTGCCGCTGATCATCGGACAGGCCGCTGGCCTGAGTCGTGAAGAAATCGCCTTCCTGATTAACGCTGACCTATTGGTAGCCGGCATCGCCACTATCGTCCAATCCCTCGGCATCGGCCCCGTGGGCATCCGGATGCCGGTGATGATGGGGGCCAGCTTCGCCGCCGTCGGCAGCATGGTGGCCATGGCCGGCATGCCCGGTATCGGCCTGCAAGGAATCTTCGGCGCCACCATCGCCGCCGGTTTCTTTGGCATGCTCATCGCACCGTTCATGTCCAAAGTCGTACGTTTCTTCCCGCCGCTGGTGACCGGCACGGTCATCACCTCGATTGGTTTGTCGCTGTTCCCCGTGGCTGTGAATTGGGCCGGTGGCGGCGTTGAGGCCGCGCAATTCGGTTCCCCGATTTACCTGACCATTGCTGCGCTGGTGCTGGGTACCATTTTGTTGGTGCATCGTTTCATGCGCGGTTTCTGGGTCAATATTTCCGTACTGATCGGCATGTGCCTGGGCTACGTGCTCTGTGGCCTGATCGGCATGGTCGACCTCAGCGGCATGGCCAATGCGCCATGGCTGCAATTCGTCACCCCACTGCACTTCGGCATGCCCAAATTCGAACTCGCCCCGATTCTCTCGATGTGCCTGGTGGTAGTGATCATTTTCGTCGAGTCCACCGGGATGTTCCTGGCACTGGGCAAGATCACCGGCCAGGAAGTCTGCCCGCGCCTGTTGCGTCGCGGCTTGCTGTGCGATGCCGGCGCCTCGTTCTTCGCCGGCTTCTTCAACACCTTCACCCACTCCTCCTTCGCCCAGAACATCGGCTTGGTGCAGATGACCGGGGTCCGCTGCCGCTCGGTGACCATCGTTGCCGGTGGCTTGCTGATCGTCCTGAGCCTGCTGCCCAAAGCGGCGTTCCTGGTGGCCTCGATTCCGCCAGCGGTACTGGGCGGCGCGGCGATTGCGATGTTCGGCATGGTGGCCGCCACCGGCATCAAGATTCTTCAGGAAGCCGACATCGGTGACCGCCGCAACCAGCTGCTGGTGGCGGTGAGCATCGGCATGGGCCTGATTCCGGTAGTGCGTCCGGAGTTTTTCGCCCACCTGCCCGTATGGATGAGCCCGATCACCCACAGCGGCATCGCCATGGCCACCCTCAGCGCCCTGACGCTGAACCTGTTGTTCAACATCCTCGGCGGCAAGGAACGCGCCGCCGTCAACGACTGCCACGCCCACTCGCACTAGGTCAGAAACGCCCCCCCCTGTAGGAGCGAGCCTGCTCGCGATGAACCCGAGAACACCGCGTTTATCCAGATAACACGCGTAATCGTTGACGACCATCGCGAGCAGGCTCGCTCCTACAGGGTTTGGGGTTTCCTGCGCCTTGAACAATAAAAACAAGAGGGAGCAACACATGATTCGTACACAGACAAACCTGTTGTTGGGTGGTGGCCTGCTGGCCGCGAGTCAGGCCATGGCCGGCGATCTGCTGCTGTGGCAAACCAACAGCCTGAGCTACCTGTACGGCAAGGATTTCGCGGTCAACCCGTCGATCCAGCAGACGATCACCTTCGAACACGCCGACCGCTGGAAGTACGGCGATAACTTCCTGTTCGTCGACAGCACCTACTACAACGGCGCGCAAGACCGGAACAAAGGCGTTCACGCCTACTACGGCGAATTCAGCCCGCGCCTCTCCTTCGGCAAAATCCTCGACCGCCGTTTCGAATTCGGCCCGATCAAGGACGTGTTGCTGGCCATGACCTACGAGAATGGCGAAGACGACAGCGAGGCTTACCTGATCGGTCCCGGTTTTGATCTCAAGGTGCCCGGCTTCAACTTTTTCACCCTGAACTTCTACAACCGCCACACCGAAGGCTCGCGTCCCGGCGATGATGTCTGGCAGATCACCCCGGCCTGGTCCTACACCCTGCCAGTGGGCAATTCGAGCCTGTTGATTGACGGCTACATCGACTGGGTCGTGGATAACGACCAGAACTCCCATGGCACCTATCACGCCAACCTGCACTTCAATCCGCAGGTCAAATACGACTTGGGCAAGGCCTTGGGCTGGCGGGAGAAACAGGTGTATGTCGGCGTTGAATACAGCTACTGGAAAAACAAGTACGGCATTGAAGACAGCACCCGGCTGGACACCAATGAGAGCACCACCAGCCTGCTGGTGAAGGTGCATTTTTAAGATGACCCGCAACCGCGCCTCAAACCTGTCGTCGGTGCGCTGTTGCGGGGCACTTGAGACCTGGCCAAGGAGTCAGTATTCTCCGCGGCCGCCTGAATCCGCTTTAAAAAAAAGCCCGGATTTAATTCCTGACCAGAAAGCCAACTTATCCCGGCTCTGGACGGTACCAAGGCATCCCCAAAATCCTCTCAATCGACTGTTGCAGAGCAGCCGAACGGGAGTTTTTTTGTTTTCAGAAAACCTTGGCGCAGCACTTGCTGACAGCACTCAAGCTGACCGGATGGATGATTTTTTACAGCTACAGGAAAAGACGCCACACCAGAGCGTCGACCTTAAAAAAAACGTGAAACCACTACTTTTTGGGAGCAACCGAATGAAACGCACGTGCACTAGCCTGATGCTCGCGGGATCAATGCTGGCAGGGGGCCAGGCCATGGCCGGCGACTTGCTGCAATGGCAGAACAACAGCCTGACCTACCTGTATGGCAAGGACTTCCAGGTCAACCCACGCATCCAGCAGACAGTGACCTTCGAACACGCCGATGGCTGGAAATACGGCGACAACTTCTTCTTCGTCGACAAGATCTTCTACAACGGCAAGCCAGACGCCTTCGCGGGCAATAACTCTTACTACGGCGAATTCAGCCCGCGCCTGTCGTTCGGCAAGATCTTCGATCAGAAGCTGGAATTCGGCCCGGTCAAGGACGTCCTGCTGGCCATGACCTATGAGTTCGGCGAGAACGACACCGAGTCGTACCTGATCGGTCCAGGCTTCGACCTGGCCATCCCGGGCTTCGACTACTTCCAGTTGAACTTCTACAACCGTCACACCGAAGGCAGCCGCCCGGGCGATAACATCTGGCAGGTCACGCCGGTCTGGTCCTACACCATTCCAGTGGGCGACTCGAGCATCCTGATCGACGGTTTCATGGACTGGGTGGTTGACAACGACGTCAACAAAAAAGGCGAATACCACGCCAACCTGCACTTCAATCCGCAGATCAAGTACGACCTGGGCAAGGCGCTGAACCTGGGTGAAAAGCAGTTGTACGTCGGTGTCGAATACGACTACTGGAAAAACAAGTACGGTATCGAAGACAGCGAGGGCTTCAAGACCGATCAGAGCGCGACCAGCCTGCTGGTCAAGGTTCACTTCTGATCTGAAAAACCTCGCTCCTGTAGGAGCGAGCTTGCTCGCGATGGTGGTGAACGAAAACGCTGGGGACCTGATACCCCGTGGTGTCCTGTCGTTCATCGCGAGCAAGCTTGCTCCTACAGGCGAATGCCGCACTGTCAATCTCAAGCCGAAACCGCCAACCCCAGAAACCGGCACAACTCATCCTTCTTGGCCAACGCATCCCGCCGCCCAAGATCAATCAACTCGCTGCAATACCCCGCCTCGAACAACAGATAACTCAACACCCCCGCACCACTGGTCTTGGTCGCCCCCGGCCCGCGCAGGAACAGACGCAGCGCCGCCGGCAACTCCTGGCGATGGCGTGCGGCAATCTCGTCGATCGGCTGACTCGGCGAAATCACCAGTACCTCCACCGGCGCTACACCCAGTGTGCGGATCGGTGTGCCATCGGGCATGAGGCGACTGAACTGATTCAAGCGCTGCAACAACTCGATGTCGCTTTCCAGGCTGTCAATGAACGTACTGTTGAGCATGTGCCCACCGATTTGCGCCAGGGTCGGTTGCTGCCCGGTGTACGCGCGCTGCAACGGCTGCTCCGGATCGATACCCCGCGGGTTGCCACTGACACCCACCACCAGCACGCGACTCGCCCCCAGGTGCAGTGCCGGGCTGATCGGTGCCGATTGGCGTACCGCGCCATCACCGAAATACTCTTCGCCGATTTTCACCGGGGCAAACAACAGCGGAATGGCCGAACTGGCGAGCAGATGTTCAACGGACAACTGGGTAGGAACGCCAATTCGTCGATGGCGTAACCAGGCGTCAATGGTGCCGCCGCCCTGATAGAACGTCACCGCTTGACCGGATTCGTAACCAAACGCAGTGACGGCCACTGCGTGTAACTGCTTTCGAGAGATGGCCTCTGCGATGCCGGTCATGTGCAGTTTGTCGTTGAGTAAATCGCGCAGTGGCGCGCTGTTGAGCAACGCCACCGGGACCTGAGCGCCAAGGCCCAGCAGGCTGTGACCGACAAAGCGACTGGCCTGGCGGATCACTCCAGGCCAGTCGCTGCGCAATACCAGATGACTGCGAAAGCCTTGCCAGAAAGCGGTCAAGCGCTCGATGGCCGTGCGAAAATCCATGGCCCCGCTGGCCAGGCTGACGGCATTGATCGCCCCGGCCGAGGTGCCGACGATCACCGGAAACGGATTGTCCGCGCCCAATGGCAAAAGCTCGGCAATCGCCGCCAGCACACCGACCTGATAGGCCGCCCGAGCCCCGCCGCCGGATAGAATCAACCCTGTGACCGGTTCAGCAGGACTCATGCACAGCTCTCCATGGTGCTTGATGGGATTTTCCGTTCCCTGTAGGAGCGAGCCTGCTCGCGATGGTCGTGAAACCGCCGTGGGGTGTCAGGTGCCCCGCGTTATCGTTGACCACCATCGCGAGCAGGCTCGCTCCTACAGGGGTTCGGGATTCAACCGCGTTTGGCGTACAACTTGGGCTCGCCGGGTGGGCGGCTCTTGAAGCGACGATGGGCCCAGAGGTATTGCTCCGGACATTCACGCAAAACACCTTCGACCCACTGGTTGATGCGCAGGCAGTCTTCCTCCTCGGTTTCCCCCGGGAAGCCTTCGAGCGGCGCATGGATCACCAGGCGATAACCGCTGCCATCCGCCAGGCGTTCCTGGGTGAATGGCACCACCAGCGCCTTGCCCAGCCGCGCAAACTTGCTGGTGGCGGTGACGGTCGCGGCCTGAATGCCGAACAGCGGCACGAAAATGCTTTGCTTGGCGCCGTAGTCCTGATCCGGTGCATACCAGATCGCCCGGCCCGAGCGCAGCAATTTGAGCATGCCGCGCACGTCTTCTCGCTCCACCGCCAGTGAATCGAGATTGTGCCGCTCACGACCGCGACGCTGGACATAGTCGAACAACGGATTCTTGTGCTCGCGGTACATGCCGTCGATGGTGTGCTGCTGGCCAAGCAGTGCGGCGCCGATTTCCAGGGTGGTGAAATGCACCGCCATCAGAATCACGCCCTTGCCTTCGCGGTGGGCCTGCTGCAGATACTCCAGCCCTTCGACGTGGGCCAGCTTCGCCAAACGCTCACGGGACCACCACCAGCTCATGGCCATTTCGAAAAAGGCGATGCCGGTGGAGGCGAAGTTTTCCTTGAGCAGACGCTTGCGCTCGGCAGCGGACTTTTCCGGGAAGCACAGCTCCAGATTGCGCTTGGCGATGCGCCGTCGGTCGCCGGCCACCCGATACATCAAGGCACCCAGCGCACGGCCGATCCACAGCAATACCGGGTACGGCAACTGGACAATCAGCCACAACAGCCCGAGGCCCAGCCACAGCGGCCAGAAACGTGGAGACAGAAAGGTTGTTCGAAAACGCGGGCGATCCATTAAAGCTTCCGAAAAGACAATGGCCGCGCATTCTACATCGTTCGACCCGGCTTGCGGCCCGCGGGCGTTCTCGTTATAAGTCTCGGCACTTTTAGTGACAAGTCGTTGTATGCCGACCATGAGCCAAACCGAACCGCTAGACCAAGATCCCGTGTTCCAGCTGAAGGGCAGCATGCTCGCCATTACGGTGCTGGAACTGGCCCGTAACGACCTCGAAGGCCTCGATCGGCAATTGGCCGCCAAGGTCGCCCAGGCACCCAATTTTTTCAGCAATGCACCGCTGGTACTGGCCCTGGACAAGCTCTCGCCCAACGAAGGCGTGGTCGATCTGCCGGGCCTGATGCGCGTCTGCCGCCAGCACGGCCTGCGCACCCTGGCGATCCGTGCCAGCCGTATCGAAGACATCGCGGCTGCCATCGCGGTCGACCTGCCGGTGCTGCCACCGTCCGGCGCCCGTGAGCGCCCGCTGGACCTGAATGAAGGCGTGGTTGCGAAAAAACCGGAAAAACCGCCGGAACCGACGATCAAACCGACAAAAATTATCACTTCGCCAGTACGTGGCGGCCAGCAGATTTATGCCCAGGGTTGCGATCTGGTGGTGATTTCCTCGGTCAGCCCGGGGGCGGAACTTCTCGCCGATGGCAACATCCATGTATACGGCCCCATGCGTGGTCGTGTGCTGGCCGGGGTCAAAGGCGATACGAAAGCCAGGATTTTCTGTCAGCAAATGAGCGCTGAACTGGTCTCCATCGCCGGTCATTACAAGGTGTCCGAAGATCTGCGTCGCGACCCTTTATGGGGTTCAGGCGTTCAGGTCAGCCTGTCGGGCGATGTGTTGAACATCATTCGGCTTTAACGGATACTGCCGCATTTTCCAAACATCTCTAAAACGTAGCGAAAACGGCTCAAACGAAGTAGGAAACAGGCCAAAAGCAGTGTTTACCGGGGGTAAACGCCGCCCAGAACCGAATTCCAGCCAAGGCTGTCCGACTGCATTAGTTTTCAAGAGATGTTTTTCAGGGGCTAAAAGTCCTTTTTCCTTAGGGGTGAAACACCTTGGCCAAGATTCTCGTGGTTACATCCGGCAAGGGTGGTGTGGGTAAGACCACCACCAGCGCCGCTATCGGTACCGGCCTCGCTCTGCGCGGTCACAAAACAGTTATCGTCGACTTCGACGTCGGTCTGCGTAACCTCGACCTGATCATGGGTTGCGAGCGCCGCGTGGTGTACGACTTCGTCAACGTCGTCAACGGCGAAGCCAACCTGCAACAGGCCCTGATCAAAGACAAGCGCCTGGAAAACCTCTATGTGCTGGCCGCCAGCCAGACCCGCGACAAAGACGCATTGACCGTCGAAGGCGTGGAAAAAGTCCTGATGCAGCTCAAGGAAGACTTCGAGTTCGTGGTCTGCGACTCCCCGGCGGGCATCGAGAAAGGCGCCCACCTGGCCATGTACTTCGCTGACGAAGCGATCGTGGTGACCAACCCGGAAGTGTCTTCGGTTCGTGACTCCGACCGCATGCTCGGCCTGCTGGCCAGCAAGTCCCGTCGCGCCGAGCGCGGCGAAGACCCGATCAAGGAACACCTGCTGATTACCCGTTATCACCCGGAACGTGTGAGCAAAGGCGAAATGCTCGGCGTAGAAGACGTCAAGGAAATCCTCTCGGTGGCGCTGCTCGGCGTGATCCCTGAATCCCAGGCGGTGCTCAAGGCATCTAACCAGGGCGTTCCGGTGATCCTCGACGACCAGAGCGATGCCGGCCAGGCCTACAGCGATACCGTTGATCGCCTGCTGGGCAAGACCGTGGACCATCGTTTCCTCGATGTACAGAAGAAGGGATTCTTCGAGCGCCTGTTTGGAGGCAACTAAGCAATGAACCTTTTTGACTTCTTTCGTGCCAACAAAAAGCAAAGCACCGCGTCGGTAGCGAAAGAGCGTCTACAGATCATCGTGGCGCACGAACGCGGCCAACGCAGCACCCCGGACTACCTGCCGGCCTTGCAGAAGGAGCTGGTCGAGGTGATTCGCAAGTACGTCAATATCGGGTCCGATGACGTGCACGTCGCACTGGAAAGCCAGGGCAGCTGCTCGATTCTGGAACTCAACATCACCCTGCCAGATCGCTGAGTCGATCCGGCTGGAGCCACGGCGGTTCAGGCTGTCTGCACTCTGTGGGAGCAAAGCTTGCTCGCGATAGCATCACCTCGGTGTATCTGATTCACCGAGGCGCCTGAATCGCGAGCAAGCTTTGCTCCCACAGAGCGGGGGGCTTGAACCGCCGTTGGCGTTTGTAACGAGGCTGTTTTAATGCCGTTGTCCAACGTCCACATCATCCATCAGGACGCCGCCGTGCTGGTGGTGAACAAACCGACCCTGTTGCTCTCCGTCCCTGGCCGGGCCGACGACAACAAGGACTGCCTGATCACCCGCCTGCAAGAAAACGGCTACCCGGAAGCACGCATCGTCCATCGGCTGGATTGGGAAACCTCCGGAATCATCCTGCTGGCCCGTGATCCCGATACGCACCGCGAACTGTCCCGGCAGTTTCACGACCGCGAAACCGAAAAGGCCTACACCGCACTGTGCTGGGGTCAACCCGAGCTGGACAGTGGCAGCATCGACTTGCCTTTGCGCTACGATCCGCCAACCAAGCCGCGCCATGTGGTGGACCATGAATTCGGCAAGCATGCCCTGACGTTCTGGCGTGTGCTGGAGCGTTGCGGCGACTGGTGCCGCGTGGAGCTCACGCCGATCACCGGCCGCTCACACCAATTGCGTGTGCACATGCTGTCCATTGGTCATCCGCTGCTGGGTGATGGGCTCTACGCCCACGAACAAGCCCTCGCCGCCTGGCCACGCCTGTGCCTGCACGCCAGCATGCTCACCTTCACTCATCCCCAGACCGGCGAACGCCTGCGCTTCGAGTGCCCTGCACCGTTCTAAATGCCTCCAACTTGTAGGAGCAAGGCTTGCCCGCGATGGCGGTGTGTCTATCACCAATGATGCAGGCTGACACGCCGCCATCGCGGGCAAGCCTTGCTCCCACAGGGTTCTTGTCCAGGTTCAATATTGCGGGTATCCCCCCGCACACCACCGCCAATTCTCCAACCAATACGTTAAACTGGCCCCATTGCTGTCTGGAGCTACTTATGCGCGAAGAGTTGAACCAAGGCCTGATCGACTTCCTCAAGGCCTCCCCTACCCCGTTCCATGCCACCGCCAGCCTTGTTCAACGTCTGGAAGCGGCGGGTTATCAGCGTCTCGACGAGCGCGAGCCCTGGCACACCGAAGCCAATGGTCGCTACTACGTCACCCGTAACGACTCTTCGATCGTCGCGATCAAGATGGGCCGCCACTCGCCGTTGCATGGCGGGATCCGCCTGGTCGGCGCCCACACCGACAGCCCGTGCCTGCGGGTCAAGCCTCAGCCGGAACTGCAACGCCAGGGCTTCTGGCAACTGGGCGTGGAAGTCTATGGCGGCGCCCTGCTGGCACCGTGGTTCGACCGCGACCTGTCCCTGGCCGGGCGCGTGACCTTCCGTCGTGACGGCAAGGTCGAAAGCCAGTTGATCGACTTCAAGGCACCGATCGCGATCATCCCCAACCTGGCCATCCACCTCAATCGTGAAGCCAATATGGGCTGGGCGATCAATGCCCAAACCGAACTGCCACCGGTACTCGCGCAATTTGCCGGCGACGAGCGCGTGGATTTCCGCGCGGTGATCACCGACCAACTGGCCCGCGAACATGGCTTGAATGCCGACGTGGTGCTGGATTACGAGCTGAGTTTCTACGATACGCAGAGCGCAGCGGTGATCGGCCTGCATGGCGACTTCATCGCCGGCGCACGCCTGGACAACCTGCTGTCGTGCTACGCCGGCCTGCAAGCGCTGCTGACTGCCGAGACCGACGAAACCTGCGTACTGGTCTGCAACGATCACGAAGAAGTCGGTTCATGCTCGGCCTGCGGGGCCGATGGCCCGATGCTCGAGCAGACGCTGCGTCGCCTGTTGCCCGAAGGTGATGAGTTCGTGCGCACCATTCAGAAATCCCTGCTGGTCTCGGCCGACAATGCCCACGGCGTACACCCCAACTACGCTGACAAGCACGACGCCAACCATGGCCCGAAACTCAACGCCGGCCCGGTCATCAAGGTCAACAGCAACCAACGCTACGCCACCAACAGCGAAACCGCCGGGTTCTTCCGTCACCTGTGCATGGCCGAAGAAGTGCCGGTACAGAGTTTCGTGGTGCGCAGCGACATGGGCTGCGGCTCGACCATCGGCCCGATCACCGCCAGCCATCTGGGTGTGCGCACCGTGGACATCGGCCTGCCGACCTTCGCCATGCACTCGATCCGCGAACTGTGCGGCAGCCATGACCTGGCACACCTGGTCAAGGTGCTGAGCGCGTTCTACGCCTGCCGCGAGTTGCCGTAACTTCCTGGTCCGATGACAAACCTGTGGCGAGGGGATTTATCCCCGTTGGGCCGCGCAGCGACCCCAAAACCAGCAAAATGCGGTCTTCATGAAAGACCGCAGTGACTGTCTCTGAGGACGCTGCGCGGCTCAACGGGGATAAATCCCCTCACCACAAAGTCAGCAACAGCCCTGCAAAATCCAACCTAGACTTCAATCACCTCCCCCGACAAGGCAGTCACCATGATTTCGATGTCCTCCTTCCACGGCATGCTGATCCCGATCCTCGCCGGGATGATCCTGCTGGCAATCGGCTTCAACTTTCGCGACAAGAACGCCGGCGTATTCGCCATGTGGATCGGCATGCTGTTGATCCTCGCCACCGTGGTGTACAAGATCCTCGCCAAACTCAACGAATAAATCCTCCCCCGACTCGCATTGAATTTGACGGGCTCGTACACTCGGTCGACCCGCTCACCCCGAGGTTGACCGCCCAGTGCTCGCTCGTCTTTTTGCCTTGCCGTGTTTTTTCCTTGTCTGCCTGATGACGCTGCTGCCGATGGCGCCAGCCCAGGCGGCCGGTTTGCCGAGCCTGCTCAACAGTTCGGCGAAAGCCCAGCCAGAGGCGCAGGAACCCCTCGGGCAATCCCTCGACGAAGTGATCAAGTCCCTGGAAAACGATCAACAGCGCACCAAGCTGCTGGCGGATTTGAAGAAACTGCGCGATGTCACGAAAAAGGCCCAGCCGACTACCGAAGAAGGCGTGCTGGGCCTGATCGGCGGCACCCTGGCCAGTTTCGAAAAACAGTTTTCCGGTGCCGACAGCCCGATCACGCGCTGGTCCGACGAATTCAACCTGGCCAGGGACGAACTGATCGAGCTGGTGCTGCCAGCCAACGAATGGCTACCGATCATTTTCGCCTTCGCCATGATTCTGATGATCTGGAGCCTGCTGGCAGCCGCGTTGATCTGGCTCAGCCATCGGGTACGCATGCGTTTCGGCCTGACCGAAGAGCTGCCGCAACACCCTCGGGCCCTGGACATGCTGCGCTTCGCCCTGCGCAAGCTCGGACCATGGCTGATCGCCCTGGTCATCACGGTGTACATGAGCTACGCCCTGCCATCGTCGCTGGGTAAAAGCCTGGCCATGGTGCTGGCTTATGCGCTGGTGGTGGGCACCTGTTTTTCCGCGGTCTGCGTCATCGCCTTTTCCCTGCTCGACGGCCCGCACCGTCACCGGGCCTTGTACATCCTGCGCCATCAGGCCTTTCGGCCGCTGTGGCTGATCGGCAGCTTCGCCGCGTTCGGTGAAGCCCTGAACGACCCACGCCTGATCGAAAGCCTGGGCGTGCATCTGGCGCATTCCGCCGCGACGGTGGCCAACGTCCTGGCGGCGCTGTCCACGGGGCTGTTCATCCTGCGCTTCCGGCGCCCGGTTGCGCATCTGATCCGCAACCAGCCACTGTCACGACGCCTGACCCGCCGCGCCCTCAGCGACACGATCGAAATTCTCGGCACCTTCTGGTTCGTGCCGGCGCTGGTGTTGGTGGGCATTTCGCTGTTCGCCACCTTCGTTTCGGCCGGCGATACCAGCACCGCCTTGCGTCAATCGCTGATCTGCACCGTGTTGCTGGTGCTGTGCATGGTCATCAATGGCCTGGTGCGTCGCCATGCCCTCAAGCCGCAACGCGGCGTGAAGCGCCACGCGCTGTACTCCGAACGCCTGAAAAGCTTCTTCTACACCCTCGCGCATCTGCTGGTCTGGCTGGCGTTCATCGAACTCGGCCTGCGGGTCTGGGGTATGTCGCTGATCAGCTTCACCGAAGGCGAAGGCCATGAAATCAGCGTCAAACTGTTCAGCCTCGGCGGCACGCTGATCTTCGCCTGGCTGATCTGGATCCTCAGCGACACCGCCGTGCACCACGCCCTCACCCGCTCGCGCAAAGGCCTGGCCAACGCCCGGGCACAGACGATGATGCCGCTGATCCGCAACGTGCTGTTCGTGGCGATATTCATCATTGCGCTGATCGTCGCCCTGGCGAACATGGGCATGAACGTCACGCCACTGCTGGCCGGTGCCGGCGTGATCGGCCTGGCCATCGGTTTCGGCGCGCAATCGCTGGTGGCCGACCTGATCACCGGCCTGTTCATCATCATCGAAGATTCCCTGGCCATCGACGACTACGTGGATGTCGGCGGGCACCTGGGCACGGTCGAAGGCCTGACCATTCGCACCGTGCGCCTGCGGGACATCGACGGCATCGTCCATACCATTCCGTTCAGCGAAATCAAAAGCATCAAGAACTACTCCCGGGAATTCGGCTACGCGATCTTCCGGGTTGCCGTACCGGCCAGCATGGACATCGACAACGCGATCAAACTGATGCGCGAAGTCGGCCAGAAAATGCGCACCGACCCGCTGCAACGGCGCAACATCTGGTCGCCGCTGGAGATTCAGGGTGTGGAAAGTTTCGAATCCGGCAACGCGATTCTGCGCGCCCGCTTCAAGACCGCGCCGATCAAGCAGTGGGAGGTTTCCCGGGCGTTCAACCTGTCGCTGAAACGGCATATGGATGAAGCAGGGATGGACCTGGCGACGCCAAGGATGAGTGTGCAGGTGATTACCGCGGGTGGTGGCCCGCAGAAGGAATAGCACCACGGCCTTTGTGGGAGCAAAGCTTGCTCGCGATAGCATCGACGCAATCCTGCGATAGACCGCGGCGCCTGCATCGCGAGCAAGCTTTGCTCCCACAGAAAGTCAAAAGCTCAGACCACATCTACACCAACATGAATCGCATCATGGCGCCAAAACTCCAGGTCACAGTCGATCAAGCGCTCATGCTGATCATAATTGACCCGCGCAATGCGCAACCCCGGGCTCCCCACCGATACCCGTAACGCCGCCGCGGCATCCACCGACAACGCCGTCGGCACAATCTCGAAACGCACTCGCCCGTAATGCAAATCGTAGTGCCGCGCATACAACTCGGTGATCGACTGATTCAAATCGAATTCCAGAATCCCCGGAAAATACTGCGGGTTCAGGTAATGCTCCACATACAACACCAGTCGCCCATCGATGCGTCGTGAACGGCAGATCTGAATCACGCTCGACAGCGCTGGCAACTGCAACCAGGCACAGACCGCCGCCGACGCCGGTTGCAAACGCGCAGAAATCACCTCGGTGGATGGCGCTCGCCCCTGGGCGCTGACCATCGCGTGAAAGTGACTGCGCTGCATCAGGTTATAGGCCAGGCGCGGTGGCGAAACGAACCAGCCACGCCGCTCCTCGCGATAAATCTGCCCCTGAGCCTCCAGTTGCAACAACGCCTCGCGCACAGTGATCCGTGTGGTCCCGAATAATTCACTGAGCTTGCGCTCAGCCGGCAATTTGCTTCCAGGCGCGAGCAACCCGTGATCGAGCTGCTCCTGAAGCACTTGGCCAATGGCTGTCACCGCTTTTGTTGCCTCATCACGCATCAACGTTACCTATCTGGACTAGACCAGCACTGTTTCGGGGCAGAACCGCACGACAAATCGGCTCGATCAACTTCCTGCAAGCGTAGGCAGTGCACATGACTGAGCGATGACAAGGGGCTGAACGGTTACGCCAACAAATCAATAAAAACTGTGCAATACCTCGGCCAAGTCCTTGTACGGCGGGCCTTCGATGATGGTCTACGCTTATCAGGCACCCTCCAATACCGGGCAACTTGACCTCCAGCCGGACGACGAACGACATCAAAGTGTCATCGAGCCCCCTTAGATTGGCTCAGGTATTGCTGACCTAGACCAACACCACCGCAATCGCAGCGTTGAAAACGCCCATAGGAGCTTCGGAATGAAAAAGCTTTTCCTGGCATCACTGTTAGGCTCGACCATTGCCATGTGCACCGCCGCCATGGCGGCTGATGATTTGAAAACCCTTGAAGCCGCTGCGAAAGCGGAAGGCGCGGTCAACAGTGTCGGCATGCCCGATGACTGGGCCAACTGGAAAGGTACCTGGGAAGACCTGGCCAAGACCTATGGTTTGAAACACATCGACACCGACATGAGCTCGGCTCAGGAAATCGCCAAATTCGCCGCTGAAAAAGATAACGCCAGCGCCGACATCGGCGACGTCGGTGCAGCCTTCGGCCCGATCGCGGTGAAACAGAACGTAACCCAGCCTTACAAGCCATCCACCTGGGACCAGGTGCCTGCCTGGGCTAAAGACAAGGACGGTCACTGGGCCTTGGCCTACACCGGCACTATCGCTTTCATCGTCAACAATAAGTTGTTGCACGGTTCCGAAGCCCCCACCAAGTGGGCTGACCTCAAGGACGGCAAATACAAGGTGTCCATCGGCGACGTGAGCACCGCAGCCCAGGCCGCCAACGGCGTACTGGCCGCGGCACTGGCCAACGGTGGCGACGAGAAGAATCTGAAGCCTGCATTGGATCTGTTCGCCGACATCGCCAAACAGGGTCGCCTGTCGATGGCCAACCCGACCATCGCCACCATGGAAAAAGGCGAGATCGAAGTCGGCGTGGTCTGGGACTTCAACGGCTTGAGCTACAAGGCCAAGATGGCCAATCCGGATGACTACACCGTACTGATTCCATCCGACGGTTCGGTGATTTCCGGTTACACCACCATCATCAACAAATACGCCAAGAACCCGAACGCCGCCAAGCTGACCCGTGAGTACATCTTCAGCGACGCGGGCCAGATCAACCTGGCCAAAGGCAACGCCCGTCCGATCCGCGCCGAGCACCTGACCCTGCCAGCCGATGTCCAGGCCAAGCTGCTGCCGAACGAGCAGTACAAAAAGGTCACGCCGATCAAGGACGCGGATGCGTGGGAAAAGACCTCCAAGGCACTGCCTCAGAAGTGGAACGAAGAAGTCATTGTAGAAATGAAGTAATGCTTCATCTGTAGGAGCCGGCTTGCTGGCGATCCAGTCACCGCGGTCTCTCCGGGCATCGGGGTGATGCAATCGCCAGCAAGCCGGCTCCTACAGATTTCGTCGATCCATTTGTTTCACGGAGTTTTTGCCCCTATGAAGCACAACGTCATCCTTGTCGTGCTCGACGGCCTCAATTACGAAGTCGCGCGCCACGCCATGGGGCACCTGCAGGCTTACGTCGGCGCAGGCCGCGCAGCGCTCTACAAACTGGAGTGTGCATTGCCGGCACTGTCCCGACCGCTTTACGAATGCATCCTGACCGGCGTCACGCCGATCGACAGCTGCATCGTTCATAACAACGTCTCGCGCCTGTCCAACCAGCGCAGCATTTACCACTACGCCACCGACGCCGGCCTGAAGACCGCCGCAGCGGCGTATCACTGGGTCAGTGAGTTGTATAACCGCTCGCCGTTCGTGGCGGCCCGGGATCGTCACACCGACTCCCCCGACCTGCCGATCCAGCACGGGCACTTCTACTGGAGCGATCACTACCCCGACTCACACCTGTTCGCCGACGCCGAAAACCTGCGCCTGCGCCATGCACCGAATTTCCTGCTGGTGCACCCCATGAACATCGACGACGCCGGGCACAAGCACGGCCTCGACACCCCGCAGTATCGCAACAGCGCACGTTCGGCGGACATCATCCTCGCCGACTACCTGCAAGGCTGGCTCGACGCCGGTTATCAGGTGCTGGTGACCGCCGACCATGGCATGAACAACGACCGCTCCCATAACGGCCTGCTGCCCGAGGAACGCGAAGTGCCGCTGTTCGTGCTCGGCGATGCCTTCAGCTTCAATGCCGGCGCCGCACCGAAACAGACCGAAATCTGCGGCACCGTCTGCGAGTTATTGGGCGTACCCCACGACAAACCCGTATGTCGGGAGCTGCTCAAGTGACCTCCATGACGCGCGGCAAATGGCTGGCAGCCTTGTGCCTGGTACCCTTCGCCCTGTTCTTTATCGTGTTCGAAATCGCCCCACTGGTGTGGGTGATGATCAACAGCCTGGAATCGGAAGAGTTCGGCTGGGGCCTGGCCAACTTCACCAGGATCTTCAATTCGAAGTTCTATCTGCAGGCGATCCAGTACAGCCTCGAGATCAGTTTCTGGTCGAGCGTGTTCGGCATCATCATTGCCGTGCTCGGTGCCTACTCCCTGCGCCGTGTCGACTCGAAACTACGCAACTTCGTCAACGCCTTCGCCAACATGACCAGCAACTTCGCCGGCGTGCCCCTGGCCTTTGCGTTCATCATTTTGCTGGGCTTCAACGGCACCTTCACCATCATGCTCAAGCAGGCCGGGATCATTCAGGACTTCAACCTGTATTCGAAAACCGGAGTGATCATTCTCTACACCTACTTCCAGATTCCCCTGGGCGTGTTGCTGCTTTACCCGGCCTTTGATGCCTTGCGCGAAGACTGGCGCGAGTCCGCAGCGCTGCTCGGTGCCAACGGCTGGCAGTTCTGGCGCCACATCGGTCTGCCGGTGCTGACCCCGGCCCTGCTTGGCACCTTCGTGATCCTGCTGGCCAACGCACTCGGCGCCTACGCCACGGTGTACGCCCTGACCACCGGCAACTTCAACGTGATGCCAATCCGCATCGCGGCGATGGTTTCGGGTGACATTTCCCTGGACCCGAACCTGGCCAGCGCCCTGGCTGTGGTGCTGGTGGCGTTGATGACCCTGGTGACCATCGTGCATCAGCTGCTGTTGAAGAGGAGCTACCATGTCTCGCGCTGAATTGGGGCCCGCCGGTATCTACCATAGGGTCGTGGTCTACCTGCTGTTTGCCATCCTGTTATTGCCGTTGCTCGGCACCTTTATCTACTCGATTTCCAGCAGTTGGTCGGCCACCATCCTGCCCAGCGGTTTCAGCACCAAATGGTACTTGCAACTCTGGAGCGATCCGCGCTTCCTGAGTGCTTTCGGCCAATCTCTAGTGGTTTGCATCGGTGCGCTGATACTGTCGGTGGTGCTGATTCTGCCGTTGCTGTTCGTGGTGCATTACCATTTCCCGAAACTCGATGCGCTGATGAACATCCTGATCCTGCTGCCCTTCGCCGTACCGCCGGTGGTGTCGTCGGTGGGGCTGTTGCAGCTCTACGGATCCGGGCCGTTTGCCATGGTCGGCACGCCGTGGATCCTGATTGGTTGCTACTTCACCGTGGCGCTGCCGTTCATGTACCGGGCGATCACCAACAACCTGCAAGCGATCAACCTGCGCGACCTGATGGACGCCGCCCAACTGCTCGGCGCCAGCACCTTCCAGGCAGCGGTCCTGGTGGTGCTGCCAAACCTGCGCAAGGGCTTGATGGTGGCCTTGCTGCTGTCGTTCTCGTTCCTGTTCGGTGAGTTCGTCTTCGCCAACATCCTCGTCGGCACCCGCTACGAAACCCTGCAGGTCTACCTCAACAACATGCGCAACAGCAGCGGCCACTTCACCAGTGCACTGGTGATTTCCTACTTCTTCTTCGTACTGGTTCTGACCTGGGCGGCCAATATCTTGAACAAGGACAAAAGCGAATGAGCTATGTCAGCGTCCAACATCTTAAAAAGGACTACGCGGGCACCACGGTGTTCAGCGACATCAATTGCGAAATTCAAAAGGGTGAGTTCGTCACCTTGCTCGGCCCGTCCGGTTGCGGTAAATCCACGCTGCTGCGCTGCATCGCCGGGCTGACCTCAGTGGATGGCGGCAAGATTCTGCTCGATGGTGTCGATATTGTGCCGTTGAGCCCGCAGAAGCGCGGGATCGGCATGGTGTTCCAGAGTTATGCGCTGTTCCCCAACATGACCGTCGAACAGAACGTCGCCTTTGGTTTGCGCATGCAGAAGGTCAACGCCGACGATAGCCAGAAACGCATCGCCGAAGTGCTGAAGCTGGTGGAGTTGCATGATTTTGCCGCCCGCTATCCACATCAGCTGTCCGGCGGCCAATGCCAGCGCGTTGCCCTCGCCCGCTCGCTGGTGACCCGGCCACGCTTGCTGCTGCTGGATGAACCACTGTCGGCCCTCGATGCGCGAATCCGCAAGCACCTGCGTGAACAGATCCGTCAGATCCAGCGCGAACTGGGCCTGACCACCATTTTCGTCACACACGATCAGGAAGAAGCCCTGACCATGTCTGACCGGATTTTCCTGATGAATCAGGGAAAAATCGTACAGAGCGGTGACGCCGAAACCTTGTACACCGCCCCCGTGGATGTGTTCGCCGCGGGGTTCATCGGCAATTACAACCTGCTGGACGCCGAGAGCGCGACAAAACTGCTGCAGCGGCCGGTCAATCATCGTATTGCGATTCGCCCGGAGGCCATCGAATTGAGCCTGAACGGCGAACTCGATGCACAAGTGCGCAGCCACAGCCTGCTGGGTAACGTGATTCGTTACCGGATCGAAGCCCGGGGCGTGGAATTGGTGGTGGACGTACTCAACCGCTCGGCCAGCGATCTGCACCCCGATGGTCAGCGCCTGGCACTTTCCATCGATCCGACGGCCCTGTGTGAGGTAGCCTGATGCCCTTGCTGATGTTGAAGAGAGAACTGCACTGATGGCCCTGGCAATTTTTGATCTGGACGAAACCCTGATCCACGGCGATTGCGCCTCGCTGTGGAGTGAGCAAATGGTCCGCCTCGGTTGGGTCGATGGCGAATCCTTCCTGCGACGCGACAAGGAATTGATGGACGCCTACGGCAGGGGTCATCTGGCCATGGAGGATTACATGGCCTTCAGCCTCGAACCGCTGATCGGTCGTACGCCGGCCGAAGTCGATCACCTGGTGGGTCCGTGGGTAGAAGACTTCATCGAACCGATCATCTTCAGCGACGCCACCAAAGCCATCGCCGCCCACCGCAAGGCGGGCGACCGCATTCTGGTGATCTCCGCCTCGGGCACGCACCTGGTCGGACCGATTGCCGAGCGCCTGGGCATCGACGAGATTCTGGGGATCGAACTGGAAGTGGCGCACGGGGTTTATACCGGCAACACCGTCGGCACGCTGACCTACCGCGAAGGCAAGATCACCCGGTTGCTGGAGTGGCTGGATGCCGAAGAGGAAAACCTGGAGGGCGCGAGTTTCTATTCAGACTCGCGCAATGATCTGCCGTTGTTGCTGAAGGTGGATTTCCCGCATGTGGTCAACCCGGATCCGGTGTTGCGTGAACATGCCGAAAAGGCCGGCTGGCCGATCCATCTCTGGAAATAACCGAGATCCCCTGTGGGAGCGAGCCTGCTCGCGAAAGCGGCCTGTCATTCAACACATGGGTTGTTTGACACATCGTCTTCGCGAGCAAGCTCGCTCCCACAGGGTTTTGTGTTGTCAGGTCAGGCTTTCGTCGATCAGGAGCACCAGTTTCCCTGCCACCTTGTTACTCGCCAACTCCGCAAACGCCGCCTCGGCATCCTTGATCGGGAAGGCCTTGGCCAATTGCGGGCTCAGGCGTTTTTCGGCAAACAGCGGCCAGACATGCTGGCTCAGGTCGCTGAACAGATCCGCCTTGAATTGATCATCACGGCTGCGCAACGTCGAACCCAGCAACTGCACTCGCTTGGCCAGCACCTGGGCCAGATCCAGTTTGGCCTCGCGCCCGCCCATCAGGCCGATCAACACCCAACGGCCATCCTGCGCGAGCAGCTTGAGGTTCAACGCCGCATAGTTGCCACCCACCGGATCGAGGATGACATCGAACGGCCCCAGATCGCTCAGGCTCTCCAGATCGTCGGTGCGCACCACGCCGCCCTGGGCACCGAGCGCTTCGCAGTAGGCCAGGCGTTCGGCGGAGCCGACGCTGACCCAGCACGGGTTACCAAACGCCTTGCACAGCTGAATGGCCGCTGAACCGATTCCACTTGCGCCGGCGTGCAACAGAACTTTCTCACCCGGCTTGAGCGCAGCGAGTTGAAACAAATTCAACCAGACGGTCGCATACACTTCCGGCAACGCGGCGGCTTCGGCCAACGACATTTCGTCGGGAACCGGCAACACATGCCGTCCGTCGACAACCACCTCTTCAGCCATCCCGCCCCCGGCCAGCAAGGCGCAAACCCGATCCCCCACCTTCCACGAAGCGCCCGGACCGACCTCGCTGATCACCCCGGAGCACTCTAGACCGAGCACTTGGCTGGCCCCCGGCGGCGGTGGATAAAGACCGGCTTTCTGCAACAAATCGGCGCGATTGAGTCCCGCAGCCGCCACGCGAATGCGAACTTGTCCTACATCACAAGCAGGACTCGGCTCTTCAACCCACTCCACTTGACCGTCAACGCCTTGCAATGCTTTCACAGTGCCTCCATAGTGAGTCTGGACTGAGCCCGAAGCGGTAGCGCCGGGCTTTTTGCATTATGCGACCGGCCCTTGTGGAACCGGCGACTTCAAAGACGGCCTAATATGCGTTATCAATTGTCCCCGCGTCGAATCAACATGAAGCGTTTGTTCCCCAGCACCGCCCTCGCCCTTTTCATCGGTATCGGCCTTTTGCCGCTGTCCGGCAGTTCATTCGCAGCCAATAGCTGGGACAAGCTTCAACCCGATCGCGACGAAGTCATCGCCAGTCTGAACGTCGTGGAGTTGCTCAAGCGCCACCACTACAGCAAACCGCCGCTCGATGACGCGCGCTCGGTGATCATCTACGACAGCTACCTCAAGCTGCTCGACCCGTCGCGCAGCTACTTCATGGCCAGCGACATTGCCGAATTCGACAAGTGGAAGACCCAGTTCGACGACTTCCTCAAAAGCGGCGACCTCAACGCCGGGTTCACCATCTACAAACGCTACCTGGACCGCGTCAAGGCGCGTCTGGACTTCGCCCTTGCCGAGCTGAACAAGGGCGTCGACAAAATCGACTTCACCACCAAGGAAACCTTGCTGATCGATCGCAAGGACGCCCCTTGGCTCAAATCCACCGCGGAACTCGACGACCTGTGGCGCAAGCGCGTCAAGGATGAAGTCCTGCGGATGAAGATCGCCGGCAAGGATTCCAAGCAAATCCAGGAAACCCTGACCAAGCGCTACAAGAACCAGTTGGTGCGTCTGGACCAGACCCGCGCGGAAGACATCTTCCAGGCGTACATCAACACCTTCGCCATGTCCTACGACCCGCACACCAACTACCTGTCGCCGGATAACGCGGAAAACTTCGACATCAACATGAGCCTGTCCCTGGAGGGCATCGGCGCCGTGTTGCAGAGCGATAACGATCAGGTGAAAGTCGTGCGCCTGGTGCCGGCAGGCCCGGCGGACAAGACCAAGCAGGTCGCTCCGGCCGACAAGATCATCGGCGTTGCCCAGGGCAACAAAGAGATGGTCGACGTGGTGGGCTGGCGCCTGGACGAAGTGGTCAAGCTGATCCGCGGCCCGAAAGGCACCGTGGTGCGCCTGGAAGTGATCCCGGCCAGCAATGCGCCAAACGACCAGACCAGCAAGATCGTGCCGATCACCCGCGAAGCGGTGAAGCTTGAAGACCAGGCCGTGAAGAAGTCGGTGCTCAACCTCAAGCAGGATGGCAAGGACTACAAGCTCGGCATCATCGAGATCCCGGCCTTCTATCTGGACTTCAAGGCATTCCGTGCCGGCGACCCGGATTACAAGAGCACCACCCGCGACGTGAAGAAGTTGCTGACCGAGTTGCAGAAAGACAAGGTCGACGGCGTGGTCATCGACCTGCGCAACAATGGCGGCGGCTCCTTGCAGGAAGCCACCGAGCTGACCAGCCTGTTCATCGACAAAGGGCCGACCGTGCTCGTGCGTAACGCCGATGGCCGCGTCGATGTACTGGAAGATGAAAACCCGGGCGCGTTCTACAAAGGCCCGATGGCATTGCTGGTGAACCGCTTGTCCGCCTCGGCTTCGGAGATTTTTGCCGGCGCCATGCAGGACTACCACCGTGCACTGATCATCGGCGGCCAGACCTTCGGCAAAGGCACCGTGCAGACCATTCAGCCGCTGAACCATGGCGAACTGAAACTGACCCTGGCCAAGTTCTACCGGGTTTCCGGCCAGAGCACCCAGCACCAGGGCGTACTGCCGGACATCGATTACCCGTCGATCATCGACACCAAGGAAATCGGCGAAAGCGCCCTGCCGGAAGCCATGCCGTGGGACACCATCAAAGCGGCCATCAAGCCTGCGCTCGATCCGTTCAAGCCGTACATCACCCAGCTCAAGTCCGAGCATGACGTGCGCACGGCCAAAGACGCGGAGTTCGTGTTCATCCGCGACAAACTGGCCCTGGCGCAGAAGCTGATGACGGAGAAAACCGTCAGCCTTAACGAGGCCGACCGTCGTGCCCAACACGCCGACATCGAAGCCAAGCAACTGGCCATGGAAAACATCCGTCGCAAGGCCAAGGGCGAAGAGCCACTCAAAGAGCTGAAGAAAGAAGACGAAGACACCCTGGCGGCCGAGCCGGACAAGACCAAGCCGGAAGACGATGCCTACCTGAGCGAGACCGGGCGCATCCTGCTGGACTACCTCAAGCTCAACACCGCGGTGGCCAAGCACTAAGAGGTTACAAGCCAGATGATGGCAATTTAATGCTGAAGCTCCCCGGAGCTTCATCAAACAGTCATCATTCTGTCGTGAAATAAAGGACTGGGCGTGCTCTCTTACCAAGAGCCCGCCCAGTCCTTTTTTTATCGCCAGAGATCGCCATGACCACAACCGAACAGCTGAGTGCGTTGAGTTCAATCCTGACTCAAGGCGGTTTGCACAGCTTGTTCCAACCGATCATCAGCCTCTCCGAACGCCGTATTCTTGGCTACGAAGCCCTCAGCCGTGGCCCGTCCAACAGTCCGCTGCACTCCCCCATCGCGTTGTTCGCCGTGGCCCGCCAGGCCAGCCGCTTGAGCGAACTGGAAATCGCCTGCCGGCAGAGCGCCTGCCGACGTTTCAACGAACAGCAACTGCCCGGCAAACTGTTCCTCAACGTTTCCCCGGAGTCCCTGCTCGAAGCCGCGCACCAGCCGGGCCGCACCCTGCAACTGTTGCAGGACTTCGGCATCCCGCCGAGTCAGGTGGTGATCGAACTCACCGAGCAAACGCCGATCGACGACTTCCAGTTGTTGCAAACCGCCCTGCATCACTATCGGGCGATGGGGTTTTCCATTGCCCTGGATGATCTGGGTGCGGGCTATTCGAGCCTGCGCCTGTGGTCCGAGTTGCGTCCGGACTACGTGAAGATCGACCGGCATTTCATCGATGGCATCCACCAGGATGCCCTCAAGCGCGAGTTCGTCGGCTCAATCCTGCAGATCGCCAAGGCGTCTCGGGCGCAGGTGATTGCCGAAGGCATCGAGTTGCCGGAAGAACTGGCGGTGTTGACCGAAATGGGCGTCGACCTGGTCCAGGGCTATCTGCTCTGCCGCCCCCAGGAACATCCACCCCGGGATGCCCGGACCCTGATGCCGAGACAGGACAGCACCACCGTGGCCCTGGGCGATGAAGCCAGCGACCTGAGTGCTCTGCTCAACGACCAGCCCGCGGTGGACCGCGATACCCCGACCGCCAATGTCCTCGAAGCCTTCCGCCGCCAGGCCAACCTGAATTCGCTGGCAGTGCTGGACGAACAAGGCCAGCCTTGTGGCATCGTCCATCGGCATTCGCTTTCGGACGCCTTGCTCAAGCCGTTTGCCACCGACCTGTTCGCCCGCAAGCCCATCAGCCGCCTGATGAACGATGATTTCCTGGCCGTCGAGATGAGCCAGTCGCTGCAACAGGTCAGCCGCCTGATCACCAGCCGCGCCCGGCAACGCATCGAAGAAGATTTCATCATCACCCTCAACGGCAGCTATCTGGGCCTGGGCCGGGTAATCGATGTGCTGAAACTAATTACCGAACTGAAAATCCAGCAAGCCCGCTACGCCAACCCGCTGACCCTGCTGCCGGGTAACGTACCGATCCAGCAATGTCTCACGCGGCTGCTGCAACAGAAACGCGAATCGGTGATCTGCTACGTCGACATCGACAGCTTCAAACCCTTCAACGACATCTACGGTTACGGCCGTGGCGATGAAGTCCTTCTCTGCCTGGCGCAATGCCTGAACGACCGCGTCGACCCGTCCCGCGACTTCGTCGGTCACATCGGCGGCGACGATTTCCTGCTGGTACTCGGCCCGGAAGACTGGGGCAAACGTTTGAACCAGCTATTGGACGACTTCCAGAGCCAATGCCGACGCTTCTACCGCAGCGAACACCTGGAAGCCGGCTGCTTCATCGCCCCCAACCGCCAGGGCGTGCGCCAGGAATTCCCGTTGCTGTCCCTGTCCATCGGCGTGGTCCATTTGCATCCCGAGGCCTGCGGGGATATCGATGCCAGCCAGTTGGCCGAGATGGCATCACAAGCCAAACACCACGCGAAGAATATGCCGGGATACAGCGTGCATGTGATTGATAGCCTGGCGGTGCCGGAGCCTGAACCGGTCTGGCTGACGGGACAGCGTTGACTGGGCGGACGCCATCGCGGGCAAGCCTTGCTCCCACAGGGTTTGTGTCGTTCACGGAAACTATGTACGACACAAACCCTGTGGGAGCAAGGCTTGCCCGCGATGGCGCCCGCTCAATCAACTTAAATATTGGAAATCACCCGGTCACGAGGACCGCCCCCGCAACCGCCGCCCAACCACATCCAGCACATCACACCCATCCCGCAACGGAATGGCACACAGCAACGCAAAATCACTGAGAATGAACGATTCACACTCGATCGAACCGCGCATGGACAGGTTTTCCAGCACTTGGGTGACGGCGCGAATTCGATAATTGGCAGCGTCGGTCAGAACGTCGAGCGGTGCGTGGGTGTCGACGAATAGGGTGGGCATTTCACTGCAGTTGCTGGTGAGCGCCATGAAGCGGTTATCGGGGTGGGGGATTGGTTTTTCGTAGGGCGGATCGGGGTGGATGTTTTTCATTGTTCAAACCTCTGGTAGCGAAATGGACGCCCCCACCGACCTTCCTACAGGTTTGGGTGGCAGCTATACGCGGGGTAGGAATACCGAGACCAGAGCACTCGGCCACACCGAAGCATGCCCGCGCACAGCCGCCGAAAATGATCTTACGGATGCACTTTGCCAGCCGTAAATCAGGTTCCGACGCTGAAAGCGTTGTTCTAGTCTTCAAGGGTTCCTACGCCCTGCCACCGTTTTTTTGCAGTGGCAACCAAAGACTATCGGTGGAAATCACATCACACCAGTTCATGAAAACCGCTAGAACTTGAAGGAAATCTCCTAGGACTTTGCCCGGAAATTTCGTAGTCAATTGTATGAATCCAAACAACATCCAATCAATCCGTAGTACTCGCGATCAATGCACTTAAAGTCCGTCGCTTAGGATTCCAAATCGTTAAACACCACACACCCCACCACTCCAAACCTGGATAAAAATAATCACTCCATGGTTCTACACTCGAAGTATCATTTTCTACATGCAACCCCGTATGAAATCCTTCCACCCAATTCAGTACCGAAATCTCATCTAGCTCATTTAACCCAAGAACGTCACACCACTCATTAAAAACGTCCTCAGCCTCTACTCCCTTTTTAAATCGCGCACGATACGGGGGATTTATAAAGGAAGCATATAGCGCCAAACGTCCAAAGATATCAGTTCTATCGGTGAATGTTAGACTACGTATTTCATCTACATTTAATGGAGTCGCGATAGCATTTTCTAGCTCCCAACTAATGAACGGCTCTGGATAATTTTCGTATTTTTTATCATTTATCAGATTCTCGTGCCACTGCATTGCGCTTCTCATTAACTCTTCATGCAGTACAACCAGGCCCTGCCGATGGTAGGACTCGTCCACTTTATCTTGCGGATCAGGCGAAAGAACCACAAATTTGAAAACGCACCCTGCCTCATCCATCAGCCTAATCAATTCTTCACTTCTTTCTTTTTCAACAACCTTCAACAAATCAAAACCCCATCTACTTTCAATCAAATTATTCATAAAAATCCGGCTATAGCACGTGCCAGCCTCACCACTTTGTTTGGTCTTCCTGACTTGCTTTTTTAAGGTCGTCTATCCACACAACAGTCGCCAAGCGAAAAATATCTTCAAAAAATGCTCTGGTGTTTTCCATTTCATCCCAACCATCAGGAAATGATGAATACGACTCAGGGTGATACTTCAATAATGATTGAAAGTCATAATCATCATCCTGAAGGGCCTTTTCCAAGCATTTGTAAAGTAAAAACCTCTGTCGATAAGATCGCTTTCTAGGTAGGCAATACTTGAGAATTAGAACCTCCCGATCACCCACATTATTTGGATCAAACTTCTCTAGCTCCTCACCTAGAGTTTCTTCACGATCATAAATATCAAAACACCCCAAAAAATAAGATATAGTCGGGATGTATGGCTTTCCAGATTCAGAATCAATCATATTTTTCCACTCCATTTAATCGGATACAACGTAAAGGGCATACCAGTTTCAGGATCAAATTTCATCTCAAAGCCATTCAAATTAATATGCTTTGGAGTTTGCTTCGACTTAGGATTTGGAAAATAGCCCTCACCAACATCGGAAAGTCTCATTCTAACAATGTCGTTTTCATTACTGTCCTTTCCTGTAAAACGTGGTAGCCCATGCTCCGTTCTCGTCGTTGCAAGCATGTAGGCCTTGTGCATTAGCACATAATTATAGAATCTCGAACTTGGATTACCTCTCTTGCTCTTAGGAGTTTTACCAGTGACTGGGTCGGTACCGTCAATTGCTCTTTGTATGAAAGCGCCATCAGGAACCTCCGGGCCATGTTTCCCAACCATATGCATACCCTGACTGTCATTCAGTCTATGAATCTCTTTCTTTGCAATTTGCTCGGGACTTACATTGGGTAGAGTTGGTTCCCCACCATCAACCTTAGCCCCATCTACACCATCCGGCACCAAGCAACCTGCCTTATTCGCCCCCGGACAATTCCCACTCAACCCCAACGGATCCACCCATCCGGTCGGGTTCGGCACATAGCGATAGGCATTCAACCCACCTGCCAGCTTCAGCGGATCCGGTGTCAAATACCGTCCGCTGTCCGGCTGGTAATAACGATGCCGGTTGTAGTGCAGCCCGCTTTCCGCGTCGCAGTACTGGCCCTGAAAGCGCAGCGGTTGCTCGAGCTGTTCGCCACCGCCGTGGTGGAGCTGGCGCAGTTTGCCGTAGGCCGTGTAGCGGGCCGACCAGACGATGTCGCCGCCGTAGTCGGTGAGTTCCTGCGGGGTGCCGAGGTGGGGGGGGTGGGTGGGGGGTGGGGGGGGGTTTGGTGGGGGTTTTGCGGTGGTGGGGGGCGGGG
>NZ_WTFT01000016.1 GCF_009861505.1 Pseudomonas izuensis | reverse complement strand
GCAGGTAGGGGTTTTGTTTTGTCCGCAGGAAAATCTGCTTCGCCAGGTTTCTATGCAACTGCTCGGGGCGTGGCTATCATGCGGGCCTCATTGTGAGGCGAGACTTGCATGCTGACGTTGTTAAAGCTTCTTAAAGATGGCCGATTCCATTCGGGGCAGGCACTGGGCGCTGCCTTGGGGGTTAGTCGCAGTGCTGTATGGAAGCAGCTTCAGCAGTTAGAGGCTGAGCTGGGATTATCCATTCACAAGGTTCGAGGGCGTGGTTATCAGCTGGCTGCGCCGCTGACGCTGCTTGATCCGGCGGAGATCGGGCGATTGGCGCCGTCTTGTGGTTGGCCTGTCCTGGTCTTCCATTCAATTGACTCCACAAATGCTGAAGCTCTGCGTGCCATCGAGCGGCATCAGGCTGCGCCTTTTGTCGTGCTTGCTGAGCGGCAGACTGCCGGTCGCGGGCGGCGAGGGCGGAAGTGGGTAAGTCCTTTCGCAGAAAACATCTATTACAGCCTGGTACTGCGTGTCGAAGGTGGAATGCGGCAACTGGAAGGGTTGAGTCTTGTCGTCGGGCTGGCGGTCATGCAGGTCCTGCGCGAGCTTGGTATTCCGGGGGTAGGATTGAAATGGCCCAATGATGTCCTGGTCGGTCAGAAGAAGATTGCCGGAATACTGCTGGAGTTGGTCGGGGATCCTGCCGACGTTTGTCACGTGGTGCTGGGTATCGGTATTAATGTAAATATGCAGATGGCTGATGAGGTCGATCAGCAATGGACGTCCATGCGTCTCGAGTCGGGCAGGGCGTTTGATCGCAATCACCTGGCTGCAGAGCTTGGGGTGATGCTGCAGAAATACTTGGCCCGACATCAGATTGGCGGCTTTTCAGCTGTTCGGGCCGAGTGGGAGCAAAATCATCTGTGGCAGGGGCGTGCAGTGTCGTTGATTGCTGGTGTTAACCAAGTAGATGGCGAAGTGCTGGGTATTGATGGGCAGGGCGCGTTGCGCTTGAAGGTGGATGGTGTGGAAAAGGCCTTCAGTGGTGGTGAGCTGAGTCTGAGGTTGCGTAATGATTCTTGAGCTCGACTGCGGAAACAGTTTTATCAAATGGCGTGTGCTTGATGCGAATGGCCAGCTAGTGGTGGGTGAGGGGGTTGTCGATTCGGACCTCGCACTGCTCGAGGGCTTGAAAGGGCTCGTGGGCCTTGCTCTCAAGTATTGCCGGCTGGTCAGTGTCAGGACGGCAGATGAAACCAATGCATTGATCCTGCTGTTGCAGGAGGTGTTCGAGGTGTCCGTGGTCTGTGCATCTCCGGCGCGTGAGATGTCCGGTGTCCGTAACGGCTATGAGGAGTTCGAGCGGCTAGGGCTGGATCGATGGCTCGCCTTGCTCGGAGGGTTTCATTTGGCAACCGGCGCTTGCCTTGTGCTGGATTTCGGTACAGCAGTCACCGCTGATTTCGTTGCTGCGGATGGGGAACATCTTGGCGGATTCATATGTCCGGGGATGCCGTTGATGCGTAATCAGCTTCGCACCCACACTCGCAAGATTCGTTATGGCGACGTCGCTGCTGAGCGTGCTTTGGAAAAGCTCATTCCGGGCCGTACGACTGTTGAGGCGGTCGAGCGCGGCTGTCTGCTGATGCTTCGGGGCTTTGTGCTGACTCAGCTTGAATTGGCACGTAGCTATTGGGGTAAGGATTTCACGGTGTTTCTGACGGGGGGGGATGCGGCTCAGGTCTCAGAAATCGTACCTGAGGCCAGAGTGGTACCGGATCTGGTGTTTGTCGGCTTGGCTATGGCGTGCCCTTTGTCCTGAGGTCTTTATGCGTTGGTTGTTTCTGCTGCTGCTTGTTCTCAATGTGTTCTATTACATCTGGCATCAACAGGAGGCTCCTCTGCGCGCGAAGGATGTAACACCCTTGAGTTTGTATCGGGGGTCCCAGCAGGACATTCGTCTGCTAAGTGAGGCAACGGACTCGGCAAAAGATAAGGCAAAGGCTGTCCAGGCAGATGCGGGTTGTCTTTATGTGGGTGGCTTTACTCGCCAGGATGTTGCTCAGGGGCTTGAGCGCCGGCTGAGTGGTATGGATGTCAAGTTTCAGGCGCTACCCAAGGGTAACTCCGAATCCGCCGCTTACTGGGTGCGTGTGGCTCCCGAAAGCCGGCGCTGGCTTGATGACTTGCAGCTGCTAAACCTTTCTAGAGAATTCAATGAGTTAAAACATAAAATAATGCCTTGCGAGGGGGTTGCACCCGCCGAATAGTTTGCATAGAATGGCGCCCGCTCCACAGTGAAGACCTAAAACGGTAAACGGTGTGAAGCGAGGTCAACGCAGCTAAGCTCAGGTTTTTAATGAGAAAAATGCTTGACAGAAGGCTGGCATGATGTAGAATGCCGGCTCGCTTAGGAGGGGTTCCCGAGCGGCCAAAGGGATCAGACTGTAAATCTGACGTCTACGACTTCGAAGGTTCGAATCCTTCCCCCTCCACCATTTTTAGCGAGAGCTGTAAGCCTCGCGGGTATAGTTTAGTGGTAGAACCTCAGCCTTCCAAGCTGATGATGCGGGTTCGATTCCCGCTACCCGCTCCAAGTTTACAGGTTTTGCACGGTGTTACGCTCTTGTAGCTCAGTTGGTAGAGCACACCCTTGGTAAGGGTGAGGTCAGCGGTTCAAATCCGCTCAAGAGCTCCATACAAAAGGCAGATATGAAAATATCTGCCTTTGTTTTAGGCGGCTACGGCTGCGCCTCATCGTGGTTTGAGGGCGAATGCTCTCGTAGGTGTTGGTGTTTAGTCGGGTTGTCTAGCAAGTGGTTGTAAAGTCTTTTTCAGGTCTGCATAATGGTCGGCCTGATTTTGTTTTAGGTCAGTAGCTCAATTGGCAGAGCGACGGTCTCCAAAACCGTAGGTTGGGGGTTCGATTCCCTCCTGACCTGCCAGATTCACCAGGTGTGTCTGGCTTTCTTTTCACAGGATCTTCATAGATGACTCCTAAAGCTGAAGCTCAAGGCTCTCGCTTCGATCTGCTCAAGTGGCTAGTAGTAGTTGCTTTGGTGGTTGTTGGCGTTGTTGGCAATCAGTATTACTCTGCTTCGCCGATCCTGTACCGCGTGCTCGCTTTGCTTGTGATTGCTGCTGTAGCTGCCTTTGTAGGCCTGCAGACAGTTAAGGGCAAGTCTTTCTTTGTACTGGTTAAGGAAGCGCGCACCGAAATTCGTAAAGTCGTATGGCCAACTCGCCAAGAAACCACGCAGACCACGTTGATCGTTGTGGCTGTTGTCCTGGTTATGGCGTTGCTGTTGTGGGGGCTTGATTCCCTGCTCGGCTGGCTTGTTTCCTTGATCGTCGGCTAAGGGTGTCCCGTGGCTAAGCGTTGGTATGTTGTGCATGCTTACTCCGGTTACGAGAAGCATGTCATGCGCTCGTTGATTGAGCGCGTAAAGCTGGCTGGCATGGAAGATGGCTTCGGCGAGATTCTGGTTCCCACTGAAGAAGTGGTTGAAATGCGTAATGGCCAGAAGCGCAAGAGCGAGCGCAAATTCTTCCCGGGTTATGTGCTGGTTCAGATGGACATGAACGAGGGTACTTGGCACTTGGTCAAGGATACTCCTCGAGTGATGGGGTTCATCGGTGGAACTGCCGATAAGCCTGCGCCGATCACTGATAAAGAAGCGGAAGCAATTCTGCGTCGCGTCGCCGATGGTAGCGATAAGCCGAAACCGAAGACTCTGTTTGAGCCAGGTGAGACGGTGCGCGTCAATGACGGTCCGTTCGCTGACTTTAACGGTGTTGTCGAAGAAGTTAACTACGAAAAGAGCCGGATCCAAGTGGCTGTGCTCATTTTCGGTCGCTCTACTCCGGTAGAGTTGGAGTTCAGTCAGGTCGAAAAGGTCTAGCTGAGCAAGCATCCCAACCCCGCAGCCATAGGCTGTGGGGTTTTGTCGTCACTGGGATAAACGCGCAAGTAACCGGGGAGCCTTTCGAGGCGTTTGAACCCGTAATTGGAGTGCCTCATGGCCAAGAAGATTACCGCTTACATCAAGCTGCAAGTGAAGGCCGCTCAGGCTAACCCAAGCCCACCTGTTGGTCCTGCTCTGGGTCAGCACGGCGTGAACATCATGGAATTCTGCAAGGCTTTCAACGCCCGTACTCAGGGTCTTGAGCCAGGTCTGCCGACTCCAGTGATCATCACTGTCTACAGCGACCGTAGCTTCACTTTCGAAACCAAATCCACCCCTGCTTCGGTTCTGCTGAAGAAGGCGGCCGGTCTGACCAGCGGTTCCGCTCGTCCGAACACCGTTAAGGTTGGCACCGTGACTCGTGCTCAGCTGGAAGAAATCGCGAAAACCAAAAACGCGGATCTGACTGCAGCTGATATGGAAGCAGCCGTGCGTACTATCGCCGGTTCTGCTCGTAGCATGGGCCTTAACGTGGAGGGTGTGTAATGGCTAAGCTGACCAAGCGTCAAAAGGCTATCGCCGGCAAAATCGAAGCAGGCAAGGCCTACAACTTTGTAGACGCCGCTGCTCTGCTGGCCGAGCTGTCGACTGTCAAGTTCAGCGAGTCGTTCGACGTAGCTGTAAACCTGGGTGTTGACCCGCGTAAATCCGACCAGGTCGTTCGTAGCGCTACCGTGCTGCCACACGGCACTGGCAAGACTGTTCGCGTTGCTGTGTTCACCCAAGGTCCAGCTGCTGAGGCCGCTCTGGCTGCCGGCGCTGACCGTGTAGGTATGGATGACCTGGCTGCCGAAATGAAAGGCGGCGACCTGAACTATGACGTAGTGATTGCATCCCCGGATGCCATGCGCGTTGTAGGTCAACTGGGTCAGATCCTCGGTCCACGTGGCCTGATGCCTAACCCTAAAGTCGGCACCGTAACTCCAGACGTAGCTACCGCGGTTAAAAACGCCAAAGCTGGTCAGGTTCGTTATCGCACCGACAAAAACGGCATCATCCACACCTCCGTTGGCAAGATCGGCTTCGATGCCGTCAAGCTGAAGGAAAACGTTGAAGCCCTGATCGCTGATCTGAAGCGTATCAAGCCAGCTTCCTCGAAAGGCATTTACGTCAAGCGCGTTACCCTGAGCACCACCATGGGCCCAGGTCTGGTCATCGACCAGAGCTCGCTGGACGCGTAAGACAAAGATTGGCGCGATTGTTCGCGCCAGTTGAAAGATTGGGGTCCCTGCCTGGCGGGGGCTATCCAAGACCGTAGGCGACGCAAGTCTTAAACCACAAGCCTACGCAGATGGTGCTCCCGGTTCCTTACCGAATCAGACACCAAAACGACATCCGGTTTCGACCAGATGAAACGGTAACAAGCAGGAGTTAAACCCGTGGCAATTAAACTCGAAGACAAGAAGGCCATCGTCGCTGAAGTCAACGAGGCTGCCAAAGTCGCTCTGTCCGCTGTCGTGGCTGATGCCCGTGGCGTAACAGTAGGCGCGATGACCGGACTCCGTAAAGAGGCTCGTGAAGCTGGCGTTTACGTACGTGTTGTACGTAACACCCTGCTCAAGCGCGCTGTTGCTGACACTGAATTCAGTGTCCTCAACGACGTGTTCACTGGCCCTACCCTGATTGCGTTCTCCAAGGAACATCCAGGCGCTGCTGCCCGGATCTTCAAGGAATTCGCAAAGGGTCAGGACAAGTTCGAGATCAAGGCAGCTGCGTTCGAGGGCAAGTTCCTCGCAGCTAACCAAATCGACGTACTGGCAACTCTGCCGACCCGTGACGAAGCAATTTCTCAGCTGATGAGCGTGATTCAAGGCGCTACCAGCAAATTGGCTCGTACTCTGGCGGCAATTCGCGACCAGAAAGAAGCTGCTGCAGCCTAAGGCTCGTCAACTTCTCGCGTTTTTTGTTTTTTTCGATGGTCGCGTAGGCCGTCCCCAATATCAGGAATTAGATTCATGTCTATCTCTCAGAACGATATCCTTGAAGCAGTTGGCAACATGTCCGTAATGGAAGTTGTTGAGCTGATCAAAGCTTTCGAAGAAAAATTCGGTGTTACCGCTGCTGCTGCATCGGCTGGTCCAGCTGTTGCTGCTGCCGTTGCTGAAGAGCAAACCGAATTCAACGTCATGCTGACCGAAGCTGGCGAGAAGAAAGTTAACGTGATCAAGGCTGTACGTGAACTGACCGGTCTGGGCTTGAAAGAAGCCAAGGCTGTAGTTGACGGCGCACCTGCCATGGTTCTGGAAGCTGTTGCCAAAGACGCAGCTGACAAAGCCAAAGCAGCTCTGGAAGAAGCAGGCGCTAAAGTCGAGCTGAAGTAAGCATCGACTTTGCTCCTCCAGCCCGAGCGTTAAGCGACAGGCTGATGGCTGGTGGCTCTTGCCACCGGCCTTTTTCCGTTATTGGCAGCCGACTGGGTCGGTGCCGATAACGTGCTGTAACCACCCGATGCGGTGGCGCAAACCATGGGGTTTGCACGATTTTCTGGCTGCTCCCGTCGGGAGGGGCCAAACAAGCAGGTGACCAAGCTGGGGAACGCTGATGGCTTACTCATATACTGAGAAAAAACGTATCCGCAAGGACTTTAGCAAGTTGCCGGACGTCATGGATGTGCCGTACCTCCTGGCCATCCAGCTGGATTCGTATCGTGAATTCTTGCAAGCGGGAGCGACTAAAGATCAGTTCCGCGACGTGGGCCTGCATGCGGCCTTCAAATCCGTTTTCCCGATCATCAGCTACTCCGGCAATGCTGCGCTGGAGTACGTCGGATATCGTCTGGGCGAACCGGCATTTGATGTCAAAGAATGCGTATTGCGCGGTGTAACTTACGCCGTACCTTTGCGGGTAAAAGTGCGCCTGATCATTTTCGACAAAGAATCGTCGAACAAAGCGATCAAGGACATCAAAGAGCAAGAAGTCTACATGGGTGAAATCCCCCTGATGACTGAAAACGGTACCTTCGTAATCAACGGTACCGAGCGTGTAATCGTTTCCCAGCTGCACCGTTCCCCGGGCGTGTTCTTCGACCACGACCGTGGCAAGACGCACAGCTCCGGCAAACTGCTGTACTCCGCACGCATCATTCCTTACCGCGGTTCGTGGCTGGACTTCGAGTTCGACCCGAAAGACTGCGTATTCGTGCGTATCGACCGTCGTCGCAAGCTGCCTGCCTCGGTACTGCTGCGCGCGCTGGGCTATACCACTGAAGAAGTGCTGGACGCGTTCTATACCACCAACGTATTCCACGTGAAGGGCGAGACCCTGAGCCTGGAGCTGGTGCCTCAGCGCCTGCGCGGTGAAATCGCTGTCCTCGATATTCAGGATGACAAAGGCAAGGTTATTGTCGAGCAAGGTCGTCGTATCACCGCTCGCCACATCAACCAGCTGGAAAAAGCCGGGATCAAAGAGCTGGATGTGCCTCTGGACTACGTCCTGGGTCGCACAACCGCCAAGGTCATCGTGCATCCGGCAACCGGCGAAATCCTGGCAGAGTGCAACACCGAGCTGAACACCGAGATCCTGGCGAAAATCGCCAAGGCCGGCGTTGTTCGCATCGAAACTCTGTACACCAACGATATCGACTGCGGTCCGTTCGTCTCCGATACCTTGAAGATCGACTCCACCAGCAACCAACTGGAAGCGCTGGTCGAGATCTATCGCATGATGCGTCCTGGCGAGCCGCCAACCAAAGACGCTGCCGAGACCCTGTTCAACAACCTGTTCTTCAGCCCTGAGCGCTATGACCTGTCTGCGGTCGGCCGGATGAAGTTCAACCGTCGTATCGGTCGTACCGAGATCGAAGGTTCGGGCGTGCTGTGCAAGGAAGACATCGTCGCGGTACTGAAGACCCTGGTCGACATCCGTAACGGTAAAGGCATCGTCGATGACATCGACCACCTGGGTAACCGCCGTGTTCGCTGCGTAGGCGAAATGGCCGAGAACCAGTTCCGCGTTGGCCTGGTACGTGTTGAGCGTGCGGTCAAAGAGCGTCTGTCGATGGCTGAAAGCGAAGGCCTGATGCCGCAAGACCTGATCAACGCCAAGCCAGTGGCTGCGGCGGTGAAAGAGTTCTTCGGTTCCAGCCAGCTGTCCCAGTTCATGGACCAGAACAACCCGCTGTCCGAGATTACCCACAAGCGTCGTGTTTCTGCACTCGGCCCAGGCGGTTTGACTCGTGAGCGCGCGGGCTTTGAAGTTCGTGACGTACACCCGACTCACTACGGTCGCGTATGCCCGATTGAAACGCCGGAAGGCCCGAACATCGGTCTGATCAACTCCCTGGCCGCCTATGCGCGCACCAACCAGTACGGTTTCCTCGAGAGCCCGTACCGCGTGGTGAAAGACGCTCTGGTCACCGATGAGATCGTGTTCCTGTCCGCCATCGAAGAAGCCGATCACGTGATCGCTCAGGCTTCGGCCACGATGAACGACAAGAAAGTCCTGATCGACGAGTTGGTAGCTGTTCGTCACTTGAACGAATTCACCGTCAAGGCGCCGGAAGACGTCACCTTGATGGACGTTTCGCCGAAGCAGGTAGTTTCGGTTGCAGCGTCGCTGATCCCGTTCCTCGAGCACGACGACGCCAACCGTGCGTTGATGGGTTCGAACATGCAGCGTCAAGCTGTACCGACCCTGCGTGCTGACAAGCCGCTGGTAGGTACCGGCATGGAGCGTAACGTAGCCCGTGACTCCGGCGTTTGCGTCGTGGCTCGCCGTGGCGGCGTGATCGACTCCGTCGACGCCAGCCGTATCGTGGTTCGTGTTGCCGATGACGAAGTTGAAACTGGTGAAGCCGGTGTCGACATCTACAACCTGACCAAATACACACGCTCCAACCAGAACACCTGCATTAACCAGCGTCCGCTGGTGCGTAAGGGTGATCGGGTCCAGCGTAGCGACATCATGGCCGACGGCCCGTCCACCGACATGGGTGAGCTGGCTCTGGGTCAAAACATGCGCATCGCGTTCATGGCATGGAACGGCTTCAACTTCGAAGACTCCATCTGCCTGTCCGAGCGTGTGGTTCAGGAAGACCGCTTCACCACGATCCACATCCAGGAACTGACCTGTGTGGCGCGTGACACCAAGCTTGGGCCAGAGGAAATCACTGCCGACATCCCGAACGTGGGTGAAGCGGCACTGAACAAGCTGGACGAAGCCGGTATCGTTTACGTAGGTGCTGAAGTTGGCGCAGGCGACATCCTGGTTGGTAAGGTCACTCCGAAAGGCGAGACCCAGCTGACTCCGGAAGAAAAACTGCTGCGTGCGATCTTCGGTGAAAAAGCCAGCGACGTTAAAGACACCTCCCTGCGCGTACCTACCGGTACCAAAGGTACTGTCATTGACGTACAGGTCTTCACCCGCGACGGCGTTGAGCGTGACGCTCGTGCCCTGTCGATCGAGAAGTCCCAGCTGGACGAGATCCGTAAGGACCTGAACGAAGAGTTCCGCATCGTTGAAGGCGCTACTTTCGAACGTCTGCGTTCCGCCCTGGTCGGCCACAAAGCCGAAGGCGGCGCCGGTCTGAAGAAAGGCCAGGACATCACCGACGAAGTGCTCGATGGTCTTGAGCACGGCCAGTGGTTCAAACTGCGCATGGCTGAAGATGCTCTGAACGAGCAGCTCGAGAAGGCTCAGGCCTACATCGTTGATCGTCGCCGTCTGCTGGACGACAAGTTCGAAGACAAGAAGCGCAAACTGCAGCAGGGCGATGACCTGGCTCCAGGTGTGCTGAAAATCGTCAAGGTTTACCTGGCTATCCGTCGTCGCATCCAGCCGGGTGACAAGATGGCCGGTCGTCACGGTAACAAGGGTGTGGTCTCCGTGATCATGCCGGTTGAAGACATGCCGCACGATGCCAATGGCACCCCGGTCGACGTGGTCCTCAACCCGTTGGGCGTACCTTCGCGTATGAACGTTGGTCAGATCCTTGAAACCCACCTGGGCCTCGCGGCCAAAGGTCTGGGCGAGAAGATCAACCGTATGGTTGAAGAGCAGCGCAAAGTTGCCGAGCTGCGTAAATTCCTGCACGAGATCTATAACGAGATCGGCGGTCGTCAGGAAAGCCTCGATGACTTCTCGGACCAGGAAATCCTGGATCTGGCTCAAAACCTGCGTGGCGGCGTTCCAATGGCCACTCCAGTGTTCGACGGCGCCAAGGAAAGCGAAATCAAGGCCATGCTGAAACTGGCTGACCTGCCAGAAAGCGGCCAGATGCAGCTGACTGACGGCCGTACCGGCAACAAGTTCGAGCGCCCGGTTACCGTTGGCTACATGTACATGCTGAAGCTGAACCACTTGGTAGACGACAAGATGCACGCTCGTTCTACCGGTTCGTACAGCCTGGTTACCCAGCAACCGCTGGGTGGTAAGGCGCAGTTCGGTGGTCAGCGTTTCGGGGAGATGGAGGTCTGGGCACTGGAAGCATACGGTGCTGCTTACACTCTGCAAGAAATGCTCACAGTGAAGTCGGACGATGTGAACGGCCGGACCAAGATGTACAAAAACATCGTGGACGGCGATCACCGTATGGAGCCGGGCATGCCCGAGTCCTTCAACGTGTTGATCAAGGAAATTCGTTCCCTCGGCATCGATATCGATCTGGAAACCGAATAACACGTGACGCGAATCGAGAGCGGGGCAGGATTGCCCGCTCTCTGCTCCGCCAGGAGGAAAGGCCTTGAAAGACCTACTGAATTTGCTGAAAAACCAGGGTCAAGTCGAAGAGTTCGACGCCATCCGTATCGGATTGGCATCGCCTGAGATGATCCGTTCGTGGTCGTTCGGTGAAGTTAAAAAGCCGGAAACCATCAACTACCGTACGTTCAAACCTGAACGTGACGGCCTGTTCTGCGCCAAGATCTTTGGCCCGGTAAAGGATTACGAGTGCCTGTGCGGTAAGTACAAGCGCTTGAAGCACCGTGGTGTAATCTGCGAGAAGTGCGGCGTTGAAGTCGCGCTGGCAAAAGTTCGTCGTGAGCGTATGGCGCACATCGAACTGGCCTCGCCAGTTGCTCACATCTGGTTCCTGAAATCCCTGCCGTCCCGTATCGGCTTGCTGATGGACATGACCCTGCGTGATATCGAACGCGTTCTCTACTTCGAGAGCTACGTCGTTATTGATCCAGGCATGACCACCCTTGAAAAAGGTCAGCTGCTGAATGATGAGCAGTACTTCGAAGCGCTGGAAGAGTTCGGCGACGATTTCGATGCCCGCATGGGTGCCGAAGCCGTCCGCGAACTGCTGCACGCTATCGACCTGGAGCACGAGATTGGCCGTCTGCGTGAAGAAATTCCGCAAACTAACTCCGAAACCAAGATCAAGAAGCTGTCCAAGCGTCTGAAGTTGATGGAAGCCTTCCAGGGTTCCGGCAACCTCCCAGAGTGGATGGTGCTGACCGTTCTGCCGGTTCTGCCACCAGATCTGCGTCCACTGGTCCCATTGGATGGCGGTCGTTTCGCGACTTCCGACCTCAACGACCTGTATCGTCGAGTGATCAACCGTAACAACCGTTTGAAGCGCCTGCTGGATCTGTCCGCTCCGGACATCATCGTGCGCAACGAAAAGCGTATGTTGCAGGAAGCCGTCGACGCACTGCTCGACAACGGTCGTCGTGGCCGCGCTATCACTGGTTCGAACAAGCGTCCTCTGAAATCCCTGGCTGACATGATCAAGGGTAAGCAGGGTCGTTTCCGTCAAAACTTGCTCGGTAAGCGTGTTGACTACTCCGGTCGTTCGGTAATTACCGTAGGTCCGACCCTGCGTCTGCACCAGTGCGGTCTGCCGAAGAAAATGGCTCTCGAGCTGTTCAAGCCGTTCATTTTCGGCAAGCTGGAAATGCGTGGTCTCGCGACCACCATTAAAGCTGCCAAGAAGATGGTCGAGCGCGAGCTGCCGGAAGTTTGGGACGTTCTCGCTGAAGTGATCCGCGAACACCCGGTTCTCCTCAACCGTGCACCGACCCTTCACCGTCTGGGTATCCAGGCGTTTGAACCGGTACTGATCGAAGGTAAGGCTATTCAGCTGCACCCGCTGGTCTGCGCCGCGTACAACGCCGACTTCGACGGCGACCAAATGGCCGTGCACGTACCGCTGACACTGGAAGCCCAGCTCGAAGCGCGTGCGTTGATGATGTCGACCAACAACATTCTGTCGCCAGCCAACGGTGAGCCAATCATCGTTCCGTCGCAGGACGTTGTATTGGGTCTGTACTACATGACTCGTGAAGCGATCAACGCCAAGGGCGAAGGTCGTGTGTTCGCGGATCTGCAGGAAGTTGACCGTGTGTTCCGTGCCGGCGAAGCCGCACTGCACGCCAAGGTTAAAGTGCGGATCAACGAAACCGTCAACGACCGTGATGGCGGCAGCGTGACCAACACTCGTATCGTCGACACTACTGTCGGCCGTGCGCTGCTGTTCCAGGTTGTGCCGAAAGGTCTGTCGTACGACGTCGTCAACCTGCCAATGAAGAAAAAGGCGATCTCCAAGCTCATCAACCAGTGCTACCGCGTGGTTGGTCTGAAAGAGACCGTGATCTTCGCTGACCAGTTGATGTATACCGGTTTTGCTTACTCGACCATTTCCGGCGTTTCCATCGGCGTTAACGACTTCGTTATCCCGGATGAAAAAGCCCGCATCATCGGTACTGCTACCGACGAAGTGAAAGAGATTGAAAGTCAGTACGCCTCCGGCCTGGTAACCCAGGGCGAGAAGTACAACAAAGTGATCGACCTTTGGTCCAAGGCGAACGACGAAGTTTCCAAGGCGATGATGGCCAACCTCTCGAAAGAGAAAGTCATCGACCGTCATGGCGTCGAAGTCGACCAGGAATCCTTCAACTCGATGTACATGATGGCCGACTCGGGCGCACGGGGTTCTGCTGCGCAGATCCGTCAGCTCGCCGGTATGCGTGGCCTGATGGCCAAGCCGGACGGCTCCATCATCGAAACGCCGATTACTGCGAACTTCCGTGAAGGTTTGAGCGTACTTCAGTACTTCATCTCCACTCACGGTGCTCGTAAAGGTCTGGCGGATACCGCGTTGAAAACCGCTAACTCCGGTTACCTGACTCGTCGTCTGGTAGACGTGGCACAAGATCTGGTTGTAACCGAGATCGATTGCGGCACCGAGCACGGCCTGCTGATGACTCCGCACATTGAAGGCGGCGACGTTGTAGAGCCGCTGGGTGAGCGCGTATTGGGTCGTGTTATCGCCCGTGACGTATTCAAGCCAGGTACCGAGGACGTTATCGTTCCTGCTGGCACCCTGGTAGACGAGAAGTGGGTCGAGTTCATCGAGCTGAACAGCATCGACGAAGTGATCGTGCGTTCGCCGATCAGCTGCGAAACCCGCTACGGCATTTGCGCCAAGTGCTACGGCCGCGATCTGGCTCGTGGTCACCAGGTGAACATCGGTGAAGCGGTCGGCGTTATCGCTGCCCAGTCCATCGGTGAGCCGGGTACCCAGCTGACGATGCGTACGTTCCACATCGGTGGTGCGGCAAGCCGGACCTCCGCAGCCGACAGCGTTCAGGTGAAGAATGGCGGTACCGTCCGTCTGCATAACCTGAAGCACGTTGAGCGAGTGGATGGTCACCTGGTTGCTGTGTCCCGTTCCGGTGAGCTGGCCATCGCTGATGACTTCGGTCGTGAGCGTGAGCGTTACAAGCTGCCGTACGGTGCTGTGATTTCGGTTAAAGAAGGTGACAAGGTCGACGCTGGCGCAATCGTGGCCAAGTGGGATCCGCACACTCACCCGATCGTTACCGAAATGAAAGGTACCGTGACCTACGTGGGCATGGAAGAAGGCATTACGATCAAGCGTCAGACTGACGAATTGACCGGTATGACCAACATTGAAGTACTCGACGCCAAAGACCGTCCGGCTGCCGGTAAGGACATCCGTCCTGCTGTGAAGATGGTCGACGACAACGGCAAGGATCTGTTGCTGCCAGGCACTGACGTTATCGCTCAGTACTTCCTGCCAGCCAACGCCCTGGTCGGTGTAGCGGACGGTGCGAAAATTGCGATCGGTGATGTTATCGCTCGTATTCCGCAAGAAACTTCGAAGACCCGTGACATCACCGGTGGTCTGCCGCGTGTTGCCGACTTGTTCGAAGCCCGTCGTCCGAAAGAAGCCTCGATTCTGGCTGAAGTCAGCGGCACCATCGCGTTCGGTAAAGAGACCAAGGGCAAGCGCCGTCTGGTTATCACCCCGAACGACGGTAGCGATCCGTACGAGGAGCTGATTCCGAAGTGGCGTCACCTGAACGTGTTCGAAGGCGAACAGGTAAACCGCGGCGAAGTTATCTCCGACGGTCCGAGCGATCCACACGACATCCTGCGTCTGCTGGGTGTGAGTGCGCTGGCCAAGTACATCGTTAACGAGATCCAGGACGTTTATCGTCTGCAAGGCGTGAAGATCAACGACAAGCACATCGAGACCATTCTGCGTCAGATGCTGCGTAAAGTTGAAATCGCTGAGTCCGGCGATTCCAGTTTCATCAAGGGCGACCAGATGGAATTGACTCACGTTCTGGTAGAGAACGAGCGTTTGAGCGGCGAGGACAAATTTGTCTCCAAGTTCACTCGCGTTCTGCTGGGTATCACCAAGGCGTCGTTGTCCACCGAATCGTTCATCTCGGCGGCTTCCTTCCAGGAAACCACCCGTGTACTGACCGAAGCGGCGGTAACCGGCAAGCGCGACTACCTGCGCGGCCTGAAAGAAAACGTGGTCGTGGGTCGTCTGATCCCGGCTGGTACCGGTCTGGCTTATCACAGCGAGCGTAAACGCCGCCGTGATGCAGACAAACCGTTGCGCGTAAGCGCCAGTGAAGTGGAAGCTGCACTGACCGAAGCGCTGAACTCGAGCGGTAACTGAGTTCTGCGGTAAATGAGCGTAAGGCCCTGGTCGCTCCGTTCATCGAATCGAGACAAATTGTCGAGGTTGGATGAGCGGGGAGGGCGGGGCCTTGCCTTGACTGGGGACAAGATCCTCTTTAGACTCTTGTACCCCTAAATTTGGCGGGAATTCGTTCCTGTCATTTTGCTTTTCTTGCAAGACAATAGCGTCGCAAGACAACAGTGGAGCTAGTAGATGGCAACTATCAACCAGCTGGTACGTCAGCCGCGTAAGCGTATCGTCGAGAAATCCGACGTACCTGCGCTGCAGAACTGCCCGCAACGTCGTGGCGTGTGCACCCGTGTGTACACCACCACGCCGAAAAAACCTAACTCGGCACTGCGTAAAGTATGCCGTGTGCGCCTGACCAACGGTTTCGAGGTTTCCTCGTACATCGGTGGTGAAGGTCACAACCTGCAAGAGCACAGCGTGGTACTGATCCGCGGCGGTCGTGTAAAAGACTTGCCAGGTGTTCGTTACCACACCGTTCGCGGTTCTTTGGATACTTCCGGCGTTAAAGGTCGTAACCAGGGTCGTTCGAAGTACGGTACCAAGCGTCCGAAGTAATGGTCGCTTGCTGCAAAAAACTGATTTCTATTTTTCTGAGTCGATAAGAGTAAGGTCGGAGGCGTCCCGTAGAGGGCACCAATTCCGAGCGAACCTGAAGACCGTTTGAGGGCTTATCCATGCCAAGAAGACGCGTAGCAGCCAAGCGCGAAGTGCTTGACGATCCAAAATACGGAAGCCAGATCCTGGCCAAGTTCATGAACCACGTAATGGAAAGCGGCAAGAAAGCCGTTGCCGAGCGTATCGTTTATGGCGCGCTGGAAAAGGTTAAAGAACGCAAGAACAGCGACCCCCTGGAAATCTTCGAGAAAGCTCTCGACGCCATCGCTCCGCTGGTCGAAGTAAAGTCGCGCCGTGTAGGCGGTGCTACTTACCAGGTTCCGGTTGAAGTTCGTCCGTCCCGTCGTAACGCTCTGGCAATGCGCTGGTTGGTAGACTTCGCCCGTAAGCGCGGCGAGAAGTCTATGGCTCTGCGTTTGGCTGGCGAACTGTTGGACGCTGCCGAAGGTAAAGGTGCTGCAGTTAAGAAGCGTGAAGACGTGCACCGTATGGCTGAAGCTAACAAAGCTTTCTCGCACTACCGCTTCTAATTTTAGCGTCACTAATTTTGCGAGGGCTTTATGGCTCGTACTACACCGATTAATCGCTACCGTAACATTGGTATCGTTGCTCACGTGGATGCTGGTAAAACCACCACCACCGAGCGCGTCCTTTTTTACACCGGCAAAAGTCACAAGATGGGCGAGGTGCATGACGGCGCCGCGACCACAGACTGGATGGTGCAGGAGCAGGAGCGTGGTATTACCATTACTTCTGCTGCTATTACCGCCTTCTGGCAGGGTTCTGCGAAGCAGCACAAAGACCAATACCGCTTCAACGTCATTGACACCCCGGGCCACGTTGACTTCACCATTGAAGTTGAGCGTTCCCTGCGTGTACTCGACGGCGCGGTCGTTGTGTTCTGTGGTACTTCGGGCGTTGAGCCTCAGTCCGAAACCGTATGGCGTCAAGCCAACAAGTACGGCGTTCCACGTATCGTTTACGTGAACAAAATGGACCGTGCCGGTGCGAACTTCCTGCGCGTGATCGCTCAGATCAAGCAGCGTCTGGGTCACACTCCGGTGCCGATCCAGTTGGCTATCGGTTCCGAAGACAACTTCCAGGGTCAGATCGATCTGATGACCATGGAAGCGGTTTACTGGAACGATGCTGACAAGGGCATGACTCCGCGTCGCGAAGCTATCCCTGCTGAACTGCAGGAATTGGCTGAAGAGTGGCGCAGCAACATGGTTGAGGCTGCGGCCGAAGCCAGTGAAGAGCTGATGAACAAGTACCTCGAAGGCGAAGAGCTTTCCATCGAGGAAATCAAGGCCGCTCTGCGTCAGCGTACCATCGCTGGTGAGATCGTTCTGGCTGTTTGCGGTTCTTCCTTCAAGAACAAGGGTGTTCCCCTGGTTCTCGACGCCGTTATCGACTACCTGCCGGCTCCTACCGACATTCCTGCCATCAAGGGTACTGACCCGGATGACGAGGAAAAGCAAATGGAGCGTCATGCAGACGACAACGAGCCGTTCTCGGCTCTGGCGTTCAAGATCGCTACCGACCCATTCGTGGGTACCTTGACCTTCGTCCGTGTTTACTCGGGCGTGTTGGCCTCCGGCGACGGCGTGATCAACTCGGTTAAAGGCAAGAAAGAGCGCGTGGGTCGTATGGTGCAAATGCACGCAAACGCCCGTGAAGAAATCAAGGAAGTGCGCGCTGGCGACATCGCGGCCTTGATCGGCATGAAGGACGTCACCACTGGCGAAACTTTGTGCAACGCTGACAAGCCAATCATCCTGGTTCGCATGGACTTCCCGGAGCCGGTTATTTCGGTTGCCGTAGAGCCTAAGACCAAGGATGACCAGGAAAAAATGGGTATCGCACTGGGCAAACTTGCTCAGGAAGACCCGTCTTTCCGCGTCAAGACTGATGAAGAGACTGGTCAAACGATCATCTCCGGCATGGGCGAGTTGCACCTGGACATCCTGGTTGACCGGATGCGCCGTGAGTTCAACGTCGAAGCCAACATCGGTAAGCCTCAGGTTTCCTATCGTGAGCGCATCACGAAGAGCTGCGAAATCGAAGGCAAGTTCGTTCGTCAGTCCGGTGGTCGTGGCCAGTTCGGTCATTGCTGGATCCGTTTTGCACCTGCTGACGAAGGTCAGGAAGGTCTGCAATTCCTGAACGAAGTAGTGGGTGGTGTGGTTCCTAAGGAATACATCCCGGCTATCCAGAAGGGTATCGAAGAGCAGATGAAGAACGGCGTTGTTGCCGGCTATCCGCTGATCGGCCTGAAGGCTACCGTGTTTGATGGTTCTTACCACGACGTCGACTCGAACGAGATGGCGTTTAAGGTGGCTGCTTCCATGGCGACCAAGCAACTGGCCCAGAAGGGCGGTGGTGAGTTGCTCGAGCCGATCATGGCGGTAGAGGTTGTTACGCCTGAAGACTATATGGGTGACGTGATGGGCGACCTTAACCGTCGTCGCGGCATGATTCTGGGTATGGAAGATACGGTTTCCGGTAAGGTTATCCGTGCTGAAGTTCCGTTGGGCGAGATGTTCGGTTATGCGACCGACGTTCGTTCGATGTCCCAGGGTCGCGCAAGCTACTCTATGGAATTCAAAAAATACAATACGGCTCCGTCGCACATCGTCGAAACCGTTACCAAAAAACAAGGCTGATTCAGTCCTTTAGGCAAGGAGTTAATTGTCGTGGCTAAAGAAAAATTTGATCGTTCCCTACCGCACGTCAACGTTGGCACCATCGGTCACGTTGACCACGGTAAAACCACTCTGACCGCTGCTCTGACTCGCGTCTGCTCCGAAGTTTTCGGTTCGGCCGTAGTTGAATTCGACAAGATCGACAGCGCGCCAGAAGAAAAAGCTCGTGGTATCACCATCAATACCGCGCACGTCGAGTACAACTCGAACATTCGTCACTACGCTCACGTTGACTGCCCAGGTCACGCTGACTACGTGAAGAACATGATCACCGGTGCTGCCCAGATGGACGGCGCGATCCTGGTTTGCTCGGCCGCTGATGGTCCGATGCCACAAACCCGTGAGCACATCCTGCTGTCCCGTCAGGTAGGCGTTCCGTACATCGTGGTTTTCCTGAACAAGGCTGACCTGGTAGACGACGCTGAGCTGCTGGAACTGGTTGAGATGGAAGTTCGCGACCTGCTGTCCACCTACGACTTCCCAGGCGACGACACCCCGATCATCATCGGTTCGGCTCGTATGGCTCTGGAAGGCAAAGACGATAACGAAATGGGCACCAGCGCTGTTCGCAAGCTGGTTGAAACTCTGGATACCTACATCCCAGAGCCAGAGCGTGCTATCGACAAGCCATTCCTGATGCCAATCGAAGACGTATTCTCGATCTCGGGTCGTGGTACTGTTGTGACTGGTCGTATCGAGCGCGGTATCGTTCGCGTTCAAGATGCACTGGAAATCGTTGGTCTGCGTGACACCACCACCACCACCTGCACCGGTGTTGAGATGTTCCGCAAGCTGCTCGACGAAGGTCGTGCTGGCGAGAACTGCGGCGTTCTGCTGCGTGGTACCAAGCGTGACGACGTTGAGCGTGGTCAGGTTCTGGTTAAGCCAGGTTCGGTTAAGCCGCACACCAAGTTCACCGCAGAAGTTTACGTTCTGAGCAAGGAAGAAGGCGGCCGTCACACTCCGTTCTTCAAAGGCTACCGTCCACAGTTCTACTTCCGTACTACTGACGTGACCGGTAACTGCGAGCTGCCAGAAGGCGTTGAAATGGTAATGCCAGGTGACAACATTCAGATGACTGTTACCCTGATCAAAACCATCGCAATGGAAGACGGTCTGCGCTTCGCTATCCGTGAAGGCGGCCGTACCGTTGGTGCTGGCGTTGTAGCTAAAATCATCGAGTAAGCTTCTCTTTTGAGATAGCGTCGATGCTTTGAAAAAGCCCCCGCTCAGCGGGGGCTTTTTTATTGGGTTGACACCTATCTGGGGCGTCTATAGAATTGCGCCTCCTTTTAACGGGCGTATTGCGCCCGGTGGGAATAGCAGCCGGAGTCTGAAATCCAATGCAAAATCAGCAAATCCGTATCAGGTTGAAGGCTTTCGACCATCGCCTGATCGACCAATCAACCCAGGAAATCGTGGAAACCGCGAAACGTACTGGTGCTCAAGTGCGTGGTCCAATTCCACTGCCTACCCGTAAAGAGCGGTTCACCGTTCTGGTCTCCCCGCACGTCAACAAAGACGCGCGTGACCAGTACGAGATCCGTACTCATAAGCGCGTTCTGGACATCGTCCAGCCAACGGATAAAACCGTTGATGCACTTATGAAGCTTGATCTTGCGGCCGGTGTGGAAGTGCAGATCAGCCTCGGCTAAGACTCGGTCTTAGTCGTGTAACGCTCTGAAATGGGCGGCCATAGCGGGTGAAAGCCCCGTACACTCATGAGGTTTACAACATGACTATTGGTGTAGTCGGTCGTAAATGCGGTATGACCCGTATTTTCACCGAAGAAGGTGTCTCCATTCCGGTCACGGTCATTGAGATCGAGCCGAATCGCGTCACCCAGTTCAAAACTGAAGAGACCGATGGCTATCGTGCAGTGCAAGTCACTGTCGGCGAGCGTCGTGCTTCGCGTGTAACAGCAGCTCAGGCTGGCCACTTCGCCAAGGCGAACGTTGCCGCTGGTCGTACCGTAATGGAATTCCGCCTTGAAGAAGGCGAGTACCAGGCCGGCGATCTGATCAACGCTGAAATCTTCGCCGCTGGTCAACTGGTTGATGTAACCGGTCAGTCCAAGGGTAAAGGCTTCCAGGGTACGATCAAGCGTTGGAACTTCCGCGGGCAAGATAACACCCACGGTAACTCCGTATCCCACCGCGTTCCAGGCTCTATCGGCCAGTGCCAGACTCCTGGTCGTGTATTCAAGGGCAAAAAAATGTCCGGTCATATGGGCGCTGAGCGCGTGACCGTGCAGTCCCTCGAAGTAGTGCGCGTGGACGCTGAACGCAATCTGTTGTTGGTCAAGGGCGCTGTTCCTGGCGCTACTGGCGGCAACTTGGTTGTACGTCCAGCAGCCAAGGCTCGCGGTTAAGGGGAAGCTGACATGCAATTAAATGTAAATGACGCTCAAGCGATCGAAGTTTCCGAACTGACATTTGGCGGCGAATTCAACGAGACGCTGGTTCACCAAGCAGTCGTGGCCTACATGGCTGGCGGCCGTCAGGGTAGCAAGCAGCAAAAGACCCGTTCCGACGTTTCTGGTGGCGGTAAGCGCCCATGGCGTCAGAAAGGTACTGGCCGTGCTCGTGCCGGTACTATCCGTAGCCCAATCTGGCGTGGCGGCGGTACCACTTTCGCAGCTCGTCCTCAGGATCACTCCCAGAAGCTGAACAAGAAGATGTATCGCGCAGCAATGCGTTCCATCCTTGCTGAGCTGGTGCGTACTGATCGTCTGGTCGTGGTTCAGGATTTCGCTGTTGAAACGCCGAAAACCAAAGATCTGCTGGGCAAGCTGAACAACATGAGCCTGACCGACGTTCTGATCGTGTCGGACGCTGTTGATCAGAATCTGTACCTGGCTGCTCGCAACCTGCCGCACGTAGATGTACGTGATGTGCAAGGTTCCGATCCAGTTAGTCTGATCGCATACGACAAGGTGTTGATCACCGTGTCGGCCGTGAAGAAATTCGAGGAGCTGCTGGGATGAACCAGGAACGCGTATTTAAAGTTCTGCTTGGCCCGCACGTTTCCGAGAAGGCTACGGTTCTGGCAGACAAGAAAGGCCAGTTCGTTTTCAAGGTTGCTACTGATGCAACCAAGCTGGAAATCAAGAAGGCCGTCGAAAGCCTGTTCAGCGTGAAAGTAGAGCGTGTAACTACCCTGAATGTTCTGGGTAAGAGCAAGCGCACTGCTCGCGGTCTGGGCAAGCGTAATGACTGGAAGAAGGCAGTTATCTCCCTTCAGCCAGGCCAAGATCTCGATTTCAGCAGCAGTGCTGAGTAAGGAAGGGGTGCATCATGGCAATCGTTAAATGCAAACCGACTTCCCCTGGCCGCCGTTTTGTGGTCAAGGTGGTCAACCAGGAGCTGCATAAAGGCGCTCCTCACGCACCGCTGCTCGAGAAGAAATCGAAGTCTGGTGGTCGTAACAACAATGGCCGTATTACCACTCGTCACATCGGTGGTGGTCATAAGCAGCATTATCGTCTGGTCGATTTCCGTCGCAACGACAAAGATGGCATCGCTGCCACTGTCGAGCGTATCGAATACGATCCAAACCGTACTGCTCACATCGCTCTGCTGCTGTACGCAGATGGCGAGCGTCGCTACATCATCGCCCCTAAAGGCGTGAGTGCTGGCGACCAGCTGATCGCAGGTGCTTTGGCGCCGATCAAGCCGGGCAACGCTCTGCAACTGCGTAACATTCCAGTTGGTAGCACCGTACACGGCATCGAATTGAAGCCAGGTAAAGGCGCTCAGATCGCTCGTTCCGCTGGTGCTTCGGCTCAGCTGATCGCTCGTGAAGGTGTCTACGTGACCCTGCGTCTGCGTTCTGGTGAGATGCGTAAAGTGCTGGCTGAATGCCGTGCGACCCTGGGCGAAGTCTCGAACTCCGAGCACAGCCTGCGTTCGCTGGGTAAAGCTGGTGCCAAACGCTGGCGTGGCGTTCGCCCAACCGTTCGTGGTGTTGCCATGAACCCGGTTGACCACCCACATGGTGGTGGTGAAGGTCGTACCTCTGGTGGTCGTCATCCGGTATCGCCATGGGGCTTCCCGACTAAGGGCGCGAAGACTCGTGGTAATAAGCGTACCGACAAAATGATCGTCCGTCGTCGCAAGTAAATAGAGGGATACGACAGTGCCACGTTCTCTGAAAAAAGGTCCTTTTATCGATCTTCACCTACTGAAGAAGATCGAAGTGGCGGCGGAAAAGAACGATCGCAAACCAGTTAAAACCTGGTCGCGTCGTTCGATGATCCTGCCACAAATGGTCGGTCTGACCATCGCAGTACACAACGGTCGTCAGCACGTCCCAGTTCTCGTGAACGAAGACATGGTCGGCCACAAACTGGGCGAGTTCGCCGGTACCCGCACTTATCGCGGGCACGTGGCAGACAAGAAAGCCAAGCGTTAAGGGGTTAGGAAATGGAAGTAGCCGCTAAGTTGTCGGGCGCTCGAATCTCCGCCCAGAAAGCCCGCTTGGTCGCCGACCAGATCCGCGGGAAGAAGGTGGGCGAAGCGCTCAACCTGTTGGCTTTCAGCAGTAAGAAAGCCGCCGAGATCATGAAGAAAGTGCTGGAGTCGGCCGTAGCCAACGCCGAGCATAACGAAGGCGCAGACGTTGATGACCTGAAGGTCAGCACCGTTTTCGTTAACGAAGGGCGTTCGCTGAAGCGCATCATGCCACGTGCCAAAGGCCGTGCTGATCGCATCGTCAAGCGGTCTTGCCATATCACTGTCAAGGTTGCTGACAAGTAACGGAGTCGAAGAGATGGGTCAGAAAGTACATCCCATTGGCATTCGCCTGGGAATCGTCAAGGAGCACACCTCCGTCTGGTACGCAGACGGTCGGACTTATGCGGACTATTTGCTCGCAGATCTGAATGTGCGTGAGTATCTCCAAGACAAACTAAAAAGCGCGTCCGTAAGCCGTATCGATATCCATCGTCCGGCCCAAACTGCACGCATCACCATCCACACCGCTCGTCCAGGTATCGTTATCGGGAAGAAAGGTGAAGATGTTGAGAAACTGCGTCAGGACCTGACCAAGCAAATGGGTGTGCCTGTGCACATCAATATCGAAGAGATCCGCAAGCCGGAACTCGACGGTATGCTGGTTGCGCAGAGCGTAGCTCAGCAGCTGGAGCGTCGCGTAATGTTCCGTCGCGCTATGAAGCGCGCTGTACAGAACGCCATGCGCATTGGTGCCAAAGGCATCAAAATCCAAGTGAGCGGTCGTCTCGGCGGTGCTGAAATCGCACGTACTGAATGGTATCGCGAAGGTCGTGTGCCATTGCACACCCTGCGTGCCGACATCGACTATGCCAACTACGAAGCTCACACCACTTACGGTGTGATCGGTGTAAAGGTTTGGATCTTCAAGGGCGAAGTAATTGGTGGTCGCCAAGAAGAACTGAAACCACAAGCACCAGCGCCTCGTAAAAAAGCTGCTAAGTAAGGGGTACGCCAAATGTTGCAACCAAAGCGTACGAAGTTCCGCAAGCAAATGACTGGTCACAACCGTGGCCTGGCATTGCGCGGTAGCAAAGTCAGCTTCGGCGAGTTCGCGCTGAAGTCTGTTGCTCGTGGTCGTCTCACCGCTCGTCAGATCGAGTCAGCGCGTCGTGCTCTGACCCGTCACGTAAAACGTGGCGGCAAGATCTGGATCCGTGTATTCCCGGACAAGCCGATCTCCAAAAAACCTCTCGAGGTTCGGATGGGTAAAGGTAAGGGTAACGTGGAGTACTGGGTTGCCCAGATTCAGCCAGGCAAAGTCCTGTATGAAATCGAGGGTGTTTCTGAAGAGCTGGCGCGTGAGGCTTTCGCCCTGGCTGCTGCAAAGCTGCCGCTCGCCACCTCCTTTGTTAAACGGACGGTGATGTGATGAAAGCGAATGAACTTCGTGAAAAATCCGCACAGCAGCTGAACGAGCAACTGCTCGGCCTGCTGCGCGACCAGTTCAATCTGCGTATGCAGAAAGCAACTGGCCAGTTGGGGCAGTCTCATCTGCTCTCGCAAGTTAAGCGTGACATCGCTCGCGTGAAGACTGTGCTCAACCAGCAGGCAGGTAAGTGATCATGGCTGAAGCCGAAAAAACTGTCCGTACGCTGACTGGCCGTGTTGTCAGCGACAAGATGGACAAAACCATCACCGTTCTGATCGAGCGTCGCGTTAAGCACCCGATCTACGGTAAATATGTTAAGCGTTCGACTAAGCTGCACGCGCACGACGAAACCAATCAGTGCCACATCGGCGACAAAGTCACTATTCGTGAAACTCGTCCTTTGGCCAAGACCAAGTCTTGGGCGCTGGTTGAAGTTCTCGAACGCGCTGTGGAAGTCTAAGGACTAGGGGTCGGAGAAATTATATGATTCAGACTCAATCCATGCTCGATGTGGCCGATAACAGCGGCGCTCGCCGTGTTATGTGCATCAAGGTGCTGGGTGGCTCCCATCGTCGTTACGCTGGTATCGGTGACATCATCAAAGTTACCGTCAAGGAAGCAATTCCTCGCGGTAAAGTGAAAAAAGGCCAAGTGATGACTGCTGTTGTAGTCCGCACTCGTCACGGCGTACGCCGTGCTGATGGCTCCATTATCCGCTTTGATGGCAACGCTGCTGTTCTTCTGAACAACAAGCAAGAGCCGATCGGCACCCGTATCTTTGGGCCAGTGACCCGTGAACTTCGTACTGAGAAGTTCATGAAGATCGTCTCGCTCGCCCCAGAAGTGCTGTAAGGAGATCCGACATGCAAAAGATTCGTCGTGACGACGAGATCATCGTGATCGCCGGCAAAGACAAAGGTAAGCGCGGTAAGGTGCTGAAGGTTCTTGCTGACAACCGTCTGGTTGTTGGTGGTCTGAACCTGGTCAAGCGTCATACCAAGCCTAACCCGATGTCGGGCGTACAGGGCGGTATCGTCGAGAAAGAAGCGCCACTGCACGCTTCCAACGTCGCCATCTTCAACGGCGAAACCAACAAGGCTGACCGCGTTGGTTTCAAAGTAGAAGACGGTAAGAAAATTCGTGTCTTCAAGTCGACCCAAAAAGCGGTTGATGCTTGAACACTGCTAGGTAGAAGACCATGGCACGACTAAAAGAGATTTACCGGAAGGAAATCGCACCGAAACTTAAGGAAGAACTTAAGCTTTCGAACGTGATGGAAGTTCCGCGCGTTACCAAAATCACCCTGAACATGGGTCTGGGCGAAGCGATCGGCGACAAAAAAGTCATCGAGCACGCTGTTGCTGACCTGGAAAAGATCACCGGCCAGAAAGTCGTTGTGACTTACGCTCGGAAATCCATCGCTGGCTTTAAAGTCCGTGAAGGTTGGCCGATCGGCGTCAAAGTGACCCTGCGCCGTGAGCGTATGTATGAGTTCCTGGATCGTCTGCTGTCGATCTCCCTGCCTCGGGTTCGCGACTTCCGCGGCCTGAATGCCAAGTCCTTCGATGGTCGTGGCAACTACAGCATGGGCGTAAAAGAGCAGATCATTTTCCCGGAAATCGACTACGACAAGATCGATGCTCTCCGCGGTCTGGACATTACCCTGACCACCACTGCCAAGAACGATGACGAAGGCCGTGCTCTGCTGCGCGCTTTCAAATTCCCGTTCCGCAACTGATTGGAGTAGGAAAATGGCCAAGAAGAGCATGAAAAACCGTGAGCTGAAGCGTCAGCTCACCGTTGCCAAGTACGCCACCAAGCGTGCAGCGCTGAAAGCTATCATCGTCGATCTGAACGCAAGTCCAGAAGCGCGTTGGGAAGCAACCGTAGCTCTGCAGAAGCAACCACGTGACGCAAGCGCTTCGCGCATGCGTAACCGTTGCCGCCTGACTGGTCGTCCGCACGGCGTTTACCGCAAGTTCGGCCTCGGCCGTAACAAACTGCGTGAAGCGGCAATGCGTGGTGACGTTCCAGGTCTGGTTAAAGCCAGCTGGTAATTGCTGTCAAAGCCTTGATGGTCAGGTTCGCAAGAACCTGACCATCGGTGGCCTTGAATCTGAATCAAGCCCCTTTTGGGGCTTGATTCATTTCTGGGGTGTGTCTAGAATACCCGGCTCGCCTGAGCCCGTGTTTTCTGTGCTCGGAGATTCTCGGCGACACGTAGTAGCCGCAAGGCTAATTTTTCTGTATTAGGAGCGTCTAGCCCATGAGTATGCAGGACCCGTTAGCGGACATGCTAACTCGAATCCGTAATGCCCAGATGGCTGAAAAGTCCGTCGTAAGCATGCCATCTTCCACGTTGAAGGTAGCTGTTGCCAAAGTCCTGAAGGACGAAGGTTACATCGCGGGTTATCAGATCAGCAGCGAAACCAAACCACTGCTGTCTATCGAGCTGAAATACTTCGAAGGCCGTCCGGTTATCGAAGAAGTGAAGCGCGTTAGCCGTCCAGGCTTGCGTCAGTACAAGTCCGTCGAAGATCTGCCGAAAGTTCGTGGCGGTCTCGGTGTGTCTATCGTCTCCACCAACAAAGGTGTGATGACTGATCGTGCTGCGCGCGCTGCCGGTGTCGGCGGCGAAGTTCTTTGCACTGTGTTCTAAGGGGGGATAAGCATGTCTCGCGTCGCTAAGAACCCCGTTAAGCTGCCAGCCGGCGTCGAAGTAAAATTCGCAGGCCAACAGCTTTCGGTGAAGGGTGCCAAGGGCACTCTCGAACTGAACATCCATTCGTCCGTTGAGATTGTTGAAGAAGCTGGTGAGCTGCGTTTCGCTGCTCGCAATGGCGATCAACAGACTCGCGCAATGGCTGGTACCACTCGTGCGTTGGTTAACAACATGGTCCAAGGCGTAAGCCAAGGCTTCGAGCGCAAGCTCCAGCTGGTCGGTGTTGGTTACAAAGCGCAAGCAAAAGGCACAGTGCTGAACCTGGCTCTTGGCTTCTCGCATCCAGTGGATTACGAACTGCCGGAAGGCATCACCGCTGAGACTCCTAGCCAGACCGATATCCTGATCAAGGGCATCGACAAGCAGCTGGTAGGTCAAGTGGCCGCCGAGATCCGCGACTTCCGTCCACCAGAGCCGTACAAAGGCAAAGGTGTGCGCTACGCGGACGAAGTCGTCCGTCGTAAAGAAGCCAAGAAGAAGTAGGGCATAGCAAATGACCGACAAAAAAGTTACTCGACTGCGTCGCGCTCGCAAAGCACGCCTGAAAATGCACGAACTCGAAGTCGTGCGTCTCTGCGTGTTCCGCTCTTCGCAGCACATCTACGCCCAGGTCATTTCGGCCGACGGCAACAAAGTCCTGGCAAGCGCCTCGACTTTGGATAAAGAACTGCGTGATGGCGCCACTGGCAACATCGACGCGGCCACTAAGGTTGGCCAGCTGGTCGCTACGCGTGCTAAGGCCGCTGGCGTCTCGCAGGTGGCTTTCGACCGCTCTGGCTTCAAGTACCACGGCCGCGTTAAAGCGCTGGCTGATGCTGCTCGTGAAGCTGGGCTGGAGTTCTAAGTTATGTCAAATAACGACCAAAAGCGCGACGAAGGCTACATCGAGAAGCTGGTTCAAGTTAACCGCGTAGCCAAAACCGTTAAAGGCGGCCGTATCTTCACTTTCACCGCGTTGACCGTGGTTGGTGATGGTAAAGGGCGTGTTGGCTTCGGCCGTGGCAAGTCGCGTGAAGTGCCTGCTGCGATCCAGAAGGCAATGGAAGCTGCTCGCCGCAACATGATCCAGGTTGATCTGAACGGCACCACTCTGCAGTACGCAATGAAGTCCGCTCACGGCGCTTCGAAGGTGTACATGCAGCCTGCTTCTGAAGGTACCGGTATCATCGCTGGCGGCGCAATGCGTGCCGTTCTCGAAGTTGCTGGCGTTCAGAACGTTCTGGCCAAGTGCTACGGCTCGACTAACCCGGTAAACGTGGTTCACGCCACTTTCAAGGGTTTGAAAGCAATGCAGTCTCCTGAATCCATTGCCGCCAAGCGTGGCAAAAGCGTCAAGGAGATCTTCTGATCATGGCTACCGTTAAAGTTACGCTGATCAAAAGCATGACCGGCCGCATCCCTAACCACAAACTGTGCGTTAAGGGTCTGGGTCTGCGTCGCATCGGTCACACTGTAGAAGTCCAGGATACTCCCGAGAATCGCGGGATGATCAACAAGGCTTACTACATGCTGCGTGTCGAGGGTTAATCGATGAAACTCAATGATCTGAGTCCAGCGCCGGGTTCCCGTCGCGAAAAGCATCGTCCGGGCCGTGGTATCGGTAGTGGTTTGGGTAAGACTGGTGGCCGTGGTCACAAAGGTCAGACTTCCCGCTCCGGTGGCACCATTGCTCCAGGCTTTGAAGGCGGTCAACAGCCGCTGCATCGTCGCCTGCCGAAATTCGGTTTCGTATCCCTGAAGGCCATGGATCGCGCAGAAGTGCGTCTGTCCGAGCTGGCTAAAGTGGAAGGCGACATCGTCACCGTGCAGTCCCTGAAAGATGCCAACGTGATCAACGTCAACGTACAGCGTGTGAAAATCATGCTGTCCGGCGAAGTGACTCGCGCTGTGACCATCGGAAAGGGAATCGGCGCCACCAAAGGTGCGCGTGCGGCTATCGAAGCAGCTGGCGGCAAGTTCGAGGAATAAATGGCTAAGCAAGGTGCTCTCTCTGCGCTCGGCAAAGGCGGTATGTCTGAACTCTGGGCTCGTCTGCGTTTTCTGTTCCTGGCGATTATCGTCTACCGAATAGGCGCACACATCCCGGTTCCAGGTATCAACCCGGACCGACTCGCGGACCTGTTTCGACAGAATGAGGGGACCATTCTTAGCTTGTTCAACATGTTTTCCGGCGGCGCGCTGGAGCGGATGAGCATCTTTGCACTGGGGATCATGCCGTATATTTCGGCATCGATCATCATGCAGCTGATGACCGCCGTCAGCCCGCAGCTGGAGCAGTTGAAGAAGGAAGGTGAAGCTGGCCGTCGCAAGATCAGCCAGTACACCCGCTACGGCACTGTCGTTCTCGCTCTCGTTCAGGCCATTGGCATGTCCATTGGTCTGGCGGGGCAGGGCGTTGCGTTCACTGGTGACTTTGGCTTCCATTTCGTCGCGGTATCCACTTTTGTGGCTGGTGCGATGTTCATGATGTGGCTGGGTGAGCAGATTACTGAGCGTGGTGTTGGCAACGGTATCTCGATGTTGATTTTTTCGGGTATCGTCGCCGGTCTTCCGAGAGCGATTGGGCAGTCTTTCGAGTCTGCACGTCAGGGTGATATCAACATCTTCGCCCTGGTTGCCATCGGTTTGCTGGCAGTAGCGATTATCGGTTTCGTGGTGTTCATTGAGCGTGGTCAGCGTCGTATTGCTGTTCACTACGCCAAGCGTCAGCAGGGCCGCAAGGTCTTCGCTGCGCAGACAAGCCACTTGCCGCTGAAGGTGAACATGGCCGGTGTTATTCCGGCTATTTTCGCGAGCAGCATCTTGCTGTTCCCGGCTTCGTTGGGTGCCTGGTTCGGCCAGTCTGAAGGTATGGGCTGGTTGCAGGACATCTCGCAGTCGATCGCTCCTGGTCAGCCGTTGAATATTCTGCTGTTTAGTGCAGGGATTATTTTCTTCTGCTTCTTCTATACGGCGTTGATGTTCAATCCGAAAGACGTAGCGGAAAACCTGAAGAAGTCCGGTGCCTTTATTCCGGGCATCCGTCCAGGTGAGCAGTCTGCGCGCTACATTGATGGCGTTCTGACTCGCTTGACCATGTTCGGTGCTCTTTACATGACGGCCGTCTGCCTGTTGCCCCAGTTCCTGGTGGTTGCAGCCAACGTACCGTTCTACCTTGGCGGGACCTCGTTGCTGATCGTGGTCGTGGTTGTGATGGACTTCATGTCCCAAGTACAATCGCACCTCGTTTCGCACCAGTACGAATCCCTGATGAAGAAAGCCAACCTGAAGGGTTACGGCAGCGGCATGTTGCGCTGAGTACCCATAAGGTTCGAGGAGTTGGTGATGAAAGTTCGTGCATCGGTGAAAAAGCTGTGCCGTAACTGCAAGATTATTCGCCGCGAAGGTGTTGTTCGAGTAATTTGCAGCGCGGAACCGCGTCACAAACAGCGCCAAGGCTGAGTGTGATTGTGCTTCAAGCCCGGCAGCTAGTGCGCTGCCGGGTTGATTATTTGTTATTACAGCGATATTATCTCGCGCCCTATTTCTTGGCTTCCGGGGCGTAGGTAGCTGTCAATTGGAGTCCCACTGAATGGCCCGTATTGCAGGCGTTAACATTCCAGATAACAAGCATACTGTTATCTCGCTGACCTACATCTATGGTGTTGGTCGCACTACTGCACAGAAAATTTGTGCAGAGACTGGGGTAAACCCAGCAGCAAAGATCAAGGATCTGAGCGACGAGCAAATTGAACAGCTGCGTGGCGAAGTGGCGAAGTTCACCACTGAAGGTGACCTGCGTCGCGAAATCAACATGAAAATCAAGCGCTTGATGGACCTCGGTTGCTATCGCGGTCTGCGTCATCGTCGTGGTCTGCCAGTACGCGGTCAGCGTACCAAGACCAACGCGCGTACCCGTAAAGGTCCGCGTAAGCCGATCCGCAAGTAATCGCCCCAGCGAATCGACAGGAATTTAATCATGGCAAAACCTGCTGCTCGTCCTCGTAAAAAAGTTAAAAAGACAGTGGTTGATGGCATCGCCCACATCCATGCATCTTTTAACAACACCATCGTGACCATCACCGACCGTCAAGGTAACGCTCTTTCCTGGGCTACCTCCGGTGGTTCGGGTTTCCGCGGTTCCCGCAAGTCCACCCCGTTTGCTGCTCAAGTAGCTGCTGAACGTGCTGGTCAAGCTGCGCTGGAATACGGCCTGAAAAACCTCGACGTCAACGTCAAAGGTCCAGGTCCAGGTCGTGAATCCGCAGTCCGCGCTTTGAACGGCTGTGGCTACAAGATCGCCAGCATCACCGACGTGACGCCAATCCCGCACAACGGGTGCCGTCCGCCGAAGAAGCGCCGCGTGTAATCCAGGAGATTGTAAAGAATGGCTCGTTACATTGGTCCAAAATGCAAACTCGCTCGTCGCGAAGGCACCGATCTCTTCCTGAAGAGCGGCGTGCGCGCGATCGAATCGAAGTGCAACATTGAAGCAGCACCTGGTATCCACGGCCAACGCCGCGGTCGCCAGTCCGACTACGGCACCCAACTGCGTGAAAAGCAGAAGGTCCGTCGTATCTACGGCGTTCTCGAGCGTCAATTCAGCGGCTACTACAAAGAAGCTGCTGGCAAGAAAGGCGCAACTGGCGAAAACCTGTTGCAACTGCTCGAATGCCGTCTGGACAACGTTGTATACCGTATGGGCTTTGGTTCGACTCGTGCCGAATCCCGTCAGCTGGTATCGCACAAGTCGATCAGCGTAAACGGTCAAACCGTTAACGTTCCGTCCTACCAGGTTCGTGCTGGTGACGTGGTTGCTGTTCGCGAGAAAGCAAAAAACCAACTTCGCATTGTCCAAGCTCTCGATCTGTGTGCCCAACGTGGCCGCGTAGAATGGGTAGAAGTAGACACTGAGAAGAAGTCGGGCGTTTTCAAGAACGTTCCAGCTCGCAGTGATCTGTCCGCCGACATCAACGAAAGCCTGATTGTCGAGCTCTACTCCAAGTAAGGGCTAGAAAATAGGTGCATCCATGCAGATTTCGGTAAATGAGTTCCTGACACCCCGCCACATTGATGTGCAGGTTGTCAGTCCAACCCGCGCCAAGATCACGCTCGAGCCTCTCGAGCGTGGCTTTGGCCATACCCTGGGCAACGCGCTGCGCCGCATCCTGTTGTCCTCCATGCCCGGCTGTGCAGTAGTCGAGGCCGAGATTGACGGTGTGCTCCACGAGTACAGCGCCATCGAAGGTGTACAGGAAGACGTAATTGAAATCCTGTTGAACCTTAAAGGTCTGGCTATCAAGCTGCACGGTCGAGACGAAGTTACGCTGACCTTGTCGAAGAAGGGTTCGGGGGTGGTTACCGCTGCCGATATTCAGCTGGATCATGATGTCGAGATCGTTAATCCCGATCACGTAATCGCTAACCTGGCGTCTAACGGCGCCCTGAACATGAAGCTCGTAGTAGCTCGTGGTCGTGGTTATGAACCGGCCGACTCGCGTCAGAGCGATGAAGACGAAAGCCGCAGCATTGGTCGCTTGCAGCTTGACTCTTCGTTCAGCCCGGTTCGCCGTATCGCATACGTGGTGGAAAACGCCCGTGTCGAACAGCGTACTAACCTGGACAAGCTGGTTATTGATCTGGAAACCAACGGTACTCTGGATCCTGAAGAGGCTATCCGCCGCGCTGCAACCATCCTGCAACAGCAGTTGGCTGCGTTCGTCGACCTCAAAGGTGACAGCGAACCAGTGGTAATCGAGCAGGAAGACGAGATCGATCCGATCCTGCTTCGCCCGGTTGACGATCTGGAACTGACTGTACGTTCGGCTAACTGCCTTAAGGCGGAAAACATCTACTACATCGGTGACCTGATTCAGCGTACCGAAGTAGAGCTGTTGAAGACTCCGAACCTTGGCAAGAAATCCTTGACTGAAATCAAGGACGTTCTGGCCTCCCGCGGTCTGTCCCTCGGCATGCGCCTCGACAACTGGCCGCCTGCAAGTCTTAAGAAGGACGACAAGGCGACTGCCTGATCGTCGTAATCACCGAACGTAGTGTTTGGTAAGGAATGAACCATGCGTCATCGTAAAAGTGGTCGTCACCTCAGCCGCACCAGCTCGCACCGCAAGGCCATGTTCCAAAACATGGCGGTGTCGCTGTTCGAGCACGAGCTGATCAAAACTACTCTGCCAAAAGCTAAAGAACTGCGCCGCGTTGCCGAGCCGCTGATCACTTTGGCCAAGACAGATAGCGTTGCTAACCGCCGCCTGGCTTTCGACCGTACCCGTTCGAAAGCTATCGTTGGTAAGCTCTTCAACGACCTGGGCAAGCGTTACGCTACCCGTGAGGGTGGCTACCTGCGCATCCTCAAGTGCGGTTTCCGCGCTGGCGACAACGCGCCTATGGCGTACGTCGAGTTGGTTGATCGTGCTGTCGGCGGTGAAGCTGTATCCGCTGAGTAAGACGTCAGTCTGAAACGAAGAACCGGGCCTAGTGCCCGGTTTTTTGTGTGCGTATGAAAAGTGCAGCAAGTTATTTGTTCATAGATGTATAGGCAATATCTATCGATTGTGAATATCTAATGAATTAGAAAGCGTTATGTTGATCGTCAATACTCCCTTTAGCCGATTAGCCGGCAGTTCAAGACTGACTAAGGAAGAGATCGCATGAGCCAAAATAAAACACTTACCACCGCCAGTGGCGCTCCTGTCGCCGACAATCAGAATTCCCGTTCCGCCGGCCCACGTGGTCCGCTTCTGCTCGACGACTTCCACTTGATCGAGAAGCTGGCTCATTTCAATCGTGAAAACATTCCTGAGCGTCGTGTACATGCCAAAGGCTCGGGTGCTTACGGTACGTTTACCGTCACTCGCGATATCACTCAGTACACCAGCGCCAGGCTGTTCGAGTCCATTGGCAAGCAAACACCCACGTTCCTGCGTTTTTCCACTGTGGGCGGTGAGCGCGGTTCGGCTGACACTGAGCGGGACCCGCGTGGGTTCGCATTGAAGTTCTACACCGAAGAGGGAAACTGGGACATCGTGGGTAACAACACTCCAGTGTTCTTCATCCGTGATCCGCTGAAATTCCCTGACTTTATCCACACTCAAAAGCGTCTGCCACAAAGCAACCTGAAAAGCGCGCAGGCAATGTGGGATTTCTGGTCGCACTCTCCAGAGGCGTTGCACCAGGTCACGATCCTGTTCTCGGATCGCGGCATCCCTGATGGTTACCGTCACATGCACGGCTTTGGCAGCCACACCTACAGCCTGATCAACGCCAATGGCGAGCGTCACTGGGTGAAATGGCACTACAAGACCAAGCAGGGCATCAAGAACCTGGCGCCGGCAGAAGCCGCGCGTCTGGCCGGTACTGATCCGGATTACGCTCAGCGCGACTTGTTCGAGGCCATCGAGCGCGGTGATTTTCCGAAATGGAGCGTGTGCATCCAGATCATGACCGAGGCCCAGGCCGCCGCGCATTATGAGAATCCGTTCGACGTCACCAAGACCTGGTCACAGAAAGAGTTTCCGTTGATCGAAGTCGGTGAACTGGAGCTCAATCGTAACCCGCTCAACTACTTCGCTGAAGTCGAGCAAGCAGCCTTCGGTCCAAGCAACATGGTGCCGGGTGTGGGCCTGTCGCCAGACCGAATGCTGCAAGGTCGGGTATTCGCCTACGCGGATGCGCATCGCTACCGTGTAGGTACCAATCACCAGCAACTGCCGGTCAACGCTCCGCGTAGCCCGGTTAATAGCTACCAGCGTGATGGTTCGATGGCGTTTGGCAGCAATGGTGGCGCGACGCCGAATTATGAGCCGAACAGCTATGTCGATTCGCCGAAGCAGGCTCCTCGTTACGCCGAGCCTGCACTGGCTTTGAGCGGTGCGGCCGATCGTTACGATCATCGCGAAGATACTGACTATTACAGCCACGCCGGTGCGCTGTTCCGTCTGATGAGTGACGAGCAGAAGGCGTTACTGGTTGGCAACATCGCCGGAGCGATGGCAGGTGTATCGAGTGACGTCGTTGACCGTCAATTGCAACATTTCTACAGGGCCGATCCGGCGTACGGAGAAGCAATCGCAAAGCTGCTCAACGTACAGCTTAACGAAGTCTAAATGAGAAGCAGAACCGCCCTTGTTTGGGCGGTTTTTGCGTTATTTAAGCTGTTTTTCTCAGAATATCTTCGCTTTTATTGCGGCTTTCGAGTGACGATACGGGGATGTTGGTTCAAACTACAACTTTCAAGCAGGGAGATGTAGGGCGATGCAAGGCCACCCAGATGTGATCGATTACCTCAACACGTTGCTGACCGGCGAGCTGGCGGCGCGTGATCAATATTTCGTCCACTCGCGGATGTATGAGGACTGGGGATTCACCAAGCTCTACGAACGAATCAATCACGAGATGGAAGAAGAAGCAGGGCACGCTGATGCTCTGATGCGCCGAATTCTGATGCTTGAAGGCACGCCACGCATGCGTCCGGACGATCTCGATGTCGGCACCACGGTGACAGAGATGCTTGAAGCGGATTTGCGCCTGGAATACAAGGTGCGAGCTGCGCTGTGCAAAGGCATCAAGCTCTGTGAGCAGCACAAGGATTATGTCAGCCGCGAAATGCTGCGGGTTCAATTGCATGACACCGAAGAAGATCACACCTACTGGCTCGAGAAACAGTTGGGTCTGATCAAGTTGATCGGGCTTGAGAATTACCTGCAGTCCCACACCTGATCCAGCGGATACAAAAAAGCCCCCGTCACTGATGAAGTGACAGGGGCTTTTTCATGGCGCCCGATTAAGCCCGATCGCGCTCCAGCAGCGGTTTGAGGTAGAAGCCAGTGTGAGATTGCTTCATCTCTGCGACTTCTTCCGGCGTGCCGACCGCGATGATCTGACCACCCTTGGAGCCACCTTCCGGCCCCAGGTCCACCAGCCAGTCGGCGGTCTTGATCACGTCCAGATTGTGCTCGATCACCACCACCGTATTGCCGTGGTCACGCAGTCGATGCAGTACGTCGAGCAATTGCTGGATATCCGCGAAGTGCAGACCGGTTGTCGGTTCGTCGAGGATATACAGGGTCTTGCCCGTATCACGCTTGGACAGCTCGCGGGACAGCTTGACTCGTTGAGCCTCACCACCCGAGAGCGTCGTCGCAGATTGTCCCAGCTTGATGTAGGACAGGCCCACATCCATCAGTGTCTGAAGCTTGCGCGCCAGGGCCGGTACCGCATCGAAGAATTCCCGGGCTTCCTCGATGGTCATCTCGAGGGTCTCGTGGATGCTCTTGCCTTTGTACTTGATCTCCAGCGTCTCGCGGTTGTAGCGCTTGCTCTTGCAGACGTCGCAGGGCACATAGATGTCCGGCAGGAAGTGCATTTCGACCTTGATCAGGCCATCACCCTGGCAGGCTTCGCAACGTCCGCCCTTCACGTTGAAGGAGAAGCGCCCCGGACCGTAACCGCGGGAGCGGGATTCCGGCACGCCGGCGAACAACTCGCGAATCGGTGTGAATAACCCGGTGTAGGTCGCGGGGTTGGAGCGAGGTGTACGACCGATAGGGCTCTGGTCGATGTCGACGACTTTATCCAGATGCTCCAGACCCTTGATGCTGTCATGGGCGGCTGCTTCAAGTGTCGTCGCACCGTTCAGTGCAGTCGCGCTCAGAGGAAAGAGCGTGTTGTTGATCAGCGTCGACTTGCCCGAACCGGACACTCCGGTTACGCAGGTCAGCAAGCCGATCGGAATATCCAGGTCGACATTGCGCAAATTGTTGCCGCGGGCACCCTTGAGCGACAACGACAGCTTCTTGTTGCGCGGTGTGCGTTTGGCTGGAACGGCAATTTTCACCCGGCCCGACAGGTACTTGCCGGTCAAGGAGTCAGGGTGGGCCATGACCTCGGCCGGTGTTCCTTCGGCAACGATATGGCCGCCATGGACGCCGGCGCCCGGCCCGATATCCACAACATAATCCGCCAGGCGAATCGCATCTTCATCGTGCTCGACCACGATCACTGTGTTGCCGATGTCGCGCAGGTGCTTGAGTGTGCCGAGCAAGCGGTCGTTATCGCGCTGATGCAGGCCGATCGAGGGTTCGTCGAGAATGTACAGAACGCCGACCAGGCCCGCGCCGATCTGGCTGGCCAGGCGTATGCGCTGAGCCTCACCACCGGACAATGTGTCCGCACTACGGTCCAGCGACAGATAATCGAGGCCGACGTTGACCAGAAACTGCAGGCGTTCGCGGATTTCCTTGAGGATCTTGTCGGCAATCTCACCACGACGCCCGGTCATCTTCAGCTCGCCAAAGTAATCGCAGGCGTCGCCGATTGGCAGGTTGGTCACCGCCGGCAAGGTTTTCTCGCCGACCCAAACATGCCGTGCTTCCCGTCGCAGGCGGGTGCCGCGGCAGTCCGGGCAGGACTGGGTGCTGAGGAACTTGGCCAGCTCCTCGCGAACCGACGCCGACTCGGTTTCGCGGTAGCGACGTTCCAGGTTCGGTACGATGCCTTCGAACGGGTGCGAGCGTTTGACGATGTCGCCACGGTCGTTCAGGTATTTGAAGTCGACATTTTGCGACCCGCTGCCGTGCAGGATGTTCTTCTGCTGGTCGCTCGGCAGCTCGTTGAACGGCACTTCCAGGCTGAACTTGTAGTGGGACGCCAACGAACCGAGCATCTGGAAGTAATAGACGTTGCGCCGGTCCCACCCGCGAATCGCACCTTCGGCGAGGGTCAGCTCGCCATTGACCAGTCGCTTGATGTCGAAGAATTGCTTCACCCCCAAACCATCACAGGTCGGGCAAGCACCGGCCGGGTTGTTGAAGGAAAACAGTTTGGGCTCGAGTTCGCTGATGGCGTGACCGCAAATCGGGCAGGCGAAGCGCGCGGAGAAGATCATTTCTTCGCCCGGCTCATCGTCCATCGGTGCCACCAGCGCGATGCCGTCCGCCAGCTTCAGCGCGGTCTCGAAGGATTCGGCCAGGCGCTGTTGCAGATCGGCGCGGACCTTGAAGCGGTCAACCACGACATCAATGGAATGCTTTTTCTGTTTGTCGAGCTTGGGCGCTTCATCCAGCTCATAAAGCTTGCCGTTGATTCTGGCACGGACGAAGCCCTGGGCTCGAAGCTCTTCGAAGACCGAGAGGTGTTCACCTTTGCGTTCGCGAATCACCGGAGCCAGCAGCATGAGCTTGCTGCCTTCCGGTTCGGCGAGGACCAGGTCGACCATCTGGCTGACGGTCTGCGCTTCCAGCGGAATGTCGTGATCCGGGCAGCGCGGGATGCCTACGCGTGCATACAACAAGCGCAGGTAGTCGTAGATTTCGGTGATGGTACCGACGGTCGAGCGCGGGTTGTGCGAGGTCGATTTCTGTTCGATGGAGATCGCTGGCGACAGGCCTTCGATGGTGTCGACGTCAGGCTTTTCCATCATCGACAGGAACTGCCGGGCATAGGCCGACAGTGATTCGACGTAGCGGCGCTGGCCTTCGGCGTACAGCGTGTCGAAGGCCAGGGACGACTTGCCGGAGCCGGACAGGCCGGTGATGACAATCAGTTTGTCCCTGGGCAGGGTCAGGTCGATGTTCTTCAGGTTGTGGGTTCGAGCCCCACGAATCAGGATCTTGTCCAAGGTGGCCTCGCTTGGCGGGCGTCGAAAACGTAGGAGTATACGGCCAAATACTGGATGGATGCACACTATCGAATGATGTCATGGCCGACTTACATGAAAGGTCTGTCATCTACACGCGGCAAAGCGTCGCGATATACCCTGCCAATCGATGGGACTGGTAGAATCGCCGCCGGTTCACATGAGGTTTTTCCATGCACGATCCCCACAGCGAACGCATGAGTGGCAGCGAGACCCGCGCGGCGAGCGGTCTGGCCCTGGTGTTCGCCTTCCGTATGCTTGGCATGTTCATGGTGTTGCCGGTCCTGGCGACCTATGGCATGGACCTGGCTGGAGCGACCCCCGCCCTCATCGGGCTGGCGATTGGCGCTTATGGCCTGACCCAGGCAATTTTCCAGATTCCCTTTGGTTTCATCTCCGACCGCATCGGCCGCCGCCCGGTGATTTACCTGGGGCTGATTGTCTTTGCCCTCGGCAGCGTACTCGCGGCCAACGCCGATTCGATCTGGGGTGTGATCGCCGGACGCGTCCTGCAAGGCGCCGGGGCGATTTCCGCCGCGGTCATGGCGTTGCTATCGGACCTGACCCGCGAGCAGCATCGAACCAAGGCCATGGCCATGATCGGCATGACAATCGGTCTGTCGTTCGCGGTCGCGATGGTTGTCGGACCCTTGCTGACTCGCGCTTTCGGCTTGTCCGGACTGTTTCTCGCCACGGGCGGCATGGCGCTGTTCGGCATCGTGATCGTGATGTTCATGGTGCCGCGCTCCACCCACCCGTTGCAGCACCGTGAGTCCGGTGTCGCTCGCCAGGCCTTGATACCGACGCTCAAACACCCGGACCTGCTGCGTCTGGACCTGGGCATTTTTGTGTTGCACGCGATGTTGATGTCGAGCTTCGTTGCCTTGCCGCTGGCGCTGGTGGAAAAAGCCGGATTGCCCAAGGAGCAGCATTGGTGGGTGTACCTGACGGCATTGCTGATTTCTTTCTTCGCCATGATCCCGTTCATTATCTACGGCGAGAAGCGACGCAAAATGAAACGAGTTTTGCTCGGTGCCGTCGTGACGCTGATGCTCACTGAGCTATTCTTCTGGCAGTTCGGTGATAGCTTGCGGGCTCTGGTGATCGGGACGGTGGTGTTTTTCACCGCGTTCAATCTGCTGGAAGCTTCGCTGCCGTCGCTGATCAGCAAGGTTTCACCCGCCGGCGGCAAGGGCACGGCGATGGGGGTTTATTCCACCAGCCAATTCCTCGGATCGGCACTGGGCGGAATCCTCGGTGGCTGGTTGTTCCAGCATGGCGGTTTGTCGGTTGTGTTCCTTGGATGCGCGGGTCTGGCTGCCCTCTGGCTGGCCTTTGCTGTTACCATGCGTGAACCTCCCTACGTGACAAGCCTGCGCTTGCCATTGTCGCCCGAGGCGATCCGCGAAGCGGGTCTGGTCGAGCGCCTGAAGGCCGTCGTAGGGGTAACAGATGCAGTGATAGTCGCTGATGAGGCGGCCATTTACATCAAATTGGACACCGAACTATTGGATCGCACCACCCTCGAAAGCCTGGTGAACAACCCGGCCGGGGAAGCGTGCGTAGCCTAGGAGAACGTAATGGCCCGTGGGGTTAACAAAGTCATATTGGTCGGCACTTGCGGCCAGGATCCTGAAGTTCGCTACCTGCCGAACGGCAACGCCGTGACCAACCTGAGTCTGGCGACCAGCGAACAATGGACTGACAAGCAAACCGGTCAGAAAGTCGAAAAGACTGAATGGCACCGTGTGTCGATGTTCGGCAAAGTTGCAGAAATCGCCGGCGAATACCTGCGTAAAGGCTCGCAAGTCTACATCGAAGGCAAGCTGCAGACCCGTGAGTGGGAAAAAGACGGTATCAAGCGTTACACCACCGAAATCGTGGTCGACATGCAAGGCACCATGCAACTGCTGGGCGGCCGTCCACAGCAGGGCGACCAACAAGGCGGGGGCAACTACCAGCAGTCCGCGCCACGCCAGCAAGCTCCACGTCCACAGCAGTCGGCACCGCAGCAGTCGCGCCCGGCTCCACAGCAGGCCGCTCCGCAGCCAGCTCCGGACTTCGACAGCTTTGATGACGATATTCCGTTCTAGGAAAGTAGCTTCGAGCTAAAAAAGGCCCGGCATTCCCATGAGGATGCCGGGTTTTTTGTTGTCAGCGTTTTTATCCGGGTAGCCATTGCAAATGCCAGCAATAGGGACAAAAGCACAGGGTGATATGCTGCTAATTGTCTATATGTGACTGCGGGTTATGCCATGGACCGCCTGTCTACGTTGCTGTCCCAGTTCGGTGTCCGCGCCAGCCTGTTCTACAGTGGCAAGCTCTGTGGAATTTCGTCATACGATGGCGCTGACCAGCGCGGCCATGTTCACCTGTTGCAGGCGGGCACCGTAACGCTGAAAGGTCCCGGAATAAGTGATGTGCTGTTGGTCCGCCCCAGTCTGATTTTTCTGCCCCGCCCCAGCCGACATCAACTGATCGCAGACGAGCTCGACGGCGCTCAATTGCTGTGTGCGTCACTGGTGTTTGACGGAGGTGCCAGCAACCCCATCTCTGCTTCGCTCCCCGACCTTCTGGTGCTGTCCCTGGATGAACTGCCGCTGCTGACCGATACGTTGAAATGGTTGTTCAGCGAGGCTTCCGGCGGTCACTGCGGCAGGGAGGCGGTGCTTGATCGTTTGTTCGAACTGTTGATCATCCTGCTGTTTCGACACCTGCTCGACCACCATCAGCTGAGCACCGGAATGATGGCTGGGCTGGCCGACCCACGGCTATCCCGTTCTCTGATTCAAATGCACAAGGCACCTCATCGACCTTGGTCAGTTGCGGAGCTGGCGAATGAGTCGAACATGTCCCGCGCTGCCTATGCAGTGCATTTTCGATCGGTTCTCGGGCAGACGCCGGCGGACTACCTGCTGAGTTGGCGGATCAGCCTGGCGCAGAAGCGTCTGCGTGAAGGGCGACCGATCACGTTGATTGCTGACGAGGTTGGGTATGAAAGTCCTTCGGCGCTGGCCCGTGCATTTCGCCGCAAGACTGGCTGCAGCCCAACGGACTGGATGAAGTCCCTGATGGGTGAGCGGACTGAATCCTCTTGATCAGGTGGTCCGTTGTTTAAACCGAGAATGGAAAATGGCCGGAAACATCGAAGTGTTTCAGGCCATCTTCATTGTGAAGTTGTCAGCTTAAGGCGTTTCCAGCTTGGTCAAGGAATGACCAGCCACGAAGATTGAGGCGGCAAGCAAGCCAATGTCCTTGAGGAGAAACTGACCGGGTGCAACAGTGATGGCCGGGAAGCCAAGGCCAGGCTCAATCACTCCGGGCGTCGAAACCATAAAGCTCAGCGTCGTGATGAACAACCCGGCAGACAAAGCACCTCCAATCAACGAAAGCTTCGGTGACAGCAGGCGACCTGCGATCAACACGCCGATAGAAACCTCCAGGACGCCAAGTAGCGCGGAAAACAGATCTACGTTGAATATCTGGTACACCCACCCCAGCAGCGGGCTGTTACTCACCAGAGGAACCAGGCCTTCTGCTTCATAGTGGGTGAACTTCATGCCGCCGAACCAGAAGTAGATCACGGCGAGGGCGAAATAGATGCCGTAGGTGCCAAGCGCCATGGTGCTGACGCCGAGGGATGCTTTTTTCGACAAGCTGTCAGTGCTGATATTCAAAGTGGTCATAGTTCAGGCTTCCAGTGAGTTTGACTAAAAATTAAGTGCGTAGAACAACCCGGCAAACAGTAGATGCGGTATCTCTTGAACCCCCGCGGTTTACGTTGGGAGTGGAGTTATTGTTGTCCGTGGCTTAACTCTTCAGGGTTCTGGCGGTATTGCGTGCAATGCAGATCGTCCAAACCCACGGGAAGCAAAAAGCCCATGGCGTTCGAGGCCATGGGCTTTTTCATTTTTGCACTGGATCAGCTGTTACTGGGCGTTCGCGAGGAACTCGTCGGTGGAAACTACGTTGGCGTAGGCAAAGCCCAATGCCGACATGAAAGCGGCATGCACCTGGGCCGCCGGAACGGTCAGGCCGTTGAACTCCAGGTCACGGGAGGCGCAGGCGTCGTGGATCACGGTGACGCTGTAACCGAGGTCATTGGCGGCGCGGGTGATGCCATCGATGCACATGTGGCTCATGCTGCCGACGACCACCAGTTCCTTGATGCCTTGCTGGTCGAGGATCGATTGCAGTTCGGTTTCGCGGAACGAGTTGACGTAGTGTTTGAGCACCACAGGCTCATTGCCCAGGTTGAGGACTTTGGGGTGCAGCTTGGCGCCTTCGGAGCCGGGGGTGAAGAAAGGCGCGGCGTCGGAGGTGAACTCGTGGCGGATGTGTACCACCGAATCGCCGGCCTCGCGGAATGCCGCGAGCAGACGGACGGCGTTGTCCGCGGCGGCGTCGGCGCCGACCAGCGGCCACTTGCCTTGGGGGAAGTAGTCGTTTTGGATATCGACTACGATGAGTGCTTGCTTGGCCATGAGTGTTTCCTCGAAGTGTGGTTTGGGTGTGGAATGGAGTATTGGCTCAAGCAGGCCGTCCGGGGATTGGCCGCACCGACAATAGCAGGGGGAAAACTGACAATGGATGCACAAAGGGCAATCGCCGAACTGGGCGTGTTGATCTATCCCGGCGCGCAGATGGCGGCGGTGCATGGGTTGACCGACCTGTTCGGGGTGGCCAACCGGATCGCCGCCGAACATCAGGCTGCGCGCTTGCCACTGTTGCGGGTCAGCCATTGGCGGGTCGAAGGCGATCAGCCACCCGCTCGGGTCTACGACAGTCATCCCGCAGCGGACGGTGCATTGGTGGCGGTATTGATTCCACCCTCGATTGCCGGGTTCTCCGAAGGCCAGGCATCGCAGGCGCTGATTCGCTGGCTCAGGCAGCAACACGCCAATGGAGCGACCCTCGGCGGTGTTTGCGTGGGTTCGATTCTGTTGGCCGAAAGTGGCTTGCTCGACGGCCGCAGCGCCACCACCCACTGGACCTCCGCCAAAGCTTTCGCCGAGCGATACCCGGCGATCAAACTCAAGGCCGATACGCCCATCGTCGATGACGGCGACCTGATTACCACCGCGGGGCTGATGGCCTGGTCCGAACTGGGTCTGCGCCTGGTGGATCGCCTGTTGGGGCCGAGCATTGCCACAGGCACCGCGCGTTTTCTGGTGGTGGAGCACAGCGACAGTGCCAGTGAATACGGCAGTAACTTCGCACCGATCCTCAGCCATGGCGATGCTTCGATTCTCAAGGTGCAGCACTGGCTGCAAAGCACCGGAGCCACCGATGTATCACTGACGGCGATGGCCGAGCGGGCAGGGCTGGAGGAACGCACGTTCCTGCGCCGCTTCCGCGCGGCGACCGGGCTAAAACCTACTGAGTACTGCCAGCACCTGCGGGTCGGCAAGGCCAGGGAAATGCTCGAATTCACCAATGGCACCATCGATCACATTGCCTGGACCGTGGGCTATCAGGACCCGGGGGCGTTTCGCTCCACGTTCAAGAAAATCACCGGGCTGGCGCCGAGCGATTATCGGGCGCGGTTTGGGGTGTTGCCGGGTGTTGCCGCACGCTAGGCACCACACCGCAATTCCCCTTGTAGGAGCGAGCCTGCTCGCGAAAATAGTCTGACATCCAACATCGATGTTGAGGGAAAGGGCCTATTCGCGAGCAGGCTTGCTCCCACAAGGGATCGTGCAAAATGCCGGATTTTGAAAGGCTCTCGTGCAGAATCAAACAGGCCTCCTGCCACTACTGTTCGTGCAACCACATGATTTAAAAAGCGTTTCCCGACAGCCCCGCTTGGCCTGATCTCTGCACCTCCTACACCTACATTCATCTACTGCCGATTGAAGGGGGACGCATGACCCCAACAAACCGCAAGAAACTGGTGGTCGCCCATTCGGTGCACCCCGACGCGCCAGTGCATGAAGTCGAAACCAATCGCGCGCTAGCCAAGTGGCTGGCGCAAATCCTCGGGCTCAAGTTCGGTGGCAGTTACGACCCTGGGCAGCATCGTGGTCGAGACATTTATCTACTGCCCACCCAAACATTAGTGGGGGCCGCAGCCGCCCGACAGTTGGGTGTCAAAGGTCCTGAGGATTTGTGGGGTGGCTATGTCGAACACGCCTTCATCTGCACCAAAGCCATCAGCCACGGTTTGCTGAATCATCATGCGCATGCGCCACCAGGCTGGGCGCCGCTGTTTTGCGAACGCGTGCGCAACGTCGTGCTCGACGGCCTCAGTGTTTTTTCCCTCGACGATGCACGGCCAGCGGCGGAGCATTTGCTCTACAGCGGCCCGATCCGTCTCAAGCCGATTCACGCCTGCGCCGGGCGCGGTCAGGAAGTGATCAAAAGCCTCGACCAGTTCGACGAAATCCTCGCTCGGCCCGAGGCCAGGAACCTGTTCAACGAAGGTGTGGTGCTCGAGCAGGACCTGGATCAGGTGATCACCCACAGCGTCGGTCAGAGTTTCATCGGTGACAGGGTACTGAGTTATTGCGGTGAGCAATTCTTGACCAAGGACCCTCAAGGCGAAGAGGTGTATGGCGGCTCCAACCTGCTGGTGGTGCAGGGTGGCTATCAGGATCTGTTGGCGTTGGACTTGCCTGAAGACGTGCGATTGGCGATCAGGCAGGCGCAGGTGTTCGACGGCGCGGCGGATGAAGCCTACCCCGGCTTCTATGCGTCGCGGCGCAACTACGACATCGCCCAAGGGGTGGCCAGTGATGGCAAACCCCGCAGCGGCGTGCTCGAGCAATCCTGGCGCATGGGCGGGGCCAGCAGCGCCGAAGTCGCTGCCTTGCAGAGCTTCGTCAACGACCCGCAAATGCGCGCGATTCGCGTGTCTTCGGTGGAAACCTACACCGATCGGCCGCTTCCGGCGGACGCCATCGAGGTGTATCGCGGTCCGGCGCAAAACAGTGATTTCCTACTCAAGTACGTAACGGTCAAATCCTATGACGGCTAGAAGCGAAAGCATTCAAATCGACATCGACGACGAGCAGATGAGCGGGACCTTTCTCAGCCCCAAATCGAAAGTCCCCGGCGTGCTGTTCGTGCACGGTTGGGGCGGCAGTCAGGAGCGCGATCTGGAGCGGGCCAAGGGCATCGCGGGCTTAGGTTGTGTGTGCCTGACTTTCGACCTGCGGGGCCACACCGGCGGCACCGGCATTCCGCTGACCCGGGTGACCCGTGAAGATAATCTGCGCGACCTGTTGGCGGCCTACGATCGCTTGCTCGCGCACCCGGCGCTGGATACCTCGGCGATTGCCGTGGTCGGCACCAGCTACGGCGGTTACCTGGCCTCGATCCTCACGTCGTTGCGTCCGGTGCGCTGGCTGGCGCTACGGGTGCCGGCACTGTATCGCGACGAGCAATGGCACACGCCCAAGCGTGACCTGGACAAGCTCGATTTGCGCGATTACCGCGGTACGCTGGTACGTGCCGATAGCAATCGGGCGCTGCATGCCTGTTCGCAATTTACCGGGGATGTGCTGTTGGTCCAGTCCGAAACCGATGACTATGTGCCCCACGCGACGATCATGAGTTATCGCGCAGCGTGTCAGCAGACCCATTCGATGACGCACCGCATTATCGACGGTGCCGACCATGCGCTGAGCGATCCGGTTTCGCAGCAGGCTTACACCTCGATCCTGGTGGACTGGATCACGGAAATGGTGGTGGGTGAGCGGTTGAGCATCATTCAATCCAAATGATTTTGTGGTGTTCTTGCGGACGCATCGCGGGCAAGCCTTGCTCCCACAGAATTTGTGTTGACTACCTGTGGGAGCAAGGCTTGCCCGCGATGGCGTCATCACCATCACCACAAATCACTTGGGTTTTTTCGAGATCCGCAGCGACTTGGCCTTGGCCTCCACCAGCAAATACATCACCAGCGTGATCAACAGCGGCAGCAGAAAATAGATCGCCCGGTAAGCCAATAGTCCCGCCACCAGACTGCCCCGCGATACCTCGTGTTGCAGCAAAGCCACGAACACAGCTTCCAGCACACCGAGCCCCGCCGGTATGTGGGTGATGACCCCGGCGATAGCACTGATCAGCAACACGCCAAGCACCAATGGGTAGTCGAGTTTGCTCGGCAGCAGGGTGAAGATCACTGCCGCCATCAGCGACCAGTTCAGCGCCCCAAGGGCCAGTTGCACAATGGCCATGCGCAAGGACGGCAAATCGATTTCAATACCGCGTATCGCCCACTCGCGCCGTTTGGAGAAGCGGCACGCCGCGAGATATCCCGCGCTCACCAGCAGCAACAAAACGCCCACACCTTGCAGCGCGTCGCTGCTCAGTTTCCACCCCGGGGGCATGCGTACCAGCCCGCTGCTGAACACTGCCCCGGCAATCACCATGTAGCCGAACCAGTTGGTGGCCAGGCTCAGGCCGAGGATTTTTGCGATGTTGCCTTTGCTCACACCGAGCCGCGAATACAGCCGATAACGCATGGCAATACCGCCGACCCAGGCACTCAGGTTGAGGTTGAAGGCGTAGCTGATGATCCCCACCGGCAGGATCTGTTTCCACGTCAGATCCTGGCGTATGTAAGTGCGGCCGATCAGGTCGAAACTGGCGTAGACCAGAAAACTCGCCAGGGTCAGTCCAGAGGCGATGATCAGTGTGCGCACCTTGAAATCGGCCAGGGTGTCGAACACTTCGCCCCATTCGATGCGCGAGGCGAACAGGCTCAACAGCACGATCAGCGCCAGGAAAAACAGCATCGTCAGCGGTCTTTTCCAGCGGCTCAGGCGAGACTTTGCCGGGTGGTCGGCGTGGGACGCCGCGTGTGCTTCAGTGCGGCTCATGCTGATCGCTCCCGGTCGGTGAAGTGAACGCTTTCAGGCGTGGTTTATGCGCCGGCAACCAGCCGGCCCATGCCGGGAAATGCCGCAGGAAGTGGAACACCAGAAAACCCACGGTCATGTGCCAGACGCGTCCGCGTGGGGCGTTGTCCACCGACATGGCCTTGCAGTGGTGGTCACTGAGTTCTTCGAGGCGCTCGAACAGGTCACGGTTGAATGCGCGGTCGCGGATCAACACATTGGCTTCCAGGTTCATCGACAGGCTCAATGGGTCGAGGTTGCTGGAACCGACGGTGCTCCAGTCTTCGTCCACCAGCGCGACCTTGCCGTGCAGGGGGCGGTCGCAATATTCGTAGATCTTCACCCCGGATTTGAGCAGGTAATCGTAGGTCATGCGCGCCGCGAGTTTGGCCACCAGCATGTCGGGTTGACCTTGCAGAATCAGCCGCACATCAACACCGCGGCGGGCGGCGTTGCGGATCTCGCGCAGCAATCGGTAGCCGGGGAAAAAGTAAGCGTTGGCGATGACCACGCGCCGCTGCGCAGTGCGTAGCACCAGGCGGTAAACCTCTTCGATGTCGGTCAAATGCTCGGCGTTGTCGCGGTACACCAGCCGCACCTGACCGTCATGATCATCGAAAGCCAGTTCCGAGCGACGTTGTCGACGCCGTTGCCACCAGTACTTGGCCCGCGCGGGACGACCGCATTGCAACAGGGCAAAGTGATGAATGTCGGCCACCGCCGGGCCTTGTATTTCGACCGAATAATCCTGTTTGGCCTCGGGGCCGAAATCGGCCAGATGGTCGGCGGAAAAGTTGATCCCGCCAATGAAGGCGACGGTTCCGTCTACGACCACTATCTTGCGGTGCAGGCGGCGGAACCAGTTGGTGCGGATGCCAAGGTGCTTGGGTGCCGGATCGAACATTTGCAGATGCACACCCGCACCACTGAGTGCGGTGAGAAAACCTGTGCTCAGTTCGCCGCAGCCAAATCCGTCGAAGCTGGCGGTGACACGTACCCCGCGTTGCGCGGCGTCGATGAGCACGGTCTTGAGCTCTTCGCCGACCTTGTCCTCGAACACGATGAAGGTTTCCAGAAGAATCTCGGTCTTGGCCTGGCGCATCGCTTCGAACACCCGGGGAAAATAGGCTTCGCCGTTTTCCAGCAGCTCGACGCGGTTGTTGCCTTGCCAGCGGTACTCGACGTCGACCGCTGCGGGTTCGCTGGTCGGCGGCGCGGCAATCTGCTCCACGGTGGTTTTTTCCATCGGCGAGATGCTCATAACTCGATCTCTACCGACAGCGGTGCATGGTCCGAAAGGTGCGACCAGGGTCGGGACGTCAGTACTTGTGGTCGGCTGGCCTGGAGGTTGCGTACGTAGATGCGGTCAAGACGCAGCGCGGGTAATCGAGCGGGAAAACTGCGCGCGGGCTTGCCATGGTGCTCGGCGAACACTTCGCGCAGACCGCAAGGGTTGAGCAGGGCATCGGCACGCTGACGCCAGTCATTGAAATCCCCGGCGACGATCACCGGCGCATCGTTTGGCAGTTCTTCCAGCCGGCGGGCCAGCAACCTGAGTTGTTCGTTGCGATGGCTTTCGCGCAGGCCCAGGTGGACGCATATCGCGTGCACCTCCGGGCCTTCGCCGGGCAGGCGCAAGATGCAATGCAGGATGCCGCGATTCTCATGGCCACTGATGGACACGTCGAGGTTGTCGTGCCGCACGATCTGGAATTTCGACAGCAGCGCGTTGCCGTGATCGCCCGCCGGATAGACCGCATTGCGCCCGTAGGCGAACTGCGGCCACAGGGTGTCGGCGAGGAATTCGTATTGCGGTATCGCCGGCCAATTGTTGTAGCGCTTGGGATGCTGTTCATGGGTGCCGTGGACTTCCTGCAAAAAAACCACATCGGCAGAGACACTGCGCACCGCTTCGCGCAGTTCCGGCAGGATGAAACGCCGATTCAACGCGGTGAAACCCTTGTGGGTGTTCACCGTCAGCACCGTGAAACGATGCACCATGGTGTCGATGGTGGCCTGCTCGTCGGTGACGCCGACCGGTTCGCGAATGCTCATGGCAGTGCTCCTTCGGCAGCGGGTTCACCGGGGGCGGTGAGCAGGTCCTGATCGAGGTCGAAACGCTCCAGCAGGCGACGCGCATCGAAAGGTGCGCGGACTTTGATGTCGTTATCGAAATAGCAAAACACTTCGCGGGATTTGCAGACCCTGGGTTTCTGCCGGGGCGCGATCAACTGTGGATCCTTCGGTTGCCGCCCGTGATGCCAGGCCTCGATCCGCTCACCCCAGCGTTGCAGTGCCTGCGTTGTGTAGCCGCTGGCGTAGAGCTCTTCGGCACCGTGCAGGCGCAGGTAGACGAAGTCGCTGGTGATGTCTTCGCGGTACGGCCATCTGCCGGCGGTGTCGGCGATCACCAGTGCCGTGTTGTAGCGTTTGAGCAGGCGGACAAAAGCCGGGTCGATGAAGCTGTCGTTACGGATTTCCACGGCATGGCGCACAGGTTTTTTCTTGTACGCCTTCAGGCTGGCGTGGCCGTGGAGATGCGAATCGTGCTGCCGGGCGAGGGCGGCCACCTGTTCGGTGTCACGGGGCAATTGTTCGAGGAAGGTCTCGAACAATTCGGCGTTGAATTTGAAGTTGGGCGGAAACTGCCAGAGGATCGGCCCGAGCTTTTCCTTGAGCTCCAGTACGCCGGAGGCAAAGAAATTCGCCAGGGGTTTGTGGATGTCACGCAGACGCTTGATGTGGGTAATGAAGCGTGGGGCCTTGACGCTGAACACGAAGTGCATCGGCGTTTCGATGTACCACTGGGCATAGCGCTCGGGCTTTTGCAGGGCGTAAAACGATCCATTGATTTCGATGCTGTTGACCGCCCGTGACGCGAATTGCAACTCGCGTTTCTGGGGCAACCCCTTGGGGTAGAAATCCCCCCGCCAGGGCGTGTAGCGCCAACCTGAAATGCCGATATGAATCGCCGCCATGTCGCCTCCCGTCTGAGTGCCCCGTTCTTTTGCTGACTGTGGGGCGGCGACGAAAGTTTCGGTGGGGGTACGGACGGTACATTCCCGGATTACACGCCGAGCTGCGGGAGCCGGCTTGCTGGCGATGACGGTCTGCCAGCCACATCAATGTTGGATGTGCCGCCGCTATCGCCAGCAGCCGGCTCCTACAGGGGTGAATCAGTGACCAGTAACGATGCGGTTTGAGGACGCGGCATACACCGGCCCCAACCGATCCAGACGCCCGCTCCACGCCGTCAACGCCAGCGCCCCCAACACCACCAGACCACCGATCCACGCGGTGTGGATCAGTCCCATGTGCGCAACGATCATGCCGCCGCCCCACGCGCCGCCGGCAATGCCGAGGTTGAACGCGGCGATGTTCAGGCCGGAAGCCACGTCCACCGCATGGGGGGTGTGATGTTCGGCCTGGCGCACCACATAGACTTGCAGCCCAGGCACGTTGCCGAACGCCACGGCACCCCAGACCAGCACGGTGGCCAGCGCCAGCCATGGATTGCCGGCCGTGAAGGTCAGCACGAACAGCACGGCGGCGAGCAGGGCGAAGATGATTTTCAGGGCACTGATCGGGCCGCGTTTATCCGCCAGTTTGCCGCCCCAGATGTTACCCACGGCCACCGAAATACCGTAGACCAGCAGCACCAGGCTGACGGTGCCGGTGCTGAAACCGGAGAGGTCCTGAAGGATCGGTGCCAGGAAAGTGAAGGCGATAAACGAACCGCCGTAGCCGATCGCGGTCATTGCATACACCAGCAACAGCCGGGGTTGCTTGAGGACCTGCAACTGTTGCAACAGCGACGCGGGTTTGCTGTGGGCAATGTCTTTCGGCACGTAGAGCAGGCTGCCGATGAACGCGATGACGCCCAATGCCGACACGGCGAGGAAGGTTTCACGCCAGCCGAAATGCTGGCCGATGAAGGTGCCCAGCGGTACGCCGGTGACCAGTGCCACGGTCAATCCGGTGAACATGATGGCGATCGCGCTGGCGGCTTTTTCCTTGGGCACTAGACTGGTGGCGATGGTTGAGCCGATCGAGAAAAATACCCCGTGGGCCAGGCCGGTGACGATTCGCGCCAGAATCAACGACTCGTAGCCTGGCGCTTTCCAGGCCAGCAGGTTGCCGAGGGTGAACAGCACCATCAGCGACAAGAGCAGCAATTTACGCGGGACTTTGCCGGTCAGGGCAGTCAGCACCGGGGCACCGACGGCGACGCCCAATGCATACAGGCTGACGAGCAGGCCGGCGGACGGCAGGCTGACCCCGAGATCGGCGCCGATGGTGGGTAACAGGCCAACGATGACGAACTCGGTCGTCCCGATGGCAAAGGCGCTGAGGGTCAGCGCGAGCAAGGCAATGGGCATGGCTGCAACTCCGGTGGGTTGAATTGATGGAGTGCAGTGTCGAGGTTTGGGTCGTGCGGAAAAATATAGGTATGGGCATTTGATATTTGCGTGCAGATCAAATATCGAACAAGGACTCTGGACCTGTAGGAGCCGGCTTGCCGGCGATGGCGGTGTCTCAACCAACATAAATGATGTCTGACACACCGCTTTCGCCGGCAAGCCGGCTCCTACAGGGGTATTTCCCGATCAGTTCCTTACAGTCTCATCCAAGGGAGCGGATACGTTGATCAAGCTCAAGACCGCGATATTTCTGGGAGCGCTGCTGGTTCTGGGCAGCGAGGAACTGGATGCGGCAACGATCCCGGGTCTGCCGGCCGCCACTGTGACGCCACCGGCACACCCGCAACCGCTGGTGCAAGGCGGGTTGCTAGGGGCCATCAGTTCGAGCATCGATGAGGTGCAGGCAAAACTCGATCTCAACGAAAACCTGGTCGACGCCTGGCGCCTGCGTGCCGACCGTGCGGCAGATGAAGTGGATCAACTGGTCAATCGTCCCTCTGCCCGTTCGGGCTGGAGCGTGGCGGGGGATTTCCTGCTGCTGACCGTTGTGTGGGCGGGCGTCTTCGGCCTGCTGCGGATGTTCGGCAAGTTCTTGACCGAGCGCGTGTGTCGGCACCGCTTGCTGTTGAGTCGAGAGCGTGGTCAGGCATTGCTGGGTTATGTGTTGCCCTACAGCCTTCCCGCGTTGGTCAGCCTGCCGCTGACGATTTATGCCAGTCAGTTTTTGCCGGTGTCGGCCGGTCGGGCGATGGCGTTGTGCTTTGCCTATGCCACCAGCAGCGGCATTTTCGCCGCGTCATTGGTGATGTCACTGGTGGTTTTGTTCAACGTCGGTCACAAACGCAGGGCGGTGCAGATCATTCACCAGGAGAGCCCGCGACCGTTGTTTCTGATCGGCTTCCTGGTCGCCCTGAGCGATGCCCTGACCAGCCCGCAGATCGCCCAGCAGCTGGGCAGCAACCTCACCAGCAGCATCGCAGTGTTTACAGGTCTGGCGGCATCGATTTCCTTCGGTCTGCTGGTATTTCGCATGCGCCGTCCCGTCGCCCATGTCATCCGGATTCTGCCGCTGGCCCAGCGTCGATCGCAGCCGGCCCTGCGCGAAACCCTGCGGATTTTTTCCGGGCTCTGGTATTGGCCGATTCTGTTGATGGTACTGGTTTCGGTCATCAACCTGATCAGCGTCAGCGCCGACAATCAACAGGTACTGCGCAGTGCGCTGTTTACCACGGTTCTGCTGATTGCCACGGTGTTTCTGAGCACCACGCTGCATCACCTGTTCAAGACGCGCCATGAAGCGGACCTGCGGCGCAGCAGTGCCTACAAGGAGCGCTTTCTGAACCTTTCCCACGCGTTGCTGCGCATCGCCATCGCCATCGTGTTCATCGACATTCTGGGGCGTATCTGGGGCGTTTCGCTGTTCGAATTCGCGGTGAGCAATTCGGTCGGTCGGGCGATCAGCGACTCGCTGAGTCACATCGGTTTGATCTTCCTGATCACCTGGATGGTCTGGGTCGTGCTCGACACGGCGATTCAGGAAGCCTTGAAACCGCCGGTCAACAAACGCTCGGCGCGTCAGCCCAGCACACGAGTCAAGACCATCCTGCCGTTGCTGCGCAATGCGATCAAAATCATTCTGGTGGTGATCTGTGCAATCACCACCATGGCTAACCTGGGCATCAATGTGGCACCGTTCCTGGCCGGTGCCGGTGTCATCGGGCTGGCGATCGGCTTCGGGTCCCAGCAACTGGTGCAGGATGTGATTACCGGGTTGTTCATCATCATCGAAGACACCCTGTCCATCGGCGACTGGGTGGTACTCGACTCCGGGCACGCCGGTACCGTCGAAGGCCTGACCATCCGTACCTTGCGCCTGCGCGACGGCAAGGGGTTTGTGCATTCGGTGCCGTTCGGCCAGATCAAGGCCGTAACCAACCAATCGCGGCAATTTGCCTATGCGTTTTTTTCGGTGCAATTCACCTACGACACCGACGTCGACAAGGCCATCGAACTGATCCGCGAGGCCGGGCATTCGATTACTGGCGATCCGTTCCTCAAGTACAACCTGCAAGGGCCGCTGGATGTATTCGGCGTCGACAAGATGGACCTCAACGGCGTGGTGCTGACGGCGCAGTTTCGCACCGTCTCCGGTGGACAATATGCGGTGAGCCGGGCATTCAACCAGCGTTTGAAAAAGCTTGTGGATAACAGTCCATGGGTGCATTTCGCGCAGACTTATCCACAGCAGGTTTTGATGCCGAGGCAGGCGATTGAGCCGTTGCAGGACGGTGCGGCTGAGCCGGAGCATTCGGCGGTGTTGATGCCGGATCGGCCGCGACCTCAATAATTTGTTGTCTGGGCCGGCCTCATCGCGAGCAGGCTCGCTCCTACAGAGGAGCGGTGTACACATTCCATTGTAGGAGCGAGCCTGCTCGCGATGAGGCCCGACCAATCAACATCAATGCCTGGTCAGTTTGCTGTGCACCTCAGCCATCGCCTGCTGATCCAGCTCCAGCCAGAACTGCTGCTTGCCAGCAATCTCGGCAGCCACCGGCAATCCATCGCGATACACCAGCCGATTACTCGCCAGCGCCGGCACTTTCGCGCCGGGCAGCAGAGTGCCGGCCAGGTTCAGCGGATCAACCCCGCACACCGCAATCAGGCTGCCATCATGGGGTCGCCGCCGCACTTCACGCAGCAACGGTATCGCTTCGGGCAGCGCAAATTGCTCGCCCGCCAGGCCACTGACAAAACGTCCGCCACGAATCTCGCCCCGCGCTTCCAGCCGATGAAAGGTGCGCAGCAGTTCACGCCAGCTCGGCAGCCAGTCCGCCTCGCGCTCAAGCAAACGCCAGAACACCACGCCGTATCGGCGCAGCAAGGTCATGGCGATGTGTTCCAAAGTCTCGGTGGGTGTGGGTGACGGACGCGGGTTATCCACAATCGGCGCCGGCGGTCCGCGTCGAAGCAAGGCCCAGCGCCCCGCATCGTCCATACCGCCGAAAAAGGCTCCGCGCCCACGACGGCTGCTGCGATTCTGCCGCTTGCTGGCCGGGGTGATCAGCGCGCGCAGGCCGGCGAAGCTGTCGGCATTCACCCGTCCGGCGCCCACCAGTTCCTGCAGGGCGATTTCCAGCTCTGTGCGCAACACATGCGCTTCATGTACCAGCTCATCGAAAAACAGCGCGCCATGCTGGTGGAGTGCTTCGTAGACTTTTTGGGTTTTGGGCGACAGTTCGCTGATCGGCGTCTGCTCGGTCAAGTCGCTCCACAACCCGACCCGATTGCGCGGCAACAACACAATCGGCGTGCTGCGCAGGGCGCTGCTGGCGCCTTTATTGTGCGCGGTAAGGCGGGTCCAGACCAGTTTGCCGCTGCGACACAGATCATCCAGCCAAGTGGGTGAATAGTCCTTGAGCCGCGCCGGCAGAATGTCGCTGTCCCAGGCGGATGCGGCGGCGGGATAACCCTCGAACTGAGCGACGATCGCTTGCAATATCGCGCTGCCCTGGCCCTGGGTGGTGCTGGACAGATGCTGCCAGTCGAACAGAAACCGCATGAAATCCTGCAACGCCACCGGCTCGATTTCCCGCCGCAGACGCTTGACCGTGTAGCGATGAATCCGCGCCAGCAAATGCCGTTCGCACCATTCCTCTTCGGCGGCGCCTGGGGTGAAGTGACCGCGCAACACATAACCTTCGCCCTCCAGTTGCGCCAGTGCCTGTGTGACTTGAGCGGGCGCCAATCCAAGCGGTTCGGCGATTTCCTGCAGCGGCAATGGGCCAAATGCGCTGAGTCGCGCGCGAATCAGCTCCAATACGGCGTCCTCCGTTTCCCAGGGTTCATCAAACCCCTGCAAAGCTTCCAGCGCAGTACTCAAATCAGCCTGTGGATAAATCGCTCGCAGGCAGGTCAGCCGCTCTCGCGCCAGCCACAGCGATTGATTGATGCAACAGGCGCGGCCGCTGTCGGCCAGGGTTTTCAACCAATCCAGCCAGTTCGGATTCGCCCGCGCTTCAGCATCGGTAATGCAGGCCAGGCTCATCAATGCCTCGTGCATTTCATCGACACTGTTGGGCGTCGGCCAGGCTTCTTCAGCCACGGCAGCGATGGCATCAACATCCAGCGCGCCGAGGTCGTCGGTGGATTGCGGGTCACTCCAGCGGCGATTGAGCACCGCCTGGGTGCGACGCTCTTCCAGCGGTGCATCGTCGAGAAACGTGTAGGGGCGGGCACTGAGAATTTCCGCAGCCAGCGGCGAGGGCGCGGGCAAATCGCGGCTAATCAGGCGAATCTCGCCACGCTCCATGCGCCGCAACAACGCCAGCCAGCCTTCGCTGTCCATGGCCTCGTGCAGGCAATCGTCGAGGGTTTGCTCCACCAGCGGATGGTCGGGAATTTCCCGTTCGCCGGCGAGGTTTTCCACGCAGGCGATCTGGTCGGGGAACACGCTGGCGATCAGGTCTTCGCTTTTCATCCGCTGGATCTGCGGCGGTACCTTGCGTCCACCGGAGTAGCGCGGCAATGCCAGGGCCACGCCGGCGTTCCAGCGCCAGCGCACGCCGAAGAGCGGCGCATCGAGCACGGCCTGGATCAGCGTGTGTTCGGCACTGTTGCTGTGCAGGTAACGCCAGACCTCGTCCAATTCAAAACTGTGACTGGTGGACAACGACAGCACGATGGCGTCTTCACTGGCGGCAGCCTGCAATTCGAAGTTGAAGGTGCGGCAAAAACGCTTGCGCAAGGCCAGGCCCCAGGCGCGATTGATGCGGCTGCCGTACGGCGTATGGATGACCAGTTGGGTGCCGCCGGACTCGTCGAAAAACCGCTCCATCAGCAGCGTGTCCCGGGACGGCAAAGCGCCGAGGGTCTGGCGGGCGCGGGCCAGGTATTCGACCAGTTGTTCGGCGCTGGCGAGATTGAGGCCGAGGGTTTCGGTTAGCCAGTCGAGGACCGGTTGCAAGTTGCCCGGCGCGGCGCTCAGCAGTTCATCGAGTTGTGCTTGCAGGCGCGCGACGGCAAACGACAATTCTGCACTGCGCCCTGGTGCTTCACCGAGCCAGAACGGAATGGTTGGCGGTTGCCCCTGGGCATCCTCGACGCGGACCTTGCCGGTTTCGACCCGCAGGATGCGGTACGAGGTATTGCCCAACTGGAACACGTCGCCGGCGATGCTTTCCACGGCAAAGTCTTCGTTAACGCTCCCGATGTTCAGCCCCTGGGGTTCCAGCAATACGCTGTAGTCGGCGTTGTCGGGAATGGTCCCGCCACTGGTGACGGCCGTCAGTTTGGCGCCGCGACGCCCGCGCAGCGTGCGGCTCACGGCATCGCGGTGCAGGTAGGCACTGCGGATGCCCTGGCGTCCGTTGTAGCCCTCGGCGAGCATGTGCAGCAGCGCCTGATAGTGTTTTTCGTCGAGCGCGGCGTAGGGCGAGGCCTGGCGGAACCGGGCGAGCAAAGCGTCCTCTGGCCATTCCTGGCAACTGACCTCGGCGATGATCTGTTGCGCCAGTACATCCAGCGGCGCCAGCGGGATTTGCAAGGTGTCCAGTTCGCCCCGGCGCACGCAATCGAGCAGTGCAACGCATTCGATCAGGTCGTCGCGGGTGGTGGCGAACAAGCGGCCCTTGGGCGTGCCCCCGACCTGGTGCCCGGAGCGTCCGACTCTTTGCAGGAACCCGGCAATCGAGCGCGGCGAGGCGATCTGGCACACCAGGTCGACATCGCCGATGTCGATGCCCAGTTCCAGCGACGCCGTGGCGATCAGCACTTGCAGATCGCCGCGCTTGAGCCGTTGCTCGGCATCCAGGCGAAACTCCTTGGCGAGGCTGCCGTGGTGGGCGGCCACGGCGTCCTTGCCCAGGCGCTCGCTCAGATGCCGGCTCAGGCGCTCGGCGAGGCGTCGGGTGTTGACGAAAATCAGCGTGGTGCGGTGTTCGCGGGCGAGGGCGGCGAGGCGGTCGTAGACCAGCTCCCACACGTCATTGGCCATCACTGCCGACAACGGCACCGGCGGCACTTCGATGTCCAGGTCCCGTGGACGCGCATGGCCGATGTCGATGATTTCGCAGTCACGGTCACGCCCCACCAAAAAGCGCGACACCGCTTCGATGGGCTTTTGTGTGGCTGATAGGCCGATGCGCACCAGCGGTTCGGCGCACAGTGCCTGCAAGCGTTCCAGGCTCAGGGCCAGATGACTGCCGCGTTTACTGGCGGCGATGGCGTGGATTTCGTCGACGATCACCGTGCGCGTGGTGCCGAGCATTTTTCGGCCGGAGTCGGAGCCGAGCAAGACATAGAGCGACTCGGGAGTCGTGACCAGAATGTGCGGCGCGCTCTTGCGCATCGCCGAACGGTCTTTTTGCGGGGTGTCGCCGGTGCGCACGGCGGTGGTGATCTGCAATTCGGGCAGCCCCATCACGCGCAGTTGTTCGGTGATGCCGGCCAGCGGGTTTTGCAGGTTGATCTGGATGTCATTGGACAACGCCTTGAGTGGCGACACGTAGACCACCAGAGTTTCGTCGGGCAGGCCACTGTCGGTTTCCAGCCCGCGGTGAACCAGATCATCAATCACCGCAAGAAATGCGGTTAACGTCTTGCCGGACCCGGTGGGCGCGGCGATCAGGGTCGATCGGCGCCGGCGGATCAGCGGCCACGCCCTGGCCTGGGCGGCGGTGGCCGTCGCGAAGGTATTGCTGAACCAGGCGCTGACGGCAGGGTGGAAGCCGTCCAGGGCACTGTCTGCGGGGATGGGCAGGTTCATGGGGCAATTTATGCGGGCGGGGGGCCGAAGATGCAAGTACCGCTCAGGATCTCTGTTGACTGGCGAGGCCTCTTCGCTGGCAAGCCAGCTCCCACAGGGAGCTTCAGTGGACGCAATTCGTGTGAACAACGGAAATCACTGTGGGGAGCTGGCTTGCCAGCGATGGGGCCAGTAGCAGCACTACAAATCCGGGGCATCTACACTTTACGGATGACGGTTGCGCACTAAACCCGCAAAATGCAACGATTCCTGCAACTATCGACGACATCGCCCGCAAGCGCTGTCGATAAAACCATTGTTCCAATCAGACTGGGCCTGCTGACTATATGCGAATGCGCCTTATGTTACTGGGCGGCGGAAATGCCCTTGGGCAGGCGCTGATTCGCCTCGGTGCGGAGGAAGACATCGGCTTCCTCGCCCCCCGCCCGCCACAAGACGGCTGGGACGCCGCGAGCCTGACGCAACTGCTCGACGACACCCGCCCGGATGCGCTGATCAACCTTGCCTACTACTTCGACTGGTTCCAGGCCGAAGCGGTCAGCGAGCAGCGTTTGGCCGGGCAGGAGCGGGCGATCGAGCGCCTGGCCGAACTGTGCCAGCATCACAATATCGTTCTGTTGCAGCCTTCGAGCTATCGCGTGTTCGATGGCTCCCGCGCCACTGCCTACAGCGAAAAAGACGAGCCAGTGCCGCTGGGGCTGCGCGGTCAGGCCTTGTGGCGGATCGAGCAAAGCGTTCGCGCCACTTGCCCGCAACACGTGCTGTTGCGTTTCGGCTGGTTGCTCGATGACAGCCCCGAGGGCACCCTCGGACGGTTCCTCGGTCGGGCCGAACAACCGCAAGAGCTGCTGATGGCCGATGACCGTCGGGGCAATCCGACGCCGGTGGACGATGCCGCCCGCGTGATCATTTCGGTACTCAAGCAACTCGACTGCGCGGCGCCGCTGTGGGGCACCTACCATTACGCCGGGCATGAGGCGACCACGCCGCTGGCGCTGGGGCAGGCCATTCTCAGCGAGGCGCGTGCCTTGCATCCGCTGGCCATCGAAGCACCGACCGCCCAGGCCCACGCCGCGCGGCCGGACGCCGCCGAAGAGCCGCAACACGCGGTGCTGGCCTGCAAAAAAATTCTGCACACCTTCGGAATCAAACCGCGCGCTTGGCGTGCGGCGCTTCCGGGCCTTTTGGACAGGTTCTATCGCCATGGCTGATACCCCCGTTTTAATCACCGGCGGCGCCGGTTTCATCGGTTCGCACCTGACCGACGCCTTGCTCGCCAAGGGGCATTCGGTACGGATTCTCGATGACTTGTCCACCGGCAAGCGCAGCAACTTGCCGCTGGATAATCCCAGGGTCGAGTTGATCGTCGGCGACGTCGCCGATGCCGCGCTGGTGGCACGGGCGATGGCCGGTTGCAGTGCAGTGGCGCACCTGGCGGCGGTGGCTTCGGTGCAAGCTTCGGTGGACGATCCGGTGAAGACGCACCAGAGTAATTTCGTCGGCTCGCTGAATGTCTGCGAGGCCATGCGCCAGGCGGGTGTCAAGCGTGTGTTGTTTGCCTCCAGCGCGGCGGTGTATGGCAACAATGGCGAAGGCGAGTCAATCGATGAAGACACGCCCAAATCTCCGCTGACACCCTATGCGTCCGACAAATTGGCCAGCGAGCATTATTTCGATTTCTACCGGCGCCAACATGCGCTGGAACCGGTGATTTTTCGCTTCTTCAACATCTTCGGCCCGCGCCAGGATCCATCCTCGCCGTATTCCGGGGTGATCAGTATTTTCACCGAGCGCGCGCAGAAAGGCCTGCCGATCACTGTGTTTGGTGACGGTGAGCAGACGCGGGATTTTGTCTACGTCGAGGATCTGGTCAACCTGCTGGTGGAAGCCATCGACAAACCACAGGTAGACGTCGGCGCGGTCAACGTTGGCTGGAACCAGGCAACGACACTCAACCAGATGCTTGAAGCACTGGAAGCGGTGGTCGGTGAGTTGCCACCCGTGAGTTACGGCCCGGCGCGCTCCGGTGATATCCGTCATTCACGGGCGAACAACCGGCGATTGCTCGAACGATTTGCCCGCCCACAGCAGACACCGATGAGCGTCGGGTTGGCGCGGTTGCTGGGGCGTTGAGATTTTCAAGCCCACAAAAAAGGCGCCCTTGAGAGGCGCCTTTTTTGTGGCCGGAGATTGCTTCTGGGGCAATGTATTTTCCTTGGCCAGGTTCACCACCACGTGAACATTCTTTAGAACCTGTAACCCAGCCCCACCATGTAGACGAACGGATCTGCATCCACGTTCACCCGTGCGCGGGTACCGGGTGCGACGGCGTTGTTTTCCACTGTCGCGCGGGTATCGATCTCGATGTAGCGCATCTGGGCGTTGAGCAGGATGTTGTCGGTCAGCATGTAGTCAGCACCCACCTGCCAGGCCACGCCCCAGGAGTTTTTGGTGTTGAAATTGCTGAAACCATTGGCGCGGGCGTCGCTGCTCAGGTGTTCGTCATACATCCAGGTGTAATTCACGCCGGCCCCGACATAGGGCTGGAACGCGGACTTGGTGTCGAGCGGGTAGTACACCAGGCTCAAGGTCGGCGGCAATTGTTTAAAGCTGCCCAGCTTGCCGTTGGCCGCGCTCAGGGCGGTGCCCTTGAGTTTGACGTCATGCTCGAACGGCGTGGCTGCCAGCAATTCGATACCCAGGTGATTGGTGATCATGTAGGCGAAGTTCAGGCCCAGTTGTGTATCGCTGCTCAGGGTGGCCTCGCCGCCCAGATCGGCACCGCTCAATGGGCCCTGATCGACCTTGACGCTGGAGCTGTCGGTATTCGGGTTGACGGTGATCGCACCGGCACGCACGAGGATATCGCCTTGTTCGTGGGCGTGGGCGAGCGGGGCTGCGAGCGCGAGGGCAAACAGCGAAGCGCTGAGCAGGGACTTGTTCATGGGGGCTCCAAAGGACGTTAAAAATTTTTGATGTCCAATGGTAAGGCGCCTAACGAATCGGCCCTTTGACTCAGCTCAAGGAAACGGTGATCCAGCGAGTTTTGCGGAGGTTTCGCGGACGCCATCGCGGGCAAGCCTTGCTCCCACAAAGGCAACGCCGAACTTGTGGGGGCAAGGCTTGCCCGCGAAGGCGTCCTCACTATCAACGCATGACGATCGGATTCAGTCCGGCAATTCATAGACGTAAATCTTGTCCGCCTCCATCTGATACCCGGCATCCGCCAACTCGCTGGTGGACGCCTTGACCTGCATCGCTCCTTCGATCCAGTACGGCTGGTACAACTCCTCAATCTTCACGCCTACTTCACTTTTGACGTGCACGATCTGGTTCGAAGGTGGAGGCGGTACGTGGATGCAGGCGCCGAAATACGGCACCAGCAGGAAGTCCGTGGTGCGCCCCTCTTCATTGACTTCCAGCGGCACGATGTACCCCGGCAAACGAACATTCTGGCCGTCCAGGGTTTTGACCACCGGTGCGTTGGGCAGGTCTTGTTTCGCGGCCGGTGCGGACTCGGCGGACAGGGCATCGCTCATCTTCGACAGGTCGTGCAGCGGTGTCATGTTCGGCACTTGCACCGGGGCATCCGGTGGGATCATGTCGGACCAGGTCAGCTCTTTCGGCCCGGCCGCCCACAGCGGCAGAGCGACCAGCATCAACAGCGCAACAACCGCGCGGGGCATTTTCAAGGTCCTCATAAGCGAATCGACAGGCCATCGGCCAACGATTGGCGATAAGCGCGCCAGGCCGGCACGCAACCCATCAGCAGCGCGGCGACCAGGATGCCGGCCAGCAGCGTCCATTCATATTCACTGGGCCAGGCCAGCGGCAGAAACAGGCCGTAATTGGCTTGCACGTAACCTTGGGCGGCGGCGATGCACAGGTAAAGCAGCGCCACGCCAGCGATCACGCCCGTCAGCGCCAGGGCAAACGCTTCCAGTACCAGCAGCGTCGCGATGTGCCACGGCCGCGCGCCCACCGAACGCAGAATCGCCATTTCGCGGCGGCGCTCATTGAGGCTGGTGAGAATGGCCGTGAGCATGCCGATCAACCCGGTCAGCACCACAAACAGCGAGACCACGAACAAGGCTTTTTCCGCCGTGCTCATCAGGCTCCACAACTCTTGCAGCGCCACGCCAGGCAGGATCGCCAGCATCGGTTCGCCACGGAACTCGTTGATTTCGCGCTGCAAGGCGAAAGTTGAAATTTTGTTGTTGAGGCCGAGCATGAACGCGGTGATCGCCTGGGGCGTCAGGTCCATGTTGCGCGCCTGATCGGCGCTGATCCGACCTTCACCCCTGGCCGGTACACCGTTGTGCCAATCGATGTGAATCGCTTCCATGCCACCGAGGCTGATGTGCAGCGTACGGTCCACCGGGGTGCCGGTGCGTTTGAGGATGCCGACCACGGTGAATGGCTTGTCGTCATGCTTGACCAGGCTGATCGCCGCCACACCATGGGCCAGCACCAGTTTGTCGCCGAGTTTGTAGTGCAACGCATCCGCGACTTCGGCGCCGAGCACCACTTCGAACGGGTCGGTGGCGAAGGCGCGGCCATCGGCCAGTTCCAGGTGTTGCTGGCGGCCGTACTGGTAGTGTTCGAAGTAGGCTTCGGTGGTGCCCATCACCCGATAGCCGCGATGGGAGTCGCCGAGGGACATTGGGATCGCCCACTTCACTTTCGGGTTGTTGGCGAAGTGCTCAAAGCTGTCCCAACGGATGTTGTTGGTGGCGTTGCCGATGCGGAACACCGAATACAACAGCAGGTTTACCGAGCCGGAGCGGGCGCCGACGATCAGATCGGTGCCACTGATGGTACTGGCGAAACTGGCCTTGGCCTCGGTGCGCACCCTTTCCACGGCCAACAGCAGGCAAACCGACAAGGCGATGGCAAACGCGGTCAGAATCGCGGTGAAGCGGCGGTTAGCCAGGCTGGCCATGGCTAGACGAAACAAATACATCTCAGACCTCTGCGGACGTGGCGGCGCGATTGAGTTCGGCCAGCGACAGGTGGCGATCGAACAGCGGCGCGAGGCTCTGGTCGTGACTGACGAACAACAGGCTCGACCCGGCTTCGCGGCATTCGGCGAACAGCAGGCGAATGAAGTTTTCGCGGGCGTCGTAGTCCAGGGCGGAGGTCGGTTCGTCGGCGATCACCAGTTCCGGTTGGCCGATCAAGGCACGCGCGGCGGCGACCCGTTGCTGCTGGCCGATGGACAGCGAGTCGGCGCGGCGACCCAGGATGTGTTCATCCTTCAAACCCAAATGGGCAAGCAAAGTGGCCGCTGCTTTATCGACGCTGCCATGGCGCTGTTTCGCGCGTTCGGTGCGCAGCTTCGAGAAGTGGCAGGGCAGTTCGACGTTCTCGCGCACCGACAGGAACGGCAGCAGGTTGAACTGTTGGAAAATGTAGCCGGTGTGATCGACACGAAAGTGGTCGCGAGCACCAGCCGACAGTTGCGTCAGCTCCTGGCCGAGCAGGCGGATGCTACCGCGATCAGGCCTTTGCACACCGCCGAGCAGGCCGAGCAGGGTGGTCTTGCCGCTGCCGCTGGGGCCTTTGAGAAACAGGGTTTCCCCAGGCTCCAGGCGAAACGCCGGGATATCCAGCAGTGGCGGGTGACCGGGCCAGCTGAAGCCCAGGTCGGACAGTTCGATGAGTGCTTGGGTCATTTAACCGATTTCACGAATGTTGATGACCTGTGGGAGCAAAGCTTGCTCGCGATGGGCACGCCACGGTTTAGCTGAAAAACCGCGTTATCGTTCATCGCGAGCAAGCTTTGCTCCTACAGGACCGGGGGTGGATCAGAATTTAAGGGCAGCCGCCTTGGCCGTCACTTCAACCCCTTGCTGCCCGCTCGGGCCGATCAGTTGTACCTGAATTTTCTGGGTGGCCGGGAATGTGTTGAAGATATTCGCCAGATCCAGGGTTTTCAGCGCACCAGGGGTGGCACAGGTGAATTGGTAGTGGGCGTGGATTTCGCTGTGGTCGTGGTGATGCTCGTCCTTGGCGTCTTCGTCGTGATCGTCGTCGGCGTCGGGCTTGTCACCGAACAGCGGGCTATTAAGTTCCTGATTCGCCACCACGCAACCGGCGGCTTTCGGCAGATTGAACAGTGCCAGCGGATTTTCGAGTTCTGTGCGGGCTGCGACCACCTTGGCCTTGTCGGCCTCAGTGGTGGCGGCATGTTCGAAGCCCACCAGGTTCATCGCCGGACTTTCCAGTTCCAGTTGCAGGTTCTGGCCATCCAGCGCCGCGTTCAGGCGTCCGACACCATGTTCATGGGCGCCAAGGCTGCCGTGTTCGTGATCATGGTCATGCTCGTCCGCGGCATGAGCGACAGCCAGCGGCAACAAGGCAAATGGCAAAGCGAGCAGCAGACGGCGCATGGACGAGTCTCCGAAAAGTAAAATGAAGAAAATGTTATGTAATCTTATAACGTAAGTGCGGAGAGTGTGACTGCCTGCTTGGCGTTGCACAAGTCCCATGGGAGCATGCAAGTGAAGAAATGTGCAGGAGCGGACTCATGTTGCGTATTCGCGGAAGCATCGGCGACTGGCCGGTGGATTTGACGCTGGAGATGGATGACGCTGACTGGGCGCGGCTGGGCGCTCAGTTGCAGGTCGATAAAGCCGAAGTCAGCGCGGCCCCGGTCAAATCGTTGAATCAGGATGATGCGCTGTGGCAGGTCGCCAGGGATTTGCTGCGAACGGCCGGGCAGTTGAGCGGGCCGGATCTGCTGGATCAGTTGGAAGGATTGACGGGGAGCGCGGCGTCGGGCAAACGCCTGTTGGTGCGCTTGCGCCATAGCGCCGATGTGAAAGTCACGAACGGCGGGGATACACCGATTTACACCTGGCTGTAGGAGCCGGCTTGCCGGCGAAGGGGGCCTTGAATCTTGGACCGTCCTTGAGGCCGTCTTCGCTGGCAAGCCAGCTCCTACAGGTCGTGATCAGTACAGCGCGGCAAACAGCTTGCGACGATAGGTGGTCACCAGCGGGTGATCATTGCCCAGCAGTTCGAACACCTGCAGCAAGGTTTTATGCGGCAGGCCTTCGCTGTAGCTGCGGTTGCGGATGAACAGCTTGAGCAAGCCATCCAGCGCCGCGTCGTATTGCTGGCGGGCCAGTTGTTGAACCGCCAGTTGATAGACCGCTTCGTCGTCCTGCGGGTCTTTCGCCAGCCTGGCCTTCAAGTCGGCAGCATCCGGCAAGTCCTTGGCCTGGCCGAGAAACTTGATCTGCGCCTTGGCGCCGGCCAGGGCGGCCTTGTGCTCATCGCTCTTGACCGCGTCGAGCACGGCTTGCGCCTCGCCCAGTTCACCGCGCTCGGTGAGACAGCGAGCGTAGAGAATCAGCGCCTTGGCGTTGGTGTTGTCTTCGCCCAGCAGCACTTTGAGGATGGCTTCGGCATCGGCAAAACGGCTGTCATCGAACAACGCCTGAGCCTGTTCGAATGGATCGGCGGCGGCAGGTGGTGGCATCTGGAGATGGGGTTCGAGCAGGGCGCGGACGGCAGACTCCGGCTGAGCGCCGGCAAAACCATCGACGGGCTGGCCGTCCTTGAACAGCACCACGGTCGGCAGGCTGCGGATTCCAAAACGGGCAACGATGTCTTGTTCGATATCGCAGTTGACCTTGGCCAGCAGCAATTCACCCTGATAGCTCTCGGCGATGGTCTGCAGCATCGGCATCAGCACTTTGCACGGCGCGCACCATTCGGCCCAGAAATCCACCAGCACCGGTTTGTGGAAAGAGTTCTCGATCACCGACTGGTCGAAATCGGCAGTCGTGGCGTCGAAGATGTACGGCGTTTGCTGACTCATGGGGGATCTCTTGGAAGCGTGGATGGAGCAACTATACGGCCTGGTGGGGGGTGGCCGGAAGCGGGGTAGCCTTTGAGAGGTCTATTGCCTGGCCGGGCGCTTTCGCGAGCAGGCTCGCTCCTACAGGGAAATTGTGAACACCACAAAACCACTGTAGGAGTGAGCCTGCTCGCGATGCTTTTCAGCTGCGTCGCGCGTGATACAGGCTCACATGCCTGAATTCCTCCGGCTCACACAGATCCGGCAATGTCATGGCTTCGAGCATTTCGATACGGCGATACAGCGGATGGCGAAAGTCCCGCACCCGCGAATCCGCGACCAGTGCTTCTTGCCCGCGACTGAGAAACTCATCGAGCAACGGCAGGTTCGCCCGGTCATACAGCACATCCGCCACCAGAATCAGATCAAAGCGATCCGCTTCGGCGAAGAAATCCGTCGAATAGTTGAGCTGCACGTCATTGAGTTCCGCATTCGCCCGACAGGCCGCAATCGCCAGCGGGTCGAGGTCGCAAGCCACCACTTCCAGCGCCCCGGCCTTCACCGCAGCAATCCCCGCCACGCCGGAACCGGCGCCGAAATCGAGAACCCGTTTGCCTTTGACCCACTCAGGGTATTCGGCAAGGTAGCGGGCCATGGCCAGGCCACTGGCCCAGCAGAAACTCCAGTAGGGCGGCTCATGCAGAATGCGTCGGGTTTCTTCCGGGCTGAAGGCGCGGTCCATCTTGTCACCGTCGATCAGCCACAGCTTCAGATCGGTGTCCGGCAGATCGCAGGTGACCAACTGAGCATCACCGAGCAGTTCACTGAGCGCCTGTTGCAGGTCGAGCGGTGCACTCATGGCGCTTTGACGAATTGCAGTTGGCCCAGCGCCTGGGTGGTGGGCTGGGTGATCAGGCGCGATGGCAGATGCAGGATCAACTGGCCAGATTGGCTGGCGCGGCCCCGCAGTTCGACCCGTGCGCCGACCGGAAAGGCATCCGGATTGAAGCGCAGGTGAAACGGCAGCACTTGATTGGTGCCGATCAGGCTCGAACTGGCGAGCAATTGTTGCGGACGACCTCTTTCGTCGATCACCAGCAACGCCAGTTCGACTTCGGCACCGGCCGGCACGCCTTGCAAAGTGCCGCTCAATTCACGCTGGTAGGCCGGCAGCGGACCGAGGGGAACCGACTCCCTGGCTTTCTTCTGTGCCTGTTCCGGTGCAGGGCCTGGTGTCGGCGGTTGAGGCTTGGGCGCATCGCTGCCGCAGGCCACCAACAGGCTGAAAAGACTGAGCAAAACGAGCGGTTTCAGGGACATTTACGGCTCCAGCAAGGTGTAGTCCATCTATAGCCAGTCTGTATACCGCAAACCCTATGGCTTGTCTTGCCACGGGGATGCGCTACCATGGCCCTCCCTTTTTTTGTTGCCTGCCACCATGCACTGTCCCTTCTGCGGTGCCAACGACACCAAGGTCATCGACTCGCGTCTGGTCGCCGAGGGCGAACAGGTGCGCCGCCGGCGTGAATGCCTGGCCTGCGGCGAACGTTTCACGACGTTCGAAACCGCTGAACTGGTGTTGCCGCGCCTGATCAAAACCGACGGCAGTCGCCAGCCGTTCGACGAAGAAAAACTCCGCGCCGGCATGCAGCGTGCGCTGGAGAAGCGCCCGGTGAGTGTCGAGCGCCTCGAATCGTCGCTGGTGCACATCAAACACAAACTGCGCGCCACCGGCGAGCGCGAGGTCAAATCCCTCGTGGTCGGTGAACTGGTGATGGCCGAGCTGCAAAAACTCGACGAAGTCGCCTACATCCGCTTCGCTTCGGTGTATCGCCGCTTCCAGGACCTCAACGAGTTCCGCGAAGAGATCGATCGCCTGGCCCGTGAGCCGGTGAAAGAATGACCACGTCCGCCGAACAGGCCATCCTCGATGCTCATTACATGGCCCGTGCCCTGGAACTGGCGCGCAAGGGGCATTACACGACGCACCCCAACCCGCGGGTGGGCTGCGTGATCGTGCAGGGTGGGCAAATCGTCGGCGAAGGCTGGCATGAGCGCGCCGGTGAACCCCACGCAGAAGTCCACGCTTTGCGCGCCGCCGGCGAACGGGCCCGGGGCGCTACGGCTTACGTGACCCTCGAACCGTGCAGCCACCATGGCCGCACGCCGCCCTGCGCCGATGCGCTGGTGAATGCCGGTGTGACGCGGGTCGTGGCAGCGATGCAGGACCCGAACCCGGAAGTCGCCGGTCGCGGTCTGCAACGTTTGGCTCAGGCTGGCATCGCCACTGAAAGCGGCGTGCTGGAAGGCGAGGCACGCCAGCTCAATCAGGGTTTCCTGAAACGCATGGAACACGGCTTGCCCTTCGTACGGGTCAAGTTGGCCATGAGCCTGGATGGCCGCACGGCGATGGAAAGCGGCGAAAGCCAATGGATCACCGGCCCGGCCGCGCGTTCGGCGGTGCAACGCCTGCGTGCCCAGGCCAGCGTGGTGCTGACCGGCGCCGATACGGTGCTGGCGGACAATGCCCGTTTGACCGTACGCGCCGATGAGCTGGGCCTGGATGCCGAACAAACCGCCCTGGCCATGAGCCGCCCACCGTTGCGGGTGCTGGTCGACGGTCGCCTGCGGGTGCCGCTGGATGCGCCGTTTTTCAAGGCGGGTCCGGCGCTGGTCGCCACCTGCGTTGCGGTGGAAGAGCAATACGCCAACGGCCCGGAATGCCTGATCGTGCCCGGCTACGATGGCCAGGTGGATTTGCGCCAGCTGTTGGTCGAACTCGCCAGTCGTGGCGTCAACGAAGTATTGGTCGAGGCCGGGCCGCGTCTGGCCGGAGCTTTCGCTCAGCTCGGATTGGTGGATGAGTTCCAGATTTTCATTGCCGGCAAGTTTTTGGGCTCTTCGGCCCGGCCGCTGCTGGACTGGCCGCTCGCGCAAATGAAGGATGCGCCCGAGCTCAAAATCACCGAAATTCGCGCGGTGGGCGATGACTGGCGAGTCACTGCCATTCCTTCACCGGCAGCGAGCGTATAATTTCCGGCCAACGCTATAGCGCTGGCTCTGTTCTCGAGGAGAACCCCATGTTCACCGGCATCATCGAATCCATCGGCAGTATTCGTGCATTGACCCCAAAAGGCGGAGATGTGCGGGTTCACGTAGAAACCGGCAAGCTCGACCTGAGCGACGTCAAGCTGGGCGACAGCATCGCGGTCAACGGCGTGTGCCTGACCGCTGTTGAATTGCCGGGCAACGGCTTCGCGGCGGACGTCAGCCGCGAAACCCTCGACTGCACCGCCATGAACGACCTGAAAAGCGGCAGCCCGGTCAACCTGGAAAAAGCCCTGACCCCGACCACTCGCCTCGGCGGGCACCTGGTCAGCGGTCACGTCGATGGCGTGGGCGAAGTGGTTGCCCGCACCGAAAACGCGCGTGCCGTGGAATTCCGCATTCGCGCGCCAAAGGATCTGGCCAAGTACATCGCCCACAAAGGCTCGATCACCGTCGACGGCACCAGCCTGACCGTGAACGCAGTCGATGGCGCCGAGTTCCTGCTGACCATCATTCCGCATACCCTGAGCGAAACCATCATGGCGTCGTACCAGCCGGGTCGCCGGGTGAACCTGGAAGTGGACTTGCTGGCCCGTTACCTGGAGCGCCTGCTGCTGGGTGACAAAGCCGCTGAGCCAACCGCCGGCAGCACCATTACCGAAAGCTTCCTGGCCGCCAACGGCTATCTCAAATCCTGAAACTCAATTTCTAAAAGAATGGGGGTGCCTTGTGGCGCTCAATAGCATCGAAGAACTGGTTGAAGACATCCGCCAAGGCAAGATGGTCATCCTCATGGATGACGAAGACCGCGAGAACGAAGGCGACCTGATCATGGCCGCCGAGTGCTGCCAGGCCGAGCACATCAACTTCATGGCCAAGCACGCCCGTGGCCTGATCTGCATGCCGATGAGCCGCGAGCGCTGCGAACTGCTCAAGCTTCCGCTGATGGCACCGCGCAACGGTTCCGGTTTCGGCACCAAATTCACCGTGTCCATCGAAGCGGCCACCGGTGTGACCACCGGCATTTCCGCCGCCGACCGCGCGCGTACCGTGCAGGCGGCTGCGGCGAAAGACGCCAAGGCTGAAGACATCGTCAGCCCCGGTCACATTTTCCCGCTGATGGCCCAGGCCGGCGGTACCCTGGCCCGTGCCGGCCACACCGAAGCCGCCTGCGACCTGGCACGCATGGCCGGCTTCGAGCCGAGCGGCGTGATCTGCGAAGTGATGAACGACGACGGCACCATGTCCCGTCGCGCCGAACTGGAAGCCTTCGCCGCCGAACACAACATCAAGATCGGCACCATTGCTGACCTGATTCACTACCGCATGATCCACGAACGTACCGTTCAGCGGATTGCCGAGCAGCCTCTGGACAGCGAACTGGGCCAATTCAACCTGGTGACCTATCGTGATTCCGTGGAAGGCGACGTGCACATGGCCCTGACCCTGGGCAACATCTGCGCCGAAGAACCGACTCTGGTTCGCGTGCACAACATGGACCCGCTGCGCGACTTGCTGATGGTCAAGCAACCGGGCCGCTGGAGCCTGCGCGCCGCCATGGCCACGGTTGCCGAGGCCGGCAGCGGCGTGGTGTTGTTGCTCGGTCACCCGCTCGATGGCGACGTGTTGCTGGCGCACATCCGCGAAACCGCTGATCACTTGGCGGTGAAAAAGCCGACCACCTACAGCACCGTGGGTGCCGGTTCGCAGATCCTGCGTGACCTGGGCGTACGCAAAATGCGCCTGATGTCGGCACCGATGAAATTTAATGCGATATCCGGTTTCGATCTGGAAGTTGTAGAATACGTGCCCTCCGAATAATGACCGGTCGTTTCCGGCCCTGAATTCGCGGCAAATAAATCACCGAGGGGCGCGTAGAAGACGCGTCCCGGCTCTTTAAGAGATCTATCGAATGACCCTGAAGACCATCGAAGGTACCTTCATCGCCCCTAAAGGCCGCTACGCTCTGGTAGTGGGCCGTTTCAACAGCTTCGTCGTTGAAAGCCTGGTCAGCGGTGCAGTTGATGCCCTGGTTCGCCATGGCGTGAGCGAAAGCGACATCACCATCATCCGCGCCCCTGGCGCCTTCGAAATCCCGCTGGTTGCGCAGAAAGTCGCTCAGAAGGGCGAGTTCGCGGCAATCATCGCCCTGGGCGCGGTCATTCGTGGCGGTACTCCGCACTTCGAATACGTGGCGGGCGAATGCACCAAGGGCCTGGCCCAGGTGTCCATGGAGTTCGGCGTACCGGTCGCTTTCGGCGTCCTGACCGTTGATTCCATCGAGCAAGCCATCGAACGTTCCGGCACCAAGGCCGGTAACAAAGGTGCCGAAGCTGCCCTGTCCGCTCTGGAAATGGTCAGCCTGCTGGCGCAGTTGGAGGCCAAGTGATTAGCGACGAAAGCGATCGTTTCAACCCGCGCGATCCAAAGCCTGCGGATGCCGGCAAGCCATCGAAAAGCGCCAAGCGCCGCGAAGCCCGTCAGCTCGCGACTCAGGCCCTGTATCAATGGCACATGGCCAAGCAGTCGCTGAACGAGATCGAAGCGCAGTTCCGGGTCGATAACGATTTCACCGATGTCGATGGCGCGTATTTCCGCGAAATCCTGCACGGGGTTCCGCAGTTCAAGACCGAAATCGATACCGCACTCAAGCCTTGCCTGGACTTGACCATCGAAGAGCTCGACCCGGTTGAACTGGCGGTTCTGCGCCTGTCCACCTGGGAACTGCTCAAGCGCGTCGACGTGCCATACCGCGTTGTGATCAACGAAGGTATCGAACTGGCCAAGGTCTTCGGTTCTACCGACGGCCACAAGTTCGTCAACGGCGTGCTCGACAAGCTGGCTCCGCGTCTGCGTGAAGCTGAAGTGAAGGCGTTCAAGCGCTGATCGGCGCTTGTAACGTCGGCACGAAGCCATGGGCGAGTTTGAGCTGATCCGCAATTTCTTCGCCGCCGCGCCTTGTGCGCAGGGCGGCGAAGGCGTTGCTCTCGGGATTGGCGATGACTGCGCCTTGCTGGCTGTTCCCCACGGGGAGCAGTTGGCGATTTCCACCGACACCCTCGTGGCCGGTGTGCATTTCGCAGATCCTTGCGACCCGTTTCTGCTCGGTCAGCGCTCGCTGGCTGTGGCCGTCAGCGACCTGGCTGCCATGGGCGCCACGCCCGTTGCCTTTACCCTTGCCCTGACCTTGCCGACGGTGACCGCCGATTGGCTGCAAGCCTATGCCGGTGGTCTGAACCGGATGGCGCAAAGCTGTGGCGTTGCGCTGGTGGGGGGTGACACGACCCGTGGGCCGCTGAGCCTGACCATGACCGTGTTCGGACGTGTGCCGGCCGGTCTGGCGCTGACCCGCAGCGGTGCGCAACCGGGCGATCTGCTGTGTGTCGGCGGCGACCTGGGCAATGCCGCCGGTGCCTTGCCATTGGTGCTCGGCCAGCGCACGGCCGAAGCGAGCATTGCCGAATCATTGCTGGCGCATTACTGGTCGCCGCAACCGCAGCTCGGCTTGGGTCAGGCGCTGCGTGGCAAGGCCACCTCGGCCATGGATATTTCCGATGGTCTGCTCGCGGATTGCGGGCATATCGCGCTGGCCTCGAAAGTCGGTATCGAAGTCGAACGGGACCGTTTGCCGTTGTCCCGGAGCCTGGTCGATTTTCTCGGTCAGTCGGACGCACAGGTTGCGGCCCTGAGCGGCGGCGACGATTACGTCCTGGCCTTCACCTTACCGTCTGTCGAGTTACCACTGTTGTTGGCCGATGGCTGGCCGATACACGTGATCGGGCAGGTGGTGACGGGGCAGGGCGTGACGCTGCTGGACGCCGATGGCAAAGACATCACCCCGCAAGCCCGGGGTTATCAACATTTTCGGGAGACACCGTGACAGATCACCCCAAACAGGTCCCGGCGGAAAACGTACCGCCGTCGGTCTGGCGCAATCCATGGCATTTCCTGGCGTTCGGCTTCGGCTCGGGCACCTTGCCAAAGGCACCGGGCACCTGGGGGTCGTTAGTTGCGCTACCCTTCATCCCGTTATGGCAGATGTTGCCCGATTGGGGCTACTGGCTGATGCTGGGCATCACCATGCTGTTCGGCTTCTGGCTGTGCGGCAAGGTGGCCGACGATTTGCGGGTGCACGACCATGAAGGCATCGTCTGGGACGAGATGGTCGGGATGTGGATCACCCTGTGGCTGGTGCCGGAAGGTTGGCAGTGGCTGCTGGCGGGTTTCCTGATGTTCCGCTTCTTCGATATTCTCAAGCCGTGGCCGATTCGCTGGATTGATCGGCATGTGCACGGCGGTGTCGGGATCATGCTCGATGATGTCCTGGCCGGGGTGTTTGCATGGTTGGCGATGCAGGGACTGATGCGGATTTTCGCCTGACCTGGAGGTCATGAGGCGTTAAGTGGGAGCGCATTAACTGGGAGAACTAAGGATGGCTCGACGCGGGTTGATGGTGCTGGTGTTTGCCGTGTTTTGCTCACTCGCCCATGCGGGGGAGATCGCGACGACACCGTCCGTGATTCACCTGGCCAGCGAAGAATGGGAAGACTACACCGCCGCCGATGGCCATGGGCTGGGCTGGGACGTGCTGCGGCAGGTCTTTGAACCGGCAGGCGTCCAGCTCGACATCCGCACCGAACCTTACCTGCGTGCCATGGGCCTGGCCCAGCGCGGCGAAGTGGACGCCTGTGTCGGTTCCTACCGGGACGAGTCCGACGAACTGCTCTATCCGCGCTGGAATTTCGATACCGATCACATCTACGCCCTGGGGCTGGCCAGCAGCCCGGTGCCGACCCCGGAAACCCTGGGCAATTATCGACTGGCCTGGGTGCGCGGCTACGATTACCAGGATTACCTGCCCAACATACGCCACTACGACGAAGTGATCCGGCGCACCAGTATCGTCTCGATGCTGACTTACAAACGTGCCGACTTCTACATCGATGCACTGACCGAAGTCGATTATGTCCTCAATCGGGCCAGGGATCCGTCCCAGTTCCGCAGCACCCATGTCGCCGAACTGCCGCTGTATCTGTGTTTTGCCAAGACGCCCGAAGCTCGCACATTGATGGCACTGTTCGACCGGCGCATGGAGGAACTGGTGAAAAGCGGCGAGCTGAAACCGATCTTCGAGCGCTGGAAACAGCCTTATCCGTTCGATTCGAATTGATGACACAGAACCCTGTAGGAGCGAGCCTGCTCGCGATTGCGCAGTCTCAGTTGGCAAATGAGTGCCTGAAACACCGCTATCGCGAGCAGGCTCGCTCCTACAGGGTTGGTGTCGGCAGGACAGATATCAAACTTTTTGATAGTTATCGCCGATAATTCAGCCTAAGCGCCCGTCGGAACCTGCTGTTACAATGCCGGCCTGCGAATCTTCAGTCTCTTTAGATCAGGAGCACAACGGTGCCTGTCGTTTTTGTCGCCGCTTCCAAGCTGCCAACGCCTTTTGCGCAATTCACCATGCACGGCTTTCTCGATGAAGCTACCGGCCGCGAGCACGTTGTGCTGAGCCTGGGTGAGATCGCCGACGGTGCCCCGGTACTCGGCCGGTTGCATTCCGAATGCCTGACGGGCGATGCCTTGTTCAGCCAGCGTTGCGACTGCGGCTCGCAACTTGAGGCAGCGCTGCAGGCCATCGCCCGTGAAGGCCGTGGTGTGTTGTTGTACTTGCGTCAGGAAGGCCGCGGCATTGGCCTGCTGAACAAGATACGCGCCTACGAACTGCAGGATGGCGGTGCCGACACTGTTGAAGCCAACGAGCGCCTGGGCTTTGCCGCCGACCAGCGCGACTACGCCATGTGCCTGCCGATGCTGGAGCACCTGGGCGTGAAGTCCCTGCGCCTGATGACCAACAACCCGCGCAAGGTCAAGGCCTTGACCGACATGGGGATCGTGGTCGCCGAGCGCGTGCCGTTGCATACCGGTCATAACCCGCACAACAAACTCTACCTGGCGACCAAGGCCAGCAAACTCGACCACATGATGGGCAACGAACATCAGGGCGAGGTCGACCGGGCGTGACCCGCGGTCAGGTACGGCGGCGACTGTCCGTCAACTGGTGGCAATACCTGGCGCTGGCCTTGTTGCCGTTGTTCGTAATCAACGGTGTGTTCGGCCAAAGTGAAGCCATCTTGCCGGTGCTGGCGATGCCTTTTTTCATCGCCGGTGTCGCTTCGATGTTTGTCAGCCTGAAGTTCTTCGGCGCTTACAAACATGCGTTGATCGCCACCCAGAAAGCCCTCGACACCCCTGAAGAACCCGCCGCGTGGATCAGCCTGGCCGCCAAACGGCGAACGGCGTTCCTCGCCGCCGGCCTGCCGGCGTGGATCGGTGCATTGGCGGTGTTTGTCGGCCTCGAAGCAGTGCCGCTGATGCTGCTGGCACTGTCGACCCTGGTGCTGTTTTACCTCTACCGCATTCCGCGTCAACTGGGTTGATGCGTCCTGTCTGGCTGGCGTTTTTGCTGTTGGCCGCCTGCGGTTCGTCGATGGCGGTCGAGCGGGTGGTCAGTCTCGCGCCATCGCTCTCTGAAATCGTTGTCGAACTGGGCTCCGCCGACCTTCTGGTGGGTGTGCTGGATGCCGGCGAGCGTCCCGCCGAACTCAAGAACCTGCCATCCGTCGGCCGCTACGGTCAGTTGGACATGGAACGGCTGCTCAGTCTGAAACCCGATTTGCTGCTGCTCTGGCCCGGCAGTGTTGGCCCTGCCCAGCGCGAACAGCTGAAGCGCTTGAACATCCCCACCTTTGTCGCCGAACCCCACGACTTCGCGCAACTCACCGCACAAATCGAAGCCATTGCCTCGCAACTCGGGCGTCCGGAGCGCGGGATGGCGTTGTCTACCGATTTGCGTCGGCGGTTGGTGGAGCTGCGTCAGCGTTATCGGCGCGATCAGCCGTTACGGGTGTTCTATCAGGTCTGGGATAAGCCGCTATACACCGTCGGTGGTGGGCAGATCATCAGCGATGCACTGGATGTTTGCGGTGTTCGCAACGTGTTTGCCGATCTGGCGTTGCCGGCTCCGCAAGTCAGTGTTGAGGCAGTGTTACAGCGTAATCCTGAGGTGATTCTGGCCGGTGATCAGGCGCAGCTGGATGCGTGGAAAGCATGGCCGCAAGTGGCGGCGGTGGTGAAAGGGCAGTTGCTACTGGTCACTGACAAAGGCCTTGAGCGGCCTAGCGGGCAGATGGTCGAAGCAACGGCGAGATTGTGCCAAGTGATCGCGCCGAACCGCTGAGACCGAGTCGCGACCATCGCGGGCAAGCCTTGCTCCCACAAGGATTGTGTGTGCGCTAATACTCGGCATGACACAAATCCTGTGGGAGCAAGGCTTGCCCGCGATGAGGCCGGTGCAATCACCGCAAACTTCAGATCAGATCTGCGGCGTCCAGGTCACCCCAAACATCCAGGCCCGACCTTCCTCGCGATACCCGAACTGGCTGCCTTCATGGCTGTACAACACCCGGCTGTAATCCTTGTCCAGCAGGTTATCCACCTTCAACTCCAGCTTGATCTCGCGATTGAGTTCCCAGCTGCTGCGCAATCCGAGTAAGGCATAGCCGCCCAATGGCTGTTGATTGTTCAAGTCGTCATAGCTGCGGCTCACCGCTTGCCAACTGGCGCCGAGCCCCAGGCGATCAAACTGCCGATCCACATCCAGGCTCATCGTGCGCCGCGCGCGGCGGGCCAGGGTATGCCCCGTTTCCCGGTCCCGCGGGTCGATGATTGCCACGCCAAGGTTGCTCTGCCAACCGAACAACTCTTGCTTCAGCGCCGCTTCGAAACCGTTGATCCGTGCCGAGGCGACGTTTTCCGGTCGCGAGTTGCTGCCGAAGATGATCGCGTCTTCCAGGTCCGTTCGGTACAACGAAGCTTCCAGGCGGCTGTTTTCGGACAATTGACTGCGCCATTGCAGCTCGTAGCTTTTCGAGGTTTCCGGCTTCAAGTCCGGATTGCTGAAGTCCGGGTAGTACAGGTCGTTGAAGGTCGGGGCACGGAAGCCTTCGCTGTAGGTCAGCAGCACATCGTTGTCCGGGTTCAGCGGCAGGGTGAAAGTGCCGCTCCAGCTGTTCTGACCGCCAAATTGCTGGTTCTGGTCGCGGCGCAGGCCAAGCTCAGTGGAGAAGCTGTCGGTTCGGTAGCGATGCTGAATAAACGCCGCCCGATTCCAGCGACTGTCTTCGTCGAACGCCGTGGTGCTGTTGACCCGGTCTTCATACCAGTCCCCGCCGAGGATCAGGCTGTTGCGTTCATCGAGTGTCAGGTCGTTTTGCCAGCTCACTGAATCGCGGTAAGTGTTAAACACGCTGCGTTCATCGCTGAGCTTATCCAGCGTCTTTTCGCGGTTTTCGCTGTGGCCGAATTCGATGCGGGTTCTCCAGGCGTCGTTAACCCGTGCATCGACATAGCTGCTGACACTGCTCACGTCGAATTCGCTGTAGGGCTGCTGCTGGACTGATTCGAAGGTATCCAGGTCGAAGCGACCGAACGGGTTGTCGAATTCGCTCTTGCCACGGTTATCCAGCAGGTTGGTACCGATTTCGATGTCGTCGGTGAGGGCATGGCTGAGACTCAGGCTGAACGACTTATTGCGATACGCATCGTGATCGCCATCACTGGGAAACGACTCGCGGGTGCGATTGATCCCGGCGGTCTCATCGAGGCTGGCGCCGAGGTTGAAGCGGGTCAGCTCATCTCCGCCGGATAAACCGAGGCTGCGTTCCCAGGTCTGATGGCTGCCAACGCCCACATGCATTTGCGGCCGCAACCCCGGTTCGCTTCCGCGACGGGTGAAGATCTGGATCACGCCGCCGATTGCGTCGCTGCCATAAATCACCGAGCGCGACCCACGCAGCACTTCCACACGCTCGACCTGTTCGATGTTGATGTGTTGCAGGTTGCTGTCGCCGGAGGTCGAGGTGCCGATCCGTTGGCCATCGACCAACACCAGACTTTGTGCCGATTGCGTGCCGCGAATGTAAACCCCCGGCAGACTGCCACGCCCACCGGTTTGCGCAATCTGCACCCCCGGCACGCGACGCAGTAGATCAGTGACGCTGTCCGGTTGCAGCCGATCAATGTCATCGCGGGTGAACACGGTGTTGGCGGCACTGCTGTCGTTGCGTGCTTCAACCTGGCGATTGGCACTGATCAGCACGTCAGGCAGCTTCAGGGCCTGGTCGCGTTCGAAGGTGTCGGCCAGCAGCGGGCCGGCCGGTAGCACGGCCAGCGTCAGGGCGAGGCGGTAGATATTCATGGATTATTCGTGTTCAGAAAGGACGGCGCGGTCCTTGTAGGAGCTGGCTTGCCAGCGAAGCTGTTGGCGTCCTTACGGGCGCCTTCGCTGGCAAGCCAACTCCTACAGGAGGGAGGGGTTACAGGTTGAGCAGCTGCAGCCGCTCACGAATCGACGCTTCGATCCCGGCCTCGTCCAGTCCGCACTCGGCCAGCATTTGCGCAGGCTTGGCGTGTTCGACGTAGACGTCCGGCAAGCCCAGGTGCAGCACCGACTTGAGGATGTTTTCCCGGGCGAGGAACTCGCTGACCGCTGCGCCAGCACCGCCCATGATCGCGTTCTCTTCAACGGTCACCAGCAGTTCGTGGCTGGCGGCGATTTCACGCACCAGCGCTTCGTCCAGAGGTTTGACGAAACGCATGTCAACCACGGTGGCATCCAGTGTCTCGGCGACTTTCAGGGCCACGGCCAGTTGCACGCCGAATACCAGCAGGGCGATTTTGCTGCCCTGGCGGCGAACCACGCCTTTGCCGATTTCGATCGGTTCGAGGTTTTTCTCGATGGTCGCGTTCGGGCCGTTGCCGCGCGGATAACGTACGGCCGCCGGGCCTTCATACAAGTGACCGGTGGTCAGCATTTTACGCAGTTCGTTTTCGTCGCTCGGTGTCATCACCAGCATGCCGGGAATGCAACGCAGGAACGACAGGTCGAAGCTGCCCGCATGGGTCGGACCGTCTTCACCCACCAGGCCAGCACGATCGATGGCGAACAACACATCAAGGTTTTGCACGGCCACATCGTGAACGAGCTGATCGTAACCGCGCTGCAGGAACGTCGAATAGATCGCCACCACTGGCTTCGCGCCTTCGCAGGCCATGCCGGCGGCGAGGGTCACGGCGTGTTGCTCGGCTATCGCCACGTCGAAGTAGCGTTTCGGGAAACGCTCGCTGAAAGCCACGAGGTCGGAGCCTTCCTTCATCGCCGGGGTAATCCCGACCAGACGCGGATCGGCCGTTGCCATATCGCACAACCATTCACCGAACACACCGGAATACTTCGGTCCGCTGGCTTTTTTCGGCGCGGCGGCCGGGGCGTCCAGGGGTTCGAGTTTGGTGATGGCGTGGTAACCGATCGGGTCGACTTCCGCCGGGGCAAAGCCTTTGCCTTTCTTGGTGACGACGTGCAGGAATTGCGGGCCTTTCAGATCGCGCATGTTACGCAGCGTGGCGATCAGGGTCGGCAGGTCGTGGCCATCGATCGGACCGATGTAGTTCCAGCCCAATTCTTCGAACAGCGTGCCGGGGACCAGCATGCCTTTTGCGTATTCTTCGGTGCGACGGGCGATTTCCCAGGCGCCGGGCAGACGCGACAGCACTTTCTTGCTGCCTTCGCGCATGCTCGCATAGGTGCGGCTGGAAAGGATTTTCGCCAGGTAGTTCGACAGACCGCCAACATTGCGTGAGATCGACATGTCGTTGTCGTTGAGGATCACCAGCATGTTGGCGTCCACTTCCGGCGCATGGTTCAGCGCTTCGAACGCCATGCCCGCGGTCAGGGCGCCGTCGCCGATCACGGCAATCGCCTTGCGATCACTGTTCTGCAGGCGGGCGGCAATCGCCATGCCCAGCGCCGCACTGATCGAGGTGCTGGAGTGCCCGACGCCAAAGGTGTCGTACTCACTCTCGGAACGGCGCGGGAAGGCGGCAACGCCGTCTTTCTGGCGCAGGGTGCCCATACGCTCGCGACGACCGGTGAGGATCTTGTGCGGATAAGCCTGATGACCCACGTCCCACACCAGCCGGTCGTCCGGGGTGTCGAAAACGTAATGCAACGCGATGGTCAGCTCGATCACGCCCAGGCCGGCGCCGAAATGCCCACCGGTCTGACCGACCGTGTAGAGCAATTCCAGGCGCAACTCATCGGCCAGGGTTTCCAGCTCGGCTTCGCCTAACCGGCGCAGGCCGTCCGGCGTGTTCGCGCGGTCGAGCAGGGGCGTGGTCGGGCGCTTGCGGGGAATCTCATGAAACGTCGTGGGCATCAGGCGAATCGTTATAGGTATAAAAGATGCGGCAGTTTACCTGATGCATCGGTCCCTGCCCACGCGTTGGTTTTTTTTGGCGGATACGCCGTCAGTGGCGGCGTTCGACGATATACCGGGCCAGATCGCGCAATGGCTCGGCGGCCGCGTCAAACGGTCGCAGTGCGTGCAGCGCCTGATCGCGCAGTTCCAGGGCGTAGGCCTTGGCGGCGTCGAGGCCGAGCAGGGACGGGTAGGTCGGCTTGTCGCGGGCAATGTCGGCGCCCTGGCGTTTGCCGAGGGTTTCGGTATCGCTTTCGACGTCGAGGATGTCGTCCTGGACCTGGAACGCCAGGCCGATGGCCTGTGCATAAGTCTGCAGGGATTTGAGTTCGTCCTTCTCGGCACGGCCACTGGCCAGGGCACCGAGTGTGACGCTGACTTCAATCAGTGCGCCGGTCTTGTGCCGGTGCATGTATTCGAGGGCTTTCTGATCGAGCTTCAGGCCGACCGAGCCCAGATCGATGGCTTGACCACCGACCATGCCCGCCGGCCCTGCGGCCTGCGCCAGGGCGCTGACCATTTGCAGGCGAGTTTCCGCGTCGGCGTTGCTCAGGCGCGGGTCGAGCAGGGCGCTGAAGGCCAGGCTCTGCAAACCGTCGCCGGCGAGGATCGCGCAGGCTTCATCGAATTTCTTGTGGGTGGTGGGTTGGCCGCGACGCAGATCGTCGTCGTCCATGGCCGGCAAATCGTCATGCACCAACGAATAAGCGTGGATCAACTCCACCGCGCAGGCCGCGCCGTTGGCTTGCTCGGCCTTGCCGCCCAGCGCTTCGCACGCGGCATAGGCCAGCAATGGACGCACGCGCTTGCCACCGTTCATCACGCTGTAGCGCATGGCTTCGTACAGGCGCGCCAGCTCTGGGCTCGGCGCGGTGAACAGGGTTTCCAGGGCTGCGTTGACACGGACCTGGCTGGTCGCCGAATACGCTGCAATCATTCTGGTTGATCCGCGTCGAAGGGTTCCTCGGCCAACTCGCCATCACGCTCGAGCAGCACCTGAACCTTTTGCTCGGCCTGGGCCAGCGCCGCCTGGCAATCGCGGGTCAGCCCGATGCCTTGCTCGAAAGCGGTCAGCGAGTCTTCCAGCGACAATTCACCGTTCTCCAGACGCTCCACCAGCGTTTGCAGGTCAGCGAGGGACTGTTCGAAATCCAGTGCAGCTTTTTTGCGGGCCATGGCGGCGATTTCCGGTTGACGTTAAACCGGCGCGACACTAGCAGATAGGGGGTTTATGGGCAAATGAGCGGACCCGTGGCGAAGGTCTTGGCCCCGGCCCTCTGTAGGAGCGAGCTTGCTCGCGATGGTGGTCAACGATATCGCGCAAAACCTGATGCGCTGCGGCGTCCTCAGGTTTTTCGCGAGCAAGCTTGCTCCTACAGGAAATAGTCGAACGCGTCGCACGAGTTATTCGGCTCATTTTGTGAGCCGAATACAGTCGCTAATCGGCTCACCGTCCACCCACAACCGTGATTCGCACCGCATTGCAGGATTGATCTAATTGTGAGGTTTCAGCTGAAGGTCTAACCTTCGCGCCATCGACGGCCCAACATTCACGGGTCTTTCGGACGAAACGCAGTATACGGATCTGTAACGCGTCGAGGATCAGGCGCAAGGTTTCGTCATGCATGGCAGGAGGCATCACATGCGTTTATTTCTTTTGCTGTTGATCGGGTTGGCTACCGCGCCCGTGATTTTGGCCGCGCCGAGTGCCGGGTTATCGGAACCGGTGGGCGGCTGGCGCTTTAACGGTTTGCTGGACCGCACGGAAAATCCGCAAGTCGCCTATCCCACGCCGCCCATCGACCGCGGCGTGCAGCGCAATCGCACGATGATCGAAGGTCAGCTCAAGGCCATCGGTACGCAACGCGGTCCCCACACCCTGGCGGTCAATGGCAATCCACTGAACCTGTACACCGACGATCAAGGGCGTTTCGCCCGACCCTATGCGTTCGGCGCCGGTTCCAACAGTGTCGAAGTGCGCAGCGTCGATGGCCAGTCGCTCAAGCGCGTTCAATTCTACGAAGCCAACAACCTGCGCACGCCCGCGCGGATTCGCGTGGTGTTGGGTTGGGACGATCCCAAAGCCGAACTCGACCTGCACATCATTACCCCAGATGGCCAGCACGCGTTTTGGGCTCATTCGGCGCTGACCAACGGCGGCGGCCTCGACCCGGACGGCGTCGACGGCCCCGGTCCGGAAATGTTCACCATGACCGCGCCGCTGCATGGCACCTATCTGGTTTACGTGAACTATTGGGGCAACTTCGGCAGCGGCGGCTATAACTTCGATGAGGCCAGCAACCAGAAGGAAGTGATCACCTCTCAGATCAACCTGGTGCTCAACGAAAACACCGTCGACGAAAAACGCGAAACCTTCATCGTGCCCCTGCGCGCGATCGGTGACCTGCTGCTGGTCAAGACTTTCAACTATTGAGCATCCCGCCACACGGATGAATTGGGTTTTTGAACATGAGTGAAAACGCTGCAGCCCCGGCCGCCGGAACGCCCGATGTCAAACCATCCCGCCGTTGGCCGGCCATTGTGGTCGGGGCGTGCCTGGTCGCGGGCGTGGCCGGTGGCATGGGCTGGCTGATGCATAAAAGCAAAGCCCCGGCACCGCAACTGGCGGCTGAGAAGCTCGGCATGAGCCGCCCCGATGGCTTGCTGGAAACCCGGTCCCTGAGCCAGTTGCCCAAGGACTTGCTGGCGGTGCCGTTTCTCAAAGAGACCCTGACCGAAGATTTCGTCTTCTATTACGAAACCCACGCCGATCGCCTCGGGCTGATCGGTAGTTTGCGGCGGATCATTTATGAGCATGACCTGAAGTTGCAGGACACCTTGATCGAGCAGTTGTTCGATCAACCGGCCGATGTGGCGCTGTGGCGCGGGGCGGATGGGCGACTCAGGGATTTCCTGCTGGTGATGGATCGCGGCGGTCTGGCCAAGGTGCTGGAACCGCTGGCGAAAGTGGCGTTGGACGATTCGCAACTGAGCAAGATCGCCGATGTGAAAGTCGGCGCCGACGACGTGGCGCTTTATCAACTCACCTACAACGCCAGCAAGGCGCTGCTGTTCGCTTCCCATGGCGACAAACTGGTGGTGATGTCGAATCCGACCAAGCTTTATGACCCGCAAAGCGGGGTGAGGCAGGAGCCGGGCAGTGTCTCGACCCAGGCCATCGCCGCGCTGCTGGGCGGCGACAAACTGTTCCCTGAAGCCTTCGGCCTGCCGCCCCGTGCGCCGGAGGTCAAGCAGCGGCTGTCGGTCAATGCCAGCGTATTGGCCATGGGGTATCAGCGTTTTATCCCGAACTTCGCCGGCCTGCGATTCGACATGGACGATAAAGGCTGGCACAGCTTCCTCGCCATGGACGAACTGGACAATCAGCCGGACTTCGATTTCAAACCGATCTGGCAAGCCATGCCCATGGGTGCCAGCGCTTGTGTGGCCTTGCCCCTGGCCGCCGAACAACAGAAACCGTTGTTGGTAAAACTCGGCGCCGAAGAGAACGTGGCCCAGGCCTTGACCGAACACATGGCCGGTGCGGCCGGCCTGTGCTGGTACGCCGATTCGCGGCTGTACACACCGCTGCTGGTCGCCAGCCTGAGTGACAGGGACAGCGCCAGGCTGGATGGCGATCTGGGCAAGCTGTTTGGCTCGATGGTCGGCGCCTACGAGGGCAATGTTGAAGAGCATGCATTCCCTGTGGTGGAAAAGCAGGAAGGCCAGGTTCATCAGTGGCAGCGCCAGGTCAGTTCCAACTTCGGTCCCTATGCGGCCAAGGACGCCGACGACCCGGACGCGATCACCGGCAAGGCCTTCATGCGCGTGAGCCTGGCCCGTCATGGTTCGACGTTGCTGTTTTCCCTTGATGACAAGCTGGTGGACAAGGCGCTGGGTACCCTCGACAAACGTTTCCCGCCAATGGCGGATGTGGTGCCCAAAGACGTGCTGATGCCGATTTATTTCGGCCCGGATTCCATGGCGCAACTGATGCAACAGGAGACCCTCGACAGCCTGCCCCAGGACATGGAGCCGGTGTTCTACAACGCCGCGCAAACCTGGCTGATCCCGAAACTGCGTACCCTTGGCGGTTACGGTAAATACGCCCTGACATTGCCCGAGGGCAGCGAACCCGACGGCCATTGGCAATGGCTGCCGCTAATGTGGAAAGCGCTGTGACCGGACTGATTCGAAGCCTGCGCCTGCTGGCGCTGTTGCTGCTGACGGTACCGGCATTGGCCGTCGAAACACCGGCGCTGGATGTGCAGCAGTCCCAGGTGTTCCGCGCCTGGTTCGTGCGCATCGCCCAGGAGCAACTGAGCCAGGGCCCGAGTCCGCGCTGGTATCAGCAAGATTGCGCCGGGCTGGTGCGCTTCGCCGCCAACGAAGCGCTGAAAGTCCACGACGAGAAATGGCTGCGCAGCAACGGCCTGTCCAATCGTTACCTGCCGCCGGAATTGCAACTGAGCGATGCCCAGCGCGGTCTCGCCCAGCAATGGCAGCAGGGCGGCGGCAAGGTCGGGCCGTACGTCAACGCGATCAAGTTGATCCAGTTCAACAGCCATCTGGTCGGCCGTGACGTGGCCCAGGCCCGGCCAGGTGACCTGATGTTTTTCGATCAGGGCGACGACCAGCACCTGATGATCTGGATGGGCCGCTACATCGCCTATCACACCGGCACCACGACCCCCACTGACAACGGCATGCGTTCGGCAAGCCTGCAACAACTCATGACATGGAAGGACACCCGATGGATACCCGATGCAGCCAACCCCAACTTCATCGGCGTCTATCGACTGAATTTTCTCGCCCAATGATCGGTGCCCGCATGCTGCGTTTCCTGCCTCTGCTGTTGCTCCTGCTGCTGCCTTTTTCGACGGTCAGCGCCGAAGACACCGTTGAGCCGAGCGGTTATTCGCCCGTGGCCGGTGAAAGTTTTTTCCTGCTGGCCGACAGCAGTTTCGGCAGTGACGAACAGGCCATGGTGCGCCTCGAAGCGCCCGGGCGTGACTACCGCCGATTCCGCATGGAGCCTTACGGCGGTGCTGACATTCGTGTGTATCGGATCGACAAGCCACTGGACTTTCTCAAGCGCCAGAAGAACCTGCATCGCGTGGTCAGCGATGGCCAGTTCAAGGGCGAAGGTCTGTCCAACACGCTCGCGTACCTGTGGGACAACTGGTACCGCAAATCCCGTCGGGTGATGCAGCGGGCTTTTTCCTACGAGTCGCGTAAACAAGTCACCGAGCAAGTGCCGGAACTGAAGATGGGCGCCGCCATGGCCGCGCCGACGCCCTACGATGCGCAGCCGCAATTCGCATTGATTCCCGGCCTGCCGGTGGTCAGCCAGTTCCGTTATCCACTGTGGCAAGCCAAACCGATCCAGCCACCCGAGGGTGTGAACCTCGCCGGGTCCTCCAGCGAGTTCGTCAGCGTTGCGCCGGGCAACGTCTATATCCCGTTGGGCAACCTGAAACCGGGCCTGTATCTGGTCGAGGCACTGATCGGCAAGTACCGTGCGACCACCATGGTTTTCGTTTCCAACACAGTGGCCGTGAGCAAGATTACCGGCGACGAATTGCTGGTGTGGGCTGCACGCAAGCACGAGGGCAGTTCGGTGCCCAAGGTCAATGTCCTGTGGACTGATGGCCTGGGCGTGATGAGCAGCGGCGCCACCGATGCCGAGGGGCTGCTGCGGTTGAAACACGTCAGCCCCGAACGTTCGTTCGTGATCGGCGAGGACGAGGAGGGCGGCGTTTTCGTCTCGGAAAACTTCTACTACGACAGCGAAATCTACGACACCAAACTCTACGCCTTCACGGACCGGCCGTTGTATCGGCCGGGGGATTGGGTGTCGCTGAAAATCGTCGGGCGCGAATTCAAGAATGCGCGGGATTCGGTGCAGCCAGCCGCCGCCGACGTCAACGTGACCGTGATGGATGCGACCGGTACGGCGCTGCAAACTCTCGATATGAAGCTCGACTCCAAGGCTGGTACTCAGGGTCGTTTCCAGTTGCCCGACAATGCCGTGGCCGGTGGTTATGAGCTGCGTTTCAGCTACAAGGATCAGGCCTACAGCAGCGCCTTCCGTGTGGCCGAATACATCAAGCCGCACTTTGAAATCTCGCTGAACCTGGCCAAGCAGGATTACCGCACCGGCGAACCGGTGAAAGGCAATCTGGTGCTGCTGTACCCGGACGGCAAGCCGGTGACCAATGCCAAACTCAGTCTGAGCCTGCGCGCCCAGCAACTGTCGATGGTCGACAACGAGCTGCAATACCTCGGGCAATTCCCGGTGGAACTGACCAGCACCGAACTGACCACCGACGACAAGGGCAACGCCACCCTCGACCTGCCGGCCGCCGAGAAACCGAGCCGTTACATGCTCACGGTATTTGCCAGTGATGGCGCGGCGTATCGGGTCAAGACCACCAAGGAAATCCTCATCGATCGCGCAGCGGCGAACTTTCGCTTGAGCGCACCGCAGCGCTTCAGTGCGGTGGGCGAAAAGGTTGCGTTCAGCTATGCCAATGAAAACGAACAAGCTGAAGCGGCCGCACCCATCAGCTACGGCTGGGTACGCCTGGAGGATCAGAGCACCGGTGAAGGCAAACTGACCGCGAGCGATAAAGGCTTCACCCTGGCTTTCGAGCGCCCGGGCACTTACAACCTGACGCTCAGGGATGACCACGGTCGAACCCTGGGCGCTACCGGGCATTCCGTCACCGGCGACGGCGTCAAAGCAGTGCCCGGCACCGTGGAAATCGTCCTCGACAAGCCTGAATACAAGGCAGGCGATGAAGCGCTGGCGCTGATCACCTTCCCCGAGCCGATCAGCGACGCACTGCTGTCGCTGGAGCGCGACAAGGTCGAGGCCACCGCGCTGCTCTCCAGGGGCGGCGACTGGCTGAAGATGGAAAAACTCAGCGACACCCAGTACCGCGCGCGCATTCCTGTGAAGGAGAACTTCGCGCCGAACCTGACGTTCTCGGTGCTCTACACCAAGGGCGGCCAGTACAGCTTTCAGAACGCCGGGATCAAGGTGATCACTCCGCAGATCGAGGTTGCCATCGCGACCGACAAGGACACCTATCAACCCGGTGACACAGTGTCCGTGGACTTGACCACGCAGTTCGCCGGCAAGCCGGTCCCCGCGCATCTGACGGTCAGCGTGGTCGACGAAATGGTCTACGCGTTGCAGCCAGAAGTGGCGCCGACCATCGACCAGTTCTTCTACCATCCACGGCGCAACAACGTTCGCACCAGCGCCAGCCTGTCGTTCATCAGCTATGACGTCGCGTTGCCGGGCAGTCCTGGGGCGCCGGGCAAAGCCAACCGTAGCGAGCGTGGGGTGAAAGTGCTGGAGCGGCCGCGTCGTGAAGATGTGGACACCGCCGCGTGGCAGCCGGAACTGGTGACCGACGCCAATGGCAAAACCCGCTTCACCTTCAAGATGCCGGACTCTCTGACCCGCTGGCGCATCACCGCCCGGGCCATCGCCGATGACGGCGCAGTGGGGCAGAGGAAGCAGTTCGTGCGCTCGGAAAAACCGCTGTACCTGAAATGGAGCGGACCGAGCAAATTCCGCACAGGCGATAAACCGGATCTCGGCGTGTTCGCGTTCAGTCAGGCGCAAAACCCGGTCAAGGCTGAATTGGTGATTCATTACGCGGGCACTGATCAGCGTGTTCCCGTCACGCTGAACAGCGGCATCAATTACATCCCATTGCCGGCGTTCGCGCTGACCAATGGCGAATGGACAGCCGAGCTGGTGCAGGACGGCAAGACTGCCGATGCCTTGGCAGTGCGCTTGACCGCAACCGGTGACGGTTGGCAGGTCACGCAAAGCCAAAGCCTGGACGTGGCCAGTGGTGATACGCCGCTGACCTTGCCGGCAGACGCCACCGACATCCGCCTGCGTCTGGATGACAGTCCGCAAGCGCTGTTCCGCTCGGCGCTCGACGATCTGCTCAGCTATCCGTATGGCGGTGTCGAGCAGACCGCCAGCCAGTTACTGCCGCTGAGCATCGCCTATCCGACGTTGTCGTCGAACCCGCAGATTCGCGATCGTTTGCGCCTGATCATGCAAAACAGCCGCTTGCGCCTGGTGCAAATGGCCGGGCCTTCGGCGAGTTTCACCTGGTGGGGCATGGACGGCGAGCCGGATGCATTCCTCACTGCCTATGCGTATTACGCCGACTGGCACGCGAGCAAAGTGCTGGAGCTGAGCCTGCCACCGGAACATTGGCTGAGGGTGCTGGAGGTTTACGCCAAGCAGTCGAAAAACACGCCGCTGTTGCAGCGTGCGCTGGTCCTGTCGTTTGCCAGGCAGATGCAACTGCCGGTGAATACCCTGCTCAGTGGTTTGATGGAGGATCTGGCGAAAGCGGGCGAGGGCAACGCCGCGAATCTGATGGAGGATGGCGAAGACAGCCTTGTCATGAGCGATCCGGATTCAGCGCTTGGTTTGGCGGCGGCCCGGGTGTTGACCGCCTCTTTGGCCAAGCAATCGAAAGTCACCACGCCGGACGCATTCACTCGGCAACTGCCCGACGCGCAGCAGCGATTGGCCGTCAGTTCCCAGCCGTTTGCCGAAGCCTTGGACCTGTCGTTGCAACCCTTCGATCAGGCTCGCGCGACCGCGTTGTTGCAGCGCTTGCTCCCGCAACAATCGACGCTGGAACGCGCATTGGCGCTGACCTGGTTGCAACGCAGCATCGAACAGGCCTCGCCCACCCTCGCACTGGCGCCTGGTGAAGGCTGGAAGAAAAAACACGGTGATACCGGTGAGATGTATTGGACATGGGAAGGAGCTTCGCCCTTGCCTGCGGTGTTGTCGTTGACCGGGACACAAGAGCGGCCGCTGCGCGCCGCGTTGAGTTTCCAGACCCGGCAGCCGCCGGTCGAGCCGATGGCCGTCACCATCAGCCGACGCCTGTCGCGACTGGTGCCGGGTGACGAAGCCTTCACCTTCAAGCTGGAGCCGGTCGGCACCACGCCGTTGTCCAGCGACAGCCTGTATCTGGATGAAGTGATCCTCACCGGCAAGGCCGCCAGACCGTTGCGCTACGGCCTGCTCGAAGTGCCGCTGCCCCCGGGCGCCGATGTCGAGCGCACCACCTGGGGTATCAAGCTCATGGGCAAGGCGGGCACCGAACCGACGGCGCTGGAAAAGGCCCGTTTCGAACCGGGGCAACTGGCTTACGCGGTGCCGGTGGATGCGCTGAACGGTGAATTGCGGCTTCGGCATCTGGTGCGTTTCTCGCAGAAGGGCCAGTTCAATTTGCCGCCAGTGCGTTTCACCCAGGTGTATGCGCCACAGCATCAGGCTCAGGAACAGAAACCGGCACTCGGTCAGGTCACGGTCCACTGACATGTTCCGGCCTCTGGTCTGCCTGTTGCTGTGCTTGATCCCTGCGCTGACCCTGGCGCAGGACGAACCGTTGCGTCTGGCGTTCAAGGGTGAGCTGCTGTCGTTGAGCCGAACACAGCTCCTGTCGCGCGAGCCGTTGCCGGACACCTTGCAGGCACCGCTGGGCAGTGTGTGGAAGCTGTTTGTGTATGGCTGGCTGGTGGACACCGGCGCCCGTGAGCCGGCTTATGAATGTCGCGGGCAGTCTAAAGAGGAAGTTTATTGCTGCACCGCGGGTGGCAAGATCGAGCGGGATCAGGCGTTGGTGAAATCCTGCGGGTTGTATTTTGACCCGGCGCGCCTGGGCATTACCGATGCAGATTGGCGGGCGTACTGGCAAGCGCGGCAGGCGCCGCCGTGGTTGCTGAATGTGCGGTCATTGCAGCCTGCGACCCGGGTTTCGGTCGCGGAGTTGTTGCGCATGTTGGCGGTGATGCCGGCGCAGGAACAGGCGCGACGGGTGCTGCTCGACGTGATCCTCAACACCGCTGACGGCAACGTCGTGGGCGAGCTCGGCAGCCGGTTGCGAGTGAAGACCTGGAGTTGGCTGGGGGATCAGGATGCTGCGTCGCGCCAAGGCGGGTTCGCGGGCTGGACGGCGGACGGCACGCCGATCTGGGCGGGCGGGCGCGGGACCAGTCAGCGGGGTTTGCGTGATTACGCTGCGGCGTTATCGGCAGTCGTGCCTGTTGAGTGGCCCGCAGACGCGGGGCGTTGTGTT
>NZ_WTFT01000015.1 GCF_009861505.1 Pseudomonas izuensis | reverse complement strand
CCGCCCCCCGCCCCCGCTCCAAGCCCCCCCCTGGCCGGGCCGCTGGCGCCGACCACCTGCAAGGCAACCGCGTCGCCGCCGATGGCTCCGACCACCTGCAAGGCAACCGCGTCGCTTGACTCAATCGCAACATCGCAGCACCCAAAAAGCCCGGCCTGATCAGCCGGGCTTTTTTCGTTTTCTTCCCGTGATTTCAGCGCGCCATACAGCGCTGGTAACGCTCGTCGACCCTTTTGGCAAACCACGCCGTGGTGAGTTTGCGGGTGATTTTCGGGCTTTGCAGCACGATCCCCGGCAGCACCTCACGGGGCAATGGCCGGCCTTCGGCCTGTTCGGCCAACGCGAACACCCGCTGGTAGAGCCGGGTGTTTTCGAATGCCAGCGTGTTGCCCTCCTCCAGTTGATCCCGGATCGTCGGATTGCGCATATCCAATTGCTGGCCGAGGGTGCGCACGGCCTTTTCCGTGGTGCCGGGCATGATCGAGTCATAGCGGACCAGATCGCCATCCAGCGCCAGCGGGATACCTGAAGCCCGGCTCACGGCATTCTGGAATGCGGCATTGCGGCTGGCGTACCAGCCGGCGTTGAAATCAGCGAAGCGATACAGTGGCTGCGGGTAGCTCACCGGGTAACCGAGCAAATGCGCGATGCCGAAATACATGCCACCACGGCGGGTAAAGACTTCACGGCGGATCGAGCTGTCCACCGGGTAGGGATAGTCCTTCGCGTGCTGCTCGGCGAAGTCGATGCTGACCTGCATCGGTCCGCCGGTATGCACCGGGTTGAAGCCTGCAAACAGGGTCTTGCCCATCGGCACCATGCCGATGAAATCGTCGAAAATCGCGCTCAGTTCCTTTTCGCTGCGTGCCGCATTCAGCCGGTCGCTGTAGCTTTTGCCAGTGGACGAACGCACCTGCAACGCACCGCTGACCAACAGGCCGGGAATGTGCGCCTTGGCCGCCCGGCGGTCGATCTCGTCACGGGCAATCTTGCCCAGGCCCGGTACGGGCGGGTCGGCCTGGAAGGTCGACTCCTGCTCGGTGACGGCCAGTACCGCACAGAGGTTTTGCGTGGTGGGCGCAATGTTCTGTGCGGCAAACGCGGCATAGATGTCCGTGGCCCAGCCTTGGCGGTCAACGGCCTGGGCCGGCAGCAGGCGCACGATTTGCGCCTTGACTTCGGCGGGCGTGCGCACCGGAGGCTCCCGGGTCTGTTGGCTGCCGCATCCGGCCAGCACCAGCAAGGCGGCGATGCTCATGATCAAACGATGGACGTGCATGTTGCTCCAGGGAGTCGGAATAGCCGTGTCAACCATAAGGCCGATGGCAGGGTGATGGCTATGACCGTCGCGACGATGCACTGTTCCTCAACCCTGACACGATCCTTGTAGGAGCGAGCCTGCTCGCGATGGCGGTTTAACATTCAACATTGATGTTGTCTGGTCGTCCGTCTTCGCGAGCAGGCTCGCTCCTACAGGGGTTTTCCGCTTGGCGCACAATCTGGCTGTCCGGCCTGTTTGGACCATACTTGCTCCACTCGGTGAGGAGGACAGGCACATGCATCGTAGCGACGTGTTGATCATCGGTGCCGGCCCGACCGGGCTGGTACTGGCACTGTGGCTGAGCAGACTGGGTGTTCGCGTGCGGATTCTCGACAAAACCTCGACGCCCGGCACCACGTCCCGGGCGCTGGCGGTTCAGGCGCGGACACTGGAGCTGTATCGACAGCTCGACCTCGCCGACGCTGTCGTCAAGAACGGCCATCGCGTGGCGGCAGCCAATTTCTGGGTCAAGGGCGAACCCGTTGCCCGCTTGCCCCTGAACCGAGTCGGCGAAGGCCTGACGCCCTACGCGTTCCTCGAAATCTATCCACAGGACGAGCACGAGCGCCTGCTGATCGACCGCCTCGAAACCTTCGGCATTACGGTAGAGCGCAACACCGAACTGCTCGGGTTCGATGAAACCGGTGACAGCATCACCGCCACCCTGCGCCTGCCCGATGGCCAGCAGGAAACCTGTCAGGCCTGTTACCTGGCCGGCTGCGACGGTGCCCGGTCCATTGTGCGCAAGGCCCTGGACACCGGATTCCCCGGTGGCACCTATCAGCAGATTTTCTATGTCGCCGATGTCCAGGCCAGTGGGCCGGCGTTCAATGGCGAACTGCACGTGGATCTCGATGAAGCGGATTTTCTCGCCGTGTTCCCGCTGGCCGGCGAAGGTCGTGCACGTTTGATTGGCACGGTCCGTGACGAACGCGCCGAACACGCCGAAACCCTGCGATTCGAGGACGTCAGCAGCCGGGCCATCGGCCATATGCAGGTGAAGATCGAGCAACTGAACTGGTTCTCGACCTACCGCGTGCATCATCGGGTGGCGAATCATTTCCGCACCGGGCGCGCATTTTTACTCGGCGACGCCGCCCATGTGCACAGCCCTGCCGGTGGTCAGGGCATGAACACCGGGATTGGCGATGCGATCAACCTGGCCTGGAAGCTCGCGGCCGTATTGAGTGGCGGCGCCGAGGCCCGACTGCTCGCCACCTATGAAGCCGAACGCATCGCGTTCGCCCGCAAACTGGTGGCCACCACCGACCGGGTCTTCACCTTCGTCACCGCCGAAGGCCGCATGGCCGACTTGCTGCGCACACGTCTGGCGCCGTTCCTGCTGCCGAAAATGGCTTCGTTTGAAACGTCCCGCGAATTTCTCTTTCGCACGGTGTCACAGATCACCCTGAACTACCGAGGGATGCCCTTGAGCACGGGCGTGGCCGGGCACGTTCACGGCGGCGACCGCTTGCCTTGGGCGCACGATGGCGAGGGGGACAATTTCGAATCGCTGAAATGTCCGACCTGGCAAGTGCATGTGTATGGCGACACCAGCGACGAGATGATCGCCTGGTGCAACGAACATCATTTGCCGCTGCATGTGTTCGACTGGCGACCGGCGTTCGAAACGGCAGGCCTGGGGCGAAACGGCTTTTATCTGTTGCGCCCGGATACGTATGTGGCGATTGCCGAAACGTGCTCGGATCCGAAGGTGATCGAGCGGTATTTCAGCCATCACGGGATCAGGCCGTTTTTTGGCAAATCCTGAAGCCAACAAAATCCCCTGTAGGAGCGAGCCTGCTCGCGATGACGTCATTTCAGTCGACAAATGAGTGACTGTCAGATCGCTATCGCGAGCAGGCTCGCTCCTACAGGGGGGGACGTAGCCTTTAGATCCCCGCCAGGGCCAGGTCCATCGCAAAGTAGGTAAAGATCAGATCCGCCCCGGCCCGCTTGATCGCCCCCAGGCTTTCGCGCACCACGCGATCTTCGTCGATGGCCCCCGCCTGCGCGGCGAACTTGATCATCGCGTACTCGCCGCTGACCTGATACGCCGACAGAGGCAGGCGCGAGGCTTCGCGGATGTCGCGGATGATGTCCAGGTACGCACCTGCCGGCTTGACCATCAGCGCATCGGCGCCTTCCTGTTCGTCCAGCAACGATTCGCGCACCGCCTCGCGGCGGTTCATCGGGTTCATTTGATAGCTTTTGCGGTCACCCTTGAGCGCGCTGCCACCGGCTTCGCGGAACGGGCCATAGAGCGCCGAAGCGAATTTGGTCGAGTAGGCCATGATCGCCGTCTGGGTGAAACCGGCCTCATCCAGTGCCCGGCGAATGGCCCGGACCTGCCCGTCCATCGCCGCCGACGGCGCAATCACGTCGGCACCGGCGCGGGCCGCCGCTACGGCTTGCTTGCCAAGATTGATCAGGGTCTGGTCGTTATCCACTTCATGGTTGTGCAGCACGCCGCAATGGCCGTGATCGGTGTATTCGCAGAAACAGGTGTCGGACATGACGATCATGTCCGGCACCGCATCCTTGGCAATGCGTGACATGCGCGACACCAGACCGTCTTCGCGCCAGGTGTCGCTGCCATTGCTGTCCAGGTGATGGGACACGCCGAAGGTCATCACCGACTTGATCCCGGCCCGGGCATAACGCTCGATTTCACCGGCCAGTTTCGATTCCGGAATGCGCATCACACCGGGCATGCTTTTGATCGGCACGAAATCGTCGATCTCTTCTTCGACGAAAATCGGCAGGACCAGGTCGTTCAGGCTGAACTCGGTTTCCTGGAACAGACTGCGCAGGCTCGCATTGCGGCGCAGACGGCGTGGACGTGCTTCGGGGAACTGGCTGGACATGAATATTCCTGATAATCGGGGGGGTATGAACATAACCCCCTGTAGGAGCGAGCCCTGCTCGCGATGGTCGTCAACGATTACGCGACAAGCCTGTCACCCCGCGGCGATCCGAGGCTTTTCGCGAGCAGGCTCGCTCCTACAGGGTATGCGGTGTGTCAGTTGGAGACGGGTTTCGGGATTTCCAGCCCGCGCTTCACCGCCGGCCGCGCCAGGAAGCGCTCCAGCACCCGCGTGACATTAGGGAAATTCTGGATCCCCACCAGATCGCCGGCCTCATAGAAGCCGATCAGGTTGCGCACCCACGGAAAGGTGGCGATATCGGCAATGGTGTAGCGCTCGCCCATGATCCAGTCCCGGCCTTCCAGGCGTTTATCGAGGACAGCCAGCAGGCGCCTGCTTTCTTCGACGTAGCGGTCACGGGGACGCTTGTCTTCGTAATCCTTGCCGGCAAATTTGTTGAAAAAGCCGAGCTGGCCGAACATCGGGCCAATCCCGCCCATCTGGAACATCAGCCACTGGATGGTTTCATAACGTGCCGCCGACTCCTGGGCCAGCAATTGCCCGCTCTTGTCGGCCAGGTAAATCAGAATCGCCCCGGACTCGAACAATGGCAACGGTTGGTCATCCGGGCCGTGCGGATCGAGGATGGCCGGGATCTTGTTGTTGGGATTCAACGACAGGAACTCCGGGGACATCTGATCGTTGGTGTCAAACCCTACGCGGTGTGGCTCGTATGGCAGGCCGATCTCTTCGAGCATGATCGAGACCTTGACGCCGTTGGGGGTCGGCAAGGAGTACAGCTGAATCCACTCCGGATACTGGGCCGGCCATTTTTTGGTGATGGGGAATGCAGACAAATCGGTCATGGGGATGGGTCCACGGGAAAATTGAGAATGTCGATCATAATGCAGATGATGCAGGGTGTGACGCGTGGCGCCATCAATACCGTTGATGGTCAAGATCAAAGGAGATCACAGCACTCTGATGCACCAGACAGTGTATTGTGTCCACAATTTCGCAACATCCTGTCGATAACCTTTACACTCACCTGTTTAAGGTTACCGGTACATTGCTGCGCCCCGTGGCCGGAATCGAACCAAATGGGCTTCAGTGAACTCTGAGCACTGCCCGTTATAAACGGACTGGTTTAAACGACGGGGAAAACACCCGACGCAGGAAATTCGAGGTATAAAGGATTATCAGCCTTCACCCAATACGCTGAAGAACCCATTTTCGATGACGAACTTTCTGAAACTCGCCAATCGCTTCAAACACCGCGCCTTTATATTCCTGCCCGCCCTCCTGGCGGCGGGTGCGTTGTTCATGTTGCTGGAGGCCCGCGAAAGCCGTGCTCAACCGGCGGACGGCACGCAGACGCTGGTGTTCCTGCGCCACGCTGAAAAGCCTGCCGGCGGCCTGGGCCAGCTCAATTGCCAGGGCCTGAACCGCGCCATCGACCTGGCGACCCTGCTGCCGGAAAAATTCGGCAAGGCCGACTATGTGTTTGCCGCCAACCCGACACGCAATGTAGAGGAAGGCGAGCTAAACAATTCCTACAGCTACATCCGCCCGTTGATGACCATCAGCCCCAGTGCGATCAAGCTCGGCTTACCGGTGAATATCAATTTTTCGGCCAACGACACCAGCGACCTGGCCGAGGAACTGCTGCATGACAAGTATCACAACTCGGTGATCTACACCGCCTGGTCCCACGGTTACCTGCCGGAGCTGATCAACAAGGTCGCCGGGGAAGCCGTCGGTGAGAAGCAGACCATCACCGAGGATTGGGAATCCAGTGATTACGATTCGCTGTATGTGCTGACCCTGACCTGGCATAACGGCAAGGCCAGCCTGCAAAGCCACAGCTACAAGCAAGGGCTGGATAACGGGCCGCAGACTTGCCCGATTTGAGTCGTGCAGGGCCTGATCGGGCCTCTTCGCGAGCAGGCTCGCTCCTACAGGGGGGTTAAGGTGCACACAGATTCAATGTGGGAGCGACGGTACGACGATTCGACCTGCTCGCGAAGGGGCCGGTAAACCCACCCTCAATTTCGCAGACTGCCCCGCTCCCGCAGATACGCCAGCACCGCCCCCCGCTCCCCGGCAAACTCGATCCGCGCGCCCTTTTTCTCGCGCTGAAACGCATACATCGGGTCGTAATACTCAACCAGTAGCCCTTCGATCCAGCCCCGGTGCAAATCCACCGCGCCGCTGCGTCCCTGCTCCGCCAGGGCGTCTTCCATCAGCACCAGCATCCGCCGATGCCGCTCGCCACCCAGGCGTTTCTGCACATTGTTCAGACTGTCCAGCAAGCGTTCGGAAAACAGCACGAAACCTTCATCGCCATGCACGCGGATGAACTCGGCACACAGGTCCACCACATAATCACGCAGGATCCGCTCGACCCGTCCTTGCAGGCTGTCTTCGAGCCAGACCATCGGAAACTGCTGCATCCCCTGATACAGCGACAACGGCAACGCGCAACTGCCGATGGCCCGGCTCTCGTCTTCCAGCACGAATTGCTCACAGCCAAGGGCGCGCTTTTTCAGCAGGTCTACGGCAATACGATTCTCAAAGTCGATATTGGTCGGCTGGCCCGTGGCGCGTTTACCGAAACTGGAACCGCGATGATTGGCGTGACCTTCAAGGTCCAGCCCGTTGTTCAATTGCGTCAGCACTTCGGTTTTGCCGGTGCCGGTCATACCGCCCAGCAGCACGAAATCGCACTGGGCAACGGCCTGATCGACCGTATTCAACAGGAAATTGCGCATGGCCTTGTAGCCGCCAGCCACCCGCGGATAGTCGATACCGGCCTCGTCCTTGAGCCACTGCTGGACGATCTGCGAGCGCAGTCCGCCGCGAAAACAATACAAATACCCATCGGGATGCGCCCGGGCGAAGTCCGCCCAGGCCTGGATGCGCTCGGCCTTGACCGCGCCGGACACCAGTTGATGGCCCAGGTCAATGGCGGCGTGCTGACCCTGTTGCTTATAGCAGGTGCCGACCCGTTGCCGCTCGTGATCGTTCATCAGCGGCAGGTTGACCACACCGGGGAACGCGCCCTTGGCAAACTCGACCGGCGCGCGGACATCCATCATCGGCCGGTCGTTGAGGAAGATATCGCGGTAATCGGTGCTGTCGACAGCCATCAGGACACCTCGACCGCGTGTGTCTGTCGCTCGATCAGTTCACCAATCGGTGCCAGGTCCAGGCCCAGCCCGGCAGCTATCTCCAGGAACTGCTCGTTGCTGTCCGGGGTGACGGCGATCAGCAGCCCACCACTGGTCTGCGGGTCGCACAGCAAGCGTTTATGCAGTTCCTGCAAGCGTCCGAGCTTGCTGGCGTAGCTGTCGTAATTACGCAGCGTCCCGCCGGGAATGCAGCCCTGTTCGAGGTAATACTCGACCCCCGGCAGACGCGGCACCCGGTCATATTGGATGCGAGCAGTCAGGTTGCTGCCGTCCGCCATTTCCACCAGATGCCCGAGCAGCCCGAAACCGGTGACGTCGGTCATCGCCGTCACGCCATCGAGCTTGCCAAAGCGGCTGCCGGGTTTGTTCAGGGTGCACATCCAGTCACGGGCCAGGCCAATGTCGGCGTTGCGCAACTTGCCCTTTTTCTCGGCGGTGGTGAGGATGCCGATGCCCAACGGTTTGGTCAGGTAAAGCAGGCAGCCGGCGGTGGCGGTGTCGTTGCGCTTCATGTGGCGTTTTTCCACCAGGCCAGTGACGGCCAGGCCGAAGATGGGTTCCGGCGCATCGATGGAATGCCCGCCAGCCAAAGGGATGCCTGCCTCGTCGCACACCGAACGGCCGCCGCGGATCACTTCCCGGGCAATCTCTGGCGCCAGCACGTTGACCGGCCAGCCGAGGATCGCAATCGCCATCAACGGGTCACCCCCCATGGCGTAAATATCACTGATGGCATTGGTGGCGGCGATACGGCCGAAATCGAAGGGATCGTCGACGATTGGCATGAAAAAGTCCGTGGTCGACACCACGCCGCGCTCTTCATCGATGGCGTACACCGCCGCATCGTCACGCGAGGCATTGCCGACCCAGAGTCTGGGGTCCAGATTCTGCGCCCCGCTGCCGGCCAGAATCACTTCCAGTACCTGGGGGGAAATCTTGCAACCGCATCCAGCGCCGTGGCTGTACTGGGTCAGACGGATCGGTTCGCTCATCGGGGGTACCTCGTAGGATCGATGAGGCCGATTCTAGCCTTGTGGGAGCGGGCTTGCTCGCGAAAGCGTCGGCACATTCAGCATCAATGTGACGGATAAATAGCCTTCGCGAGCAAGCCCGCTCCCACAGTGAGAGGGGTTATGGCAACAGAATCACCTTGTCACCACTGCCCTGATTCACCTCTGCATAACGCGCCAACCCTTCGGCCAACGGTGATTCGAACAGCCCCTGGGGCAATGGCAACAGGTCCTGATCGAAGAATTGGCCGAACTGATCGAGCATCGCCGCGCAGGCCTGTACGCCGTACAGCAGGGAGTTGATCCCTACCACCGAGCCGCCCTTGCGATACAGCGCCAGTGCCGGCAACTGCACCATGCCATCCACCGGTGCGGCGATGATCGCGATGCGGCCGAAGGTGGCCAAGGCCGCGACGGACGCTGGCAGCCAGAAGCCCGTGGTGTCGAAAATCACGTCAGCGCCACCGGTGAACACCGCATTCACCTGCGCCCCCAGGTCCTCGGGCTTGTCCAGTTGCAGCGTCCGGTAACCCTGGGCCTGCAAATCCTTGACCTGCTCCGGCCGTCGCGCCGCCGCCAGCACCTGGGCACCGCGCACTTTCGCCAATGCCAGCGCGGCACTGCCGACCGCCCCGCCGCCGATCACCAGCAAACGGGTTTCAGCTGTCACCAGGCTGCGCTCCAGCGCATCCCACGCCGTGGTGTAGGGCACGCCAAGGCTGGCGGCCTGGGCAAAACTCAGATGACTGGGCTTGAGCGCAACGCCCTTGGCCGGCAGTTTGACGAACTGCGCATGGGAACCATCGGCGAAAAAGCCCAATTCACGCCCCGTGCCCCAGACCGGCTGGCCGATCAGTGCTTGCGGACCTTCAACGACGATGCCGGCGAAATCACGACCGGGAATCCTTGGCAACGTGGTGTAGGGAAAACGTCCCAGGACGTTCTTCACATCGCTGGGGTTGAGTCCGGCGGCCTTGATTTCGACCAGTACTTCATCGGCACCGGGCACGGGGGTGGCCACCTCGACGTAGCGCAAGGCCGCGAGATCGCCGGTTTTGTCGAATTGCAAAGCTTTCATGGGGTTTCCATCCAGTAAATAAAGGGATTCAGGAGATCCAGCCAGCAACCAACTGACGGCCCATCGGCCAGAGCTTTTCACCGGCCAGCATGCCCAACAGGCCTACCAGGGCGATGGCTGGCGGTGCGGGGGAACGAAAATCCAGGGCGCCGTAGATCAGGCCGACACCCAGGCCGATCGACAGGGAAATGAAGTAGCTCATGGCAGACTCCGCGGGCAATTGAGGTATGCCTGAAGTCTAGAGCGGGGTGACCTCGAGCATCTGCCAAGTGCTTCTGAATTTCGGCCAAAACACGATTCTGTAGGAGCGAGCTTGCTCGCGATGGTCGTTAACGATAACGCGTGCTTTCTGAATAAACGCGCCGTGATTGAGTTCATCGCGAGCAAGCTCGCTCCTACGGGGGGCAGGTTTTCGTTAGGGTTGAACGTGGGATTGGCTTGCACAAAACTGCGAAGGCGCGACACCCAGTTCCCGACGGAACATGTCGCTGAAGCTGCTGGGGGAATAGCCCAGTTCCCGGGCAATCGCACTAACCGGTACGCCCTGGATCAACTCTGCCGCCGCCGTCGCCAGTTGCACCTGGCGCCGCCACTCGGCAAAGCCCATGCCCAGGCCATCCTTGAACAGTCGTGCCAGGGTACGCACGCTGGCACCAGCGGTTTCGGCATGCTGTTCGAAAGGAATGTCCAGGGAAGGCTGGGCCATGACCGCCTGGCACAGGTTCATCAGCCGCCGGTCGGAATCGTCCGGCAAAGGGATTTTCATCAGCGAGCGCCGGGCCCGCTTGAGCTCCAGCAATGCCAGCCCTACCAACGCGTCGTAATACTCGGGGGCACCGTGGTCGCCCTGCTCCACCAGGCCGACGATCAACTCCCGCAGCAGCCCGCCGACTTCAATCACCTGCACGCTGTCATCAAGCGTTGCCGCCAGGGACGGTCGCAGGTAGATGTTGCGCATTTGCAGGTCCGTCACCACGCGAATCCCGTGGGGCACCCCCGGCGGCAGCCACACCGCCCGTTGCGGCGGTACCACCAGCGCCTCATGGGGTGTCTCGACCCACATAACCCCGCTCATCGCGTACAGCAACTGCCCCCAGACGTGCTCATGCGGCTCGATGAACAGCCCGCGCGGATAGGTACGCGCCAGCGGTTGCACGGGCACATCGGTGTCACTCAGATCCGGCGGGGCGGCAAGGGCCATGGGCTATGATCATTAGCTTTGGAGGGAAGGCTTTATGTTAACCAGACCCCGGACAGGCCGCCAGGAGCACAACCGTCTGACAATTTGACTGAATTTTCCGTCTGACCCGCGATCCGTTTATGTACCACAGGGAGGAATACGGGCCATATGAACAACGCAAAACTCTTCGTCATCGAGTACACCCTTCATGGCGTCCCCAAATCGTTCATCATTCGTCTGGAAAAAATGGACAACGCCGAAGCCTGGCATTGGGCGAGTTGCGACGCGGGGGTGGGCCGGATCCCGCGATTTGGCCGGGAAAAAGTGCAAAAGACCAGCAAGCCGATGGCAGAGAAGTTCGGCGTGGAAAACGTCAAATGGCGACCGGCGAGCTGATGCCTTTACAGCCTGTCGCCTTTAAAAAAAGCGGAGCCCGAACGGGCTCCGCTTTTCAATGCGTGATAGCTGTCAGCCATGAGCGCACTTGCAACCTTGATTGGCACACTCTTCACCATGCTCATGGTGCTTGGCGCAGGCTTCACAGCAAAAGTGCTTGCCGTGACGCACGATCGGATGCTCACCAAGCTTGCAGTTACATTTAGGGCAGTCACACTTACGGTCATCGGTCATGACGCTGACTCCTTATGCAGTGGTCGGGCTGAACAAAAACACCCCGTCTTACCAGTGTAGGAGCTGGCTCGCCAGCGAAGGCGGTCTTGAAACTTGCATCGCCAATAAAGTCGCCTTCGCCGGCAAGCCGGCTCCTACAGGTATTGTGTCAGGCGCAAATTATTCATTCATCCCCGGCCCTTGTGGGAGCTGGCTTGTCGGACCGCCGCACCGCAGCGAAGGCGACCTCCAGACGTGCATCGCCCATGCGGACGCCTTCGCCGGCAAGTGGGGTGTGTCAGATGCGGAATTGCCCGACCAGGCCGCCCAGGCGCTGCCCCAGCTCCGCCAGACTGCGTGATGTCTGCGCACCCAGCTGAGTCTCACCAGCCACGTTATCCACCGCCACCGCAATCTGATGCACGCTGCGGTTGATCTCTTCGGCCACGGCGGTCTGCTCTTCGGCGGCACTGGCGATTTGCGCGTTCATCGAATTGATGGTGGCGATCAGTTGCGCCATGGTGTCGAGGGACGCGCCGGCTTCGTTGGCCTGGGCCGAAGTGCCGTCACCGGCCTCACTGGATCGACGCATGGCTTCCACCGCCGACTGGGTGCCGGCCTGCAAACGGTCGATCATGCCCTGGATTTCCTGGGTGCTGATTTGCGTGCGACTGGCCAGTGCCCGCACTTCATCGGCCACCACCGCAAAACCGCGTCCGGCTTCACCGGCGCGGGCCGCTTCGATCGCCGCGTTGAGCGCCAGCAGATTGGTCTGTTCGGCAATCGAGCGAATGACCCCGAGCACGCTGACAATCGATGACACGTCCTTTTGCAGGCTGTCGAGGGACACGCCACTGCTGCGAATGTCATCCACCAGTGCATGAATCTTCACGATACTACCGGCCACCACGCGCTTGGCGGCCTGGCCTTCTTGATCGGTCTGCTGCGCGGCCACCGCGGCGTTCTGCGCGCTCTTGGCCACTTCCTGGGCCGCGGCCGACATTTCATTGATCGCCGTGGCGACCTGATCGGTTTCGTGACGCTGGCGCTCCATGGCCTGGTCCGAGCGGTGAGCCTGGTCGGACACCTGAGTCACCAGCCCGGTCAGTTGCGAGGTCATTTCGGTGATCTGACGTACCAGGCCGTGAATTTTGTCGACGAAACGGTTGAACGAACCGGCCAGCTCACCCAGTTCATCCTGACTGGTGATGGTCAGGCGCCGGGTCAGGTCGCCCTCGCCCGCCGCGATGTCGTCGAGGTTGGCTTTCATCAGGTTCAGCGGACGCAAAATGGTATTGGCCAGCAGCATCCCGGCCGCAGCGATCAACAACAGCACCACCACCGCCACACCGACGATGCTCAGCACCACGCCTTGCATGCGCTCCTGAACCTGAGCCTCGACCGCAGCCACTTGCGCCTCGATGCCGTCGAGGTTGACCGAGGTACCGACCGCCATGTCCCACTTCGGCAGGTATTCGGTGTAGCCGAGTTTCGGCACCAACACTTGTGCGTTGCCCGGTAGCGGCGAGCTGTATTGCAGGTAATGGCTCCCGTCCTTGGCGACTTTCACCAGGTCGCGGTTGACGTAGACGCCGTTCGGGTCGCGATTGTCCTTGAAGCTCTTGCCCACGCCGTCAGGGTCGTTGGCCTTGAACAGGCGCACGGTCTCGGAGTCGTAGCCGAAGAAGTAGCCTTCCTTGCCGTACTTGATGTTCGACATCAGCTTGATCGCCTGGGCCCGCGCTGTGTTATCGCCCTGGGCGGCGGCGTCGTACAGCGGCTTGATGGTGGTCATGGCCACGGCCACATAGCTTTGCAGGGTGGCCTTGGCATCGCTGAGCAGGCGCTCGCGGGTTTGCTCGACTTCGTGACGGGCCTGGCCCTGGAGGATGAACAAAGTAGTCAGGCTGATGACCAGCGCGAAGAGCAACACCGGGAGGACGGCAAGGGACAGGACTTTGGCCTTCAGGCTCATGCGCATGACGTTCACTCTTTTGGTTTTATTGGCGTGGGTAAAGGCTTTAACGGCACGCGAAACCAAAAGTTGAGGTCACACTGTGGGAGCAAAGCTTGCTCGCGATAGCGGTGTACCAGTCGACATCAATGTTGAATGTCAGTACGCCATCGCGAGCAAGCTTTGCTCCCACAGGGATGGGGATTACAAAACCATCGCGGCAATCCACCCAAACGCCAGCAACGGCAGGTTGTAGTGCAGGAAGGTCGGCACCACGGTGTCCCAGATGTGGTGATGCTGGCCGTCGATGTTCAGGCCGGACGTTGGGCCGAGAGTCGAATCCGAGGCCGGCGAACCGGCGTCACCCAGGGCGCCGGCGGTGCCGACGATGCACACGATGGCCATCGGGCTGAAGCCCAGTTGCACGCACAACGGCACGAAAATCACCGCCAGGATCGGCACCGTGGAAAACGACGAGCCGATGCCCATGGTCACCAGCAGCCCCACCAGCAACATCATCAACGCGCCAATGGCTTTGCTGTGATCGATCCAGCCGGCCGACGCCTCGACCAGCGTCTGCACGTCCCCGGTCGCCTTGATCACCTCGCCGAACCCGGAGGCGGCGATCATGATGAAACCGATCATCGCCATCATTTTCATGCCTTCGGTGAACAGATCATCGGTATCACGCCACTTGACGATGCCCGACAGCGAAAAAAGCAGGAAGCCCGCCAGCGCGCCGATGATCATCGAGTCCAGCAGCAACTGAATGATGAACGCCGCCGCGATGGCCAGGCCTGCCACCATCAGGCTCAACGGGTTGTATTGCACGGCCACCTGCTCCACTTGCTCGATCTTTTCCAGATCGTAGACGCGCTTTTTGCGGTAGCTGATAAACGCCACCCCGAGCCCGGCCAGCATGCCCAGCGCCGGGATGCCCATGGCGTGGGTGACGTTGATGCCGCTGATGTCCACGCCGCTGCGGGCGACGTTGGCCAGCAGGATTTCATTGAGAAAGATATTGCCGAAACCCACCGGCAGGAACATGTACGGGGTGATCAGGCCGAAGGTCATGACGCAGGCGATCAATCGGCGGTCCAGTTGCAACTTGGTCAGCACATATAAAAGCGGCGGCACCAGCAGCGGAATGAACGCGATATGTATCGGCAAGATGTTCTGCGAAGCAATGGCCACCACCCAGAGCAGGCCGATCAACAGCCATTTGACCTGTCCCCCACCACTGGCGTGCTGGCGATCGACCATCGCCAGTGCCTTGTCAGCCAGGGCATGGGCCAGGCCGGACTTGGCAATGGCCACGGCGAAAGCGCCAAGTAACGCGTAGGACAACGCCACCGTCGCCCCGCCGCCGAGGCCGCTGTTGAAGGCCTTGAGTGTCGCGTCGATGCCCAGGCCACCAGTCAGGCCACCCACCAGCGCCCCGACGATCAACGCGATGACCACATGCACGCGGGACAGACTGAGTATCAGCATGATGCCGACCGCGGCAATCACTGCATTCATTTCATTACCTCGAGACAAACGGAAAGACTCCGTCCGGCAGTCTGCGAAGAGCCGCCAGCGGATTTAAGAATGGGTTTTATTAGAGGGCGCGCACTGTGAAGGAAGCAGCGGCAAGCTGCAAGCCTTGCTCCCACAAGAAGCGCTCACCACCCTTTAGAAAGCCGATCTGCGGCCGCTACAGTGCAAAGTCTCAGATATTTATCGAATAAGGACGTCTCCATGTCGCTCAGACAACTCTCCATTCAATGGAAAATCACCCTGCTGGCCGGGCTGTGCCTGGCCGGCATCGTGACCCTACTGGTGGGGCTCTCGCTGTATCGCATGGAGCACAGCTCCGAGCTGGTGAAAGCCTCGAGCATGGAGATGTTGACCGAAGCCGCCCAGGCGCGGATCGAGTCCCAGGGTGAAAACCAGGCGCTGGGCATTCGCCAACAGTTCATGGACGCCTATCAATATGGCCACGGCTTTTCGCGGCAGGTGCTGTTTCTGCGCGAGCAGGCCGAGAAACGCTTTCTCGATGCCTTCGACCTGCGCGAGGACCTGACCCGCCAGGTCAAGTCGGCCCTGCAGGCCAACCCGGAATTGCTCGGCCTGTCCCTGGTGTTCGAACCCAACGGACTGGACGGCAAGGACGAGCTGTTCGCCGGCCAGAGCGACGTCGGCAGCAACGAAAAAGGCCGCTTTGCCCTGTACTGGTCGCAACCGACCCCAGGCAAGCTGACGTCCATGCCTCTACCGGAAAAAGACATCGCCGACACCAGCACCGGCCCCAGCGGCGAAGCGGCCAACGCCTGGTTCACCTGTCCTCGCACCAGCCTCAAGCCCTGCGTGATCGAACCGTACTTCTATGCAATCGACGGCCAGAACGTGCTGATGACCAGCATCGTTTTCCCGTTGATGGTCAATGGCAAGGTCATCGCATCGCTGTCGGCGGACATCAACCTCAACAGCCTGCAAGCGGTCAGCCAGAGCGCAAGCAAGAAGCTCTATGACGGCCAGACCAGCGTCAGCATCGTCAGCCCGGCCGGTTTGCTCGCCGGCTACAGCCCGGACGCCAGCAAACTCAGCCAGCGCCTGGAAGCCGTGGACCAGCGCAGCGGTGCCGAGCTGATGCGCATGCTCGCCACAGCCAGCAAGACCACCAGCCTGCACAGCGATCAGCAGCTCAAAGTGCTGGCACCGTTCCAGCCGATTCCGGATGGCAAGGCCTGGGGCGTATTGCTCGACGTGCCGGAGAAAGTGCTGGTCGGGCCTGCCGAAGCGCTGAAAAAACAACTGGATGAAAGCAACACCGCCGGCACCCTGACCGAGCTCGGCCTGGGCGTGCTGGCTGCATTGATCGGCCTGTTGCTGGTATGGCTGATGGCGCGCAGCGTGACCAAGCCGATCCTCGGCGTGGCGCACATGCTCGAAGACATCGCCAGCGGCGAAGGTGACCTGACCCGTCGCCTGGCCTACGACAAAAAGGATGAGCTGGGTCAATTGGCCGGCTGGTTCAACCGCTTCCTCGACAAGCTGCAACCGATCATCGCCGAGGTCAAACGCTCGGTGCAGGACGCCCGCAGCACCGCGGACCAGTCATCCGCCATTGCCACCCAGACCAGTGCCGGCATGGAGCAGCAATACCGCCAGGTGGATCAGGTCGCCACCGCGTCCCACGAAATGAGCGCCACCGCCCAGGACGTTGCCCGCAGTGCCGCCCAGGCAGCCCAGGCGGCGCGGGACGCGGATCAGGCGACCCGTCAGGGCCTGACCGTGATCGACCGCACCACCGCCAGCATCGACAACCTCGCCGCCGACATGAGCGCGGCGATGGTCCAGGTCGAAGGCCTGGCCGCCAACAGCGAAAAGATTGGTTCGGTACTGGAAGTGATCCGCGCCATCGCCGAACAGACCAACCTGCTGGCGCTCAACGCCGCCATCGAAGCGGCGCGTGCCGGTGAGGCCGGGCGCGGTTTTGCGGTGGTGGCCGATGAAGTGCGCAATCTGGCGCGACGCACCCAGGAATCGGTGGAGGAAACCCGCCTGGTGATCGAGCAACTGCAAAGCGGCACACAGGACGTGGTGGGGTCGATGGGCAACAGTCATCGCCAGGCTCAGGGCAGCGTCGAGCAGGTCGGCCAGGCCGTGACGGCCCTGCGGCAGATCGGCGATGCGGTAACGGTCATCAGCGACATGAACTTGCAGATTGCCAGCGCCGCCGAAGAACAGAGCGCGGTGGCCGAGGAGATCAACAACAACGTGGCGACCATTCGCGATGTGACCGAGTCGTTGTCGGGGCAGGCCAATGAGTCGGCGCGGGTGAGCCAGTCGCTCAATAGCCTGGCCAATCAACAGCAGAGTTTGATGGATCAGTTCCGCGTTTAACCCCCTCACATCTCATGTGGGAGCAAAGCTTGCTCGCGATAGCGGTAGATCATTCAATACCGCGGTGACTGACCTGCCGCTATCGCGAGCAAGCTTTGCTCCCACAGGTTCACCTACAGGTTCTGTGTCTGCCGTGATGGCGAGTGGATATCTTTGCAAAGCCGATTATGCTTTTAGAGACTTCGCAGCAATGCGAGGCCGTCAGCTTGTGTCCGATGACATCAGCCCCAGGGCCAGGGTGCGGCAACAACAATGAAGGTGCTCCGGCCTAAAACAAGAAAAACGGAGAGTCTCATGGCGGCAATCGACAATACATCCACGGGCAGCGCGCCCCACCACGGCATTACCAAGGAGGAGCGCAAGGTCATTTTCGCTTCGTCCCTGGGCACCGTGTTCGAGTGGTATGACTTCTACCTGTACGGTTCCCTCGCCGCGATCATCGCCAAGCACTTCTTCGCCGGCGTCAACGAAACCACCTCCTTCATCTTCGCCCTGCTCGCGTTTGCCGCGGGCTTCGCCGTACGCCCCTTCGGCGCGATTGTATTCGGCCGACTGGGGGACATGATCGGGCGCAAGCACACCTTCCTCATCACCATCGTGATCATGGGTGTGTCCACGGCGGTGGTGGGCTTTCTACCCGGCTACGCAACCATTGGCGTGGCGGCGCCGATCATCCTGATCTCCCTGCGCCTGTTGCAGGGCCTGGCCCTGGGGGGTGAATACGGTGGCGCAGCGACCTACGTGGCCGAACATGCACCGAAAGGCAAACGCGGTTACTTCACTTCGTGGATTCAGACGACCGCGACCCTCGGCCTGTTTCTGTCGCTGCTGGTGATCCTCGCCTGCCGCACGGCGCTGGGCACCGAGGCCTTCGAAGCCTGGGGCTGGCGGATTCCCTTCCTGTTGTCGATCCTGTTGCTGATCGTCTCGGTGTACATCCGCCTGCAACTGAGCGAGTCGCCGGTGTTCATGAAAATGAAGGCTGAAGGCAAGGCGTCCAAGGCGCCGCTGACCGAGTCCTTCGCCCGCTGGGAAAACCTCAAGATTGTGATCATGGCCCTGCTCGGTGGCACCGCCGGCCAAGCGGTGGTCTGGTACACCGGGCAATTCTATGCGCTGTTTTTCCTCCTGCAGACGCTGAAAATCGACCCGCAGACCGCCAACTTGTTGATTGCCGGCTCCCTGCTGATCGGCACGCCGTTCTTTGTCATTTTCGGCAGCCTGTCCGACCGCATCGGCCGCAAGGGCATCATCATGGCCGGCTGCATTCTGGCCGCCGTGACTTACTTCCCGATCTTCCATGCGCTGACCCAATACGGTAACCCCGACGTGTTCGTCGCGCAGGCGAAAAACCCGGTCAAGGTGGTCGCCAACCCCGATCAGTGTTCGTTCCAGTTCGACCCGGTGGGCAAGGCCAAATTCACCAGTTCCTGCGACCTGGCCAAGACCGTGTTGGCCAAGCGGGCCATCCCCTATGAGAACGTGAAGTCCGAACCGGGCACCGTCGCGCAAGTCCGCGTCGGCGAGAAAGTGATCACCAGTTTCGAGGGCACCGGCATGCCGGCCGCCGACTTCAAGACGCAGAACGACGCTTTCACTGCCTCGCTTGTCACCGCCCTCAAGGAGGCCGGCTACCCCGAGAAGGCCGATCCGGCCAAGACCAACTACCCGATGGTGCTGCTGCTCCTGACGATCCTGGTGATCTACGTGACCATGGTCTACGGGCCGATCGCCGCCTGGCTGGTGGAGCTGTTCCCGGCGCGCATCCGCTACACCTCGATGTCGCTGCCCTACCACATCGGCAACGGCTGGTTCGGCGGCTTCCTGCCGACGGTGGCCTTCGCCATGGTCGCGGCCACGGGGGATATCTACTACGGGCTGTGGTACCCGATTGTCATCGCGGTGATGACGGCCGTCCTGGGGATTTTCTTCATGCCGGAAACCAAGGATCGGGAGATTCATCACACCTGAGATGCGCAACACAGATCATTGTAGGAGTGAGCCCTGCTCGCGATGGCGGAGTGTCAGTCGATAAAAGTATTGGCTGACACTCCGCTATCGCGAGCAGGCTCACTCCTACAGTTTTTGCAGTGTGTCTTCAATTACGTTTGGGTAGTTCGATCAGCACCTTCAACCCACCCCACTCGCTCTCCTGCAACCGCAACACCCCGCCCCAGGTGTCGACGATGTCACGCACGATACCCAGGCCCAATCCATGGCCATCGGTCTGTTCATCCAGCCGTGTACCACGACCGAACACCCGATCGCGGCGGTCTTCGGGAATGCCCGGCCCGTCGTCCTCCACACTCAATTCAAACCCGTGGGCAGTTTCGATCACACTCAAGCGGACCTCGGCATCCGCCCATTTGCAGGCGTTGTCCAGCAGGTTGCCGAGTAATTCCAGCAGGTCTTCGCGATCCCACGGCAGTTGCAGGCCCGAGGGTGATCGATAGCTCAAGTTCAGGTGTTGCCCATGGATCATGTTCAATGTCGCCAGCAAGCCGGGCAGTTCGACGTCGCAGTCAAACAGAGCGCCGGGCAGTGCGTCGCCGGCCAGACGGGCGCGGTTGAGTTCACGGTTGAGCCGCTGTTGGACCAGCTCCAGTTGCGCCTTGAGAATCTTGCGCAGTTGCGGGTGGGCGTCGAGCTGCTCGCTTGACGCCAGGCTCAACAGCACCGCCAAGGGGGTTTTCAGGGCGTGGCCGAGATTGCCCAGGGCATTGCGTGAGCGCTTGAGGCTGTCCTCGGTGTGGACCAGCAAATGGTTGATTTGCGCCACCAGCGGTTCCAGTTCCACCGGCACCTGATCATCAAGCTGCGAGCGCTGGCCCTGTTGCAGCTGCGCGATCTGTTCCCGGGCCTTTTCCAGTGGCCGCAAGGCACGTCGCACGGTAACTCGCTGCAACAACAGGATCAGCAGCAATCCCGCCAATCCCAGGCCGAGACCGATTTGCCGCATGCGCTGGAAGCTCTCTCGCACCGGCGTATAATCCTGCGCCACGCTGATGGAGATCGACTGGCCCAGCCGGCGATAGTCCGAACGCAACACCAGCAACTGCTGGCCCTCCGGCCCCAATTGCAGGTTGCTGTGCAGGCCGGGATGTTCGAGGCGCGGCAGTTCCTGATCCCACAACGACCGGGAGCGCCAATGACTGTCGGCAAAATCGATACGGAAGTAATGACCGGAAAACGGTCGTTGGTAGGCCGGCGACAAATGCCGCTCATCCAGTTGCAGGCCCTGCGGCCCCCGCACCAGCGCCACCAGCAGGTTCTCGCTGTCGATGCGCAGCCCGGATTCGAGGTAGCGCTGCAAGCCCACTTCGAACAGCCACAGACTGGTTTGCGCCAGTATCAGGCCGACGACCACCAACACGCTGATCAGGCCCAGGCTCAAGCGGCGCTGGATCGATCTCACTGCGCTTGCCCGCCGAACAGGTAACCTTGGCCGCGACGGGTGTCGATCACGCTGCGCCCGAGTTTGCGCCGCAGGTGATTGACGTGGACTTCCAGCACGTTGGAGTCGCGCTCGGTTTCACCGTCGTAGAGGTGTTCGGCGAGATGGCTTTTGGAAAGGATCTGATCCGGGTGCAGCATGAAGTAACGCAGCAGGCGGAATTCGGCGGCGGTCAGCTGAATTTCAGCGCCGTCGCGGGTCACGCACTGGCGACCTTCATCCAGCTGCAAGCCCGCCGCCTTGAGCGTCGGTTGATTGACCTGGCCGTGGGAGCGGCGCAACAGGGCCTGGACCCGCAGGTGCAGTTCTTCCGGATGGAAAGGCTTGGTCAGGTAATCGTCGGCGCCGGCCTTGAGCCCTTCGATGCGCTCGGCCCAGGAACCGCGGGCGGTGAGGATCAGCACCGGCGTGGCCAGGCCACCGGCACGCCACTGCGCCAGCACCTCGAGTCCCGGCAACCCTGGCAGGCCGAGGTCGAGGATGATCAGGTCATAGGGTTCGCTACTGCCCTGGTACACCGCGTCGCGACCGTCGGCCAGCCAATCCACGGCATACCCTTGCCGATTGAGGCCGGCCATCAGTTCGTCGGCCAGGGGCACATGGTCTTCCACCAGGAGCAAACGCATCGGTCAATCTTCCTTGTCTTTCAGTAAACGGCCGGTGGCGGCATCGAGCTCGAGCTCGCGGACCACGCCTTCAGGGGTCAGCAACTCGACTTCATAAATGTAGACGTCGTGCTTCTCTTCGAGATCGGCTTCCAGCAGCTTGGCCCCCGGGTAGCGGTCCAGCGCTTGTTGCAGCAGTTGTTCAAGCGGCAGGATCACGCCTCGCTGGCGCAGGCGCAGGGCTTCGTCCTGATCCAGGTCGCGGGCGTGGACGGGGCTGGCGGTCAGGCCGATGAGGGACGCGGCGAACAGGGCCGTCAGGGTGTTCATGGGTGTTTCCGTATTCTTCGGGTCTTACCTAAGGGGGCCACCATAGCAGCATCAACTTAATTGAAACTGAATGGCCATCATCGATCATACCCAATCCTTGTGGGAGCGAGCCTGCTCGCGAAGAGGCCGTGTCAGTCGCCATCGATGTTGAATGACACACCACTTTCGCGAGCAGGCTCGCTCCCACATAATCCCTCGCTTGCCAGACACCGAGACCGGTATGACCGCCATCCACATCAAGTTCCCCTCCCTGACGATCAAGGCCGGCCCGCGAGCCTTTGCGCGCATTCGTGAAAACGGCCTGAGCGCCGCCGATGTCGGCACGCTGCCAGGCGCTGCCGGTGGGCCGAAGGCATTGGGGATTCAGGGGCTGGACCTGGCGTTGTTCGGCCAATGGCTGCCGTCGGCGCCTCGGGAGCGTTCACTGATTGGCGCCTCAGTCGGTTCCTGGCGCTTCGCCAGCGCCTGTCTGCCGGACGCCGCCGAGGGCATCCGCCGTCTCGGGCAACTCTATACCGAGCAGAATTTCGCCAAAGGCGTGACCATGGCACAGATCAGCCAGAGCTCGCGACGCATGCTCGATGACTTGCTCGACGGTCGCGATGCCGCCCTGCTCGACAATGCCCATTACCGCCTGAACATCATGGTGGTCAAAAGCCACGGCCTGCTCGCGGATGATCATCGCGGCCGGCTGGGCCTGGGTCTGTCGTCGGTAATCGCCGACAACCTGCGCGGTCGCGCGCGACTGTCACGGCACTTCGAGCGGTTGATCATCCACGACCCGCGCCTGGCGCCGCCGGTCAACGCACTGAACGACTTCCCGTCGCGCTTCGTCCCGCTGAACGTCGGCAACCTGCGCCAGGCCCTGCTCGCCTCGGGGTCTATTCCGATGGTAATGGAAGGCGTGCGCGACCTGCCGGGTGCCGGTGCAGGCACGTTCCGCGACGGCGGTCTGCTGGACTATCACCTCGACTTACCCTACAGCGGCAATGACATCGTGCTGTATCCGCACTTCACCGACCGGGTCATTCCCGGCTGGTTCGACAAGACCCTGCCCTGGCGCCGCGCCTGCCCGGCACGCTTGCAAGATGTGCTGCTGCTGGCACCGTCCAAGGAATACCTGGCACGCCTGCCCTACGGCAAACTGCCGGACCGCAACGACTTCAAGCGCTTCATGGGCGACGCGCCGAGCCGGCAGAAGTACTGGCGCGCGACGATGGATGAAAGCCGCCGGCTGGGCGATGAGTTTCTTGAACTGACCGCCAACGGTCGCCTTGGCGAACGCCTGCTGACCCTTTAGTCAGGACAAGCTGTTAAACTCGCAGCCTGCCTACATCGCTGCGGCGATCGCCACCTGAACAGAGCTGAAAACACTGTGGAAATCTTCAAGGAATTTACGTTCGAATCCGCCCACCGCCTGCCCCACGTCCCGGACGGCCACAAGTGCGGGCGCCTGCACGGTCACTCGTTCAAGGTGGCGATTCACCTGAGCGGCGATCTCGATCCGCATACCGGCTGGATCCGCGACTTCTCGGAGATCAAGGCGATCTTCAAGCCGCTGTATGAGCGTCTGGACCACAACTATCTGAACGATATTCCCGGCCTGGAAAACCCGACCAGTGAAGTGCTGGCCAAATTCATCTGGAACGAGATGAAGCCGCTGCTGCCGGAACTCAGCGCGATCCGCATTCACGAGACCTGCACCAGCGGGTGCATCTATCGCGGCGAGTAAACAGACAACACAGATCCAATGTGGGAGCGAGCCTGCTCGCGAAAGCGGTGTGTCATTCACCATTAATGCTGACTGACACGGCCTCTTCGCGAGCAGGCTCGCTCCCACAGGGGGAATGCGGTTTGTCAGGTAAAAAGAGAACAGCCTTCATTGGCTGTTTTTTATGCCTATGCTTTTTGGCGCTCACCCGCCAAGAGGACACGCCCATGACTGACTGGCCGCTGGCCCAGACCTTTCGCTTCAACGGCCACAGCGTTCGCTACGCCGTACGGGGCGACGGCCCGCCGTTGGTGTTCGTGCACGGCACGCCCTTCTCTTCTTACGTCTGGCACCGTATCGCGCCGTACTTCATCACCACGCACCGGGTGCACTACTTCGATCTGCTGGGCTACGGGCAGTCCGAGAAGATCGAAGGCGACGTGTCGTTGGGCGTGCAAAACGAATTGCTGGCGCGCCTGCTGGAGCATTGGGGCCTGGATTGCCCGGACGTGGTGGCTCACGATTTCGGGGGGGCCACGGTGCTGCGCGCTCATCTGCTCAACGGCAAGGATTATCGCAGCCTGACACTGATCGACCCGGTAGCGCTGACACCCTGGGGCTCGCCGTTCGTGCAGCATGTGCGTCAGCACGAGGCCGCGTTCAGCGGACTGCCCGACTACATTCAACGGGCAATCGTGCCCGCCTATATTCGCGGGGCGATCAAGCGGGACATCCCGGACGACGAACTCGCACCCTACGTGCAACCCTGGCTGGGCGATCCGGGGCAAGCGGCATTCTATCGGCAGATCGCGCAGATGGACGAGCGCTACACCCGCGAGGCCGAGAAGTTGTACCCGACGATTCGCTGCCCGGTGCAGATCCTCTGGGGTGAAGACGATCAGTGGATCCCCATCGAACGCGGGCGCGCCTTGCAGGGCATGATTCCCGGGGCGCAATTTCACGCCATTGCCAATGCCGGACACCTGGTCCAGGAAGACGCCCCCGAAGCCATTGTTGCGGCACTGCTGCGCTTTTTGCCCCTGCACAAATCCCCCTGACAAACCCCAACCCCCTGTAGGAGTGAGCCTGCTCGCGATGGCGGTGGGTCAGTCAACTACATTGTCGGATATGACGCCGCCATCGCGAGCAGGCTCACTCCTACAATTGAACTTTGCCACTGGCGGGGATTACGGCTGCCAAGCTAACGTAGAGGTATCGCCTAAACATTTTTAAAAGGACCTTCCTGATGCACATCATCAACGCCCGGCTGCGCAACCAGGAAGGCCTGCATGAGTTGCACCTGGAAAACGGCCTGATCAGTAGCATCGCCCGGCAGACCGAAGCCCCGACCCTGGGGCCTGAGGACCTGGACGCCGGCGGCAACCTGGTGGTGCCACCCTTTGTCGAGCCACACATCCACCTCGACGCGACGCTGACCGCCGGCGAACCACGCTGGAACATGAGCGGCACGCTGTTCGAAGGCATCGAATGCTGGGGCGAGCGCAAGACGACCATCACCCTGGAAGACACCAAGACCCGGGCGAAGAAATCCATCCAGAGCCTCGCCGCCCACGGCATCCAGCATGTACGCACCCACGTCGATGTCACCGATCCGCAACTGACGGCACTGAAAGCGATGCTCGAAGTGCGCGAGGAAAGCCGTCACCTGATCGACCTGCAGATCGTCGCCTTTCCCCAGGAAGGCATCGAGTCCTATCGCAATGGCCGGGACTTGATGGAGGAAGCGATCCACATGGGTGCGGACGTGGTCGGCGGGATTCCGCATTTCGAGTACACCCGCGACCAAGGCGTCAGTTCGGTGAAGTTCCTGATGGACCTGGCCGAGCGCACCGGTTGCCTGGTGGATGTGCATTGCGATGAAACCGACGACCCCCACTCGCGCTTTCTCGAAGTCCTGGCCGAAGAAGCCCGCAGTCGCGACATGGGTTCGCGGGTCACCGCCAGTCACACCACGGCCATGGGCTCCTACGACAACGCTTACTGCGCCAAGCTGTTTCGCCTGCTCGGGCATTCAGGGATCAGTTTTGTCTCCTGCCCCACCGAGAGCATTCACCTGCAAGGGCGCTACGACAACTTTCCGAAACGCCGGGGTGTGACCCGGGTCAACGAGCTGCTCGAAGCCGGCATGAACGTGTGTTTCGGCCAGGATTCTATCGTCGACCCGTGGTACCCGCTGGGCAACGGCAACATCTTGCGGGTACTCGAAGCAGGCTTGCATATCTGTCACATGCTGGGTTACCGCAACCTGCAAAGCGCGCTGGACCTGGTCACCGACAACAGCGCCAAGGCCCTCGCCCTGGGGGATCGCTACGGCCTGGTAGCGGGACGGCCGGCGAACTTGCTGATCCTGTCGGCGCAGAGCGACTACGAGGTGATCCGCAGTCAGGGTTTGCCGCTGTATTCGGTGCGCGGCGGCAAGGTGTTGATGAAACGGACGATGCCGGTGGTGGAGTTCAGCGATCTGGGCTGAAATTAGTATTGGCCTGACTGACGCCATCGCGAGCAAGCATTGCTCCCACAGGGTTAACGCGTCCCCCTGTGGGAGCAAAGCTTGCTCGCGATGGCCATTTCAGATTCAACCCATCAACCGCGCCGTACCAAACAGGCTCACCCGACTCAATTCCCCTTGCTCTTCTTCGAGCAAAATCGGCGCCGTCCCACCCGGCATCACCACTTTCACCTCCCCGGCACTGACCCAACCCACGCGCCACGCCGCACAAGCCACCGCCGTGGCACTGGTCCCCGATGAGGCGGTCGGCCCTTCGCCCCGCTCGAACACCCGCGCGACCACCCTCTGCCCGGACTCATGCATCGCCCATTGCAGGTTGATCCCCGCCGGGCACGGCCGCCCTGCCCCCGCCGGCATGGCATAGGCGATCCGCGTCAATCCTTCGGCCAATGGCGATTCGCGCATCTGTTCATTGCCCGGCAAGGCATCCGCGTTGTCCACCAGCGTCACGCAATGCGGATTGCCCACCCGTGCAAACTGGCTGCGCGACCAGGCGACATTCAACGACGACAACGGTTGGACATGGCTAAGTTCGCGACCGCTGAACAGCACGCTTTCAACGCCATGGGCACTGACCGCTTGCGGCCCGAACGAAGGCTTGCCCAGGTCCAGCCAGAACCCGTTCACACCTTCGACCTGCGCCGCTTTCACCGATGTTTCACCCGGTGAAACCACATCGGCCTTGTCGTGGTGCACCCTGAGCACACAGGTCTCGTCCTTCGGCAAAAGCCCCTGGTCGCTCAGCGCCTGAGAGAAAATCGTCAGCCCGTTGCCGCTGCGCTCGGCCAGGGTACCGTCGGTGTTCACGATCAACAGATCGAAGGGCGCCGCCGACTGGAAGGGCCCCACCAGCAACCCATCGCTGCAATGATCCTTGCTGCCGGGCGGTTGTGTGCCGGGAGCCCAGGAGCAGCACGCCTCGATGGCCGCCAACGCCCAGGTTTCGCGGGTTTGTGCAGCGTCGCCGGCCTGATCGGGCAAGGCGATACCCTGGCGGCGCAATGCCTCGGGCGCCACAACCTTGTAGATATTGCCTCGTGCATCGTACATCCGCGCCATGGCGCCCTCCCTGCTGGAATGATCGGTCAGGCTCAACATATCGCGAAACACCGTCTGGCTGTGCAAGGATGTGCGGACGCTGATCGAACCCTCGCCGCCAGATCACGGTCCTTAAAGGACGCGACGTTTTTTGCCAAGGATTGATATGACCAACCTCAACACCCAGACCGAGTTCGTGCCGGGGCGCCTGGAACAGATGTCCACGCGTGTCGCCTTTTTCATTGCCGGCTTCGGCATCGCCGCGTGGGCGCCGCTGGTGCCTTATGCCAAGGCCCGGGCCGGGCTGGATGAAGGCACCCTGGGTCTGTTGCTGCTGAGCCTGGGGGTAGGTTCGATCCTGGCAATGCCCATGGCCGGGATTCTGGCCACGCGTTTTGGCTGTCGCAAGGTCGCGACCGGCGGCACGCTATTGATCTGCCTGGCCCTGCCGCTGTTGGCGACGGTGTCGTCGATCCCGGCGATGATCGCTGCATTGTTCCTGTTTGGCGCGGGCCTGGGCACGGTGGATTCGACGGTGAACCTGCAAGCGGTCATCGTCGAGCGGGCCAGCGGCAGGAACATGATGTCCGGGTTCCACGGCATGTTCAGCCTCGGCGGGATTGTCGGCGCGGCAGGCGTCAGTGCGCTGCTGGGCCTGGGGCTTTCGCCGCTGGGCGCGACGCTGGTGGTGATGGTCTTGCTGCTGGTCGCCCTGGCGAAGGCGGCACCGCACCTGCTGCCCTATGGCAGCGAAAGTTCGGGGCCGGCGTTTGCCGTTCCCCGCGGCATCGTGCTGTTCATCGGCGGGATGTGTTTCATCGTATTCCTCGCCGAAGGGGCGGCTCTGGATTGGAGTGCGGTGTTCCTGGCGCAGGAGCGCGGGATCGACACGGCCTATGCCGGTCTGGGTTACGCGGCGTTCGCGCTGACCATGACGGTGGGACGCTTGACCGGTGATTCGATCGTGCGGCGCCTTGGCGCGACGCGGGTGATTGTCTTCGGCGGGGTGACGGCTGCGCTCGGGCTGCTGCTGGCGACCTTCGCCCCGGGCTGGGAAGCGGCGCTGGTGGGCTACGCCCTGCTGGGCGCCGGCTGTTCGAACATCGTGCCGGTGCTGTACACCGCCGTGGGCAAGCAGACGGTCATGCCGGAAAGCATCGCCGTGCCGGCCATTACCACCCTGGGTTACGCGGGAATACTCGCGGGGCCTGCGGTGATCGGGCTCATCGCCCATGGCAGCAGCTTGAGTTTTGCCTTTGGGCTGATGGCGGTGTTGCTGGTGGCGGTGGCTATCGGTGGGAAGGTGTTGAAGGTCTGAAAAGCATCGCGAGCAAGCATTGCTCCCACAGTTGATCTGTGTCGCCATGGATCAACTGTGGGAGCAAAGCTTGCTCGCGATGGGGGTCTATCAGAAGCCTACGCTGGCCTGCACGAAGAACGTGCGCGGTGCGCCGACGTACATGCCCGAGTTGTTGTCGCTGGAGCGGGTGAAGTACTGCTTGTCGAAGATGTTTTTCACCCCGGCGCCGACCTTCAGGTTCGACACCTGCGGACCGAAGTCATAGCCGCTACGCACGTTCCAGGTGACGTAGCCCGGAATGTCGCCGAACTGGCCATCGGCGGTGCCTTCGGTGATGTAGTTGTTGGTGAAGCTGCCGTCGGCGTTCACGGCAACGCCCGGCGAGCGCTGTTGCGACTGGGCGAAGGCGTCGACGTTGTAGGTCCAGCGGTTGATGTCGTAACGCAGGCCGACGGTTGCCACCTGACGCGAGTAGAACGGCAGGTCGCGACCCTTGAAACCTGGAATCTCACCTTCGTAGACGGCACGGGTGTAGGTGAAACCGGCGTTGGCGGTCAGGCCGTCCAGGCGTGGGTCCAGTGCCGCCATGTCGTAGTGCACCGAGGTCTCGATGCCACGGTGCGTGGTCGCGCCGAGGTTGGTCCAGCCCGCGTCGTTGCTGATGTACTGCAACTCCTTGTCGAAGTCGATGTAGAACAGCGTCACTTCGCCGCCCCACACATCATCGTTGTAGCGCGTGCCGATCTCGTAGGTCTTGGCTTTCTCCGGCTCCAGGCCGTTGGCGGTGTTGTCACCCACGCCACCCTGGCCGAGCTGGAAATACTGCAGGGCGCCGAACGAGGTTTCGTAGTTGGCGAACAGCTTCCAGGCATCGGACATGTGGTACATCACGCTCAGGGCCGGTAGCGGCTCGTTGCTTTCGATGCTGCGGTGCTTTTCCGGCACAGGCTTGCCGGCAGTGTCGAGCACCGGGCGGTCGTGCCAGTCGGTGCTGATGTGCTCGAAGCGGATGCCTGGGGTAATGGTCCAGTTACCGACATCGATCTTGTTGTCGACATACACCGAGTTGGCTTCAGTGCCGCCGGTACGGTCCTGGTACACATGGCCGTCCGAAGTCTTGGTCACCACCGGTTCGTTGCTGCTGTTCAGCGCCAGACGGCTGGCCTCTTCGTGCATGCCTTCCTTGAGGTAGCGATAACCGACACTGACTTCCTGGGTGGTCGGGCCGACGTCGAACACATGGGACACCCGTGGCTCGATCCCGAAGGTGTAGTAGGTGCGCGGAAACGAGCCGAGGGTCTTCTGGTCGCGAGCGGCGATGTTGCTGCCACGGAAACTGTCGGTGTAGTAGGTCAGCACTTCGGCCTGGGTACGGTCGTCGATCTGCCGCGCCCACTTGAACGACACATCCTTGCGGCGGCCGCTGAAGTTATCGTTGTTGCGGTCGGACTGGAACGGATCGGCATCGAACTGCGCCTGGGTCAGGCCGCCGGGCATGTCGGCGCTGGCATCGTAGTAGTGAAAATTCAGGCTGAAGTCGTCGACATCGGTAGGTGCCCAGTGGGTCTTGAGGATCACGTCGTCGATGTCGTTGCCGTTGTTGCGCTCACGGTAACCGTTGCCGTTCACGCCGGAATACAGCAGCGCCACGCCGATGCCGTTGTCGGCGGTGCCGCCCATGAATGCGGTATCGATGTGTTTCCAGCCACCGTGCTGGGAAGTCTCCAGGGTGGTGCCGATTTCAGCGGAGGCTTTTTCCGGGATGGCACGGGTCACAAAGTTGATCACACCGCCCACGTTCTGCGGTCCGTATCGCACCGAGCCGGCGCCGCGCACCACGTCGATGCTGTCGAGGTTGCCGGAAGAAATCGGTGCCATCGACAGTTGGGGCTGGCCGTAGGGGGCGAATGCCGCCGGCACGCCGTCAATCAGCACGGTGGAGCGTGGCGACAGGCGCGAAGTCAGGCCACGCACGCCGACGTTGAGGGAAATATCACTGCCACCGGTGCCGTTGGCATCCTGCACTTGCACACCCGGCACGCGCTTCAATACGTCGCCAACGTTCATCGCGCCCTGCTCGACCATGGCTTCACGGCGAACCACCGTGCGCGCGCCAGGGTGGTTCTGCACCAGCGCGGCATCGGCATTGTCGAGCCAGTCGCCGACCACCTTGATGTCGGTCGCCCCCAGTTCCAGCGGGCCGCCTGCCGCCTGGGTCGGCGCCGGCATCAACGTCACCGAACCTTCATCGATCTGGTACTGCAGACCGCTGCCTTGCAGCAACTGACGCAACGCCTCTTCCGGCGAGAGATTGCCGTCCACCGCCGGCGCTTGCTTGCCGGCCACCAGCTCAGGGCTGAAAAAAACCTGCAATGACGTTTGCTGGCCCAACTGAGTCAAGGCCTGCCCCAAAGGTTGCGCCTGGATATGGATGGCGTCGGCGGCGTATGCCTGGGGCATCGCAACGTTGACCGCCAGCGCGAGTGCCAGCGGCAACCAAGGGAACGTATTGTTTTTAGCGGTGGATTTCTTCACGTCAAACGTAGTCCTGTGAATCGCAAGAGTGTGCGCTTGTTAATGCAAACCAGTTGCAGTTGAACAGGAAGACGATGAACGCAAAAAAAACCTGAATTTATTTTGAAATTATTTCCTGGCTGCCATCATCGAGGGTGCGCACGGCCACCGGAAGGATGCTCGGCAAGGCCTTGAGCAATGCATCGGTGTTGTCGGACTTGAACACGCTGGTCAGGCGCAGATTGCCCACCGCCGCATTGCCGACCTTGAGTGGCTGCTCCCGATAACGCGAGACCTGTTCGGCGACATCGGCCAGGCTGGCGTTGTTGAACACCAGTTTGCCGCTGCGCCAGGCCGTCATTTCGGATGGATTCACCGCGTAGGCGGCCGCGACCTGGCCCTGGGCATCGACATGGGTGCCCATACCCGCAGTGAGGTTGACGAAATCATGATCGGCCGCCGAGCGTCCTTGGACCTTGACCGTGCCCTGCTCCACCACCACCCGGGTCTCGGCGCTGCTGCGGCGGACATCGAAGCGTGTCCCGGTGACCGTGACCTTGCCGTTTCCGGCTTCAACGACAAACGGCCGGCCGGTGTCATGCTGGACGCTGAACATCGCCTCGCCTTCGGTCAACTCGATGCCGCGACGATGCTTTTCAAAGTGCACTTGAATCCGGCTGCGGCTGTCCAGGTCGACCACCGATCCATCCGGCAAGGCCACGTGGCGACGCTCGCCCAGGGTCGTGGAAAACTCCGCCGTGTAGGACGACGATTGATTCAAGCCGTTGAACAGCCCAAAACCGACCGCCACCGCCAGCACACTGGCAGCCACCGCGTAACGCACCATCGGTCGACGTTTGCCGCGGGCCGGCGCTTCTTCACACAGCGCCCGCAGACGCGCCGCCGGCAGCAGGTCGGCGGCTTTCCACAGGCCCTGGAGCAAGTCGAATTCGCGTCGGTGTTGAGGATGTTGGTCCATCCAGGTTTCGAACCGGCGATGCTCATCGACATCGACGACCGGTTCCTGCAAACGTACAAACCAGCGCGCCGCTTCATCGCGAACCGTTGTTTGCCCGCACGCACAATCACGAGTATCCATCATGGAAGTTCCTGTTTGGCCGGGGGTGAAAACGCGCAACTGCTCATGGGTACTGTCCTTCCAGGCGGTCGCGCAGATGCCGCAGCGTGCGGATCATATACTTTTCCACCATGTTCCTGGACAGCCCCAGGCGTTCGGCGATTTCGGCCTGGGTCAGACCTTCGATTTTCTGCCAGACAAACACCTTGCGGCAGTTGACCGGCAGCTCGGTGAGCGCCCGCTCGATGGAGTCGGCCAATTGGATCGCACGCATGTAATGCTCCGGGTCGCCGGATGACGACGCACTTTCATCGATCGCCTCTAACTCCATGGCGCCCCGCCGATCCTCACGCCGATAACCATCCACCGCGATATTGCGCGCGGTCTGGTGCAGATACGCCCGGGGTTGCTGTACCGCCCCCGAATCGGACTCAAGCACGCGCACAAAGGTATCGTGGGCCAGATCCTCGGCCTGCTGACGATTTCTCAGGCGACGGGTCCAGGTACCAACCAACTCTTCGTAATGCTCGAAAAAGCCGTGTCTGCGGGGCAGCTTGGGGGTCATTGCGGCATGCTGTGTAAACGGGGCGTGAATAGTAATGCTTCTTATTAAACCGAAGCAATCGTTTGCCGCCCCGCGGTCAAGTCCTGGCCATTGAAAACAGCGGAACACACACCTGATAAACAAAAAAGGCCGCTGATTGCTCAGCGGCCTCGTTCAATGCGAAGGGTTACATGGACACGCCGTCGAAGCCCTCACTCACAGATCGGTAATTTCCTTGTGACGAGGCACCAGCATCTTCATCACGCTCCACGCCACCAGGTAAGCCACGGCGCAGATGGCAAACATGATCATGTAGCCGGTACGGATGTCGCCGACCGATTTGTAGTAGTCAAACACCCAGCCACCGAGCTTGGTCAGCAGCACGCCGCCCAAGCCGCCCGCCATGCCGCCAATGCCGACCACGGAAGCGACGGTCTTTTGCGGGAACATGTCCGATACGGTGGTGAAGATGTTGCATGACCAGGCCTGATGCGCCGACGCGCCCACACCAATCAGCAATACCGGTACCCAGACACTGATGTGGCCAAACGGCTGCGCCAACAACACTAAAAGCGGGAACAGGGCAATCACCAGCATGGCTTTCATACGGCCGTCATACGGAGCGTCGCCGCGTGCCATGAAGTAGCTGGGGAACCAGCCGCCACCGATACTGCCCACCATGGTCATGCTGTACAACACAGTCAGAGGCACCACGATAGCCGCGCCTTTCAGGCCGTACTGCTCCGAAAGATAGGTCGGAAGCCAGAACAGAAAGAACCACCACACACCGTCGGTCATGAACTTGCCGAACGCGAACGCCCAGGTCTGGCGATATTTCAGCAATTTGAACCACGATACCTTTTTGCCAGCGCCCGTCGACACGGGGGCACTAGCGTCCAAATCGCTGCGGATATGCGCCAGTTCGCCTGCCGACAGGCGTTTCTGATTTTCCGGCTTTTCGTAAACGGCAAGCCAGACGCCCATCCAGATGAAACCCAGCATGCCGATGATGATGAATGCAGCTTGCCAGCCCCACAGGCCCGCGATCAGCGGCACTGAAATCGGTGCCAGGACTGCCCCGACATTAGCGCCGGAGTTGAAGATGCCGGTGGCGAAGGAGCGTTCCCTCTTCGGGAAATATTCAGCGGTGACCTTGATGGCGGTCGGGAAGTTGGCCGACTCACCCACCGCCAGCACGGCGCGCGCCAGCATGAAGCCGGCGATCGAGACCGGGATGACCGCAATACCGAGCGCGCCGGAGATGGCGGCGATGCCCTCGCCCATCGGCTCTGCGAACGCGTGCATGACCGCGCCGGTCGACCAGATACAGATCGCTGCTACAAAAGCGGCCTTGGTGCCGATCTTGTCGACCACACGGCCGGCGAACAGCATTGAAATCGCGTAGGTGAACTGGAAGACGGCGGCGATGTTGGCGTAATCGGTATTGCTCCAGCCAAATTGCCTCGACAGATCCGGCGCCAACAGACTAAGGACCTGGCGGTCCAGGTAGTTGACGGTGGTCGCAAAAAACAACAGCGCACATATGGTCCATCGAAATTTGCCGACAGCTTGGCCGACGCGTTGCGCGGTGATGGGCTCGTTCAGATTCATGGTGGTGTCGACGCTCTTTTTATTTTTAGAAGTACAATCTCAGTCGTCATACGTCGTCATATGACTTGTTGAATTTATAGCTACCCTCGTACGGAACGTCAACAAAAAACCCTTTCCACGTGATCGGCATTACCGCTTAAAAAATTCGTGTCGTCGTCGAATACTGTAATAAAATTGGCAAAAACACAGGAAACGTCACCTACTTTCGCTCATTTTTTCAGTTCTTTGAAATAGTTGATGATCAGAAATAGTCGTACGACAACATATGACATCGCTAATCGCATTCCCCCCACTACGCTAAATCAGGCACAGATCCAAAGGATTTTGGCAGCAATTCCAATGCAGCCATTCACCGGCTGTAGCAAAGTGCGGGTATGCCAGTCACCGGCTTTTCGAAGGAACCCAGAATGTTCACCTCACTTGCATTGCGAAACAGAAAACCACTTGCCCGACTCGCGCTGGCCATCACCCTGGGCCTGTCTTTCTGGGCGGGCAATGCACAGGCCCATGGCGGTCACGCCGAGATGGTGCCGCTGCAAGCGGGGCTCGAAGAGTTTGGCGCCACGGTCAAATGGGACGATTACGCCAACCTGTTCACCATCGCCAAGGACGGGGTGTATCTCAAGGTCAAACCGAACAGCAAAGTGGCGATGCTCAATGGCAAACGCATCGAGCTGACCGTGCCTGTGGTGTTCAAGGACAAAACGGCGTTCATGTCCAAGGACTTCATCAACCAGGTGTTTCAGTCTGGCCTGGACACCACCTTTGTCGTGGAAACCCGGCCTAACCCGCTCAACCCGTTGAGCGCGGACGAAATCACTACGGCGGTGGGCATCGTCAAGAAGTCCGAGCACTACCAACCCGGGTTCCGCTTCACCGAAGTCTCGGTCAAGGCGCCGCCCAAGGATCAGGTGTGGAATTTCGTCTACACCGGGCAAAACGTCGCCCAGCCGCGTGAGGCCTCAATCGTGGTGCTCGACGGCAAGCATGTGATCGAGGCGCTGGTCGATCTCGACAGCAAACAACTCAAGTCCTGGAAGCCAATCGAAGGCGCCCACGGCATGGTGCTGCTGGACGACTTCGCCACGGTACAATCGGCCGTCGAGGCCAGCCCGGAATACGCCCAGGCCCTGGCCAAGCGCGGCATCAACGATGTGAAGAAAGTCGTGGCCACGCCTTTGACCGTCGGTTACTTCGACGGCAAGGACGGCCTGGCGCAGGACAAGCGCCTGCTGAAAATCGTCAGCTACCTCAATACCGATGACGGCAACTATTGGGCGCACCCGATCGAAGGACTGGTGGCGATTGTCGATCTGGAACAGAAGAAGCTGATCAAGATCGAAGACGAAGCGCTGATTCCGGTGCCGATGAAGCCGACGCCCTATGACGGACGCGGACGCAAGGGCGTGTCGGTCAAACCGCTGGAAATCACCGAGCCCGAGGGCAAGAACTACACCATCACCGGCAACAGCATTCACTGGCAGAACTGGGATTTCCACGTCCGCCTCGATTCGCGGGTCGGCCCGATCCTCTCCACCGTCACTTATGACGACAAGGGCAAGAAACGCAAAATCATGTACGAGGGCTCGCTGGGCGGCATGATCGTGCCTTACGGCGATCCGGACGTCGGCTGGTACTTCAAGGCTTACCTGGATTCCGGCGACTACGGCATGGGCACCCTGACCTCGCCGATCGCCCGTGGCAAAGACGCCCCGGAAAACGCCGTGCTGCTGGATGCGACCATCGCCGACTACACCGGCGCGCCGACCGCGATCCCGCGCGCCATGGCGGTGTTCGAGCGTTATGCCGGCCCGGAATACAAACACCAGGAAATGGGTCAGCCCAACCTCAGCACCGAGCGGCGTGAACTGGTGGTGCGCTGGATCAGCACCGTCGGCAACTACGACTACATCTTCGACTGGGTCTTCCAGCAGAACGGCACCATCGGCATCGACGCCGGCGCCACCGGTATCGAAGCGGTCAAGGGTGTGAAGTCCAAAACCATGCACGAGGACACCGCCAAGGAAGATACGCGCTACGGCACCCTGCTCGACCACAACATCGTCGGCACCACGCACCAGCACATCTACAACTTCCGCCTGGACATGGACGTGGACGGCGAAAGCAACTCGCTGGTGGAAGTGAACCCGGTGGTGCTGCCCAATGACCGTGGCGGCCCGCGCACCAGCACCATGCAGACCGAAACCAAAGTGGTCGGCACCGAACAACAGGCCGCGCAGAAATTCGACCCATCGACCGTGCGCCTACTGACCAACTTCAGCAAGGAAAACAAGGTCGGCAACCCGGTGTCCTACCAGTTGATCCCTTACGCTGGCGGCACGCATCCGGTTGCCAAGGGCGCCAACTTCGGCAAAGACGAATGGCTTTACCACCGCCTGAGTTTCATGGACAAGCAGCTGTGGGTAACGCAGTACAACCCGGAGGAGAAGTACCCGGAAGGCAAGTACCCGAACCGCTCGGACAAGGACTCGGGCCTGGGACAGTTCACCCAGGACAACCACGCCATCGAAAACACCGACGACGTGGTCTGGCTGACCACCGGCACCACCCACATCGCCCGGGCCGAAGAGTGGCCGATCATGCCGACCGAGTGGGTGCATGTGCTGCTCAAACCGTGGAACTTCTTCGATGAAACACCGACGCTGAACCTAAACGCCCCGAAATAACGCCAAACCTGTGGGAGCAAAGCTTGCTCGCGATGGCGGTGTATCAGTCGACAGCATTGTTGACTGGACTGCCGCCATCGCGAGCAAGCTTTGCTCCCACAGGCGTTGACCAGGCCACCGGGTTATTGGGTAACCACAATCTTCCCGATCATCTGCGGATGCAGCGCACAAAAATACTCATATTCCCCCGGCGCGTTGAACACCCAGGAATAACTGTCCCCCGTATCCAGCGCCCCCGAGCGAAACACCTTGTGGGTTTCCGCCACCGTGTGCGGGACCTCGTCGTCGTTCACCCACGTCACTTTGGTGCCCACGGGCACAGTCATGTCCTTGGGCCCATACATGAATGCCTTGATATCGACTTTCACCTCCTGAGCCCACACCGGCATCGACAGCATCAGGCACAGCACGGCCAACAGTCGCGTTTTCATCACTCCCCTCCCCTAAACCAGTGTCGAATCGATCAGCGCCAGTGGATGATCACCCTGGGTCGCCCGCACATCGGTGATCCCCAGGTAATTGCGCAATTGATCCGCCGCCACCGTCATCGGCCCCGGTGATGGCGCCGCACCCGGTGCGGGTTGTGGATAAGCCGTGCCCCGGGCGGTGTGGAAGGTGATATTGCCTTCGACCTTCTGGATGACTTGATGGATATGCCCGTTCAACACCGTCACCGAACCGTACTTGCGCAGCATGGCGATGGCCTGGTCACCGTCTTCGGTCCCCCACCCCCACGGCTGATAAATCGTCCACAGCGGAATGTGGGTAAACACCACGATCGGTGTACTGCTCGATACCGCGCGCAGGTCATCGGCCAGCCACGCCAGTTGATCGGCGCCGAGGGTCGCTTCATGGCCCGCCTGGAAGTTGAAGACATTCACCAGCGCGATGAAATGCACGCCGTGGTCGTCGAAGCTGTACCAGCCATTGCCTTGGGTGCCCTTGCCGTAACGTTGCAGATAGAGTTTGCCGCCGCCCTCGTCGAGGGTGTCGTGCTCGCCCGGCACGTAATGCACGGTGGAGGGCAGGCCTTTGAGCAGCTGTGCGGCGGTGTCGAACTCTTCGGGTTTGGACAGGTGGGTGATATCGCCGGTGTGCAGGATCAGCGACGGCTGTTTCGGCAGTGCGACGACCCTGTCGATGGCCACCTGCAAAGTCTTGACCGGTTCCGGGTTGGCCTCTTTGTTGAAGCCAATGTGCGAGTCGCTGATCTGCACAAAGTGGAAGTTGCTGGCCAGTGCCTTGGGGTCCGAGACCTTGCCCGTGTCATCCAGGGCGAAGGCCCGTGGAATGCCGCCGGACAGGGCCCAGATCACGCCTGCCCCCGCCCAGGCCGAACATTTGAGGAGCGTTCGGCGGTCCGGGTTCAAGGGGCCGTCGACGCGTCGTTGGTGTCTTGAATGAATGTTCATCGGTATTCCCTCGCAGGCGTTCTACAGTGATGCAACTGACACGAGTTAAAACCGGATGGGTTGGGACTTTATTCCCGGTCGAAAAAAACATTTTTTCCAGGGAATAAAACATCACGCGGCACAGTTATAGAGGCGGGACAGTGCGGGAACCACTATGAAGCGATTTGAGGAATTGTTTGCGCCCCACCTGGACGCCGCCTACAACCTCGCGCGCTGGCTCACCGGCCAGGACAGCGCCGCGCACGATGTCGTCCAGGAAAGCGCCCTGCGCGCCTTCCGGTTTTCCCAGCGTTTCGCCGGCGGCAACGCCAAGGCCTGGTTCCTCACGATCGTGCGCAACGAGAGCTACACCTGGCTCAAGGCTTCGGCCGGACACCGTTGGGTCGCTTTGGGCGACGAGTTTCCCGAAGACGACGACACGCCGAGCCACGGCCAGACCCCGGAACTGCTGGCCATTCACACGGAAAATGCGGCGCTGATCCAGCAGGCCCTGTGCGCCCTGCCTCCCGTGTTTCGCGAGGTGATTGTTCTGAAGGAGCTCGAAGACATGCCCTACAAGGACATCGCCCTGGTGGTCGACATCCCCATCGGTACCGTCATGTCGAGACTGGCCAGGGCTCGCGCCATGCTCAAACACGAACTACTGAAGTTGCACGATCATGAATGAACTCGACTGCACGGTTTGCCAGACGCTGATACATGGCTATCTGGACAAGGAACTCGATCCGGCGACGGCTGCGAAGGTAGCCGGGCATTTGGCCGGGTGCGCCGAGTGCGCGCGGTTGCATGATCAGGCTCGGTTGCTGGTGGCCGGCGTGAAGCAGAGCGCGGTGTATTACGCAGCACCGGCGTCGCTGGCCGCCAGTATTTTCCCTGCCGAGCCGCCAAAACCCCGTTTCATCGAGCGCTGGCGAACCTGGTTCGCTCCGGCGTTTTCAGCGGCGGCGCTGGTTTTGGCAATGGTGCTTTATGTGGCCACGCCGGGCGCCCAACAACCCTTGATGGACGAAGCGGTGTCCAGTCACGTCCGATCATTGATGGGCGAGCATTTGAACGATGTGGTGTCCTCTGACCGCCACACCGTGAAACCCTGGTTCACCGGCAAGCTCGACTTCTCGCCGCCGGTGTTCGACTACTCGGCGCAGGGTTTTCCCCTGTTGGGTGGGCGTCTGGATTATCTGCAGCATCAGACCACGGCGGCCCTGAGTTACGGGCGCAACAAGCACATCATCAATGTGTTCATCCTGCCCACGACGGAGGCCGACAAACCGCGACAGAGCGAGACGATTCGCGGCTTCAATGTGGTGTCGTGGCAGGAGAACCACATGCGCTTCGTGCTGGTCTCGGACCTTGAGAAAAGCGAGCTGGAGGCGCTGGGCCAGTTGCTCAAAAACGGTGCCTGACTCAGTTGGCCCAACACCTACCCCTGTGGGAGCAAAGCTTGCTCGCGATTGCGTCGTGCCAGTCGACAACCCTTTAGCTGACACACCATCGCGAGCAAGCTTTGCTCCCACAGGGTGAATCATCGCTGAGGCGAACCCTCACGCATGCTGCTTGCGGTATTCCCCCGGCGCAATGCCGAAGCGCGATTTGAACGCTGTGGAGAAGTAGCTCGAATCGGAAAACCCCCACGAATACCCCAGCACCGACAACTTCTGTTCCTTGCCCGATTGGCGCAGGGATTCGGCGCACAGGTCCAGGCGACGGTTCTTGATGTAGCGCGCCACCACCAGGCCCTTCTTGGCGAACATCCGGTACAGGCCACGGGTGGACATCCCGACTTCTCGGGCCAGCCATTCCGGGCACAGCTCTTCGGAGCGGATGTGCTGGTCGATGAAGCTCAGGGTCTTGCGGAAAGTGCGCTCGTGCAGATCCGTGCAATCGTCAGCCTGACTGATGGCCGGACGCAGCAGGCTGACAAGCGCCTCCAGGGTCGCTTCACTTTCGTGGCGGCTCAAGTCCGGTTGGCGCGTGGCCTCGAGGATCAAGCGATGCGAGAGCATGGCCATGGGCGATGTCGCCGGAATGCGATGGCCGCACCTGACCTGATTGAAGCGAAGGGTCTGCTCCACCAGTTGCGACGGCAGGATCAGCGACAATTGCCGGGAGTTTTCGCTGTAGGTGAAATCGCTGGGCCGCGCGGCATCGATCAGCGTGATGTCACCGGCGGACAGCAACACCCTGTCGTCGCCCTGGGCCATGCCCGCCGTGCCATCGAGCTGGAATACCGCGAAGTACTTGCCGCCCTCGCCCGCCGCCACTTCCTGCGGCGTGCGGTACAGCCGCGCCTGGCAGACATCGACGAAGCTGAGCTTGAGCGCATCGCTGCGGTATTCCCGGATCTGCCCGGCAAAACCGGTGCCCAGGGGTTGTGCGTTGAAGGCGCCGCAGATCTGGTTGATCTGATGGATCCACTGATCGAACCCATCCTGGCGCTGTGCAATTGTAGAAATCATGGCAGGCCTCACGCAGGCTTATTGTTATTGTCTACGTCAATCCCTGAGCGTGTCTGACAGCGGGTTATTTCAACCCGCCAAAGCGTCGATAAAAACTCTCGCCCACGTCCGGCAACGGGCCGTCGGCAGTTTCCAGTGCACTGTTCAGCCATTCCTCGGCCTTGGCGTAAATCAAACGGTAAATGTTGCGGCACAACTGGCGGGCTGCTCGACCTTCCCAGTCACCGGGCAATAGCTCGTCCGGCAATTGCGGATCGCGCAGCAGCAGTTTGCGGTATTCGTGAATCAGCAGAATCCGTGCCAGGAAGCAGTCCGCCGGTTGCAGGTTTTCCTGCTCGCGAAGCGCTTGCCAGAGCGGTCGGAACAGCTGGATGAACTCGCTGTAATGGGTCGCCAGTTCCTCGATGTTCCAACTCTCGCGCACCTGCAGACGCAGGGCCTTGGAGGCCAGCACGTCCTGGGCGGTGGTTTCGAAGACGATGGTTTCTTCCAGGGCGCCAAGGTCGAGCAGGGTCGCGTTGACGTCGGTGCGGTCGCTGCGCGGGCAGGCGAGCACCGCCGGCGAAATCGCACCAAAACCTTGCCACTCCAGTTCTTCACGCACTTGTTTGCGCTTGTCCTGGGTCAGTTGCGAGAGCATCACCAGGCACCAGGAACCATCCCAGGCCGGCATGCTGGTGCTGTAGACCCGCTTGAATGCCTTGTCGAAACGCCGGCGACCGGTGCCGGTCAGGCTGTAGTAACTGCGCCGGCCGACTTTCTCGGCCGTCAGCCAGCCTTCCTTGGTCAAACGGAAAATCGAGGTGCGGATCAGCCGCTCGTTGATGCCGATCGGTTCGAGCAATTGAATCAGGCTACCCAGCCACACGGTACCGCCATGGGGTTCGATGGCATCACCGTACAAGGTGATGATCAGGGAGCTGGCGCGGATTGGCGTCTGCTCCTGGAAGCGGGTGATCAGATGGTTCAGGGGTGTCAGGGACGACATGGGCGTACCGGGCTAAAAAAAGAAAAGGAATATACCGAAAGAGGAGCCACCTGTAGGAGCAAAGCTTGCTCGCGATAGCGTCGTGTCAGTCGACATCAATGTTTAATGACACACCGCCATCGCGAGCAAGCTTTGCTCCTACAGGGGATTGGTGCTGTCCTTGGGCCGCAACCCACGATCACTCATACGCGGCCGATCCGCCTCCGGCTCGGTCAACGGCTCGCACTCTTGCATCTGCGTGAGGCACCGCTTGGCCAGCTCTTGATACTCACGGGTACCCGCCTGTTTCCACGCCACTTCCTGATCGCTGAGGGTGCGCTTGATGCTGGCCGGCGCGCCCATCACCAGCGATTGCTCGGGGCATTCGAAACCGGCCTTGACGAACGCCGCCGCCGAGACGAAGGACCGCGGGCCGATGCGCGCGTTGTCCATCACCACTGCATTCATGCCTACCAATGCATCGGCGCCGATCCGGCAACCGTGCAATACCGCGCCGTGGCCGATGTGACCGTTGCGCTCGACCACCGTGTCACTGTCCGGGAAACCGTGCATCACGCAGGTGTCCTGCAGGTTGGCACCCTCTTCCAGCACGATCCGCCCGAAGTCACCGCGCAGGCTCGCCAGCGGCCCTACATAGCAATGCGCACCGATGATGACGTCACCGATCAGGACAGCCGTCGGGTGCACATAAGCAGTGGGGTCGATCACCGGGGTCAGGCCATCGAGGCTGTAGCAGGTCATGGCGGCTTCCTTTACAAAGCGATGCATTTATTGACTCAATTTGTATCACATCGCTTTTATCAGCACAAAGACAAAAAAGCGTATCACTTGAAAAGCCCGGGATCCGTCCACCTAACCCGCCGCTCTGGAACACCACCAAAGCCAATAAACACGGGGGAAAAGCCCTTACAACCGATTGGCTGATACAGGCTTCTAAAAAACACAAATCCGACAATAGGACACATCAAATCAATTTTTGTATTGCATTTTCGTATCACGTTACGGGTATACTCCGGCAAAACCGGCCCCTGCGGCCGATCCAATAACAAGCCGGCACTCCCGCCGTGCGTACACCGTGAGGGCAACCGCCGTGCCTCAAACCCTGACCGTCGAAACGCTCGACACTGGCGTGCGCCTGATTACCCTGCAGCGCCCACAGGCGCTGAATGCCCTGAACACCCAACTGCTGGGCGAACTGGCCGACGAACTCGCCGTCGCCCAGGCCGATCCCGACACCCGCGCCGTGGTCATCACCGGCAGCCGCAAGGCATTCGCCGCCGGTGCCGACATCAAGGAAATGGCCGAGCGCGATCTGGTCGGCATCCTCGACGACCCGCGCCAGGCCTCCTGGCAGGCCATCACCCGCTTCAGCAAACCGCTGATCGCCGCCGTCAACGGCTTCGCCCTGGGCGGTGGCTGCGAACTGGCGATGCACGCCGACATCATCATTGCCGGCGAAGACGCGCGCTTCGGCCAGCCGGAAATCAACCTCGGGATCATGCCCGGCGCCGGTGGCACCCAACGCCTGCTGCGCGCTGTCGGCAAATCCATGGCCATGCAGATGGTGCTGACCGGCGAGCCGATCGATGCCCGCCAGGCGCAACGCGCCGGCCTGGTCAGCGAAGTCACCCAACCGGAATTCACCGTCGAGCGCGCCCTGCAAGTCGCCCGCGCCATCGCTGCCAAAGCCCCACTGGCCGTGCGCCTGGCCAAGGAAGCGCTGCTCAAGGCCATGGACACCGACCTGGCCAGCGGCCTGCGTTTCGAGCGCCACGCCTTCACCGTGCTGGCCGGCACCCGTGACCGCAACGAAGGCATCGCGGCGTTCCAGGAAAAGCGCACGCCGAACTTTACTGGCCAGTAATCAACAACGAATTCGTACGACCTCTTAGAGAGCGCCCACAACATGAACTTCGAACACATCCTGTTTTCCATCGACGCTGGCGTCGCCCTGCTGAGCCTCAATCGTCCGGATCAGCTCAACAGCTTCAACACCCAGATGCATGGCGAAGTGAAAGAAGCGCTGAAACAGGTACGGCAGAACCCGGACGTGCGCGTGTTGCTGCTGACCGGTGAAGGCCGCGGCTTCTGCGCCGGACAAGACCTGAGCGATCGCAACGTCGCGCCGGGGAGTGCCGTGCCGGACCTGGGCGAGTCCATCGAGAAGTTCTACAACCCAATGATCCGCCAACTGCGTGACCTACCGATGCCGGTGATTTGCGCGGTCAACGGCGTGGCGGCGGGTGCTGGCGCGAACATTCCCCTGGCCTGCGACCTGGTATTGGCCGCACGCTCGGCCAGCTTCATCCAGGCCTTCTGCAAGATCGGCCTGATCCCGGATTCCGGTGGTACCTGGACCCTGCCGCGCCTGGTCGGTATGGCCCGCGCCAAGGCCCTGGCCTTGCTCGGCAATCGCCTGAGCGCCGAACAGGCCGAGCAATGGGGCCTGATCTACCGCTGTGTGGACGACGCCGAACTGCGTGACGAAGCACTCAAGCTCGCGCAACACCTGGCCACCCAGCCGACCTACGGCCTGGCGCTGATCAAGCGCAGCCTCAACGCCAGCATGAGCAACAGCTTCGACGAACAGCTGGAACTCGAGCGTGACCTGCAACGCCTGGCCGGGCGCAGCGAGGATTACCGCGAAGGCGTCAGCGCCTTCATGGAAAAACGCACCCCAAGCTTCAAGGGGCGTTGAGTCATGACCGCATTGAATAAAACTGAACGCGTCGCCGTGATCGGCGCGGGTGCCATGGGTGCCGGCATTGCCCAGGTCGCGGCGCAGGCCGGCCATCCGGTATTGCTGCTGGACAATCGTCCCGGTGCTGCCGCCCAGGCCATCCAAGGCATTGACCGGCAACTGGGCAAACGGGTCGAGAACGGCAAACTGTCCGCCGAGTCGCGCACCGCAACCATTGCCCGCCTGCAAGCTGTGGAAGCTATCGAAGCCCTGGCCGATTGCGATCTGATCATTGAAGCGATCGTCGAGAACCTCGACGTGAAGCGCGCGCTGTTCCGTCAGCTGGAAGGCATCTGCGGCGCGCAATGCATTCTGGCCAGCAACACCTCATCGCTGTCGATCACCAGCATCGCCGCGCAGCTGGAGCATCCGGAACGCCTGCTCGGCCTCCACTTCTTCAACCCGGCGCCGGTCATGGCGCTGGTGGAAATCGTCTCGGGCCTGGCCAGCGATCCGGCTCTGGCCGAATGCCTGTACGACACCGCCAAGGCCTGGGGCAAGAAACCGGTACACACCCGCTCCACGCCGGGTTTCATCGTCAACCGCGTGGCCCGGCCGTTCTACGCCGAAAGCCTACGTCTGTTGCAGGAAGGCGCCGCCGATTGCCCAACCCTGGATGCACTGATGCGCGAGGCCGGCGGCTTTGCCATGGGCGCCTTCGAGCTGACCGACCTGATCGGCCATGACGTCAACTACGCCGTGACGTGCTCGGTGTTCGACGCCTACTACCAGGACACCCGCTTCCAGCCTTCGCTGATCCAGAAGGAACTGGTGGACGGTGGTCGTTTCGGCCGTAAAAGCGGACAGGGCTTCTATTCCTATGCCCAGGGCGTCGAACGCCCGCCAGCGAGCGAAATCACCAGCAGCGCCAGCGTCGAAGCCTGCCTCGTCGAAGGCGATCTGGGTATCGCCCAAGGCTTGCTGCCACGCCTGCGCGAACAAGGCGTCAACGTCATCCAGCGCGACGGCCGTGGCCTGCTGCGGGTTGGTGACGCGGTGCTGGCCTTGAGCGACGGCCGCATGGCCTGTCAGCGTGCCAAAGAAGACGGCCTGCGCAATCTGATCCTGCTGGATCTGGCGGGCGATTACGCCACTGCCAAACGCATCGCCATCAGTTACGCAGCAGGCATCGATCCGCTGGCCCTCGAACAAGGTGTTGCTCTGCTGCAGCGAACCGGACTCAAGGTCAGCCTGCTCAGCGACAGCCCGGCCCTCGCCGTGCTGCGCAGCGTGGCGATGCTCGCCAATGAAGCCGCCGATGCCCTGCTGCAAGGCGTGGCCTCAGCCGCCGACATCGATCTGGCCATGCGCGCCGGGGTCAACTACCCCCAAGGCCCGCTGGCCTGGGCCGATGCCGTGGGCCTGCCGCACATCCTGACCGTGCTGGACAACCTGCAAGTCGCTTACGGCGAAGAACGCTACCGACCGTCGCTGTTGTTGCGCCGCCGCGTGGCCGAAGGGAGAAACTTCCATGACTAACCATGAAGCGATGACCCTGGCCAGCGACTGTGCGCAGTCGCTGTTCCAGCGCGACGCCGCCAGCCAGGCCATGGGCATGCGTCTGCTGTCCGCCGGCCCCGGTACTGCTCGCGTGGGCATGACCGTGCGCGCCGACATGGTCCAGGGCCACGGCACCTGCCACGGCGGCTACCTGTTCGCCCTCGCCGACTCGGCGTTTGCCTTTGCCTGCAACAGCTACAACGAAGCCACCGTGGCCATCGGTTGCAGCATCGACTACATCGCCCCGGCCCGCCTGGGCGACACCTTGAGTGCCGACTGCACCGAGCAAAGCCGCTCCGGCCGCACCGGCAATTACGACGTACGTATTGAAAACCAGCAGGGCCAGTTGATCGCCCTGTTCCACGGCAAATCCTACAAAGTGCGCGGCCCGGTGCTGGCGCAGGAGACCCCGAATGAATGACGCCCTGATTATCGACGCGGTACGCACGCCCATCGGCCGCTACGCCGGAGTCCTGAGCAGCGTGCGCGCCGACGACCTCGGCGCGGTGCCGCTGCGTGAACTGCAACGCCGCCACCCGCAAGTGGACTGGAGCAGCGTCGACGATGTGATCTACGGCTGCGCCAACCAGGCCGGCGAAGACAACCGCAACGTCGCACGCATGTCGGCCTTGCTGGCCGGGTTGCCGGTCAGCGTGCCGGGCACCACCCTCAACCGCCTGTGCGGTTCCGGGCTGGATGCGGTCGGTACCGCAGCGCGGGCGATTCGCAGTGGCGAGGCCGGGCTGATGCTGGTGGGTGGCGTGGAATCGATGTCCCGCGCACCGCTGGTGATGGGCAAGGCCGAGCAGGCGTTCTCCCGTCAGGCCGAGATTTTCGACACCACTATCGGCTGGCGTTTCGTCAATCCGCTGATGAAAAAGGCTTTCGGCATCGATTCCATGCCGGAAACCGCGGAGAACGTCGCCGCACAGTTCAATATTTCCCGCGCTGATCAGGACGCTTTCGCCCTGCGCAGCCAGCAACGCGCCGCGGCTGCCCAGGCCAACGGTCGCCTGGCCAAGGAAATCGTTGCGGTGGAAATCCCCCAGCGCAAAGGCCCGGCCAAGATCGTCGAGCACGATGAACACCCGCGCGGCGATACCACGCTGGAGCAACTGGCCAAACTCGGCACGCCGTTCCGCGAAGGCGGCAGCGTCACCGCCGGCAATGCCTCGGGCGTCAACGACGGTGCCTGCGCCCTACTGCTGGCCAGCCCCGAAGTCGCCCAACGCCATGGCCTGACCGCCCGTGGCCGCGTGGTGGCAATGGCCACCGCCGGCGTCGAGCCGCGGATCATGGGCATCGGCCCGGTGCCGGCAACCCGCAAAGTGCTGGAGCTGGCCAACCTGAGCCTGGCGGACATGGACATCATCGAGCTCAACGAAGCCTTTGCCGCCCAAGGCCTGGCGGTGCTGCGCGAGCTGGGTCTGAGCGACACCGATCCACGGGTCAACCCCAACGGCGGCGCCATTGCCCTGGGCCATCCGCTGGGCATGAGCGGCGCGCGTCTGGTGACCACCGCCCTGCACGAGCTGGAAGAACGCCAAGGCCGCTATGCCCTGTGCACCATGTGCATCGGCGTCGGCCAAGGGATCGCGCTGATCATCGAGCGTCTATCCCACTAAAGAATCGCGATTCCCAAGGAACCCAGAGGTATCCTTGGGGCATGCACTCAAAGCCCCCGCGTGCAGGGGCTTGAACACAAAAACAATTCGAGTGAAACCATGAACATGCCAATTTCCCAATCCACGCTTGATCCCGTGCTGGACCCGCTGGAAACCGCCAGCGTCGACGAACTCCGTCAACACCAGCTGGAACGTCTGCGCTGGAGCCTAAAGCACGCTTACGAGAACGTGCCGCTGTACCGTCAGCGCTTCGATGCGCTGGGTGTGCACCCGGATGACATCAAGTCCCTCGAGGACCTGGCGAAGTTCCCGTTCACCACCAAGTCCGACCTGCGTGACAACTACCCCTACGGCATGTTCGCCGTGCCAATGCACGACATCGTGCGCCTGCACGCCTCCAGCGGCACCACCGGCAAACCGACCGTCGTCGGCTACACCCAGAACGACATCGACACCTGGGCCAACGTCGTGGCCCGTTCGATCCGCGCGGCTGGCGGTCGTCGTGGCGATAAAGTGCACATTTCCTATGGCTACGGCCTGTTCACCGGCGGCCTCGGTGCGCACTACGGTGCCGAGCGCCTGGGTTGCACCGTGATTCCGATGTCCGGCGGCCAGACTGAAAAGCAAGTGCAGCTGATCAAGGATTTCCAGCCAGACATCATCATGGTCACGCCGTCCTACATGCTCAACATCGCCGATGAAATCGAGCGCCAGGGCATCGACCCGCACAAACTGGCCCTGCGCCTGGGGATCTTCGGTGCCGAGCCGTGGACCGCCGAACTGCGCAGCGCCATCGAGGCGCGCATGGGCATCACCGCCCTGGACATCTACGGCCTGTCGGAAATCATGGGCCCGGGCGTTGCCATGGAATGCGCCGAAACCAAGGACGGCCCGACCATCTGGGAAGACCACTTCTACCCGGAAATCATCGACCCGATCACCGGCGAAGTGCTGCCGGACGGCCAGATGGGTGAACTGGTGTTCACCTCCCTGAGCAAAGAAGCCCTGCCGATGATCCGTTACCGCACCCGCGACCTGACGCGCCTGCTGCCGGGCACCGCGCGGCCAATGCGTCGCATCGACAAAATCACCGGACGCAGCGACGACATGCTGATCATTCGCGGCGTCAACGTGTTCCCGACGCAGATCGAAGAACAGGTGCTGAAAATCAAGCAACTTGCCGAGTGCTACGAGATCCATCTGCATCGCAACGGCAACCTGGACAGCGTTGATGTTCACGTGGAGTTGAGGGCCGAGCATCAGCACATGACCGACGAACAGCAGAAGGCTGTTTGTGGCGAGTTGAGCAAGCACATCAAGACCTACATCGGGATCAGTACGCGGATCGTGTTGCAGCCTTTCCACTCGATCAAGCGATCCGAGGGCAAGGCCTGCCACGTCGTGGACAAACGCCCTAAAGCATGACTGCTGCACCCCTTTGAGCCCCGCTGATGCGGGGCTTTTTTTTGGTTCATCGCCCTGCCTGCCCTCTGTAGGAGCGAGCCTGCTCGCGATGGACGTCAACGATGACGCGGGCTGCCTGATACCCCGTGGTGACCTTGAGTTCATCGCGAGCAGGCTCGCTCCTACAGTGGATTGAATGCATTCGCGAATGTCAGGGTGAAGACAGTTGCTCCCACAGGGTACGCACGGCATTCCCCTGTAGGAGCGAGCCCTGCTCGCGATGGACGACAACGATGACGCGCCCTGCCTGTACGAACGCGTTGCCCCGGCGTTTTTCGCGAGCAGAGCTCGCTCCTACAGGGGAAGCGATACAAAAAACAAATACGACACGTCATTTTGTGTTTGATATTAATTTCTGTATCGCTTATAAAGTTCTCCATGCCTCAGAACAGATTCAAGGCGGGAGACCTAAAATGTACGCACAGCTAGTAGAAACAGGCGTAAAGCGCATAAAAGACCTGTCGGAAATGTCCGAACAGGAGCGCGCTTTCCAGGAAAAAATCGATTCAGAAATCAAGATCGAAGCCAAGAACTGGATGCCAGATGCCTACCGCCAGACCCTGATCCGGCAGATATCCCAGCACGCTCACTCCGAGATCGTCGGCATGCTGCCCGAAGGCAACTGGGTCACCCGCGCGCCATCGCTCAAACGCAAACTGCAACTGATGGCCAAGATCCAGGACGAGGCCGGTCACGGCCTGTACCTGTACAGCGCCATGGAAACCCTGGGCGCCGATCGCGATACAGAAATCGACAAGCTGCACAGCGGTAAAGCCAAGTATTCGAGCATCTTCAACTACCCGACGCTGAACTGGGCTGACATGGGTGCGGTGGGCTGGCTGGTGGATGGCGCGGCGATCGTTAACCAGGTGGTATTGCAGCGCACCTCTTACGGTCCGTACTCGCGGGCGATGATTCGCATCTGCAAGGAAGAAAGCTTCCACCAGCGCCAGGGCTACGAAATCCTCCTGACCATGATGCGCCACGGTAATCAGGCGCAAAAAGACATGGTCCAGGACGCGATCAACCGCCTGTGGTGGCCGTCGCTGATGATGTTCGGCCCGAGCGACGAACACTCGCCGAACAGCGCGCAATCCATGGCCTGGAAGATCAAGCGCCAGAGCAACGACGAACTGCGCCAGCGCTTCATCGACCAGACCATCCCGCAGCTGGAGTTGCTGGGCTGCACCTGCCCCGATCCTGACCTGAAGTGGAACGCCGAACGCGGCCACTACGACTTCGGCGAGATCCAGTGGGACGAATTCTACGAAGTGCTCAAGGGCAACGGCCCGTGCAACCAGGAACGTGTCGCCACTCGCCGCAAGGCGATTGAAGACGGTGCCTGGGTTCGCGAAGCCGCCGTCGCCCACGCCCGCAAAAAACAAAACAAGAACGCCGCCTGATCCGGCCACCTGATGTGGAGTAACTGAAATGTCCGAGTGGACCCTTTTCGAAGTTTTCGTGCGCAGCAAGCACGGCCTGAACCACAAGCACGTCGGCAGCGTACATGCCGCCGATACCACCATGGCCATCGAAAACGCCCGCGAGCTGTACACCCGTCGCAGCGAAGGCGTGAGCCTGTGGGTCGTGCCTTCGGCATTGATCACTGCTTCGTCGCCGGATGAAAAAGACCCGCTGTTCGATCCGTCGGACGACAAGGTTTACCGCCATGCCAGCTTCTACGAGCTGCCGGCCGAAGTCGGGCACATGTGAGGTCGACCATGAATAACAAGACCGATCTGATCGAATACCTGCTGCGCCTGGGCGACAGTGCCCTGATCCAGGGCCAGCGCCTGTGCCAGTGGTGCGGCAAGGCCCCGGCACTGGAAGAAGAGCTGGCACTGATGAACGTCGGCCTCGACCTGGTGGGTCAGGCGCGCAACTGGCTGGAATACGCCGCCGAACTGCTGGACGACGGCCGTGACGCCGATCACCTGGCGTTCCGTCGCGACGAGCGTGCCTACCGCAACCTGCTGCTGGTGGAACAACCCAACGGTGACTTCGCGGTGACCATGCTCAAGCAGTTCCTCTACGACGCCTGGCACCTGCCAGTGTTGCAGGGCCTGAGCCAGTCCAGCGACGAGCGTATTGCCGGCATCGCCGCCAAGGCTGTGAAAGAAGTCACCTATCACCTGCGCCGCTCCGGCGAGTGGATCGAGCGCATGGGTGACGGCACCGAGGAAAGCCACAAGCGCATGCTCGCGGCCATTCCGGAACTCTGGCGCTTCACCGTCGAACTGATCGCCGCCGATGACAGCGAACAGCGCCTGTGCGAAGCCGGCATCACCCCGGACATCGCCACGGTTGCCAGTGCATGGCAAGCCAAGGTCGAACAGATTTTCGCCAGCGCCACCCTGCCCGTCCCTGCCGCGCCAAGCTATTTCTACCTGAATGCGCGCAAGGGCCTGCACACCGAACACCTGGGCATTCTGCTGGCCGAGATGCAGTTCCTGCCACGAGCGTACCCCGATGCAACCTGGTGAGCTGATCGCCAGCGACCAGGGCGCCCGGCCGGTACAACCGAGCGACTTAACCGCCGCGTGGGCGATTCTGTCCGAAGTCATGGACCCGGAAGTGCCGGTGGTCAGCGTTGTCGATCTGGGCATCGTCCGGGATCTGGACTGGCAGGCCGGCCATCTGCACGTGGTGGTCACCCCGACCTACTCCGGTTGCCCGGCTACCGAAGTGATCGAGGGCGATATCCGTGCCGCCCTGGAACAGGCCGGCTTCAACGCCCCGCGCCTGGAGCGCAAGTTGACCCCGGCCTGGACCACCGACTGGATCACCGACAGCGGCCGTGAGCGCCTGCGCGCCTACGGCATCGCACCGCCCGAGGGCAGCTCCAGCAAGCGCAGCCTGCTCGGTGAAAGCCCGGTGATCGCCTGCCCGCAATGCGGCAGCGTCCACACCGAGGTGCTCAGCGAGTTCGGCTCCACCGCGTGCAAGGCGCTGTATCGCTGCGTCGATTGCCGGGAACCGTTCGACTATTTCAAGTGCATCTGAGCGGCGTCGTCCGTCCAGCTGGAGAACAACAATGAGCAAGTTTCATAGCCTGACCATCAAGGACGTGCGCACCGAGACCCGTGACGCGGTGTCCATCGCCTTCGAGATTCCACAGGAACTGCAAGACAGCTTCCACTTCACCCAGGGCCAGCACCTGGTTATGCGCACCCAGCTGGACGGCGAAGAAGTGCGTCGCTCCTACTCGATCTGCACCGGCATTAACGACGGTGAACTGCGCGTGGCCATCAAGCGCGTGGCCGGTGGGCGTTTTTCCGCCTACGCCAACGAACAACTGAAGGCCGGACAGACTCTGGAAGTCATGCCGCCGGCCGGGCATTTCAGCGTCGAACTCGACCCGGCTCGCCATGGCCAATACCTGGCCGTGGCCGCGGGCAGCGGCATCACGCCGATCCTGTCGATCATCAAGACCACCCTGGAAACCGAGCCCCACAGCCGCGTCACCCTGCTGTACGGCAACCGTTCCAGCTCCGGCGCGCTGTTCCGCGAACAGCTCGAAGACCTGAAGAACCGCTACCTGCAACGCCTGAACCTGATCTTCGTGTTCAGCCGTGAGCAGCAGGACGTCGACCTGTACAACGGCCGGATCAACGCCGAGAAATGTGAGCAGCTGTTCAGCCGCTGGATCGACGTAAAAGCCCTCGACGCCGCGTTCATTTGCGGCCCGCAGGAGATGACCGAGACCGTGCGCGACAGCCTCAAGGCCAAGGACATGGACCCTGCACGCATTCACTTCGAGCTGTTCGCCGCCGCCGGCAGCCAGCAGAAACGCGAAGCCCGTGAAGCCGCCCGCCAAGTCGATTCGGCCGTCAGCCAGATCACCGTCATCAGCGACGGCCGCGCCCTGGCCTTCGATCTGCCACGTAACAGCCAGAGCATCCTCGACGCCGGTAACGCCCAGGGCGCCGAACTGCCCTACTCGTGCAAGGCCGGCGTGTGCTCGACCTGCAAGTGCAAGGTCATCGAAGGCGAAGTCGAAATGGACAGCAACCACGCCCTGGAAGACTACGAAGTCGCCGCCGGCTACGTGCTGTCGTGCCAGGCCTTCCCGATCAGCGAAAAAGTCGTGCTGGATTTCGACCAGCTCTGAAACACCGCTCTCACAGATTTGCATTGCCCCCTGTGGGAGCGGGCTTGCCCGCGATGAGGCCATCAAATTCAACATTGATGGCGGCTGACACTCAGCCTTCGCTGGCAAGTCGGACCGCCGCATCGCAGCTCCCACAGGGTCTGCGGCGACCCAAACCCTATTGATTCCAGGAACCACCATGTCCCACGCCCCTACCCTGCAAAGCTTCATCGCCGGCCGCTGGATCGGCCAACAAGGCGCGCAAACCCTGCGTAGCGCCATCGACGGCCATGAAATCTTCCGTACCCATGAAGAGCGTCCGGATTTCGCCGAAGCCATCGAGCACGGTCGCCGCCAAGGCGTCAGCGGCCTGATGGCGCTCGACTTCCAGCAACGTGCCCAGCGCCTGAAAGCCCTGGCCCTGTACCTGGCCGAACGCAAGGAACAGCTCTACGCGATTTCCCACCACAGCGGCGCGACCCGTGCCGACAGCTGGATCGACATCGAAGGCGGCAACAGCACCCTGTTCACCTACGCCAGTCTCGGCTCGCGTGAACTGCCGTCGGGCAATGTCGTCCACGAAGGCCCAGCCATGCAGCTGAGCAAAATGGGCACGTTCGCCGGCACTCATATCCTGGTGCCTCGCGGCGGTGTGGCGGTACACATCAACGCCTTCAACTTCCCGATCTGGGGCATGCTGGAAAAGTTCGCCCCGAGCTTCCTCGCCGGTATGCCGTGCATCGTCAAGCCAGCCAGCGCCACCAGCTACCTGACCGAAGCCGTGGTTCGCCTGATGGACGAATCCGGGCTGTTGCCAGCGGGCAGCCTGCAACTGATCATCGGTGGCACCGGCGACCTGCTTGACCGCCTGCAAGGCCAGGACGTGGTGACCTTCACCGGTTCCGCCGACACCGCCGCCAAGCTGCGGGTCAACCCGAATCTGATTCGCAACTCGGTGCCATTCACCGCCGAAGCCGACTCGCTGAACTGCGCGATCCTCGCCCCGGACGTCACCCCGGACGACCAAGAGTTCGAGCTGTTCATCAAGGAAGTGGCCAAGGAAATGACCACCAAGGCCGGGCAGAAATGCACCGCCATCCGTCGCGCCATCGTCCCGGCCAAGCACATCGATGCCGTCGCCACGCGCCTGCGTGATCGTCTGGCCAAAGTCGTGGTCGGCGACCCGTCGGTGGAAGGCGTGCGCATGGGCGCACTGGCCTCCCACGATCAACAGAAAGACGTGGCCGAGCGCCTGGAAATGCTGTTGCAGAGCAGCGACCTGCTGTTCGGTGCCCGCGATGGTTTCGAACCACGTGGCGAGAACGTCGACAAGGGCGCATTCTTCGCCCCGACTCTGTTGCAGGCGCGCGATCCGCACGCCGAAGGCGGCGCTCACGACATCGAAGCGTTCGGTCCGGTCAGTACCCTGATGGCCTACGACGACCTGGACGAAGCCCTGGCCCTGGCCGCACGCGGCAAAGGCAGCCTGGTCGCCAGTCTGGTGACCAAGGATCCACAAATCGCGGCCAAAGCCGTTCCAGTCGCAGCCGCCCTCCACGGTCGTCTGTTGGTACTGGACCGCAATTGCGCTGGCGAATCCACCGGCCACGGCTCGCCGCTGCCGCAACTCAAGCACGGCGGTCCGGGCCGTGCCGGTGGCGGTGAAGAACTCGGTGGTCTGCGTGCGGTGAAACACTACCTGCAACGCGCCGCGGTACAAGGTTCGCCGACCATGCTGGCAGCGGTCACCGGTGAGTATGTGCGCGGCGCCAAGGTCATCGAAACCGACGTGCATCCGTTCCGTCGCTACTTCCAGGACCTGCAAATCGGCGAATCGCTGCTGACCCACCGTCGCACCGTCACCGAAGCCGACCTGGTGAACTTCGGTTGCCTGTCGGGCGACCACTTCTACATGCACTTCGACGACATCGCCGCCAAGGAATCGCAATTCGGCAAGCGCATCGCCCACGGCTACTTCGTGCTGTCGGCAGCGGCCGGCCTGTTCGTCTCCCCCGGCGTCGGCCCGGTGCTGGCCAACTACGGCCTCGACACCCTGCGCTTCATCAACCCGGTAGGCATCGGCGACACCATCCAGGCCCGCCTGACCTGCAAACGCAAGATCGACCAGGGCAAGAAGAGCCCGCAAGGCATCCCGCAAGGGGTGGTGGCGTGGGATGTGGAAGTCACCAACCAGTTGGGTGAGCTGGTGGCGAGCTATGACATTTTGACCCTGGTGGTGAAGCGCGAAGACTGATCACGCCACATGGTTGACCACAGATCTTGTGGTCAACCAGCAACCACCTGTAGGAGCAAAGCTTGCTCGCGATAACGGAGTACCAGCCGGCATCATCGTCGGCTGACACTCTGCTATCGCGAGCAAGCTTTGCTCCTACAGGTTTTGGGGGTAATCACAGATTTGCGGTCAACCCAAAAACCACTGTGGGAGTGCCCCATTAGAAAACCTGCTGTCGCAAGCACTCGTCTGAAGGCCAAAACTTCAGGGGACGTAGGTCATTTCTGATTTCCCCTCCTCCCGCTCATCCCCCGTTGCCACTCATGCAGAATTGATCGCCTCAGTTCTGCAGAGAGACATCGGATGTTCACCCCTGCTAACCAACCGCGATTCACGCTGAGCCTCGACGGCGACCAGCACCATGACTTCAAGGTGCTTGAGTTCACAGGCTTGGAAGCCATCAGCGAACCCTATCGTTTTGACCTGGAGCTGGTCAGCGAGCTGCCCGACATTCCTCTCGAAAGGCTGCTGCATCGTCAGGCATTCCTGAGTTTCGATGGGCAACGTCGTGGCATTCATGGCCAGATTGCCCGGGTCGGCCAAGGCGACTCCGACCAACGCCTGACGCGCTATCAGATCAGCCTGGTCCCGCGTATGGCTTACCTCGACAGACGCATCAATCATCGGATTTTCCAGCAAAGATCGGTGCCGCAGATCATCGCCCGGGTGCTCAAGGACCACGGTATCTTCGAACACCTTGACTTTCATTTTCGACTCAGCGGCCAATACCCCGAACGTGAATACTGCGTGCAATACGCTGAAAGTGATCTGCTCTTCATTCAGCGTTTGTGCGCCGAAATCGGTATCCACTATCACTTCCAGCACAGCCCCGATGGTCATCTGCTGATGTTCGGCGATGAGCAGATGATTTTCCCCCGATTGCCCACACCGAAGAAGTACCTCCCGGGCAATGGCATGGCGGCAGAAACGCCTGTCATCCACCGCTTCAACGTCCGCCTGGAACCACGTACGACTGCAGTTACGCGCCGGGACTACGACTTCCAGAAACCGCGCCTCCACCTCGAAAGTAGCGTCGACAACAAGCAAATGCCGGTGCTCGAGGACTACTATTTCCCCGGCCAATTCATCGACCGCGAACACGGCCACCACCTGGCTCGGCGGGCTCTTGAGCGACACAACGCAGACTTTCGCCAGGCCAAGGGCAGCAGCGACGATCCGGACTTGGCAAGCGGGCATGTCCTGGACCTGGCCGAGCACCCGAACCGTGCCTGGAACGACGGGTGGCTGATCACCCGAATCGATCACCGTGGGCGACAGCCGCAGGTGCTGGAGTCGTCGGCTCCCAGCGACGACACGGGCGACTTCCAAGGCTATGACAATACCTTTCTGGCCACACCGAGGGACATCTACTATCGCCCGCCATCGATCGAAAAAACCCGCGTCTCGGGTTATCAATCTGCCGTGGTCACCGGCCCCAGGAACAGCGAAATTCATTGCGACAAGTACGGTCGGGTCAAGGTCCAGCTGTTGTGGGACCGGGAAGGCCAGTTCGACGCGCTCTCCAGTTGCTGGTTGCGTGTAGCCACGGGGTGGGCCCATGAGCGTTACGGCAGCGTGATGATTCCCCGCGTCGGCATGGAAGTGCTGGTGGGCTTTATCCATGGCGACCCCGACAAACCCGTGATCATGGGCTGTTTGCCCAACGCCTCGACACCGCTGCCGCTGGACCTGCCAGCGGACAAGACGCGCAGCATTTTGCGCAGCCAAACCAGCCCCGGAGGTGGTGGCTACAACGAGTTGCGCATCGAGGATCGCAAAGGTGCCGAGGAGATTTACCTGCGCGCACAGCGAAACTGGAATCAGGATGTACTGAAGGACATGCATGTTCAGATCGGCAACCAGCGCAATGTGGTGATCGGCAGTGCCGAAGGACAGATTTCCATCGATAGCCTTCAGGTTCACGGCGACCGCAAAATCCGCGTCAGCAACCAGACCCTAGAGGCGAGTGGGCACGTCCATGTCGGCGCGAGCCGGCAGATCGTTATCGACTGCGATGACAACATCTCCATTCAGTCGGGTGGGCACTGGATCAACATTGGCCCGGCGGGGATTTTCAGTAGCGTGGCGATCCAGCAGGGGGGCGCACCGATACCAACAAACGATGGCGAGACCGGCAAGGCAGCGTCACCCTCGGTACCGCTGAGTGAAGCGCAAATCCAGGGCCTGAAAAGCAACGCACCGTTCAGCGAAACGTTCGTGCGCCGCCATGAGGGCTCAACACCCTCCGCCACCGCGATGGCGTCCAATGTTGAACCCGGCTTCCACATCGTCGAGCAGCCTCTGTCCCGCACCGCTCTGGAGTCGCTGCTGTTTGCGCAACCGGACCCAACCGTACTGGCCAAATTTCGCAACCTCAACCCACAACTCAGCGGTTACGCCAAACCCGGTCAACTGATCGTGCTCAGCGACCCGCGCAACACACAATGCACCCGCGAAGAAGCCTTGCTGATGGAAGCGGCACAAAAAGTCAACGCCGCCCTCGAGCCCATGAGCGATGCCGAAGCCGAGTTCATGGCGCGTCATCACGATGAAATCGAATCCTTCCTCACCCAGGGTTCGACCGCCGTAGGCATTGGCGCCGCGATGTTCAACAACCACCTGACCAACTTGAAAAGCACCTTGGGAGAACTGGAAGCCCTGCACACTCGCACCTTCAATCAACACGGCAAACTCCAGGGCGCCGACTTCTTCAGCGAACGCAAACGCCTGATGGCCCAACTCGACACCAGCCTCGGCCCGCTGGTGCGCAAAGGCGTCGGCATTCCCGAACACCCGAAACTCAAAAACGCACTGGGCATTTCCAGCCGCAGCCTGGCGCACCACTGGAGCAAGGCCGGCACGGCGGGCGGGATTCCGGGGTATGCCACACACATTGAAGGCGTGAGCAAGGCCAGCAAGGTGATCAAGGCTGGGGGGTGGGT
>NZ_WTFT01000014.1:241886-295029 GCF_009861505.1 Pseudomonas izuensis | reverse complement strand
GTCGGAGCCATCGGCAGCGACACGGTTGCCCTGCAGGTAATCGGAGCCATCAGCCGCCACGGCGCGTTTTTCCAGCAGGCGATCAGAGCCACCTTCAGCCACACGATTTTCGATCAGGCGATCCGAGCCACCTTCCGCCACACGGCTTTCAATCAGACGATCCGAGCCGCCTTCAGCGACTACAGGTTGAGCCGAGGTCGCGGCGAAAGCGTTCACTGCGAAAACCGAGAAAGCGATGCTGAGGAGGGTCTGGCGTTTCATGATCGTGTGCTCCGGGGTGTAATGGGTTGGTATGGAGCAGATGTTACGCCGCAGGATTTTTAAGAGAACTTCATTGATGTGATGGTGAACATCGATGGTATCGATAGGGCGAGTGGCATGCCGCTAGTGAGCGTGATAATGGCGTACCCTGACAAACCGGTTTTTTGCAGGTATTAATTACATTGCGTATCAACTGTAATGCGCGATAGCGTCATTATCAGGAGTGCAAAACACAAATACAGTCAGTCGGAGGATCCTGTATCAAGTCCGCCGGATTAACTGGTCGTGCAGGTGACGATGTTAATTTATTGACTGCGTAGTTGAGGTGTCTTTGATGGTTCAGCGCACGATGAAAACTACTTTCCTGGCAACACTTCTTCTGGCAAGTGCAGCCATGCCATTCGTCCAGGCACAACCATTGCCACTCGGTAAAACCGGTGCTTTATATAATGAAGAGGTGGAATGGCGCAGCTTTCCTGCTTTCCCCAAAGAAGTAAAACTGGCCGTCCTGGTTGGCGACCCCAGTCAGCCAGCACCCTACGTTGTGCGAGTCAAAGTGCCAAACGGCACCAAACTAATGCCCCATACACATCCTGAAGATCGTATCTATACCGTCATGTCCGGCGTTTTCTATATTGGTTTCGGTTCTGTCTTCGATCCGGACAAGCTGGTGGCCTATGGTCCGGGAAGCGTGGTGATACTTCCGGCTAATACGCCACATTTTCACTGGGCCAGATCAGGGGAGTACATCTCACAAGTTTACGGATTCGGACCGCTGGGCATCGAGTATATCGATAGCCATGATGATCCTCGTAATACATCGAAGTGACACCTGCTCGCGAAGACGATCTACAAGCCAGTCAGACTTTTGTGAATGTACCCAATCCACGTAGGAGCAAGGCTCGCCAGCGAAGGCGGCCAGACAGCCAACCAATCTCCCGCAGATGTATTCGGTTCAACTGTGGGAGCGAGCCTGCTCGCGAAGACGGTTGCTCAGTCACCAATGGCATTGAATGTAACGCCGCGATCGTCAGATCACCGTCCGGAGCAAGCTCGCTCACAATAAGGTTTCGAGAAATTGCGCCGACCGGTGTTTCATCTCTTCGGCAATGAAAAGGAGCAAAATACCAGCCAAAATAAATCCGCCCCTTTATTCCCTCTGCGAAGGCTCAGTGAGGTCGTAGTGATTCGTTTCGAAAGACAATTGGGCAGTTGAACACGAAAAAACCCGGCTGATCAGGCCGGGTTTTTTTTGTGTTTCGGTCAGGCGATTTGTTTATGCGACACGGTTGCCATTCAGGTGATCCGAACCATCAGCGGCGACGGTGTTGCCTTGCAAGTGGTCGGAGCCGTCAGAGGCAATGGTGTTGCCTTGCAGATGGTCGGAGCCGTCAGAGGCAATGGTGTTGCCTTGCAGGTGATCAGAACCATCGGCAGCAACAGCGCGTTTTTCGAGCAGGCGATCCGAACCACCTTCAGCCACACGGCTTTCAATCAGACGATCCGAACCCCCTTCAGCGACTACAGGTTGAGCAGAAGTAGCGGCGAAAGTGTTAACTGCGAAAACCGAGAAAGCGATGCTGAGGATGGTTTGGCGTTTCATGATCGTGTGCTCCGGGGTGTATTTGGTTGGTATGGAGCAGATGTTACGCCGCAGGATTTTTAAGAGAACTTCATTGAGTTGATGGTGACTATTGATGCAGTCAATGGATGCAAAAACCGGACTCTTTGTAGCAGCAGGCTTCGCCAGCTGCTACAGGCTGTGCGTTACGCCAGTGGCTACTGCTCTGTGACGGGCATCAGGTGTTCTTCTGGCCATTGAAGCGTAGGCGCCAATCAAAAGTCATGAAAAAACCGGCTGATCAGGCCGGGTCCTTCGTGCGAACTGACCGGCCTGCTCTACAGCCTCACCAAAAAAAAACGGCGATCTGCTATTGCATTAGTAATCTACAGTTCACTGATGGCAGGTTGTCATAGGGAGGCCTGATGATGCGAAGTTCACTTGTGCATTCGAGACTTTGTTTTTGTTGTTTAGTGAGTGTTGTAACAATGGGGCTGACTGCTTGCTCCAGCAACGCCCCCCCTAAACAAATCATTCGGCCACCTGAGGATGACAGTGAAACTTCGACTGTGCGTATCACTACCAATTGGAAAGAGCACGCGCTTAGCAAATTGGGGTGCATGGAGCACGCCAAAGCCGTTCTGACACAAGCGAAGTATTTTGTTGACGCAGGGGAACGCTCAATCTTTGGGTTGCGTGAAGGCATGACGTTTTCAATTCGCTGCGACTACGAAGGCGTTGCTTTTTTCGCCGTGGCTTATCGCCACAGACCAAGTGTTGAAACTCAGAATCGGATTATGGACGAGGTCATGACGCGGTTTTAAGGAAGTCAGGCCAGCGGTACAGGGTTTTATTATGTGCCCATCGCGGCTCGAAAGTATTTATGAAGGTCAAGGCGTCACAGCGGGAGCAAAAGCCGGAGGCGGGCTTATTGAGTGGTCGGGGAAATAACGGGCGCGCTCGGCGCCCGTTTATTTATTCAAACCGACGCCGGCGCTAGCTGATTTCCCGGGTCACACCCCCCCTACGAGGCGCGCCACAACATTCGCCTGAAATCGGAATTTCTGATGTGGGAAATTTCTCTATGTGTAATAAGGGTTGCTTGGGTGATTTCTAGTCGACGTATATTTAGTAAATATTTTACTGTTGATAGGTGTGCGCTGTCTCGGCATTAATTAAGTGCTTCTTTCACGTGGAACTTAATTAATGCAAGGAATGCTGCATGCAAGAAACAATTGCTTTTCCTCCGCCTTTGAAGTCGTCGAACGCTCGATTGTCAGGGTTTAGTTCAAGCCTTGAAAGTGCTCTGAAATGGGATGGAGCTATTCCGCCGGTTACTTTGATCACCAGTATTGAAAGCGTCGTTAAAGAGCCTGATGCATATGAAAGATTTCTCGCTATAGGGTATTCGCTACACGATCAGATAAGTAGTGTTTTTTCGAATGGCACAACGGGTGTGCGGAATGAGGTTGAGGGGCTCATAAGTTCAGCTGCTGAAGCCGGATCATTCAATCAGTTAGAGGTTGCCTTAAAAAAGAAAGCATTTGTTGTCAAACTACTTCAGCGGGTTATAGGGAGTAGGGCTTGGAGTGGGGCGGATCAGTTTTTTGGCGTAGACGCATTGTCGTTAGACAGAACGGATTTCGCTTATTGTTTCGCTAGTCTGGATACCCTGGAGCACGAGGAAGAACGCCTAGGCTTTTATGAAGGTTTTCTGTTAGCTCTGACAGCCACCAACTTTAAACGAATCCTCGTCAAGGCTGTTTCCATTTTGGAGGACGCTTCACTTTCCATAGATGCTGAAATCCACTCAGCCTGGCTAGAGGTGAAACTGCTAATAACTTCAACTTGACCCTTAATCAGTCCGCCGAAGTGGTTACTGTGGCGGGTGCCGCTACGCTTCACAGCACAAACGGTTGGGGCTTCGAGGTGGCAATCCATAGAAGCATTCAGTTGTTGGCAGGATTGGGGGAAGTATTGCTCAGTCGAGCAATGGCAATCGGGCTCGGGACTTTGCTCTATTCCCCCGCTCTGGGTAACGGCGAGCGTTATCCTCAGACGGCTCTTAAACTATCTGGCAGTAAACTTTTGCCCGATACAACAAGTAACCTGAATGAAATCGCCTCTGCCGGAGGCACCATCGATCTTCCCTATAGGATTTATGGTGACCCTTGGCAATACACACTGGTTGCAACGCCGAGTGGAGGGCGTATTTCTCCGGCAGTACCCGTACGAGCTTTGGTATTCGACCAGAACACCAGCAGTTACAGTTTCACGTCACACGGCACACCACCCATTACCCTCGGCTTTCCTGTCATTCACCAGGGGGGCACCTCAACAACTTCGCCTGCTCGCCCTGCGAATATTCCGAGTTATACAGGGGTTGAACTGACACCATTGCTTGTGGTGCCCGATGTTTTGCCGGCTTTTCAGCTGCCTGATTTCAGAGATTGCATTTACTGCTTTCCGATCGAAAGCGGTCTACCGCCTATTTACGTTGTTTTCAATAGTCCTTATGAAGGGGCTACCACGAGAGGAAAGTACAGTGGTCGACCTTACAACCCCGCCAAGGCCGGAGGCCCAATTTTGGATCTAGATTGGACTAAAGCCATCGTGACGCAAGCTGGTATTGATCTGGTGAAATTACATACGGGCCGATTTGATCCTTCGGATGCCAATACCATCATGATTGAGCGTTTGGACAAAATTCTCCAGGGTAAATTAGTAGTCACGGATATCGACAAACGTTTCTATACTCATGAACTTAGAGAGCTTGAACGTTTCAGGGTGTTAGGTGTGGCAGATGGCGTAAAACCGAATGATGAAGGTGCTACTTGGAATAACACCCACGCGGCGACCCTGGAGGACTACAAGCTAAAAGATGACTTTGAGTTGCTCTACACGCCTGAAGCCATAGACGCAGATAAAAAACAAGCTGACAGAGAGTATGAACAAATGGGAGGAGCAAAACGATGAGCGTCATAGAAACTATCGTACTTGACGAGGAACCCATGGAGGTAATTTTGTTTCTCACCAAAAATGAACTAGGAATCTCGTTCCCTCGACTGGACAGACTTTATAATATGGCTGGTTGGGCACATGTGGGAGATATTATGGGTTTGTTGAATCTCCTTTGGAAGATGCGTGAGGCCGGCTTTGTAGAGCTTAGTGGAACCGGAGTTAGGAGAGGGCCTAACTGGAGAGAACCGACATTCATGGTAGAGGGGAAATATACCTTTGATTGATTTCACTAACTGTCTGACTCTTTGAAAGACGATGGTTAACAAGAAACGGGCGCCTTGGCGCCCGTTTTCATTCACTCTGCCGCCTGCGCCCGCAAACGCCGCCCGATCACATCCATCAAGTCACACCCATCCCTTAACGGAATGGCCAGCAGCTTCGAAAAATCCGACAACACCACCGTGTCGCAACCAATCTCAGCGCGAAAGGCAATGTTCTCCAGCACCTGCGTAACCGCGCGAATGCGGTAATCCGCCGTGGCTTGCAGGACATCGAGTGGAGCGTGGGTGTCGATGAGCAGGGAGGCCGGAACCAGGTCGATTCCGGTGAGAGGCATGTATCTTTCCATGTTTGAAAAAATCTCTATTTGATTGGCTTAAAGCCATCACTCAGTCGTCGCCAAACGATTGGGTGGCAGCTGTGCGCAGGTTGGCGAACCGGCAATAGAGAAAACCGGCAGACCCGAAGGTCTCCCGCGCACAGCCGCCATGACAGCGGCTTTGCGGGTGCGATGATACCTGCAATGAAGCGGATAGCTCTCGCATTCTCTATGAACAGGTCGCCAAACCTGTGTCGCTATTTTGGGCGACGGGGCTGACTATAAGTCACACAAGATCAGCGGAGATAGGTGAGCACTTCCGAACTTCATGTAGGACCCGTGTTGATGAAACTTCAGACCTTTCACCTCCCTCCACTGGCATTCCAAACACAGACCTGAGATGTTCAATGCCCCCGTGGTTTCAGCCACCGAAGCTATCCTCAATCACCACGCCAGCACCCGAGACGGACCCTCAATGCAAACCCCAACCAAACCCCAACGCCCCCTCTGGCAAACCTACCTCCTGTTCCTCGCCCCGATGGTCCTGTCGAACTTCCTGCAATCCATGTCCGGCACCGTCAACAGCATCTACATCGGCCAGATGCTCGGCACCCAGGCGCTGGCCGCCGTGTCGGGCATGTTCCCCATCGTGTTCTTCTTCATCGCCCTGGTCATCGGCCTCGGCGCTGGCGCCGGTGTGCTGATCGGTCAGGCCTGGGGCGCGCGCGAGCCGCATCTGGTGAAGGCGATTGCCGGGGCGACGTTGTTGTTGGGGCTGTTGATCGGCTTGGTGGCGGCGGTGGTGGGCAGTGTGTTTGCGCGGTCTTCGCTGGTGGGGTTGGGGACGCCGGGGGATGTGCTGGACGATGCGGTTTCGTATGCCCACGTGATGTTGTGGTTCATGCCGTCGCTGTTGGTGTTTGTGTTGTTCACGCAGTTGCTGCGTGGGGTGAGTGACACGTTTTCGCCGTTGTTGGCGTTGCTGGTGTCGACCGTCATCGGGCTGGTGCTGACGCCGGTGTTGATTCGCGGCTGGTTCGGCTTGCCGATGCTGGGGATTCAGAGTGCGGCGTTTGCCGGGTTGGCGGGGAACCTGGCGGCGATGGGGTGGCTGGCGTGGCGCTTGATTCGCAAGGGGCATCCGTTGGCGCCGGATCGGGAGTTTTTTGCGGCGATGAAGCTGGATTGGGTGATCCTTGGCAAGGTGCTGCGCATCGGCTTGCCGACCGGGTTGCAGATGGTGGTGTTGTCGCTGTCGGAGTTGGTGATTCTGGCGTTGGTGAACCAGCACGGTTCCCAGGCGACGGCGGCGTACGGCGCGGTGACGCAGATCGTCAATTACGTGCAGTTCCCGGCGCTGTCGATTGCGATCACGGCGTCGATCCTTGGGGCGCAGGCGATCGGGGCAGGGCGCATCGAACGGATCGGGCCGATTTTGCGCACGGGGTTGATGATCAACGTGTGTTTGACCGGTGGGCTGGTGGTGTTGGGGTATCTGCTGTCGCACTGGTTGCTGGGCTCGTTCCTCACCGAGGAGGGGACGCGGAGTATGGCCGAGCACCTGTTGCACATCATGCTTTGGAGCCTGTTGGTGTTTGGCTTTCAGGCGATCATCGGCGGGATCATGCGTGCCAGTGGAGCGGTGATGGTGCCGGTGGCGATCTCGATTGTGTGTGTGGTGGGCGTGCAGTTGCCGGTGGCGTATCTGCTGGATGCGCGGTTCGGGTTGCAAGGGGTGTGGATGGCGTTTCCGGTGGCGTATCTGGGGATGCTGGCGTTGCAGACGCTGTATTACAAACTGGTGTGGCAGCATCAGAAGATTGAGCGGTTGGTGTAGGGGTTTGAGAGGTGTGTATTGCTGCTGGCGTCATCGCGAGCAGGCTCGCTCCTACAGGGATCTGCTTGCCGCCGGCCACCGTCGCGCCGAGAATTCATGGGTGGGGTGAAGTGTTAACCGACAGGCGTGATCGCCTGGGGAGGTTTTCAAATGAATCATTCATCGCAAACCATCCTGCAAAATCGCGCCGCCGCCGGTCGGCGCCTGGTGGAGCCGCTGCTCCCATACGCCCGTCGCGCCGATGTCATTGTCCTGGCCTTGCCCCGTGGCGGGGTGCCGGTGGCTTATGAGGTGGCCACGGCCCTGGCGGTGCGCCTGGACCTGATGCTGGTGCGCAAGCTTGGCGTGCCCTCGCACCAGGAGTTCGCCATGGGCGCGATTGCCAGTGGCGGCATTCAGATTCTCAACGAACAGGCGCTGCGGGCGCACCCGATTGATAAAGCCGCGTTCGATGCCGTGGTCGCACGGGAAACCAAAGAGCTGCAGCGCCGCGAACAGGTCTATCGCGGCAACCGTGCGCCACTGCAACTCAAGGATCAGGTGGTGATCCTGATCGACGACGGCCTGGCGACTGGCGCGTCGATGATGGCGGCGATCCATGCAGTGCGCGAGCACGGGCCGTCGCGCATCGTCGTCGCCGTGCCCGTGGCACCGATTGAAACTGCGGAGGCGTTGCGCAGTGAAGTGGATGAGTTGATCTGCCCGCTGATTCCCGATTGGATGATGTCCATCGGCTATTGGTACATGGATTTTTCCCAGACGTCGGATAAGGAAGTCATGGATCTGTTGCAACAGGCGTGGCAGCGAGAGGCTGGCGACAGCGCGTCATGAATGTGATGGCATCCAAGGTGGAATAAACAACCGTTCTTTGCTTTAGTCCTCCTGATGCTGGCTTGTGTGTACGGCACTTCAACCCATGAGGGCGCCCCGGCCCGGAGTGTTCCATGAACTCTCGATTCCCGCGTTTCACCGCTTTGCTCGCCATCGTGGCACTCGGTGTGTTACCCGGCGCTGACGCAGTCGAATACACCGACGTCAACCCCACGGCCAGTACCATCAGTTTCACCTACAACCAGATGGGCTCGAGGGTCTATGGCACCTTCGGCAAGTTCCAGGGTTCTCTGCAATTCGATACTCGCCACCCCGAAGCGGCACACGCCAAATTGACCATCGACCTGGACAGCATCGATGCCGGCAGCGAAGACGCCAACACTGAATTGCAAAAGCCGGCGTGGTTCGACACCGCCCAATATCCGGTGGCGACCTTTGAGTCGGCCCGATTCAAGGCCATAGGCAACAACCGCTACCAGATCACCGGCAAGCTCACCCTCAGAGGGCTGAGCCGGGAAGTGTCGGTGCCGGTGTTGCTGAAGGAGGAAAACGCCATCGGCATTTTCGAAGGGGAGCTGAAGCTGGAGCGCAATGATTTCAAGATCGGTGAAGGCGAATGGGCCGATACGGTTGTTTCCAACGAGATCAATATCCGCTTTCGGATGGTCGCTCCGCAGCGCTAGTGGGTGGGCACGGCCAATCCGAGTGAGCGCATTCGCTGCGTAAACGATCAACGCCCGGTCCACATTGCATGGACCGGGCGTCAGTCAACGTTACATCAGTGCGCCGCTATGGGCGCCGTCACCGACTTGCCGAACGTCGAGGTGATGGTGACGGTCGGGTTCGGTGTCGGGCCGGCACCGGTGGTGCTGGCCGATACTCTCCAGCGAGCCCCGGTGCCGGTCGGCGTGAGGATCGCGTTACCGAGGTTGAGCGGGCCGGCGGTCGTCGTCGCCGTGACCGTCAGCGTGTTGCCCGTACCCCGTGAAGTGGTCCCGGCCAGGTCCCAGGTGTAGCGGTTGTTGCTGCGCACGGTGACGGTCGCACTGGTCACCACCAGGTCTTCGTTGACCACCGGTGCCGGTGTCACCGCCACGGAGACGGTTGCCGGTGGCGAGACCGCATCCTTGGCATCGCTGGCCTGGTAGGTGAAGGTCGCGGTGAACGGCGCGGGGGCAGTGGCCGGCGGTGTGTAAATCACACGTACACCGTCGGTGGTGACTGTGCCCTGGCCAGAGTCCGGTTGACTCAGGCCCACCACTTTAAGTGGCAGGTTACCGTCCGGATCGGTGTCGTTGGCGAGCACGTTGATGGTCACCGCCTGTCCGTTGGCGCTGGCGGCGCTATCGGGGTTGGCCACGGGCTTTTTGTTCTCGCCTTCGTTGTTGTTATCGTCATCGTTACCGGTGCCACCGCTGCGGAAGGTCGGCAGTGCGGCAGAGTTCACGTAGGTGACGCCGTCCCAGCCGGGCAGGGGTGTTGGCATCAACTGGAACTGGCCCGGATGCTCGATATCCCAGCGCAGCAGCATCGAATTGTCTTCGTGCTGGGTGTTATGGCAGTGCTCCATGTAGGTCCCGGCAAATTCGCGGAAGTGAATCGCCATTTCCACATCCACCGAACTGTCGAGGCCGTCGCCGATGCGGTACACGTCCTTGCGTGCCCATTTTTCCCATTCCGGTGGCGCTTTGCCGTCGCGGCTGAGGATGATCCCTTCCTCGAAGTGCACGTGCACCGGATGGCTCCAGCCGTTGCCGCCGTTCTTGATTTTCCACACTTCGAGGGTGCCGTCACCGGAGAAGCCGGCATCGGTCGGGCCGTTGGCCAGTTGCGGTGCCGCGCTGAGCCGGCGTGGGTCCATGTTGTAGCCAAACCCACCGTCGGTCTTGACAGTCCATGGCGCTTCGTCGGTGCCATCGGAACGACCGAACGTGAACTCGCGATGCCGCGCCACCTTGAGCTTGGCCTGGTCGGCCGGGTTATCACGATCGATGGTCAGTGGAATCATGAATTTGCCTGCCGCCTTGCCTGGCTTGGCTGGCTCGTAATCGGCCGGGTTCATGCTCACGTCCGTGCCGCTGTAAGGCTGCACGATCAATTGCAGGAACTTGCCCACCACCGGGTCGCCCTTGTCCCACTCCGGTCCTTTGCTGCCCTGTTTGATCACCGCCTTGTATTTCTCGGACAGCACGTCGGCCAGGCTCAGCGCGTTCTTCTCAGGACCCTTGCCGGTCTTGTGCTCCAGGAGGTTGACGAAGTACAGCTTGTCGCCAACGTTGATCCCGTTTTTCGCGAAGTTGACGATGATGTCGTAGCGTTCGGCGATGCCTTGCACCGGCAGGATGGCGTTGTGGTTTTGCAGGTTACCGTCGCCGTCCAGGTCCATGCTGCCATCGAACGGCACGGTATGGGCCATGAGGTTGCCGTCGTTGGCGATCATGTGGAACGGTACGCGATTGTAGGACACATTGGAACCGGAAGGCCCCGGGAACTCACCGCTGTTGCCGGCCACTTCACGCACCAGGGCAATCTTCACGTAGCGCGATACCGAGCCATTGAGAATGCGAAAGCGATAGCTGCGTGCGCGCACTTTGAGTTTTGGCTGGTACTGCCAGTTGACCAGCATCTGATCGCCGAGGAAGCCGTCGGTGTTGAACGGGTTGAACCACAGCTGGCCGTTGGCGTCCCAGGCCTTGTCGGCCACCACCAGGTTGACGTCGTAGTCACGGTTGCCCCAGGGCAGCGCCGAGCCGCTGGGCAGGCGCAGGTTGACGCCGTCCTCGATCGCCTCGTTACCGCGATCCAGCGCGCTGTAGTAGTTCATCATCACCGCGTTGCCCTTGTAGACGTTCTGCGCGGTGAAATCGAGCATGTGGTCGTGGAACCAGTGGGTGCTCATGGTTTCGCGCCAGTCGCCGCGAATCTTGATCGTGCCGTTCTGGCAGGTCTTCAGGCCTGGCGAGGCGTCGTTGACATACAGCGTTTCGCCCGGCGCGCACGGGAACGCCGCGCGTGGGTCCGACGCGGTGGTGTTGATGGTGTCGTAACCGGCCAGTTGCATCGGCCAGCGATAGTCGTAGTACTGCCCGGGAAAGAAAAACGCGTTGGCGTAGCCATCACTCTCGGCGGGGGAGTGGCCGTTGTGTTCGTGGGTGCTGATGGTGTGTAGGCCGAACCCCATGTTGGCGGCGGGGTCGATCGGCAGGGCGTTGTAATGACGCATCATCAGGGGTTGGCCATAACGCACCATGAGCAGTTTGGGCGGCACGGTGCCGTCGAAGGTCCACAGCGCATTGTGATTCTGCACCGGCATGTTCGAATGGAAACGCACGTCGATGCCTTTGGTGGTGCCTATCGTGGTGGGGATGTCGGAGGTCTGGTAGTAAAGCCCGCCAGGGCCGAATTCACCGACGGCGTAGTTGTGCAATTGCTTGCGGTCGCGCAAGCCCATGTTGGTCCGGGCGCCGGCTTGCACGGTTTTGTAGGCGGTCTGCGGATAGAACTCGTTCCAGCGCTGGTGCGACCAGCCTTTTCCTGGTGGACGGCCTTCGGCCGGCGAACCTACCGGGTGGCGGTTGAGGAAGGCCTCGATCTGCGCCTGCCAGGGGTTGCGGTCCAGCACGTTGGAGTACTGCGATGGATACGGGAACAATCCCGGTTGGCGCATGAACGCCTCCAGCGCGGCGCTGGAGGGACCACTGCGGGCGATGCTGTTCGGGTCCTGTTGCGGCGCCGGGCCGGCGGTGGGGACCGGGAAGGTCAAGGTCGGTGGCGGAGTCGTCGGATCGAGTTTTTCCGGGCCGAACTCTTCGAACAGCAGCAGTTGCTGAGTAAACGGCTGGGCCCCGAACAACGGGCTGGGTTTGCCGTTGGTGGGGTAGTTGAACGAGGTCTGCGCGGACGGCGGCAGTACGTTGTCGGCACGGGGTGTGTTCTTGTCGCCGTACACGCCGTTAGGCAGGGCGATCGAGCCCTGGTTGGCTTCGGGCATGGACTTCAGGGCTTCCAGTTCAGCCGCGGCTTCAACCGGGTCGGCGGGTGGATTGGAGTAGGCCGAGGGGTCTGTCGGTGGCGGCTGGCTGACATCGTCGATGGGGGCTGCGCTGACTGAGGTCAGGCTGGCGGTGATCAGCATGACAGAGGCCACGCTGGACCTCCGCCAGAAGCTGAGCGAACGGAATACGGGTGTTGTGCTTTTCATGTGATTTCCCCTGAGATTTGCCAAATTGGCGAATCCGCCATCCCGACGTGGGGGGACGACTGCACTTGCGGTGCAAGGGTCGGTGCAACTGTTGGGCCATCATCGAGCACTAGGACAAAAGTCCCGATTAATTAGCAAGTTGTTTCAGAGTGTTGCTCTGGTGTGGCAGTCAGTGGTGGGGAATATTCCTCAGTTACGGGGAAAATTCCCTTATTTCATTGGGTTACTTTCACCACTCGCGGGTGGGTTTGGCAAAATGAGTGGTTCGTATAAGAAAACGAGAGGCATTATCAAATGATTTGCCCCGGCATCAGATGTTGTCCGTGTAGGAGCGTGGCTTGCCCGCGAAGAGGCCGGAACATTCAGCACATTGCCATCTGTCACCCCCAATAATGCAACGCCTCGAAGCTCGTTCAAGGCAGGCGCGGTATGATAGCCAGCCCCGCGACGAACGCTTTGCACCCATCCCCGGAGTCAGCCCCCGCAATGCCCCAGATCACTCATTTCAAAACCCCGTGCCCCGAGCACATCAACAGCCAGATCCTGCAGATGGTGGTGGACAACCTGACCGACATCAGCATGGTCGCGATCCCTCCGAGCAATCTGTTGTACAACGTTTACCAATACACGATCGGCTACGAGGTTCACCTGTATCTGGAGGCGTTGAACGGGGCGAAAGGGATCGATGTGGAGTTGATCGTCGCCACTGACCTGGATGACCCGGAGCAGGTCATCGGTTTCCTGTTGTACCTGCCGGTCAAGGACGACCCCGAGGCGTGTGGCGTGGCCTATATGGCGGTGCATGCCAGCCATCGGCGCCAGGGCGTTGCGCGCAGGATGCTGCGGGAAATGGTCGGTCGATATCCCCATGCCGAGCTGACGTGCGCGGTGGCCAAGGTGCCGTATTTCGAGGCGATGGGCTTTGAAGTGGTGGGCGTGCGCGCGACCCAGGTATTGATGAACACCCGCGACCACGGCAGCGACGGCTTGATGGCGCTGCTGGACGTGGCGTCGATCTACAGCTCGCTGGAGGTACGGCAGATCCATACGTATCTGCTGCAAAAACACGGCAAGCGGGCAATGCTCGATGCGGAAAAACAGCGGGACCGGCATCTGGACCAGTTGACGCGCAAGGCCAATGAATTCGTGCGCGAGCGGTTGGGGGAGGGGGCGGTTCTTGCCAACCAACCTCGTATACACCTGGTCTAACGGCGTTCAACCAGGCATCACAACCCGTTGTAGGAGCTGGCTTGCCAGCGAAGAGGTCGTCACAGCCGATAAAGATGCTGGCTGGAGACCGCTTCGCTGGCAAGCCAGCTCCTACAAGTGCAGAGCGACTGTTGTTAAGACAACTTCACATTCATCGTAATCCGCGCCGTGAATACCTTCTTGCCTTCAACGTCGTGAATGTCCACCGGCACGATCTTGTCGCCCTCCGTCGTCCAGTCCAACGCTTCGCCATCAGCCACCGCCGTCACATCACTCTTGGCCTTGGCCAGGTATTCCACCGTCATGCCCTTGGGAATCCAGCGCGCGCCTGCGGGGATGGACACGTCGGTCATCATCCCGGCGGCCAGTTCGGCGGCGTTGCACATCGCAATCGCGTGAACGGTGCCCAGGTGGTTGGTGATCTCCCGGGCAAACGGCACCTGCACGGTGGCCGAGCCTTTGCGCAGGTCGGTGACCAAGGGGTTGATGGTGGAGAAATAAGGTGCCACCTGGCAGGCCATTTTGCTGAATGATTCGGGGCCTGCGCTGTTGAACATGCTGAGGAACTGACTCATGTTGAAGCCTCTTTGATAGACGGATTTGCAGAATAGTATTCTGTAACAGAACAATGTTCTGTAACGGAACAGTATTCTGTCGAAGAGAAATCTGTCAACCTAGCGCCACTTTCCCGTTGGCAATCGCCAGCCTTCACCCATGCATTTTCCGGTCTGTGTTGAGTATGGAAACTTCAGATTTACTTGAGCGCTGCTACCCCGGCCGCCGCGCCGAACTCAAGCGCGACATCTTTCGCAAGGCCTTGAAACTGTTCAACGAGCAGGGGATCGAGGCCACGACCATCGACATGATCCGCGCTGAATGCGATACCAGCGTTGGCGCGATCTATCACCATTTCGGCAACAAGGAAGGCCTGGTGGCCGCGCTGTACTTCACAGCGCTGGACGACCAGGCCAGGCTGCGCGACAGCTACATGGCCGAGGCCGCCACCACCCAGGCGGGGGTGCACGCCCTGGTGTACAGCTACGTGGATTGGGTCGACAGCCAGCCCGAATGGGCACGTTTTCAGTACCACGCGCGATTTGCCGTGACCAAGGGGCCGTTCAAGGACGAACTCGCCACCCGCAACAAGGCGCGCAACAAGCAACTGATGGAGTGGCTGTTTGATTCGGCGCGCCGAGCTGAAATGGGGGACATTCCGGCTGAGCTGATACTGTCGCTGATCATCGGGCAGGCCGACAGCTACTGCCGCGCCTGGTTGTCGGGCCGGGTCAAGGGCAGCCCGAAGGCGTACCGGGAGATGCTGGCCGACGCGGCCTGGCGCTCGGTCGCTGCTCCCGAAACCCAATGAATCACCCCCTGTGGGAGCGAGCCTGCTCGCGATAGCGGTGTATCAGGAACATCAATGTTGACTGACACACCGCTATCGCGAGCAGGCTCGCTCCCACAAGGGGGGTGTTGGTTTTCAGAAGGTTAAAAAAGAGCCTCAAAGCTCTTTGATGGGGAGAAGTGGAGCCATTGAGGCTCAAGATGCGCATGAAGCAGGCGGTGAGCTTGATAGGGGTTCAGTACACTCACCACCTACGCAACGGCTTGGGCAAGCAAGCGGTTGCGCAACTTCATCGTAGAAACATGGGGGTTCGCCCTCAAGTACCGCTAGTCGAATCCCCCCACAAGTGTCAGCTTCTGCGAAGACCTTCACCCGGCCAACCGGCCTGATTCAGGGCTTTGAGCAGCGTTTCGGCATCCAGCCCCGGCACGGCATGTCCATTACCTTCGGTCGTTTCGGCGGCGAGCAGGGCATTGATGATGGCTTCCTCCACCGCTTCGGTGGCCGCCAGGAACAATTCGCTGATGTGATCGTTATTGACCATGCTCAGGTTATCGGTGGTCGGCGCGCGTTTGCTCTCGTAGGCGGCGGGTGGCACGTGAGCGTTGCCAGTGGCGAAGGCAATGAAAATGTCGCCGCTGTGGTCCTCGTTGCCGCCGCCGGTGCGGGCCAGGCCGAGGCTGGCACGCTGCGCCAGTCGCGTGCATTGATGCGGCAGTAACGGCGCATCAGTGGCCAGGCACACCACGATCGAACCCATGCCCGGATGCGGCAATGAGGCCTTGAGAAACGGTGAGTCAGCCTGCTCCATGTAGCGCCCGACCGGGTAGCCATCGACTCGCAGTTCATTGCGAATGCCATGGTTGGCCTGGACGATGGCGCCGACGGTCCAGCCGCCCTGGGCATTGTTCAAACGCCGCGATGCGGTGCCAATGCCGCCCTTGAATTCGTGGCAGATCATGCCGCTGCCGCCGCCGACATTGCCTTCGGCCACCGGTCCGCTCACCGCCGATTGCACGGCCTGGGCCACGTGTTCGGGCTTTACATGAAAGCCGTTGATGTCGTTGAGCAAACCGTCGAAGGTTTCCAGCACCACCGGCATGTTCCAGTAGAGCCGCCCGTCATCCGGTTGCTGTTCACGGTCCACCACGATCAATGCGTCGCGCACCACCCCCAGGCTATGGGTGTTGGTGAAGGCGACCGGGCTGGTCAGCAGGCCGGCCTCGCGAATCCACTCAAGCCCCGTGGCGTCGCCGTTGCCGTTGAGTACATGGACACCGGCGAAGCACGGCTGCCGGCTGGCGGACCCGGCACGGGGTTCGATCACGGTGACGCCGGTCAGAATGTCGCGGCCGCTGGCGGTACGGCCTCGCACGTTGCTGTGGCCGACCCGTACGCCGGGCACATCGGTGATGGCGTTGAGAGGGCCGGGTTGCAATTGGCCAAACTGAATGTTCAGGTCGCGGGCACGTGGTTTCATGGTTTCTATTCTTCAAATGAGTGGCGCAGGAGTGAAAACCTGTGGGAGCAAGGCTTGCCCGCGATTGCATCGCCTCGGTGCAGCAGAAACACCTCAGTGTCTGCATCGCAGGCAAGCCTTGCTCCCACAGGGTTTGAGGTGTTTGGGTTATTGACCGTTTTTGACCTTGCTCCAGATCCGCGTGCGCACGCGTTCAGTGGCCGGTGGCAACGGCTGCAAGGTGAACAAGGTCGCCAGCGCCTCGGTAGATGGATACACGGCAGGATTGGTGCGCGTCGCTTCGGCCACCAACGCCGTCGCATTGCGGTTGCCGTTGGGGTAGTTGAGGTGATTGCTGACCGGGGCGATGACCTCGGCACGCATCAGGTAGTCGATGAAGGCCAGCCCCTGTTGTGGATGCGGCGCATCCTTGAGCAACACCAGCGTGTCAAACCACACCGGCGCGCCTTCCTTGGGCAGGCTGTAGGCGATCTTCACGCCGTTGCCGGCCTGCTCGGCGGTGGCCTTGGCTTCCAGCATCGCCCCGGACCAGCCCACTGCCACGCAGATATTGCCGTTGGACAGGTCGCTGATGAATTTCGACGAGTTGAAGTAGGCGATATGCGGGCGCAACTTGAGCAACAGCGCTTCGGCTTTCTTGTAATCCTCGGGGTCGGTGCTGTTGGGCGGCAGGCCGAGGTAATGCAGGGCGACCGGCAGCATTTCCGAGGGCGAGTCGAGCATCGCCACGCCGCATTCGCCGAGTTTGGCCAGGTTCTCTTCCTTGAACACCAGGTCCCAGGAATCCACCGGCGCCTTGTCACCCAGCACCGCACGCACCTTGTCGATGTTGTAGCCGATGCCGTTGGTGCCCCACAGGTACGGTACGGCGTACTGGTTGCCCGGATCGTTGTTGGCCAGTTTCGCCAGCAGGTCGGTGTCCATATTCTTGAAATCCGGCATTTGGGCCCGGGGTAACGGCGCCAGCGCGCCGGCCTTGATCAGCGTCGGCAGGCTGAAGTTGCTGGCCACCACCACGTCGTAGCCACTGCGGCTGGTCAGCAGTTTGCCTTCCAGCACTTCGGCGCTGTCGAAGGTGTCGTAGACCGGCTGGATCCCGGTGTCGCGCTTGAAGTCATGCAGGGTGTCGGGGCCGATGTAGTCATACCAGTTGTACACATGAACGGTCGGGCCTTCGGTGGCAACCGCCGACAGCGAAACCGCCAGGCAGGCGCCCAACCCCAGATTGAAATACGAGCGGTGACCACTCATGATGCGGCACTCCTGGCCTGCTGCGGCCGGTGATATTCAGGAGCTTGCAGCGTATCGACCGGGGTGGCCGTTACCCATTCCCATCATGGGTTACTCGAAAGGGGTAGTGCGTGGACGCGTTGTTGAAAGAGTTGCCGCTGCACCAGGGGCTGGCGCGGGTGTTCGGCGCGATCGGCGAGGACGGATTCTGGCGTGCGCTCATCGACACCTTGCGAATGCTGGTGCCGATGGATAACGCATTAGTGGCGGTCATTCAGTCGGGAAGGGTGCCGCGCCTGCTGATCGACTTCGACTCCAAGGGCAGTGGCGAGCAGGAAGGGCTGGCGGATTATTGCGCCGGGATGTACCTGCTCGATCCGTTTTACCTGGCGGTGTGTGCCGGCATCGCTGACGGTTTGCACAGCCTCGACTCGGTGGCTCCCGACCAGTTCCAGCAGAGCGAGTACTACCTCAGCTACTTCCGCTCGGTGGTGGGCGGTGACGAGTTGCAGTTCATGGTCAACCTCGACGGCGCCGTGCTTGGCTTGTCCCTGGGGCGCTCGACGCGCTTCACGCTGGAAGAGCAGGGCCGCCTGCTGTGCGTGCGTGACTGGGTATTGGCCGCCATGCGTCGACACCTGCAACTGCTGCCCCCGGAAGGCCCGGTGGCCGAACCGGTGGCCGGCGATCTGGCGACCCTGCTCGACCGCTTCGACGCGCGCCTGTCGGTGCGCGAAATCGAAACCGCCCGGCTGATCCTCCAGGGCTTTTCCAGCAAGGCCATCGCCCAGCAAATGGGCATCTCCCCGGAAACGGTGAAAGTGCATCGGCGCAACCTCTATCACAAGCTCAATGTGAACGGGCATGGGGAGTTGTTTGCGTTGGTGTTGCAGCCGCGTTGAATCAACCGATCCCTTGTAGGAGCTGGCTTGCCAGCGAAGGCGTCGTATCAGGCAATAAATGCACTGACTGAGACACCGCTTTCGCTGGCAAGCCAGCTCCTACAGGGCGGTTGGGATTTTTAATTGTCCAGTTTGAACACCAACGCCTTCAACCCACACTCGATATCGGCATCCGGAAACTCCGGCGGATTGTCCAGCCGTTGCTCGAAGTGCAGGCTCGGCGCTTCGCGAGTCACGCCGTCGATGAGGAAGTCCGCGCCAAACGCCGGGTCGTTCATGCAGGCCAGTACCGTGCCTTGCGGGCCGAGCAATTCCGGGAGGCGGCGCAGTACGCGCTGGTAATCCTTGGTCAGCAGGAAACTGCCTTTCTGAAAGGAGGGCGGGTCGATGATCACCAGGTCATACGGGCCCTTGCCGATCACCTTGCCCCAGGACTTGAACAGGTCATGACCCAGAAAGGTGACGTTGCCAAGGTCATGTCCATTGAGCCGGTGGTTGTCACGGCCACGGCTCAGGGCCGGGCTGGACATGTCCAGATTGACCACCTGGGTCGCGCCCCCTTCGATGGCCGCCACCGAGAAGCCGCAGGTGTAGGCGAACAGATTCAGCACCCGTTTGCCCTCGGCATTGGCCCGCACCCAGTCGCGGCCATAACGCATGTCGAGGAATAGACCGGTGTTCTGCTTGCGACCCAGATCCACCCGATATTTCAGCCCGCCTTCGGTGATGGTCATTTCCTCGATGACATCCCCCAGCAGCCATTCAGTGGTGCTTTGCAGCAGATAACGATGCTGCAGCAACAGCGTATGCGCGCCCGATTCTGCCCACTGGACTGACTGGGTAATCGCCATCAGCAACTGCTTCAAGTCCTCCAGTTGCGAAGGCTCCGGCTCCTTGAACAGCGCCACCAGCACCACACCCTGCAACCAGTCGACGGTCAACTGTTCCAGCCCCGGCCAGCAGCGACCACGGCCGTGGAACAGGCGGCGGGTTTCGGCGGGGGCGGCTGCCAGGGCGGTCAGCAGGTGCGCTTGGAGAGTGGTGAGGGCGTCTGGGTTCATCGGTCAAGGGTCGGCAATTTTGAGGGGGCGGCATTTAACCATAGTTGCACCCCGAGCGGATCACACAACCCCCCTGTAAGAGCGAGCCTGCTCGCGATGATCGTTAACGATGACGCGGGTTTTCTGAATGAGCGCGGTGCCTGGGAGACCATCGCGAGCAGGCTCGCTCCTACAAGGGCTCGCAGGGTAGTTATCACGAATAATTTAACTCTGCGTGAGGATTTGGCGATCTTGTCGCTCCCATACTCGGCTCCAACGAACAACAACAAGGAGCCCGGACATGTCGCAGTCAACTGCTTCACCCAAGGCCAGCCACCCCCGCTGGCTGCGGCTCACCCATTGGCTGAACGCCCTGGCGGTGCTGGTGATGGTCACCAGCGGTTGGCGCATCTACAACGCCTCGCCGCTTTTCGACTTCAGCTTCCCCAAATCGATCACCCTCGGTGGCTGGCTCGGCGGTGCCTTGCAATGGCACTTCGCGGCGATGTGGTTCCTGGTGTTCAACGGCCTCGTCTATCTGGTCATCAACCTGTTCAGTGGCCGACTCAAACGACGGTTTTTCCCGGTCTCGCCTAAAGGCGTGCTGCATGACCTGTGGGCTGCGCTGCGAGGAAAACTGGGGCATGCCGACCTGAGTCATTACAACCAGGTACAACGGGTGGCGTACCTGTTCGTGATGGTCGACATCACGCTGCTGGTGATCTCCGGGCTGGTGTTGTGGAAGTCGGTGCAGTTCCCGCTGTTGCGTGAATTGCTGGGCGGTTACGAGGCGGCGCGGTATGTGCACTTCATCGCCATGTCGCTGTTGGTGGCGTTTGTGGCGGTGCATCTGGTGATGGTCGCGCTGGTTCCCAAAACGCTGGTGGCCATGATCGTCGGTCGCAAGGAGTCCGTATGAAAAAGCGCATTCAAGACCCGGGCCTGGACGAGTCTTCGATCCTGATCGACGCCCGGAAAATCCTCGCATCGCAGATCGAGGACCGCTCCCGCCGCTCATTCCTGCTGCGTGGCCTGACCCTCGGCGGCGTGGCCATGTTGTCCGGCTGCAACCTGACCGACAACGAAAGCGTCGAAACCGCGTTGTCGTCGATGTCGCGCTTCAACGATCGGGTGCAGGGCTGGCTGTTCAACCCCAATGCCATGGCACCGACCTATCCGGCGTCGATGATCACCCGGCCGTTTCCGTTCAATGCCTTCTACGGCATCGACGAAGCACCGACGGTGGAGGAGGAGGGCTATCGCCTGGAAATCACCGGCCTGGTCGCGGACAAGCGCAGCTGGCGTCTCGAAGAGTTGCGTGCCATGGCACAGACCGAGCAGATCACCCGGCACATTTGCGTCGAAGGCTGGAGTGCGATCGGGCGCTGGGGCGGTGTGCGCTTCAGTGATTTCCTCAAACGCATCGGCGCCGACACCGACGCCAAATACGTCGGCTTCAAGTGCGCCGACGACTACTACACCAGTATCGACATGGCCACCGCGCTGCATGCGCAAACCCTGCTGACGCTGACCTATGACGGCGCGGTGCTGCCGCGCCAGTACGGCTTCCCGATGAAGCTGCGCATGCCCACCAAGCTTGGCTACAAGAACCCCAAACACATTCAGGCGATTTTCGTCAGCAACACCTACAGCGGTGGCTACTGGGAAGACCAGGGCTACAACTGGTTCGGTGGCAGCTGATGAAGCCTGGACATTTCACCCTCAAAAACAAGCAAGGAGTTTCATCATGAAAAAGCTGACCACTGTTGCCCTGTCCATGTGCCTCGCAATCGGCGCCGCCAGCGTGTTCGCTGCCGACACCATGAGTAACGACGCAATGTCCAAGGACACCATGTCCAAAGACACCATGAAAAAAGACACGACCATGAAGAAGGATTCCATGGCCAAGGACACGATGAAGAAAGACAACATGTCCAAGGATTCCATGAGCAAGGACGGCATGAAAAAAGATGCCATGTCCAAGGATGCGATGAAGAAGGACGCCATGTCGCAATAACCCAAACACCCCCGACAACCTGTAGGAGCAAAGCTTGCTCGCGATGGCGTCGTGTCAGTTAACAGATGTATTGGCTGACACGACGCCATCGCGAGCAAGCTTTGCTCCTACAGGGGATCGGGTCGTTCAAGGGGTATGACCTGAAGTCATACCCCCATGATTTTATATGGTTACAGCCCGGCCAACCCCCAGTGTTAAAAAATCGCAAACCAGCTCATCAACAACAAAAAAGAGCGTTTGCAACCATGATCATTCATCACTGCCGCGTCTTCGCCAGCGACCTGCTGCGCTCTTCAAACCCCGACATTTACCACGCGATCCCCACGGTTTGCGTGCACCTCTGATCAACCCAACTCCCTGAAGAGTAAAAGCTCATGAAAGAACTCGATCTGTACATCGGTGAAGGTTTCGAAGGCCCTGGCGTGAACGCCGCGCACATCAATATCCTGATCGGCCCGCGTAACGGCCCGGCAGGGCAAGCGTTCGCCAACAGCCTGGCGTCGCCCAGCCAGGGTCATTGCCCGTTCATGGTGATCGCCCAGCCGAACATCCCGGTCAAACCAATGACCCTGTATGTGAACAAGGCCGCCATTGGCAGCGACCTGCACGGCAATGCCACCTGGGGTGCGTCCCAGGCCGGCATCGCCAAGGCTGTCCTGGAAGCGCTGCTGGACGGCACCTTGCCGCCGGAAGCGGAAGACGAGTGGGCCATCGTTACGGCCAACTGGGTCAACCCGGCTTGCGACGATCTGGATGCGGTGTACCTGAATAACTACAACGCCTGCCGCACCGCGATCCGCGCCGCCCTGACCGGCAAGCCGGAAACCGCGCAGCTGGCGGACGTGGTCAACCACATCAGCAACCCTTTCTACACGCCAAAAGCCTGAGGTCCGCGCCATGCAATACATCCGTTTGGGCAACTCCGGCCTGCAAGTCTCCCGCCTGTGCCTGGGCACCATGAACATGGGTACTCCGGACTGGAAACCGTGGATCTTCGATGAGAAGAAAAGCGAGCCGATCGTCAAGCACGCGCTGGACAACGGCGTGAACTTCATCGACCTGGCGGACTTCTATTCCGCCGGCGTCGGCGAAGAAGTGGTGGGGCGCATCGTCAAGCGCCTGGCCCGTCGCGAAGACCTGGTGATCACCACCAAGGTCGGCTACGGCACCCGCGCCGGGATCAATGCCAGCGGTCATTCGCGCAAGCACATCATGGACAGCATCGACGCCTCGCTCAAACGCCTGGACATGGATTACGTCGACGTGTTCATGCTGCATTACTTCGACGTGAACACCCCGGTCGAAGAAACCATGAGCGCCATGAACGACATCGTGCGCTCCGGCAAGGCCCGTTACATCGGCGTGTCGACCATGCTCACCGGGCAACTGGCAAAAATCCTCATGGCCTGCGAGCGCAATGGCTGGGTCAAGCCGATCAACATGCAGCTGCAACTGAACTGCGCCTACCGCGAAGAAGAGCGCGAGATGATTCCGTTCTGCCGCGATCAGGGCATCGGTGTGTCGGTGTTCAGCCCGCTGGCCCGTGGCTTGTTGACCGGTGACGTGCAGTCGACTCGCAACCAGACCGACTTCTTCACCCAGCAGATGTACAGCGACGAAGCCTCGTTCGAGATCGCTCATTCGGTGCAGCGCGTGGCCCGTGCCCGCGGCGTGTCCAACGCGCAGATCGCCCAGGCCTGGGTGGCCAATCATCCGGGTGTGGATTGCATGCTGGTCGGCGCCGACACCACCGAGCAATTCGACAGCGCCCTTGCAGCGCTGGAGACCAAGCTCGATGCCGAAGAACTGCATGAGCTGGAACGCAACTACACCCCGTGCGACGTGATCAACGATTACACCGCCGGCAAACGTATCCTGCGTTCGGCCCGTCCGGGTTCGGAACGCTTCACCCTGACTGAGGCCGTGGCATGAGCGCGTTGATCCGGCACGGCAATTTTATCGACGGGCAATGGTCCAGTGGTGGCCCGACTTATCCGGTGCTGAACCCGGCCACCGGCGAGCTGATCGCCGATGTGCAGAAGGCTGGCGCCGAAGAAACCAACCTGGCCATTGAAGCGGCCAATCGCGCCTTGCCGGCGTGGCGCAAGCTGACGGCCAAGGAACGGAGCCAACGCATCAAGCGCTGGGGCGAATTGATGCTGAGCAACCAGAAGGACCTGGCGACCTTGCTCAGCCGTGAGCAAGGCAAGCCGCTGGCCGAAGCCATGGGCGAAGTGGTCTACGCCGCGAGCTTTCTGGAGTGGTTCGCCGAAGAAGCCAAGCGCGCCTACGGTGATGTGATCCCGAGCCACAAGGCCGATGCGCGGATCATCGTGGTCAAGGAAGCCATCGGCGTGGTCGCGGCGATCACCCCGTGGAACTTCCCGCTGGCCATGGTCACCCGCAAGGTCGGCCCGGCACTGGCGGCCGGTTGCACGATGATCCTCAAGCCGTCGGAAGAAACCCCGCTGTCGGCCTTCGCCCTGGCGGTACTGGCGGAGCAGGCCGGCATTCCAGCGGGTGTGTTCAACGTGGTGTCCGGTGATGCCGTGGCCATCGGCGGCGCGCTGCAAGCGTCCGGCATCGTGCGCAAGCTGTCGTTCACCGGCTCCACCCGCACCGGCAAGTTGCTGATGCGCCAGGCGGCCGACACCTTGAAAAAGGTCTCGCTGGAACTGGGTGGCAACGCGCCGTTCATTGTCTTCGACGACGCGGATATCGACGCGGCGGTGAAGGGCGCGATGGCCTCGAAGTTCCGCAACACCGGGCAGACCTGTGTCTGCGTGAACCGCTTCTTTATTCAGGACGGCGTGTACGAAGCCTTCACCGGCAAACTCGCCGAAGCGGTGGCGGCGATGCGCGTGGGCAATGCCCTGGAAGGGGAAACCGAACAGGGACCGCTGATCAACACGGCGGCGCTGGCCAAGGTCGAGTTGCATGTCAGCGACGCGGTGGAGAAGGGCGCCAAGGTCCTGTGCGGTGGTCGCCGTCATGCGCTGGGCGGCACTTTCTACGAACCGACGATTCTCGCCGAAGCCAGCAGCGACATGCTGATCGCCCAGGACGAAACCTTCGGCCCGGTGGCCGCGTGTTTCCGTTTCAAGGACGAAGCCGAAGTGCTGCAACGGGCCAACGACACGCCCTACGGTTTGTCGGCCTACTTCTACAGCCGCGACATCGGCCGCGTGTGGCGAATGGCCGAAGGCCTGGAAGCGGGCATGGTCGGGATCAACGAAGGGATCATCTCCACGGAGGTGGCGCCGTTCGGCGGAATCAAGGAATCGGGCCTGGGTCGCGAGGGTTCGAAGTACGGTCTGGATGACTACCTGGAAATCAAATACCTGCTGATGGGTGGCCTGTAAGGGGCACGCCCCTGTAGGAGCAAAGCTTGCTCGCGATGACGGAGTGTCAGTCGACGCCTGTGGTGCCTGACACTCCGTCATCGCGGGCAAGCCTTGCTCCCACAGAAGCAAAAAAAACCAGAAATATCGGTTTCATTTCTCCGTCAATAACAACAATTGGAGACTTACATGTCCGTACAACCGGTAAAAATCGACGACCTGCCCATCGGGCGCTTCCACATCAAGATCGCCGGCCTGACCTTCGGTGCGCACTTCACCGACGGCTACATCCTCGGCCTGATCGGCATCGCCTTCACCCTGCTGAGCCCGCAGATGCAGCTGGATGCTTTCTGGCAGGGCCTGATCGGCGCTTCGGCATTGATCGGTCTGTTCATGGGCAGTCTGTTTTTCGGCTGGATTTCCGACAAGGTCGGCCGGCAGAAAATCTTCCTGGTCAGCTTCGTGCTGATCACCCTCGCGTCGGTGATGCAGTTCTACGTTGAAACGGCGATGAGCCTGTTCCTCTGCCGGGTACTGATCGGCATCGGCCTGGGCGGTGACTTCAGCGTCGGTCACGCCATGCTCGCCGAGTTCGCGCCGAAGAAACATCGCGGGGTGTTGCTCGGTTCGTTCAGCGTGATCTGGACCTTCGGCTATGTGGCGGCAACCTTTGTCGGCACCGCGATGCTCAGCCTCGGCGACGATGCCTGGCGCTGGATGCTGGCTTCGTCGGCGATCCCGGCGGCACTGATCCTGATCGCCCGCATCGGCACCCCGGAGTCGCCACGCTGGCTGGTCAATCAGGGCCGCATTGCCGAAGCGCGGGCGATCGTCAAGAAACACCTGGGCGACAACGTCGAACTCGACGAAACCCGTTCCACCGAAACCCGCTCCGGTTATGCCATCCTGTTCAGTCGCGAGTACCGCAAGCGCACCGCGTTCAACTGCCTGTTCTTCGTCTGCATCGTCATGCCGTACTTCGCCATCTACACCTTCCTGCCGTCGATCTTGCAGAAGATGGGCCTGGCCGAAGGCTTCGGCACCGAACTGATGCTGAACATGCTGCTGATCCTCGGCGCACTGATCGGCATCTGGTGCACCATCAAATTCACCCGTCGCGGGTTCCTGATCAACTCGTTCATCATCCTGGCGGTGGCGTTGTTCCTGCTGGCGGTGTTGCCGGGCAGCGCGGCGTTCCTGATGGTGCTGGTGTTCGGGTTGTTCACCCTGGTGTTGTCGGCGGTCAGTAACCTGGTGGGCGTGTTTCCGGCCGAGAGCTTTCCGACGGAAGTGCGTGCCAGCGGTATTGGCCTGGCGACGGCGGTGAGTCGCCTGGGCTCGGCGATCAGCACCTTCTTGCTGCCGGTGAGTGTGGCGGGGATCGGTCTGAGCCCGACCATGGGCATCCTGGCGGCGATCCTGGGGATTGGGGCGTTGTTGTCCTGGGCCTGGGCACCGGAGACCAAGTCGCTGACGTTGAGTCAGGCGTGCAAGGCGCAGAGTCCGGTGGAGGGTGGTATGCATGTAGCCGGAAAGGCTGCAACACCGGTCTAACTACTGGCACGCTTCCTGTAGGAGCAAAGCTTGCTCGCGATAGCGCCGGACCATCCAACATATCCGTTGAATGACACGCCGCCATCGCGAGCAAGCTTTGCTCCTACAGGGGGTAGCGGTGTGTCAGGGATTGCTGACCCTCTCCAGCCACTCGGTAAACAACCGCACCTTCGACAACCCCCACTTGTCATTCGCCACATCCAGCCAATAGCCATACGGCCCGATCACCTCCACCGGGGTAATCGGCAATAGGCTGCCATTGGCCAGTTCCTTTTCGATCATCTGCCGGTCGATCACCGCCAGGCCACCACCGGCCAGGGCGGTATGGATCACCTGGTCCAGGGTGCTGAACTCCAGCCCTTGCCCGGCATCGACATCGTCGCGGCCCATCGCCGCCAGCCAGTTTTCCCAGACCTTCAAACGCTTGCCGTTGTGCAGGATGTGCAGCAACGGCAATCGCTGCAGATCGGGTGGTTGCCCGGCGGTAAACAACTCCGGGCTGGCGACTGCGATGTGCCGTTCCATGACCAGTAGCTGACTGTGGCAATGGCTGTCCGCTTCGAGGCCGAAGCGGATGTGGCAGTCGATCTCGGCAAGGTTGTCGTGGCTGGCCTGATTGGTCACGCTCAGGCTGATGTCCGGGTAGCGCTGGCAGAACGCGCGCAGGTGCGCCGACAGCCAGCGTGTCGCCCAGGTTGGCGGCGCCACGATCCGCAAGCGCTGACGCAGGTTGGGCACGCGCACGGCTTGCAGGGCGCGTTCGATATGATCGAAGGCATCGCTCAGGTGCGGGGAGAGGGCGGTGCCGGCTTCGGTCAACGACAGGCCTTGGGGCGTACGAATGAACAGCGTCACGCCGAGGTAGTCTTCGAGCTGCTTGATCTGCCGGCTCACCGCGCCCTGGGTGACGTTCATGCCCAGGGCGGCCTGGCTGAAACTGCGATGCCGCGCGACCTCTTCGAAGACGCGCAGCATGTTGAGCGAGGGCAGTTGACGCATGACGGGGGGCTCATTTGTTTGAGTGTGCTTTGTGGTGCCTATCTGACTATTGGCAATGAGTGGATGCAAGTGTTGTTTGGGCGGACGCCATCGCCGCATCGCAGCGAAAGCGCCTGTAAAGGCGCTGATTTCGTCGCCTCCCTGTATGAAAAATGAATTTCCGTCGATGCCGCTGCTCATACCTGTAGGGCGAGGAGTAGAGCCCGTGAAATCGTTGAGGCATACAGGGAGCGGCAAGGTCATGAGTCGAATATCGACGGCGAGTGGAGACCTTCAAGGCGGGTTGATTCTGGTGGTTGAGGACGACCCGCTGATTCTGGAGTTTCTCTGTGAAATTCTGCAGGAAGAAGGCTATAGGGTGGAGCCGCAGACCAGTGCGGATGCCGCCTCGGTGTACTTGCAGCGTCATGCGCAGGGCGTCGGGTTGTTGCTGACGGATATCACCATGCCCGGCACGCTCAACGGCGCGGACCTCGCCAACCTGTTCGGCGATCGCTGGCCGGACAAACCGATCATGATCATGTCCGGCTACGAGACCCCTGAAAGCTCCGGCGTGCGGCATGAAGTCTCGTTCATCAAGAAACCCTGGGCGCTGGGGCAGCTGCTCGATTGCGTGGATGGCGCGTTCAATTCACGTCGTACCCTGTAGGAGCTGGCTTGCCAGCGAAGAGGGCCTCGAGTCTTGCATCGACAATCCGGACGCCTTCGCCAGCAAGCCGGCTCCTACATTGATCGTGTACATTGCTTGAAACACCGTCAGTTCCCTGAGATAGGAAGGACCCTTTGCCCACCTCCAAATCCGTTTTCAACAACCCATACCGTGCCTTCCTGTTCGACATGGACGGCACCATCCTTACGTCGATTGCCGCCGCCGAGCGCGTCTGGGCCCATTGGGCCGTGCGCCACGGTGTCGATGTCGAGAGCTTCCTGCCCACCATCCACGGTGCCCGCGCCATCGATACCATCCAGCGCCTGGCGTTGCCCGGTGTCGATGCCGAGGCTGAAGCGGCGTGGATCACCGCGGCGGAAATCGAGGATGTCGAAGGGGTTGCAGAAGTGGCGGGTGCGGCGCGGTTCCTGAAGTCACTGCCGGCCCATCAATGGGCCATCGTCACCTCGGCACCGAGGACGCTGGCGTTGCGTCGCATGGCCGCGGCCGGGATTCCCGAGCCGGATGTGATGGTCACTGCCGAGGATGTCAGCGTGGGCAAGCCTGATCCGGCGGGGTATCGGTTGGCTGCCCGACGACTGGGGGTCGAGATAGCGGATTGCCTGGTTTTTGAAGACGCCACGGTGGGGATACTGGCGGCGCAGGCGGCGGGGGCGGATTTGGTGATTGTCACGGCGACCCATGAACAGCCGATTGAGACGGGGCATGCGACGTTGGGCTGTTATGACCTGGTTGCCGTTCGGGTGGATACCGACGGTCTCATCCGTTTGCAGCCCCTGTAAGCGACATTAATCCCTGTGGGAGCGGGCTTGCCCGCGATGGCGTCGGCACATCCAGCATTGATGTGACAGACAGATTGCTATCGCGGGCAAGCCCGCTCCCACATGGTTCTGTATGCATCAATAAATCCCGGGTATCAACCGCCAGCTCCGCGCGCAATACGCCTCATATTCACCCCCGAACTGCGCCCTCAGCAGCGCCTCTTCTGAATGAATCCGCGCAATCAGCGGAATCAGCGTCAACGCCGCCAGCAACAGTCCCACGCTCGAGCGAAATGCCAGTGCCCAACCCACGCCGATGACCATCATTCCCAGATAACTGGGGTTGCGCAGGTTGCGGTAGATGCCGTCGGTGACCAGGCGATGCCCCGGTTGAATTGCCACGAGCCCGCTGAAACGCTTGCCCAGTACGAACACCGGCCATAACCGCAGTGCGCCGCCGATAATGAACAGGATTGCCCCGAGCCAACGCGTGCCTTCACCGCCAAAGGTCCAGAAATCGATGCGGTCGGTGTAGGCCGGTAGATACCCGCTCAATAAGCCGATCACCCCGAACGCTGGCAGCACCCAGCGATTGGCCCGGTCTTCTCGTTCCCCGGAGCTGAGATTGACCTCGGTGAACAGCGAAGCGATGGCCATGACGACTGTCGCCAGTGCCACCACCACCAGCGCGCCGTGGGAGAAGAAAGCGCCAATGCCGCCCAGCCCCCAAATGGCCAGGGCGAGGTAGGCGAGGGTGGACACGACGGCGAAAAACGCCAGTTTTGCCGAGATTTTCATACGACCTCCACGCACACACCCTTCATTGTAGGAGCTGCGGTGCGACGGTTCGACTTGCCAGCGAAGGTCGTTAACGATAACGCGTGGGGCTGGATAAACACGGTGCTCTTGAATCCATCGCGGGCAAGCCAGCTCCTACAAAAGCACGTCAGATCGGGCATTGCGGCGGATCACCTGCGGCGGTTGCCCGAATGCCCGCAGGAAGGCTTCGCGCATACGACGACGATCAGTGAAACCAGTCTCCAGGGCGATCTGGTCGAGGGTCAGGCGGCCGCGTTCGAGCATTTGCCGGGCCGCTTCCAGGCGCAGGTTTTCGATGGCCTTGGCTGGCGACTGGCCGGTTTCGGCGCGAAAGGCACGGCTGAACTGGCGCGGGCTGAGGCGCGCCACGTCCGCCAGTTGTTCCACCGACAGCGTCTGGGCCAGGTGTTCCCGGGCATAGCCGAGCACGGTCTGGATGCGGTCGGACTTCGGCTCCAGCGCCAGCAGCGCCGAGTGTTGCGACTGGCCACCGGCACGGCGGTGGTACATCACCAGTTTCTGCGCCACCGACCGGGCAAGTTCGGCACCGTGGTCTTTCTCCACCATGGCCAGCGCCAGGTCGATGCCGGCGGTCATCCCGGCGGATGTCCAGATCGAACCGTCGATCACATAGATGCGGTCGGCCTCGACCTTGATCGATGGAAAGCGCTCCTGCAGTTGCCGCGCGTAGGCCCAATGGGTGGTGGCCCGTCGTCCTTCGAGTAAACCGGCCTGGGCCATGACAAAGGCGCCGGAGCAGATCGATGCCGTGCGCCGCGCGGTCCGGGCACTGGAACGCATGTAATCGAGTACCGCTTCGGGAGCCTGTTCGAGGATGCCATCGCCACCGACCACGATCACCGTGTCGATGAGCCGTTCATCGAATGCTTCGGTACCGATGGTCAACCCACCGGAGGCGCGCAAGGTGCGGCCATCCTCGGACAGCACGCGCACGTCATACAGCGCTTCGCCGGCGCTGAAGTTGGCGTACTCGAACACCGGCATCGCCGCCAGCGCCATGGACTGGAACCCCTCGAAAACCACAAACGCCACGCTGATCATCGCGATGCCCTCAAACGATCATGTCCGAAAAACGTACTTTAAACGTCATTTGCGACGCGTGTCAGTCAATTTATAACAGCTCACACCCGGCGAATATCTCGCCGCACTGCAAAGGAAATTGAACATGGCTCTTTCATCCAAAGGTACTGCCCTGATCACTGGCGCCTCGTCGGGCATCGGCGCCGTCTACGCCGACCGTCTCGCCCGCCAGGGTTACAACCTGATTCTGGTGGCGCGCAGCCAGGCGAAACTCAATGCCCTGGCCAGCCGCTTGAGCAATGAAACCGGGCGCAACGTGGAAGTGGTCGCCGCTGATTTGAAAGATAAAACCGATCTACTGCGGGTTGAACAGATCCTGCGCAGCGATGCCAGCATCACTTTGCTGGTCAACAACGCCGGGGTCGGTGCGGTCCTGCCGCTGCTGGGCAGCCCGGTGGATGACATGGAAGACATGATCACCCTCAACATCACCGCCCTGACGCGCCTGGCCTATGCCGCCGCGCCCGGCTTCGTCACCCGTGGTACCGGGACCGTGATCAACATCGCCTCGATCGTCGCCATCGCCCCGGAAATCCTCAATGGTGTGTACGGCGGGACCAAGGCGTTCGTCCTGGCTTTGAGCCAGTCGATGCTTCACGAATTGGCGGACAAGGGCGTGCGCATCCAGGCCGTGCTGCCGGGTGCCACCGCCACGGACTTCTGGAACGAGGCCGGCCACCCGGTGGAAAACCTGCCGCAGGAAATCGTCATGTCCGTCGAAGAAATGGTCGATGCCGCGCTGACGGGTTTGGCCGCCGGCGAAACGGTGACCATCCCGGGCCTGCACGACGGCGCACAGTGGGACGATTACGAAGCCCGGCGCCAGGCGCTTACCGGGTTGCTCCACAATTCCACGGCGGCGCCGCGTTACCGTTAGATCGGGTGGACGCCCCCTGTAGGTGCGAGCGTGCTCGCGATGGTCGTGAACGATAACGCGTAAAACCAGATGTCCGCGGTGTCATCGGGTTTTTCGCGAGCAAGCTCGCTCCTACAGGGCGTCATCAGCAACGGCTCATGAACTAAGCTTGAACAAGGACCGTTCACCGCTGACCCGTGGAAAATTCGACGGGCCAACGGCGTGCAACAGGAGCCCGAAATGCTTCATATCAGAACGCCCTTGATCCTGCATCCCGACCTGTCGACGCCATCGCGCCGCATCTGGCTCAAACTGGAAAACCTGCAACCCAGCGGCTCCTTCAAACTGCGCGGCATAGGGCTTTTGTGCAGTCAGGCGGCAGAGCGGGGGAAGCGCAAGGTCATCTGTCCTTCCGGCGGCAATGCCGGGTTTGCCACGGCCGTGGCTGCTTCCCGCCTGGGCTTGAAAGCCTGCATTGTGGTCCCGCACACGACCCCTGAATCCACCCGCGCCAGGATCAAGAAAACCGGTGCCGAGGTGATCGTCCATGGCAAGGTCTGGGACGAAGCCAATTTGCGGGCGAAGGAATTGGCCCAAGGTGCAGACACCGAGTACGTGCCGGCCTTCGATCATCCGGTGCTGTGGGAAGGGCACAGTACGATGATCGATGAAATTCTCGAGGATTGTCCGCAGGTCGATGCGCTGGTGACCTCGGTGGGCGGTGGTGGTTTGCTCGCCGGCATTCTCACCGGACTGATCCGCCACCATCGCATGGACTGCAGGATCATCGCCTGTGAAACGCAAGGTTCAGCTTCTTTCGCCGCCGCCGTCAGTGCCGGGCATCCGGTCAAATTCCCCCGGATCGATACGGTCGCGCGGTCGCTCGGCGCATCCCTGGTGGCTGCGTGGCCGGTCCAGCACATCCTGGATTTCCCCCACGAACTGGTCACGCTCAGCGATGAGGAGGCGATCATGGGGGTAGTGCGTTACGCCAGCGACTTGCGTCAGTTGGTCGAGCCCGCCTGCGGAGTGTCGCTGGCCATCGCCTACCTCGACCACCCGGCGATCGCCGAAGCTCACGACGTGGTGGTTGTGGTGTGTGGCGGCGTCAGCATCAGCGCGCAACTGGTGGCCGGCTGGGCTCGTTGATCGAAAAACCCTGTTGGGCCTCAAGCAAGGCAGGGCTGGAAACGCTATCCGGGTTTCACAAGCCCCACCGCTGAGGTTGGCGTTTATTGACCTTCGGCAACGCCGTCCTGGACGAGAATGGCGCGGGCCAGGTCCTCGTCGCTTGCGCTGTTGAGGTCGGGATGTGTTTGACGAATCCGCTGTAGAACCTGTTCAAGATAAACCCCGCGAATCGCACCACCACTGGCCACGAAACTGGAGGCGTCATCCCGGGCGGGAATCATCATTTTTTTATCCTTGAAGGTCGAATACAGCGAAGCGGAAACGCCGGCCGAGGTGGCGACGTCTTCCGCATCCACTTTGGCCATTGCTGAGCCGAAGGGTAAACACAACAGCAGGGACGAAACGATAATCAGACGGCGCATGACGGTGTCCTCGTGCAGCAAAAAGGAAGTGCCTCATATTTTAGGATGCACGGCGATCATCAGGAGTTCCCTGGTGTTGCATGGGGCCGGTGATTCAACGCGAAAACCGACTTCGGTAGTCCCGTGGCGAAACCCCGAGGTTGCGCTGGAACGTCAGACGCATCCGCTCCTCATCGCCAAAACCGCACAGCCGGGAGATTTGATCGATGTTGCGCTCGGAATCTTCCAGCAGGCGCCGGGCGGCTTCCATCCGTAGCACCTCCACGGCCTTGGCCGGGGTGCGGCCGGTCTTGAGCTTGTAGACCCGGGCAAAATTGCGTGGGCTCATTTGCACTTGTTGGGCGAGGGTTTCGACCGTGAGATTTTCCCCGGCCAGGTTGTGCGAGATCCACAGGTGCAGGTCATCGAATACCGCGCCTTCGCTGGTTTGCGATTGCAGCAATTGACTGTACTGGGCTTGCCCGCCGGGGCGCTTGAGGAACACCACCATTTCCCGTGCCACCTGCAGCGCCACTTCACGCCCGCAATCCTCTTCGACCAGCGCCAGGGCCAGGTCGATGCCGGCGCTGACACCGGCGGACGTCCAGACCGAACCGTGCTTGACGAAGATCGCATCGCTATCGACGTCAATCGACGGGTAGTGCTCCTTGAGCATGTCGCACATCTTCCAGTGAGTGGCGGCGCGTCGGCCTTCCAGCAAGCCGGCCTCGGCCAGTAGAAAGGTGCCGCTGCACACCGAAGCGGTGCGTTTGACTTTGCCCGATGCCTCTGCCAGCCAGGCGACCAGATCCAGGGAAAAGCTCATGGCCTGGAGAATGTTCGGTGCGCCCGGAGCGATCAGCGTATCGATCGAATCGACGTCAAAATCGCTTAACGGCAGGGTGTGAACGGCCAGGCCCTCGGCGGTGTGCATCAAGCCGCCGGCCAGGCTGGCGGTGTGCAGCGTGTACCCGGGCAGATTGAGCGCGTGCCTGTACCGGGAGGCGGCCCAGAACACGGTTTGCGCACCGGTCAGGTCCAGCAGGCCCATTTCGGGGTAGGCGAGGAATACGATCAACCGCGGTGGGTCAGGTTGAATGTCGGGTGGTGGATCGGGGCAGACGGCGGAGCTGGCGATGTCGTTCATGAGCTTCTGTTTTAGCGAGTTGGAATAATCATAATTCGCAAAGGGTATAAACGTGATGGCTGCTGATCGGCTGTCAGGAATTCAGGGTTTTATGTCAGTGGCCCGACAAAGTCTAGTCCTGCCGGCGGTGCTTGGTTGTAGGATATTCGCTCGCTGTCTGCCTCGATAACTTGAACGAAGGTAGAGATCATGTCCAAGAACATAGTGATTGTGGGCGCCGGCTTCGCCGGCGTCTGGAGCGCCCTGGGTGCGGCCCGTGTACTCGACGTCAATGGCAAGAGCGCCGATGTCGAGGTGACGCTGGTTTCCCCGCGACCGGAACTGGTCATCAGGCCGCGTCTGTATGAACCCTCGCCCCACGAAATGACCGCACCCTTGATGCCGATGCTGGACGCCGTGGGCGTTAAGTTCCTCGGCGCCGAAGTCGAACGCATCGACACTACCGCCCGTCAAGTCAGCGCCCGGACCGTCGCCGGGCGAAACATTAACCTGGTCTATGACCGCCTGTTACTGACCAGCGGCAGCATTCTCAATCGCCCGCCGGTGCCCGGGTTGGCCGAATACGCCTTTGCCTCGGATCAGTTGCCCGATGCAGTGGAACTGGAGGAACACCTGGTCGGGCTACGCACATTGCCGGACACGCCGGAACGCAACACGGTCGTGGTGGTGGGCGGTGGCTTCACCGGCCTGGAAGTGGCCACTGAACTGCCGGAAAAACTGCGCAGAATCCTTGGTGCGGATGCTGCATTCCGCGTTGTCGTGGTCGAGCGCGCGGATGACATCGGCCCGGATCTGGGCCCAAGCCCACGGCCATTGATCATTGAGGCATTGAAGCAGATGGGCATCGAGTTCCAGGTCGGCTCCGGGGTGGTCGCCATCGATGCCGATGGCGTGCAGACCGCCAACGGTCAGCGGATCGACGCCCAGACCGTGATCTGGACCGGCGGGCTGGTGGCCAGCGGCCTGACCTCGCAAGTGTCGTCGCAACTCGACCGCCTGGGGCGTGCCGAAGTGACCGACGACTTGCGCGTGATCGGCACCGATCACGTGTTTGCCGCCGGTGATGTGGCCAGGGCATTGACTGACGACCAGGGTCATTACTCGCTGATGTCCTGCCAGCACGCGATCATCATGGGGCGCTTTGGCGGGCACAACGTGGCTGCCGACCTGCTGGGCGTGCCGACACTTCCTTACCGTCAACCCTTCTATGCCACCTGCCTGGACCTGGGCGAGTGGGGCGCGGTGTACACCGAAGGCTGGGATCGCCAGATCGTGCTGACCCACGATGAAGGCAAGGAGCGCAAGCGCATGATCAACACCCAATGGATATACCCGCCAGCCGCGAACCGTGCCGATGCGTTGGCGGCGGGCGATCCTCTGGCATCCTTTTAACCGGCTCCCCTCTGTAGGAGCGAGCTTGCTCGCGATGGTCGTCAACGATGACGCGTTTTGTCAGAAGGAACGCGCGGGACCTTGAGACCATCGCGAGCAGGCTCGCTCCTACAGTTATGATGGGTACTCGTGAGTTTTTAGAACAATTGAATTGTCGATCCCTGTCTGTTTCCGCAAAAAAGGGCTGCGTACCTTGGTCGACCGAAACCAGGCAAGGCCCCCCTCATGCTCGAGCCTAAAACCCTATGATTCCCTCCCTCGCCAGCATCGCCGCACGCCTGCGCCTCAAACAACTGCGCCTGCTGATTGCGCTGGATGAACGCGGCTCGTTGCATAAGGCGGCCGAGCAGATTTCCATTTCCCAGTCCGGCGCTACCAAGGCGCTGCACGAAGTCGAGTCGCTGCTGGGCGTGCCATTGTTCGAGCGTCAGCCCCAAGGCCTGATGGCTAACGAAATGGGTCGTTGCATGATCCGTTACGCGCGGCTGATCTACAGCGATGTCGAGCACCTGCGCGAGGACATGCTGAGCATCTTGCGTGGGCAGGGTGGGCGGCTGTCGGTGGGAGTGATCATGGGCGCGGTGCCGTTGCTGACCCGGGCCTTGACGGCCTTGCGCCTCAAGCAACCGCAACTGGCCATCGAAGTGGTGGAGAACACCAGTGCGAACCTGTTGGGGCTGCTGGATCAGGGACGGTTGGACCTGGCCATTTGTCGCACCAGTGTCGGCCAACGCTCGGACGCCTATGCCTGCATCGAGTTGAGCGAAGAGTCGTTGGCGGTGGTGGCCAGCAAGGACCATCCTCTGGCCGGTGCCACGTCGCTGCAACTGACGCAGTTGAGCAATTACCCCTGGGTGGTGTACCCCAAGGACATGCCGATGCGCCAGGCCCTGGAGCGTGAGCTGGAGGACGCCGGGCTGGATATCCCGCGTTATCCGCTGGAGACCTCGTCGGTGTTTGCCACCCTCCTGTTGGTGCAGCAGGACCCGACCTTGCTGGCGGTGGTCCCGGCAGAAGTCGCCGGATTTTGTGCGCAGTTCGGCTTATTGGTGACGCTGCCCTTGTCGATGCGCGCGCTGGTCGAGCCCTATGGCCTGATCAGCCGGATCGGCGCCGATTTGCCTGCGGCGGCGACCTTGCTGATCGACGAACTGCAGCCGTTGATCACTGCGTGATGACCGTCTACGCAGCCCCTGTAGGAGCGAGCCTGCTCGCGAAGAGGGAGTGTCAGTCACCACTGATGAGCCTGACACACCGCTTTCGCGAGCAGGCTCGCTCCTACAGTTCTTTTCGGTGGTTGTCAGGGCTTATTTGATCGGCGAAAACGCCGCCGGCATCAGCAGTTTCGATTCCATTTTTTCCAGCATCGGGAACGCGATCGGCACGAAACCTTCGAGCCAGTCCGGGTCCTGGTAAAGGGCGGCGCGTTTCTTGATGCGTTCGTCCAGGCTCTCGTAGGCCCAGATGTGGATCACCTGGTTCAGTTCGCCGATTTCGGTGTACCACCAACCCACCAGCGTGGTGTAGCGGGAGATCACCGGCAGGCCGTTTTCCTCGAAGTGCTTGAGGTAGGTCTGCATCTTGCCGATCTGGATTGTGTAGGTGCGCATTTCGTAGAACATGGGGGGCGTCTCTTCAGGAATGAGGCGTTGCCGATGAGTCGTTCGATGTCGGCGGATTCTTGTTCGTCCGTGAACAGTAATCAGTGTCGCGGGCGGCTGATAATGAAAAGGTCTGATCCGGTGATCACCCTTTGTCATCCCCGGTCTGAGGCTGTGCAGTGATAACGTGACCCCTTCGAACAGTCAGGAGCATCGTCATGGATTTGGGTATTTCGGGACGCTGGGCGATTGTCTGCGCCGCCAGCAAAGGCTTGGGCCTGGCCTGTGCGCGGGCCTTGGCGAAGGAGGGCGTGAACCTGGTGATCAACGCCCGTGGCGACGAAGCGTTGCAGGCCGCCGCCGTGGAGTTGCGTCGGTTGGCGCCGGCCATCGAGGTGCGTACCGTGGCCGGGGACATCAGCACACCCGATGTGAGAGCGCAGGTACTGGCGGCATGCCCGCAGGTGGACATTCTGGTCAACAACGCTGGCGGCCCGCCACCCGGTGACTTCCGTGACTGGCAGCGTGATGACTGGCTCAAGGCGCTGGACACCAACATGCTTACGCCTATCGAGCTGATCAAGGCCTGTGTCGATGGCATGGCCGAGCGCGGTTTCGGGCGCATCGTCAACATCACTTCCGGCGCGGTGAAAGCGCCGATCGATGTCCTCGGCCTGTCCAACGGTGCCCGCAGTGGCCTGACCGGTTTCATCGCCGGGCTGGCGCGTCAGGCGCGATTGGCGGGGAACAACGTCACGGTCAACAACCTGTTGCCGGGGCCGTTCGAGACCGAGCGTCTGCACAAAACCCTCAGCGCCGCCGCCGAAGCCAATGGCACCAGCGTCGACAGCATCGCCGAACAACGGCGCAAACACGTCCCGGCCCAGCGCTTCGGCCAGCCCGATGAATTCGGTGCCTACTGCGCGTTCATCTGCGGCGCCCAGTCAGGATTCCTCACCGGGCAGAACCTGTTGCTCGACGGTGGCAGCTATCCGGGCACGTTTTGATTTATCCAGCGCCGCAGATTCCCCGTAGGCGCTGTCGAGTGCAACGAGGCTGCGATCTTTTCGAATACCAGGAGCGAGGACTGGTTTGACATGAGCGTCGATATCGACAGTGTGGTGGTGGGCGCCGGGGTGGTGGGGCTGGCGGTGGCCAGGGCCCTGGCCAAGAACGGGCGCGAAGTGATTGTGGTCGAGGCCTTTGAGGGCATCGGCACGGGCATCAGCTCGCGCAATTCCGAAGTGATCCACGCTGGCATTTACTACCCTGGCGGCAGTCTCAAGGCGCAGTTGTGCGTGGAGGGCAGGCAACGCCTGTACGCCTACTGCGATGAGCGTGGCGTCAGCTATCAACGCCTCGGCAAGCTGATCGTCGCCACCGATGAGACGCAGCACACGGCCCTGCAACGGTTGCTGGAGCAGGGGCGGCGCAATGGCGTCGATGACCTGCAATGGCTGGATGCTGCTCAGGCGCGGGAGCTGGAGCCGGCGTTGTCCTGCGTCGCCGCGCTGTGGTCGCCGTCCACCGGGATCGTCGATTCCCATGGGCTCATGTTGGCTTTGCAAGGCGATGCGCAAGCCCATGGGGCCTCGCTGGTGTTTCATACGCCGCTGTTGTCGGCTCGCTGCACCGAACAGGGTTTCGAGTTGCAGATGGGCGGCGCCGAGCCCATGACCTTGAGCTGTCGTGAGCTGATCAATTGTGCGGGATTGTCCGCGCCCGAAGTGGCGAGTCGCATCGCTGGCCTGCCAGCGCAATACGTCCCCACGGCGCGATTGTGCAAGGGCAGCTATTTCAGCTTCAGCGGCCGGGCGCCGTTTCGCCATCTGGTGTACCCGGCGCCGGAAAGTGCCGGGTTGGGTGTGCACATGACTCTCGATCTGGGCGGGCAGGCGCGGTTCGGGCCGGACGTGGAGTGGGTCGACACCGTCGATTACGGCGTGGACCCTGCCCGGGCCGACGGCTTTTATGAGGCGATCCGCCGTTACTGGCCGGGCCTGCCGGATCACAGCCTGCAACCGGCCTACAGCGGCATTCGCCCGAAAATCAGCGGCCCGAACGAAGCGGCCGCCGACTTTCGCATCAGCGGTCCGGCCGAACATGGACTGCCAGGGCTGGTCAACCTGTTCGGCATCGAATCGCCAGGCCTGACCAGTTGCCTGGCGCTGGCCAGGCGGGTGATGGAACAACTCGCATAACCCCCTGTGGGAGCAAAGTTTGCTCGCGATGACGTCGTTCCAGCCAACATCGATTTAAGATGTGCCGACCTCATCGCGAGCAAGCTTTGCTCCTACAGGTTCAGGTACAGGTTGCGTGGACGACCGATGATCAGTGCCCGCGCCGCTGCGTCCGGATAGCGCTATCCTTGGAAGATGCGCTTATCGCCATCGGAGACATCTGATGATCAACGTACGCACTGCCCGCATGCTTGCCGATTACAAACAATGGGCCAACCAGCGCCTCTTCGACAACCTGGCGCAACTGCCACCGGGAGAAGTCGAAAAAGAACGCGCCGGGATCTTCAAGAACATGATCGGCACCCTGAACCATATCTACGTCGTTGACTGTCTCTGGCAAGCCCACCTCGAAGGCCGAGGGCACGGCTTCACTACTTCCCATGACGTGATCCATCCCACATTGACGGGCCTGCGCCTGGCGCAACAGGACGTCGATCATTGGTACTGCGACTGGACGGCCCGGCAAACCGATGCCTCGTTGGACAGACCCGTGCGGTTCACCTTCATTTCCGGGGAAAGCGGCACCATGAGTGCCGGCGCCATGCTGCTGCATGTGGTCAACCACGCCAGCTATCACCGTGGCTGGATCATCCAGATGTACTTCGAAATCCCGGCCATGCCGCCCATGACTGACCTGCCGATCTACCTGCGCGAGACCGACCCGCATTTCAATTCGCTCAATGCGCCGGCAGTGGAGCCGACATGTGCTCCACAATTCGCGAGCGCAACCAACGTTCTGCCGGATCGTTATCGTTGACGCCGTTCCAGACCATGGACAGTTCGGACAGGTTGATCTCGAACGGCGCGACGTCGGCGCGCAGCTGGTCGCTGCCCCTGACCAGCGCGCAGGCCGCGTAATCCGGCACCGTAGCGAGTAGGTCAGTGCCGGCGAGCAAATCACGCAAACCGGCAAATTGCGGCACCGCCAGTACCACCCGACGCGAACGGCCGATTCGCGCCAGATCGGTGTCGATCGCCCCGGTCAGATCCCCGGAAAACGACACCAGCGCGTGGGGGCGTTCGCAATATTCATCGAGGGTCAGCGTGCCGGGACGGTTGTCGCCTCGCAGGATCTTCACACTCAAGTCCCGCAGCTTCTTGCGCTTGGCATTGGCCGGCAATTCCGTGGTGTAGCTGATGCCGACGGAAATCTCCCCGGAGGCGAGCATCGAGGACAACAACAGGAAATTCACCCGCCGCACTACCACCACGACGTTCTGTGCCTCTTCGCGGATTTGTTTGAGCAAGGGCGGAAACAGGCCGAACTCGGCGTCGTCGGACAGGCCGATGCGAAACACATCGCGGCTGGTGGACGGGTCGAAATCCTTGGCCCGGCTGACCGCGCCGGAAATGGTATCCATCGCCGGCTGCAACTCTTTGAGAATCACCAAGGCCCGCTGTGTCGGCTCCAACACCCGACCGTTGCGCACCAGCAACGGGTCGTCGAACAAATCCCGTAACCGCGCCAGCGCCGCACTGACGGCCGGCTGGCCGAGAAATAGCTTTTCTCCGGCGCGGGTGAGGTTTTTTTCGAACATCAGGGTTTCGAAAATCACCAAGAGGTTCATGTCCACGCGGCGCAGGTCGTTGCGGTTCATGGTGGCAGGCTCGCTGGTTTTGGAGTCTTCTCAGTAAAGCACCAAACCCGCTTCGAGCATGATTGCGTCAAAGGACTAGCTGTCGCGCCAGTTTTCCATCTGCGACGGCGTAGCGTAGAACATGGCATCCATGGTTTGCGGTTGCAGGTCGGGATGTTGCTGGTGCAGTGCTTCCAGAGTGTGCGCATGGGCTTGAAGCAAGGCGCCGATCTGCTCGCAGGCTTCGGGGCTGTAATACTGCGTGGCCTTTTCGATCCTTTGATACAAATCGCCATAGCTGGCCGCTGCCACATTACCGGGGAAGTATCGGCGATTGTTGGCAGCAGCCTCTGCCAGGGGGACGGTTTCGACAAACGTGTGATACCCCCCCGCGTTCAACATGGCGGCAAGGCCCAGGCCGGCAGGCAGAGCCACGTTTTCATTACCGTAGATGGATTGTGGGCTGAGCACATTGAGTGACAGCAGAAGGTCGCACATATTGCCCGATTGTGAGCCCGCCGATGGCAGGCCATTCAAATTGCTCTCCAGGGCGAATGTGCCAAAGGGCTGCCAGGGATTGAGTGTGGTATCAGGTGCCACGCAGAACTGTCCAAGCATCTGGTGCAGGCCAAGCTCGGCATAAGCTTGTGGCATGTTTCCCATCTCTGCCTGCGACAGCGTGAAGGGCTGGCGAGCTATGACATTGTTGTTCAGGTCACACCCCCCTTTATCCTCATTTGCACTCGACGTATTTTGGCTACGGGCTCGACTGATTGGATTGTCGAATGCTGGTGTACGGGTTCTGCTGGAAAACTCTTTAACCCTTTGCATGAAGGCATCCGCCTGCTCGTCAAGACCTGCTTCCTTGAGCAACGCCGTGAAGGCAGCGATATTGCTGTGTTTATGCAGTGCGTACATTTGAGGTTGACGGTCGTCTTCCTGCGGATTCATCAGTTGCCAGATCGTGTCGCCAAAAACGGCAACGGCACATATTTTGGTGAACAGCTCGGTATACGTCTGCTTGCCAGTTCCATCGAGTCGGCCCTGGAAGGGTGTGCTCAAGGTCTCAAGCAGCCATTGCAGGGGCTCTGGCTCGGAACTGGTGTGTCGGCCCAGCCAGCCGGAATCCGCTGCAAAGGGATCAATGACGATCTGCTGCAACACATCGCTCAACGATTGTTCCTTGCCCTGATAATAGGCGCGGGCTCTCCCTGCCAGGCCTTTTTCGCTCATGCCCTGGCGAAGCACGCAGGCCAGTTGCAAGGCTTGCTGGTCGAACACATCACTTACCTTGCCCGGCTGATTCAACAAGGACAGGCTGGCACCAGCTTCGAAGAACCGGCTGTTACTGATCGCTTGCTCTCGTGCTTCGGATAACGTCACGCCTTGCCGGCTGCTGATTGCCAGCGGCTCGGGTTTAGCTTGCGAGTTCGTGCCGTGGATGGCGATCAAGGATGATGAAGTTTTAGAAATGAACATGGGATTCTTTCGAGGAGAAACTGCGCATTTTGTAGAGTGGTTTTTGATCACGCCTTCAAAAAAAGCCCATCGAATAAAAGGCGGGCATGCCTTATGGAGTTGCAGAACCTGTGGGAGCGAGCTTGCTCGCGATGACGGAGTGTCAGGCGACATCATTTTCGCCATCTAGACCGCTATCGCGAGCAAGCTCGCTCCCACAGGTATTGTGTACTAGGCGGGAACCGCCTCCGGTTCGGTCAGCATCTTCCTGAACGTCTCCACCAACGGCCGCAAATTAACCCGGTGCCACGCCGCCCACAGCGGTCTGCTCAAGCAAATCCACGGCACTTCCCGCAGCACCACACCCGGCGGTGCGTTGCGGCTCAAGCCTTTCTGAATCATGGCGATGCCCAGTCCCGAGGCCACCAGCGCCATGGCAGTGAAGGGGCCGGTGGCTTCCATGCGGATGTCCGGGGTGAAGCCGGCGCGGATGCAGGCGCTGACGAAGTCTTCGCGGTTGGTGAGGTTCTGGTGGTGCTGCACGCCGATCCACTCCTGAGCGGCGAGGTCGGCCGGGGTCAATATGGCCTGGCTGGCCAGTGGATGATCCTCGGGCAGTGCCAGCAGCATCGGGTCGTCCAGCACCTGGAAACCCAGCAAGTCAGGATCGTCATCGGTCGGCGGCTCACTGACCAGCGCAATATCCAGACTACGCTGTCGCAGACCTTCGAGTTGTTCGGCGGAGCTCTGGTTGTACAGCGCGACATGCACATTCGGTCGGTCGCCGCGCAAAACGCGCAAGGCATTGGGCAGGACCCCAGCGTGCATGGCGTTTTCGATGTAGCCGATGCACAGGCCGCCTTCTTCACCGCGACCCAGGCGCTTGCCGAGGGATTCCAGGCGATTGGCGTGGGTCAGCAGGGCGCGGGTTTCGGCGAGGAAGGTCTGGCCGTCGCGGGTCAGGCGAATGCGTTGCTGGCTGCGCTCGAACAGGGTCAGGCCCAGGCGTTCTTCAAGCTGGGCGATTTGCCGGCTCAGGGGCGACTGGGAAATGTGCAGGCGTTCGGCGGCGCGACCGACGTGTTCTTCTTCGGCGACGGCGACGAAGTAGCGCAATTGGCGGATGTCGATCATGTCAGACCTCTGGGGACTCAAGTACTGCACATTATGTCTTGGACGGTCCGACCATCGCAATCTAGGATCTGCTCATCGGTAAAACAAGCCGTTTTCTGTAGGAGCCGGCTTGCTGGCGATAGCGGTGAATCAGGCACTGCGTTGTTGACTGGGCTGCCGTCTTCGCCGGCAAGCCGGCTCCTACAGGGTTACCTTCAAGAGGATTCGTTCATGAGCTTGAAAGACAAACTGCCCGGTGCGTTGGGCTTCGGTACTGCACCCCTGGGCAACATGTTCCGCGCCATTCCCGAGGAAGAAGCGCAAGCCACCGTCCACGCTGCCTGGAATGCCGGTGTGCGTTACTTCGATACCGCGCCGTTCTACGGTTCGGGCCTGTCGGAAATTCGCCTCGGCGAAGCACTGTCCCGCTACAACCGCGACGACTATGTGCTCAGCAGCAAGGTCGGCCGGGTGATACTCGACGAAGTCGAAGACGCCGCCGCCCGCGATCTCGGTGAGAAGAGCGGGGTGTTCGAGCATGGTCGCCCGAACAAGATCGTCAATGACTACAGCGCCGACGCGACGATGCGTTCGATCGAAGACAGCCTCCAGCGGCTGCAAACCGATCGCCTGGATATCGTTTGGGTGCATGACATCGCCCAGGATTTCTACGGTGATCAATGGCTGGAGTATTTCAATCAGGCGCGTACCGGTGCCTTCAAAGTCTTGACCCGCCTGCGTGAAGAAGGCGTGATCAAGGGCTGGGGCCTGGGCGTGAACAAGGTTGAGCCGTGCGAATTGGCCCTGGACCTGAGCGAAGCGCAGCCGGACGGTTTCCTGCTGGCGGGCCGCTATACGCTGCTGGACCATGACCGCGCCTTGCAGCGTTTGATGGATGCGGCACTGGCGCAGAACGTCGAGATCGTGGTCGGCGGTCCGTACAGCTCGGGCATCCTCGCCGGTGGCGCGCACTTCGAATACCAGAAGGCCAGCCCGGCGATCATCGCCAAAGTCGAGCACATCAAACGCATTGCGGCTGCCCATGGTGTCGATATCAAAGCCGCTGCCTTGCAATTCTCCTTGGCCAATCCGGCCGTGGCGGCGGTGATTCCTGGTGCCAGCCGCCCCGAGCGGATTGCCGAAGATGTCGCCGCATTGTCGGCGGTGATTCCCGCTGCCTTCTGGCAGGCACTGCGTGACGCGAAGCTGGTGTCCGAACGCGCCCCATTACCCATCATTGGAGCTTGAGCATGAAAATCGATCTGAGTGGAAAACTGGCGATTGTCAGCGGCAGCACCGCCGGCATTGGTCTGGGCATCAGCAAGGCGCTGGCCGAATCCGGCGCCACGGTGGTGGTGATCGGTCGCGACACGGCCAAGGTCGAGCAGGCATTGGCGAGCATTCGCCAGAGCGTGCCGGGTGCGCAGTTGCGCGGCCTGACCGCGGACCTGGGCACTGCCGAAGGCGCGGAGAAATTGTTCGCCGCCGAGCCACGAGCCGACATCCTGGTGAACAACCTGGGGATCTACAACGCGGTTGATTTTTTTGACACCCCTGACAGCGAGTGGACGCGGTTCTATGAGATCAACGTAATCTCCGGTGTGCGCCTGTCCCGGCATTACGTGCCGGATATGGTCAAGCAGGGCTGGGGCCGGGTGATTTTCCTGTCCTCGGAATCCGGCATCGCGATCCCGGCCGACATGCTCAACTATGGCGTGACCAAAAGCGCCAACCTGGCGGTGTCCCATGGCCTGGCTAAACGTCTGGCGGGCACCGGAGTGACAGTCAACTCGATCCTGCCGGGGCCGACCCTCACCGATGGTGTGGAAGAAATGCTCAAGGATGCTGTCGCCGCCTCCGGCCGCAGCGTACGCGAAGAAGCCGACGCCTTCGTGCGCAAGGCGCGGCCGAGTTCGATCATCCAGCGCGTGGCGGATGTCGAGGAAGTGGCGAACCTGGTCGCCTACATCGCTTCGCCGCTGTCCTCGGCCACTACCGGTGCCGCCCTGCGGGTCGACGGCGGTGTCGTCGACAGCCTGGCCATCTGAACCTTTTTGATGAAGCGAGAACATTACATGGCAACAACTTCAGCATTTATCGACATCCCGGCCTCGGCCGATCAGGTCTGGCAATTGATCGGCGGCTTCAACTCGCTGCCGGATTGGCTGCCATTCATTCCAAAGAGTGAACTCAGCGAAGGCGGGCGCGTGCGCAGCCTGCAAACGGCAGACGGCGCGGTGGTGATCGAACGCCTGCAAGCGTTCGACAATGACGGGAAAACCTACAGCTACTCGATTGTGCAGGCGCCGTTTCCGGCGACTGATTATCTGGCGACGATCAAGGTTGAAGCGCAGGGGCAGGGTGCCCGGGTGACCTGGTCCGGTCGGTTTGAACCGGTGGGTGTGAGCGACGAGGAAGTGGTGGCGTTGTTTACCGGGATTTATCAGGGTGGGCTTGAGGCGTTGCGGGCTAATTACCCAACCTGAGCCCGTTCACTTGTAGGCGCCGGCTTGCCGGCGAAGGCGGCCTGAAGATTGATGCAATATTCAAGGGCCCTTTCGCTGGCAAGCCAGCTCCTACAAAGGGCGACTATGTTTGTGGAATCAAGCTTTCCTGGCAATCAAGCACCAACCGCGCCCCACCCAATTCACTGGTCCCGACCTCCAGCGTAAACCCATGCAGGCTGACAATCGCCGCGACAATCGACAGCCCCAACCCGAAACCGCTTTTCAGGTTGCCCGCTTCGGCGCGATAGAAACGCTGGAACACCGCTACCCGTTCAGACTCTGGAATACCCGGACCGGAGTCGAGCACTTCGATGCGGGTATGCCCGTGCACATCGACCCCACGCAAAATCACCCGACCACCGGGCGGGGTGAATTTGATTGAATTGCTCAACAGGTTCGCCACCGCCTCGAACAGCAAGGCGCGATCGCCATTGAGCGATGGCAGTGACGCCGGCAGTTGCAGTTCAAACGCCAGGCCGTCGTCTTCTGCCAGGGGCAAATAAAACTCATGCAGTTCCTGCAGCAAGGACACTGGATCGAGCTGCACAAAGCCGGAACGGCGTTGGCGATCCTCCAGTTCGGAAATCCGCAGCAATCCGCGAAAACGTGCCATCAGCGTGTCGGCCTCGGCCAGCACCAGGTCAAGCTGCGTCGCTTGCGCCGAGCCTTCGCCGGCCTGTTGTTGCATGCGGTAGAGCTGGGCGCGCAGACGAGTCAGCGGTGTACGCAGGTCATGGGCGATGTTGTCGCACACGCCTTTGACCTCGTGCATCAGACGCTCGATGCGTTCGAGCATGGCGTTGACGATGGCGGCGAGCATGTCCAGTTCATCGCGGCGGTTGGACAGTGGCAGACGTCGGGTCAGGTCGCCGGCGACAATCGCTTCGGCGCTGGCCTGAATCCCGCGAATACGCCGCAGCGGCCGGCGGCGCAGCAGGTGCCAGCCGACGATGCCCGGCAGGATGGTCAAGGTCACGCCCCAGAACAAGGCGTGGAGAATGATCCGGGTCACGGCAAACAGCGAGCCATTGTCCCGCACCAGGATCAGCCAGCGGCCATCCTTCGTCTGGGTCGCCACCGCGTCGCAACTGTCGGCGGGCAGGGTCGGATCGTCGGAGTCGGTGCAATCGTCGAGCATATGAATCTTGCCGTCCAGCGGCAGGCCCTTGGGGATGTGGCGCAGGGCTCCGTTGAGGTAACGATGCTCGGCATCGAACAGGCCATAGGCGTCGATGCCGCGAATGTCGAAGGTCATGCTGACGGCGAGGGCGTCCACCAATTGTTCGCCCTGGAAACGCGAAAACAGATGCTGACGTTGCATCAGCGAATGCTTGGCCAGATTGTCCAGGTAAGCGGATACCTCGTAGTACATGACCCCCATGAGAATGCCGCTCCAGGTCACGAACAATGCACTGTAAAGCGCCAGCAGGCGACTGCTGGAAGAACGCCAGCCTTTAGACGGGTTCGGCAATGACATAACCCGAGCCTCGTACGGTACGAATCAACGGGACATTGCCAGGTGGGTCGATTTTCTTGCGCAGGCGTCCGATGTGCACGTCGATCAGGTTGGTACCGGGGTCGAAGTGATATCCCCAGACCTCCTCGAAAATCATCATCCGCGACAGGATCTGGCCGGTGTTGCGCATCAGGAATTCCAGCAGCTTGTATTCAGTGGGCAGCAGCGTGAGCATCTGGCCGTCGCGGCTGGCTTCGTGGCTGATCAGGTTCAGCTCCAGGTCTGCCACCCGCAGCGTGGTGGCCTGGGCGGTCACGGTGTTCTGCCGGCGCAGCAGGACCTCGACCCGTGCGGCCATTTCATCGGTGGCGAAGGGTTTGGTCAGGTAATCGTCGCCCCCGGCGCGCAACCCGCGCACCCGCTCGTCGACATCGGACAGGGCGCTGATCATCAGGATAGGCGTCGCCACGCCCATGGTCCGCAGGGTGGTGACGATCGCCAGGCCATCGAGCCCGGGCAACATACGGTCGAGGGTGATCAGGTCATAGTTTCCGCTGACCGCACGTTCCAGCCCCTCGCGCCCGTTGTCGACCCAGTCGACGTCGAGGCCATGGCTGCTCAGTTCGGCGACGATTTCCCGGGCGGTCACTGCGTCGTCTTCGATGGTCAAGATGCGGGTCATGGGGCTGGCCTGATTAGATGTTCACAACGATAGGCGACATTTTGCCAAGAAATGTACGCAGGCTTTCTAAATTAAAGTTCATGGACGCTGAAAAGATCGCAGCCTTCGGCAACTCCTACAGGGGTCGCGTTCTAAATGCAGGAGCTGCCGAAGGCTGCGATCTTTTAATCTTCAATGCATAAAACCCGCTGAGCCTACCCGTTCGTTGCATCTTGCATGGACATGGGAAGTTCAATCTTTATAAGTGGCTGACGCAAGACGATTTATTCAAAAGACGTGACTGGCACGGTGACTGCAACTGCTTATTCGAGAGTTGTAACACCATCTTTCTGCCTGGAGCGATACAACGATGAATAGATCCTCTGATGGTTTCTATCCCGCCATAGATGAATCGACCACGCTCTCTGGCGTGTCGTGGGGCGCGATCTTCGCCGGGGCGGCGGCGGCAGCGGCATTGTCGCTGATACTGGTGCTGCTGGGTTTTGGCCTGGGGTTTTCCGCGGTATCGCCGTGGGCCCATGAAGGCGTGAGCGCCAAAGGGTTGGGCATCTCGACGATTGTCTGGCTGGCCTTCACGCAAATCGTTGCCTCTGGGCTCGGTGGCTACATTGCCGGCCGGCTGCGGGTGAAGTGGGCTTATATGCATGGCGATGAAGTCTATTTCCGTGACACCGCCCACGGGTTTCTCGCCTGGTGCGTGGCGACACTGGTGACGGCCACGCTGGTGGCCGGTTCAGTCAGCAGTATTGTCAGCGGGGGTGTACAGGCCGGGGCGCACGTTGCCGGTGGTGCCGCCAGTGCCATGACCCAGGTCGCGGGCACGGCGGCTGCCAATACTGACAGCGATCAGTATGGCTATTACATCGATAGCCTGTTTCGCGATGATCGTCCGGATGCCGTCAGCGATGATGCTGCCCGAGGCACCGTGACCCGAATCTTCGTGCGCTCCCTGAGCAACGGTGGACAGCTGGCAGCTGAAGACCGTACCTACCTTGCACAACTGGTCGCGCAGCGGACCAACCTGACCCAGGCGGATGCCGAGCGTCGCGTCGATGAGGTCTACGCCCGCACGCAAAAAGCCGTGGCCGACGCCAAGTTGGCGGCACAACAAGCTGCCGACACCGCCGCCAAAGTCGCCGCCTGGACCACCTTGTGGATGTTTGTTGCGCTGTTGTTCGGCGCGTTTTTCGCCAGCCTCGCCGCAACGTTCGGCGGTCGTCGTCGGGATGCCGTGGTGTATCTGGAAACCGACACTTATGTGACCACTACACCTGTTCGCTAAACCAGGAGAATTATCATGCGTTCATTACTGCTGTTCTTTCTCGGCGTGCCGATCCCGATCATTATTTTGATTGCGTTGTTCATGCATTGACGCTTGCGCCGCTTCCACCTTTAGTAGAAGCGGCGTTTTATTTTGTCAGTTGCATAGATGCTGGATGTCACTCCGTCATCGCGAGCAGGCTCGCTCCTACAGGGAATGTGTTCAACTGTGGGAGCAGCCGGTCGACGATGGGGCCAGTTCAGTCAATCGGGGTACTGACAAACACCTCAAGCCCCTCGGCATAGTCGGTAAACGCAGCGATCCTCGGAAACCGCTCACTCGACACCTGATCCGGCACCACGTAATGGGTAAAGCTCCACGCCACCGCCAGGGTGATGCCCGACTGATCGATCGAGCCATCAGTTTTCAACGGTTGCTTTTCCAGTTCCTGTTCCAGCGCTTGATAGGCCGCTGCCAATTGCCCCTCGACCCGTTCGACCCAAGGTCCGTACTGAATTTCCGCTGGCCGCAGGTTGCGCTCGTAATATAGCTGCACCGATTTTTCGCTCGCCGCCAGTGCCAGTCCGATCAAGCGCAATGAGCGCAGGCGCTGTTCGATGACCGTGGGCATCAAGCTGCGGTCAGGCTTGGCCAGTGTTTCCAGGTAATCGATGATCAGGGTGGAGTCCATCAACACTTCACCGTCATCGAGCACCAGGGTCGGTGCCTTGACCACCGGGTTGATTTGCCGGAACTGCTCGAAGGTCCTGAACACCGAGACCGACTCGTGTTCCAGGGCGATGCCCAGGCGTTTGGCAGAAATGGCGACGCGCCGCACAAAGGGAGAATCCAGCATGCCGATCAGCTTCATTTAACCGCTCCTTGATATAGCCATTTCGGGAGGAACAACCTTAGCCGAGCCTGCGCGACCTGCAAGCGGGGCCCCCGCCGCGCAGCCGTTTGTCTTCTATATACCTCCCCTGAATGGAATTTCTTGCTATAAACGCACTCCGATATCCGCCTGGATGCCTGCCATAGCGCATTTTCGAGGCCTTGTCGGACAAATTCGCTGTCTTTTCAGTTGCTGAGGCCTCAAGTCGGCCTTAGACTGCCGCCCCTCGTAAATTGAGTGCCGGGTGGCGCTTGGAACAAATGGCGCCTTTCCGATGGCCTGCCCAGGTCCGCCGGAACGCTCCCTTATTCGCCTTAATGCACGTTTTTTTATAGAGATATCAATGACAAAGGACAAGTTGCTGGCCATGCCGGCGGATGACTACATGAATGCCGAGCAACATGCTTTTTTCTCCGAGCTGTTGCAGAACATGAAAGTCGAAACCCATGAGCGCATCGAACAGAACCGCATCGCCATCGAGAGCCTGGACACCCCGGCCGATCCGGCTGACGCGGCGTCCGTGGAAGAAGAGCGCACCTGGCTGGTGAACGCGATCGATCGCGATCAGCGCATGCTGCCTCAGTTGGAACAGGCTTTGGAGCGTATTAAAGAAGACAGCTTCGGCTGGTGCGACGACAGCGGCGAGCCTATCGGCCTCAAGCGCCTGCTGATCAGCCCGACCACCAAGTACTGCATCGAAGCTCAGGAACGTCACGAGCAGATCGACAAGCACCAGCGTCAGGCCTGATTCGACGGCGCCCCCATCGCGGGCAAGCCCGCTCCCACAGGATCATCGTGAACCCTGTGGGAGCGGGCTTGCCCGCGATGCTTTTTGTCGTCCGCGAAATCTTCTGTTGATTTGCCGCAACACCCGCGACTAAAGGCTTATGGATAATGGCCTTTTGGTGGCGCTCAATGCGAAGACAACAACTAGAAGATTTTTGGGGTGATTACGATGACGAGAGACGGCTCCGCGGTTGCAGCGGTGTCTGCGCCAATACGTTTGCCGAAAAACCGCTGGCTGACACCAACGTTGCAGAGCATCGCCCTGATGTTCTTGCTGTGTGGCATGACGCTCGGGGGCTGGTCGCTGTATGTTGGACTGCCGCTGGCCGTGCTGATTGTCTGGCTGCCGCGCCTGCGTTCACGCGCAGCCCCTGAAGCCGCGCCTGCCGATACGGCCGACGCCATCGGCGCGTTGACCCGCGATCTTTCCTTCACCACCAGTCATAACGCACTGTCCGCCGCCGGCGTGGCCTTTTCGGTCAAGCAACTGGCGGACAAACTGCAATCGCAACTCGGCGCCGCAGCACAAATCGTCAGCAATGCCGAAGTGATGATCGCCACCGAACGGGCCACTTCGACCCTGAGTCGCGAGGCGCTGGGCGCCGCGAGTGAGGCGCACCAGAGTGGCGCGGCCGGGCGCAGCGAGTTGATCGAGTCGATTGCGCGGATGCACCGACTCAGCGAGCGGGCCAATAGCAGCCGTGAATTGATCGAAGCCCTGAGCCTGCGCAGTGACGACATCCAGCGCGTAACCCTGGTCATCCAGTCCATCGCCAGCCAGACCAACCTGTTGGCCTTGAACGCTGCAATCGAAGCGGCGCGGGCCGGAGAACACGGTCGTGGCTTTGCGGTGGTGGCCGACGAGGTGCGCGGTCTCGCCGCGCGCACAGCGACCGCGACCGGCGAAGTCGGCGAGATGGTGGCCGATATCCAGCAACGCACGGCACAAGTGGTGGAGCAGATCCGCCAGTTGTCCAGTGACCTCGACATCGGTGTCGAGCAGGTCGAGCACACCGGCCAGCACCTGGAAAACATCGCCCGCCTGGCAGCCAGCGTCGAAGGTCAGGTCGGGGAAATCGCCCGTGGTGCCGAAACCAATCGCGAACAACTCGATAGCCTGTTTCACGCCATCGAGCAGATGCGCAGTGACCTGGCCATCAGCGATCAACAGACCCGACGCCTGGCCGAGGCCGCGGTACAGATGGAAGGCCAGGCCGAAACCATCAGCGAACGTCTGGCCGAGGTTGGGTTGGACGAGTATCACCAACGAATCTATGACCTGGCCCGGGAAGGCGCGAGTCAGATCGCGGCGCGTTTCGAAGCGGACATCGAGGCGGGTCGCGTCAGCCTCGATGACCTGTTCGACCGCAATTACCAGGCGATTGCCGGCACTAGCCCGGCCAAGTACCAGACGCGTTTCGATCGCTACACCGATCAGGTCTTGCCGGCGATCCAGGAACCGCTGTTGCCGCGCCATGAAGGCCTGGTGTTCGCGATTGCCTGCACTCAGCAGGGGTATGTGCCGACTCACAACACAGCGTTTAGTCAGCCGCTGACGGGTGATGTGCAGGTCGATACGCTGCACAACCGCACCAAACGCAAGTTTGCCGACCGCACCGGGATTCGCTGTGGCAGTCATCAGCAGGCGGTGTTGTTGCAGACCTACACGCGCGACACCGGGGAGCTGATGCATGATCTTTCGGTGCCGATTGTGGTCAGGGGGCGGCATTGGGGTGGGTTGCGGTTGGGGTATAAGCCGCAGAAGGCTCGCTAGTAATAGGTTTGGATTTGGGGTGGTGTACATATCCGTTACTTTGGTAACGGCTGCTTAGGGTTTCGCCCTTACGGCGAGTCACTTGGAAAAGCGCCAAGTAACCAAGCGCTTTCGCCCCTTTCGTTCGGTGCCTCGCTCCGGTCCTGCTCCG
>NZ_WTFT01000014.1:224965-241835 GCF_009861505.1 Pseudomonas izuensis | reverse complement strand
ATCCATGGCCGGGCGCGGCTACCTCGGCATCCCTGCCGAGGTGCCCACTGCGCAAAACCTGCGCTCGGCCTCTCGATGGGGCAGATCAAGATCAAAAGCCAAAGCCAAAGCCAAAGCCAAAGCCAAAGCAGAGCAAAAGCAAGTTCGGCGCTTACTCAAAGTGGTGAAAAAACACACGGACCTGTGGGAGCGAGCCTGCTCGCGAAAGCGGTGTGTCAGCCAACATTGATTTCGGATGTCATGCCGCCTTCGCGAGCAGGCTCGCTCCCACAGGGATTTGGTACATCAGCAAAAGCCAGGTCGGCTGTCAGGCCGCCTCGCTTTGGCTTTCGATCTTCTTGCCCCATCGAGAGGCTGAGCGCAGGTTCTGCGCAGTGNNGGGGCAAGAGCCCTTGGTTACTTAGGGCCGGGCGGCGTTCCGTTTTTCCAAGTGACTCGCTGTAAGAGCGAAACCGCCAGTAGCCATCACCTAAAAAATGGATATTCACCCAATCCAGAAACCGCGGATTGTTACAACTTCGGCAACGAAGCTCTACAAAGTCGTTATTGTTTGCGCACGGCTCGACTCATTACCATACCTACATTGTTAGGTAGCTAACGGAGTTGAGGGGGCAACATGCAAACCAAAGTAGATGTCGCGGTGATGATCGGCAGCGGTGTGCCCGCCAGTTTGCGAGCCTTGGGCCAGAACGTGTGCTGGGTGGTGCTGTTGAACGGCGAACGCCGGGGTACGGTATTCTCCAGTCGCGAAGAAGCGCAGGAGTGCAAGGCTGCCTGGTTGGCGCAATTGAACGCCGACATCCCGGACAGCCTGCATTGAGCCTCTGGTCAGTGTACCTGGTGCATGCGCAGGTTCAGGTCATCGACCACCCGCGCCCAGTCGGCGTCTTCACGCAACTGTTCTTTCAGGAAACCTGACTGTTGCGGGGTCCAGAACTCGGCATCGATGAGTTTCTTGTTGTCAGGCAGCGGTGAATGGCTGGCAATGAAATCGTCGATAGCGTTCTGAGTGGAGTCCAGGCCGAGCTGATCGAACAAACCTTTCAAATCGTGGGTCGGTGATTCCATGTTCATCTCCTGGCAGGGGTGAATCGAGTTTGAAGCCTGAATGACGGCTCCCGTACTTCTGAGGGGGCCGTGCTTCAGGAGTTCGAAATCAATATTCAAACGCAGAAGTGAGCATAGACCGCAAACCCGACCCTCAGGCCTTCAAGGCGCCGGCATCGACGGCCGCCTTGAGTTCCTTCGCAGACTCCAGGGCGGCGAGGGCGGCGGTCTCCGTGGACTTGAACCAGCGGTCTTTCTCGACCTGGTGGTAAGTTACGGTTTTCAGCGGTGGCTTGGCGCGCATGACAATCACGGCCTGGAACTCGCCATCGACCTCTCTGGCTTCGCCCCGGATAAAAAATTCGCCGATATCAAATTCCGTCACGTTGCTGCCTTCCCCTGAAAATATATTGTTGTGTTCAACGACGCCCCACCGTGGCGGGACGCAATTGATTGGTCGGGCAGTATGGCAGCAGTTGCGGGCCGGCGGCTGAGTTAAGTCGCCGGCATGACGAAACGTCTCTAAGAATGAAGAGGCACCTTGTGTCAAATGCGTGACTCGAGCGAACGGGCGAGGGCGCAGGCTTCGTTATGATCGGTGCGGAAACCTCTTACATGCCCCGTGGACGTTTCCTTGATATGGAAGAACGCATTGCCGGCCAGGATCACCTGAAACCTCGGAAGAATGGGGACGTGGAACTGAAGCTCGGCGTGTTGCAACACCTCCGGACGTGGAATTGATGGAGGTGTCAGGGTATGGGCGAAGTGTGTCAGCGTGCACATGGGAAGTCCTTTTCGTTGTTTTACCGACGTATGCACGTCGGTATGGGTAGTCTCGGTGAGCATGGCTGCTCTAGAATCACCCTCACTGGTGGGTGATCGATGTTTATCTAAAGCAATTTTCGGCTGGCGATATGTCAGAAAAGTGCTTTTTTTTAAGAGTTTTTTCCCTGAAGTCGATAGTCCGTATTTCTCTAGCCGTACAAAGGGCGTTTTCCTTCAACCTTTGACGAATGCCAGTCAGGACGAGGCGAGCGGCGTCCAGTAGTCTGCTCAAGCCTCGGGATAGATGAGCGATCTGCCCATCAGGATCTCGACCCGGGTTTATCTGGTTACACCGTCGGCATTGCCGCTTTTTTCGGCTGTACGTTTTTTTATGCGTGCAGCATCATTTTCAGATGTGGGGATGGTTCCTTGGCAGTAAGTAATCTCGATATGCATGCTTTGTTCGTGCTGGGTGATTTGCGCGCAAAGCTGGTTAAACAGTTTCAGTCACGTTTCGTTTACATCACCGAACAGAACGCCGAAGGCATCTACGTCGCCGAGATCGACACCGAATCGGCGCTGGTGGTGGATGACAAGCCGGGGCTCAAACTCAAGGTCGGTGACCATTTCAGCGCCTCGGTCCTGCCCAGTCGCGAAGGCGGCAAGCTGGAAATCAAATTCCGCGAAATCAAACTGACGGTCTACGGCCTGGGTGACTACGCCTTTGTGACCACCGCCGACGGCGAGGCCATCGTGTTCAAGGAAGGCCACAGCGCGGTGACGGTGTTTGCGGCCCACCAGCAGTTGCAGGAAGGCCTGACCAAGACGCTCAAAGCCGTCACCGCCAAGGCCGCCAAGTGGCGCAAGGGCGAACTGGTGACGTTCAAGGCGAGCGAGTAATGAGCCTCACCCGCGCCGATTTCCACCAACAGAACCAGGCCAGCGCCCAGGTCGAAGCACGGCGTTTGTTCGAGCAGAAAACGGTTCTGCGCGGAGCCTGGTTGAACTGGGTGGCGTCACAGCTCTACGCGCTGCGCCCGGCGGAATACGCCAGCATGGTCAGGCGAGAGCTGATGCATTTGCAGGACGTTTCCGAAAATTAGTCCGATCCCCTCGAAAGCAGGAACCTCTACTACAGTCAGATGACTGAATGTTCAGAGGCTTTGCGGTCTTCTGCCAGGCCATCCTGCGATTGCTGTGAACAGCACGAGGTGCAAAAGCATGAAAGGTTTTCGAGGGTTGTTGGCCGCTGTCCTGGCCACTTGCGGATTGTTGGCGTCACCCGTTCCGGTGCTGGCCGCCCAGGCGCCGATCCATTTCGCCGACCTGAACTGGGAAAGCGGCAGCCTGATCACCGATATCCTGCGGATCATTGTCGAAAAGGGCTATGGCCTGCCGACCGACACGCTGCCGGGCACCACCATCACCCTGGAAACCGCTCTGGCCAACAATGACATTCAGGTCATTGGCGAAGAGTGGGCCGGGCGCAGTCCGGTGTGGGTCAAGGCCGAGGCCGAAGGCAAGGTCGCCAGTCTCGGCGACACGGTCAAGGGCGCCACCGAAGGCTGGTGGGTGCCGGAGTACGTGATCAAGGGCGACTCGGCCAAGGGAATCAAGCCCATGGCGCCGGACCTGCGCAGTGTCAGCGATCTGCCCAAATACAAGGACGTGTTCAAGGATCCGGAGGCACCGAACAAGGGGCGCTTCCTCAACAGTCCCATCGGCTGGACCTCGGAAGTGGTCAACAAGCAGAAGCTCAAGGCTTATGGGCTGGACGACAGCTACGTGAATTTCCGCAGCGGTTCGGGGGCGGCACTGGACGCCGAGATCAGTTCGTCGATCCGCCGGGGCAAACCGGTGCTGTTCTATTATTGGTCACCGACGCCATTGCTCGGTCGCTTCAAACTGATTCAGCTGGAAGAGCCGCCGTTTGATGCCGAAGCCTGGAAAACCCTGACCGACGCCGACAACCCGAACCCGAAACCTACCCGGTCGCTGCCTTCGAAGCTGTCCATTGGCGTGTCGTCGCCATTCCAGAAGCAGTACCCGCAGATTGCCGAGTTCTTCACCAAGGTTGATTTTCCCATCGACCCGTTGAACAAGGCGTTGGCCGAGATGAGCGAAAAACACACCGCGCCGCGTCAGGCGGCAGAGGATTTCATGAAGAAGCATCCGGATGTGTGGAAGGCCTGGGTGCCCAAGGATGTGGCGGACAAGGTGTCTGCCGAGTTGAAATGATGCGGTGAGGCTGATGCTCCCACATTGGATCTGTGGCGTTCACAAATCCCCTGTGGGAGCGAGCCTGCTCGCGAAGCTTTTAGAACCGAGTCTGCACCGCCAGCTCAAAAGTTCGCGGCGTACCCAAATAATAAGCCGGCGACACATGGGCGAACTCGGCATACACCTCGTTGGTCAGGTTCCGGACTCGCCCCGTGATGGTGGTAAGCCGATCAACCTTGTAACTGAGAAACGAGCCGTACAGCGTGTACGACGGAACGGTCATGGTGTTGGCGCTGTCGGCAAACACCGACGCCACGTAACGTGCATCTACACCTCCCTGCCATTGCGGCGCGAAATCATAGGTCAGCCACAGATTGCCGACGCGATCCGGCACGTTGGTCGGTGTGTTGCCCTGGCGTGAAACCACTTGGCCAGCGGCGTTCTTTTCGGTGAATTCGTCGTACCGGGCATCGACCCAGGCGAAGTTGCCTTCGGCCAACAGCTTGTCGGTGATCCGCAGCGAACTGGCCACTTCGATGCCTTTGGACGTTTGCTGGCCTACTGGAATGCTCAGGGTCGGGTCCAACGGATCGGTCACCGCAAAGTCCTTGCGCTCGATCGTATAGGCCGCCACCGTCACCGCGCCGCGACCGTCCAGATAATCGAACTTGCTGCCGACCTCCCACTGCTTGCCGGTGGACACGTCGAAGTCTTGCGTGCCATTGGGTTGCTCGGCAGCCGTGCTGTATTGCGCGTAGACGTTCGCCGAAGGCAGGATCTGATAAGTCAGACCGACCCGCCCGGTCACCGGCTCCCAGCTGCGCTTGAGGTGTCGGGGATTGCTGGTGGTCACGACGCGATGGTTGGTCACGTCCAGGTCGATGTCGTCATAGCGCAGGCCGGTGAGCAACGACAGTTTTTCGGTGAGTGCCAGGCGATTCTCGACGAACAGGGCCTTGGTGGTGACCTCGTTGGTCTTGTCGCTGACGAAACCCTGTCGCGTACCCGGAATATCGTAGAAGTGCCCCGGTTCATAGTTATTCGGATCCACGCTGCTGGCGCCTTTGACGTTCAAGGGCGAGTTGGTGGTCTGGTTCACCTTGTACTCGAAACCGCCGGACCAGGTGGTCGTCAGCCCCAGCAGGGTGTTGTCGTGGCGCAGTTCGAACTGGTTGCCGTTCTGCTCGCCCTGATGCCGCACCTGATACGCCGTGGAGCGGTTCACTGCCGTGTTGTCCGCGTTGTACTGGTAGGTTTCGAGGTTGCGGTAATCGCGCTGGCTGTCGAGGTGGTAAAGCATGTTGCGCAGGGTGGTGCTGTCGTTGATCCGGTAGTCGATGATCGAGCGCACCCAGATCGTCCGTTGTTCGTAACGGCCGTCCTCGACGTTGTAGTTGTTGAAGCGATTGTGTTTGTCGATTTTCAGTTCCCCAGCCTTGGGATTGAGTACCGGGGTGCCCCAGTAGGGACTGTCTTCGTGCTCGTCCTGGTATTCCAGGGCCAGGGTGTGGGACAGGTCCGGCGTCAGGTCGCTGAGCAGCGAGAACGCCACGCTCCAGGCATCGCGTTCCTGGCGGTCGATATAGCCGTTGCCGGTGTTGTGGCTGACGTCGAGGCGCGCATAGTGCTGCACGTCTGAGCTGGCTTCGCTCAAAGCGTGATTGAGACCGAAGGCGGTTTCGGTGGTGTCGTAGGTGCCGTAGCTGACCCGGCCTTCCAGCGCCTGCTCTTCACGGGTCGCCAGTTTGGTCACGTAATTCAGCGAACCCCCCACGGAGCCGGCGCCATTGATCAGCGATGACGGGCCGCCGACCAGTTCCACCCGATCATAAATCCATGAGTCCACTGGCCGCGCCAGTCCGCCGGACACGTTTACGCCGTTGAACATCTGGGTGATCTGGCTGCTGGTGAAGCCCCGATACGAGACGAAGCCACCGAACCCCGGCGGTGCACTGGCGTTGACGCCGGGCAGGGTGTTGGCGGCGTCCTGGAAGTTCTGTGCGCCGTGGCGCTCAATGTCGTTGCGGTTGGCGATGGCCACCGAAGCCGGGGTATCCCGCACACTCAAGCCCAGGCGCGAGGCCATGCCGCTGGACTGGTCCAGGTTCAGGCCGGGTTCGGCGTCTTGTTCGCCATCAATGGTGATCGGTGCGAGATCGACCGTGGATTGTGCCCAAGCGGTCACGGACAGGCAGCCGAACAGGCTTACCAGCAAAGGGCGGGTCACTACAGAAAAACGTGTCATCGATGAATCCTGAATTCTTGGCAAGCAAACAGCGCACACGCAAACGCCTCGCGTTGGCGAAGTGGGCTGATCGGTAGAGGCAAAGAGATTCAGGCGAGCGGTGGCGCGCGCGGATTGGCTGAGGGCCAGGTGAAACGGGCAGGGAGGTCGGCACTGGCGATCGGCGCCAGTGGTGGGCTGTGTTGTTCGGGAAGGATCGCCAGGGTCAGGCTGGAGTTGAGCGCGGGCCCCATACCACCGGTGGAGCACAGCGGGCAGCCGAACGCCTTGGACAGCGTCGGCAATTGTTCCTGGGAAGGGTTGGTCGAGACCGGTGCCTGGGTGCCCGGGTCGACCGCACAAAACTGGCCGCCGATGCCATTGAGCTGCATTCCGACCATTTGCCCGTGACCGATGCTGCAGGCGAACACATTGAGCAGAACGCAGCAGTAGAGCGTCCAGGCCAGCAGTGAGCGATCGGTGCGGGAGAATTTCATGGGGCGGCACTTTACTCCTCCGCCGACCGGTCGTGCACGTCAAAAAATGCCGACTAGGATGATTCTGACCCAATCTCTTTCAAGGATCTTCAACCATGACCTTTGCGTTGGCTCAATGGCTGGTGACGATATTTGCAGCGATCAGTTTGGTGCACGTTTATTGGGCGTTGGGTGGTGAATGGGCGGCGGTGGCGGCCGTGCCGCAAATACCGGTGGAGGGCGGTGTGCGATTGCAGCCAGCCTTCGAGCCGCGAGGCTGGGTCACGCTGCTGGTGGCCGCGGCCTTGTCTGTTATTGCCCTGTTGGTATGTTTGCGGGTTGGCTGGTGCCTGCCGCAGGTGGAACACAAAGCGCTGCAATGGGTGATCAGCGCGATTGCGATATTGCTCTTCGCCCGGGCGATCGGGGATTCGGAGCTGGTGGGGTTTTTCAAGGAGGTCAAGGATTCACGGTTTGCCCGGTGGGATACCTGGGTGTACTCGCCGTTATGTGTGGTGTTGGGGGCCGGGTTATTGGCGGTGGCGTGGGTTTGAGGTGCTGCAAAAAGCATCGCGGGCAAGCCTTGCTCCCACAGGATCGCGCCGTACCGTCAGGCAAGAACGACGTAAAACTGTGGGAGCAAGGCTTGCCCGCGATGGGGGCGGCCCGATCAATACAAATTCCGAATTCAAATGCCCGGTTCGGTACGGCGACTGCTGACCTCCGCCGGCACATCATCTCCGGCCATGCGCTTGCGAAACAGCGCCGCCCGCGCCAGCAGCAACGTCGTCACCGGCACGGTGATCGCCAGCAAAATCGGAATCAGCCACGCGTGCAACACCGGCGCGGACTTGAGTGCGGAAAAGTAGATGATCGACGCCAGCGCCACACACCAGGCACCCAAGGTCGAAGCCAGGGCTGGTGGGTGCATGCGCTGGAAATACTCTTTCATCCGCACCAGGCCGATGGCGCCGATCAGCGCAAACAGGCTGCCGAGCACCAGCAGGATCGCCACCGGGATTTCCACCCACAAGGACAATTCGGCATTCATTCGATCACCTCGCCGCGCAGGAGGAATTTCGCCAGGGCAAACGAGCCGACGAAACCGAACAGGGCGATCAGCAGCGCCGCCTCGAAGTAGGTGTCACTGGCATAGCGAATGCCCAGCGCCAGCATCATCAGCATGGCGATGATGTACAGGTAGTCCAGCGCCAGTACCCGGTCCTGGGCCGACGGGCCCTTGAACAGACGGATCAGGGTCAGGACCATCGCCACGGAAAACAGGAACAGGCTCAGCAGGATCGCGTTCGAGAGCAAGGCGCTCATTCGAATATCTCCATCAACGGGCGCTCGTATGTCGCCTTGAAGTGCTCAATGAACGGCGCTTCGTCCTCCAGATCGAAGACGTGCAGCAACAGAATGCTGCGGTCCAGCGCCAACTCGGACCAGACCGTGCCGGGCACTACCGTGCAGATCATCGACAGCGTCGCCAGGCCATTGGCATCGCGCAGGTCCAGCGGCACCTTGATGAACCGCGAGCGCGGCGGGCGGCGGCCGGCGTTGAGCACGCCCCAGGCCACGGCGACGTTGGACACCAGCACATCACGACCGACCACCAGGAACAGGCGCAGGATCACACCCGGCCGGCGAATGCGGATCGGCAGCGGACGCAACTTGCGCATCATCAACGGCGCACAGAAACCCAGTGCGGCCCCCAACAGCAGGTTGCCGGGGCTCATCGACAGGTTCAGCAGCAGCCACAGCATCCACAGGGCCAGCGACAGCCACGGCGCGGGAAACAGGCGCTTCATGGTTGCACCTCCAGCATCGCAGCCTTGGCTTCAGGACTTGGCACGGCACGGGTGCCGAGCACAGCCATCACGTACTGCTGCGGATTGTTCAAGGCATCGGCGGCGGCCTGGGTGTAGCGCAGCAACGGTTCGGCCTTGAAGGTCAGCGCGATGCTCAAGGCCAGCAGGGCGAAGATCGGCACGCATTCCAGGCGTCGCAGCACCGGCGATGGTCGTTCTGCCGGCGTCCAGAAACGCTTGATGCCCAGGCGCGAAAAAGCCACAAGCGATGCCAGGCCGGAGAGGATCAGCAAGGCGAGCAAACCCCACGCTCCGTTCGAGATCGGTGCTTCATGGCCCAGGCCCAGCGGATTGAGGAGGGCACTGAGCAGGCCGAGTTTACCGATGAAACCGGAAAGCGGCGGCATGCCAACGATCAGCAATGTGCAGGCAATGAAGCTCAGGCCGAGAAACGCCATGGTCCAGGGAATCACCTGGCCGACCACGGCTTTCTGATCGTCGTCGAGGTTGATGCCCTTGACCGGCGCCGACGACTCCAGTGGTCGTGGCAGCATTTCGTTTTCATCTTCCAGCGGGATCTCACTGGCAGAGCGCGAACGCTCGATCAACTCGGCCAGCAGGAACAGCGCACTCAAGGCCAGGGTCGAGCTGACCAGATAAAACAGCGCCGCACCGATCAGGTTGGGTTGGGCGAAACCGATGGCCGACAAGAGAATCCCCGCCGACACCAGAATGCTCAAACTGGCCATGCGCTCCAGGCGTTGCGCGGCGAGGATCGCCACCGCCGCGCAGGCGATGGTCAACAGGCCGCCGTAGATCAGCCAGTCGCCGCCGAAATACGCCGATGCCCCAGCCTGACCGGAGAACAGCAGGGTCCACAGGCGCAGGAAGGTATAGACACCGACCTTGGTCATGATCGCGAACATCGCCGCCACCGGTGCGCTCGCCGACGAATACGCCGGCACCAGCCAGAAGTTCAGCGGCCACATCCCGGCCTTGGCCAGGAACGCTACCGCGAGAATCCCCGCGCCGGCGTGCAGCAGCCCGCAGTCGGCCTGCGGCACCAACGGGATTTTCAGCGCCAGGTCAGCCATGTTCAAGGTGCCGGTGACGCCGTAGATCAGCGCCGCACCGATCAGGAACAAGGTCGAGGCCAGCAGGTTGATCGAGATGTAATGCAGCCCCGACGACACCCGCGCGCGGCCCGAACCGTGCAGCATCAAGCCATAGGACGCGGCTAGCAGCACTTCGAAGAACACGAACAGATTGAACAGGTCGGCGGTGAGGAACGCGCCGTACAGGCCCATCAACTGGATCTGGAACAGCGCATGGAAGCTCGAACCGGCGCTGTCCCAGCGCGCCATGGCGAACAACAGGGCGCTGACGCCGATGATTCCGGTCAGCACCAGCATCAGCGCCGACAGGCGATCGACCACCAGCACCAGGCCGAACGGCACTTGCCAGTTGCCCGGCAGGTACACGCCGATGGAGCCGGGCACGCCGGTGGTCTGCGTCCATTGCAGCAGCAAAAGGGAGATGCCCAGCCCCAGCAGGCTGGAGAACAGGTTGATTTTTGCTTTGAGCGGCCGGTGCTTTTCGCCGAGCATCAGCATGATGGCGGCGGTCAGCAACGGCAGCAGGATCGGTGCCGCGATCAGGTGCGTCATCGGGTTCATTCTTTGGGCTCCCGGCCGTCCACATGGTCGGTGCCGGTCAGGCCCCGGGAGGCCAGCAAGACCACCAGGAACAACGCGGTCATGGCGAAGCTGATGACGATCGCGGTCAAGACCAGCGCCTGGGGCAGCGGGTCGGTGTAATGCAGCAGATCCTGCGGCACGCCGTCCTTGATGATCGGCTCCTTGCCGATGAACAGGCTGCCCATGCTGAAGATGAACAGGTTGACGCCATAGGACAGCAGGCACAGGCCCATGACCACCTGGAACGTCCGTGGCCGCAGGATCAGCCAGACGCCGGACGCGGCCAGGACGCCGATGGCGATTGCGATGACTTCTTCCATCAGACGGCCTCCTTGATGGCGGCGGGTTTGGGTTGGGCGGCGGTCTTGTGACCCCGCACCGATTGGTGGGCGAGGGCGGTGAGGATCAGCAGTGTCGAACCGACCACCACCGCGTACACGCCAATGTCGAAGAACAATGCGCTGGCCAGGTGAATGTCGCCCAGCAACGGCAGGTCGAGATGCCAGGTGTGGGTGGTCAGGAACGGATAGCCGACCGCCATCGCACCGAGACCGGTGACCGTGGCGAACAACAGGCCGGTGCTCATCCAGCGCAATGGCCGCAGGCTCATCTGCGCCTCGACCCACTGGGTGCCTGCCACCATGTATTGCAGGATGAACGCCACCGACATCACCAGCCCCGCGACAAAACCGCCGCCCGGCAGGTTGTGCCCGCGCATGAACAGGTAGAACGACACCACGAAGGCAATCGGCAACAGCAGGCGCACCAGCACTGCCGGGACCATCATGAAGCCGAGCGCGGTGTCGCTGGCATGACGCGGGTTGACCAGGTCGGTGACCACGTCGGGCGCGAGCAAGCGCTGCTGGGCGGGCAATTGCAGGCTTTCTTTCGGCGGGCGGAAACGACGCAACAGGGCGAACACGGTCAACGCCACCGCCACCAGTACGGTGATTTCGCCGAGGGTGTCGAAACCACGGAAGTCCACCAGCATCACGTTGACCACGTTGCTGCCGCCGCCCTCGGGCAGGGCGCGGCTCAAGTAGAACGAGGAAATATCGTTCGGCGTCTGCCGGGTCAGCATCGCGTAGGCCAGCAATGCCATACCGCCGCCGACCACGGTCGACAGCAGCAAGTCGCGGATCCGCCGGATGCGCGCCCTGCGCAGGCTGCTCGGCAACGGCGAAACCTCTTCGATCCGCCGTGGCAGCCAGCGCAGGCCCAGCAGGATCAGCACCGTGGTCACCACTTCGACCACCAGTTGCGTCAAGGCCAGGTCCGGCGCCGAGAACCAGACGAAGGTCACGCAGGTCATCAGGCCGCAGACGCTGACCATGGTCAGGGCGGCGAGTCGGTGATACTTGGCTTGATACGCGGCGCCCAGCGCACAGGCAATCGCCAGCAGCCACAGGATGACGAACACGATCGACCCCGCAATCTTCGGCCGGTCGCCCCAGTGCAGGCTGCTGTGCAGCATCGGGATCAGCCCGGCCAGCACGGCGGCGAGCACCATCAAAAACAGTTGGGTTTGCAGGCGCCGGGTGCTGATCCGCCGTTCCAGGCGACGGGCCAGGCGCATCTTGATCACCAGGACGCGTTCGAACAGGCGCTTGCCGTTGAACCGGCCAATCAGCGGCGGGTAGTGGAAGCGCCCGCGCTTGAGCTGCTTGCGCAGCAACAGGTACAGCACGATGCCGCCGGACATGGCGATCAGGCTCATAATCATCGGCGCATTCATGCCGTGCCAGATCGCCAGGCTGTACTCCGGCAGCGTGCCACCCACCACCGGCAGCGCGGCCGCGGCAAGCAACGGGCCGACCACTTGCGCCGGGAAGATCCCGACCACCAGGCAGGTGAACACCAGCAACTCGACCGGTGCACGCATCCAGCGCGGTGGTTCGTGCGGCGTGTGGGGCAGGTCGGTGGCGGTGGGGCCGAAGAACACGTCCACGGTAAAGCGCAGGGAGTAGGCGACACTGAACGTCCCGGCGATGGTCGCGACGATTGGCAGGGTCGTTTCGATCCAGGCCGTGGCGTTGATGAACACGGTTTCGGCGAAGAACATCTCTTTCGACAGGAAGCCGTTTAACAATGGCACGCCGGCCATGGAGGCGCTGGCGACCATGGCCAGGGTGGCGGTAAACGGAATCAGCTTGAACAGGCCATTGAGCCGGCGGATGTCCCGGGTGCCGCTTTCGTGGTCGATGATCCCGGCGGCCATGAACAGCGAGGCCTTGAACGTGGCGTGGTTGAGGATGTGGAACACCGCCGCCACGGCCGCCAGCGGGCTGTTCAGGCCCAGCAGCAGGGTGATCAGGCCCAGGTGACTGATGGTCGAGTAGGCCAGCAGGCCTTTGAGGTCGTTCTGGAACATCGCGCAGTACGCACCGAGCAACAGGGTGCAAGCCCCGGCGCCGCTGACGATGTAGAACCATTCTTCGCTGCCGGACAGCGACGGCCACAGGCGCGCCAGCAGGAATACCCCGGCCTTGACCATGGTCGCCGAGTGCAAATAGGCCGAGACAGGTGTCGGTGCCGCCATGGCGTGGGGCAGCCAGAAGTGGAAGGGGAATTGCGCGCTTTTGCTCAGGGCGCCAATCAGGATCAGGGGCAACAGGATGGGGTAGAGGGCATGTGCACGAATCAGATCGCCGGCGGCCAGGACCTTGTCCAGGTCATAGCTGCCGACCACATGGCCAAGCAACATAACCCCCGCCAGCAGGCACAAACCACCGGCCCCCGTGACCATCAGCGCCATGTACGCGCCGCGCCGCGCATCGGCGCGGTGGTGCCAGTAGCCGATCAGCAGGAACGAGAAGAGGCTGGTCAGCTCCCAGAAAAACACGATCTGGATCAGGTTGCCGGAGATCACCAGCCCGAGCATGGCGCCCATGAACGCCAGGAAAAACGCGAAGAAGCGTGGCACCGGATCGTCCGGCGACATGTAGTAACGGGCGTATAGCGAAACCAGGGTGCCGATGCCCAGCACCAGCATCGAGAACAGCCAGGCGAAACCGTCCATGCGCAGGACGAAGTTCAGGCCCAGGCTCGGCAGCCAGAAGAATTCTTCACGAATGACGCCGCCATGGGCGATTTGCGGGTACAGGAGGGCGACCTGGACGGTGCCGATCAGGGCAACCAGGCCAGCCAGCAGCGATTCGGTGTTACGCGCGTTGTGTGGCAGCACCGCTGCCAGACAGCTGCCTATGAAAGGCAGAAGCAGTAGAACTATCAAGGACATAGGCTTCTAATCTGCGGAAGTTTGTGAAGCATCATACGTGCCAGCTCCCGGATCACCAAACGCCAAGCTGTCGCAGAATCCTACAAGGTAGACGGAAAAAGCCTGTTTAACATTGTTTCAAGGGATTGTGTTCAGCAGGTCCGGCCCCATCGCGGGCAAGCCTTGCTCCCACAGGTTTGTGTTGATTGCATTTCTTGTGAACGACACAAAACCTGTGGGAGCAAGGCTTGCCCGCGATGGCGTCCGACCTGACACCAGAAATGCTCCGACTTAACCCTCGGTTTCCCGCTCCAACGCCTCTTCAGCCGCAGCAGTTTTACCCTTGGTCTTCAACTCACTGACAATCACCGCCGCCACAATCAACCCGGCCCCCAGCAATGCAATCGCCGGCAAGCGCTCCCCGGCGATCCGCCCGACAATCCCGGCCCACACTGGCTCACCGGCATAAATCAAGGTGGCGCGGGTTGGTGAAACACTTTTCTGCGCCCAGTTCATGGCCACCTGAATCGCCGCACTCGCCGCGCCCAGCCCCAGGGCGCTGCACAGCAACAGCCAGGAAAAATCCGGAATGCGTTCCTGGGTCGGCACCACCATCAGGAACGATAGCAGCGAAGTGACCGCCAGTTGCACCACGGTCACCCGCTTCACATCGACTTGCCCGGCGAAGTTGCTGATCAGGATGATCTCCGCGGCAATGGCGATGGCACTGATCAGGGTGGCGATTTCACCGGGGCTGAAATTCAACGCCGCGCCGGAGGGCCCCGACAACAGCATCAACCCGGTAAACGCCAGCATGATCCCGATGCTCGGCATCAATCCCGGGCGACGCCCCAGCACCAGCCATTGCAGCAACGGCACGAAGGGTACGTACAACGCGGTGATGAACGCCGACTGGCTGCTGGGAATGCTTTGCAGGCCCACCGTCTGCAAACCGTAGCCCAGCATGATCGCCACGCCGATAAAGGCCCCGGCCTTGAGCTCGAACAGGGTCAGTTCCCGCAGGCTGCGCCAGGAGAACAGGGCGACAAGACACGCGGCGGCGGCAAAGCGCAGGCCGACGAAGAACATCGGTCCGCTGACGGTCATCGCATGCTGTACCAGCAAAAAGGTCCCGCCCCAGACCATGGTAATCAGCACCAGCACGCACTCAGCCTTGCTGAGCCGCAGGAAACGGGAGGTAGCCTGGGAGGAGTTCACCGACGTCATGATCTTGCACACTATTTGAGGGGGACGCACAATGCGCCGGAAGTTGGGCAGTATACTGCGCAACACCACTAAGTGAGCAATATAGTGCACAAAGATTCCACCCAACGGGCTTCAGTCCTGCAGCACGTCAGCCAGAACGTTCGCCGCTTGCGCCATGCCGCGGACATGAGCCAGACCGCCCTGGCGGAAAAATCGGGTGTCAGCCGGCGCATGCTGGTGGCCATCGAGGCCGGCGAAAAGAACGTCAGCCTGACCACCCTCGATCGCGTGGCTGAGGCTTTGGACGTGGCGTTCAGCGACCTGATCCAGGCCCCTGACGTGCGTGACCATAGCCGCATTAACGAACTGGCCTGGGCCGGGACGATCCCCGGCAGCAAAGCCGTGTTGCTGGCCAAGGCCAACGCCAGCCGTGAAGTCGAACTGTGGGAATGGCGCCTCGAACCGGGCGAGCATTACCCGTCGGAGCCGGATGCCGATGGCTGGAGCGAACAGTTTTACGTCTTCGAAGGTTGCCTGACCGTCATGGTGGGTGACGTGCCGCACCGTATCAGCGCCGGCGAGTTCTTCATGTTCGCCAGCAACCAGCCCCATTCCTATCGCAACGATGGGCCGGTGGCGGTGCGGTTTGTGCGCAACGTAGTGATCTGAACTGTTGGCCCATCAACACGGGATAAACATTTTGTGTTTCTGAAGCTGTAAGTGTTTCTCTGATTATTCGTTAACATATTGAAAAATAACGAATTTAATTTCAGGCACGACTCCTGCAAAAGCTCAGGGAATTCCTTTCCCCCCGCTACGGAGTGCCGTTTGATGGCCCGTGAAATTCGTCTCAACGCTTTTGACATGAACTGCGTCGGCCACCAGTCACCGGGGCTGTGGGCGCACCCGCGGGATCGCTCGTGGCAATACAAGGACCTCGAATACTGGACCGATCTGGCGAAGATCCTCGAGCGTGGCAAGTTCGACGGTTTGTTCATCGCCGATGTGCTGGGCATTTACGACGTCTACAACGGCAATGGTGATGCGGCGATTCGCCAGGCGGCGCAGGTGCCGGTCAATGATCCCCTGCAATTGATCCCGCCGATGGCACTGGTTACCGAGCACCTGGGTTTTGGCCTGACTGCGTCGCTGTCGTTCGAGCATCCGTACCCGTTCGCCCGGCGCCTGTCGACCCTCGATCACCTGACCAAGGGCCGCGCCGGCTGGAACATCGTCACGTCGTATCTGGAGAGCGGCGCGAAGAACCTCGGACAGAAAGCCCAGACCGAACACGATGCCCGCTACGACTTCGCCGAGGAATACCTGGAGGTTTGCTACAAGCTGTGGGAAGGCAGTTGGGAAGAGGGCGCGATCCTGCGCGACCGTGAGCGCCGGGTGTTCAGCGACCCGACCAAAATCCACGAGATCCGGCACGTCGGCAAGCATTTCCAGGTGCCGGGCATTCACCTGTGCGAGCCGTCGCCGCAACGCACACCGGTGCTCTATCAGGCCGGTGCATCGAGTCGCGGCAAGCAGTTCGCCGCCAAACATGCCGAGTGCGTGTTCGTCGCTGCGCCATCGAAGGTGCTGCTGAAGAAAACCGTCGCTGACATCCGCCGTCGCGCCGCCGAAGCCGGGCGCGATCCGTCGAAGGTCCTGATCTTCAACCTGCAAACGGTGATCCTCGGCGAGACCGACGCCAAGGCCAGGGCCAAGTTCGAGGAATACAAAACCTGGGTCAGCTATGAAGGCGCCATGGCGTTGATTTCGGGATGGACCGGGATCGATTTCAGCCAGTTCAAACCGGATGAACCGCTCAAGCATGTGCACACCAATGCCATTCAGTCGGCGGTCGAGGCGTTTTCCACGGCGGATCCGAACAAGGTCTGGACGCCCAACGAACTGGCGGACTGGGTGGGCATCGGCGGCTTTGGCCCGCTGTTTGTCGGCAGCCCGGAAACCGTCGCCGACCTGCTGCAGGAGTGGGTCGAGGACACCGATGTGGACGGCTTCAACCTGGCTTACGCACTGACCCACGAAACCTTTATCGATGCTGTGGAACTGCTGGTTCCGGAGTTGCAGAAGCGTGGGGTGTACAAGACCGAATATGCTCCGGGGACTTTGCGCGAGAAGTTGTTCGGGGAGGGACCGCGATTGCCGCAGGTACATCCGGGCAGTGGCTATCGCGATCTGGCGGAATTGCGGCG